>CAWCMA010000008.1:200000-297033 GCA_963796565.1 uncultured delta proteobacterium | reverse complement strand
GGTTCTCCTGCCAGTGCTTGAGTATCATCTCTCCCAACTGCGTTCTCCGGACCATCGCCGACCTTCCTCTCTTCGCGGGCTTTTGCACGACCATCTCCGAAAAGGCTGAGCTGATTGAAGTTCTCCCGCAGCCGTCCCGCCTTCACCTTCTGGAATAGCTGCGCCACGGCTTCCTCTTCCGCCTTTCACCCGGCGGCCAAATGCCGTCCGCCTGTCTACTACCCAGAGTAACGCCCGACCCCCTAAAAATTCGTGAATCTCCTAAAAGCGCGAATCTGCCCCCCCTCGCCCGGCACCCCGTCTCGTACCGCGATCCCTCAATCGATTCGGTGGCGTTCGCTTCTCTAGCACGCCGCGCCAGCCCCCAAAGACAAACCGGGGGCGCTTTCGCGCTGGCACGGCCTGCCGCCCGCTGCGCTCGCGCGTCTTAGGAAATCGGCGCACGGCCCTCCTCTGATTTGTGAGAGGGCCGCGCGGAAAATGTTGCGCAGTAATGAAAAAGCGAAGCGGCACGCCCTGCCCGAGGAACGGGATGCGGGCGAAAGGAAAAGACCGATGAAACGCGCAGAATCGCGCATCTGCATCGACTGCCGAAATGGCGATTGTGACTCCTGCTACGAGTGCTGGTGCGATTGCAACATGAGGTTCGCTCACCGCCCGCCGAAGAAACTGCGGCGCTCGGCGAAAATCCAAAAGGCAACAAAACGCCCTGCCCGATGACGGGAAGCGGGCGCAAAACAAAAAAGGAATGGAGGTTACGTCGATGTCAGTTAACAAGGTGATGGTGCTAGGAAATCTCGGTGCCGACCCGGTAGTCCGTGCTCTCCCCAATGGCGGAGGAAAGGTGGCGAACTTGTCCGTTGCCAGCACGGAACGCTTCACCGACCGCAGCGGCAACAAACAGGCGCGCACCGAATGGTTCCGCGTTGTGGCTTTCGGGAAACTCGCCGACACCTGCGAGCGCTTCCTCAACAAGGGCCGCCAGGTCGTGTGCTGTGAAAGCTTTATCGGAGATGGGGGATGGCCCCCCGGAGTCGGCCTGCAGGGGCAGGCTTCAAACCGCCACAAGCTGCGAGGGTAAAGAGCCCTCGTGGTGAGCGTTGTGGAAAAGGCGGAGGGATACTCCGTCAGGTGCGTCTCAAGGAGACGAACGCAAGTGAACCGCTGATGACGTGTCGTAACGTATTCAAGCGACGTCGAAACCGGGATTCGGACTTCTATCCCGCGAGCAAGGGTTGGGAGACGCCTGCTGACTGCCCAACCGGCGTCCGGCATGAAGGCGGCGTGACCTTGAGACAGGCTTCGATAAGGAACACAGGAACCTGTCGTCCCGATGCGAAGGGAGAAACCCAAGCGGTTAGTCGCCGCAAGGGTCTGAGTACCGATGCGGGGCACAGGGGCGGAGACGCCCGTAGTAGGGAAGAAGGTCCTGTAATGGGACTGGACCGAAGGGGCGTCGTCATCCGGCTTTATCCGGTGGACAACCCGCAAGGGGAGGATCCGCATGGATAAAGCCAAGCCGTTTTGTATTGCGAAGCGCGAGGTGTGGGAAGCGTACAAGCAAGTGAAGGCGAACCGAGGGGCGGCGGGAGTTGACGGACAGTCCATCGAGGATTTCGAGAGAGACCTGAGCAAGAACCTCTATCGAATCTGGAATCGGATGTGTTCGGGCAGTTACTTTCCGCCGCCCGTGCGCCGAGTTGACATTCCGAAGGGTGATTCCGGAAGAACGCGTCCGCTTGGAATCCCGGCGGTCGCCGACCGAATCGCCCAGACGGTGGTCAAGCGGTACCTGGAACCGATACTGGAGCCGAGGTTCCACAAGGACTCGTATGGATATCGGCCAGGGAAATCGGCCCACGATGCTTTAGCCGTGGCCCGGCAGCGATGTTGGCAACGACTGGGTTTTGGACCTCGACATCGAAAGTTTCTTCGACCAAATCGACTGGGAACTTTTGATGCGGGCCGTGCGCCATCACACGGACTGCAAATGGGTGCTGCTGTATATTGAGCGATGGCTCAGGGCGCCCGTGAGCATGCCGGACGGAACCTTGGTCAGCCGAGAAAGAGGAACCCCACAGGGTTCAGTTATCAGCCCTGTACTGGCGAATCTTTTTCTTCACTACGCGTTCGACCGCTGGATGCAACGGGAACACCCGGACATCCCGTTCGAGCGATATGCTGATGATGCTATCTGCCACTGTCGAAGCGAGGCTCAGGCGCTGGAGTTACGTCAGGCGCTGGAGCAGAGGTTTGCGGAGTGCGGGCTGCAACTGCACCCGCAAAAGACCAAGGTCGTTTACTGCAAGGATGCAAATCGCCCAGGGGAATATCCGGAGCGGTCGTTCGACTTTCTCGGCTATACGTTCAGGCCGAGATCGTCGATTAACCGGGAGGAACACTTTGTCAGCTTTCTTCCGGCGGTGAGCAAGCAAGGCCGCCAAGAGAATGCGGCAGAGGTTCGTCGTTGGCGGTTGCATCTCCGCAACGACTTGGAGCTGGAAGAGATAGCGACCTGGGCGCGTCCCGTCCTCAGCGGATGGGTGCGCTACTATGGTCGCTTCTATCCCTCGAAACTTCGCGAGGAACTGCGCACGATTGATGCTTTCATCGTGCGCTGGGCGATGCGCAAATACAAACGGTTCCGGGGCCGCACGATGGCGGCTGGGATTGGTTGCGGGCGCTCAAGCGCCGCAAGCCAAAGCTGTTCGCCCATTGGGCCTCCAACATGCGGCCGGATGATGGGAGCCGGATGAATCGAGAGATTCATGTCCGGTTCTGGGAGGGCGTGGGGCTGAGATGCCCCGCGCTACTCACACGGAACGCTTCACCGACCGCAGCGGCAACAAACAGGCGCGCACCGAATGGTTCCGCGTTGTGGCTTTCGGGAAACTCGCCGATACGTGCGAACGCTTCCTCAACAAGGGCCGCCAAGTCTATGTCGAAGGACGTCTCAGCACGCGGGAATACGAAGCCAGGGACGGCAGCGGTAAACGCTACCGCACCGAAGTCATCGCCCGTCAAATCAGGTTCTTGGGCAGCCGCAATGGCGCAGCGGCAGCGGATGCGGAAGCTCCCTTCTAGCTTTTGCGCCAACGACGGGGAGAGCCGCGCAGCGGTTCTCCCCGTCCCTCATTGAAAACAACTGGACTGCAAGCCAAAGGGGCTGTAAGAGGAGCGGATGCCCCGCCGCAAGAGCGCCAGATCGGACAAGAAGCCGTTACCGAAGGGAATGAAAATAGCCTGTCCCGGACGGCATTCGACCGATGACGTAATAGCTATATTCGTGAACGCTGTTCACGAGCTCAAAGCCCGCAACATCAAACATATCGCCGGCCTGAATGTCTATCTCACTCCCGTCGACCGGCACGGCCACGCGCTGACGCACTTTCCCGACGGCGCGAAAATTCCGGGCAGCACCGTCACATTGGACAGACCTTACCGAAGCGCAGCCGAAGAACACGGATTGTGATAGCCCTGCGCACCCCAGGGCCGCTCGTCTCGATAACATATCCACAGTCCCTCAACTTCGGCCTGTAGCCGTGTCACGCGGTCTTGCACAGGCCCGTCACAAGCGCCAAGTCCCGCAGTTTACACGTTAACTTGCTGATTGCCGGTTCTTCGGGCACACTTTCAAATCGGACGCCCGATTCCGGGAGCCCGTCTGATTTTCCGCGTAACAACTTCAGGGATACGAGAACCGATGTAGCAGCAAAAAGAAAACCCGCCGAAGCGGGCTTTAGAATAGACGAATTCTGCGATTAAGAAAATTCCCAAAAACAATCTCGCAGGATTCGGAACCGAACGCAAGAGAATTCTTGCCACGGATGTTCATTGCCTACTCACAGGCGGGTTTTCTCATAACCAAGGAGAAAACCAATGACCAATACTAAGTGCAGTAGTAACCCGGACGACGAGACCATCAGGTCGCTCCGGGCGCGATGCTGGCCCGCCGACCCGCCTTCCCTTCAACCCGCGCATGAGAGCGGCGCCTACGTGCCGTCGCTCTCCGAGCGCCTCGATCGGGATCCCAACTTAAGCGATGGCGCGCGCCGTTGCGGCCGGATACTCGCCGCGTATGTCTACCGCCGCCACCGCGACGCACGCAGCGCGCAAATCACCGTGACATGGATCGCAAAACGCATGGGCGTTTGCCGCCGCTCCGTGCAGCGTTATCTCCGCCAGCTCGAGTGGGCGGGGTACATCACCGTCACCGTATGCGCGAACCGAGCCCGCATGTGCATCGGCGTCATCGTCGATCTGCTGGCGCAGCTCCTGCCCCGGCACGGCTGGCCGCAAAGCCTAGGAAAACCGGCCGCGACAAATTCGTCACAGAACTATAGGTTCAGAAAGAAATACCGGCGGTTTTCACGGGAACAATGGGCCGCGAACGTTCAGGAAGGCCTCTTTCGCAGTCTTATGAATAAACTTCCCCCGCCTCCGGCGCTTCTCTAACCGAAATCGAGCCCGGCCCTATCTAAAAAATTGCTAGGCGAGGGGAGCAAAGACCCCCGCTCGCGCCTAAACGGCGAGCCCGCGCCTTCCAGACCGCCGGACCCTTTCGACACGATCAATCTTCCATCTCCCGGCAGCCGAAGCCTGTCCCCCGCTCCCACGGGGCAGATGTGCAACCCAGCACAACGCGCAGGCCTAAACGGATTGACAGTTTTTCCCCGCCGTGCAGAATTCCGCGATGGCCAAGGGCAAATCCATCGTTCCGATCGAACGCATCGCGAGCCGCATCTACCTCATTCGCGGCGAAAAAGTGATGCTCGATGGTGAATTGGCCAAACTTTACGGTGTTTCTACCAGCCGCCTCAATGAGCAGGTCAAGCGCAACCGCAAGCGCTTCCCCGAGGATTTCGCCTTTCAACTCACTCAATCCGAGTTTGACCTTTTGATGTCGCAAACTGCGATATCAAACGGGAGCCGTGGCGGTCGCCGCAAACCTCCTTGGGCATTCACTGAACATGGGATTGCCATGCTTTCCAGTGTCCTCCGTAGCGACCGAGCTGCTGAAATGAATGTGCTGATCATTCGCGTCTTCATCAAAATGCGCCAGATGCTTGCTACGCATGCGGAGCTTGCTCGCAAGGTCGAACATCTCGATCGCAGGGTTTCTATTCTTTACGACAGCTTCCAAAAGCTCCTCGCTCCGCCAAACCCGCCGAAGAAAAATCCCATCGGTTACGTTCCGCCCAAGGACTGATCGCTCGCGGCACCTTTCCCCTCCGCCAGCAGGACCGCCGCCTGCGTCCTGTTCCGCGCGCCGAGCTTGCGGAAGATATTGCCGACATGCTTCTTGACCGTCACCACTTCGACGCCGAGCGCCCTCGCGATCTCCTTGTTGGAAACGCCATTCGCCAGGAGCCGCGCCACCTCTTTTTCCCGCGCTGAGAGTATCTCGTCATCCTCCGCCTCGCTTCACGCCGACCTTAGCCGTCATCGCATCCGCCGCAAGCCCTTTCCGTGAAGTCCCGCCGTTCTCCCGTTCCGGCATGGGTCAGCATCAACGCCAGTCTCGCCGGACGCGCGGGTCTGTCAACGGGCCGCCCGCTCCATTCGCTGCGCTCCCGTGTTGCCCGTTCCCCTTGCGGTGACAGCCCCGCTTTTCCGTCCGGCGCTTTCCCTGGGCGTACTGACCCACAACCGGAACGAAAAGGAGAACGACATGGGACTTGATATGTATCTTACCGGCGAAAAATACTTCTGCGCCTACCCGCCCGACGAAGCCCGCATCCCGCGGGAGGACGGCTTCGAGGTGCGAAGCCACATGCTGCGCCTTGGCTACTGGCGCAAGCATCCGAACCTGCACGGCTACATCGTCGACAACTACGCTAAAGGCTTCGACAACTGCGAACCCATTTTCCTCGACGAAGACCAGATCGAGGAAATCATCGCCGCCATCACCGCCGAAACCCTCCCGCACACCGAAGGATTTTTCTTCGGCGCCAGCGACGGCACGGAGAAAGACGAGGACCTGAAAATATTCGCCGCCGCCCTCGCCTGGCTTCGCACCCCGGAGAAGGGCGTCTTCAAATCCATCCACTACCAGGCCAGCTGGTGAAGGAGGCAACCATGACCGACCCCATCACCAACGAACAGCGCGCCGGATGGGCCGCTCACGCCATAGCGGAATACGCCGCCGGCAAGGAAGGTCCAGGCGGGCTCTACGACGATCCCGACGCCGTGCTGACCGACATGCTTTGCGACCTGCGCCACTACGCCGACCGCGAAAGCATAGCCTTCAAAGCCTGCCTCGACCGCGCCGAAATGCACTACGCCGCCGAAGTCGAGGAAGACCCGGCGTTCCGGCTGGCCGCCGCCCTTGGCGAAGCCATCGCCGCTCTCAGGCGCATCGCCGACATTGCCCACTATGAAAACGGCGAGCCCGTGACCGCTCTCGAGTCCCGCGAGATCGAGACCATCTACGCCGAGGCGGCGGGACAACTCGAAACCTTCGAAGCCACCCTCAAAACCGCAAGGAGAGCAAATGACCACAAACGAAACCGCCGCGCTTTCGATCGCGCTCGACAACCTGATCGTCAGGCCAAGACTATCGGGCAACGGCAACGACCTCGCCGCCATCGGCACCCATCGACATCGACGAGCGGTTCGGCGATTTCAAAGCCGCCTTGCGCCTCTTCATCGCCAGCCTGCGAGCCGCCATGACCGACCTCCCCAATACGAATTGCCTGGCCGGCATGCGATGCCCGCATTGCCGATCGACCGGCCCTTTCAAAATCTCCGCCACCGCGCTGTTCACCATCCACGACGACGGCACGGAAGATTTCGGCGATATCGAATATGACGGAGGCAGTTATTGCCTCTGCCCGGAATGCGACCATGACGGTATCGTGCACGACTTCCAGACCGGTGACGGGTCATGACGCCGCACGAGACCATCGCGCAAATCGCCAGGGAGCATTTGAGCATCCCGACCCTGCGCGCCCGTCACAGCACGAATCTCGACTTCCACGTCCTCGCCGTCTGGTCGATCCGCAAGGCGCTGCACGCCGCGTATCTCGCCGGTATGCAAGCCGCCCGATCGCAGATGCAGCAACGGTAACGCCGCCCGCCTCGCCATCTCTGCACGGCCATCGTCTGCCGCTTGCATTCGTCCCTTTCGCCGGTTTCCTCGAACGATCATCCGGGCTGCCGCTAGCAAGAATATATTCCTACTAGATAGCCATATTATTTTGTTGACAGATTGATTATAGCTACTTTATGCTAAAGTTAGTTAACTGCCAGTTACTAGGCCAACCACGAGCGAGAGAAAGAGCGAAACATGTCGGCAGAGGGTGTGAACAAGGACGTTCAGGTGAGCGTTGGACATGATTTTGTCATCATGGGCGGCGACAAGGTTGAGGTCAGTCCTGACGGGAAGACGGTTACGGCATATACCGGCGGCGGGGTTGAGTTGAAGGCCGCGCAGCCTGCCCCGGCGGAGGCCGGGGGCGCAGCCACACAGGGCATCAGCATCAGCGCGGATTTCAATACGGTCGTCCTGAACGGCGCGACCATCGAACGGGCGGCTGACGGCCATCTTGTGATTTCCACCTCCGGCACCGTCATCACCAAGCCTGCCGCCGCCAACGACAGTGCCGCAAAAGCTGAGCATGAAATCGGCGCTATAGAGAGCGCCGGAGATCACAAAGGCGAGATATACGGGGGCATCTACCCTGCCGACAACAAACCGATCTGGTTTTCTGTGGCCCCGAAAGCCATGGATCATTTCAAGGCAGCCGCATGGGCAGAAGGGCAAGGCGGTTCTCTGCCGACGAGGAAGCAGGGCGACTATCTGACGACCCTCAAAGGCAAAGGCGGCTCGTTCACAGAGATTTTCAATCGCGGCGGCTCGTTTCCTGCCGGTTACGTCTGGTTGGCGGAGCCTTCCACCTACATCAGAGACTACGCTTGGTGCCAGAGGCTCAGCGACGGTGACCAGAACATCTACTACGCTCACCGGTACAACGCGCTGCCGGTCCTCTAGCGTCCGGAGATGAATCATTCAATCATTTAATCATTTCGTGGCCGCGCGTCAGCGCGGTCACGGGGATTTTTTAGGGACGGGACTGTAAAAAACTATGGCGCAATACCAGCATTTGCCTATTTATAAACAGACCTACGATATTCTGCTGCGGACGATGACGGCGACGAAGGAATTTCCGCGCGAATACAAATACACTCTGGGCCAAAAAATAAAGGACGAGCTGATCGAGCTGGTTGTCATGATCTACCGGGCCAACAGCGCCGCCGACAAGGAGCGGCATATTGAATCGGATCGTCGAGCGGGTTCAGGCGATCCAGCTTATGCTGCGCCTGTCCCACGACATGAAAATATTATCGCGCCGCCACTACGCGGCGCTTTCAGAAATGACGGACAGTCTTGCGAAACAGGCGCAGGGCTGGCTCAGGAGTTCGGGAAAGGGGAAGACAGAACAGGTTCAGGTCGCCAGAAGTGAAGGGGCCTGACCCGGCGAGCATATTCATCTCGGATGGCGGCGGTATCTTCCCCACGAGGGGCGGAATACCAAAGCGGGGCCGGAAGGCTCCGGGTCAGGTGAACGAACATCGTCCGCCCGCACCAAGAGATCGCCATCGATACGCTTGCGGCTCGTTTCCTGCCGGTTACGTCTGGTTGGCGGAGCCTAACACCAACAACAGAAACAACGCTTGGTGCCAGAGGCTCAGCGACGGTGACCAGAACAACAACAACCGGAACAACGCGCTGCCGGTCCTCTACGTCCGGAGTTGAAGCCCCTTTCCCGGACATTTTATGAGGTGAAAAAGCCATGACGGAATCTTCCCTGACGATTGAGGCGGTGTTCGACGCTTATTTCGATTGCCGCCGGACCAAGCGCAATTCTACCAACCAGCTGCGGTTCGAGGCCGAGCTTGAGAGCAATCTGATTGATCTCTACCGCGACCTTGAGAGCGGGACCTACAAAATTGGCCGCAGCATCGCCTTTGTCGTGACTCATCCGAAAATCAGGGAAGTGTGGGCGGCCGATTTCCGCGACCGCGTCGTCCATCACCTCATCTACAACGCGATTTCCGGGCATTTTCACCGGCGCTTTATCCGCGATTCCTACGCCTGCATTCCCGGACGCGGAACGCATGACGGCTTGCGCCGGGTGTCGGGCTTCGCCCGCTCGATCACGCGCAACTGGACCCAGCCTGCTCATTTCCTGAAGGCCGATGTCGCCAATTTCTTCAACAGCATCGACCGCCGCACTGTGGTCGATCTGGCCTGTGGTTATGAATATGAAGGGGGGGTGGCTGCATAGCCTGATTCGTCAGGTGGCGCTGCACGATCCGCGCCCCGGCGCGGCCATGCGGTCCCCGCCCGCGCTGTTCGCCCGCGTGCCGCGTCACAAGAGTCTGCTTCATGCGCCGGACGGAAAGGGTCTGCCCATCGGCAACCTGACCAGCCAGTTTTTCGCCAATCTGTACATGAACGAACTGGACCAGCATGTGAAGCATGTTTTGAAGGCGCGGCATTACGGGCGCTATGTTGACGACCTGGTGCTCTTTCACGAAGATCCCGCCGTCCTGAATTCATGGTACGGGCAGATGGATGATTTCCTGCGGAAGAATCTCGGCCTGCATCTGCATCCCAACAAGAAGCATATAAACAGCGTGGATTCAGGAATAGATTTCACCGGCTTCATCATCAAGCCGGGCCGGACCTATCTGCGCCGGACGAGCCTGTCCGGGTGCAAGCGCAAAATCAGGGCGTGGCAACGCAAGGGGTCACCGGTCGATCCGCAAACGCTCGAGAAAGTTTCCCGGAGCCTCAACAGCTATCTGGGCATGTTGCGGCAGGTCAACGGCTATAGGGCCAGAAAATCTTTGTGCCGCCGCATCGAAAGCCTGTTTCTGCGGGCAGATGACGAGTGCACGAAAATTCGGTCCAGTTCAACACGACTATAAAGCTCACTGAGCCCGGCCGCCGCTCACTCGCGATTCGAACTCACGTCCCTCTGCAGGCCATGATGCCCATGGACTAAGCGGCGGCCTGATTGCCCCAGGCGCTCCAGCCTTCACGCCGCCCACGGGCGAATAGTTCAAGCTTGGGCAGCGCCGGATACATGCGCTCAATCATCTCGTAGACGAGTTGGGGCTTTTCACTGTGCGCTCCGCGGCGCGACCGAATGACAGAAGCCACCCGATCGGACGGTGCTGGCGCAGGCGGAGAGCCTCGTGCCGCGAGCAACAAGAGTTCGTGCTGCTGACGGAAAAAGTAACCAGGACCGATGACCTCTTTGTCCCATACCGCGCAGGTGCGATAGCTGAAGCCCCACGCGCTCAGCACTTCCATGGCCTCGGCCACCTTCGAACTCGGCGCCCAGAGCAAAAGCACGCAATCGGGCAGGGCTCGCTCTGCCACGGGCAGTGCGCAGATATCAGCGAGCGCCATCGTCGGGTACTGATTCTCGATATCCCGGCTGCTGCTAATCGAGTGCTCGTAACGCCAGGGCGGGTCCGCATAGATAAGCGCGAAGCGGCCCAACTCTCCGGCCATGCTTGGCGTTCCAGCCTCTATAAGTTCGCCCATGCGTTCTTGCCGCCGCACCTCTCTTGCGGCGTTGGTCGCGGCGTGCGGATTTTCAGCAACCGCCTTGACCACTTCGCGCTGCGCCTCGGGCGCGAGCTCCGTGAGCGTCGCCGCCGTCGAGACAGCGATCGCGCCGCGCTCGACGGCCTCGATCAACTCGCTCTCGCCATGCTCGAGCACCCTGCGTCCGAGAATCACCGACTCGCGCGATACGTTCACCAAAGCCGCCGCCTGTGGCTGTGATAACCTTGTGGAAATTTCCACAAGGTCGGTCCTCTCGCCCTGCCGCATGCTGGCGATGCGTGCGGCCACCATCGCGCGCTGGCTCTGGTCCAGGTGGCGCCGATGGAGATTCAGACTCAGAACGAATTCAAGCAGCGAACCCTGGCCGTTCCACTCGCGATAGACCGGCGCGATAGCCAATTCCGTGCAGGCCTGATAACGGTTGCGTCCGTCGATGATCTTGCCGCGATATGTCCAAATCGGCTCGCGCAATCCGTGCTCGGCGATGTTCGCCTTGAACGCTTCAAATTCGACGGCCGTCATCGGTGGGAAGAGTCTCGCAATCTCGTGGCATTCGATCTGCCCCTCGCCAATCTTGATTGTGCGGTTTTGATCGCTCATGTCCTCGGTCCCATTCAGCAGTCAGCGGTTATTTCCGGCTCGCGCTACTCTCTCCTGCACGACCCGCGCGTGTATGTCGGGGCTCCTCAGCCTAAGCCGATTCGCTTCCACGACACGCCCCTTTTTTTGTGATCAGCCGTTTCAGCGACAGCATCCGAAGTGCGGCCAGCTTGCCAGCCGCCATAGGGGGTGACTATGCAAGCCGCAAGATCGCAAATGCGACCGTAACCGCGTCCCCCTCGCCCTCTCTGCACGGCCATCGTCTCCCGCTTGCATTCGTTCCTTTCGCCGGGTTCCTCGAACGATCATCCGCACCCCTAGCCGGACGCGCCGCCGCGTCAACAGGCGGCCCGCTCCGAGAATCCGTGTTGCCTGTTCCCCTTCGGTGACACGGACGGCTTTTCCGTCCGGCTTTTCGGTTCTGCGTCTTCGAGGAAACCAAACAGCGAAAGGAGAAAACCTCATGCAACTGACAGACGATGACATCCCGTGCGACATCGAGGCTCTACGAAATTCTGCGTCCCGCCTCCGACTACCTTCTGCAAATGGCCACCGCCGGCCAGATCGACCTGAACAAGCTCGCCCGCATCGAACTGCGCGCGCGCCGCCGTCACGAGGCCACACTGGAAATCGCCGCGATGGACCGGAGGGCGCCATGACCGACAGCATCATCCACGGCGACTGCGTCGAGGCCATGAAGCGCCTGCCCGAGGGCAGCGCCGGTTTCATCCTCACCGATCCGCCCTATCTCGTGAACTACCGCGACCGGCATGGCCGCCGCGTCCGAACGATGATAGCGCCGCGTGGCTGAAGCCCGCCTACCGGGAGATGTTCCGCGTCCTGCGGCCCGACGCCTTCTGCGTCACCTTTTACGGCTACACGAAAATCGACCTGTTCATGGACGCCTGGAAATCAGCAGGCTTCCGCGTCGCCGGTCATTTCGTCTTTCCGAAAAAATACACCAGCAGCTCGTATCACACGCAGTACCGCCACGAGCAGGCGTATCTGCTGGCCAAGGGCTGGCCGCAGAAACCCCGCGACCCGCCGCCGGACGTGATCTACTGGACCTACACCGGAAACAAGCTGCATCCGACGCAGAAACCGCTCGGCATCCTCAAGCCTTTGATCGAAGCCTTCAGCCAGCCCGGCGATACCGTCCTGGACCCCTTCTGCGGCTCCGGCTCGACGCTCGTCGGCCGCCCGCGAGCTGGGCCGCAACTTTATCGGCATAGAACTCGATCCCGACCATCACGCCACCGCGCAGCTTCGTCTTGCGGCGTCAAATCCCATTTCGAAATCAGCTGGTTAATTTCCCTTTAAGCCGATTTACCTAAGATTGTAAGATGTGCGTCGGAGTACATATCCGGGGTCGTGCATGATCCCCAAAGGCAATCAGCGCTCCGGTGGGCAGCAGCTTGCCACCCACCTGCTCAATTCCTACGACAACGACCGCGTCGAAGTCGCCGAGGTGCGCGGCGCGATCGCTCAGGACCTGCACGGCGCTTTTGCCGAATGGTACGCGGAAGCCAAGGTCACGAATTGCGTCAAATATCTCTACTCGCTGTCCGTCAACCCCGACCACCGGCAGGGTCCCTACACGCGCGAACATTACTACGATTTCATAAGCCGCACTGAAAAATCACTCGGACTGGCTGACGCAGCCCCGCGCGGTTGTTTTTCATGTCAAGCACGGCCGCGCGCACTGCCATGTCGTCTGGTCGCGCATCGACAGCGAAAAGGGCAAGGCCGTGCAGCTTTCGCACGACCGGCAGAAGCTCCGCGCCGTAGCACAACAATACGCGCGCGACCATAACCTCACTCTTCCTCCCGGCATGCGCAACAACCGAGGCAAGGACCGCTTCCCCGACCACGCCAAAACCGAGAATCTCGGCGAGAAGCAGCAGGAGGAACGCACCGGCACCTCCAAAATTCAGCGCATGGAGGAAATCACCAGAGCCTGGCGCGAATCCGACGACGCCCCCTCTTTCGTCAAAGCCCTCGAAGACAAAGGCTACACGTTCGCGCGCGGCGACAAGCGCTCTTACGTCGTCGTGGATCTCTACGGCGAAATCCACTCTCTCTCTCGCCAGCTCGACGGCGTGAAATCAAAGGAGCTCAAGGCCCGCCTCGCCGGCTATGATCTCGACAAGCTGCCGACCGCCGTCGCGGCGCAAGACCGCGCCCGCGAGAAGCGCCAGGAACTTCTGCTCCAAAAACAGCGGGAGGAACACGAACGGAATCCACCTTCAACAGCCGAACCCGCCGCCCCGACCAAGCTGACCGCGAATGAACGCCGCGAGGCCCTGCAAAAAGCTCAAGGTCTCCGTCGGGCCGACCTCGAAATCAAACGCCAGCAGCTCGGCGAACGCCACGCCGCCGAACGCAAGGCTCTTTCCGAAATGCAAAGCGCCCGCAGCGAGGACGTTGCCCGCGACCGCGCCGCAAGGCAGCCCAAGGGGCTCATGGCCCTGCTTGGCCGCATCACGGGCTTCAACGCCATCGCCGCGTTCCGCCAAAGCTGGCAGGACCGCAAGCGCGAGCAGGAATACGGCCTGCAGAACGCCTCGCTTGCCCGCCGTCACGGGCGCGAAATGGAGAACTTCAAGCACCGGGAGCACGGGCTCACCTCCCTCGACAAACGCGAGCGCCGCTCTCTCGAAACTGCCATCCGCCGCGACGTCTTCCGGAGCATCGCCGCGCCCGCAAAGACCCTGACGATAGCGGTCGGCCTCACCCCGGCGCGCCGGGCTCAGGCCCAAAGAGCCACGCAGATGGCCGAGGCGTTTCGCGCCGCTTCCTCTGGCCGGCAGCGCGCCCTCGGACCCACGCCCGAACAGCGCGAGAAGATCGAGGCCTTCAAACAAGGCGCCGCGGATATATCCGCCCCCGCCAAGGCAGAGCCGTGCGCCCCCGAGGCGATCCACCCGGAGGTCGCTGGCGGCGAACAAAAGCAGACGCAGAGCGAGCCGCCGGGCGCCGAGGCGGGAGTTCAGAAGAAATCTCCGGAGCACATCTCTGCGAAATTCAAAGAAACGGCCGCCCCCTCGCCGCTCCCGCCGCCGCAAGGTCTTTCAGAAGAATTCAACGAAGAGGCCGGAACACCTGCTCCCGCGAAAACCGAAGCGACCAAAGAGCAGCAAAGTGCCCCGCCGGCCCGTGCAACGCCGGCCGCTGAAAGCGCGGGAGACCCGCGTCTGCGCGACCTGAAAGAGAACGAGAAAGACCTCACGGCGGAGCAACGCAAGGCTATCGATCTCGCCAAGGAATTTCGGGAGCGGGCCGGACAAGGCAGGCCGCTCAAGGATCGGGACAAGGACAAGGGAGGCCGCGACCGCAATTTCCGCCAGACGCCGCCGGATTACTCCGTGCGGCGCTGAAGTCGGCGCGGGTGACCGGACGTTAAGCTCTCTGTAACAATTTGTGATTAGACAAGACTGTACAAACATCCTGTACACTTCGTTGTATCAGGCCCGGAGATCGGCCCCGGCCAAAAAGTAAGAGACCTTCGCATGACACCGACTGAATTTAAAAACCTCCGCAACGATCACCGCGCGGCTTTCTTCAACAAATTTCCGCAGCCCGGAAAGGGTCCGCGCGGCTTCTGGCGCGACAGCATCCGCCACGCAGAGAACGCCTGTCGGGACAATGACTGGACGCCGGAGACCTTCGACGCCGCCGCAGAGAAAATCAAAACTGGCTGAAAAACTAATGGCCATTTCCCTTTTCCGCATCCTCATCGACACCGCTGGTCTGTCACTCTCGCAGGCCAGCCGCTTGCTGGATGCCCGCGAGGACAGCGTCATGTCGTGGTCATCCGGGCGGCGTGGAACGCCCGACGGCGTCATTGACGAGCTTCTCGACCTCGTCACCCGTCAGCGCCTGGCCGCCCAGCATGGCGCGGACACGATAATCAAAAAAATAAAGAAACACGGCCTGTCGGCAGCCGTCGAGATCGGCATCTCCGCCGATGACCACGAGGCGCAGTCCCTCGGCTGGCCGACCGTCTCGGTACACGGCGCCGTGATCGGCATGATGTTGTCATCCCTGCCCGCGCACATCGCCCGCCGCGCCGTGATTGTCCCGCGCGGATCGACGGCCGCTACCGCCAAGGCTGCCGACCAGCATTGAAAGGCCGGGGCTTAACGCCCCGGACCCGCCATCTGCGCGCGCCGCGCCCGCGCGATATTTTCCAGAGATGCCAGAGCGTTCCTGCGCTCCGGGCTGCCGCGCTTGCGTCGTGACCAGCCCAATCGACACCTGCCTGAACAAGGCAGAGAGTTCGTTTGCGCTGCGCCGGTGAAGTTCGTATGCGGAAATCAGTTTCATGTTTTTTCCTCCTGTGTTTTCAGGCCCGCAACGGGCCTTTGTGCCACCGGAAGAAACAGCAAGGCCGCAGAGGAAACAGGCTCTGCCGTTTGCGGAGGGTCCGCCCTTTCCCTTGGCGGAAGCCGTAAACGAAAGCCTGTCTTGACGACGGCCCTGTTACCGTGGCTTTTGAAAAGGCCGTGAGGACTGAAACGCCGGAGGAACGAAGGCTGTTTCGCAGAACGTCTTCGGTGCAGCGATATGGACGCCTCGCCATTAACCGGGCATCATCACGGGATGGCACAGCGCAAGCGCACGCCCGAAGAAATCGCCCCCGAAGCCAAGCGTCCGCTGCATGCTCGGCTATGTCGGCGGCCCGTGGACCATCGAGCAGACGCGCGAAATGATCCTGACGGCCCTCGACGAACTCGCCGCCACCGGCATCAGCATATTGCCCGCGCCAACCTGTACCTGAACCCCTGGACGAGAGAGGACGGCCATCACGCGCCTGGACCGCCATCATCCGCTGCCGGAGATCGATGTCCCTCACCCTTATCGCAGCGCGGCGGAAGAGCACGGTCTGTAGACGCGGCCCCCTCCGCTCTCCCGATGCGCCGTCATTCTCTCAGCGCTTCGCGCCCGGCACTTTCACGGTTTCTTCTCTGATCCGTTTCTCCCGTCCCGACCTGGCACATGCCTGTCTGTTTTCCGTGAGCCGATGCACAGCCGCGCGTGCCAGTCAATCTCCGGCCCGCTCCATTCGCTATCGCTCCCGTGTAGTCGTTGACAGCCCGCTTATCCGTCCGTGCAAAGGCGGGTCACGAAGACAGGCAATGATGCCGGTCTTAAACAAAAGGAGAAACGAAATGTCAGCTACGAACGAAACCAAAAAGAACGCCCCGGACGCCAAAGTCAGCGTGGGACTGCAAACCGCCAGCATCTGGAAGAACGAGAGCGAGGGAAGGGCCTTCTACAACGTGACCTTCGACCGCCGCTACCGCAATGCGAAGGGCGACTGGAAGTCCACCGACAGCTACGGCAGCGGACGACCTTCTGGCCCTCGCCAAACTGGCCGACCTCGCCCACACGAAGGTTCTGGAACTCCAGAACGCCGCCGGAGAACAGCGGGCCGAATAACCCCGATGCCTCTAAGCCACGGCGGGCTCGCAAGAGCCCGCCGCTTTTCTTTCTGCTCACTCCGAATCCCAAACCCTTGCCGCAGCACAGCGCGTGGGCGACTAAAGCGATGCCCGCGCCGCTTAAGCCCCGCCCCTTCTCGCCCGCGCTGGCGAGCTCCGGTCTTTCTCTATCGCCAGCAATATGACAATCTTCCGGAAAGCCAAACTCCGGCGCTAACCCCGTGAGCGACAATCCATACAATCGCACCACGTCGCACGCCAAGGCGGTTCGCGTTAACGAGCAAGAGTCCGCGCTCGACCGCGCCCGCGCTCTGAAAGAGCGTTTCGACCACGCGAAAGCCGCGCAAGCGCCGCGCGAACCCGAAAAGCCGCGCGAGCACGATCCCGGCGCGCGTTCGACCTCCTACGCGAAGAATCTGGATCTCGGAGAACAAAAAAATTCCCTCGACCGCGCCCGCGCTCTGCGGGAGCAATTCGCACGCACCAACGCCCGGCCGGAGCCCGCACGTGAACAGCAAAACATCCCGCCCGGACAAAGAGCCGCGCAGCCCGCGCACGCGCCCAGACCCGAGCAGCACTTGAGGGCCGAAGGCGAAATTCGCCGCACCGTGGACAGGGCGATCGATAGGGAAAAGCTGGCGAAGGAAGATCAGCGCGCGCGGCAGGCCAACGAGGAATTCAAAGCCCGGCTTCGCCAGGCACAGATCAACCGCGGCAAGGATATGGACCGGGAAATCTGACCGCCGCCGCGGGCCACTCTCTCAATACCACCTGACAGTTTTGCGGCTTTCACGGAACCGCCTCCCGCCGGGAATCCGGAATTCAGGAAACCGTGGAGGCTGAATTCTTCACGCGCTCTTTGCGAGCAGTTTTTTCCGGAAGCGGATCAGAACGTTCGACCAGACCTTTCGTTTGCTGTAGTACCGCCTGGCCTGGATTGCGCAAATGAAGCCGGCAAGAAGAGCCGCGGCCTTGAGAAAACCTTCCGCCAGCACGCCGAATGATGCTGCTACCACGCAGGCGCCCCAGATCACGGCATAGGTCGTACATTGCCTGATGAACGTCTCCGCACTCCGCTCATACCGCGCATAAAATTCCGGCAGGTGCTGAAGAGGATTCTGCGGGGCCTCTCCGTTATCAAAATACCGCATCGAGAAGATCGGCCCCGCCTCAATTGCGCCGTTCCATTGTTTACCCGGCAGGGCCATGATCATTCCGTCTCGTGGCGCCGTTATGCTTGTCGTCACGCCTGTGGTCTGGTTGAATCCCAACTCTACGACCGGCTCCCCGGCGGAGACGAGCTGGCGTTCCTTGACCAGCCATTCCCTGAACACCGCGGATAACCCCATTTCCTTGAAGAAACCGGTCAGCTCGTCCAGCGCCTTGCCGTTGAAGCTCAGCTCCTTCACAGGGGGCGCCGCGCCATGATCGGGATGAGGCTGGAACCTGCCGATGAATTCCAGGTCTTCGTAATAATTGACGCGCCGCAGCGCGATCGTCCGCTCGCCGGAAATGACGATGAGCGCGAGCCCCGGATAAGTTCCCTCTTCCGGGTCATCGATCCGGGCGAAGAGATGCCCGATTTCATCCGGCGACACCAGCCGGCGGCGGTGAATCGTCTCGCTTGTGCCCATTGTCCGTGACCGCGACGTGCCCACGGTGGTGCCGTCGGTTTCGCTCGTTGTGGAGCCGTATGATTCTGACGTGCCATGCGACGTGCCGGCGCTCTGCGACTTGGACGAGCCTTGCGATGTGCCTTCCGTCCAGGATTTGGAGCGATTCCGGCTTTGCGAATGGCCCGTGTCCCGCGGCAGGTGAAAAATGCCGTGTTCCGTCCAGGAGTCTGAACCTGTCCGTCCCCTTGTACGGGTAAACGAATTGTTGGTTCCGCGCGATTGCGAATCGGAAGTCGACCGGTTCGTCCCGTCAGACACGGAGGAACTACGCGATGCCGACGTTCCCGTGCTATGCGACCGGCTTTCGGATTCCGATGCGCTCTCGCTTCCCGATCGCACCTCGCGGACAAGTTCCGTGTCCCCCACCAGCTTCGAGACGTAGTCGCGGGAGAAATGGTCATCGAGGCTGAAGAAGATCTTCAGGCCGGAATTGGACAGGAACGTCTCCCAGTTGTCCTTGTAGACGGCCTTCAGCTGCTCGAGGCTTTGCAGCACGAAGAAGAGCTTGACGCCGTACCCGGCGATCTGCGCGACCGCATTCTCGATGATCTCCATGCGCTTGAGGCCCGCGAACTCGTCCAGCATCATCAGCACCGGAAAACCGGTCGCGGGCCGTCCGCGCACGATTTCCATTTCTGTGACGGTCAGCGCGATCATCATCCGCAGCCAGCGGTAATGGGTGCTCATGAAGCGCTGCGGCAGGCACAGATACAGGCTCATTCCCTCCTTGCAGGTTTTCAGCTCCGAAAGCTTGAAATCGGATGCCTCAAGGCAGCGCTGCATGGCGGGGCTGTCGATGAACTCGGTGTTGCGGTTGGCGACCTGCAGCACGCTTTCAAACTGCTTCGGCGAGTTCAGGAGCATGTTCGCGAAGGTATCGCCGATACCGGCGATGATCCCCCTGAGGGCGGGGTTGCCGGCCACCCTGGTCCACAGCAATCCTTGGGCCGGAGGAATCTCGCTCTCCCCGGCGTTGCGCAGAGCCTCCACCGCCTCCCAGTCGCCACGGGTGACGAGCTTTCGCACCGTGATCAGGTTGCGCCTTCCCTCGTACTCAGGCGCCGTCAGAACATGAAGGATGAGGCCCTTGACCATGGCCCGTGCGGATTCGTCCCAGAACGGGTCGTTGCTCTCGTGAATAACGACGATAGCGTCGGCGATTCGTCCCGCTTCGTCGATGGCCTCTTCGTTATCGGCGCTTAAGGTGTCCAGCGGGTTGAACCGGCTGCGGTAGGAGTCGTCGATCTGGGCGGCCTTGAACGGATCCAGCACATGGACCTTCTGCCGCAGCCCTAGGCACTGCGGGGAGCCCTTGCCCCGCCGGGGCACCGTAATCGTCGCGTTCTCGCCCTTCGGGTCGACGACGACGACGGAGCCGGGCCAGAGGCAAAGATTGTTAACGACGGAGCTGGTGCCCTTGCCCCCGCGCGAGCCGCTCACGAGGCAGACATGGCGATCGTCGGAGTAACCGATGGGAAGCTGGCGCTCACCCCCTGCGCGCCCCAGCCAAATCTCTCCCCTGCGGTAGAGGTATTTCTCCTCGACCAAACCGGTATCTGCCCACTCGGCTGTGGCAATCCGCGTCTCCATGGAAAGCGCCCCCGGACGTGGCCGGACAGCGCTTCTTTACCACGGCTAGCCGGTCGTTGTTAGCCTTTGGTGCAACAAATCTTGCGCCGGTCAGAGAAGCACCCGACTGGCGCGTCCCTCTTTGCCCGCTGGCAGGCAATGTGTGGGCTCTCGGTCATCCGGCCTGTTTCGGATAAGCGATCCTCTCAGGCCGCTGCACGGGCTTCCCTCGCCCCGGCGGGCGGCGGTGACTGTCGCGTTCTCGCCGCCCGTGGGATCGATGATCACGACCGAGCCGGGCCAGAGGCAGAGATTGTTGATGATCGAGCTGGCCCCCTTCCCGCCCCGCGAACCGCTGACGAGGCAGACGTGCCGGTCATCGCCGAAGCCCAGCGCCTCCCCGTTGCTGGCCGAATTGCCCAGCCACACGTCCCCCGTCTGATACGGATAGTTCTGATCGATAAAGGCCGGATCGGCCCACGCGGCGGTTCCCAGACGCATGCTCATGCGGCATACCTCGGTAATGATTTCGGTAGCACAACTACGCGCGGAGGCGCGAATGATCCCTGCCCGCTTTGCACCCCGTTTCCGGGACGCCCGAGGCGGCCTCTGGATGCCATTGTCCCTTCCCCCCTCTCACAGAGGGGTAAATTCGGATGCCCCTGTACGGGCTTCTGTGGCCAAAGCTGAGGCCATTCCGGGTATCCAGAAGCGAAGGCTTCTCTGGTCCGCCATCTTCGTTAATTTCTAAATCTCTGCTGCGGTTTTCAGAATGGTAAAGACGCCGCACTTCCGTTAATCTGTTCTTAATCCGTGCACCGGCCGGAGGGTGCCATCGGAGGTGGAAAACCTGCCGTTCGGACGGTGCGCAAGATGTGCGCGCGTAATTCCGCGCGCATGCCCCTGCGGGCATCTTGGCAAGGGGGTTTTTCAACCCCCCGTTGCATCCCCCGGACGCAGGGGTTTCACCCCGTGGACCCCACCGAGGCGCTTCGCCCTCCGGCCACCCGACCGGGGCGATTTCATCCCCCGGACCCACGACCAGGGGGCTCTCGTGCCCCCATGGACCCAACGACCCGAGGGAGACTTCCGCTCTCCCTCCGGCCACCCATCGACCAGGCTCACGCCGCCATGGACCGCGCCAAGGAGGCTTGGACGCTTGCCCCCCTGGACCCCCTCGCCGCGCCGCCAGCCCCCGTCCGATAGGTTGTAAACCTGTCCTTAACCCAACCCGAAGTATTATTAAAAATGGGCAGGTTTGAAATCGGGACGGGGGTCTGACATGGCGCGTCGCAGCGGCAGCGAAAACAGGCAACGCAACAACATCTTCACGGTTCGCTTCACTCCCGAGGAAGCCGCCACCGTGCGCCGCATAGCCGAAGAACACGGGCAGTCCGCCGCCGCACTCCTGCGAAGCAGCCTGCTGCACATCCGCGCCCACCCCTCACGTATCGACCGCGCAGCGGTGGCGCGCCTGCTGGGGCAGCTCGGCAAGATCGGTTCGAACATCAACCAGATCGCCCACCATCTCAACTCCGGCCTCCCCGGCGACCGCATCACCAACATCCTCGAAGAATCCTTGCGCGACCTTCTCGAGCTGCGCATGCCGTGCCTTCAGGCACTCGGAGTGGAGCCCCATCGCGAACCGGAAAGCGACGAGCACGACGAAGACGAATAAACGGCGAAATTTTCCTTGACCGCACCCTCATAGCCGCTATTGTGAACTTAAGAAGCTATGAAGCTTTGAAACTATGAATTAACCATCACAGGAAACTCGCCCCATGCCCGTACTTGCCCTCCTCAATCAAAAAGGAGGCGTCGGCAAAACAACCCTTTCCATCCATCTCGCCGCCGCTCTCGCCAAAGAACACCGCGTTCAATTGATCGACGCCGACCCGCAGGGGTCCGCCCTCGACTGGTCGGCCCGCCGCACTGAAAAGCCACTCTTCAACGTGGTTGGTGTGCCGAAAGCAATCCTTCACCGCGACATAGCCGCCCTCTCAGCCGGCTACGATTGGACCATCATCGACGGGCCGCCCCGCATGGACGAACTGGCAAAGTCCGCTATCGGTGCTGCTGACATTGTCCTCATTCCTGTGCAGCCTTCGCCCTTCGACGTATGGGCAGCCGATGACATCGTCAACATCGTCCGCGAATTTGAAATTCACAAGCCCCGCCTGATAACCAGATTCGTTATCAATCGCCTCTTCCCGAACACCCGGTTGGGCAGTGAGATAAGCCCCATACTCGCGAGCTTCAATTTTCCCGTTCTGGAAACTGTCGTCCACAATCGGACGGAATACGCTAAGGCCGCACGCGACGGCCTTGTCGCCCTCGAAACCAATCCGGGTAGCCCCGCAACGCGAGAAATCAAGTTGCTGGCTCAGGAAGTCTCAACCCTCACAACGGAGCCGTTACGTGCAGCAGTCTAAACCTGATTGGGGAAAGCGCCCCGTCACCGCCAAGCCCACCGGGGCGCCCAAACCCGACCAGATAGACAAACTCGTCAGGGGAGGAAAGGGCGGCCCGAAAAGGCGCCTCAATGCCCAGATCGACGCCGACCTTCACGCCCGCGTAAAGGCGAAGTGCGCGCTTGCCAACAAGGAAATCAAGGACATCGTTTCTGAATTGCTTGAAGCTTGGGTCAAATGAAATTCGCTTCATAACTTCCCAGCTTCATATGAAGGAAAGGGCAAATATGCCGCCCTCAAGCTTGCCCCTTTGCGCCCTTAGTGGAAAAATTGCGCCCCGGAGGCGACGCCATGCCGGACGAGGTAGATAAATTTCTCAGCGAGACCCAGCAGCTTGAATCCCGCCGCCAGGAGTTGATCAAGGACCTCCTGCGCCAGAAGGAGGCCGCCGTCAAAGCCTTCGATGAGAAGCTGGCAAAGCTCGGCTACCGCGACGGCGCAGCCCCCAAGCGCAGCCACCACAGGCGGGCATCCGAACCGAAGGAACCGCCCAAATCCGCGCCGGCCAGTTGAAAAAGGGCAGGGGCCTCGACTTACACAAAAACTTTCACAGTTTCACATTTCGCCCGGAAAACAGCCCGAAATATAAGGATTTTCCGACACATGCATTAAACTCAAAATCCTCCGTCCGTAAGGACATGCGGGTTCAAGTCCCGCCCTCGGCAATCCAAAAAAAGCTTATTTATCAATTGCTTAGGAAGTTCGCATTCGGTTACAGCGAATAGGCCACCGGGCCTGCAACGCATGATGCAACGCATATCAAGCGTGCGTGCGGGCAAGGGCGGTCTTGTTAAGATGGGTTCGCGTGAAACTCACCCAACGTCGGACGACGCGAATGTCTGAACCGGTCATAATTGTCCTAGCCCTTATTATTTTGTTCGTCGTACCGCTGGGCAGTTGGTTTCTACTCACCATCGGATTGTGGAAAGTGGGGCTGGCGGCATTGGCGTCGTTGGTTTTACTGTACGTCTCGATATCGCACTTCTCACACAAAGAACCAGCCCCTAAGTGTGCACGCTGTGGGGGCAGTCTCTCAGAACACAGTGACGATAGATGGGCATGCAAGGCCCGCAACTGCGCAGAGTGGGTGCAATAATGCGCGGGATGATCGGAGCGCTGTGGCTGAATCGCGTGGGCTTAGCTTTGAGCTTCCTCGGAAGTGTGCTCGTCGCGATTTCCTTCGGTAAGCTACCCTCCTCCGCTTATCAGGATTACAAGGGCCGGAGAGTAAGCCTCGCCGCCTTCTCGCATCCTTGGGCGCTCTATTTCGGCCTCGCGATCTTGAGTCTAGGTTTCGCCCTATCTCTCATTGCCACATGGCTCTGACGCCGGGCGCGGAAGCGGCGCCACGCATCGCCGCGCACCCGTTCTTCTGGCGTGCGCTCGGTCGAGGCCGAGTTAAAGGTCCAGCCCCTTGGGCCGCATCGGGCTAGGGCTCGGTATCGGTGCCTGTGTCAGTGGCGAAACAGAATGGCAGCGAACCCGGTGGCCGCGCCGATTATGCCGGTTACGACCGTAGCGAATTTTATCCACATCTCCCAGTGGCGCTGGCGTTTTTTGTAAAGCTTGTCTTCAATGAAGTCGATTCCCTCATTGGTTAGGCGGAAGACCCCTCTAATTTCATCGTGCTTCCAGTATCGGATGTCGTTGCTGTCGGGTTCAGGCAGGTAATGACGTGACGCGCGCCGCAGCCAATACAGGGTTAGCTGGTGATTGACCTCGGCCTGTTCGTCCTCACGTACGGCTTGCCATTCGCCAGATAGGTCTTGTGCTTCGTTGCGCCTTCTCGACTTCTCCGCAATCAGTCGTGAATAGATTCGGTCGGTCTTCCGAAGGTAGTGCTTCGCCCTTTGCAAGTCGGACGCGAAATGTCTCCAGCAAAACCGCTGGATTTCGTCCCATTGAGACTGAGATTTCATTCTGGTCGCGCCTTTCCCGTCAGTTCAGTCCAGTTGTCCCACGCAAAGAACGCCAGACGCAGAAGGCGATCCAGAGCGTCGTAGGCTTGAACCTGTGTGATCGTGGACAGAGCGCCGTGCGCGGCCTCGTCTCGCCAGTAGGTGAGCACGTTGAACGCGCTTTCAAACTGGTTCGAGAGAAGTGACGTTGGCGATGAACCGAAGATCAGCTTCGTGACCTTCCGGCGTCCATCGCGCCTGTATTCTCCCTAGACCCGCTCCGGGTCATCGGTCTTCGCATTGGCAATCGCCAGAAGCGCGGACTCTGCGGCGGCCCCGCACATCGCGCCGCAGGCGAGGTGATTATCGTAGGCATGGCATCCTGCGGCCTCGCCTGCGCGTTGCAGAAATCCGGCGCCTAAGACCTTGCCGGGATTTTCCAAACTTTCTAGATAGCGGCGGGCGCGGTTGGGACATAGCGCGTCGTCGAGTTTTTCAGCCACTCGTGACCCGCGACGGTGATCGAATAGCGTTCCTCAAGCTCGTAAGCTGGTTCGCCAAATCCCATAGGAAGCCTCCTGCCCTGTCGAAATATCCCCCGGCGACACAATTCAGAGGCAGCATCGTAAAAGGCTATCCACGTAGGCCGGTGGGTTTCCTCTCGACACCGCTCAAGATTGAAGAGGTTTCGGTCTCCGGTCTGCTCAAAGAGAAAGACAGTAACGGCTCGCGGGATGTAGACATCGAATTCCGTGCGACTATCTGCATAGAATGCGTCCGGCTTTTCCTTAAGCCTTTCAATCAGGAACTTGATCGCGTCTTCATAGTGCATCGGCTTAATTTCCATTCAGCGCCAACGAGCGCAAGAGGGCAGCGTTCCTTTCGCGAGAGGACCGTCGAGCCTCTGCCGGTGCTAGCGTCGCTTGGACAATTCGGGCAGCCCGGCATGATGCCCGGCTTCATCTGCCGCGCCACGTCTCGTAAGGCGCGAAGGAAGTTCGTCCGACCTGCGACCGCTTGGTCAGCGAGCCATCAGCGGGCTTCGGCGTCGGCGTCGGTTCCAGCGGCAACCGCGCGCGCGGCTTGGCGGTCTTCGGCGGCTGCCCATAGCGCGGCTCGGTCTTCAGGTCCACGCGCTCGCGTGGCAGCGACGGCATGCGCGACCGGCGCCGCTTCGGCTTCACCTTCGGCGGTTTCTTGACCGGCTTGGGCTCGGGCCACGCGTCTTCCGGCGGACGGCTCTTGCTGATCGCGCGCCGCTCGACTGTGATCGTCTGGCCTTTGACCTGCAACACGCGGACGCGAGGTTGCCGTTTTCGTCGCGGGCTCACTGCGCTTGCTCCGTCGCGGCTTTCCGCGTCTCTGCTACCTCGTTCGTTTGTAATACCGCTAGCTTAACCGCCGCCTCTTCGGGGTCTTTCGAGGCGACAATCGCGTATCGCCGATAGATCGATTCGGTGCGGTGGCCGTCCATCGACATCGCCACCGAACGCGCGGCGTGCACTGAGCTCTGCGGGGGGCCGCGGCAAAATCAGGCTGTCATGGCGTCCTCAACTCATTTTCAGCAAGAACAACGGTCCTGAGATATTGCATAAGCCCGATGGCGCGCTGAATATCCCGAAGCGTCCGTATGAGACGCGGCCGTCCTCAAAATTGCAATCAGGCGGTGAGCGGCGGTCCGGCGCCGATAGTCGAGTGCCCGTGCCGATGAGATTGCCGCTTGAGTTCCCTGGCACGCGACGCGGAGTGCGCGGAGAGAGTGACGTCAGGGGCTCCAGAGCCGTAGAGGTCGAGGCCAACACGACCGTGCCTCGAGCGCCGGCCCAGGCCCAGCGCATTCTGATGGCTGTGCTCAGTGCGCGGCCTGCGCGCGCTGCACATGCGCTGCACCCGCGTGACGAATGGCGCCGGATGAGTTTCGCGGGAACACCGCAAAACTGAGATTGAGGGCAGCCGACAAGGCGCCGATCGTCCAGAGGCGCCGTTCAATGACTCAGTGGAGGTCCGCAAAGCTGGTCACCAGGCGATAGATTCACCTTAGCGGTCGCTAGCCGACTCGGACTTAGGTCGCTATTAAGCTGACCGCTACGCACTGCCTTCACAAACGTCTTATAGTCGCGTTCGACTTGATCAGCATATGCTGTGAACTCTCGCTCGAGAAGCAGATCCTTAAGGACATCGTTGAGGGAAACTTCCAAGCCCCGCGCGGCGCCGCGAGTACAACACCCGCAGACCCCATTCCGCACTCGGCTATCGACCACCGGCGCCAGTGGCAATCCGACCAGGAGAAAACTCGACTTTGGACAATGCGAATGCAATATAAACTCGCTCACTCCGCCTGGTACAAAAAATCGGTCCGCTCACTGGTGCTGCCCGCTGCCGCGCCGTACTGTTTAACCAATGAAAGGCGACCACCTTTGGCGCAGCGGTCATGCGACGCCGGCTTCATGGCCGGGCGATCGGCTGACAATCGCAAACCTTGGCCACGCGACGCTCCTGATGAATTTCTTCGGCGTGCGGATTATCAGCGATCCCGCGTTGATGAACCGGGTGGGCGTTTCGATGGGTGCGCTGCTTACGATTGGCCCGCAGCGTCATACGGCACCGCCGCTATTGCCCTCTGAGATGGCGGACTTGCAGGTGATCTTGATCACGCACGCGCACATGGACCATCTCGATCTCCCCTCGATAGCTGCGATGCCGAAAAGCGCGGCGGTAATCGCATGCGATAGGAGCGCGAAGCTAATCGCGCGGCTCGGCTTCAAGGACGTTCGCGAGCTTAGATGGGGCCAAGCGACGGAGGTGCGCGGGATGACGGTGCGCGCGATGGGTGCGAAGCACTGGGGCAAGCGATGGCTGCCACTCGGAGGAGATTACGGATTCAACAGCTACGTGCTCGAAAAGGACGGGCATCGAATGCTGCTCGCGTGCGATAGCGCCGAGACCGACATTTTCGCAACTCTCGCCGCGAATCCTCCCGAGGTTTCCGCGTTTTCGATCGGCGCATACGACCCGTGGATTTGGTATCATGCGAATCCCGAGCAGGTCTGGTCGATGTTCCTGTCCACGCGCTCCCGTTATCTCGTCCCGATCCATTGGGGAACGTTCAAGCTGTCCAGAGAACCTATGGAAGAACCGATGCAGCGGCTGATTGCGGCGGCCGGAGACGAGGCGGATCAGATCGTGCTGCGCGAAATCGGCGGAACATGGTCGCTGCCGCAATAGACGCGCGCGGCGTCGAGCCCGGTCGCGCTTTGAACGGCCGCTGCCGGTGATGACCGATTACGACGGCCCGCCCGGCCAGGAGGTGACGCCGTGCATGCGCAGAGCGTTGCCCTGGAAAGCAGCCACCATTCGCCATCAGTGCAAGGTATTGCGGATGCCGACCATCGCAGCTCAGTGCGCCAGCTGGCCGAACAGGCGAGTCAGTGTGCAGGCAGTGCAGGCTGCGATGCCCACTTCAGCAGCGCCTGCTTCTGGTCGTCGGCCAGGCGCGCAGAGTGATCGAGCGCTGTGTAGTCTCCGGGCGGCATCGAACCGCCGCTGACGGTCTGCGCGATATTCTTTAGTGCATCGGCTTTTTTCTGCGCGTCATAAGTTTGCCAATCGGAAAAATTCAGTACCCCACGCGCCGAGTTAGCCGCGAGGTACGTCGGTGAAACCGACGCGTACCAGGGTGCGCTTCCACCGGTCGAATGACACTCGAAACACGATTGCTCAAGGATTGCGTTCACCTGCGGATCGGTACTAACTGCGTTCGTCGAACGTTGAGCAGTCGTCTCGAGGGCGGGCGTCTGCTGCGAACTTGAACAGCTCACAAACAAGAGAGCTAGATTTACGAGCAGCACCATCGGGAGCTGAATTTTGAATATTCTCATACCTTCTAATTGTCGAGGCTCAGGAAACGGAGAAGTCCTGCCACGATGAAGATCACCCCTATGCCAATGGTTGCCGCCAAGGGCAGCAACGCAACGGACGGCGGCTCGTTGCGAATCATCAAATCGTTGAACGCCTGCATCGTCCATGTCGTTGGCAGCCATCGAGCGAGTTCGCGCATCCATCCGGGCTCAAAGTCGAGCGGCCACCAGCATCCGCCGATTGCCGCCATCGCCATGCTGATGGTCACGCCCAGTGACATCACCGAGTCGTGCGCGGTTGCGATAGAGGCGACCACCAGTGCCAGCGCCGCAGCCGCGAAAGAGATCCCGACCGTCGGTATGAGCAAGGCTAGAGGATTGCGCCCAAGCGAGATTCCGAACAGCGCCCATCCGACCGCAAATAACAACACCATTTGCGCGATCCCCACGATGAAGCGCGCGAATAATTTTCCCAGCAGCATACCTGTGAGCGGCGCACCACTGACCTGGAGGCGCCTCAAGGTCCCCCAATCGCGCTCATCGAAGAGCGTCAGCGCGATTCCCAACATCATGCCAATCAGGAGGAACGTGACGCCGAATCCGGGTACGTACTGATCGAAGGCGTTCGCAACGACTGCTTCACCCTTGGTAGCGGGCTGCTCGATGAATCCTAGATCTCCCGGAAGCGTGAGCGCCGGCGGCGCCTGGAAGGACTCGAGGTTGCGGATCGGATTGCCGGCGCGCAACTCAAGTTCCTTGGGAATGCGAATGGAAAATGCATCGGCCGCCGTTGATGCAGGAAGGGTTGCATCAAGCTTGGGCGGCGTCACCGGCTCGGCGAGTTCCACCAGCTCAGTCTCAGAGATGGGCGTGGGGAAAGAGGGCGGCGGCGGAATTTCCGACGCGTGGCGGCCCGCCATAGTCTTCAGCTTCGCGAGCCAGTCTTCAAACGCCCTTTGACTCCACTGCAACTGGGTGAGGTAGCTCCGAATCTTTAATAATATCGTCTGACGCTGGGAAAGTTGCTGTTGTACGTCAGCCCAGGCCTGACTCTCTCGCGCTTTTATTATTGTTTCAGTCTGATCGTCGATCTGTCTGAGTGCGGCAGCCGTCTGCCTCCGAATCGAAGTTTCCAACTCGGCCTGGGTCCGCGCGAACCGCAAGCGCGCTTCCGATTGTTCCGATGCCATAGCTTCCGAGAGCCGTTGGATTTTTTCGCGCAGATCCCTACCGGAGTCCTCGATTTGCATCTGCGCCGTTGCACGTGCTTGTTCTGTAACTCTTCGGCACAATTCGTCGATACGAAGTTCTAGCGCGTCGACCTCGACTCGTCTGACGGGGTCGACGAATAGTATCAGCCGAGGCTGGCCGCCCGCGGCGACCGCCGCACTGGTTCCCGCCGGAATTAACATCGCTACAGGAGTCCGATCGCGTCGGCTTACAACGCGTCGCGCTTCGTCGGGGTCGTCGAGCATCTCCAAGGCGACGCCGTGCTCCCTGCGCAAAGCCTCAATTATTCCCTCGGCTACTTTCCCGTGATCGAGGTCGACCACGGGCAGCCGAAAAGAATTCGCCGAGCCACCGTACAGACCGCCGAGCGAGTATCCCGCGACGGTGATAATTACGACCGGCGCGAATAACAGCATAAACAGCACGATCGGATCCCTGACCAGGAGCCGCGCCTCGTTTTGCGTGGTTAGCCAGATTGCTCGAAGCATATCGATATGCTCAGAGGACCTGGTCGCGCAGCGTGTGACCCGTCAGCGCGATGAATGCGTCCGACAGATTCGGACTGTGCAGGTTGAAATCGACGACGTTCACATCCAGGGTCCGAAGTCCGTCCAGCACCTCCGCGACCTGCGTGAAACTATTCATCTCGAGGATCGCCTTACCCTCGTTGACGGTGGTTCCTATTTCACGCACCCCGGCAAGGCTGCCGAAGCGGCCATCCGGCAATTGCCCGCGATAGGTCAGCTCGATGCGCGGCCGGCTGCCTCCGAGCGAGATCACTTTTTCGAGGTCGCCCTCGGCGATCAGTTTGCCGCGATCGATTAGCAGCACGCGATCGCAAATGCGCTCTGCCTCCTCCATATAATGGGTGCTGTAAATCACGCCCGCGCCCTCATCGGCATAATGCCGAATCCGCGCCAGTAACAGTTCGCGCGACTGAAGATCGACGCCAACCGTAGGTTCGTCCAGCAGCAATACGGAGGGACGATGAACAATTCCACAGGCTAGGTTGAGTAGGCGCTTCATCCCACCGGAGAACGCATGCATAGGATCGCTCGCGCGGTCGCCGAGACCGACCTCCTCGAGCGCCCGCCGGCAATAGTCCTTCGCATCGTTGCGGGTGAGCCCTTGCATGCGTGCGAAATGCCATACGTTCTGCGCCGCGCTAAGGGTGGGATAGAGCGCGAGCGATTGCGGCACCAGCCCAAGCATCCGTCCCAGTCCACTCGGGTCGCTCTTTCGCGGCATACCACTGATAAGAACATGACCGCTATCGGGTTTAAGCAGAGTAGCCAGAATCGACAGGGTCGTGGTCTTACCCGCGCCGTTGGGTCCGAGCAAGGCGGCAATTTCACCTGGCCTTACTGCCAGGCTGACTCTGTCAAGCGCAAGGCGCGCGCCGTAACTCTTCGAAATCTCGATCGCCTCGAGAAGTGGTGCGTTTGCCAGACTCATCGAAACATTAAGCTGCCGATACCATCATCGCTCGGGGTTGACGACGAGGTCTAATGGTGGGCGAGTGCGGCCGGAGCGATGACGGCCGCGAGAGCTGAAACCGCGAAGACTTTCATTGCATCTCCCTGCGAGAGTTTTGGCCCGTGAGTCGTTTGGCGTCGCTCGATTTCAGTTGGCGAACGCCTGTGGCGCAACAACCGCGGGCTGGGCGACACGCGTGAGCCGAGCTGTTGCCCGCATCGCGCCGGGCCAAACCCTAAGACAGAACGGCAACACAGCGCGCGCGAGCGCATTGTTCATGCCGTTATCGGCGACCTTGGCAAAACGCATCTGGAGCAGCATTGCGGAGCGCAGTTTTGGCTGAAAGACCCGCGCCGGCTCCGCTCCAAGATACGCAGCGGCGGCGTGGCGGGCACTATGCAGCGCGATGGATATGCCGTCACCGGTGAACGAGGGGATCACCGCTGCCTGATCGCCAATGCAGTAGAGCCCATCCTCCGTTGTGCCACGGATGTAACCGTAAGGGATATGAGTGACGACGATTGGTTTATCGAGCAGTGGCTCGGCACCTGCAAGCCGCATGGCGAGGTGGGGGCAATCCTGCTGCATCTTCGTAAGGAGGCCGTCCCAGCGCAGGCCCGCACGTGCAAAATACCACCGTTTCACCACACAGCAGAAATTCGTAATCCCGCCTTCCACCGGTTGGATGCCACCGTACCCTCCAGAATAGAGGGTCAATTCAGAGGCGTCCGCCAGGTCAACGGTTTGGGCGGGAGACAAACGATAATACATCTTCAAGGCGATCCATTGGTGGGGATCCTTCGGACGACCGTGGCCGCGCAGATCGTGCTTGCCTGTGGCAAGAAAGGTGGTTGGAGCTTCATATCTTGTGCCGTCGTCGAGCTTAGCCTGCCAGAGGTTGGCGGTCGTCCGGCTGAGCGACTGAACACTGCGACCGCGCTCGACGTGGACTCCGGCGGTCAAAGCCTCGGCAATGAGCGCCGAATCGAGCGCCTTGCGAGTGAGTGAGGCGGCGTGAAAAGGTAGCGGAGCCTCCGCGGCGCGTCTGGCTGCGGCCAGGCGAACGTAATCGATGGGCACCGCGCCCAGCGCGGGGACGTCGATGCCAAGAGCATGCAGGTCTTCAAGGGCCTCACCGCTTAGGAACTCTCCGCAGACCTTATGGCGCGGCGTCGGCTCGCGTTCGATCAACGTGACGCTTCGTCCCTTTCGGGCGAGCGCTATGGAAGTGGCACAGCCTGCCACTCCACCACCGAGGACGAGAACTTCATCTCGCAAGGCATTGCTCCTGATTCACGGATGTTCCATCAATGTGTTGCTGGATTCCATATTTCTATCTGGTGAGGATCGTTGGACAGCTGGGTGGTTACGGGCCTGTAGTCAGCTCGGATTTGGAGGGAGTCAGCTTCGGGAGATGGACAATGCGGTACCGTCAGTCTGCGGCGCGAGGTGAGTTCTTTCCAGTTGAGCCCGAGGTCGACCAGAACGATGGAGGCCAGGGTGAAGGCGATGACGCCAACCGCCGACAGTACGTCTCCAAGATGGCTCCAGTAGGCGGGCACAAGGTTGAGTACACGGGTGGATACAAAGGTAAACGTGACCGCATAGGAGCGGGCCATCCACTGGCGGTGCACGGCGATCTGTCTGTTACGCGCGGCGATCACGGCAGCGGTAGTGCAGACGATCCATGCAGCGCCTTGCATGGCGGTCCCAGGCAGTCCGGGACGTCCGGTGGCAAGGGCGATCCCGGTAAAGGCGCCAATGATGACGGCGATGAAGTACATGCGGCCTGCGACGCGATGGAGCTTCAGGTGACGCTGCCGAAGGCGCGACGAGAACTGCAGAGGGCCGGCCAGCAGAGCGAAGGTTCCGCAGAGCGCGTGCGGGATGAGGAGACCGCGGTCGGCTATGACCTGCAAGCGGTAGGCATGGTACATCGGGTAATCGATGAACAGAAGGACCTCTGACGTGATGAAGACAAAGAGCGTCGTGACACCAAGAAAGATCCAGAGAACGGTTTTGAATCTGAAACGGCTGGCACTGGCTGTAGGCAGGGTGAAAGATGCCATTATTCGCCTCTCTAATGGTTAGACTTGACGAGGGGCGCCACGAGGGCGGCCTGGGCGATATGCTTCAAATCGCTTAGTCTAACGAGACGCTTCAGGATCACCGACCTCACTTCCACCGCCCCACGCACAACCGTCCCGGCCGCCAACGTTCTAGCGTCACCACCTCCCGTGGAACATCAGCCGCGGCCAACAGGCGTAACCAATCCTCTTTCCGGAAGGCTCGCCGGAACGACACCGGCCCATCGTGCCTCACAATCGGGTGCCACGGTAGCAACCCAAACATTCGATAAGTCCACTGCGCCCGCTCTAAATCGTTGATAAACCAACCCACCTGCGCGGTCGCTTCCATCCACCGCACAAGCGCAACGATCTCTTCGTCCTCTAGATGATGCGCCAGCAGCGAACTAACCACGATATCCATCGGCTTCTCCGGCCGATACAGCACAGCGTCGGCGGTCACCCATCGGATTCCGAGCTCCTTCGGCCTGAAATCCGCTGCCGCGCGCGCCGCATAAGGATTCAAGTCGATTCCCGTTAATTGCGCAGCGACGCCCCGTCTTCGTGCCCAGTCTGCAATCTGCCGTAGAAGATCTCCACCGCCACTGCCCACGTCAACGATCTGCAGCGGCTCACGTAGGCCGCGCGGTAGCCGCTCCAGCCATCTCAGCGTCGGTCGATAGCCCAGGAACCAGCGATTCACCTTTTCCAAACTGCGCAGGCAGTCACGGAAATCCTCATAACTACAGTCACCATCCATTAGCTCCGGCAACTCACGCGGTGAGATGCGCCGACTGAGATCGATGTGCGCACTAGACCACATGGAAGCACATCGTCTCCGCTGTCAGTCCCGGTCCAAACGCCATCGCGCGCCCGTGTTGCCCGGGTCGCGCCTGCTGCATCATCCGCTGTAGCACGAACATCACCGTCGCCGAGGACATGTTGCCGAAGCACGACAGCACTTCGCGTGACGCTGTCAGTGCATCGCCCGGCAGCTCCAATCCCTTCTCGACCGCATCCAAAATCGACCGCCCGCCGGGATGCACCGCCCACAGGTCGATGCCATCACGCTCGGCCAACAGCTCGCTCTCATGCAGCGCGCGGCCCAGCTCTACCGGCACCTGCCCGGAGAGCAGCATCTCGAAACCAAGCCCGCGAATCTTCCAGGTCATCAGCCCACGCGTCTCCGACACCATCACTGACTTGAAACTGTCCAGCGCGAAACCCTGCCCCCGCGCGGTAATCAGGCTCGCCGCCGCTCCATCGGCAAACAACAGAAACGAGAGTATCTGCCCCAGATCTTGCGTCTCCTGGAAGTGCAGCGTGCACAGCTCCAAGTTCACCATGAGCACACGTGCCTGAGGGTCTGAGCGCACAATGTGCCGCGCCAGCTTCAGCGCATTGATCGCCGCCTGGCAGCCCATAAAGCCAACCATCGTCCGCTCCACGCACGCAGGAAGCCCGAGGTGGTAGACGACCTCAAAATCCAGTCCTGGAGCATAGACTCCCGTACAGGAGGTCACCAGCACGTGCGTAATACCAGCGCGTTCTATCTCGCTCAACATAAGCCGGTCGACGGCCTTCCGCATCAGCAGCGGAGCGCTCCGCTCAAACAACTCCATACGCTGCGTGGTGTTGGGAAAGTTGCCTAGCCGATAAAACTCGTGCGCGTCATGCGACAAGGATTTGCCAAAACCTTTCTGCGGATCGAGGAACGAATAGCGATGCGCGATATCGGCCCGGCTCACCATGCGGCGGAAGACCGTGCGCAGCCGCGGGTCGTCGAGCATCTGCTCGGCGAAGACGACGAAGGATTGATGCACATCATGCTCCGGTACGGCAGTCGCGATGCGGTTAAGGTAAGCCGTAGTCATGCACAAAAGACCCTTAGCCGGAGTGGATTGAATGTTGCGTGCGTCATAAGGAAAGCTTATCCACGAAGAGACGATGATTCGGCGAGTCGATTACTTGAGAGGACAGCCTCTTTATTCTCAATACCACAGCCAGTCGAACGACCGCAAACCGCGCAGGATTCAAACCGACTACATTAAGCAAGCGTAGGAAATGGTCAACGCCGGTGACCGATTGAGTCTTCGGATTGCCGTCGTTAATACTGAGAGTGAGTTTCATTACTACTAAACGCCGGGTAATGCCACAGCCAGACAATTGTACTCGATTCCGTGCGGCAGCTCGAAGTGCCGCTGAGCCTTTTGGGAAGCGATTCTATGCGGTCCAAGTTGCGAGCGATGCATAACATCTAACGTTGAGGAACTAAACGTGAAAGCGCAAAGGTTACTATCAGTTGCACCGCCGTTTCGCCTGCTAGGCCCGCTTCTATTCGTATACTTGCTGGGCCTTAGTAGTGGCCAGACGATCGCTACTCGAGGCTACTACATAGATTCATCGCAGGTCGATCTCGTGCATGTCTTGCCGCCTCCACCTGCTTTCGACTCCCTCCAAGGCAAAGCTGATCTGCAAGAAGTTGTAGCCGCGGGGCAACGACGGACCAAGAAAGAAATTGAAAATGCTTTGGCCGATATGGAAGAGTCTGTATTTCGTTTCGCCGATGTCATGGGCCCAGAATTTAATCCTGAGAGACTGCCATTTGCCGCCAACTTTTTTCCATCACCTTTACTTAAATGCCGATGGCGCATTAGCTGCAGCAAAGCTTCATTTTAGTCGACCTCGGCCATTCGCCGTGGATCACGAGATCAGACCCTTGCTAGCAGGCCGTCGAGGAAGGGCTTTGATTAGTCAGTGTGATAGCCATCTTAGTGATGCAAGCGCTGGATTCAGTCGCTTGGTTCGACGGTTTTCGCTCGCCGAGGCGAGCGCGGCGGTGTGATGTAGTCGTGCTTCATGCGGGGGCCGGGCTGAGTCTGGCGATTCGGAGCAGATTGTAACCGGAGGCCACCAAGAAGGCATGCAATATTGGGTGCGGTCGAGGCCGCGATAGCGAGTTTTGCGCAGGATCTGCCAGGAGTTTCATGTTTGAGCCAATAGTCATTAATTAATCGCTCAGAATGAATCTGTCCTCGAACTGGATGACCAACTGAGTTTTGGCAGCATGCCATGTTATGGGTGGGCTTTGCCAACGCGCCTGAACATTACGCAGCACCAGCCAGATGAGCTTGGTGGCGGCCTCTTCAGTGGAGAAGTGGCCGCACACCTGCACCGCCTTGCGAACCTGAGCGTTAAGGCTCTCGATGGCATTGGTGGTGTAGAGAATTTTGCGCAGGTCAGGCGCGAAGGCGAAGAACGGAAATCGCCTGTTTCCAATTGCGCCGCCAGCTTTGGGCAATCGCCGGATATTTTTGCCCCCAGGGGCCGCGGTCGAAGTCTTCCAGCCGCTCGCGGGCCGCCGCAGCCGACTCGGCCTGGTAGATGGGTTTGACCGCCAGCGCGACCCGCCCGCGTTCCTTCCACGACGCGGGCATCCGCTCTGCCAGGCGCTTCTTCAGCTCGTCAACCAAACCCCCAGTTTCGAACACCGTCGCCGGATCCCGCCTTTCCAATAGTCGGTCCACCACCTCATCGGCAATCCGCTCTTCCTTGTTCGCCGCCATACCTTCCTCCTACCCTCTCGGGCTTCATTGTATGACTCACGAACACGAAATTTCCGACACTCTCCCGAAAGCAGCTGCAGGCTGCGGTCCTGCGCGACCACGCGGGTGAAAAACTCGCGCGCCACGTCGTGCTCCAGCAGCCGCGCCCGGTTGCGCGAGAAGGTCGAGTGGTCGAAGCTCGGCTCGACCACATCCATATCGAGGAACCAGCGGAACAACAGGTTGTAGTCGAGCTGCTCGCAGAACATCCGTTCGCTGCTCACGGTATGGAGCGCCATCAGCAGCGAGGCCTTCAGCAGCCGTTCGGGCGGAATCGACGGCCGCCCGATCTCGCTGTACATCTCATCGAACAGCGGCGAAAGCTGCGTGAGTGCCGCGTCGGCGAGTTCCTTGACCCGTGTCAGCAGATGCTCCTTGGGCACCCGATCGCCAGGCTCCATAACCATCAACATCGCCCGCTGCCGCCGCTCTTCACCCCGCATCCGCCGCTTTTTCCACCAATCCAATTGGTCACTCAGACAAACTATATCACGATGAAATTCAAGCGTTTATCAACGGCCTGCTAGGCGATTATATAGTCTGCTGCTCGCTCGCCAATGCCTGATGCCGACTACTTTTCCATCAGTTGACCGACACCACCAGACCATTCAGGAAAAATAAAGGAATGTCCGTCGAATCTAATGAAAGATCAGCTCTTGCGGGCCGGAGCATAAGTTCTTAGTCAAACGCCAACACAGGCGAGAATGAAAAGGCTGACTACTAAGGCGCGGCATGCAACTCTAAGCAGCGAAGTGCGCACGACGCGCTTTGCCTGGCCCGGGAAGGAGCAGCGGAATCTGTAAGCGTCAACCCAACCGCCAGTTTCTACTTCTTGCACTAGCTTCGTGAAGGAAGCGCTGGTGCTTCGCATATTCCCCATGCCCATATTTTATCGGCGCCTTATGGGATTCACGGATACCGCGCTGCGCTCATCGCTCTCGTCCGACGAAGCTTGCCAAGCGGGGCTTGCAGCAATGGCCGGTGAGTTACCATTGTCGATTCCGACGCTGCTCTTGTCCCGGGAAACCGATGTCCGCTCGGGCGCCGCGCGTTCCTCGGAACTCAGCCAGTCATCGGATGCCGACGGTTGATCGGCAGACGAAGCGGCCAGCGCTTGAGCGGTGACGATGCCGGGACCGGGCGCGACTGCGACGCCTGCAGACATTACTGCAGCTACGGCAGCGACTACTATCTTGCGCTTTATAGTCTCCGAAGCTTCCTTTCCACCTCGCCACGAGAGAGGCAGCAATTCGCGTTCCGCTCGCGCTGTCATCATTTGTCCTGACATTTCAACGACTTATAAAATCAGCGTACAACAAGCGGTTGCGTGAACGCGCGGCGGAGAGGAGCAACAGTGCAAATGGTATAGAGGAAATGTAATCGATGGTCACGGCCTGCTTTGCGGCCAAAACGGGATGAACGTTTGGAAGATGAGAGGTGGGCAAGAACAAAAATGTTTTTAGTGACTCCGCAAGTCCGGCTGCCCACGTATAGTTCTCGAAACACCGATGGTTAAAATTGATGTCTCCGCCGAGTCCTCGCCATCGCGACAAGGATAATCGCGTCGAATTGGGCTCGTTCAGCTGCTTGAGCGATTCGAATGCTTTCGCCCCGATCTATCCGTAGAGTTCCGTCCACAAATGTCATCGAGCATCTGTTGCTTACATTAGCTCCAAACACCGCGATCTTGAGCTTGTTCTGTTTGAAGACGGTTGATTGCTTCGATCAAAGAGGTCGAGAGTCTTCACTCCCACATTTCCTTTTTCATCGTGCGCCAAGTGGCTGAAGCGCACTGATAAAACTGCTCACGAATTAGTTGTCAATCAAAGCTCGCGCGGTCGCGCGAATCAGCGCGGGTAGTTGCTAAATTTCTTTTGCCGGTTTTTTGCACATGGCCTTCTTATCGCCAAATCCGCCAGCCCGCAATCGCCAGAGCCGCAGGAGCCCGGCATTCACGATTGCGCTTGAAGGTGGCCCGGCACAGTCCCTGTTGGGAAACGAGCCTGCTTTGCGTTGCGCCACGGCAGTTGAAGAATTCGCCGCGCCTGCGGAGGCGCTTGCTCAGGCAAATCACAGGTTGGCTCAGCTGCGACTGTGCAGCGGCTTTCTGTGGCTCACGCGGACCTGGGCAAATCATGCGAGAATAGGTTTTGATGATTCTGACGCCTTTCGCGAATATAAGGCGTTTTCCGGGTCCGCTCGCAATGCTATTCGCGCGTACACGCGCGGATTTTGATCAATTTTATGTCATGTCCGAGAAATTGGAAAATGGGATGTGGAGAGAGCTGGATTTGAACCTCAAGGCCCCTTCATCCGTAGCATCACGAACTCGGTGCAAGAGGAAAGGTGCCACCCCCTGGGTGAGGCTCCGCTCGAACATGGCAGGTCTGGCGATGAGATCGTTGTGGGAGGACGAGACCCTGCTTCGATCTCTCGAAAGTCACGAGGATGGCAGGCCGAGTGCCTGCGGACCTCAGCGCCGATAGCTTCAAGAATGCCGAGGAGCTGACCGCCGCGTGGCAGGCCTTCCGGCGCCAAATCAAGCGCGGAAAAAGTCCATGAAAATGATTCCCGACAGGACCGGGCGGTTTCTCAAGCGCCCTATTGGGAGACCGCGGAACTGGAGGGGATGTGCGAAGGCGCGATCTGCTTCCGGGCGAACAGACGGCTGACTGGGCGGAATGGCAAGCTGGCTACGCAGGTGGAGCGCTCTTGATGCCTGAAAGCTTCGCTCGACGTGCGGTAGCGGCGTTTTTCCGCGACGGCACGGAAGAGCCGCCGGCTGCCAAGAAGTTCCGCCGATGCGGCAACGCTCTGCCAGCGTATCGCGCTCACCTTTGAGGTCTCAGCCGAGGCCGCGTGGGTGCGGCTTTCGCAGCTGGGCTTCCTTGCCGACTAGCTTTCGAATTTCCCCCGTTCGAAACGTTCGCCGCCCCCAGCGTCCGAACCGGCATCGCCTCTAAGCAAGGAGGCGCTCATGGACCAGGCATTACATTGGACGCGATACGTTATTCCAGCCCCCAGCGCCGCGATAATAATGTTCGATCCCAGCCGTGCTTGGGCTGCAGATCCGGCCGTCCTGCCCTGGGACGACACACTCAACACAATCCAGAATTTCCTAGCCGGTCCGCTCGCGCACCTGGTCGTCGTTGTTGCTGCCATTTGCGCCGTGCTCGGCTTCGCGCTGGCCGGCGATAGCGAGTTTGTGCGCCGCCTTGCTAAGGCAGTCATCGGCACCGGCGCCGCCCTGCTCGCGGTGCAGTTGCTGAATTACCTCGCCCCCTGGGGGCCTCCGGCCGCAGTCAACGCTGATGCGGAGTTCAGTCGATTACGACAGCCGAATGATCACGCTTGAGAGGAGCAACAGAAAGAACAAAAGGCCTTGGCTTCCGCCTCTGGAAGATCCAGAGCTGTTCGCCGTCATCGAACGCGCTTGGCGGCGACGTCGACTGGACCGCTTGCATGTCTTTCATCATGAGGGTCGTCCCTTGGTTGAAAGCACATTCAGGCAGTATTGGCCCAAGGCCACCGCAGAGGCGGATCTCTCCGGGCTTTTGATTCACGATCTTCGGCGCTCTGCAGCGCGCAATCCGGTGCGCGCAGGCGTTCATGAAAATGTCGCAATGGCAATCGCCGGTCACAAGACGCGTGCGATCTTCGACCGCTACAACATCATCGCTGAGGACGATCTGCGCGAAGCCATGCGCCGTCAGAGCGAGTATCTGGCAGCACAGACGAACCGGCCCAAGGTGCTACCGATCAGGCAGGCCTGTGATCAAACTGTGATCGAACCACGTGCATTTGGGCACACGCCGACGCGTGCGAGTGGAAGACAAACCCGTGCAAATGAAGCAGTTTCTTGCGCACCCATGCGTGCCGATGCAGACACCTTCGGACTCAAAATCCTCGGTCCGTAAGGACATGCGGGTTCAAGTCCCGCCCTCGGCACCAAAATCCCCCCGATCACGGGCCGCTACGACCTGCGCCGATCTAGCGTGCGTGACTACGCAAGAATGTGCGCGCCGACACCCCCGAACTCGTGGCGATGGCGCTGTCAGGGCAGAAACGCGAAGCGTGTTCAAGCGCTGCAATATAGTGAGCGAAGCGGATCTTATTAACGCGGTGGCGCGTCGCGATAAGTATCTGGCCAGCCGGCCAACCGGGCGAACCGTCGTCCGCTGTCGCGCAGACGGCAAAGATCAAGGCACCAAAGTCGCCACGCCGCCCCGCCGAATGCAGGGCGGCGTCTTCATGGCACCCGAAGACTAATCGTCAATATTATCGTCCAGCGCAGGGCTGTATGAGGATGAAGGCACGAGACGCCCGCCCAAGGAACACTGGGCGTTGGCTCCTGTGAGCTGGTATTTGCCGTAGAAAACCGGACACTTGCAGGTAGCTGTGGAACCTCCCCGATTCACCCGGCAGGGTGCCGTCATGCAAGCCGCATACGGTCCTTTCGGGCAGGGCGTAAAGACGCCGCCACCGGTTATCGCGGCAACGATATCGTCATGCGAACTGGGGTCAAACGTCGAGATTACTTCGGCTCCCGGAATCAGCGCGCCATGCTTTAGATATTTGCAAACCGGCGCGTCACCCGAGTTTGGGCAGCCCGAACCATCAGCCCCGCATGCGTGCAGGGTCGAGCGGTAAACCGGATAGTTCAAAATTGCGTTGATCAAGGTGTAGTTGGTCTCATTCGCAACCGTACATTTGCATTCTGCTGAACGGCCGTCAGGAGAGAGCTTACAGGGGAACGGCTCGGCACCTGAATGAAAACACAATGCGAATTTGCTCGAGCAGGCGAGCATTTGTGATGGCGACTCTACAGTATCGCGATAGGCGGGCCCGAAATTCGTAGTCCAATGTTTGGAATCGTTCCAGAAGGAAGGTGAATCTGGCACGAATTGCGGCAGAGAACTGACGTCCTGCTGTTCGTTCTGTGGCAAAGAAAGATCCAGCGATTGAGCCGACGACCGGGGAGCGGCCAGGTAAGACAAACCAAGCATGATGGTAAGGCAGGTGAAGACGGCACTGAATTTTCGCATATTTTCTCCTCTGTGTAGGCAGGCTTGCGACTCTTTGGCCTTTCGTGCTCTCCTGTCCACGCTAGACCTCCCATGAGAGGTCACATGGTGTCCAATATCGCGTAAGGATGTACGGAAGATGCGGAGAAAATGCAAGCCATATCTGCCGAGAACCGAGAATATCACGCCATGATCACATTCTGCGATTTCATGACGCAGCGCGAACGTCAGGGATGGCTCATCGTCGCCAGCCTGTGGATGACGCTGTTCATCATTTTCGGCGGCGGGTACCTCACCACTGGCGTGTTCTTCACTCCACTGCTTAAACAATTCGGCTGGAGCCGCGCGCAGCTCTCGATACTGCAGGGGTCGCTCGCGATCTCGGCGGGAATTTCGGCGCCGCTGATTGGCTGGCTGCTCGACAAGGTCGAGGCGCGAATCGTGATGGTGGTTGGCGCGGCGCTGGCAGGGGCCGCCTATCTTCTCGCGAGCCAGGCACATTCGTTCACTCCGATGTTCGGCGCCTATCTGCTTCTGGGCGTCGGGATTTGCGCAGCCACGTTGCTGCCGGCGGCACTGGTGGTATCGAACTGGTTCGGCGCGAACCGGGGACTGGCGCTGGGCTTGACGAGTTCGGGCATTTCGCTGGGTGGCGCGGGGATGACTTTGGTGGCCAACGCCGCGATCGCGCGGCACGGTTGGCGCGGCGGCTACGTCGCGCTCGCGATCCCGATGATCGTGGTCGCCATTCCGATCATCGTTCTGATGGTCCGGAGCCGGCCGCCGGAGGCCGGCGCGCGGACCCCGATGCCCGGCGTGGCGCCGGCGCTCGATGTGCCGGGGTTCGATCTGACCGAAGCGGCGCGCACGCGATCGTTTTGGATGATTTGCGCCGCGCAATTTTTGTACGCATACGTATCGGCGAGCGCCGCGCTGCATCTCATCACTTACCTGATCGGAATCGGTTACACGGCGGGCTTCGCCGCGAAGATGATGAGCCTTGTGCTGATGATCGCGGGGCTGGGCAAGCTGCTGATGGGAATCTTGGCGGACCGCGTCAGCGCGCGGCGTGCGCTCGCGTTCAACTTCGTCGCGGCGGCGCTGGGAATCATCCTGATGTTCGGCGCCGCGAATACCGCCGTGCTGGTGCTGTTCGTGATAATCTTCGGACTCACGGCTGGCGCGCCGATGGTGCTCATGCCGATGCTCATAGCGGAGTCGCTCGGGCTGAAGCGCTTCGGCTCGATCGCGGGAGTGATTGGAGTGTGCCAGACGATCGGCGCCGCGCTCGGTCCGATCTCTACCGGCCGCATCTACGACCTGACCGGTTCGTACAGCCACGCGTTCGATTTGTTCGTGATCGCGTGCATTGTGGGCGCGCTCGCGGCGCTAAACTGTCTCTCGCTGGAGTCCGAGCAATCGCGCGTGACGCCGGTCGCGATACCGGCAGCTTAGCGGCACAAGCGGAGCACTTCCGTACCTGGTCGATTTCGTCAGAGATTTCTGGTCCGTAACCACGAGCAGGAGCAGCGTGAAACCGCCGTCCGAAGATCGAAAGGCCGCGCCTGATGCAGGCCCCGAAGGTGCGCGTCTGCAGGAATGTCACGGGTCTCAGGCGCCGTGGAAAAAATGGGGTCCGTACCTGAGCGAGCGGCAATGGGGGACCGTACGCGAGGACTACAGCGAGGACGGCAACCCCTGGGATTCCTTCTCCCATGACCAGGCGCGATCGCGCGCGTACCGCTGGGGCGAAGACGGCCTGGCCGGAATTTCCGACAACCACGGGGTTCTGTGCTTCGGGCTGGCGCTGTGGAACGGAAACGACCCCATCCTCAAAGAGCGGCTTTTCGGCCTTACTAATACCGAGGGCAACCACGGCGAGGACGTCAAGGAATACTACTTCTACCTCGACAGTACACCGACCCATTCGTACATGAGGTACCTTTACAAGTACCCGCAGCGTGCCTATCCGTACGACGATCTGGTCCAGACCAACGGCCCGCGGTCGCGCAGCGAACTCGAGTACGAACTGCTGGACACCGGCGCGTTCGATGACGACCGCTACTTTGACGTTTTCGTGGAATACGCCAAGCGAAGCCCGGAGGATGTGCTGATCAGGATCAGCATCTGCAATCGTGGGCGCGAGCCGGCGGCGCTGGAGGTCTTGCCGACCCTGTGGTTTCGCAACACCTGGTCCTGGCCCGATGGCGGAAGAAAGCCGGTGATGCGCGCGGTAGAAACGGGCGGGCGCACCGTCATCCGGGCCCATCATAGCGATCCGCTCTTCCAGAAATCGTTGCCAGACTACTATCTGTACTGCGATGAAGTGGTACCTCTGCTCTTTACCGAAAATGAGAGCAACAACGCGAGACTCTTTGGCACCGCGAACGCGTCCGCATACGTCAAGGACGGTATCAACGAATACGTTGTGCATGGCAAGCGCGAAGCGGTTAATCCAAATCGCGTCGGAACCAAGGCTTCGCCTCACTACCAGTTGACTATTCCCGGCGGGCAGACGCGGACGGTTCGGCTGCGCTTGACGGGGATTTCACCTGCGGATTCGGCCGACGCTTTTGCGGATTTTGACGCGGTGTTCCAGGCGCGACTCAAGGAAGCTAACGAGTTCTATGACTCGGTCCTTACGCCCGCCGTCAAGGCGGATCCGGATCGGACCAACCTAGTGCGCCAGTCGTTGGCGGGAATGCTATGGAGTAAGCAGTACTACTATTTCGATGGCTACCGATGGCTGGAGGGCCATCAGGCCAATCCGTTGCGCGCAGCGAGCCGTCAGCATCGCAACCGCGACTGGTTCCACATGATCAACGACGACATTCTGTCGATGCCCGACAAATGGGAGTACCCATGGTACGCCGCCTGGGACCTCGCCTTTCACACTCTGGCGCTGTCGATCGTGGATTTGGACTTCGCTAAGGAGCAGCTCGAGATCGTGCTCAGCGGGCGTTACATGCATCCCAACGGCCAACTTCCCGCCTACGAGTGGAACTTCAGCGACGTCAATCCGCCGGTGCACGCTTGGGCGGCGCTTTTCCTCTATCGCACCGAGCAGGCGCAGCGCGGCGCTGGCGATCTGGAATTTCTAAAGTCGGCGTTTTCCAAACTGGTGATCAACTTCACCTGGTGGGTGAACCGAAAGGACCGCTTCGGCAAGAATGTCTTTGAGGGCGGCTTCCTGGGGCTCGATAACATCAGCGTCTTTGATCGCAGCGCGCCGCTGCCGACCGGAGGCAGCCTCGAACAGGCCGATGGCACGGCGTGGATGTGTCTGTTCTGTCAGAACATGGCCGAGCTGGCGGTCGAACTTACCAGTTACGACCCGGCGTACGATGACTTTGTCGCCAAGTTCGTAGATCACTTTCTATGGATCGCGAGGGCGATGAACCGGCCGGGATCGGACGGGATGTGGGACGAAGAGGATGGCTTTTACTACGACCTGTTGCGGCTGCCCGATGGCAGCTTCACGCGCCTTAAAGTGCGCTCGATGGTGGGCCTGCTCCCACTATGCGCAACCACGGTCGCGGAGCCGTGGCAGCGCGAGCGTAGCCGCGCGGCGCACTTTTTTATAAATCGCTTCAAACAGATGCCTGAAATCCTGGATTCGATTCACCCCACCGGTCCGGGTCATTTCGGAGTGGGCGAGCGCGGCATTATCGCGCTGCTCAACCCACAACGGTTGCGCCGGGTCCTGACCAGGATGCTGGATGAAAACGAATTCCTAAGCCCGTGCGGGATTCGCTCGCTCTCGAAATACCATCGGGATCACCCCTACGTATTCAACGTCGGCGGGCAGGAATACCGGGTTGACTACTCGCCCGCCGAGTCCAACACCGGGCTCTTCGGCGGCAATTCGAACTGGCGCGGACCGGTATGGGTGCCAGTCAACGCGCTGATCATTCGCGCCCTGATCAGCTTTTACACATACTATGGCGACAACTTCAAAATCGAGTGTCCGACCGGCTCAGGCCGCTTGATGAACCTGTTCGAGGTCGCTAACGAGATCGTCGAGCGGCTGGCGAAACCCTTTCTTCGCGACGAGCACGGCCGCCGGCCAGTCTATGGGGGTTCCGAGAAGTTTCAGTCCGACTCGCATTGGCGCGACAATATCCTCTTCTACGAATATTTCCACGGCGACAACGGTGCCGGGCTAGGCGCGAGCCACCAGACCGGCTGGACCGGTCTGGTGGGAGCCCTGATGAATCTTTTCGGGCGCCTGGACCCGGTTACGCTATTAAGCGAAGGAAGGGCCGCCACCTTCAGCAGGGGTTGAGCTTGAGCGCGGCGTCACAGACGAGGGATCACCTTTTGGCCGAATAAGCGGATCGATTCGAGAGTCTCCTGATGGGACGGGCCGCCGGGCTGGCGGAAGCGGAGGATGAGATAATCCGGCTCGATCGCATCGCGCCACATCTGAAGCTGCTCGAGGCATTCTTCGGGCGAACCGGCGATCAACCGATCCTTGGCCGCCTTCGCGAAAGTCAAGTCTTCGGGACGCCTGACGTCCTTCAAATACTCGTCGGGCAGATAGCTGTTGTGCTTGAAGTAGAAGCGATGCGTAACCATCGTGGGGCCGCTAACCGCTTCGGCGGTGGCGAAGCTGGGTGCAACAACGGCATCGCGCATCAAACAGATGAAAGGCTTGCGCCCATTTTTCGCGGCAGCCTCACGATAGGTTTCGGCGAACTGTCTGATCACGGGGAGGGACTGAACCGGATCGGCGATCCATCCGTCAGCCAGGCGGCCGGCGCGGCGGAGCCCATGCGGCGTCCACGAGGCCATCCAGATTGGAGGACCTGCGGTGCGCATCGGCCGGGGAGTAATCAGAGCGTCCTTGAGCTGAAAATGTTTGCCGCTGAAGCTGAAGCGCTCGCCAGTCCAGCATCGGCGGATGATCTCGATCGATTCGTTGGTGCGAGTGGCACGCTCTTCGACCGGGATACCGAAAGCGGCGAAATCGTTCGGCTGATAGCCCACACCGACGCTCAGGACAAGGCGTCCCTTGGTCGCCAGATCGATCACGGCGCAATCCTCGGCAACATGCACCGGATGATGCAGGGGCATCAGAAGCACGCAGGTGCCTACTCGCAGCCGCTTGGTGCGCGCACCGATCAGCGCGGCCATCAGCAACGGCGACGGCACATAGCCGTCGGGCTGCTGATGATGCTCGGTAATGAAGCACCCATCCCATCCGGCGGCTTCGGCGGCGGCGGCCTCGGCGAAGACTTCGTCCATTACGCGCGCCATGTTCTTTCCGTCGGGCGGGTCCTGCGTGCAGGGGAGATATCCAACCGGGAGCATATACACTCCTTTTGTCACCAGCCGATACTAGGTACCGGCGATCTTCAGTCGCATCCTAAGCGATCCTAAGGCGATTGACTACCGGAAATAGCGAGTGCGGACGATAGGCAGGATCGGGTAGATGCAGCCATTCGCTGGCTGGCCTCGAGCAAAAGCGCGCCAACCTGCCGAAATTGACTAGGTTCATTCCGTTCGATCCCGCAAAGAAGACGGTCCGGGGCGACCGCCGTGGTAAAGGAAGGCGGCAGTTGCGGCACTCTGGTTCTTTGGATAACCAAGCGCACTTGTCTTGATAGCGCGGCAGGCCCACTAAGCATAGAGTGTTTACTGGTAGCCGCTGCAGCAGGTTCTGGCCGTGGCGTCGGCGGCACTTCGTAACAAAATGGTTTTCAATGATACGGACTACGAATGGGCGCCGAGGCTGACAAAACCACAGGCAATTAGAACTGATCGCGAAGTCCTTGCCAGGTTGTCAGCCCGAAAAGCGGTTTAAGGAGTTCGGATCGATCACAGCAGCAGATGAGATAAGTCAGGAATCGATGTGGAGGCCAGAAAATGAAACAGATACTTAGTTTGTTCGCGGCCGTGGCGATCACCGCTGCGATGACAAATGTCGCGTTTGCACAAGTTGGTAGTGGGACTTCGCAAGTCAACAGCGTGGCTGCGAATGGCAATACCACTATAGTGTTCGAGCCGGCCAACGATAGCGACTTGCAGATGGGCTTACTGACGCGATGGAGTAGATTCGCGCAGGTGCATCAAGAAATAGCCGGCCAGCTAGGTAACAAGCCGATGTTGATCGACAATGCAGGCTATCTGCGCAAGCATCCGGAACTGGAGAAACTATTCCAGGATAATCCCAATTTGCTTGCCGAGATGAAGCGCAACCCAGGCAATTTCGTTGCGAACCTACCGCGATCGGAAGACTAGCACGGCGACCGCCGCGTCAAAACTGTCGTTCGACTAGTCACCGCCGCGATGCTGTGACTGCCTTGAGTGCCTCGTTTGAGCGGCGGCCGGTTCGGGCGCCGCTTTTTTCGATCGGGAAGAGCGTGTCGCTCGAAGGTCGAGTTCCGCCCGCCGACCCCGTGACCCGTACTTAGGGAAAGCCGTCCCTCGGGCCGCAACGTTGCGACGAACCCGACACCGGTGAAAGACTCGACGAACACTTTTCCGGCCGGAACTGCTCCGGTTGGATCATGGCGGGTCCGGCGATTTCAAAGGTAGTTGTGAAGAATTCAATCCTACTCGCCCTCAAAGTCGCATCGGCCGGTTTCCCTCCGGAAACAGACGAACCGATTCGCGCGGAACTGTTCAGCATCGAACGCCTCGAGCAACATGCCAAAAGCCTCGCGGAGGCTCAGCTCGTTACGACCAGCCGGGGCACTGGCCGAGACCTGGCAAAACGGCTGCGGGATAACGGCCGGGTGCTGCTCGAAGCGTACCGCACCACCGCCAAGGCAATCCGGGAGGAACGTGCTATCACCCCGGCGGCCGAGTGGCTGATCGATAACTTTTATGTCGCACAGGAACAGATTCGTGAGATCCGTGAAGATCTTCCGCGCGGATTTTACCGCGGGCTGCCCAAGCTCGCGGAGGGGCCGCTTGAGGGTTATCCGCGCGTTTTCGGAGTGGCGTGGGCGTTCGTCGCGCATACCGACAGCCGCTTCGAGCCGGAGATGTTGTGCCGATTTGTGCAGGCCTATCAACGCGTACAGGCTCTGACGATCGGCGAGCTCTGGGCGGTCGCGATAACGCTGCGAATTGTGCTGGTCGAGAATTTACGGCGCGCGGCACAACGGTTGGTCAACGAGCGGACGGCGCGCCAGGCGGCGGACGCACTGGCCGACCGCCTGTTGGGAGCCCGCGGGCGCGAGCCCGAGGCCCCGAGGGCCGTTCTGCGGCGCTTCGATGAGAAGCCGGTGCCCAGGGCCTTCGCAGTTCAGTTGGTCCAGCGCCTGCGCGATCAAGATCCGAAAGTGACACCGGCGCTCACCTGGTTGGACGAACGTCTGGCTGCCATGGGAACGACCGCCGACGAGGCCGTTCGCACGGAGCATCAGACCCAGGGTGCGATGAACGTGACGGTACGTAACGTGATCACGAGCATGCGCATGATATCCGCAGTTGATTGGGCGGAGTTCTTCGAGAGCGTGAGCCTCGTCGATGCCGCGCTCCGCGCCAACAGCGATTTTGCCGAAATGGACTTCACCACGCGGGATCGCTACCGGCATGCGATAGAAGAGCTGGCGCGAGGCTCGCAGCAACCGGAGCTGGAAGTCGCCCGGTGTGCGATTGCAGCCGCGAAGCGCGCGGCGGCCGAGCCGCGGAGCGTTGGAGACGCATCCGACCGCCGCGAGCAGGAGCCCGGCTACTACCTCATCTCGAAAGGGCGGCACGCGATCGAAAGCAAGCTTGGATTCCGTGTTCCGATCAGCGAATGGCTGATTCGAGCCAACGCGGCCGCGGGGATATCGGGTTATGTAGGCGCGATCGCGATCATCGGCGCGTTCATCATGGTCCTGCCGCTGGTAGGGGTGGCGGAGTTCGGCGTCAGCGGATGGATTTTCTTTCTGCTGGCACTTCTCGCCGTGGCACCGGCATCAGATGCCGCGGTGGCCCTGGTCAACCGGGGCGTTGCAGGTGCCGTCGGGGCAAAAACTTTGCCGGCCATGGAGCTTCGCGACGGAGTGCCCGCGAGCCTGCGCACGATCGTAGTCGTGCCGACGCTCTTGACGACCCGGTTCGAACTCGAAGAGCAGATTGAGCGCCTGGAGGTGCATTACCTGGCGAGCCAGGACGGCGATCTCCGCTTCGCGCTGCTCTCGGACTGGAGCGACTGCGCTACTCAGAATGCGTCGGATGATGACGAGCTTCTCGCCGCGGCCGCTGAGGGAATCGCGCGCTTGAATCAACGCCATGGATCGGCACCGGAAGGCGCTCGTTTCCTCCTGCTCCATCGCCGGCGGATCTGGAACGAGGGGCAGGGCAAGTGGATCGGATGGGAACGCAAGCGCGGCAAGCTACACGAACTGAATCGCTTGCTGCGCGGCGCTACCGACACCACCTTTGTGCCGATTGAGGGCCGCTCACCTGTAGTACCTTCAGGCGTTCGTTACGTGATCACTCTCGACGCCGATACTCGGCTACCACGAGGCACCGCCAAACGCCTGATCGGGAAGATGGCGCATCCGCTCAACCGTCCGCGGCTCGATCCGGACAGCGGCCGAGTGGCCGAGGGGTACGCGGTCCTTCAGCCGCGAGTTACCCCGTCGTTGCCGAGCGGTCGTGAGGGCTCGCTTTTCCAGCGCATCTTCACCAGCCCGAGCGGACTGGACCCGTACGCCTTCGCGGTGTCCGACGTCTACCAGGACCTTTTCGGCGAAGGTTCCTACAGCGGCAAGGGAATTTATGACGTAGACGCCTTCGAGGCCGCTCTCGACGGCCGTCTCCCCGAGAGCGTCATTCTCAGTCACGATCTTCTGGAGGGAATCTTCGCGCGGGCCGGTTTGGTCTCCGATATCGAGGTTGTCGAAGAATTTCCATCGCGCTACGACGCCGCCGCGGCTCGCCAGCATCGGTGGGCGCGCGGTGATTGGCAACTGCTGCCCTGGATTTTTGGCCGTGGGCGGGATTTCAGCGGCGACCAGCGCCGCGCCGCGATTCCGCTGATCGGGCGCTGGAAGATGCTGGACAACCTGCGGCGGACGCTGTCGGCGCCGGCCGCGTTCGTTGCGTTAGTGGTGGGATGGACCCTGCCGTTGGCGGCCGCGGCGATCTGGAGTGGGTTCGTAGTCGCGACGTTTGCGGTCCCCACCCTTTTGCCGGCTTTTATCGGGATAGTGCCGCGAAGGTTCCGGCTCTCCCGGCGAAGGCACTGGTATGCAGTCGGCACGGATTTCGGCCTTTCTTTGTCGCAGGTGACGCTGCTGATCACACTCCTTGCGCATCAGGCCTGGTTGATGTCCGACGCCATCGTGCGAACTTTTTTTCGTCTATTCGTCAGACGCCGACGTTTACTCGAATGGGTAACTGCCGCTCAAGCGAAGCTCACTGAGCAGCTCGACCTTCGCGGATACTATCGGTGGATGGTCGGCGGCATCGTGCTCGATGCAGTGGCCGTTGTCGTGATCGCAGGCATTGGGCGAAGGGCGTGGCCGGTCGCGGCTCCATTCGTGATCCTGTGGATGGCCTCCCCGGCAATCGCCCGATGGGCGAGTCTTCCGCCGGCCATGGCCGGTTCCAATCCGCTATCGGACAAGGACGCCCGAGCACTAAGGCTCATCGCACGCAGGACCTGGCGCTTTTTCGAAACCTTCCTCACGGCGGATGACCACATGCTTGCGCCGGACAACTTCCAGGAAGAACCGCGGCCAGTGTTGGCCCATCGGACTTCCCCTACCAACCTCGGACTGTGCCTGCTGTCGGTGGTCACCGCCTGCGATTTTGGTTGGCTGGGTAAGATCGAGGCCGAGGAACGAATGGAAGCAACGCTCGGGACCATGAAGAGGCTCGAGCGTTTCCGCGGACATTTCTACAACTGGTACGACACCCATGACCTTCGTCCACTGGAACCGAAATATATCTCTTCGGTGGACAGCGGCAATCTCGCGGGTCACCTGATCGTGCTTGGAAACTTCTGCCGGGAATTGGTTGGAGCACCCGTGGCAGGGCTGCAATGGCTCGGTGGAATCGATGACGCGCTGGAAGTCACGCGCGAATCACTGCGCGGGCTCCCGGACGACCGACGAACCCTAAGCGCGACTCGAAAGCATCTTGAGGACGCCCTCGATGATATTTCGACTGCGATATCAGCCTCGCTCGGAGGCGCCGGAGGACCGGGCTTTCATAGCGAAAGCGGACACGGTGCGGAAAAATCGTCTGAGCCGGCTTCGGCGACTCCAGCAAGTCTCATCGGGCGTTTAGCGGAGCTGGCGCTGCACACCGACACGCTCGCGGACATTGCGCGAACCTTTTGTACGGAACGCGGCGACGCTGCCAGCGCTGAGGTGCTGGCCTGTGCGGAGGCAGTGAACGCTTCCCTGCAGAGCCATCAGCGCGATTTCGAGCAGCTGATGCCGTGGGCGAAGCTCGTCGCCGCGGAGGCCACGCTCGCCGCCCCGGCGAATGTGGCTAAACACATTTCTCCGGAGCAGGCGATTGCGCGCATCTTCGATTCGGTCCCGACGTTGGCCGATCTGCCCGACCGTTGCGAGGCCGCCATGCTCGTGCTGACGCAGTGCCGGGCCGAGCTTGCCGCGCAAAACGGTGGCGTGCAAGACGGCGCCGCGAAAGACGGTGCTCCGAACGACCTGATCGAAACGCGCGTGGAGGTTTTGCTCGACGCGCTCAAGCGCTCCGCGAGCGCGGCGCGATCGTTCAGGGGACGGCTCGAGGCGCTCGGAGAGCTGACGAAGAAGATGTTCGACGCGATGGAGTTCGGCTTTCTCTTCAACCCGGCGCGCCAACTTCTCGCGATCGGGTATCGGGCTACCGAGGGCAGCCTCGATCCGAACTGTTATGACTTGCTCGCCTCCGAGGCGCGCCTGGCGAGCTTCATCGCGATTGCCAAGGGCGATGTGCCGACCCGGCATTGGTTTCGGCTCGGACGAACCGAGACCCCGGTGGGCCGTGGTTCGGCGTTGGTCTCATGGTCCGGATCGATGTTCGAGTACCTGATGCCAAGCCTGGTGATGCGGGCGCCGGCAGGCAGCCTGCTTGAGCAAAGTAACCGCTTCGTCGTCCAGCGGCAGGTTGAATATGGCGCCGAACTTGGCCTCCCGTGGGGCGTCTCGGAATCCGCATACAATGCGCGCGATCTGGAGCTTACCTATCAATACTCCAGCTTCGGCGTCCCGGGCCTGGGGCTCAAGCGCGGGCTCAGCCAGGACGCCGTTATCGCCCCGTACGCGACCGCGTTGGCGGCGATGGTCGACGCGCACGCCGCGGCGCGAAACTTCTCACGACTTGCCGCGGCAGGCGGCCGCGGCAGGTACGGCTGGTATGAGGCTCTGGACTATACCCCGGCGCGCCGCCCTGAGGGCGAGAAGGTGGCGATCGTCCGATCTTACATGGCGCACCATCAAGGGATGACCTTGATAGCTATCGCCAACGCGCTCCAGGACGGCGCGATGCGCGCTCGGTTTCATGCCGAGCCGATCATCCAGGCGACCCAGCTTTTGCTGCAGGAACGAATTCCACGGGATGTGTTGGCTGCGCACCCCGGAGCTGACGAAGTGGCGGCGGCGGTTAATGTCCGCGACCTGATTCCGCCGATGCCGCGCCGGTTCCAATCGCCTCACCAGCCGGTTCCGCGAACTCACCTGCTCTCCAATGGCAGGTATGCGGTGATGGTTACCGCAGCGGGCTCAGGATATAGCCGCTGGCGTGATCTTGCAGTCACGCGTTGGCGTGAGGACGCTACCTGCGATTGCTGGGGCACTTACGTCTTCCTGCGCGACGTGCGCAGCGGCGAGGTCTGGTCGGCAGCATACCAACCAACCGGAGTCGAGCCGGACAGCTACGAGGCGTCATTCTTTGAGGATCGCGCGGAAATCGTAAGACGCGACGGGAGAATCGAGACCAAGATGGAGGTCGCGGTGTCGCCGGAGGACGACGCTGAGGTGCGTCGAATCTCGATCTCGAATCTCGGTACCGGGGTGCGCGAGATCGAGCTGACCTCGTACGCGGAGATGGTGTTGGCTCCCGATGCGGCTGACGCCGCCCACCCGGCCTTCTCCAATCTGTTCGTACAAACGGAATTCGTCGCCGACAGCGGCGCTCTGCTGGCTTCGCGGCGCCCGCGGTCGTCCACCGACCACGAACTCTGGGCGGCGCATATCGCAGTGGTGGAAGGCGAGGTCATGGGCGCGCCGCAGTTCGAGACCGATCGGGCACGCTTCCTGGGACGGGGACGCGGGATTCGCACGCCGGTCGCGGTGATTGACGGCCGGCCGCTCTCCAACACTGCCGGCGCCGTACTCGATCCGATTTTCAGTCTGCGCCGCCGCATCAGGCTCGCGCCAGGGGCCACGGCGCGGGTCGCGTTCTGGACGGTGGTCGCGCGTTCGCGCAGCGAAGCGCTCGACCTGGCCGATAAACATCACGACCCGGCGGCCTTCGAGCGCGCCCTCACCCTCGCGTGGACCCAGGCGCAAGTGCAGCTCTACCATCTCGGCGTTGACGCCGACGAAGCCAACCTCTTCCAACGTTTGGCGGGACATGTGCTCTATTCCAACCCGGCGCTGCGGCCTTCATCCGCAGAGCTTGAGCGAAGCGAAGGCGGGCGCGCCGCGCTTTGGGCGCACGGGATTTCCGGCGATCTGCCGATCGTCCTGGTTCGAATCGCGGATGTCGAGGGTCTGGAGGCGGTGCGCCAGTTGCTCCGCGCCCACGAATACTGGCGGCTGAAGCAGTTGGCGGTCGACCTGGTGATTTTGAACGAACATCCCCCTTCCTATGCTCAGGATCTGCAGACCGCTCTGGAAACGATGGTGCGCGCCAGCCGGTCGCGACTGCCGTCCGGGAAGGAAAATGGGCGCGGCGCGGTATTCGCCCTGCGCGACGAACTGGTTTCGCCTCAGACGCGGAGCGTGATTCAGAGCGCCGCTCGAGCGGTGATCTGGAACCGTCGCGGCAGCCTCTTCCAACAGGTCAAACGTCTGGAAGAATCCGCCCAGGCCGTCGTCGCGCAGCCGCCAAGACGCCGATCCGCTACCGCAATCCCGGAGCCCGCTGCGCCTCCACCGAAGCTCGAATTTTTCAACGGCCTGGGCGGCTTCGCAGCCGACGGACGGGAATATGTAACCGTCCTGGGCGAAGGGCAGTGGACGCCTACGCCATGGATCAACGTCATCGCCAATCCTTCCTTCGGCTTCCAGGCATCCGTCGAGGGCGGTGGTTACACCTGGTCGATCAATAGCCAGCAGAATCACATCAGCCCTTGGTCCAACGACCCTGTCAGCGATCGGCCGGGCGAAGTGTTCTACCTTCGCGACGAAGACAGCGGAGAATTCTGGGGACCAACGGCTCTGCCTGTTCGAGAAGAGACCTCGCCCTACGTCGCCCGGCATGGTCAGGGCTACAGCCGTTTCGAGCACACTTCGCACGGAATCTCGCTCGAGCTTCTGCAATACGTGCCACTCGCGGATGCGATCAAAATCTCCAGGCTGAAGGTCCGCAATCATTCGCGGCGAACTCGAAAGCTCTCGATCACCGCCTACGTGGAATGGGTGCTGGGGACTTCCCGCCCGGGCTCCGCCCCGTTCGTCGCCACGGCGATCGATCCGGAAACCGGAGCGATGCTGGCCACGAACCACTGGAGCGCCGAGTATGGCGGTCGCGTCGCTTTCGCCGACCTCGCCGGACACCAGGTCGCCTGGACCGGTGACCGAACGGAGTTTGTGGGGCGCAATGGCACGCTCGATCATCCGGCGGCATTGGAAGGGAGAACGCCGCTCTCCAATCGCGTCGGCGCCGGTCTCGACCCGTGCGGCGCGCTCCAGGCCCGGCTCGAACTCGCGCCTAACGAGGAGACCGAGATCGTCTTCTTTCTCGGTGAAGGATCGTCAAAAGCGGAAGCGGTCGCATTGATCACGCGCTACCGAACCGCCGATCTCGACTCGGTATTGGGCGCGGTGACCCAGCTTTGGGATGACGTCCTCGGCACAGTTCAGGTGCGGACGCCCGATCGCACGATGGACATTCTGCTGAACCGCTGGCTCCTGTACCAGACACTCTCTTGCAGGGTGTGGGCGCGAGCGGCGTGCTATCAGGTGAGCGGCGCTTACGGCTTTCGCGATCAGCTCCAGGACGTGATGGCGCTCAGCGCGTCGAAGCCCGAGGTGACGCGAGAACATCTGCTGCGCGCGGCTGCGCGACAGTTTGTCGAGGGCGACGTTCAACATTGGTGGCATCCGCCGTCGGGCCAGGGGGTCCGCACGCGCATCTCCGACGACCGGATATGGCTGGCGTATGCCGCCGCGCACTACATCGAGACCACCGGCGACGGCGCGGTCCTCGACGAATCGGTTCCCTTCCTCGAGGGGCCAGTTCTGCGCGCCGACCAGCTCGAGTCGTACTTTCAGCCGACGGTTTCCGAGGAGCGTGCCAATTTATTCGAGCACTGCGCGCGGGCTCTTGACCAAAGCCTTGCGGTCGGCGGCCACGGCCTGCCTCTGATCGGCACGGGCGACTGGAACGACGGCCTTAATCTGGTCGGTGCCGGCGGCAAGGGCGAAAGTATCTGGCTCGGCTGGTTCCTTCACGCCACGCTCTCAGCCTTCGCCAAGTTGGCGGAGAGCCGGGGCGAGCGGACGCGGGCCGCGACCTGGCGGCAGCACGCAACCGCGCTGGCTGGATCGCTGGAACGAGAAGGATGGGACGGCGCCTGGTACCTGCGCGCGTTCTTCGATGACGGAACACCGCTGGGTTCCGCTTCAAGCGGCAATTGCAGCATCGATTCTATCGCGCAGTCGTGGGCGGTCATATCCGGCGCCGCGAACCAGGCGCACGCCGCCGCCGCCATGGCCGCCCTGGACCAACGCCTGGTCCGCCGCGATGACCGACTGCTCCTGCTCTTAACCCCGCCGTTCGATCAAACCCCGCCTGACCCTGGCTACATCAAAGACTACCCGCCCGGCATTCGGGAGAACGGCGGCCAATACACGCATGGCGCGGTCTGGTCGGTGATCGCATTCGCGATGCTCGGCGACGGGGACAAGGCCGGTGAACTCTTTTCGCTGCTGAACCCTATCAACCACGCCCGCACACGTGCCGGCATTCACCGCTACAAGGTTGAGCCGTATGTCGCTTGCGGCGACGTATATGCGGAGCCCGCTCACGTCGGGCGCGGCGGATGGACCTGGTATACCGGCTCGGCTGGATGGATGTATCGGACGGGTCTCGAATGGATACTCGGATTTCGTTTGCGCGGCACGAGTCTGCTCATCGATCCCTGCATCCCGAAGGACTGGCGACACTTCGAAATCGTTTTCCGCTATCACTCCGCACGCTACGACATCACGGTCGAGAATCCTCACGGAGTCAGTCGCGGAGTTACGCGCGTCGAGGTCGACGGTAAGTTGCTACAAGGAAATCCGGTGCTGATCCCCTTGTCAGACGAGGGCGCGACCCATCAGGTGCGCGTCACTTTGGATGAGGTACGCCGGGTTGGCGAATTAGCCCTGACGGCGACAGCGGACTGAGTATCATGCGCGAAGCGGCCGGCATCGGATGCTTTGATACACGTCCGCGCCAAAACTAGTTTGGGATCGCTAACGTTTAGTCCGCGTCGGCTGCGGACAGAGCCTTTGCAACCAGCGCGGGGACGGGCGATTCGGCAGGAAGATGGTATGCCTGGTGAACCTCGGCCCAGACCGCGAGTTCCTCGCGGCCGCCCGCACGCCGGATCATCTCGGCGCCGACCGCTCCGTGGGTGAGATAAAGCCCGAGCCGGCGAGTGAAGCCGTGAGAGCCGCTCGCCCATCGCTTCGCCGTCGACAATCCGACCACCCGTCCGGCCAGGGTTGCAGCCACACGCTCATGCATCGCGAGGTTCGCTTCGAGCTTGCCGATATCGTGCATCAGCGCGGCGCCAAGCCATCGGCTGTCATCTTCATACGCGCTGCCGGCCAATTTGCTTCGCGTCACTTTGGCGACGCGAACCGCATGAACCTGGTCATGCGCCGCGAGCCGCTCCCATAAGGCATACTCGGCCGGTGTGAGCAGGGAAGCCGCCCAAGCCAGATCGTCGGCATTCAAGGGCGCCGCGCGCGCCGCATCGACGAAGCGCCTGACCAGGCGCGGGAACTCTGCTCGCGGAAGCGCGGCGCGGTTTTCTTCAGCCGGCAGGCCCGACATCATGTCTCGCGATCTGGATGTCTTGCGATCCGAAATCCCCTACGACCCGCCATCTACCGCGGCGGCAGGATAGGCCGCGAGGTCCGGCCCGTCTTCGGTCTCTCTCGCGGACCGCAGAAGCTCCTTGACGTAGTCCTTGCCAAAGCGGAGCTGGTCGTGGAGATGGCTGTAGAAAAAAAGCCCTGCGCGTCCAATGACGTCGAGGTTGGCGATCCTCGCCAGCGCGTCTCTGACCACGCGGACCTCGCGTGCATAGTTACGCGTGTAGACCGGGTAGGCGTTGGCGAGCATATGATGTTGCCAATCGACGACCTCGCGTGGATCGATCAGGTTGAGCTGAGCCAGCTCGCGGATCACTCTTTCAGCCAGCGCCTGGGGCGACATCCGGTGGACCGGATCATCAACGAAGCACGGGGCTTCGACCACCAGCGAGGTCTCGTCCGCCGGCGCCATTCCGGCCGAGCGGTTCTTCGGTTCGTAGAGCCGCGAGACGCAAAATGCCGGGTCGGGAATGTACACCGAAGCGTAGGCGGAGACCCGCGGGCGCCGCAGCCGCAGAAAAATCAGGCGGATTTGCCGAAAGCGCAGATGCCCCGCTATTCGATGTACTTCGTCGGGCATCTGGTCGCCCAGAAATTTCACCAGCAGCGTAATCGGCAACGTCGAAACCACCCTGCCCGGCGTGGCGACCGCGCGGCCCGCGGCAAAGTGGATATGCGTGACAACTCCACCGCGGCATTCCAGCCGCGCCACCTCGCTTCCGGTGCGCAGCGACTCCGCCGGCAGGCCGGCCTTCAGCGAGTCGATGATCTGCCCATAACCTCTGCGCGGGTAAAGAAACTTTCCGTCGATATGCGTAGCTTCCCTGCCCGGCACGAGCAATTCCAGGAGCAGCGAGCGCAGCGTCATCCCCTGCAGGCGGCGTGTCGCGATGTCAGGCGAGAGCTGGTCAGCCGGCAGCCCCCAGAGCTTCTCCGAGTAGTTGAGCAAGAGCCGCCGCGAGAGAGTCTCGCCGAACTGGCTCACGGCGAAATCCTTGAAGCTGGCGTTGGACTGCGGACGCCATCGCACCCGCATCAGTTCGAGACCGATGCGGCCCGCCTCGCCCAGGCTGCATGAAAGAAGGATGTTCAACGGAGTCGGCGGAAAATTGATGAAGCGGCCGCGGTCCCAGACCCTGCTCGGCGCGTCGACCGTGAGCAGCTCTTCGCCCATCAACTCGATGAGGTCGCGCGTGACCTCCCGGTCGCGGTCATGAAATCGATGCGCCCCGCAGTCGTAGAGATGCTCGCCGTGACGCAGCGTCCGGCACATCCCACCCAGTTCCAGAGAGCGCTCGAACAGGACAAATGGAACGCTTGCGCGATGCGCGTAGAATGCCAGTCCCAAGCCCGCAGGGCCGCCGCCGAGGATGGTCAGCGGCGCCGTCATCGCTCGCCCGACCTCGGCTGGCCTGGTCGGGGCTGCCGGGAGCTGGACCGAAACTTCATCCGAATCCTCAAACGAACCTCAGCGCCTTGGCCGACAAGCCTAATCATCGCAACGGACGCCGTTACAGAACCGCGCGTATTAGGTCAACACGAAGTAAGGCGAGGAAAATAACAGCAATCGCTATTGATGGCAAGTTATAGATTGCCATACGGTAAGCGCGGCGCGGTCAGGATTGACGATTCAGAGAGCTGGCCACCGCTCAATCAGACCTCGTCGCACGGTGATCTGGCGTGGCGATCTGGCGTCACGGTATAGTCGCGGCACGCCGCGCCCCGGACGCTCGGCCTTGCCCGGAGTCCTGCGTAGTCATGAAGGAGCGTGCCACCGGGAGTCGCAAGCGGCGACAGATCCAGCGCCGATGGTCATAATCCTCATCGGAGTGGCGGGCTCCGGAAAAACCACGGTCGGCCGCGTCCTGGCCGCGCGCCTTGGATGCGAGTTCCACGACGCGGACGATCTTCATCCCTCGCAAAACCGTGAAAAGATGAGCCGCGGCATCGCGCTCAGCGACGAAGATCGATTGCCATGGCTGCACGCCGTGAGAGACCTCGTGCAGCGATGCTTCGATGAGAACCGATGCGCGGTGATTGCCTGCTCGGCGCTCAAACAGAGCTACCGTGACTTGCTGGTCGTCGATGCGGCGAAGGTCAAGCTGGTGTATCTGAAGGGTTCGCAGGCGCTAATCTCCGAGCGCCTTGCGCAGCGCTCCGGCCACTTCTTCGACCGGCGGCTGCTGCAGAGCCAGTTCGATACGCTGGAAGAGCCGGCGGACGCGATTGTCGTCGATATCTCGGAGACTCCAGAGAAAATCGCCGACGCGATCCACGCCAAGCTTTCCATGTCCGTGCCCACGTAGCCGGCTCAGCGACGCGCGAGCTTGTCCACCGCTTCGCGCTCTTCCGCACTCAGCCTCCATGCTGCCGCCTTGACGTTCTGGCTCACCTGCTCGGGTGTGGTGGCGCCGCAAATCACGCTTGAGTTCTGCGGCTCCGACACCAGCCATCCGACCGCGAGCTCGAGCAGCGTATGACCGCGCTCGCGCGCGAAATGCTCGAGCTTCTCCAGCAAGTCGAAGTTCGGCTCGGTCAGCGTCCGCGTCGCAATCCTCTCCATCAGCGCCATCCGGGTGCCCTTGGGCGGCTGCGTGCCGCGCTGATACTTGCCGGTCAGGAAACCGCTAGCCAGTGGAAAAAACGGCAGGATACCGACGCCGAAGTGGCGGCAGGCGGGTATCAGTTCGCGCTCGATATGGCGGTCGAGCAGGCTGTATTCGTTTTGCGCCGAGATGTACACCGGAAGGCCGCGGGCGCGCGATATGCCCAACGCCTCGGCTAGTTGCCAGGCGGCAAAGTTGCTGCATCCGATGTAACGGACTTTTCCAGCGTGAACCAGATCGGCGAGCGCCTCGAGCGTTTCCTCCTGCGGAGTCTCGGAATCCGGAGTGTGAAGCTGATACAGGTCGATGTAATCCGTGTTCAGGCGCCGGAGACTATCCTCGGCGGCGGCCATCACGTAACGGCGCGACGCGCCGTGCAGATAAGACCCCTCGCCCATCGACATCCCGAACTTGCTCGCCACGACAACCTCGCGGCGGTGTTTGCCCAGCGCCTTGCCCAGCAATTCTTCCGAGCCGCCGCGGTTGCCATAGATGTCGGCGGTGTCGAAGAGCGTGACGCCCTCGTCCAGCGCTCGCTTCACGATCGCCTTGGTCTGTTCGGCGTCGCACTTGATTGCGAAATTGTTGCAGCCGAGGCCCACGGCCGAAACCTTGAGCCCGGACTTTCCCATGTTGCGATATTCCACGGTGCCTCTCTTTTTCGCTGACAGGACAGCTCAAACTACTTGCCCAGGATCGATTCGTGGCCTCAGCGCTCCTGCCGCTCGGATGGTGGCAGGAAGCTGCCGCTTGTTGCAATCCGACTCGCATGGCGCAAAGAATTGCCTGTTTCATTAACCGTCGAAATGAAGACTACGGAGCGGGTGTGGCATCATGCCGTTTATGAGCGATGGTATATGGGCGGCGTTGATAGGCGTAATCGGATCCGTTCTTGGCTCAGTAACTACCTGGCTACTCACACGTCCGGCCGCGGTTCGGAATGACGAATACGATAAGATTACCGGCACCATCGATGAGCCGTCCTCGAACCAGTCGGTCGGCAAAACTTTTCTGTGTTCCGGCATAGTCACTGGCCTGCAACCCGGAACAGGCCTGTGGCTCGCGGTTGAAGTGGAAGGTCGAATTTGGCCGCGGGAGAACCGGCCGGTTCCCAATCCTGACAATAAGTGGGCCGTGCGATTGTTTGAAGACGGTAGAAGCAAAGTGATCTCCGTATCTCTGTTTGTCGCGGACGCTAAGGCGAGCAAACGGATTGAGAAATGGTTGGAGATCGGCAGAAAGACTGGAGAATACCCTGAACTGTTTGGCCTTCCGGGCGCCCGGCGCATCGCCCGAGTCGACGGTCTGCAGGTAACCTGAAACTTGAGCGATCTTGCCCTCGACAACGCCGACTACTTGTCGAAGATCGCGAGCGGCAGCAGCGCCGAGACCACGAAGTTAGGCACGTCGACCAGTTCGCTCAGCCGCAAGTCCACCGCCACGCTGCAAATTGCATAGGCCTGTTGGCGGCTCCAGCCACGTTCCATCAGCAAGTCGATCATGTTCATCAAAGCGTGATGCGCCGCCATGGTCGCGTTTTCCGATTCGTTGACGCCCTCGCGTATGCACATCCCGGTGGTGGCAAGAAACCGTTTCGGCGCCGCCAGTTCGGGCGGTACGAAATAGTCGTCGCGCTCGAAGCGCGGGAAGCGGATTTTGTGGCGCGCCGCCTCGCCCTTGCGCAGCGCGAACTTAACCAGCACCGACGCGCACATCTCGACCGCAGTGCCGCAGGATTCGCCGTCGCCTTGCGCAAAGTGCGCGTCGCCGACCGAAAACAGCGCTCCCGGCACGAACACCGGCAACAATAGCCGCGCGCCCGCGCTCAATTGCTTGATGTCGAGATTGCCGCCATTCTCGCGCGGCGGAATCGTGCGCAGCCCCTCCGAAGCGATCGGCTCGTGCGCCGGCACCGCGCCCGCAGCCTCCGGCGGGAGGACAAAGCCGCCGCGCTCGCGCAGAGCCTCTTCGCGCCGCAGCATCTCGCGCCGCAGCTCGTCCGACGGCGCAACGCCGATCGTGCCCATGAAAGAACCGTCACGCAGACGCACTCCGGGAAGCTCGGACGAGGTCGCCCAGCCATCAGCGATTTGCCACGTCACGATAAAGGGATCGGGAAATTCGTCGCGCAGGAAGCCAAAACCCGGCATCTGGACCGTGAAACCCCATTTTGCGGGCTTGAGCTCGCGGATATCCACTTCGAGCAGGTCGCCCGGCTGGGCGCCTTTCACGAATACCGGCCCGGTGAGCGGATGCACCACCGTCATGTCCACCTTGAGCAAGTCGGCGGCGGCGGTCGACGCGCTAACCTGGCCGTCGAGCGCGTCCCGAGTCTCGAGCTCGACCTCTTCGCCCGGTTCGGCTTCCACGGCGGGCGGAATATCGCAGTGCCAGCGATTGTGGCCCTTTGCCGGCTCTCCGGCACATCGAACCCCATAGTTCACCTTGATGCTTTTCATCGGATATCCTGCCTTTTGATTTTTGCCGCCTCTAACGCCGCCACAGTATCATCACTAGGTCGCACAATTCCAAGGTTCAGCGGCTCGCATCGCCGGACCGGGTAACGAATAGTCTGAGCGCAGGAGACTCAATTTGACCGGATCTCTCGTTTAATACTCACATAATAATCTCTTATCCGGATCGTCAAATATACTATCGATTTCGTCACCTCGATCCCATATTGACAATGATGTGTACTTCCAGAGCCAATCGACTGTCGAGGCGGATCCCCGATGGAAGGGGTCGGGCTAGACCGCTTCGCATCGTCAGGGTGGGCCGAATGGCTCGCCCGCGTCGCCGCACCGCCGGCGACGACCACTAACTATTATCGCTCGATCTGGATCTCCGATCTGCATCTCGGTACGCGGCGCTGCAAGGCCGAAGCGCTCTACGACTTCCTGCGCCATCATCAGGCTGACAACCTCTATCTGGTCGGTGACATCGTCGACGGCTGGGTGCTCGGTCCTTCGTGGTACTGGAGCCCGGCGCAAACCGCAGTGGTTGAAGAGATCGCCGCCTGGCATCGGCGCGGCACGCGGGTCGTGTTTCTGCCCGGCAACCATGACGAGTTGAGCGCCGACCTCGTGCAATCATTTTTTGGTCCAATATCTGTTCTGAGTGACTTGATTCATCAGACCGCCGACGGACGCCGGATGCTCGTAATCCACGGCCATCAGTTCGACGGTTCGCTGAATCCCAATCGGTGGTTCCTGCGGATGGGTAACCAGGCCTATCTGACCGCCATACGCATCGACCGCTGGTATAACGGCGACGGCACGCCGCGGGCTGAGCGCAAGGGTCCACTCTCCTCCTATCTCAAAGGCGGGGTAAAAAAAGCGGTCGAATATCTGACCGACTTCAGCGATCGCGCGGTGTCCGAAACCGCCCGCCGCCACAAAGCAGACGGCGTGATCTGCGGCCACGTTCATCGCCCCGAACAACGCCTGATCGGGTCCATCTGGTACATCAATGACGGCGACTGGGTGAACAGTTGCACCGCGGTGGTGGAAGATCGCAATGGCGTACTTGCGCTGCTGCGATGGGATCGCGCGCGCGGCCGCCGCGCCACGTCCGCGCCGGCCCCTCAAGGACCGCTGTCATGACCGTCGCGCGCGCTTTGCCCGCAGTGAGGCGCGACGCACGAATCGATCTAATCTTTTTCGATGCCGGCGGAGGTCATCGCGCCTCCGCAACCGCCCTTAAGACGCTGGCCGACCAGCAACAGCGCGGCTGGCAAATCCGGATGGTGAACCTGCGCGACATATTGGAACCGATCGACGTTTTTCATCGACTGACCGGCGTCCGAGTCGAGGATCTGTACAACCGAATGCTCAAGTATGGACTGACTATTGGAACCGGGCCGATGCTTCGCGCCATCCAGTTTCTGATTCGCCGAATGCACCCGCGCAATGTGGCGTTACTGTTCCGCTACTGGGAGGAGCGGCGACCCGACCTGGTCGTGTCGCTGATACCTAATTTCAATCGTGCGATCTTCGAGGGCCTGCGCCGCGCGGACCGCGAACGAAATCGGCCGGCGACACCGATGGTCACCATCCTTACCGACCTCGCCGACTGTCCGCCTCATTTCTGGATCGAACGCCAGGCCCAATATCTAATCTGCGGCACCGCAAAAGCGGCCGAACAGGCGAAGGCGATGAATTATCCGCCAGGACGCGTGCTCCGCACTTCCGGCATGATCGTAAGGCCCGAGTTTTATCGCCGATTGGATATCAGCCGCGAACAGGAACGCTGCGGGCTCGGATTGCGTCCCGACCTGCCCACCGGCCTGGTGATGTTCGGAGGATTCGGCTCGCGCCGTATGCTGACGATTGCGCGGCGCGTGGCCGAGGCCGCGGTGAAAACCCAGCTCATCTTTTTGTGCGGCCACAATCAGCGCCTGCGCGAGCAGCTTTCGGCGATGAAGCTGCCGTTTCCGTGCCACGTCGAAGGCTTCACACCAGAGATCGCGCGGCTTATGCAATTGTCTGACTACTTCGTCGGCAAGCCCGGCCCCGGCAGCCTCAGCGAGGCACTGGTGATGGATCTGCCGGTGATCGTCGAGCGCAACGCCCGAACCATGGTACAAGAGCGTTACAATACCGAATGGATCGAGCAGCATCAGTTGGGAGTGGTGGTGCGCTCGTTCAACGAAGTCGTGGCAGCAATCAGCCAGATGCTCGACCCGCAGCGCTTCGCGCACTTTCGCGCCCGTGTCGACGCGCTCCACAATCGCGCCGTCTTCGAAATCCCCGATCTGCTCGAGGCGCTCATCGCCGCGGCGCGCGGCGAATCCGAGCCCGCTGCATTCCAAGCGCTGGCCTGATAGGACGGTGCCTGGGAGGGCGCCCTGACTATGAAATTTCCGAGCGGGTTTCTCTGGGGCACGGCGACGGCGGCGCATCAGGTCGAGGGTGGCAATATAAACTGCGATTCGTGGCTGCTCGAACATCTCGATAGCACCATTTATACCGAATCCTCCGGTGACGCTTGCGACCACTACCATCGCTATGCGGACGATATGGCGTTGCTTGCGGCGCTCGGCTTCAACGCGTACCGATTCTCGATCGAATGGGCGCGTATCGAACCCGAGGAGGGTGAATTTTCGCTCGCGCAACTGGAGCACTATCGCAGGATGCTCGCGGCCTGCCGGCAAAGCGGGCTCAAGGCGGTGGTGACGCTACATCATTTCACCTCGCCACGCTGGCTGGCGGCGCGCGGCGCATGGGAATCCCGCGAGACCGCGCGGCTGTTCGCGCGCTATTGTGAACGCACCGTAGGCCACCTCGGCGACCTGGTGGACGTGGCCTGCACCATCAACGAACTCAATCTTGGAGTCTACCTGCATCAGACGGGAATCCTTCACAGTGACGAGACGATCCTGCGCTCACCGATGCGGGCGGCGGCGGCACGTGCGCTGGGCGTCGAACCGAAGATGTTCTCAAGCTTCCCGTTCTGCGTGCGCGCCCGATCGCGCGACGTGTTATTGGAAGCTCACCGCCTCGGCGTCCAGGCATTGCGCGCCGGCCCGGGCAAGTTCCCGGTCGGGATGACGCTTGCGATGAGGGATATGCAGGCGGTGGCTGGCGGCGAGCATCTTCGCGACCGCGCTCGGCGCGACGCCGAAGATATATTTCTCGAAGCAGCGCGGCACGATGACTTCATCGGAGTGCAATGCTATGCACGCCAGCGGTTCGGCCCACACGGCATGTTGCCCCCGGAAACTGGAGTCGAATTCACCCAGATGGGCTACGAGTTCTGGCCCGAGGCCCTCGAGGCGACAATTCGCTATGCGAGCGCCAGTACTCAGTTGCCAATCATCGTGACCGAAAACGGCGTCGCCACCGACGACGATACGCGGAGAATCGCCTTCATCAAGCGTGCGATGGCGGGGGTCGCGCGATGCATTAGCGACAAGATAGACGTGCGCGGGTACTTCTACTGGTCGACCTTCGACAACTTCGAATGGCTATTCGGCTATCATCCGAAATTCGGCCTGATCGCGATCGATCGTGAAACGCAGCGCCGCACGGTCAAGCCGAGCGCCGAATGGCTGGGCCGCGTCGCGCGCGCCAACGAGATCTAGCAGGACGCGAAGGCCCCGGCATGGCGCGAGGGCCAGGGGTTACGGACGCACCTCGTAATAGGCGTTAATCGGATTCTCGAAATCGCGTGTGGTAAAGCGCGTGAAGCCTGCTTCCGCCGTCATCTTACGCGCAACCGGTTCAGGGAATCCAAGCGTGCCGAGTCCCAGGCCGCCCGGTTCCGACAACGCCGAGGACATGCAACAGAGAACCGAGACTCCGTACATCAATTGCGCAAGCGGATTTTCCTTGAGGTTTTGCTCGAACGTCGGTTGGCCGTGAATGTCCGCGATTAGCCAGGTGCCGTCGGGCTTGATCGCCTTGCGAATCGCCTGCATCACAAGGTCCGGCCGCGTCATATCGTGCAAGCAATCGAAGGTCGTGATGAAATCGTGACTGGCATCACCGGGGAGCGGATCGACGCTCGCATTGTGAAAAATAATGTTCGTAACGGCTGCCTGCTTCGCGTTCTCTGATGCGCGGGCGAGCGCGATCTTCGCAATATCGTAGCCGTGGAAGTTAGATCGCGGATAGGCCTTCGCCATCTCGATCAGTGCGACTCCGGAGCCGCATCCAACATCCGCGATTTTGGCCCCGCTCTGTAGCTTGGCGACGACTCCATCGAGCTTCGGCAGCGCGTTCGGGACGAGCTGGGTGCGGAACCACGGAGCCAGCAGCCGCTCGACGCCGCGATTCACTTCAGGGCCGAGTTGGTCGAAGGTCAGTCCCATACCGCTCTTGAATGAAGCGGGAAGCAGATTGAGCACCGCCATCTGCTGCGGCAGCGCACAGAATCCACCGGCGAGAAAGAAGGAACTGTTCTCGTTCGCCAAAACCAACGCGCTCTCGGGGCTCAGCTCAAAACGTTGGTCGCCCTTGTAGTCGATAAGGTTGGCCGCTGCCTGTGCATAGAGCCATTCGCGAACCCACCGCTCGTGCAATCCGGTCTTGCGCGCCAGCTCTTCGCTGGTCATCGCACCCGCGCCATTCAATGCCCCATAGAGCCCCATCCGGTCGCCTAGATAGATCATCGCCGAAGCCAAAGCACCACCCAGCATGCCGAAAACGTGCTCGGCGGTCTTCTTCGTCTTTTCAATGTCGATTTCTGATGTGCTCGCCATATCCGAATCTCCACGCTGGAATCAATCCTCGTCAGAGCGGCTGCCTTTTCGATGTCAGACGCGTTCAATTATCGATGCAATCCCCTGCCCCACCCCGATGCACATCGTACACAGCGCGTAGTGTGCCTTGCGATGCTCCAGTTCGCGAAGCGCGGTCAGCACCAACCGTGCCCCGCTCATCCCCAGGGGATGGCCGAGCGCAATTGCGCCGCCGTTGGGATTGACCTGTTCGGCATCGTCGGAAAGTCCAAGCTGGCGCAGGACCGCGAGCGACTGCGCCGCGAATGCCTCGTTGAGTTCGATCACGTCGATATCGCGAAGGGCGATGCGCGTCAGCTCGAGAAGCTTGCGCGAGGCCGGCGCCGGCCCGACTCCCATTATTCGCGGCGGCACGCCGGCGGTCGCGGCGCCGACCACGCGTGCGCGCGGCGTCAGTCCGTATTCCTTCACGGCGGCTTCCGAAGCCACGATGAGCGCCGCGGCGCCGTCGTTGACACCCGAAGCGTTGCCCGCCGTCACCGAGCTTGACGGGCCGAACAGCGCCGGCAACCTGACCAGTGCCTCGAGCGTGGTTTCGGGGCGTGGATGCTCGTCGATGCTTACGGTGACGGTTTCGCGCCGCCCGGCGATCTTGACCGGCACGATCTCTTCGGCAAACCGGCCCGCGGCCTGCGCCCGCTTCGCGCGCATCTGGCTGCGGTAGGCGAACGCATCCTGGTCGGCGCGCGAAACTTCGAATTCCGCGGCCACGTTGTCAGACGTCTCGGGCATCGAGTCGACGCCGTAAGCTTTCTTCATCAGCGGATTGACGAAGCGCCATCCGATGGTCGTGTCGTAGATCTCCGCGTTGCGCGAAAAAGCGCTGCTCGCCTTGGGCATCACGAACGGCGCCCGCGACATGCACTCCACCCCGCCCGCGATCATCAGGCTGGCCTCGCCGGTCTTGACCGCCCGCGCCGCCTGCACCACCGCTTCCATCCCCGAACCGCACAGGCGGTTGACCGTGACGCCACTGACATCGACCGGCAATCCGGCCAGCAGCGCCGCCATGCGGGCGACGTTGCGATTGTCCTCGCCGGCCTGGTTGGCGCAGCCGAGGATCACGTCGTTGACGCAGCTCCAGTCGATTGAGGCGTTGCGCTCGACGAGCGTCCTTATCGGAATCGCCGCGAGGTCATCGGTCCTGACCCCGGACAGCGCTCCACCGTAGCGTCCGATCGGCGTCCGCACCGCGTCACAGATGAAAGCTTCGGCCATTTCTCCGTCCTTCTTCAAATTGCCTCAAATTGCCTGATGCTGCCCGGATCGCGCCGCGGGCCGCGCCACCCGCGCCGGCCGAGGCCGTCGCGAGCGCGGCTCTTTGGCGGCGGCCACAAGCGTGAAATCGAATTCTATCGCGTCCGGCGTCCGTTCGCCCCTGCCGTTCGCCACACGGCCCTTATGGTAGCCGACGGTCAGGGATTGTTTGGCGCCGAATACTGCGTCCGATTCTATGTAGGTATCGTCGGCAATATACAGTGCGGTAATCAGTGGCTCGTAGCCGTCGGCGGTGACTATGAAGTGTATATGCGCCGGACGGTACGGATGGCGTCCTTGCGCGCGCAGCAGAACTCCCACCGGGCCGTCGTCCGGCACGGGGTAGCTTTTCGGTTTGACCGAGCGGAACTCGTAGCGCCCGTCGGCGCCGGTGCGGAACCTGCCGCGCAGGTTCATCCCCGCCTGATGCTCGTCCTGGATGTCGTATTTGCCGTTGGGCGCCGCCTGCCACACGTCCAGCAGCGCATCGGCGAGCGGCCGCCCGCGCGCGTCCGTCACCCGTCCGCGCAACATAATCGCCTCTCCCGGAGTGTCGCCCGCGATACTGGCACCGAGCGGCTGCTCCGGCGCCCCGTCGCGATAAAATGGCCCCAAGAGGCTCGAATCGGTGCCGTGCTCGCCGAGGCGCGAATGCCGCACCAGGTCCACCATCGCACTTACGCCAAGCGTGTCGGAGAGCAGGATGAACTCCTGGCGCTTGTCGTCGGTGATGTGGCCAACGTCGGTCAGAAATTCGATTCCCGTCTTCCATTCTGCGGGCGTCAGTCTGGTCTCGCGGACGAAGCCGTGCAGATGGCGGATGAGAGAAGCCATGATTTCTTTCATACGTGGATTGGGCGCCTTGGCAAGTCGCGCCAGCGCAGCCGCCGTGAGCCCGTTTTCAGTCAGTGTTTTCATCGCGCACTCTCGTCTTTGCCGATAAGGAGTTTCGCCGCAACGTCATGCGTCCGTCGCGTGCGCTCGCGCAGTGCGTTCGTTCAGATCGCGCAACACCGCCAACTCGGCGGCCGACGGCGGCGCGGTATGCGCCAGGTTAGCCGCGACCTTGAGCGGCCATCCGGTTGCCGCAATCACTTCCTCGGTCGTGACTCCGGGATGCAGGCTGGTGAGCGTAAGCTCTTTGGTCAGCGCATCAGGCGTGAGAATTCCCAGGTCGGTTATCACGGCGCTGGGGCCGCGGCCGGGCATGCCGAGTTTTCCCCGGCTGTCGCCGCCTTCGAGGTACCCGGCCGAAGTAACGAAGTCGAGTTTCGCGACAAAGGCGCGCTTGCTCTGGCGCAGCATGATCAACACCTCGCGCGCGCTGCAAGCGATCTCGGCCGCGCCGCCGGCGCCCGGCAGCCGCACTTGAGGCGAGCGATAGTCGCCGACCACGGTGGTGTTGAGATTGGCGAAGCGATCGATCTGGGCGGCGCCCAAAAAGCCGACGTCCACCCGGCAACCTTGCAGCCAGTAGGCGAAAATCTCCGCGATCGAGACCACGGTGTCAGCGGTCTCGGCCAACTCTCCGTCGCCAATCGAGAGCGGCAGCACGCTCGGTTTCGCGCCGATCGTTCCTGATTCGTAAATCAGCACTGTCTCGGGCGCATGGGTGAGCCGCGCCAGGTTGGCTGCCGCGCTCGGCAACCCGATACCCACGAAGCATACCGCTCCGTTGCGCAGCATGCGCGAGGCCGCGACCGTCATCATCTCGTCGGCGCTGTATTTAAGTTCAGCCATCGGACGACCGGTTCAGCTTTTCGCCCCCCGCCGGAGCGAGGCTGCGCCGAAACTCCGCGAAGTCCGCGGTCCCCAGCACGTGGCGCTCGATCCAATCGGTAAAGCCCTGGCGCTCGCGCGCGATACGGTCCCATCGCTGATAAAAGGAATTGTCGCGATGGTAATAGCCCAGCGCGTACGACGGGAAAGCGCCGCCTCGGACTTCGCACACGGCGCTGACCACCCAACCCGGCAGCACCACGGAGTTCGCCCGCGCCTCGAGCCGCTCGACGATCTCCTCGACCGTGACGATCGCGCGCCGCGCCGTCATCACGACTTCCTTCTGAACTCCCACGATGCCCCACAGCAGCACGTTGCCTTTGCGATCCGCCTGCTGCGCGTGAATCACGGCGACGTCGGGGCGAATCGCCGGCACTGCGGCGAGCCGCTCACCAGTGAACGGACAGGCGATGAATTTTATCCGCGGATTGTACTTGGGCAGGTCGGACCCGAGGTATCCGCGCAGGACGCCGAAGGGAAGATTGGACGCGCCCGCCGCGTACGCCGTGGCCATTCCGGCATGGCTGTGCTCTTCGATTTCGAGCGGCCGCGGCCATCCGTGCTCGATCGCGTCGCGCAGCCGATGAAGCGAACCGACGCCCGGATTGCCGCCCCACGAGAATACCAGCTTGCGCGCGCATCCCATCCCGATGAGCTGGTCGTAGATGAGGTCGGGGGTCATCCGCACCAGCGTCAGGTCGCGCCGCCGCTGGCGGATGATCTCATGACCGGCGGCCGATGGAATCAGATGGGTGAACCCCTCCATCGCAACCGTGTCGCCGTCGCGGACGAATTCGCGGATCGCCGTCGCAAGCTCGAGAATCAGCGCCATCGCAGTCGCGTCAACGCTGATAGTACGCCGGAAGCTTGGCGTCCACGTTGACCCACACCGACTTAGGACTGGTGTATTCTTCCATCGACTCGATCCCGAGGTCGCGACCGTAGCCGGAGCTGCGCACGCCGCCGAACGGCGATCCCGGGTTGGCGCGCTTGTAGCAATTTATCCAAACCATCCCGGTTATGATCTGCCGGGCCACGCGATGCGCGCGCGAAAGGTTGGTGGTCCATAGCCCGCCACCGAGGCCATATACCGTGTCGTTGGCGACGGCGATGACTTCCGCTTCGTCCTTGAACGTGGTGACCGTCACGAAGGGCCCGAAGACCTCCTCCTGGCAGACGCGATCCCTGGGCCGCGCGCGCACCACGGTCGGCATCACGTAGCATCCCTTCGCCAGTTCCGCGTCGGCGGGAGCCTTGCCGCCGAGCAGGATTTCGCCGCCCTCTTCGCGCGCGACCTTACAATAAGAAAGCACGCGATCGCGATGCGCGAGCGAAGTCAGCGGCCCCATCTCGGTCTGCGGATCGAGCGGATTGCCGAGCTTGATCGAAGCCGCGAGTTTCAAGAAGCGGTCAAGAAACCTGTCGGCGATGCTTTCGTGCAGCAGCAGGCGCGAACCCGCGATACAGGCCTGGCCCTGGTTGTGAAAAATCGCGAACGCGCTGCCGTTGAGTGCCGCGTCCAGGTCAGCGTCGTCGAACACGATGTTTGCACCCTTGCCACCGAGCTCGAGTTGGACCCGCTTGAGGTTGCCCGAGGAGGCTTGCACGATTCTGCGCCCGGTCGCGGTGGATCCGGTGAATGCGATTTTCTGGACCTGCGGATGCTCGGCGAGGTACTGGCCCGCAATGTTCCCGTAGCCGGGCAGGATATTGACCACGCCGGGCGGAAAGCCGACCTCGCGCACCAGTTCCGCGATCTTGAGCGAGCTGAGCGGCGTCAGCTCGGCCGGCTTCAGCACCACGCAATTGCCGGCGGCCAGCGCCGGCCCCATCTTCCAGCTCGTAAACATGATCGGAAAATTCCACGGCACAACCTGTCCCACCACGCCCAGCGGTTCGTGCTCGACGTAGTTGAGAAACCCAGGGTCCACCGGGACCAGGCGCCCCTGAAGCTTGTCGGCCATCCCGCCGAAGTAGCGGAAGGTCGCGGCAGTGCGCGGCACGTCGAGCATCCGCGTGTCGCGGATCGGATGACCGGTGTCGATCGATTCGACGTGGGCGAGTTCTTCTGTATGGGCTTCGATCGCGTCGGCGAGCTTGAGCAGCAACCGTCCGCGATCAGCCGCAGCGAGCGCCCGCCAGGCGGGAAACGCTTTGGCCGCGGCCGCGACCGCCTTGTCGATATCAGCCTCTCGGGCTTCCGCGACATCGGCGATTTTCGAGTTGTCGTGCGGATTGAATACTTCAATTCTGCCGCGCGCCTCGGCCTCGACGAATTCGCCCGCGATGAATAGTTTGTTCTGCAACTGCATATTTTATTTCCGGTCCTTTATTAAATCACCGCCATCCTGAGCGAAGCGAGTCTGCGGGCGCAGGCGAAGGATGAGGCAGCACAGGCGAGTGCTAAAATGTTCGTAACCGCATTAGTAACTCAGGCTAAAAATCCACCGGGTTCGATTTCAGACGCTTCTTGGCATACAGCTCGGGCAACTGCGCGTCGTTGTTCTCCCACACCAGCAGGATCGAGCGTTTGGGCGAATAGCCCTGATGTCGGATGTCGGCCGGCATCGCCGAGACGTCGCCCGCCTTCATCACCACCCGCGCTCGCGGTTCACCGGTGTCGCGGTCGCTCACGTCCCATTGAATCTCGTCGCTCAACTGCACGAACCACTCGACGCGGTCGTTGCCGTGGATGACCGGCAGGATGTACTCCTCAGTGGTCGCGCAGATGAGACTGTCCTTGACCGCCGCGCACACCGACGGATTCCAGGTGACGTCCGAGCGCGACACGTAGCCGAAGAAATTGAAGGCGTGCACTTCGTTCTCAAAGCCCGGCTCGGCATGCATCTCGGGCTGGTCCTGCGCAACGTCGGCGAGTTGACGATTGACCGGATTGCCGGTCCCGTCGGAGCGCAACGGAATGTCGTCCTTCATCCCGACCATCCGCTTGGCAGTCAGGCGTTTGCGCGTGATCGCCTTGCTGTTGCTGCCGTGCTTGGGGCCGAATGCGCTGCCGGTCTCCTGCGGCGCGGCGAATGGGTCGAAGCCCTCGTTGGTCCAGTCCTCCAGGAGCGTCTCGAACATGGCCTTTACGTCATCGCTCTTGAAATTCTCGACGTGCTGCCGGTTCTGCTTGCGGTAGCCGCTGTTGTAGAGCCCGGCAAAGACGTCGACGTTGCCGTAATGATTAGTGGTGCCGAAGACATTGTCGAAATTGACCGTGCCGTAAAAGAAGCTCCAGGCCAGATCGCGAATCATCGCGCGCAGGAATTGGTCCACCGGCATCGAATGAGTTCCGCCCGGCCACGTGACGTGCGCGAAATACTCGTCGCGCTCGAAGCCGAAGCCGCCCAGCGTAAAGCTCCGATAGCCAAAATCGTTGACCGCGCTATTAGACTGTCTGGTCACCGCCATTACTCAGTCCTCCTGGCCACTTCATCTCGCCTCGGTAGCTACTTTTGACAGATGTCGCGCCAGCGCTCGAGCGTGAGATCGCCAACCACGCTCTGGAGCAGGATCACACCCGGCTTGGCCGCGTGGAACTGGTACGCGGCGCCTTTGGGCAGCAGCGCCATGTGGCCGCGCCGCGCCACGATGTAGCCCATCCGCTTGCCCTTGGGCGTCCCCTCCAGCATCGTGGTCCCCTCGTGCTCGTTGGCCACGGCAGGCGTATCGAGCTTGACGAGCCGAATCTCGACTTCGCCGTCCATGATGATTGCCGACTCGTCGTGCGAGGCGGTATACCAGGGCGAGGTGCCTTCGGCCCGTATCGCTTCGAGCACGTACTTCAGATTCTTGCCGACCGCGACTTTCTCGTAGGGCTCGGATTTCGACGCCACTTCGAAGATGTTCGAGAAAGCGTAGTTGCGGGGGTCGTCGTTGATGACCTCGACGCCGCCCTTTTCGTAATGCTCGAGCGAACCGAAGCGCGTCCCGCGCCGCATCATTTTCGGATCTTTCGGATTTTTCAGATCTTGCGGATCTTGCATGTCGCGTTGATCCTCCGCATCGCGTTGCTTTATCAGCGTCGCGGACAATAGGGCATTGCGTAAGCTGAAGGCATCCGTAGCACTTTGTCGCAATCGATGCCAACCCGCATAAACCATAGCTGCTGAATAAGAGGAAGGGGGCGATTCGATGAATCGCCCCCTTCCAAGTCTGGAGATGAATATCGCGGCAGTTTACGCGGCGCGGGCCGGCTCCACCGGGAGCTTGAGTTCCGCCGGCTCCGGCAGCGGCGCGGTCTTCCATTTCTGGAGCTCGGGCATCACGTGCTTGGCGAAGCACTTGATGTTGCGCTCGGCTTCGTCGAACGGCATCCCGGCGTAGCTGAAGTTGCCCAGGAGGCCGTTGTTATCGATCGTCTCCTGCATGAACTTGAGCTTCTCGAGCACTTCGGCCGGCGTCCCGAAAGGCATCAGCGCGGCGAAATCCTTGGCCGCGTTGTCCATCCCATGGCGCGCGATATATTTGCTGACCCCGCTATAGAACTCGTAGCTCTTGTTCTGGCCGAATTTCTCCGAGGTCATCTCATAGTGCTTCATCGCCGTGTGGTAGTAATCGGTGATGTACTTCATCCCCAGCTCTTGCGCGCGGCTGCGGTCCTCGTCAACGAAGATGAACCCGCCCGAGAGCGGCCGCGGCGGCTCGCTATTGTTAACCTCGCGCCAAACCTTGTGGTAGACCTCGAAATCCTTCTTGACCGCGTCCCACGGCTTCTGCGGAATCACCAGCACGCCGACGCCGAGCCGCGCCATGATTGGCATCGACTCGGGCGAGACCGCCGCGGCATAGCTGCGGCCACGAAACGAACGGGCCGGGAAGGGCCGGATGTCGCGCCGGGGCTGATTGATGTGGCGGCCGCCTTCCATGTAGCCCTTCTCGAGCGCGTTGAGCACCAGCTCGGCATACTCGACGAAGAGATTGCGGCCCTCATTCTGATCGAGGCGGAAGCCCTCGTACTCGATTCGCGCAAGACCGCGGCCGAGGCCCAGGATGAAGCGTCCGTTGGAGAGATGGTCGAGCATCGAAGCCTGCTCGGCGACCCGAATCGGATCGTGCCAGGGCAGCACCACCACCATCGAGCCCAGCTTCACATGCTTGGTTTTGCCCGCCATGTACGACAGAAACTGCAGGACGTCGGGGCACATCGTGTAGTCGTCGAAGTGATGCTCGACCGACCAGACCGAGTCGAATCCGAGTGGCTCGGCCATCTCGGCAAGCCGCAATTCGTTGCGGTAAACCTCGGTGTCTGAAAGTGCGTTGTTAGGATTCTGGAAAGCTGCTCCGTAGCCTACGTGCATGGCGTTCTCCTCTGTATTGTTGGCCGCCATCGATATCCGAGTACGGCCGCAGTGCCGTCACGGTTCGCGGAGGCCTCCTATTATGTAGCGCAGTCTGCTGCCATTTTTCCAGACGGCCAGTTTCCCGCTCAAGTCGTAAAGTGCAGGAGAAAGACACGAAACTGCGCGATTGCGTTTCACTCGGGCGCCGCCGGCGCGCGATAATGGCCCCGCGCGGCAATCCGTGTGCCGCACCGGTGCACCATGATCAAAGGAGAGCGCGAACGATGCTGCTCGACAATGCCAAAGGAAATTACAAATTCGTCCGCGGCTACGGCGCGCCCTTTTCGTCAGGCGCCCTGGCCAATCCCGGCTTCGAAATCGTGCACGCGACCTTCAAACCGCTGGCCCGGCTGGCCGACGGCTACGGGCTCATCGAGGGCCATCTGCGCGACGTCGGCCGCCCGATCAACGCCGTATGTGGTATTGAACTGCGAATCGCCGCGGCCCTCACGCCGGCGGGCTTCGACGAATTCAACCGCCCATATATCGAGCGCCTGGCGGCGTGGGGCCTGATGATCGACGGACTAAACCCGGTCGCGCGCACCAACGTCGCCCCGGCCGCGAGTCCGGTCGCCGAGCCCTCGCTCTACGGCTTCTACTATACGGCGCCGGCTGTGGGCGCGGCGCGGCCGGGCTTCGTGCTCGCGGGCGTGCCCGAGGTGGCGTCGCGCGAAGGCGGAAAAAGAGAAGTGGTCGCGGCAGGCGACGTCTCGCTCGAGGGGCTGCGGCGCAAGAACGCGTGCATCCTCGAAGCCCTCGGCGGTCTTTTGAGCGAGATGAAGCTTGGATGGAGCGAGGCCTCGGCGGTGAACCTCTACACGGTTCACGACCTGCATCCGCTGTTCGCTAGCCAACTACTGCCAGCTCTGGGAACGGCGGCAAATCGTGGTATCCGATGGCATTACGCGCGGCCGCCGGTGGTCGGGCTGGAGCTCGAAATCGACGGCTACGCGGCGCGGCAGGAACTCGTGCTCACGCCCTGAGCGCTGCCTCGCGCACGGTACAGTTGTTCGACTTTAACACAGTGTCACTTTGGTGACACTGTGTTTGTATCATTCGTCGATATCGCCCTCCTCCGCACATCTATTCTGTCCCTAGCCTAGCGCTCCGGCCGGGCATCGCTTTTGCTCTATTTTGTGTCCGCCACATTGGCCGTGGCGGATGCGATGGGACTTGCTACAGAAATGCGCTGGCCGCGCTCGCGCAACGGCTCGACTCCACACGCGGCGGCTGAGACGCCCGCCACACGGTCGGCTAGCCTTACCGAGTTGTTGACGATCAACAACGACGACTGGGGCGCCCTGATGCTCCGTGTCAGTGCGGCGGTGATAATTGTCTTTCAGTCGGCGTATCTCTTCAACGAACTAACCTCCCCTGACTACCGCTCCGCGACGGCTGGCTTGCACCTGTTCAACATCGGGGTTGTCGGCCTTGCGTTCGGTATCAGCTTTAACGCCCGGCTGGCAGGCTACTGGCGGGTAACCGTGCTGGTGATGTGCTGGGCGGTTATCGGTGGCACAGCCGCGATCAACGTTATCCGTCATGAAGACGTCCCTCTGTTCATCGTGGCGCTGCTGTTTTCGACCGGGACCGGCTGCCTGATCCCATGGGGCGAAGGCTGGCAAGCGGCGCTGAACATTTTTGCGTTAGCCGCATTCGCCGCCGACGAAGCGCTGATAGCGGCGCAGGATCCGTACGTCCACTTGCGCTGGCTGGGGATGCTGACCGGCGTGACAATCGCTCAGTTGGCGGCGCATCTGACCGGTCTCTATCGAAGCCGCCTGACCACGCGCTACGAGGCGCTGGCGCAGAGCGAGCGGCGGACCGCCGACAGCGAGGCCAAGTCGCGTAAAATCTTCGAGTCGACCAGCGACGCGATCGTGATCTTCAGCCTGGTCGACGGCCGCACTATCGAGGTCAACAGCGAGTTCACCCGAGTCACCGGCTACACTCGCGAAGAGGCCCTCACCGCTCGCCACGGCAAACTGCCGGTGTGGGGAAACAAAGAGCAAGGCCGCCATTTTCTTCGCGAGCTGAAAGCCAAAGGCATTCTGCGCAACATGGAAGCCGAGGTACGCAATCGCCACGGCACACTGGCGCCGTTTCTTCTCTCGGGCTCGACCGTCGAGCTTGACGGCGAGCTATGCGCGATCACGATGGCGCGCGACATCGCCGCCCTCAAGCACACCCAGGACGAACTGGTCGCGGCGCGCGAGGAGGCGCTCATTGCCTCACGCGCCAAATCCGAGTTCCTCTCCAGCATGTCGCACGAGATCCGCACGCCGATGAACGCCATCCTCGGCATGGCCGAAGTGCTGTCGGAAACCAGCCTGGAGGCCGACCAGCACCGCTATCTCGACATCATGCGTTTCAACGGTGGCACGTTGCTCGCCCTGCTCGACGATATCCTCGACCTGGCCAGGGTTGAGAGCGGCCGCCTGCAACTGGAAGAATCTGAATTCGACCTCGGCGACCTGGTCGAGAAGACCATCGAAACGCTCGCCGTGCGCTCGCATGGCAAGGGTCTTGAACTGGTGGCGCGGATTGCGCCCGGCACGCCGCTGCGGTGGTCGGGGGATCCGCTCAGGCTGCGCCAGGTGCTGATGAATCTGCTCGGCAACGCGATCAAATTCACCGAACTGGGCGCAGTCGAGCTGACGGTCACCGCCGAAAACGACACCAAGGCCGGCGTCGTGCGTTTCTCGGTCGCCGACACCGGAATCGGAATCGAGCCGGCGAAGCTCGGCGCGATCTTTTCCAACTTCACCCAGGCCGACTCCTCCGACACGCGCAAATACGGCGGCAGCGGGCTCGGCCTGCCAATCGCGGCGCGGCTGGTGACACTGATGGGCGGGCAGATCGGAGTCGAGAGCGAGCCCCGCAAGGGCAGCACGTTTCATTTCACCGTGCCGCTGGAGGTATCCAACACTGTGCGCGAAGCCATCCCAACCTACGACCTGCACGGCCTGCGCGCCCTGGTAGCCGATCGCAACGCCACCAACCGGCGCATCTTCGTCGAGACGCTCGGCCATTACGGCGCAACGGTTGAAGAGGCGGCCACGGTCCAGGAGACGATCGCGGCCCTGGGCGAAGCGCTGCGCTTCGGACGGCCATTCGACCTCGTGTTCGGCGACTGCCAGATGCCAGGAATCGAGCAAATCGAGCGTCTGGCCAAGGAGGGATGCGCTTGCGGCGCGGCAATGATCATCCCGATGCTGACCACCGACGATCTGAACTCCAAGCTAGCGCGCGTGCGCCGCCTCGGCTTCCAGAATCATCTGCTCAAGCCCGTGCGCCGCTCCGATCTGCTCAAGGTGATTTCACGCGCCGCGCAAAGTCTCAAGCACGCGGTCGCGCCCGCGCAAATTCATCGCGAGGACGCGGCCTCGGCGCTGACCGCGCCGTCGCCTACGCCTGCGCAATCCGCTCCCACCTCCGCCGCGCGGCCCTTGCATATCCTACTCGCCGAGGACTCGCCGGATAATCGTCTGCTGATCGCAGCTTACTTCAAACGCTTCCCTTACCAGGTCGAAACCGCGGAAAACGGCAAAATTGCGGTCGAGAAATTCATCCTCGGCCGCTACGACCTGGTCCTGATGGACATCCAGATGCCGGTGATGGACGGCTACACGGCGGCGCGCACCATCCGCGTCTGGGAGGCCAAGCATCACCGGCCCGCAACGCCGATCCTGGCGCTCACCGCCTCGACGCTCGACGATGACATCCGTCGCGCCTTCGAGGCGGGGTGCAACACGCACATCGCCAAGCCCGTACGCAAGGCGACGCTGCTCGCGGCGATCGACGAAACGCTCGCGCTCGTCGCGGCCGGCGCGGCCAAGCGCGCGCCAGCCACCTCGGCCGCGCCCTCGGCACCGTCGCGCGCGCATACGCGCGTCGACGGCGTCTCGCACTGAGCCGGGGCTGTCCGCGCGCGCTGCGCGGCCGCCCCGGCCTCCGCATCAAACCCACGCAGGATGGGATGCTACGGCTCACGCCGTCGCATCCCACCCTGCGCGGCCCTCACCGGTTGAGTGCGAAGCGTCAATTCCCTACCTTCTTTGCTAGAGCTTCGCGCCGGGGACGCGCGCCGATTTACGGCGCGCGTCCCCGGCCCTGAGCCGCTCCACGCATGACCAACTCGCCGCACCACAGCGTCGACGATCTTTCGGCCGCGGAAAGGAAATTGCCCGGCGGCGCCGCCGGCAAGGCCGCGTTCGTGCGCGCGATGTTCGCGCGCATCGTGCCGCGCTATGACCTCGTCAACCGCCTGATGACGATGGGACTCGACCGGCGATGGCGCCGCGAGACGGCCGCGATAGTGCGGCCGTCCGGCGGTTTCGCGCTCGACATCGCAACCGGCACCGGCGACCTCGCGCTCGAGCTCGCACGCCAGGGTGCGCGCGGCGTGGTCGGCGCCGACTTCTGCGCCGACATGCTGACCGCTGCGATCGGCAAGGCTGCACGGACCGGTGCCGCCGGCAAGATCGCCTTCGTCACCGGCGATACCACCCGCCTGCCGTTTCATGACGAGACTTTCGATTGCATCGTCAACGGCTTCATGTTGCGCAACGTGAGCGACTTGCCCGCGGCCTTCGGCGAACTCGGACGCGTACTCAAGCCGGGCGGACGGCTCGCCTGTCTCGACCTCACTCCGCCGCGCGGCCCGCTGCACGGGCTATTCGGCTTTTACATCGGACGCATCGTCCCATTGCTCGGCGGCGCGGTAAGCGGCCACTACTTTGCCTACCGATGGCTGGGTCAGTCGCTGCGCCCGCATCCCGACGCCGACACGATGGCCGCGATCATGCGTGCGGCAGGGCTCAGCGAAGTCGGCTATCGTCTGATCGGCTTCGGCACGGTTGCGATTCACTACGCCGTCAAGCCGAATGCGTCCGAACGCTCCGCCCGCAGCGAGAGCGTTGGGCGCGAGGGGAGCATTGAGAGCGATGGACACAGCGCTGCTTGAATGTTGCCGGCGGCTGATCGCCTGCCGCAGCATCACGGCCGAGGGCACGCGACGGATAGCCGAGCTGTGCGCTTCCGAAATGCTTGCGCCGGCCGGAATCGCCGCGCGCCTTATCCCCTCTACGCACGAGGGCGACGAGCAGGTGAATCTGGTCGCGGCGATCCGCGGACGCGACTCATCGCTGAAACCCATCGTGCTCAACACCCATCTCGACACCGTTCCGCCGGGCGCGCCGCAGCTATGGACCGCTTGCGACGGCGACCCGTTCGTCGCGCGCGTCGACGGTGATCGAATCTACGGGCTGGGCGCCGCGGACACCAAGCTCGACTTCGCCGCCAAGGTCTTCGCACTGAAGGCAGTGGGCACGCCGCGGAGCGACGTCTATCTGGTCGGCAGCTTCGGCGAGGAGCGTGGGCTTATCGGAGCGAGGGAACTCGTGGAGGCGGCGCTACTGCCGGCGGGGGCGATGGCTTTCGTGGGTGAGCCGTCGCGGCTGGAGCTCATCACCGCGCACAAGGGCATGATTGCGTTCGAGCTTAGGATCGGGTTCGCGCCGTTGCGGGTTGACGAGCAGATGCAGGCTCGACGACTGACGTTCGGCGGCAAAGCCGCCCATTCCAGCACCCCGGCGCTGGGCGTCAATGCGATCGACGTCGCGCTCGAGGCGATAGCGATCAATCTCAGGCTCAACCTCGTGGCGGTCTCGGGCGGCACCGTAGTCAACGTGGTGCCGGCGCGATGCGACGTCGTGGTCGCAACCGAGGCCGCGCTCGACTCTCTGATTGGCGGCGCGATCGAGGGCGCGGACTTCGATGGACCGATTGCGGACATCATTCCGCCCGAGGTTGTCACCACGATGATCCGCTTCATCGCGGCGCTCAGGAAATACGCCGAGAGCGGCGGCAGCGCCGACCCCGATTACGCGGCGCCGACGCTGACCTGCAATCCCGGCGTCATCCGATCCGCGTCTGGCTCTGTGACGCTGCAGTTCGAGTTACGACCGCCGCCCGGGCTCGCGCTGGACGAGGTCCGCGCGGCCGTCGCGCGGGTGGCCGAAGAAGTTTCGCGCGGCGCAGTGGGCATGTCCGTTGCGCTCAGCGAGAGACGCGCCAATCCGGGCTTCCGCGCGGCGGCCGCGAGCGAGACGGTTGAGTTCGCGATGGGCGCGCTGGCGGCCGCGGGGCTGGCGCTTGGCTCGGGCGTGAAGTCGGGATGCACCGAGGCGGGAATTTACGCCGCCGCAGGGCTCGAACCAGTGGTGATCGGGCCGGGGCCGTCGACCGGAGTGATTCACGCGCCCAACGAGCACAACTTTCTTTCCGACGTTGAAGGGGCGGTGCGCTTCTACCGCGCACTGCTCGACCTGTAGGCCGGCGCAAATCCGCTTCTTCAGTTATCCTGAGCGAGCGCTGCGCGAGTCGAGGGACCGCGGATTTTTTCAGAGCGAGCATCGCCAGAGTCGAAGCACAGGGATCCGGGGTCAATCCGCGAGATCTATGGGCTCGGGCAACGGTGCACTACGGCAGCGGGACGGCTTCCACCGACGCGCCTTCGGCGAGGCCCAGCGCCTCGACCACGCCTCGCGCCACCACCAGCCGTCCTTCCTCCTCTTCCAACGCGCTCGCCTCCACCGCGCGAAAGCCCCGGCGCGGGTCCTCATGCGCGACCATGTACGGGCGCGCGTGCTCGGCGGCCGACTCGCCTATCCTTATTTTCAGCGTACGCCGCTGCCTGATCGGGACCAGTTCGGCGGTCGGCGCGCCATAGTACGGACCGCCGTCAAACGGATCGATCTGGTTGAGAAACTTCATCCCCGCCTGCTCCAGGAGCCTGACGGCGCCGCGGCTCTCCTCGCGGACGGCTCCGATCGACGCGCGCACTTCGTCCGGCAACAAAAAGGTATAGAGCGGCGCGTCGGGAAACAGCGCCGGGATAAACTCCTTGTCGCGGATCGACAGCCGGTCGGCCTCGCGAAACGACAACCCCGTCACGCGCCGTCCGTAATGGTCCCAAAAGATGTTGCCCTGATCGCCGATGGTTGGCGGCAACATCTCGGCGATCACCCGGTCCTGGAAGCGCTTGAGATGGCGCCCGATATAAACGAAGCGCGCCCAAGAGAGCTGCTTGCCGATCCGCTCGGGGCGATGGCGCATCGCTTGCGTCACGATAAGTCCGCCGACCTCGCTCGGCCCGTTCATCGAATGACGCAAACGCAGATAGGCATGCCGGAACATCCTGCGCAGCCGCCTGGAGTACCGCTCGTCGCTGTCGATTTCGAGGTAATAGTGCGGGCTCTGCGGCGTGCCATGCTGCCCGATGATCATCGAGGCGCCGGCGATCGTCCGCGTCGCGATCTCTTCGGCGCAGAAGATATAGACCGCGCGCGCACGGTTGGCGATGCGCCCGCGAAACGACTTCGCCGAACGCGCGAGCGTCTCGGCCATCTCGGCCGAGTCCGTAGGCAGATTGATCGAATTGAGCTCGCGCGCCAGCCGCAGCATCCGGCGATGGTCGGTGGCACGGGCTTCGCGGATGAGAAAAGCCGGCTGCGCGGCATCCATGGCAACCGGATACTATCACGCCGGCGCGCTCGCGGGATTTGCTGCGAGCCCCTGCCGTACGACCGCCGAGTGGCCATTCGGCCGCGAATCCGGGCGTTCGAACCGGCCATACGGGACGCAAAATCGTGCGCTCCGCCATGCCAGGGGCCAAGTTGAATTAGGTTCTTGGGTCGGATAACTTTTGGGCTCGGGCCGGGAGCTGGCCGGCCGTATAGGAGGTGTGGTGTGATGGAGTTGCCGAAGTGCCAGAAGTGTAACAATGGCACTCTGATTCCACTTTCGGACTATGGCCAGGAAGGGGCTTCGGTGATTTTCAAGGCCTGGGTTTGCACCAATCCCGAGTGCGGCTTCAGCCTGCGAGTCGACAAAGGCGAAGTGACCTACGGCAAACGGATCGAGACCAAGCACTAGGCGCGTCCGCAGCCGAACCAGACATCGCAAGGGGCGGTCCCACGGGGCCGCCCCTTTTTAGTTCCGTCTCTGAGTCGCTGGTTATTCGCATTCGCGAGTTGGTGCCGGTCCCCTATACGGTCTATAAAACGCTTCAGAGACGCGGGCTCCCACGCCGAGCTTTCGCGACGGAGGTTTTTCCAGATGAGCGGACGCATCTATCGTTCCCAGCCGATCGGCTCGCTGCTGCGGCCCGAGTATCTGCGCGAGGCGCGGCGCGCGCTGCGCGCGGGCGACATCTCCGCGGCCCGCTACAAACGAATCGAAGATCGCGCCGTGGACGAAGCACTTGCCCTGCAGGAGGCGGCCGGCCTCGACATCATCAACGACGGCGAGCAGCGGCGCATGAGCTTCCTCGGCTCGCTGCTGGAGTGCACCGAGGGCCTCTCGCGCAGCTCGTCCGTTACACAGCCCTGGCATGAGGAGGACGGTCACGTGGTCAACCTCTCGCTGGGCCTCGCGGTCACCGGCAAGGTGCGCCGGCGTCGTTCGCTCGCGACCGAAGAATTCGTTTACGCACGCGCTCGTGCGCGGCGGCCGATCAAGATGACGCTGCCGAGCCCGATGATGCTGAAAATGTTCTGGTCGCCGCGGGAGTCGGTCGCCGCCTACCGCGATCCGTTCGAGATGTTCGCCGACGGCGCCGTCGTGATTCGGGAGGAGATCGCCGAACTGGCGCGCCTGGGATGCGAGTACGTCCAGATCGACGCGCCTGAATTGACCAACCTCGTCGACCCCGAGGTGCGGCGCATGGTCTTCGAGGAACGCGGCATCGACCCCAAACGCATGCTCGGCGAGGGCGTGGAAATTCTCAACTCGCTCGCCGCTCAACCCGGTGTGACCTTCGGATTGCACCTGTGCCGCGGCAACAATGACGGCCGCTGGCTGGCCCGCGGCGGCTACGACTCGATCGCGCGCGAGGTCTTCCAGCGCGCGCGGGGCTACGACGAATTTTTGCTCGAGTACGACGACTCGCGCTCGGGCTCCTTCGAGCCGTTGGCCGATGTGCCGCGCGACAAGCGCGTCGTGCTCGGCCTGGTGACGACCAAGCGCAACGTGCTCGAATCGGTCGACGAGCTTACCCGGCGTATCGAAGAAGCCGCGCGCTTTTTCCCCCGCGAGCAACTGGCGCTCTCGACTCAGTGCGGCTTCGCCTCCGGAATCAAGGGCAACCCGGTGGAGCCCGCGATGCAGGAGCGCAAACTCGCGCTGGTCGCCGACGTCGCCCGTCGCGTCTGGGGCTGATTCGCGTAAGCAGGGCGAATTGGGTTGGCTCGCTCGTCGGCTGGCGATAATCTTGTTCGGGTCAATCCCCCTCACAGGAGTTGCGATAGTTTGCAAGTATTCGTAGTTTCGCCGTTGCGGTTGTTGTTCCTGGCGACCGCACTGATCGCTTGCGCCTGCTCCGCTCAACGCGCGCCGCAAGCGCCGCCAACGCCGGCCCGCGCGCCGGACCGCTTCATCTACGTCTCCGCGGGCGACGTGCCCAGCGAGTGCTACCACGACCTCGGCAGTGTGACCTTCACCGAACCTTACACGGACGCTGCGATGGATGGGGATGGCGTGCAGATGGCGACCAAGCTGCGGGCGCTCGGGATCGAGAAGTACCCTGACGAGGCCGACGCGGTAATCAACGTGCAGACGCAGCAGAACGACGTCGGCACGCTCGTGACCGTGACCGGTGAAGTGATCGAACTGCATCAGGGCCATACGGTCGAATGCGCGATGCGCAAGGCGCCCGGCGTCCTCGATCGCACCCTGGCGGTGGCGGCCGGCGGAATGCTCGGTGCCGTGGCGGGCGCAATGATTCCCGGGGCCGGCACGGCTGGAATGATGGGCGGGGCCGCCGCCGGTGTGGCCACGGTCGGCACTTACACGGCGGTCAAGCAGCATCTGGAAACAGAACGCGAGCAGGAACAACTCAAGAACCAGCTCGCCACGCAGCAGACCGAGATCGCGCACCTGCTGGCGAAGCGCACGAGCTTGCAGAATTGCGCCGACGATGACGTCCCGCTCGCGAATTGCAAGATCAACGACACCATCGTGGCCGCCAGTGACCCCTCCAAGCCCGCCGACGCCCCTTCCTATGAAACCGAGCAGCCGCAATTCGAGCTGCAGAAGCAGATCCAGGAACAGCAGGGCTACATCCAGAAGCTTCGAGACGAGGTCTTCGAACTGCAGCAGCAACTGGGCGGCCACTGAGTTCGCGCGTCATCTCCGACGACGAAAAATGGATTTGCGCCTTGATCCGCGAGATCCTGCGCAGGGAGGTCACGCGGTTCGCGGCGCATTGAGACTGCGGTGCAATGCAGCCTTGAGAGATGTACGAAAAACTGAAGTGCGTTAGATTAGGTTAGTGGGCTGTGCGCATTTGCCAACGCCCGGCGTAAAAGAGGCCTTCACAAGATGACCATCGAGCGAATCCTAGTTCCGACCGACTTTTCGGATCCCGCGCTCAAAGCGATCGACTACGCAATTGACTTCGTGGGCGCGCACAACGCCGAACTCCTGCTGCTGAACGTGGTCGAGCCCATCCGGCACACCCGCATGATAACCGACGTGTCGGAAATTCTGGAGCACCATCGCACGGAGGCAGCAGAAACCCTCACGAAGCTGGAGCAACGGACACGGCGGCGACACCGTAAGTGCCGCTCCGAGGTTCACTTCGGAGTTCCATATGAGGTAATCGCCAACGTTGCCAAGAAATGGAAGGCCGACTTGATCATCATCGCGACCCACGGGCACACGGGCCTGTATCATCTGTTTCTCGGCTCCGTAGCCGAGCGGGTTGTGCGCATAGCCGAATGCCCGGTGCTGACGGTGAGAGCCGCGGAGGCGCCGTCACCCAAGCCGGGTCGCGGCTCGTCGAAGCCCAGGTCGAAGTCGTCGCGCCGGTCTTGACACGCACAATCCCGATGTGCGGGATTCGCGGCCGCGCCCAATCGTAACCTTTCGCTTTATCTCGCAACCTCAGTCGCGTGGCCTCACACCTCGTCGAGGCCGGACCTCCGGTCGTGCTACCTGACACCCGAATGCAGGTACAGGATCCAGATAGACAATGCGTAGGCTACGAGCATCAGGGCGCTATCCGGTTCTACCATGAAGAACCGTCGCTCCGCGCGGTACAGGATGCTGGCCAGTCCCAAGCTCATGAGGACAACCGCGAGCGTGCCGGAGATAGCGTGCGCCGGACTCAATCCGGCAAAGATGGATCCCGAAGGGCTCGCCAAATCCAGAATCAAAAAGATTACCATGTTGAAAGAGTTGGACCCGAAGAGATTTCCGACGGCGAGGTCAAAGGCTCCCATGCGGACTGCGGCAAACGAGGTTACGAGTTCCGGCAGGGAAGTGGAAAGACCCAGCAACCAGGTACCTACGAAGGTGTTGCCGAGCCCACTGACCTCCGCGATGTGCTTGGCCGACCATGCCAACGCTGGCGAGACGGTAAGGATCACAACGGCGCCCCCGGCGAATACCACTACCGCTCGCTTGAGGCTGTGGGCGGCCGCGCGCCCCTGCGGCGGGGCTGCCGAAGCCAATGCCTCCGCATGTCTGACGCCGTTGCGATAAACGGCGCGAGTTCCTGCGAGATACACGAGCAGGAGCAGGACCGATTCCGGCGATACTCCAAGCACCGTCGTTCGCGACTGCGTGAGGACGAAAAGCGCACCCAGGGTATTGAGAATAATCGCGAGGCAAGCGATCAGCCCGTTTTCGATCGCGGCGGTGCGCAGAACGCTCTCCTGCCGCGAAAGCTGATCGATGACCGCCAGGATGAGCATGTTGGCCAGACTCGAGCCAAAGAGGTCGCCGGCCGCCAGGTTGGGAGCGTGCATCCGCACCGCGGCGACGTCGGTGGCGAGTTCGGGAAGCGAGGTGGCGCCCGCGAGGAGCATTGCTCCTATCCATGCGCGGCCCAAGCCGGTGGCCTCCGCGATCGTGTCGGCGGCTCGGGTCAGGGCGGCGCCGGCCGCGATCACGATCGCGGCGCTGGCTAGGAACGCGAAGATGTATGGCAGCATCCTGTCCCGACGGCTGAATCGAATCCGTGTCTGTGGCTCCGCCCGCACGACCGTTGCCAGGAGAGACGTCGGCCGCGAGCAGGCCGATCCTAGTCCAGCGTGCGGAGACCGTCCATCATGATTCGTGCCGATTGAGCTATGAACGACCTCTCGGACACCGCAAAGAACTCTGCGCGGCAGGACTGGCACGCGCTGCCACCCGACGCGATCGCCGCCGAGTTGGCGGCCGATCCCGTCCGCGGGCTGAGTGCCACCGAAGCGCGGCGCCGGCTCGCTATACATGGTCTCAATGAGATCGCGCAGGCCGCCGCAACGTCCGCGCTCACCATCTTCGCCCGGCAATTCACCAGCCTGGTGATTTGGATTCTGATTCTTGCCGCTTCCGTGTCGGCGGTGATGGGCGAACGCGTCGACGCTATCGCGATCGTCGCGATCATCGTGCTCAACGCGGTGATCGGTTTTTTCCAGGAATATCGCGCCGATAAGGCGGTCGCCGAACTGAAACGCATGACGGCGCCCAGGGGCCGCGTCCTGCGCGACGGAAGCGCCGCGACCGTGCCCGCATCCGTTCTGGTCCCCGGCGACTTGCTGCTGGTGGAGGCGGGCGATCTAGTGGCTGCCGACGCGCGCCTGCTTGAGGAGGCGGGACTCGAGACGAATGAAGCCGCCTTGACCGGGGAATCCGTGCCGGTAGCGAAGTCGCCCGCCACTTGCGCGCGTGACACGCTGCTGCCCGAGCGCGGCAACATGTTGTTCCTCGGCACCGCGGTCACGCGGGGCAGCGGCCGCGCGATGGTCGTGGCCACCGGAATGCATACCGAGTTCGGGAAAATCGCCCGGCTGCTCGAAACCGCCTCGAGTGAGCAGACTCCGCTCCAACGCCAGTTGGATCGGGTCGCCCGGCAGTTGCTCTGGTTTTGCATGGGAATCGTTGCACTGATCTTCGCGCTGGGGCTGATGCGCGCGGTCCCGATCTTTGAGCTGTTTCTTGGCGCTATCAGCCTCGCTGTTGCAGCTATCCCGGAGGGCCTGCCCGCCATCGTGACCGTAGCGCTTGCCTTGGGCGTCTCACGGATGGCGCGGAGAAACGCGCTCATCCGCCGTCTCCACTCGGTCGAGACGCTGGGCTGTGCGCAGGTCATATGCACCGACAAGACCGGCACGCTGACCGTTGGCGAAATGACCGCGCGCAAGGTTGTGACGCGTGACTGCGTCTTCGACGTGACGGGTGAGGGTTACTCCACCGACGGCGCGATCTTCGCTGACGGCACAGCTCTGTCCGAGCAGGATGCCGCGCTGGACGATCTCCTGCGAGCCGCGGTCGCCTGCAACGACGCGCATCTGGCCTCGCAAGCTGGCCGTCCCACTGTCCTGGGCGATCCAACCGAGGGCGCTCTGCTCGTGCTCGCAGCCAAAGCGGGCATCACCCGCGAGCAACTCGCAGCGCAGATGCGCCGGGTCGGAACGATCGCATTCACCTCCGAGCGCAAGCGGATGACCGTGGTTGTGAAGACGGACCGGGGCCTGACCGCATACACCAAGGGCGCACCCGAGATGATCCTCGCGCGATGCTCGCGAATCAGGACGCGCGACGGAGTCAAGCCGCTGAGCCCCGAGGACCTCGCTCGAATCACGGAGGCGAACGCGATGATGGCAAGCGACGCGCTGCGCGTAATCGCATGCGCGCAGCGATCGCTCGAGCCGTCGACCGGGGGCGGCGAGGCTTCGCTCGACGCCGCGCAGATCGAGCGCGACCTCGAGTTCCTGGGGCTGGTCGCGATGCAGGATCCACCGCGAGCCGAAGCGCGCGAAGCGGTGCGCAAATGCCAACTCGCCGGAATCCGCACCGTCATGATCACCGGCGATCATCCCGCAACCGCCGCGGCGATTGCCCGCGACCTCGGCATCCTGCGCCCGGGCGACCTGGCGCTCAGCGGCACCGACCTCGAGCGGATGAGCGACGGGGAACTGCGCGCGCAGGTCTACAAAGTTTCCGTCTATGGACGCGTGACCGCCGAGCACAAGCTAAAGATCGTCCGCGCCTGGAAGTCGCACGGCGTCGTGGTCGCCATGACGGGTGACGGCGTCAATGACGCTCCTGCGCTCAAGGAGGCCGCGATCGGCATCGCCATGGGCATCAGCGGGACCGAAGTCACCAAGGAGGCGGCCGACATCGTAATCGCCGACGACAATTTCGCCACCATCGTCGCGGCGGTCGAGGAAGGCCGCGGGATCTACGACAACGTGGTCAAGACGCTGCTCTACCTGATGGGCGGAAATTTCGGCGAGCTCATGGTTATGCTGGTCGCGGGCGTCGTCGGCTGGCCGCTGCCGTTCCTCCCGATCCAGTTGCTCTGGATCAACCTCGTCTCCGACGGGTTGCCCGCACTCGCACTGGCGACCGATCCGATCGACCGCGACGTGCTCCTGCGTCCGCCGCGCCCTGCGAAAGCGGAAATCATCAGTCGAGGCTTCATGGGCCGGGTGATGCTGGTGGGATGCCTGTCGGCCGGCGTGACGCTATGCGTCTTCGGCTACGCGATTTACAGCGGGATGGAAATCGCGCGGGCGCGTAACGCGGCCTTCTTCGTGCTCGTGGTGGAGGAGCTGGTCCGGGCTTTCGGCGCGCGCAGCGCGGACAAGCCGCTGTGGCGGATCGGCCTGCTCACCAACCTGCGCCTGCTGTGGGTCGTACTCGTGAGCTTCGCGCTTCAACTCGTGATTTCCACCACTCCCATGATGGAAGCGATTTTTCAGACCCAACGGATTACTTTCACCGAGTGCGCGGTTGGGATACTACTGGGACTGATCCCGCTTTCGATTCTGGAGATGATAAAGGTGCTGCGGCCGAATCCGAATGCTGGCAAAGCGGCGCGATGAAGCACCTGCGCAGTCTCTGGAGGGGCGCGCCTTCGCCGGCCTCCGCCGCGCGACCGCTACCCAATGCGCGGCCGCTAGAGTTCCGCCTTGAAGTTGTCGCGCAAGCCGCTCGCGTAGGAAACGCGCGTGGGCCGGATACGAATCATCCGCAGTCCGTCGTTTTTGAAGAACGGCTCCTCGAACGGATTCTTCTTGAGGAAGATCGCCTTGAGCGATTCCCACTCCGCGCCCCCGCGCGCGACGTCGCTCGCAATCCCCTGCATCCAGGCCCGCACGATTTCAAAGGTCGGCACCTTGCCAACGTCGCGATTGTCGACCAGCACCGTCGCCTCGGGATGCTTGAGCAGGTTCTGATACTTGTCGGCGTTCCCGCCCATGATGAACAGCAGGTCGAATTCCGGCGTTTCGGCAAACGCCTGCAGGTTGGCGGTCGGCCACTTCTCACCCTGGGTGACGAGCACGGCCACGTGTTCCTGCGCGAGCAGCACGGCGAGCTTTTCTTTCTGGGTAGCGTCCAAAGCCACGATCGATGCCTCCGTTAAACGATTTGACCCTCTTTCAAACGCTCGACACTCCAGTCCGCGTAGCGCGAGATGCTAACGTCGCGACAGATCAAAATCCATCGGCATGGATTCGCCGCCTCACTCACTCCGTCGGCAACCGTCACTCCGTCGGATCGACGTCGAGACGGACGACGACGCCTTGGAGCGACGGAGACGGCGCGGGGTAGCGTCGCATCACGAGCGGATCGTGGCCGGGAATGATATGACGCGGCGACGAGGCCAGGCGCTCGACCTTGCGAAACGAATCTATCGCGTCACCGATATTCAGCACCGCCGTAAAAGGACGGTTGCTCTGGAAGTTTTCGTAATAGTGGCTGGAATCCGAAGCGAGCACGACGTGGCCGCGCTGCGTGTGTACGCGGACGACTTGAAGGCCCGCGGTATGGCCGGCCGCCAGATGCAGCGTGAGTCCCGGCGCCAGCTCCGCATCGCCGTCATGCAGCTCGACCCTGCGCTTGAAGTTCAGCCGCACCATCCCGACCACGTCCTCGACTTCAAAACCGTGACCGAAATACGGGTAGCGCATCTGGCGGCCGGTGGCGAATGCCATTTCGCGCTCCTGGAGATGGAAGCGCGCATTGGACAGCTTGTGAAAATTGCCGACGTGATCGTAGTGCAGGTGGGTAATGACGACGTCGGTGATCGCGTCGGGCTCGACACCGACCAGTTTGAGGCTCTCGATAGGACAGCGCAGGAACTCGCGCTTGCGCCGCGACGCGACTTCCGCGGTGAAGCCGGTATCGACCAGGTACGCGCGCTCCGGCCCCACGACCACCCAGGTGAAGTAATCCATCGGCATCGGAGCGTCATGCGGATCGCCGCCGACGAAATGGTCGGCCCGCCGCGCGTCGCGAGTCGCGTAGCGGATGGCAAAAATCTTGTATGCGGGCAGCTTATCGATCATCGTGATTCTTCCGCGTCTTCACTCTTGCACTCGTTCATTCATTCACTGTTCGGGGCGAAGGTTCCTCGCCGCCGCGCCTCGCCGACTGTCAGTGGCTCCCGCGATCGCCCTTGCCGCGCGCCAATGCCTCACGTATCCGATCTTTGTCCACCGCGATCTGGACACCGGACCGCTCCTCCTGCAACAGCATCGCCGCGCGAGAATCGCGCTCGCCCCAGCCGCGGTTGAGCGCCGCGGTCAGTTCATCGAGCGCGAGGTTCGCCATCGGCATCGGCACGTCGAGCTCGCGTGCGAGCGCGGTGGCGAGCGAGACGTCCTTGTGCGCAAGCCGCAGGGCGAAATCCGGCGGCTCGTATGTCCTTGGAAGGAAATGGCCGGCCAGCGAGTCGAAAGTCCGCGCCCGCCCCAGCGCCCCCTGGCGCACCGCCTCCCACAGGGCGAGCGGTTCGACCCCGGCCTTGACGCCCATCGTGAACACTTCCGAGAGCACGCGGTTGATCGCGTAGCCCGCGCAGTTGTGCACCAGCTTCGCCACGGTAGCCGCGCCGATCGGACCGACGTAGCGAGCCTGGTCGCCAATCGCGTCGAGCAGCGATTTGTGGCGCTCGAAGATAGCCTCTTCGCCGCCGACCCAAATCGCCAACTTGCCGGTCGCGGCTCCGCGCGGACCGCCGCTGACCGGGGCGTCCAGCATGTGGACGCCTTTCTGCGCGAACGCGGCGTGGATGCGCCGCACGACACTCGGCGAATTTGTCGAGAGATCGAAGTAGGCCGCGCCCGCGCGCATCCCCGCGAGCAGACCGTCCTCGCCCAACGCCACCGCCTCTACGTCAGCCGGGGCCGGAAGCGAAGTGAACACCACGTCGGAGCCTTGACCGACCTCGCGCGGCGTGTCGGCCCATTGCGCGCCCCCCTCGAGATGAGCCGCGGCCGCCGCGTGCCGCGCGTCGTGAATGATCAGGCTCAGGCCGGCGCGCTGCAGACTCGCGGCCATCTTGCCGCCCATCGTGCCGAGTCCGATGAATCCTACCCGCATGTTCGCCTCCGAACCGTGGTCAGGGCGAGCGCTATGTGTGCCAGTCGCCTACTGCTGCCTTTCAAAAACTTCCTTCGCCACGAACGCCGCCGTCATCGCCGTCGGCCATCCGGAGTAAAAAGCCATGTGGGTGATAATTTCCGAAATCTCGGTCTTGGTGACGCCGTTGCCGAGCGCGCGTTCGATATGCACGCGAAGCTGCTCGGGACGATACAGCGCGACCAGCGCGGCCACGGTGATAAGGCTGCGGTCGCGCTTGGAAAGCTCGGTTCGCTCCCATACGTCGCCAAAGACGACTTTCTCCGTAAGATCGACGAGCTTGGGAACCGTGGCGCGAACCTTCTCGCGTGGAGAATCCGAGGGAGACTTTGTGGATGACGACGTTGCCATTGTTTATGTTCCTCCGATTTCTTGGAAAATCGCTGTGACTCGGAAAATCGCTGTGCCTCGCGCGCGGATGCGTCGGGCGTTCGAAAACAAAATCGACACCATCTGTATCGCCGTCGTGCGCAAACGACAAGTGAACTCCTGCGACTTGCGTCAGGCGAAGGCGACGCCAGCTTTCAGTAACACCTGCGAGATAACGTCCCACGCAGCTTCTGCCGCCTGCTCGGCCGTGACGATGCCCACCGCTTCATAGCTGCTCAATATGCCCTCAAGCGCGTTCTTCTCCATCGAGCGAAGCGAGCCGTACTCGACGTCAGTCAGCGTGTGGGCGATGTGTTCCGCTTCAATGTTCTTCCCTACGCTGACCATTGCTTCGAGTTGTGGCCCCGCGACCCGCGAGACCATCTGCCAGGAATTGCCGAGGACTTTCAAAACTGCGCTTTCGACTTCGGTGCCGACCTGACCCCAATCGATGGCCATGCATTTGCCCCCCAATCAGTTCGGTTTGCTACCGCTCTTGATCGTTAGCTCGTAAACCGTCAATGCCTTGAACTGCTGATCCAATATCTGCCTGCTGCTTTTCACGTAATCAGCACCCAAGATGTTCTCACTGGCATGGGTTGATCGGACGTCGTTGACGTTCTTTTCGAGATCATCCAGCGCGGTGGTTAACTTGGGCGTAGACAGATCAGGTGAGGCCGTCATGCGCGTCTCGAGGGCAATGACCGACGACTGAAGGCCGTCGTAGAAATCTATATTTGCCCCGTAGCTCGCCTCTTTCTTCGCCTCGACCACTGCTTTCTGATCGTCGGAGTCCGGGCTGTTTTGAAGAGCGTCGATGCGCCTTTTCAGATTTTCGAGCTTTAACAGGCCGTCATCGGTTTGCTTCTGGGTGTCTGCCAGCATTTGATCGGCGATGCTGTCGTAGGTCGGCGCGCACGATGCAAGCGCCCACACCATCGCCGCACAAGCGGCCAATAAGATCCCGGCGGCGCGGTTTCGCATTCCGTTTTGGCCCCCGTTTGGTCCCTGGTTCGTCGATGCCGTTAACGAGTCCCGCGAAACGCGCGTGTAACACTTTGTCGCGCGAACAACAAGTCGCCCCGGAGTATCTGCCCCCTCGCGCGACTGAAAAATGAGCGGCGAAGCAAAGACGTCCGTTCGATGCGCGAGCCAAAAAAAAGCGGAGCATCGAATTCGATGCTCCGCCTGAGAGATCCCGGCCGCGTCCTACTCTCCCATGCCGCCAAAGGGCACAGTACCATCGGCGCTGAGGGGCTTAACTGCCGTGTTCGGGATGGGAACGGGTGTTACACCCTCGCTGTGGCGACCGGAAAATTTGCCGTCGCGATCTTGATAGACCTACTAACGGGCGAAATTTCCGACTAACTGAAAAGTACGGGTCTACGAGCAGCAGATTCAAGCAGTAATTCGAACAACCGGACTGGCAGTCTTCGATGCGGGCTACGGCCCGGCGACGATCGCGATAACCATCGTCGCCTCTCAAGCCCACCTAAATGGGTTTGAGATTGGCGGTCAAGCCGCACGGCCGATTAGTACTGGTCAGCTCCACGCCTTGCGACGCTTCCACCTCCAGCCTATTAACCTCCTTGTCTAGAAGGGGCCTTCAGGACCTTGCGGTCGGGATACCTAATCTTGGGGTGGGCTTCCCGCTTATATGCTTTCAGCGGTTATCCCGTCCGGACATGGCTACCCGGCAATGCGGCTGGCGCCACAACCGATACACCAGCGGTCCGTTCGTCCCGGTCCTCTCGTACTAAGGACAACACCCCTCAAGTATCCTACGCCCACGGCGGATAGGGACCGAACTGTCTCACGACGTTCTGAACCCAGCTCGCGTGCCACTTTAATCGGCGAACAGCCGAACCCTTGGGAGCTACTCCACCCCCAGGATGTGACGAGCCGACATCGAGGTGCCAAACCTCCCCGTCTATGTGAACTATTGGGGGAGATAAGCCTGTTATCCCCGGCGTACCTTTTGTCCGATTAGCGATGGCCCTTCCATACGGGACCACCGGATCACTATGACCTGCTTTCGCACCTGCTCGAGCCGTCGCTCTCGCAGTTAAGCCCTCTTATGCCATTACACTCAACGGCTGGTTTCCACTCAGCCTGAGAGGACCTTCGCGCGCCTCCGTTACATTTTGGGAGGCGACCGCCCCAGTCAAACTACCCACCATGCAGTGTCCCACACCCGGTAAGAGTGTTGGTTAGAACCCAAGAGCTACAAGGGTGGTATTTCAAGGTTGGCTCCACCGGAGCTAGCGCCCCGGTTTCAAAGCCTCCCACCTATCCTACACAAGCAACCCCTAAGTTCACTGCAAAGCTATAGTAAAGGTGCACAGGGTCTTTCCGTCCTGCCGCGGGTACCCGGTATCTTCACCGAGAGTGCAGTTTCGCTGAGTCCGTGGTCGAGACAGTTGGGAAGTCGTTACGCCATTCGTGCAGGTCGGAACTTACCCGACAAGGAATTTCGCTACCTTAGGACCGTTATAGTTACGGCCGCCGTTTACCGGGGCTTCGGTTCCCCGCTTCGCCCTTGCGAGCTAACGAGTCCCCTTAACCTTCCGGCACCGGGCAGGCGTCAGACCCTATACTTCGCCTTGCGGCTTAGCAGAGTCCTGTGTTTTTGCTAAACAGTCGCTACCCACTGCTCTCTGCGACCCACCGACGCTCTGGAGCGCGAGGCTCCTCACGTCAGCAGGCACACCTTCTTCCGAAGTTACGGTGTTAGTTTGCTGAGTTCCTTAACCACGGTTCTCTCAAGCGCCTTGGTATGCTCTACCCGTCCACCTGAGTCGGTTTGCGGTACGGTCACCTGCCGGACTCGTTTAGAGGTTTTTCTAGGGAGTATGGGCTCAATCACTTCGCGAGAGCTGACGCAATCGCTCCTCATCGCCTCTCGGCGTAATGAGACGGTGGATTTACCTGCCGTCTCCGCCTACGGGTTTGAACCGGGATATCCAACACCCGGCTGACCTACCCTTCTCCGTCACCCCATCACTCAAACGCCCGTCTGGTGGTGCAGGAATATTAACCTGCTTTCCATCGCCTACGCTTTTCAGCCTCGGCTTAGGCACCGACTAACCCTGAGCAGTTTAACTTTACCCAGGAAACCTTGGACTCACGGCGAGAGGGTTTCTAACCCTCTTTATCGCTACTCGTGTCTGCATAATCACTTCCAGCGCCTCCATGTGTCCTTGCCGGTCACACTTCGCAGGCAACTGGAATGCTCCCCTACCGATTTATCCGGTGTTACCCGGAAGTATCCCGCGGCTTCGGTGTGATGCTTGAGCCCCGT
>CAWCMA010000008.1:0-195000 GCA_963796565.1 uncultured delta proteobacterium | reverse complement strand
GGCTGCTGCTGGAGATCAACGCGCTCGGGCTGCCGGCCGGGACCGAGATGCTCGACCCGATTACGCCGCAATACATCGCCGATCTCGTCTCGTGGACGGCGATCGGCGCCCGCACCACCGAGTCGCAGACCCATCGCGAGATGGCGAGCGGGCTCTCGATGCCGGTGGGTTTCAAGAACAGCACCGAGGGCAACCTGCAGGTCGCGGTCAACGCGATCGAGTCGGCGCGCCGCCCGCACTCCTTCATCGGCATCACGCAGGACGGCATCACCGCAATCGTGCGCACCAGCGGCAATCCCGACACCCACGTGGTGCTGCGCGGCGGGCGCACGCCCAACTATGACGCGGTCAGTATCGACGAATGCTGCCGTATTCTGCGCAAGGTGGGCCTGGAGCCGCGCGTGATGGTCGACTGCTCGCACGCCCAGACCGGCAAGGACTATCGCAAACAGCCCGAAGTGCTCGCCGCGTTGTGCGAGCAGGTTCGTGCGGGCAGCCCCGCGATCATGGGCGTGATGCTCGAGAGCTTCATCAACGCCGGCAACCAGCCGCTGACGGCCGACCGCTCCCAGCTCAAGTACGGAGTCTCGATAACCGACCCCTGTATCGATTGGCCGGCCACCGAGCGATGCCTCCTCGAAGCGGCCGAGGCGCTGGCGCCCTCAAGCCGCGCGCGCGCCGCCACCACCGAGCGCTAGTTCGTCGCGCGGGCGCGATCGCGGTGGCGCGCCAGTTCGTGACACCAGCGTGCGCAAGCCAAAGCCCGCGCGAGGGGATGCCTTGCGCTTCGATCTGACGCTCGCGGCAATCACCGATGAACCAAAAACCAAGCCCCGCATCGCTGGAAAAGTTGATCGAGCAGCTCTACGCCAGCGGCGTCATCCAAGGCGAAGACGGTACGGAGTCGAGGATTCTTCCGATGAGTCTCACCCCGGAGCGCGGTGCCTTTTTGAGAGACGTATGCCGGGCGGAACGGCCACAGTCCACAATTGAAATCGGCATGGCGTATGGACTCTCCACCCTTTTCATCCTCCAGATACTGCTGGAAAACGGCGGAGCCTCGTGCGCACATACCGTCATGGATCCCTTTCAGACCGAGCGCTTTCATGATGCCGGGCGGCGGGTCATCAGAGAGGCGGGGGTCGGTCATCTGGTCGATTTTCATCAGGACTATTCCGAATACGTTCTGCCCCAATTGCTTCGCGAAGGCCGCCGCTTCGACTTGGCGTTCATCGACGGCAATCATCGCTTCGACCACGTGTTCGTCGACCTTTTCTACATCGATCGACTGCTGAAACCCTCGGGAGTGCTGGTCCTGGACGATTGTTTTCTGGATTCCGTGCATACCGCCAGCCGTTTCATACAAACCAATTATGGGTATTCGGCAATCGCGCAATACCCGGCCGGCGGCAGCATGCTCGACGACGAAGTTTCGCCGGCCAAATGGCGTCCGATGATGCGCGCGATGCGCAAACCGGTCGAGCCGCCGCCGAGCAGCAAGTTCCACTTCGTTCGCTTTTACCCGCTGTCCGCGCGCAACGGCCCGGCGAAGGAAGAAGCGGCGGAGGACAGCGGGCCTGCCGCCGCTCTCCTGAAGCCTTCGCGCAAGGCCACGGCCAACCAACTACGGCGCGACGCGCTGGCGGCGCTCGAACGCGGCGATCGCAGCGCGGCCCGCGCAGGCTTTTTCGGCGCGCTAAAGCTGCAGCCGTTCCATCTCAAGACTTACCTGCGGATCGTGCGGACCTTGCTTCCGCAATCCATGATTCGCGCGTCTTCGTCGCCCACTCGCCGGCGAGCACCGCGAACCCCGGACGAAAAACCTTGAGCTCGCGGGCACGCGTCGATCCCGTCCATTTTGCCGCCAGTAGACAGCCGAGCCAGAGCGCTTCAGCAAACAGCAGGAAGCTCGCGCTGTAGTTGATGGGGAGCATTATGGCGGTAACGATCGCGAGGCCCAGGTAGTCGTCGAATATGCCGCGGCGCTGCGCGCGCGTGAAAAAGATGATTTGCAGCAGCTCCACCGCTATCAGCAGAGGAAACTCCCGTGCCGTGCGGCCCGAGATGACGAGCGTGCCGTTGACCGCATAGATCAGCGCGGCAAACGCGCCAGCCATCTCCCCCAGTTCAGCGCACGCCTCCCCGCCCAACGCGCAGCAAACCTCGCGCACCGCAAAGAACAACAGCGCGATCGCGATTGTGCCCAGCACCGCTGACATCGCGCGCATCGCAAACAAGCTGACAACAGAGATCCTCACCCATTCGCGCAGCACCAGGTCGTAGAGTGGAAGCTTGCCACCCTATTCGACTTGCCAGAATCTCCCGACCACGTCGCATACGTTCGGCATGATGACGGCCGCCCATGTACATCCCTCGTCACCGTTCATGTCCCAGCAGTCGAGCCGATGAAAGCGGTAATGCGCTCCGAGAATCACCGCGACGGCCAGCAAAACCATCGCGAACAACCGCGGCGAGCGCCAGGCCCACAGCAAGGTGTCGCCAACGCTTCGGCGCGAGAAGTGGGGCGAGAGGCGCATAACTTCACAATTCTGGCGACCCGAGGCGCGTGCGCCAAAGATACGAAAGCTGTTTCGCCGCGGGTTTCTCGAAATGACATCCTTGACGGAGCGGTTCATTGGCGGCTTTCTTTATAGCCGAACCGATCGCGCACCGGAACCGAAGGCGATCGTTCACCACCGTTGTTGTTCAAACTGCGTGCGCGATGTTGGAAAGATGCCCAGCCGAAGACGATCGAACGGCGTTCGCAATTGATCGCGGCGCCTTGCCTGCGAGCGAACGAATCTGGCGCCGCGCAGCCGTGTGGCGTCCGCGCCTGACCGCGTTACTTATCTACGCGGGGTTTTCTGCGTTGATTTTCGCGCGCGCCGCCGCGCCTCACTTCACCACCATCTACCTGGGACGCGGGATCGATCAGGCCTTCTTTATCTGGTGCCTGGTATGGTGGCCGTACGCGATCGCGCATCATCTCAATCCGTTCATCAGCAAGCTCATCTTTGCGCCGGCCGGCTTCAACCTGACCTGGTCGACTTCGATTCCGCTGTTAAGCCTGCTCGCGCTGCCGCTGACCGCGACGGTGGGGCCAATCACCGCTTTCAACCTACTCTGCGTCGCCTGTCCCGCGCTCGCGGCGTGGACCGCATTCCTGCTCTGCCACAGTCTCACCGAACGCTTCGCGCCTTCGCTCCTAGGCGGCTACATCTTCGGCTTTTCCTCCTACATGCTGGCGCAGATGTTCGGCGGACATCTGAATCTGCTCGCGTCGTTTCTGATCCCGCTCGCCGTGTATCTCGCGCTGGCGCGGCTGCGGGGACGTATCGGCCGGCAGGCTTTCACGCTGGGTTTGCTCGCGCTGGTGACGGCGCAGTTTTTGATTACGACCGAGATTGTCGCCACGATGACCGTCTTCGGCGCGCTTGCGCTGGCGGCGGCGTGGGCGATGGGCGAGCGCGATCTGCGCCGGCGTATCGTGGAGCTGGCGGCGCCGATCTTTCTCGCTTACCTCGGCACGGCGATACTCGTGAGTCCTTATCTGTACTATCTATTCGCCGGCTTTCGCACGACTTCAATCTATTCGCCGAGCTGGCACTCCGCCGATCTGCTGAATTTCCTGGTTCCCACCGAGACGGTCGCACTGGGATCGGCAATCGGACTCCTTCGCCACGCCGCCGCCGGCTTCACCAGCAACGTCGCCGAACAGGCCGCCTACGTTGGATTACCACTGCTGGCGCTCGCGGCATGGTTCACGCTTGAGCGCCGGCGCACGCTCGAAGCCAGGCTGCTCGGCCTGATGCTGGTAATTGTTGCGGTGGCGGCGATGGGGCCGCGGCTCCACGTGGCCGGCAAAAGCTACTTCAAGCTGCCGTGGTCGCTGCTCCATTGCACGCCGTTCATCGACCAGGCGTTGCCACTGCGTTTCACCGTCTATCTGTTCCTGACGCTGGCCGTGATTGCCGCGACCTGGCTGGCGGCGCCAGCTCGCGGCGCATTGACGCGCGCGACCGCCGGCGCACTGGTGTTCGTATCGCTCTTTCCCAACCCGTCGACCCGGGTGTGGGCCAAGCCCGGTAGCGTCGCGCCGCCGCCGGTTTTTTTTACCGCCGGGACGTACCGGCACTATCTTGCGCAGGGCCAAATCGTCGCGACGCTGCCATACGCCTGGGGCGAGGCCGACGCTTGTATGCTGTGGCAGGCGCTCAGTGGGATGTATTTTCGCCTCGCCGGCGGATATTCGCCGCTCAGCCCCGAATCTTTTCTCCGTTGGCCGATCGTGCGCTCCGCCAATCAGCGCGCGACGATTCCAGACCCGGCCGATCAGTGGAAGGCTTTCGCCGCCAGCCATCAAGTAACCGCGGTGCTGCGCGGCGACAATTCCATGCCTTCCGATTTTCCTTCGATCGATCCGATCGTGACAGCACTGGCAGCCCTGGCGTCGTCGGACGCGCCGGTCGTCGCAACGGGAGGTATCACGCTGTACCGCGTGCCGCCCGCGGCGCTCTCGCCTTATCGCGAGCTCGATTGGACGCGCATGGAAGCGCTGGCGGATGCGCAACGTTTCGGCGCGCTCGTGATAGCCGCGCAAAGCTATCTCGCTTCAGGGGCCGACCCCGCCAGCCTCGCGCCCGCGAGCGCGGTGAAGCTGGGGCGCTTGCCCGCCGCATGGCTGCCGAGGCCGGGGCGCGCGACTGACTATCAACTGTATATGCGCGCGGAGCCCGACGGCCTCATCACGGTGGGGCTATTGGGCAGCCGCGCGGCCCTGCGCCCGCTCATCGATCGCTACGGTGCCTATGCGCGGCGTATCCAATTACCTCTCCGGTCGCGGCCCGAAGAAAGCCTATCGACCGCCGCGGCAGTACACTATTACCCACTTATGATGTCATTTGATCGCGAAGGGCTCGCGCGCGCCGCCGCATTGGCGCTCACAGAGCCGCCGCGGCTCGATCTCGACCCCAAATCTCACTCGAAACAACTACCTCGGCCATTGACGCGAATGTTTCGGCCGCAATGACGCCGCGCTGATTCGCTATCCACTCGCACGCGCGATCATTGCCTGGCGACGGCTTTCGCGAGTTGCTACTATCGGCTGAAGTCGCTTGGAATTTCTCGGCGAACAAATGCCGGACATGGTGCGCGTTCCCCGCCTCTTCGGCCGTCAGGCCGCGGGCACATTTCTCCTCTACCTCGCGCTGTCGCTGCTGATCTTCGGACGTGCGGTGATCGCCCATTCTGCGACCGTCTACGTCGGCCGCGGACCGGATCCGCAGTTATACATCTGGTTCATGGCCTGGTGGGCGCACGCGATCTCGCACCGCCTCAACCCGTTCCTTACCAGCGTCATCTGGGCGCCCACGGGCGTCAATCTCGCCTGGACGGCCAACATGCCGCTTGCGGCGTGGCTGGTATATCCGGTGACGCGCGGCTGCGGGCCGATCGTTTCGTACAATCTGCTCTGCCTGCTGTCGCCGGCGCTCGCGGGATGGAGCGCGTTCGCGCTATGCCGCTACGTCGTGCGCGAATGGTGGCCGGCGATGTTCGGTGGATTGATCTTCGCCTTCTCCCCGTATGTGTTGAGTCGAATGCTCGGCAATATGGATTTGACCCTGGTGTGGCCGATACCGCTCGCCGTGTATGTGACGCTTCGCCGGATCGACGATAACTTCGGCGTACGAGGCTTCGTGGCAGCGCTCGCGATGCTGGTTGCCGCGCAGTTTTTGCTGTTCGCCGAGATCGTCGCGAGCGCAACTTTGTTTGGCGCGATCGCGCTTTTGCTGGCGGTGCCCGCGATGGCGCCGCGGGAGCACCGGCGCCTGTACGCGACCGCGGCGCCGATCGCCGCCGCTTACGCCGTCGCGGCGATTGTCGTCTCACCGTACCTCTACTATATGTTCGCCTTCCCGACTGCGCCGGGAGAAATTTTTTCGCCCTGGCATTTCGCGATCGACCTCGCGAGTTTCGTGATCCCAACCGCAGTCAATCAGCTTGGCGGCATACCGTTCTTCCTCCCGATCACGCATCAGTTCCGCGCCGAGCTGGCCGAGACCGGCGCTTACCTTGGGCTGCCGATGCTCGCCATCGTGATCCTCTTCGCGCGCGAGCGCTGGCATGCTCCGGGTGGGAGATTCCTCATCCGCCTGCTCGTCGTGATTTGCGTGCTCGCGATGGGGCCGCGGCTCGAAATCGCCGGGCGGATCGTGATTGGGCTTCCGGGCTCCGCACTCGCCTGGCTGCCACTGCTCGACAAGCCGCTGCCCGCGCGCTTCATGATGTATGCGTACCTGACGCTGGCCGTGATGGTCGCGATGTGGCTGGGCGAGAAGGGCGCAAGAGACGCGCGGCGCTGGGCGCTCGGCCTCGCGATCGTGCCGTTCATGCTGCCGAACCTTTCGGCGTCTTTCTGGACGACGCCGGCCGCGATTCCCGCCTTCTTCAGCACCGGCCTCTATCGCCAATACCTCGCGCCGGGCGAAACCGTGATCGTGCTGCCCTACGGAATATTGGGCGAGGGGATGCTGTGGCAGGCGGCGACTGACATGTATTTCCGGATGGCGGAGGGCTATGTGAGTTTTGGGCCGCCAGTGCCCGAGGAGCATCGCCGCTGGCCGATTGTCGCGGGGCTTTACCAGCTCGAGGGCGTGCCCGCGGCCGGCGATCAATTGAAGGCCTACCTGGCCAATCATGGCGTCGAGGCGGTGATAGTCGGCCCGCGCCGCCAATACCGTGTCGGCTCGATCGACGGCCGTCGCACCGCCACTACCTGGCTCCGATCGCCAACGCTTGCGCCCGAGCGCGACGCAACCACCGCGATGCTCGACTCGCTGGGCGTGGCGGCGGTCGAGGCCGCGGGCGTCACGCTTTATCGACTGACGCCGCAAGCGCTCGCACCCTATCGCCAGTTGACCGCGCTCACGATGGAGCGACGCGCCTCGCGAGCGCGATTCGACGCCCTGCTGCTCGGGGCTGAGCGCTATCTTTCGCGGGGCCGTAATCCAGCCGGGCTTACGCCCCAGGCGCTCCAAATGCTCGGCCTCGTGCCGCTTGACTGGTTCGGCGGCGAGCCCTTTCCCAGCCCCGACCACGTCGGTAGCCCGATTTTCCGGATTGAAACGATCCTCAGTGGATCGAAGAGCGGCACTATCGAGGTCGGAATGGAAGGCCGCTACGCGGCGCTGAAACCGATAATCGATCGCTACAGTGCCCAGGCGACCGCAATCTATTTTCCCTACCCCGCGCGCCTGACGCCGTCGGCGGTGAGGGCGGCCGACGACGGCGCGATGATGGTTATGGAGTTCGATCTGGGGGGCCTGGCCCGCGCTGCCATAATAGCCGCAACCGGCGGCCAAGGTCCGCGCGAACCGAGGGTGGCGCCGTCCGCGGCGCTCGTCCCGGACGTTCCGTCCGCAAGCCGCCCGGCAGACCCGATGAAAGCAGGTGCCGCTTCGTGATACACGACAGGCCTCAAGCTGATTTGCAACTGACTCCGAGCCTGTTGGAAGGTCTGGTTCCCAATGGCCCAACTGACCCGATCGCGTACTACAAGCGTCCGCTCATCGGGCGATTCTTTCGCGAGCGGATCAATCTCGGACTGCGGATGATCGGCGATCGCCGCTACGCCAAGGCCCTCGAGGTCGGTTACGGCGCGGGCGCGGTGTTGCTCGCGATTGCTGCCAACGTGGACCAGCTGCACGGCATCGACCTCGACACGGACCCGGTCCCGGTCCAGGCGTGGCTCGGCAGCCATGGGCGCACCGCCAGGCTCATCCAGGGCAGTATCTATGAACTGCCCTATGCAACCGCGGAGTTCGACCTCGCGCTCAGCTTTTCGGTCTTCGAGCATCTGCATCGGTACGAGCGGGGGCTGCGCGAGGTCGCACGCGTACTCAAGCCGGGCGGCCGCTTTCTTCTCGGCATGCCGGCGGTGAACATGATGATGGAGTTGGGCTTTCGCGCGATCGGATTCAAAAGCATCAACGACCATCACGTCACCACGCCGCGGACCGTGGCCAGCGCGTTCGAGCGCGCTGGTTTGCGGGTCACTCGGCATGCGCAGCTACGTCTGATTCCCGGCGTGCCGCTGTATTTCAACTGGCTGCTCGAAAAGGCCGCGTGATGCGCGCGTCGTTTGAGGCGCTCGCCACCCGCCAGGCGCACGCCCTCGCGAGTCCCGGCGCCGCGCCGGATGCCGCGGACGGCGTGAGGACCCCGTCGAGCGCGCCGCGCTAACCCGTCACGCGCGCGCTCATGGTGGCACCGATGACAGAAATGGTTCGGCGAGGGCGCTCGGCGTTCGACCTTCGAGGCCTCTGCGCGCTCGCCCTCTATTTCGTGATGGCCGCGCTGTTTTTCGCCCGCGGCCTGGACGGACACTGGTCGACCGCCTATATCGGCAAGGGCGTCGATCCGCCTCAATTGATGTGGCTGATGGCATGGTGGCCGCATGCGTTGGCGCATCGCGTCAATCCGCTCTTCACCGATGCGATTTGGGCTCCGCGCGGTCTCAACCTCGCCTGGGCCACCTCGATGCCGCTGGCAAGTCTGATCGCGGCCCTGCCGAGCGCGGTCGCGGGTCCGGTTGCAGCCTACAACCTGCTGTGCCCGCTCGCGCTCGCGCTGGCCGCCTGGACCGCGTTCGTGCTGTGTCGTTATCTGACCGGCGCGTATTGCGCGTCGCTGGCCGGCGGCTACGTCTTCGGCTTTTCCGCGTACATGCTGGGTCAGACCCTCGCCCACCTCGACCTGCTGCTGGTATTTCCGATCCCGCTATTCACGCTGCTGCTGATTCGTGGCTTGCGCGCGGATATCGCGTGGCGGGCGCTGGTCGCGGGACTGGCGCTCCTACTGGCCGCACAGTTTCTGATGTTCATCGAGTTGTTCGCGACGATGACGCTGGTCGCGGGCATCGGACTCATCGTAGTGCTGGTGGCCGGTTCCAGCGCCGAGAAAACGCGGGCGGTGAATCTTCTGCCGACCGTCGCGCTCAGCTATGCGATCGCACTCGTAGCGGTGAGCCCGTTCCTCTACTACATGTTTGCGTTGGGCTACGATCCGGGCGCGCAGCATCCGCCACTGCTCTACTCGACCGACCTGCTCAACCTGTTGATTCCGACCTCCGCGATGGAGCTTGGCCGCGTGGCTCCCCTGCGATCGATCGCGGCGCACTTTCTCGGCTATATCTTCGAGGCCGGCGGTTATATCGGTATTCCGCTGATGCTGATCGTTGCGGCCTTCGCGCGCCGTCATTGGAGCGAAGGACGGGCCCGCTCGCTCGTGCTCGTGCTGATCGTGATCGTCGTGCTCTCGCTCGGGCCGTTCCTGGTCGTCGACGGCCGTCCGATTATTCCGCTTCCGGGACTGGCGATTGGTTCGCTGCCGCTTATCGGCAAAGCGCTGCCGGCGCGCCTGATGCTGTACGCCTTTCTGGCGCTGGCCATCATCACCGCGCTGTGGCTCGGCAACGGCGTCACACCGCGATGGGTCCGCGTGGCGGCAGCGCTTGCCGTGGTGGCATCGATGCTGCCGAATCTGTCAACGAGCTTTTGGACGTCCCCGATCGACGTACCGCTCTTCTTCCGTGAAGCCCTCTATGCGAAATATCTTTCGCCCGGCGAGACAGTCGCGGTGCTGCCATACGGCATCAACGGCAACAGCATGCTGTGGCAACTCCAAAGCGGCTGGTATTTCAGGAGGGCGGGAGGCTATGCCGGCAACCCGCCGCTTGAGTTTCGTCAATGGCCGATAGTTCGGGTCTTCTATCGCGTCGGCGCGGTCGAACTTCCCGGCGCCGGCGATCAGCTCAAGGCCTTCCTTGCCACGCATCGCGCCACCGCCGTCCTGGTCGACGATCGCGAAGCCGAAGTATGGCGTCCGCTGATGGCGACGCTGGGCGCGGCGCCGATCGAGGCGGGCGGGATGACGATCTACCGCGTGCCTCTCGCGGAGCTTTCACCTTGGCGAAACGCGACCGCGCTTGCGATGGAGACCCAGCTCGACCGGACGCGCTTCGCGGCGCTCCTGCTCGCGGCCGAGAGCTACCTGCGCGACGGCCATCCGCTGGCCGCGCTGACTCCCGCCGAAGTCTACAAGCTGAAGCTGATGCCCGCCGGATGGATCGCCGTGCCGAAAAAAGCCGAGCCGCCGTGGGACGACGGTGGGATGAACCTGCCGCACCATCCGAACGATCCGCGTCAGTTCGACGACCTGTGGCTCGCCAGCGACGAGCAGGGCCGTATCGAGATCGGCGTGGACGGCTGGTATCCGGCGCTGCGCGCGGTGCTGAGCGAGTATCGCGCTGATGCGATCGGCTTTGTGCCGCGCGGTCTGGACGAACCGGCACACGGCGGAGAGGACGACCGTCGGGGATGGCTCGTGATGAGTTTCAACGCTCAGGGACTGGCGCGCGCTGCGACACGAGCGCGAGGCGATGCTTCTTCGGCGGCGGCCGCAGGCACCTCGCGATGAGCGAATCCGGCACGGCGCCGGCGAAAGCGTCGGGATGGCGCGGCGGCGCCGCCGCATTGCTCATCTACCTGGGGCTCTCGACGCTGTTGTTCGGCCGCGCGTTGGGCGGCGGCCTGTCCTCGTTCTACGTCGGCAACGGCCCCGACCCGCCGCAGTCGATCTGGTTCCTGGCCTGGTGGGCACACGCGCTGGCCGATCGCGTCAACCCGCTCTTCACGCACGCCTTATGGGCACCCGGCGGATTCAACCTCGCGTGGACGACCAACATCCCGCTCGCCGCGTGGTTGATGCTTCCGGTCACCCGCGCGCTGGGGCCGGTAGCCGCTTACAACATTCTGTGCCTGCTCTGCCCGGCGGTGGTTGGATGGGCCGCGTTCGTGCTGTGCCGCCATATCGTGCGCGAGTTCGGGCCGGCGCTGCTCGGCGGCTTCGTCTTCGGCTTTTCGCCGTACCTGCTCTGCAAACTGCTCGGCGATATCGATCTTGCCCTGGTCCCGATGCTGCCGCTGGCGGCCTACCTCACGCTGCGCGCGCTGGACGGAACGATGCGCCGGCCAACCTTCGTCGTGCTGCTTGCGCTGGTGCTCGGCGCGCAACTTTTGCTCTTCATCGAGATCTTCGCAACGATGACGATGAGCGCCGCGATGGCAATCGCGATCGCGCTGCTGGTGACCGGCGAGGGCGACCGCGGCCGTATTCGCGCGCTCATCGCACCGATCGCGCTCAGCTACGCGCTCGCGATAACCCTGCTCGCGCCTTATCTCTACTATCTCTTCGCTTTCGGTTTTCCGCACGGCGCGATCTGGTCGACCAGCACCGGCTCGATCGATTTGCTCAACTTCCTCGTGCCCGTGCCCACTAACGCGCTCGGCCGCCTAGACGCGATGCGCGCCATCTCGGTGAACTTCCGCGCCGGGATTTACGACACCGATGCCTATCTCGGCCTGACGCTGGTGGCCGCGATCGCGATGGCATGGCGGCGATGGGACGAACCCGCGGTGCGCCTGCTAATCCTGTTTGCCGCGGCTATCGGTGTGCTCGCGATGGGATCATGGATGCAGGTGGGCGGACATTTCGTCGTGCCGATGCCCTGGATGATCGTGTCCGCGCTGCCGCTCATCGCCAAGGCGATTCCGGCGCGCCTGGCGGTCTATATGTACCTCGCGATCGCGATTCTGTGCGCGATGTGGATGAGCGCGCGGCCGCGCGGCGCGTCGGATTACGCGACCGTTAAATGGCTCGCGGGAGCACTGATCGCGCTTTCGCTCCTGCCCACCCTCGACGCTTCTTTCTGGGCCACGGCGCTGGCGACGCCCGAGTTTTTCTCCGCCGGGCTCTATCGACGGTATCTGCAGCCGGACGAGACAGTGGTCATTCTACCGTATGGGTTCGAGGGCGACGGGATGCTGTGGCAAGCGCTCAGCGCGTTCCAGTTCCGGATGGCGGGCGGGTACACGGGATTCGCGCCGCCCATTCCGGCCGAGTACGCGCGCTGGCCGATCGTCGACGCACTGTACGAGGTTGCGCCGATTCCCGACGCGGCCGGCCAGTTCAAGGCTTTCCTCAAGAGCCACAGCGTCGGCGCGGTGATCTTCGCCGGCGAGGGCAACCACGCGATCGAGGTCAGTCACGTCGCGAGCCCGGCATCGTGGGCCGATCGCGCCGCGCGACCGCGAGGTGTGGAAGATGATTCTCGGCGGGCTGGACGTCCCAGCGCAAAACGTCGGCGGCGTCACACTTTACCAACTGCCCGCGGAGCTGCGGGCGCGATGGCCCAGTGAGGATCCGGTTGCGCTGCAGGCGCGCGCCGCGGCCGTGCGGTTCGACGCGTTGCTCGCCGCGTCCTACGGCTACATCGCTGGCGGCCGCAGGTTCGCGGACTTATCCCCGCTCGCCGCACAGCGGGCGGGCCTGCTGCCACTCAACTGGGTCGGAGGCGCGCTGCTACGCAGCTCGCAAACGCCGGGCCTGATGCTCGACGGACTGATGCTCGCACCCTGGCCCTCGCATCGCGTCGCGCTCGGGGTCCGGGGCTCATACGCCGCGCTCAAGCCGATCATCGACAAGTACCGCTCCTACGCGGCCGCGGTCTATTTCCCCTATCCGCGCAAGCTCTCCGCGACGCCGCCACCGGGCGGCGGTTCGCCACTGTTGGTCCTGGCATTCGACGTCGATCAGCTTGCACGGGCGGCCCACGCGGCCCTGCCACTCGAACTTCCGCACGCCATGGGGCCCGCGATCGAGCCGGCGACTCCCGTGCCGTCGAAACCCTAGGATTGCACGATGCGCGCGGCGAAATCGCAACGGCTGGTTCAGCGTTTGCGGACTTCGACCAACCGCAACCGCCCGATCACCAGCGGGTCGCAATCGCGAAGCGCCGCGAGCCGTGCGGGCGTGAGAACTTCTTGACCGCTCAGAAGCAGCACGCGCTGGAGCATTTCGCATTGCTCGCCGGCGGGCTCGACGCTCGTGCGCCGCTCAAGCGGCAAATAGTAACGCACCACGTTCACCGCGTACGCGGGCATCACGGCGATCGTCCCGCCGGGCGCGGCCGCCGCGAGCGCAAGCGCGGTTGCCTCGCGCCACTGAACGTACTGCGGCTTGGTGAATTCGCGACGTACATGGTCGAGCGACAGCGCCACGACCAGCACGAGCAGCGCCAGACGCAGCCTCGCGTCATCGATCGCCGCGAGCCCGATCCCCGCCAGGATGAAGAACGCGGCCACGCTCGAAACTACGTAGCGCATCTCCTCGAACGGAGTGAACGTGTACGACACGGCCATCACGATCGCCATCGGCGCAAGCATCCACCACAGCATGAAGCCCAGCGCCGCGCCGTTGCCGTCGCGGCCCGTCCGCCGTCCTTCATACATCGCGTACGTCGCGTACGTCGCAAGCGGCAGCAGAAGCAGGAACGGCGCTTTGCCCGAAGCGCTGCGCAGCATCTCGAGCGGCCACCACGGCGGCCGCAGATGGGACCAGTCGAGGACGCCGGCGTGCACCACCGCTATCGATGTGCGGCCCGCCATCGGCGCCATCGGCCCCAACAGCGCCATCCCCGCGCCGAGCGCGAGCGTCGGCCACAGCAGATGAAGTCCGGTCCCGACGCTCGCGTGAGCGCCGCCGCGCCTGTCCAGCGCCGCCCATCCGAGCCACATCGCTTCGGCGGCGATAAGCATGGCCGCGGTAAAATTGGAGGCGATCGCGAGCGCGCTGAATATGGCGATGCCGACGAGGCCCGCGACGCGGCCTGGACCCCGCGCACGGGTAGACGCCGCGCGCAGGAAGCAGACGACTTGCGCCAGCTCGAGCACCAGCGTCAGCGGATACATACGCACCGTGCGCGCCTGATCCACCAGGGTTAGATTGACGGCGGCGATCAGCGCCGCGAACGCGGCGCCAAGTTCGGCGGAGCGAAGCACGGCCGCGCCGCCGAGGTCCAGCAGCAGCTCGCGCGTCACCGCGAAAATCAGCGCGATCGCGAGCGTTCCGAGCAAGGCCGAAAACGCGCGCATCGATCCCACGCCGTCGCCGTTAAGCCCGATCCATCCATGCAGCGCGAGGTCATAGAGCGCGAGCTTGCCCGGATCGAGCACCCGCTGCCGCTCGATGACCGCACGAAGGTCGGGCGCGGTCGCGCCAGCCCAGGAGGCGGCCTCGTCGGCAGTGAGATCGGCCCTTCCCAATCGGTAAAAGCGCAGGCCGGCGCCGAGTATCAGCGCCAGAGCGAGCAGCGCAAGCGCCGGTGTCCGGGCCATCAGCGTGCGCGAACAGCCATCGCGCTCAGCCCTGGCGGCGGCCGGCGCGCAGCTTCTCGCTGATCAGAAGCGCGTTGAGCGCGACGCTCGGGCGCACCGGGTAGGTGTCGGGGCGGTCGACGTCCTTGTAGCGAGGCTCAAGCTCGGCGAAAGATTCCAGGAAGCACTCGCGCGTCTCGCTTAGCGCGGGCCGCGCACCGATTCGATGACCGTCGGCGAACACCCGCTCGAGCATCGGGTGGACCGACGCGGGAGCCGGGCGAAATTCGCGCTCCAGGCTGTCCGCGCTCTCCTCGAACAATCCGACCAGGTCGGCGTAAAATCCGCCGGCGGCATTGCGCGCGCGGAAGACCTGCTTGCGGCCGGGCAGCGTGACCTTTTCGCTCGAGGTTTTCAGGCGCGGCTCGCCGCGGTACTCGACCAGCTTGTAGGCCACGTCGAGCGCCGGCGCGTCGGCGCTCACGGTCATCGCGGTCCCCACTCCGAAGGCGTCGATCGGCGCGCCCGCCTTGACCAGCTCGGCTATGCGGTATTCATCGAGGTTGCCGCTGGCGAAAATCGGCACGTCGGCGAGTCCGCGCCGATCGAGTATCCGGCGCGCGCGTTTGCTCAGCTCCAGCAGGTCACCGCTGTCGAGCCGGATGCCCTGAAGCTTGACCCCTTGTTCGCGCAGCTCCAGCGCCACCGTGGCCGCGTTCTCAACTCCGCGTAGCGTGTCGTAGGTGTCGACCAGCAACGTGCTGAGGCGCGGGAAGATTTTGACGTAACTGTCAAAGGCCTCGCGCTCCTGCTCGTGCGCCATCACGTAGCTGTGCGCCATCGTGCCGTACAGCGGAATCCCGTAGCGCATTCCGGCCAGCACATTGGAGGTGCCGGCGAAGCCGGCGAGATAGCTGGAACGCGCGGCGACCAAGCCCGCGTCGGCGCCCTGGCTGCGGCGCAGCCCGAAATCAATCAACCGCCGGCCCCCGGCCACCGCCAGGCTGCGCGCCGCCTTGCTCGCGATGAGCGAGCCGAAGCCGGCCTGGTTGAGCACCAGCGTCTCGATGAGCTGTGCCTCGATGAGCGGTGCGCGTACTTCCAGGATCGGCTCGGTCTCGAAGAAGATCGTGCCCTCGGGCATCGCCCACACTTCACCGCTGAAACGCAGTCCGCCGAGAAAGCTCAGAAATTCGGAACTGAACAGCCGTAGCGATTCGAGATATTCGAGCATCCGCGGGGCGAAGTGGAACTGCTCGAGCGCCTCGAGCAGCCGCTCGAGCCCGGCCGCCACCAGAAAGCCGCGCCGCGGCGGCATCCGGCGCGTGAACATGCTGAAGCAGGCAGCGTCGTTGTTGCCGGTGGCGAAATACGCCGCGGCCATCGTGAGCAGATAGAAGTCGGCGAGCAGCGGGGCTTCGTCGGCGTCCAGGCGCAGGTCCATCGGCATCTCAGGCAATCCGCAATTCGGCTCGGGGCGTATGACTATGGCGGCGCAATCACGTTCGTCGCGCCCGCCGAAGCATTCCTATGCTGGCCGTGGGGCAACGTCAATTCCCGCATCGCGCATGGCATGGGCCGCACGTTCAGCGCGGCGGGACCGGCGGCGTCGGCGGCGGCGGTTCAGGTGCGGGCGATGGCCCAGCCTGCAGCACGCGACCCTCTTCGGGCGGGCGCCGCTCGCGCAGGATGTCCGACATACGCCGCAGGCGGGCGCTCACGATATGGTTGATCGTGCCCGGCTCTTCCAGCGTGCCCGCGCGCATGCCGGTCAGGATCTCGATTCCCTCGTCGATCGTGGCGACCGGGTAAACGTGGAAGCGGCCGCTCGCGACCGCCTCGACCGTTTCCGGATCGAGCATCAGGTTGTTGACGTTGGCGCGCGGCAGCAGCACGCCCTGCGTGCCACTGAGCCCGGTCGCCTTGCACACCCGATAAAAGCCTTCGATTTTCTCATTGGCGCCGCCGATCGCCTGCACCGCGCCGTATTGATCGACCGAGCCGGTCACGGCCAGGTCCTGACGCAGCGGCACGCCGCTCAACGCCGAGAGCAGCACGTAGAGTTCAGTCGAGCTGGCGCTGTCGCCGTCGATCCCGGAGTAGGATTGCTCGAACGCGATGCTCGCGGTCATCGCGGCCGGCAACTCCTGGCCGAAGCGCTGGCGGAAAAAACCACTGAGGATCATGATGCCCTTGTCGTGGGTCGATCCCGACAGCCGCGCCTCGCGCTCGATATTGATCACGCCGGCCTGGCCGAGCGCGACCGTGGCGGTGATGCGCGAGGGGCGACCGAAGCTGTAGCCGCCGGCGTCGAGCACCGCGAGCCCGTTGACCTGACCGACCTGGCGGCCCTGGAGATGGACGACGAGCGTGCCCTCGGCAATCAGGCGGCGGATTTCTTCCTCGATGAAGTTGAGCCGTAGGATGCGTTCGTTGAGTGCGCGATCGACGTGGCGCGCGCCGACCTGTTTGTCGTTCGTCTCGCGCGCGTAATACGCCGCTTCGCGCGCGAGGTCGTCGATCGGCTCCATCACGCTGGACAACTGTTTGCGATCGCCCGCCTGGCGCATCCCGAACTCCACGATGCGCGCGAGCGCGCTGCCATCGAAGTCGGGCAGCCCTTCAGTTTTCGCCAGCGCCGACACGCGCGAGGCATAGTGGCGCGCTGCCTCCACGTCGGCCTCGACCACGGGACGCAGCTCGGCCTTGACCTTGAACAGCTCGGCAAACTCGGAGTCGTAAAAGTACAGCACGTTGTAAAGATAGGGGCTGCCGGTGACGATCACCTTGGTCGCCACTTCGATCGGCTCGGGCTTGAGCCCACTCACCATGAAGAACGGAAACGGCTCGAGCGTCTCCAGCGTCATGCGGCCGGTCTTGAGTGTGCGCTTGAGCGTTTTCCACACGCCCGGTTCAACAATCGCGTCGTCGAGATCGAAAAGCAAAAACCCGCCGTGAGCCTTGACCAGCGAGCCGCCGATGATGCGGGTGAAGTTGGTCGCGCTGCGCCCGGTCGGATCGACCCAGCGTTCGATGGTGCCGAACAGGTTGCGGTAGGTCGGCGCGTCCTCGGCGATCACCGGCGCGCCGCTGCGCCCGGCGTTATCGACCACCACGTTGACCTGGTACTCGAAGAACCGGCCCTCGTCGGCGCTGTCGGGGCGCTGCGCCGCGGAGGGACGTGGCGGGGAGCCTTCGGGAGCAGCCTCCGCGGCCTCGCGGAAGCGCTCGAGACGATCGAGCATGTGCTCGGCGACCTCATCGAGATAGGCCGAGACGGCCGCGCTCTCGAAGCGCGACTTAAGCGCGGCGATGGCGGGTGCGATGAGGCGCGCGGCGAAGGTACGTTCGATCTGGCGGATTTCCGCGATCAACTCGCGCATCAGCTCCTGCTGATGCCCCGACATGGTCGCGAACAGGTCGGCGAGTTCGGCCTGTTCCTTGCCCAGCCGTTCGCGCTCCTGCTCGGAAAGCTCCTTCATCTTGCGATTGAGATCCTCGGGCGACTCGGGCGCCTTGCCGTCGATGAGCGGGATGAACAGGACCTGGCCGGTCGGCGTAGCCTGGATGGCGAAGCCGCGCTGGCGCGCGGCGGTCTCAAGCTGGGTGAACAGTTCCTGTGCGCGGCGATTATACTTTTCGCGCAACGCCTTGCGCTCCTGGTCGAAGTCTTCGCGGCGAAAGGCCTTGGGCAATTGCTCGATGAGGAAACTCACCAGATCGCGCATGCCGTCGCGGAGTTCGGCGCCCTGTCCGCCGCGCAGGTAAATCGCGGTCGGCGACTCGGGACTCTTGAAGTTGTTGACGTAAACCCAGTCGCCCGGCGTCGGCATCGCGGCCGCGCGCTGCTGAAGGATGCGGACTATCGATTCGCGTTCGCGCCGCGAGCGCACCCGGCTGACGAACACGTTATACCCGGGCGCGCCGATACCGATTGCCATCCGCACCGCGTCGAGCGCGCGCTGCTGTCCGAGCAGCTCGTGCGCGCCGTCGCGCGCCGCCTTCACCAACTCGTCGGGGCCGAGCGGAGAGTGGCCGCGCAACTCGTCCGCGCGGAGTTCAACCGGCGGGGCCGCCACCTGTAACGCCTGCTCCCGTGGCGCGGGCGCGGGCACGGGCTTGTTGTCGTCCCCCTCAGCCATCATCGCTTCCTTTGATCCGGGTTACAGAACTTTGACGCGCCGGCCGCGCAGCTTGGGCAACACGATAGTCAGCATGCCGTCCGTCCAACGCGCCACCGCGCGCTCGCGATCGACCGGTTGCACAAAGGTCATCTTGCGCTCGACGGCTGGATGCCTGCCGGCCGGAATTCGGACGATCAAGCCAGCCTCGCTGACCTCCACATGGATCACTTCCGGATCCTCTACGGCGGCCTCGACCCGCACCTCGTACTCCTCGCCGCGGTCGACCACGACGGCGCCCGCTGAGACGCCCGCGGCGGCCCCACCATGCCATCGCCCGAGCCACTCATCGAAGAGTTCGTCGCAGGCGCGTTCGAAGTCACGCAAGGTAATGGTGTCGGGGCGCTTCATTTATGAATGTTATCCTGTGGCAGATTTTAGTGCGCGGCGGTGCTCGGAATCCACCCCATCAAACACTTGCCCGACGCGCCGCCACAAGCGTATGGTCTGTCAGCCATGCCCGAACTGAACAAGATTCTGCTCGCCACCGATTTCTCCGACGACTCGATCAATGCGCGGCTCTTCGCCGAGGAGTTGGCACGCAAGTTCGGCTCCGAAATAATCGTGCTGCACGTCGACCAGCCGCTGGCGCCCGTGATGGTGAGCGAGCTGGGCCCCGCCTTCGACGTAAGCGCGATGAACCAGATCGCCGAGGAGCAGCGGCTGGCGGCACAGCGCGAGATCGACAAAATCGTCACCCAGTTGCGCGACGCGCAAATCAAGGCGCGCAGCCTGCTGCGTGTCGGCGCCCCGTTCGTCGAGATCATCCACGCCGCGCAGACCGAGGGCGTCGACCTGATCGTGCTCGGAACGCACGGCCGCACCGGGCTCGCACACGTACTGCTGGGCAGCGTGGCGGAGCGCGTGGTGCAGAAGGCGGGATGCGCGGTGCTGACCGTGCGCCATCCCGACCGCCGCTTCAAGCATCCGCTCGACAAGTAAACGACAAACCAACGATTCATGCGCGCGCCTTCGCCCGCGCGCCGCGTTTTAGCGCCCGACGAATCGCGGCGCTCGTTTCTCCTGAAAGGCGCGGATTCCCTCTTTGAAATCTTCCGAATGCGTCATCACCGCGATTGACTCGTTCTCTTCGGTCAGCGCGGTGCCCAGGTCGGTCGACAGATGGTGGTAGATGAGCCGTTTGGCGTGCGCGACTCCCAGCGGCGAGCAGTTGGCCGCGATTTCGCCCGCCATCGCCAACGCCGTAGGCATCAATTGTTCATGCGCGACGACCCGGCTTACCAGGCCCATTCGCAGCGCCTCCTCCGCGTCGAGCAGCCGCCCGCTTAGCGCAAGTTCGAGCGCATTGGACAGCCCCACTATCCGCGGCAGCAGCCAGCTCGCGCCGTGCTCGATCGCAAGGCCGCGACGCACGAAGATCAGCCCCATCCGCGCGCGCTCCGAGGCGATCCGGATGTCGTGGTAGAGCGCGGTGGTGAAGCCCATCCCGACGCACGCCCCGTTGATCGCGCCGATCACCGGCTTGCGCAGGCCGGCGATCCACGAAAACCGCTGGCGGAAATCGGCGCGCGTCTCGCTGGTGCCGGCGACTTCGCCCGAAACCGCCTGCACCGCTGAGGTCGTGCCGTCGGCGACACGGTTGAGCGCGCCCATGTCGGCGCCGGCGCAATACGCCTTGCCCGCGCCGGTAATCACGATCGCGCCGACTTCGTCGTCGTGCTCGGAATCCAACAGCGCCTCGCGCAGTTCGGATTCCATCTTGCCGGTCCAGGCGTTGAGCCGCGCGGGGCGGTTGAGCGTCACCACGGCGACGCGGTTGGCTTTTTCGTAGATGATTTCGTCGAATCCCATTGGCTTTTCCTCTTGGTCGGTGCTAGCGATCAAAGCACTTCGCGCGCGCAAAATCTAACCGCTCGGAATCCGTTCGGAGCCGCCCTTAGCACCGCGGCGACACCGCGCCGCAGCTTTTCTTGGACGACCGACGCTGTTAGAAAAGCGGGATGTTTTTCGTGAAAGCCCTGTTCGCCGCGGCGGCGATGGCAACGCGCCGCTCGCGCACGTTCATCGGATGCGCGGCCCTCGCGATTTTCGCACTCGGCGCCACATCCTTCTCCGCCGGCGCCACCGAAGCGCATCGCGCGATGGTAGTGGCGGAAAACGCCCTCGCCGCAAACGCCGGAGTCGAAATCCTAAGCCACGGCGGCAACGCAGTCGATGCCGCCGCCGCGACCGCTCTCGCCACGGGGGTGACCAACCCGGCCTCGAGCGGGATCGGCGGCGGCGGCTTCATGCTCATCTATCTGGCCCGCACGCACAGCTTCTACGCGCTCGATTATCGCGAGCGCGCGCCGATGGCCGCCAGGGCCACGATGTACGTGCGCAACGGCAAGCCCGACGAGGAACTGGCGCGCTCGGGACCGTTGGCGGTCGCGGTGCCGGGCGAAGTTGCGGGTCTCGACGCCGCGCTCCGGCGCTTCGGGACGATGAAATTTTCCGTGGTCGCGGCGCCCGCCATCCGGCTCGCCGAGCAGGGCTTTCCCGCGACCCCGCACCTGGTCGAGGACATCGCGCGGACCACGGCGCAGGTGGCCGCCGATCCGGGGCTGAAGGCGACCTATCTCACGCCCGCGGGCGTGCCGCCCAAGCCCGGCGACATCCTGCACGAGAAGGCGCTGGGCGCGACGCTGCGCTCGCTCGGCGACGATCCGGCCACGCGCTTTTACCACGGCGAGATCGCCAGCACCCTCGCCGCGTGGATGAAGACGCACGGTGGACTGGTCAGCGCTGAAGACCTCGCACAATACCGGCCGCTGTGGCGCACCCCGCTTCATCGCGCCTACCGCGGCTACGAAGTCTGGACGATGCCACCGCCGTCTTCGGGCGGCGTGGTGCTGGAAATCCTGGGGATGCTTGCCGGCGCGCCGGTTTCCGGATTGGGTGTCGACTCGCCGCCCTACCTGGCGCGGCTTATCGAAGTGATGCGTGAGGGCTTCATCGACCGCGCGCAATATGGTGACCCGGACTTCGTCCACGTGCCGATCGACGTGCTGCTCTCGCAGCGCCATATTGATGATGCGCTCCAGCGCGCGCTGCATCGCCATACGCCCGCGCATCTCGCGCCGGCCTCCGACCATGGCACCTCCAACTCGCTGGTGGTCGACAAGGACGGCAACGTGGTCGCCGTCACCACCACCATCAATACGATCTTCGGCGCCAAGATGATGGTCGCGAGTCTCGGCCTGGTGCTCAACGACGAGATGGACGACTTTGCCGCCGGGCCCGGCGTGCCCAACGCGTTCAAGCTCGAGGGCGCGGTGGCTAACGAAATCGCGCCCGGCAAGCGCCCGCTTTCGAGCATGTCGCCGACAATCGTGACGCAACACGGCCATCCGGTGCTAACGGCCGGCGCCTCGGGCGGCCCCACCATCATCAGCGGCGTGTTGCAGGTCACGCTCAACGTGCTCGACTTCCATCTCGGCCCGGAGGCGGCGGTCGACGAACCGCGGGTGCATGAGCAGGCCGCGCCCGACGTGGTGTTCGTCGAATCCGCGATGCCGGCGGCAACGCGTAGCGCATTGGCGCAGATGGGCTACCGGCTCAAGGAAGTGCCGTCGCTGGGTGCGGTAGGCGCGATCACGATCGCGCCGGGCGATCTGAATGGCGCTTTCGACCCGCGCAAGGGCGGCGGCGCCGCGGGCCTGTAGCGGGAGCGTTACGCCGCGCTACCGGATAGCTGCGCGGAGCCGGCCCGCACGATACACTTGGGCGTCGTGTCCGAGCCCGCGCATATCGAGCCGCACTTCGCATCCGCCACCGCGTCCGTGACCCGGGCGCCAGCCGTGCCCTGGCGCTCGCCCACGTTCGACGCGCTCGCGCTCCTGGGGCTCGCGTCCGCAGTCTTCTTCTTCCATCTCGGCAGCTATGGCCTGTGGGAGCCCGACGAGGCGCGCTACGCCGAGATCGCGCGCGAGATGCTCGCCACCCGCAACTTCATCGTACCGCATCTCAACTACGTCGCTTACGTCGAGAAGCCGCCGCTGCTCTACTGGCTTGGCGCGATGTGGATGGCGCTCTTCGGGGTTAACGAATTCGCCGCGCGCCTGACGCCCGCGCTCTCCGCGCTCACCGGCGTGTTGATGACCTGGCTCTTCGTGCGGCGCACGATGGGCCGCGGGCGGGCGCTGCTGGCCGGTGCGATTCTCACCACCTCGACACTGTACGCGGTGATGGCGCAGGTGCTGACCACCGACATGCTGCTCGCGGCGGCGGTCACGGTGGCGCTGTTCGCGCTTTATCTGCACTGGAGCGAGGGCGGACGCTGGTGCTGGCTCGGCTACGCGGCGATCGCGATCGGCGTGCTCGCCAAGGGGCCGGTGGCCGCGGCGATTCCGATCCTGGCGCTCGCGATCTTTCTCTGGTGGCAGGGCGAGTTACGCGGCGCGATCGGCCGCTTCCATGCGCTCGCCGGCGGCGCGATGGTGCTGCTGATCGCCGCGCCATGGTTCATCGCGATCGCGATCCGCGAGCCCGGTTTCGTCGATTTCTATTTCATCGGCGAGCATCTGCGCCGTTTCTTCGAGTCCAGCTACAGCCACGGCGAGCCCTTCTACTACTATTTGCCGGTGCTGGCGGCCGGGATGATGCCGTGGACCCTGATGGCGCCGTTCATCGCGTGGCGCTCGCTCCCGCGCACGCCGGCGGGGCGCTTCTGTATCGTCGCCGCCGCGGTCGTGATCGCGATGTTTTCCGCCGCCAGCGCCAAGCTCATCCCGTACATCCTGCCCGCTGTTGCGCCGATCGCGGTGCTGCTGGCCGACGGAATTTTCTCGCGCGCCTTTCCAGCCGGCGCATCGCCCGACGCCGAGCCCCCCGGCGTGCGGGCCCGCTTCGCCGTTGTGGGCGTTATCCTGAGCCTGATGGGCGTTGCGATGCTGGTGGCGGCGATGACGGCGCCATTGTTCAGCAGTCCCTACGTCGTCGCCGCGCGGCCCGCGCTCTACGCTCTCGGGCTCATTGGCGCCGGCGGCGGCGCTCTGGTGGCGGAAATCTTTCGCCACTGGCGGCTCGATGCGGGGCTCGCGGCGATTGTGCTGGTGACGGCAATTGCACTGGGCGCCGGGAGCTATGTTCGTCTCGAAGCGGAGCCACTGCGTTCATACGCGGCGCTCGCGCGTGCGGTGCAGGCGCGCGCACCGGACGCGACACTCATCTGCTATCCGCGTTACGTCCAGGCGCTGCCGTTTTACACGCGCCGACGCGTGATCCTGGTCGGCGCGCCGACCGAACTCGCTTTCGGCCAGACCCACGCGGCCGACGCGAGCCGCTACTTCTTCCGCTCGGAGGACGATGTGCTGCGGCTATGGAACATGCCGGGGCCGGTGGTCCTGGTGATCGACGAACGCGAGCTCAACAAGCTGCGCGAGCGGCTGGGGGAATTCACCGTGATCGGATCGGAATGGCGCAAGCGCGCGATTCTCAAAGCCCGTGAGCCGCGCTACGCAAGCTGAACCGGTAATCGGCGCATCGCCCGCGCAACCGCCGGTATCGACGCCCGTCCGCAAGGGGCATCCCATGCTCGGCTTTGCGCTGCGCGCGGGCGCGGGACTCGCGATCGTAACGCTGCTGCTATGGCATTACGACGTGCGCCCGGTGCTCCATCAACTCGCCCGCGAACGGATCGCTTTTTTCCTGGCGGCGGTGGGCCTGTATGTGGCCGGGCAGGTTATGTCGGCGTGGCGATGGAGCCTGCTGGGCGCGATCCTCACAATCCCCGCGCGGTTCATCGACTACCTCAGCTACGCCTTCATCGGGATGTTCACCAACGTCTTTGTGCCGGGGCTCGTCGGTGGCGATGCTTTGCGCGCGCTCTATCTCGGCCGGCGCTATCAGCGGCTGGCCGACGCGATCGCCTCGGTCGCTGCCGACCGTATCTTGGGGCTGGTCGGACTATTCTGGTTGGCCGCCACCGCGGCCGCGGTTCTGAGCGTCAAGTTGCCGCGCTCGGTGACGCTGCCGACGATCGCGGTCGGTGCGATTTCCCTGGCTGGCTTCGCCGCGCTGCCGATCGTCGGCAGGCTCGCCGCGCGGATGCCCGCGCGGATCGCAGGCATCGCGGCGACTATCGCGCCGTACCTTGAACGGCCGCTCGCGCTGACACCGGCCATCGGCCTCTCGATCGCGCTGCAACTGTCGCTCGCGATATGCCAATGGATCCTGGCGCGCGGGCTTGGCCTTTCGGCGCCGCTGACGCTGTTCGTGCTGTGCGTGCCGATTGCGAACGTGTTTGCGAGCCTGCCGGTGACGCTCAACGGATTGGGCGTGCGCGAGACGGCTTACCTGATGCTGTTCGGCATGGCCGGGATGGCGAAGGCGGACGCGATCGCGCTGGGGTTGTTATGGTTCGCGGCGACCCTGCTCGGCAATCTGACAGGGGTGGTGGCCTTCGTGCTCACCGAGACTCCGCCGCTGCGCGCGGCAACCGAAGAGCCCGAACCATCCGGCTAAAAACCTAGCCACCGTTTTCCGACGTTGACCTGCGTTGGCTTCAGAAGCGCGCGCCTTCTTTCCAGCGCCTCGCCCCCATCTCGCATCATGAACGGGTTCGACGCTTTTGCCGCTTGGGACCCGCCTCCGCCGCACGTCCTTCAATGTGGAACTTGTGCAGCAAGCGATGGGCCAGCGGAGCGATCAGCAGGCCGGCGATGCTGATGACCGCGAGGCCGCTGTATAGCGCATAGAACGAGGCGAATAGCTTGCCGGCCATGCTCTTCAGCGGATCGACCGGGCCCATCCCACCCAGGATCATCGAGGCATTGAGCAACGCGTCAATCCAGGGCAGTCCTTCGATGAAGTGGTAGCCGCAAACACCGAGGGTAAGCGATCCCACGAGCACCAGGCCCGCGCACATGCTCCATCGGGCCATGCGCCGCAGGAACAGCGGGCGCGGCAGCAAGGGATCGTGGCGTCGTTCAAAACTCATGGGCGGCCTACGAGCTTAGACTATTGGACCCAGGCGCCACACCCCTTGCGTGGCCGCGACCAGCGGACAAACTCTTTTCGCCAACAATTCGCGCCTGGACGTTCTTGCCTGCGCTCGCCGCGGTTTGTATAGTCGCACTAACCAATCGGACAGTCTCGGGAGACGACCAGAATATGGATGTGATGAAGACGCTTTTCCTGAATCCTCCTTCTTATGAGGACTTTGACGGTGGTGCGGGGTCACGCTACCAGGCCACGCGGGAGGTCTGGTCGTTCTGGTATCCAACCTGGCTCGCTTATCCTGCGGGAATGATCCCGGGAGCGCGCCTGCTCGACGCTCCGCCCCATGGTTACGACCTCAAGCGCACGGTCGACGAAGCCAAGAATTACGACTTCGTGGTGCTGCACACCTCGACTCCGTCGTTGCGGATGGACGCGCGCACGGCCGAGGCCATTAAGGCCGCCAATCCCGATTGCATCATCGCCTTCGTCGGCGGCCATCCCACCGCCCAGCCCGAGGAGACGCTCAAGGTCTCGTCCGCAATCGACATTGCCGGGCGGCGCGAATTCGACCACTCGATGGTCGAGGTGGCGCAGGGCTGGGATTGGAGCAAGGTCGGCGGAATAACCTATCGCAAAAACGGGGCGATTCATCACAACCCCGACCGCGCCCAGCTCACCAACGAGGAGCTGGACAAGCTGCCGTTCGTCACCGAAGTCTACGAAAACAATCTCGACTACCTGAAATACAACAGTCCCTATTGCCAATATCCGTACGTCTCGATCTACACGGGGCGCGGATGCCCGGCGCGCTGCACTTTTTGTCTATGGCCGCAGGTCACGCAAGGCCATCGCTACCGCGTGCGCAGTCCCGAGAACGTCTACGAGGAAGTGGTCGCAATGAAGAGCAAGTTCCCCAAGATGAAGGAACTGTTCTTCGACGACGACACGTTTACCGCCGATCCGGGGCGCGCGCGCAAGATTGCGCAGCTAATCAAGCCGCTCGGCATCACCTGGTCGACCAACTCGCGGGCCAACGTCGATTACGAAACCCTCAAGGTGCTCAAGGACGGAGGGCTGCGATTGTTCGTGGCCGGCTATGAGAGCGGCAACGACCAGATCCTCAAGAACATCAAGAAGGGCGTCAGGCTCGACCGCGCGCGGCGCTTCACCCGCGACTGCCACGAAATCGGCATCCTGATCCATGGCACCTTCATCCTCGGCCTGCCCGGCGAGACCCGCGAGACCATCCAGGAAACGATGCGCTTCGCGCGCGAGATGGATTGCGAAACCATCCAGGTTTCGCTGGCCTCGCCTTACCCGGGCACGGAACTTTACGACTACGTGGTCAAAAACGGCTACCTGGCGGTCGATCCGCTGCTCGACGAGTCTGGCTATCAGAAGTGCACGATCAAATATCCGGGACTGGACAACGACGAGATCTACGGCGCAGTCGAGCGCTTCTACCGCAACTTCTACTTCCGGCCGCGCTACATCTTCAAGGCGGTGCGCAAGATGATGACTTCACGCGAGGAATGCAAGCGGCTGCTCAAAGAGGGCGGACAGTTCCTCTCCACGATGCGCCAGCGGCGCGCGCAGACCGCCGCGGCCCAGCAGATTTCGGCGTAGTCGCGCCGGACGTGCGCGCGGCAACGATCGTCCCGTCCGTCCGCCCGCGCCGTGGCACGCCGGGCGAGACGGACGCGCCGCGTTCGGCCGCGTTCGCCTCGCCGCCGCGTCCACCCATCACTACGATCGTCTCGTGAGTACCCTGCTGCTCTCGATCGCGACGCTCGGCGTTGTGTGTTCGCTGGTTTACTACGCGGCCTCGCTGGTGTTCGCGATGCGCTTTGCCGCGCACATGTCCGATCCGGCGCCGCCGCTTCCCAAGCCACCGCCGCGAATCGCCGTGCTGAAGCCGCTCTCCGGGCTGAGTCCCAGCCTGCTCGCCAACCTCGCAAGCTACCTCGAAAGCGGCTATCCGCGCGCCGACTTCTTCTTCGCCGTCCCGAGCTATGAGGATCGCGCCGCCGAGGCGCCGGTCGCGCTGCGCTCGCAGTACCCTTACGCCAGCATCACGCTTATCGTCGGCGACGAGGCCGGCGTCGCCAACCGCAAGATCGCCAAGGTCATTCGCATGGCCGAGCGAGCCGAGCGCGCCGACGCCTTCGTGCTCAGCGACGCCGATATCTCGGTCGAGTGCGGCCATCTGGAACGCCTCATCGGCGAACTCTTCGCCGATGAGCGCGTGGGGCTTGTGACCTGCGCCTATCGCGCGCGGCCAACCGCCTCGTTCGCCTCGCACCTGGCCGCGCTCTTCATCAACACCGACTTCGCGCCGATGGTGATGCTGGCGGTCATGGTGGAGCCGCTGCGCTATGCCTTCGGCGCAACCATCGCGGTGCGCCGCGAGGCTCTGGAAGCCGCCGGCGGCATGCGCCCGCTCGGCGACAAGCTCGCCGATGACTTCGAGCTGGGCCGCGCCGTGGTCGAAAGCGGATGGGAGGCCAGGCTCTCGCGCTCGCTCGTCACCTCAGCCTGCGAGGAGCGCAACTTCGGCGAGTTCTGGCAGCGCAAGCTGCGCTGGGCCCGCACCTACCGCACCATGCGACCGCTGAGCCTGCTCACCATTTTTATCAACGGACCCTTGTGGGCGGTCGTGATGCTGGCTGTGACCCACCGCCCCGCCGCGATGGCCATTTGCGCGAGCGTTATCGCAGCGCGTCTGGCGACTTCAGCGCTGATCCTCACCCGCACGCTTAAGCTCCCGGAGCTGCTGCGCGACGTATGGCTGGTACCGCTGAAGGACCTGGTGATGGCTGCAATCTGGGCCGTGAGCCTGGTTGGCAATAAGGTCGCATGGGGCGGACGGCGCTTCACCATCTCACGCGACGGCGTGATGCGCGAAGTTGCCGATGGGTAATGCACGTGGAGTGCTCGCGCAGAGTCTGGCGCTCGGGTTCGCGGCCAGCCTGCTGCTCGCGGTTGGGCTGATGATGATGAAAGTCCGCGCGAGCGACCTTCCGATTGCGCGCGGGCGCGGCACGCTCGGCGCGGTGATCGCGTGGCTTCGCGACCCGGTATGGATCGGCGGACTCGTGGTGCAGACCGCCGGCTATGCGTTGTATATGGTTGCGCTCGCAGACGCGCCGGTATCCATGATGGCGGTGGCGATGCAGGGCGGCATCGCGCTGTTCGTGGTGCTCGCGGTGGTCTTCCTTGGCGAGCGCGCACGGCTATGGGAGTGGATCGGGATTGGCGTTTTCCTGGTGGCGGCGTTGATGCTCGCCGGTTCGCTCGAGGCGGGTGCCGTGCAAGGCCCGGTCGACTTCGGCGCCCTCGCGATCACCTCCGTGGCGGCGGTAGCGATCACGCTGGCGCTGTTGCTCGCGCGAGGGCTGCGGCGCAGCGGCGCAGCCACCGCGATCGCGTCAGGGATCGCATTGGGATTTGCCGGCCTCTACACCAAGCCGCTCGCCGACCGTCTGGCCGGTGCTCCGGACCTCGCCGCGCTCACGGCGGGATTGCTTGCGAGTCCGTACACTTATCTGATGATCGTGACCAACGTGGCAGGACTGGTGATGCTGCAAAACTCGTTTGCGATGGGGCGCGGGATCATCGCGATGCCGCTCTCCTCCGCGATTTCCAACGTGATTCCGATCGCGGGCGGAATCGCCGTCTTCGGCGAATGGCTTCCGAGCGATCCGTTCGCCGCGGCGATGCGTGCCGGCGCGTTCGTGCTGACCATCGCGGCCAGCGCCGCTCTGGCCGCCGGCGACCTCGGCGCCAGCGCCTCGCGCTAGCGCAAGGATTGCGGCTTAGCCGATCGTTTTGGCGGCGCGCAGCGCGGCGATTTCGGGCTCGGCGTAACCGGCGGCGCCCAGCACCTCGTCGGTATGCTCGCCCAGCCGCGGCGCCATCGAACGCAACACCGCTTTCTCGCCGTTGAGGTTGACTGCCACGTCGACGATCTCGAAATTGGGTACGCGGAATCCATCGATTCGCTTGATCATCCCGGTCGCGGCGACCTGCGGATCGTCGTGCACCTGGTCGAGACGGTTGATCGGGCTACACGGCACGCCGACCTCGCGCAGCGCCGCGACCCAGTGTTCGGTTGGGCGCCGCCGCGTACGCTCCTCGATAATCGCGTGCAACTCGGCGCGTCGCGGCACACGCGCGGCGTTGCTCCTGAAGCGATCGTCCTGGGGAATCTCGGGGATGCCCAGCAGCTCGCACAACCGGCCGAACAACCGATCGTTCCCGGCCGCAATCATAATCCATCCCTCAGCAGTCTCGAACGCTTCGTAAGGCGCCGCCGCGGGCGAGGCCGATCCCGTACGCTCGGGCACCTCACCGGTCGCCATGTAGTTGCTCATGTGCAGGGTGGTCCACGCGACGCCGGTCTCGAGCAGGCTCACCCCGACCTTGCTCCCGCGTCCAGTCTTGCCGCGCTCGATGATCGCCGCGAGCACGCCGGAGAATAGCCAGAGCCCCGAACCCATATCGATGATAGGAACGACCACGCGCGCTGGCGGAGCGCCGGGATGGCCGGTCACGCTGATCACGCCCGAGTGCGCCTGGCCGAGCGGATCGTAACCGGGCAGGCTGCGCAGCGGGCCGCTCTCGCCAAAGCCGCTGATCGCGGCATAGATGAGTCGCTGGTTGAGCGGCTTGAGATCGTCGTAGCCCAACCCGCGCGCCTCGGCGCTGCCGGGCTTGAGTGCGTGCACGAAGATGTCGGCGCTGGCGGCGAGCCGGCGCACGATCTCCACACCTTCGCGATGATCGAGATCGACGCACACGCTCTTCTTATTGCGGTTGTAGGCCAAAAACGCGGTCGAGTCGCCCGGCTCAGCTCCGCTGCCGTGCCACGCAGGCGCGTAGCGGCGCGAATCGTCACCGCTTCCCGGCCGTTCGATCTTGATGACGGTTGCACCGAAGTCACCGAGGAGCTGCGTGCAATACGGGCCGGCCACGTTCTGCGTGAGGTCGATTGCTACTATTCCGTCGAGGGTATTAGGCACGAGTTACGATATTTCCTTCAGGCATTTTTTGATCGCTTCGAGATCGGGGATCTGGCGCGCGTCCTCCAGTACTTCGCGGTAGCGGATTTTGCCCTGGCCGTCGATCACGTAGGCCGAGCGCTTGCACACGCCCTTGAAGCCCAGCAGCTCCGCGTACATCGAATCGTAAGCCGGCGACACTTCCTTGTTGTAGTCACTAAGCAGTGGGAACTGGTAATTCTGCTCGCGCGCCCACGAGTCGAGCGCGAACGGGCTGTCAGTGGAAATTCCGAACACCTTGCATCCGAGCTGTTCGAACTCTCCCAGCGTGTCACGCACGCTGCAGAATTCCTTGGTTCAGGTACCGGTGAACGCCAGCGGTACGAATAGCAAGAGAACCTTGCCGCCGCGCAGCTCGGAGAGTTTCACGTCCTTCATTTTGTTCGACTTCATCGTGAAGTCTGGCGCCTGCTGTCCCACCTGTAGAGCCATTCGCGTCTCCTTTTGCGATTTTTCTCTTTTACTAGAACCGCGATTTGGGCACGGGTAGTCCCGGAATATCCGCGCGCATTCTGAAAACTGTTCCCTTGCGACTCGCGTCTTCGGTGTTGTCGGCCGTTACCACGTACAAGTCCAGCATGTCGGCGCCGCCAAAGCAGAGACTGGTCACCATTTCCGCCGGCATCTTCATCCTTCGGTCCAGCGTGCCGTCGGCCTTGAAACGCACGACCTCGCCATAACGCACGACCGCGACCCATACTCCGCCCTCGACATCGACCGCCATCCCGTCCGGCCATCCCTCGGCCAGCCGCGCGAAGACGCGGCGGTCTTTGAGCCGGCGGTCGGCGGTAACGTCGTAGGCCCACACCGCCTTGGTGGTCGAATCGCAATGATACAGCAGCCTGGCGTCCGGGCTGAAGCCCATCCCGTTGGTTACTTCGATTCCCTCCCACAACTTGGTGACCGTGTTCGGAGGATCGACCCGGAAAACGTTGCCGGGGATTGGCTTGTCGGCGCTGAGTGCGTCGAATTCGAGCGAACCGACGAAAACACTGCCCTGCGCGTCGACTGTGAGATCGTTGAGCCCGCGCGTCGCGCGGCCTTCATATTCGGTAAAGATGTCGTGGCTTTGCTTCGTCGCTTCGTCCCAGCGGATCAGGCTGCGGCCGCTGCATACGATTCCCCCGGCCGCGTTGAGCGCAATTCCGCCGACGCCGCGACGGCGCGGGATGAGCGTCTCGATCCCACCGTCGGGACTGCGCCGGTAAACGCCGCCATTAATCACATCGCTGAAGTAGAGCCGGTTGCGCTCGTCGACGCGCGGCCCCTCGATGAGACCGTAGCCGTGGGCCAAGGTTTCAAGCTGCATCGCGGGATCCTCCCCGAACTTGATCTTTATTTACGACAGCCTACTGCACCCGATCTTGAGGCAGTACCTGCCGACACCGCTCGGCTACCTTTTCTGCCGTGGTGAATAGGACGTCCCCTCGTGACTTCATCTCAGTAACTACACGTTCCAGCATACGCAGCCGTCCGGGACGTCCAATAAGCTGGGGATGTAACATGAACATGCAAAAGCCACTTTCTTGGTATTCGGCTTCGAACTCCTCAAGATACATGGCCTCCACGATTCCCGGAGTGAGAAGCGGTTTCGCCAAACCGAAGCTGTAGGCAAAGCAGGAAGAGTCATTCAAGGCAAACGTCGTCGGCAACTCGATAAGATCGGTAACCTTACCGTCGATCACGTGACGGTACGGCATTTCCGCGTCCATCATGATGCTCGCATAAAGGTAGCCGGCTTCATGAAGAATGGCTGCGGTATCCTCACCCGGTATCAAACGGGAGCCCCGCGGCACACGTCCCGTTACAGCTTTGAGGGCTTGCGCCCCTCGGGCGAGGACTTCACGCTGCTCGGCGGCCGAGAGCTTGGAGAAGTCCTCATGATTGTGGCCATGATGGGCGATCTCGTGACCTGCTTCGTCGATGGCCCGCACGGCATCCGGATATCGCTCGGCTATGGTTCCCGGAACGAAGAAGGTGGCCTCAAGCTTATGGCGGGCGAGCATCGCGAGGATACGGGGTAGGCCGACTCTGGGCCCATACTCTCCCTGCGAGCGGTCTAACAGGGTCGGCTTCCCGTTGAGCCACACGCTCCAGAACAGATCAGCGTCGAGATCGAAACTCAAGACAGCGCAACAGCGCACGCCTTCCGGCCATAGCGACATAGACGACTCCTTTCCGTAAGGCACCCGACCTTTTCCTCGGAACGTAAGCCCTTGAACCAGCGCGCGCGCTGCCATTACTCAACCATGGCGCTGGGGTCGCGTCCATCGATCTGTTCGTACTGCGTACTATCTCTTCGAGACTGCCCGTTTAGCACGGCGCGGGGCCGCGCCGCGAGAACCACACCGATTTACGGCTGGCGCGCGCCGCTTCGCGGTCAGCGATTCCCGAGTCTCGCCTAAACGCCTACCTCGGGTTCTCCCTGGATGCCCGGCGCGACACTTGGCATCGTGTCTTGCAGGCGCAGCCGGCGATGGCAGAGATAAATCAGCGCCGGCTGCAGGATGCGGGTCAGCAGCAGAATCGCGAGCGCGCCGCCGATCACCACGATCGCCAGCGGGCGCTGGGTCTGCGCACCGATCCGGGTCGAGAGCGCGGCCGGCAACAATCCGAACGCGTCGACCAGGTCGGTCATCATCATCGCGCGCAGGCGGCGGTCCGAGCCCATCACGATCGCTTCGCGGAACGGATGCCCCTCCTGCCAGAGCCGGCGGATGTAGAAGCTCAGAAGAATACCGTCCATCACGGCGACGCCGAAGATCGAAATGAAGCCGACCGCGGCCGAGACGCTGAACGGCGTCCCTGTCAGGTACAGGCCGAGTATTCCACCCAGGCAGGCAACCGGAATCTGCGCCATGATAATGAAGACGTCGATGAGTGAAGTGGTTGCGGCGTAAAGCACGCCAGCGATGAGCATCAGCGCGAACGGCACCACGATCATCAGGCGGCGGTTGGCTTCGTGCAACTCGCCATACTCGCCGGCCCATTCCAGATGTACCCCTTGAGGCAGCTTGACTTCGCGCGCGACCACGGCCTTGGCGTCGTTGACCGCGGTCTCCAGGTCCCGTCCGCGCACGGCGAAGCGCAACGGCACGTAGCGCCCGAGACCCTCGCGGTAGATGAACGAGGCCCCCTCCTCGGCCCGGATATCGGCGACCTGGGCAAGCGGGATGTCGCCGCCGCCGGGCGTGTTGACGCGAATACTGCGGATGGCGTCGAGGCTCTGGCGGTACTGCGGTTTCCAGCGCACGACCAGGTCGAAGCGGCGATCGCCCTCGAAAACCTGAGTCACCGCCTGGCCACCGATCGCGGCTTGCACCACCCCGGCCACGTCGGCGACGCTTACTCCGTAGCGTGCGCATGCGGCGCGGTCCGGCTTGATCACCAGATTGGGCTGGCCCAGAGAACGATAGACTGCGAGATCGGCGATCCCGCGTACCCTGCCCATCGCTTCGACCAGTTGATTGGCCACTCGCTCGTCGACCTCGAGACTGTGTCCGAATACCTTGACCGAGTTCGATCCCTTGACGCCGGAGAGCGCCTCGTTGACGTTGTCCTCGATGTTCTGCGAATAGCCGAAATCCACGCCGGGAAATTCACGCACCAGCCGGGCGTCCATCCGTCTGACCAACTCGGGCTTGTCGAGCCCAACGGGCCATTCGGATTGCGGCTTCAGGTCGACCGAAAGCTCGACATTGAAGAAGCCGGTGGTCTCGGTGCCGTCGTCGGGCCGGCCGAGTTGCGAGACTACGTTCTTCACCTCTGGAAAGGACAGGAATACGCGACGCATGCGGCCCGCGAGCTGGGCCCCACGATCGAGAGAGATCGTCGGCGGCATCGAAGCCCGCGCCCAGATATTGCCCTCCTCGAGCTTGGGCAGAAACTCGCCGCCCAGGCGCGGAAATATCGCGAACCCCGCCACCACCACGATCACGACAGCGCCGAGCCACAGGCGCGGACGAAACAATAGATGCACAAAGAACCAGTGATAAAAGCGGCTGATCGCATCCCATACCGGGTTGGCGAACTCGTGGAAGCCCCTGTCGAAGGCGAGCGAGGCCAACACCGGCGTCAGCGTGAGCGAGAGCAGGATTGCGGCGCCGAGCGCGTAGGTGTACGTCCGCGACATCGGCGAGAAGATCGCACCCTCGACTCCGCGCATCGTGAATAGCGGCAGGAATGCGATCACGAAAATGAGCGTGAAGAAAAAGATCGGGCCGCCGACTTCCTGGGTGGCGCGCAGGATTCGCCGGTAAGAGCCTTCGCGCGCCACCTCCAGGGGGGCCAGGTAGTGATGGATGTTCTCGATCACGATCACGGTCGAGTTGATGATGATGCCGAAGTCGATCGCGCCGAGCGAAATCAGGTTGGCCGGGGTGTCGCCCACGCGCATCAGGATGAATGCGCCGAGCAGCGCGAGCGGGATGTTGACCGCCGCGATGAAGGCGCTGCGGAAGTTGCCCAGGAAAAAGATCAGCACCAGGAACACCAGCCCCATCCCGATGGTCAGGTTCTCCAACACCGTGTGCAGCGTGGTCTCGACCAGCTCGGTACGGTCGTAGTAGGGCACGGCTTTGTACCCGCGGGGCAGGATCCCGGAGCTGTTGAGATCGCGGATCTTGGCTTCCACGCCGCGCAGCGTCTTCAGCGTGTTGCCGTACTTGCGCATCAGCACGATGCCTTCGACGACTTCGTCACGATTGTTCATCCCGACGATGCCCAGGCGCGGCGCATAGCCGGTCTCCACGCTGGCTACGTTGGCCACCGTTATGGGAGTCGACTTGTTGACTGCGAGCACCGTGTTGCGAATGTCGTCGAGCGACTCGATGAAGCCCAGGCCCCGCACGTCGAAGGCTTGCTCGCCCACGTCGAGGTAGTTGCCGCCCGCGCTGATGTTGGCGTTGCCGAGCGTGGTCAGCAGCGTGGAGAGCGGAATGTGGTAGTAGGCAAGCCGCTGCGGATCGACGTCGACGTGGTATTCCTTGGTCAGCCCGCCGAAGCCGGAAACGTCGATCACGCCCGGTACGGTTTTGAGCTGCTGCTGGAGAACCCAGTCCTCGATCTCTTTCTCCTTCACCAGGTCGTGGTCGGGACTCTCGACCGTGTAACGGTAGATCTCACCGATCGGATTCTCGGGCGAGATGCCCGCCCGAACGCCCTGCGGCAGCGATACTGTTCCGAGGCGGTCGATGGTATCCGTGCGATCCAGGTAATAGTCGCTTTCCCAATCGAAGTAGCATCGGACGTCGGAGAGGCCGAACAAGGAGATCGAGCGCATCGATTGCAGGCTCCGCATGCCGCTCAACCCGAACTCGAGCGGCACCGTCACCAGCCGCTCGACCTCCTCGGCGCTGAGCCCGTTGGGCAGCGTCAGCACCTCGATCATCGGTTGCACCGGGTCGGGATAAGCCTCGATATCGAGTTCGGAGAACGCAAAAAGGCCGGCCAGCAGCAGAACCAGCGACAGCCCGATAACCACCACCCGCTGCGACAGTGCAAGGTCAATCAGACGACTTATCATCGATCGCGTTCAGCTCTCGGGTCGCGCTCAGCTTTCGCCATGGGCTTCGTGCCACAGCTCGTTGACCTGCAACGAGCCGGCCACCACCACGGTGTCCCCGGGGCTCAGCCCCGAGACTACGCGGGCATAGCCCTTTTCGTTCCACGACGTGATTACGACCTTGCGCCGCGCGACCGCAGCGGGCGCCACTCGCACGTAGGCGAAGTAGGAATCGGTATCGAAAACCAGCGCCTCCTGCGGCACCACCAGCGCCAGGCCCGGCCGCGTCACGATTCGCACTCGAACGAGCATCTGCGGCTTGAGCTTGAGGCCCGGATTGGCGACAGTGCATCGGATCTGCGCGGTATGCGTGGTGGCATCGATGCCCGGGCTGACTCGTGAGATAACGCCCTTGAAGACTTCGTCAGGGTAGGCGGTGGTCACCGCCTCCAGCTCCTGGCCCTCGCGCACGCGCGCGAGGTCGTCCTCATAAATGTCGGCCGTGATCCAGACGTCGTTGAGCGTGCCAAGAGTATAAAGCACGTCGCCCGGAGAGACCGCCGCGCCGCGCGTGGCCTTGTTCTCGATTACCGTGCCGCCGATCGGCGCGCGCATCCAGACCGTCGGATCCGGGGCGGTGATCGCGCGAATATCCGCCGGCTCCATTCCGAGCAACTCCAGCTTGCGCTCGGCCGCGTCCTCCATCGAGGCCGCCATCCCCGCCATACCGGAGATCCCGGGCGCGCCACTCAGATGCGTAGTCTGTTTGGCTTGCAGATACTCGGCCTCGGCGGTCATGAAGTCAGGGCTGTAGAGTGCCACGATCGGCTCACCGCGTCGCACGTTGTCCCATTGCGAAACCCGCACCTGTTCGATCCGTCCCGCGACGCGCGAGACGATGCTCGAGACGCGGCGGTCGTCGAACGTGACCTGGCCATTGGCCTCGAGCACGGCGGGCAGCTCGACCTCGCGTACTTCCCCGAGCGTTGCGCCCGGTACGCGCGCGGGATCGAGTTGGAGCGCTTCCTGGCCATTGCTTTGATGCACGATTTGCGGAATCGGCGCGGGCAGCGTCTCGACCGCGGCGCGGCTGGGCGATGAGCTCTCGCATCCGCTCAACGCCGCCACCGCGCACAGTAACATCGCGGCCGCTCTAAGCCTCATCATTGGACCAGTGGCACGCCGACCGCCTGCTCGAGCGCTACGCGATTGGCTACGAACTGATTGGCGCTCAGCAGATAGCTTACCCGAGCATCGTAACCGCGGCGCAACGCAGCCGCCAGCGCCACGAAGGAGATCTTGCCCGACTGGTACGCGGTCAGCGCAACCTCGAAATCCTCATTGGCCAGCGGGATAAGCGATTGCCGATACAGGATCGCCGTCTGATAGCCATATTGGGCCGAGCGATAGAGCGAAGTGACGGTCGCCGCGGTCTGGTTCTTCACCGACACCAGGTCGTAGCGCGAGGCTTCAAGGTTCGTGCGGGCGCGGGCAACGTCTTCGTTCTGCTTGAGCCAGAAGAAGATCGGCATGTTGGCCCCGATAACCCAAGAATGATCCTCGGTGCGGTTGGGCGCCGGAGCGGCACTGGCGAGCAGGTAATGGTCGAAGAAGTAGGTCACGGTGAAATCGGGCAGATATTCCATTTTCGCGAGATCAAGGGCCGTATCGGAATTACGCTCGCTGAGCGCGGCCTCGAGGATTTCCTGGCGCAGACCTTCAGCGTGATCGACCAGCGTGTCGAGCGGGATTTTGAGCGCTTCGAACTTGAGCGTGCGCTCGAAGTCGAGCGGGGCGCCGGGCGGCCGGCTCAGGAGCTGATTCAGCGTGGTCTCGTCGTTCTCAATGTTCGTCCGGTACTGAAGTTGCAACTGCCTGGCCGCGGCAAGGTCGAACTCGGCGCTGATGAAATCGGTCTGCGTCACCTGGTTGGCGGAGTACGCAACCTGTGTCACCTTCAGTACCTGCTCGAGATTCCGCACGTTCTCGGCGTTGACGCCCTCAAGCGCACTGTCGAGTACGAGTTGGTAGTAGGTTGTCTCGACCGCGGCCCGGGTATCGCGAACCGTGGCCTGGTACATCAGCCGCGCGATCTCCGCCGAGCGCTTCGCCTGGCTGCCCTGCAAAAGCGCTTTGCCAGGGAACTGGAAGGCCTCGCTTACGAGCAAAGTGTGAAACGACGCGCGGCTAAAGCCGTCGCCCGCGCTATCACCGTTGGTATACGAGACCTGAGGATCGTTCGGCGCGTATGCCTGCTTGATCGAGTGTTCCGCCGACTCCCATCGCGCGCGCGCCGCACGCACCTGCGGATTCACCTCCAGGGCGACCTGCACCAGTTGCGTCACGTCCAGCGCCTGACCGACCGCCTGACCGACCGCCCGACTGGCCGAGTGACTGCCTGACGCGGCGTGCGCCGTCCTATGGAGAAGTATCATCAGCATCGCGACCGCCATGACGGCGGCAGCGGCCGTCTTGCTAGCCTGAATCCGCATTTCCCTACCCCCCCTTCCATCGCGAGGTTGCTGCTGTAGACGTTGCCGGCCGTCGCGGGTTGCAGGTATCGACGTTGTTGGCCGTACCGGACGCTCCGCGGGCTCGCAGGACTGCGTCCCGCGCGCCGCGCGGATCAATTAGACCGCCTCTGGCGAGTTTGCGGAAGAGGATCTCGGCCTGCTCATGCGCTGAGGTGCCGTCGCTTAATGCGGCTGTAACAGATGCGCGAGGCTCAGGTCGCGTTGCGACGGAACGGCGGCTGGCGAGCCAGCCGCCGTTCCGTCGCGGCCCTGGCGCGGAGAGGCCTGGCAGCGGGAAAGCCGCTGCCAGGCCTCTCCGCGCTCGGCGCCGCCGTGTGCCGCACGGCGGCTTTCTCCGAGGGCGGTACGGCGGCAATCGCCGCGCGCATCCACGCGCGCGGCGCTTGCCGCCGTGCTTCAAGTCGACCACTGCAACCGCGGCCGCTGCGATCCGCTTACTTCGACGCCGTTTTCGACTCGCCCGCCGCCTGCGACTGAAGCTGGCGCACGTACATCACCACGTCCCAGCGCTCGTCGGAGTTCATCGCGTCCGCGTACGAGGGCATGTGAATTCCGCCATCGCGAATGTAGCCGTAGATATAGCCGTCGGGCAGGTTCTTGGTCACACCCGTCACGAGATTCTTCGGATCGAAACCGTGGGCGTGTAACAGATGGGCGACCGGGCCGTCACCGTGGCCGCTCATACCGTGGCACGGCATACAGGTGTTGTCGTACAGGTCTTTGCCGTGGGCGATATTCTGCGCCGTCGGTTTGAGCGGGTTATGCGCCTTGATGGTCGCCTGCTCGAGGTCCTGGGGCGGCGAACCGGAATCGGTGGGTAGTGTCCCCTCCGGCATTACGCGCGGCGAAATCTCCAACGGCTGTATCGCCGGACCGCGGAACATATCGATACTCCAGGGGAAACACCAAGCCGCGCTCGCTCCGGTAACGACGAACGCCACCATCGCGGCCATGACCATCGCCAGCCTGAGCCGCGCAACGCGTGGTGCGAGGCGCGTGATACCGGCGGCGCGAATAGACTGGTTTGGCAGGGACTTACTCGGCACGATCACGATCGACTCCTTTTCGGCTCCGCACAATAGCCTAACCTTCCCTGCCCGGCAACGCTTTGAGATCGACTTCGCGCTATTTATTTGACCACCACGACGCCGACCATTTTGTCTTTTTCATGCGGCAGGCAGAGGTATTTGTAGGTGCCCGAGACGGTGAACGTATAGCTCCACTTGGCTCCCGGCGGCATAAAGCCCGAATCGAAGGGCTTGGCGCCAGTGGGCAGCGAAACATCCTTGGGATCCTGCGCGACCGTCGGGTTGGTAGTTACCGAATGAAGTGACTGAGCGTTGTTGATCCACTCGACCGTGTCGCCCTTATCGATCGTAACCGTCATGGGCATAAACTTGGGCGGCGTGTCGCTCATCTTGATTTCAACTGTCTTCGCGGCGGCTATCGACGGTACGAAAGCAGCAACTATCGCCAGCGCGGCCAGCGCGACGCTCAGACGGCGCAAAGCGGTTCGGATAATCGGTTCAGGCATGACTTGCGACTCCTCATAATACAGCGGGTCCAAAGCTTCCTCCCCGCTGCCTTCATTTTGTCCGGGTCTCCCGGGTATCCGGCTAATATCGCGTATCCGGATAATTAAGTCCAGCTAACAGTCTAGCGCCACCAGCGCACTCCGCCAATATCCGCGCAGCGGGCTATCCTAACTTGGCCTGGACGAGCCCGCCGACCCGTGCCCGTTCAGGCGCTACACAAAGAAACGCGGCGAGGGCGCCCACCAGTCCGACGATCGCGCAGACCTCGAATGACAGCGTGTAGCTGCCGGTCGTATCCGCGAGTCGCCCGACTACGGGAGGACCCACCATCGCGCCCAGGGTAAACGTTATCGCGAGCAGCCCTGCGATCGTGCCGTAGCGCCTTAGCCCCATCGTTTCGACCTGGACCATTGGACCCAAAGCGATCGGCGCCGAACCGGTAAGACCGCTGACGAAGGTAAAGACCACCAGGACCCAGGACGTCCGCGCGAGCAGCAGGAAAGCGGTATTCACGGCGCCGAGCAACAGGCAAAGCGCGAGCGCGTTCTTGCCGCCGATCCAGTCGCCCAGCATGCCCATCCCGGGCTTGCCGATCAGCGCCAATCCCAACGAAAAGCCGATCACCATCGTCCCCGCTCTCAGCGTGTAGCCGATACCGATAAGGTATTGCACGAGATGGATGAAGCTGCCGCCGACCGAGAATGTGTAGCAGAACTGGAGTACGACCAGCATCCAGAACGCCCGCGTACGCAACGCCTCATCCACTTCAAGGCCCGGCAGCACCGATGAGACCTGCTCGCGGCCGTTGATTCCCGCGCTGGAAATATCGGCCGGCTGCTCGGGACGCGTCCGCACGAAAATCAGGCACAGCGGCAGGACGATCACCACCATCGGAATCGCCAGCACCGCGTAAGCGAAGCGCCAACCGTGGGTAACAACGAGGGAGCCTGCTACGACCGCAATAACCATCCCGCCCAGTTCCATCCCCGCCGTCGTAACGCCCAGTGCGGTGCCGCGCCGCTCGCCGAACCAGTTTGATATGACCATCGTGGACGGCAGGATGGTCGACGCGCTCATCCCGACCCCCGTCATGACCGACCCCGCAATCACGTCGTGGAACGAAGCGGCGCGGGCCATCATCAGGATCCCGATCGTTGTCAGCACAACGCCGGCGCCCATCACGATCTGTGTTCGAACCCGATCCAGCAGCCACCCGATCAGCGGACCAAACACCAGGGCGGCCAGAGCCTGGGCCGCCGGCACCTCTCCGATTTGCTCTTTGCTGAGATGAAATTGCTTGAGCACCGACGGCAGCAGAATCGGAAAGCAGTCGTACCCAACTCCCCAGATGAAAAAGAGCGAGAGGAATATCGCGCCGGCGAGCATCCAGGCCGTGCGGTCCTGCTTGGTCATGACCGATTTCTCCTCAGGCGCGCGGCCGATCCGGCCGACCTCGACGCGCTGGCGCCGCGCGGATTGTGGCGCATCGGCCGCGCCCGCGCAAAGTGTTCCATGCGGAGCTACAAAGGAAAAAGAAAAGGGGGATGCGACTGGGTCGCATCGCCCCTCGTAGCAGGATTCAGGACACGCGCGGCTACGCGCGAAACGCGCGCGGCTAGGCGGCCGCAGCCTTGGCGGCGGGCGCCTTAACCTCGAACGTCAGCCCGCGCGGCCCCGCGTCAACGATGACTTTGGAGCCGTCGCGCACTTCGCCGGCGATGATCTTGCGCGCGAGCCCGGTCTCGAGCTCCTGCTGCACCAGGCGCTTGAGCGGACGCGCCCCGTACATCGGGTCGTAGCCACGCTCGGCGAAATAGTCGCTCGCCTTGCCGGTGAGCTCCAGCTCGATCTTACGCTCCTCGAGTCGCTTCTGAAGGCCGCGGATCTGGATGCTGACGATCTGGCGCAGTTCGTCGCGCGTGAGCGGATGGAACACCACGAGCTCGTCGACTCGATTGAGAAACTCCGGACGGAAGCTCTTGCGCAGTACGTCCAGCGCCTCCTCCTTCATTTTCTCGTAGTCCTTGCCCTTGTACGCAAGGATGAGATCGCTCGCGATGTTTGAAGTCATGATCACGACGGTGTTCTTGAAATCCACCGTCCGCCCCTGCCCATCCGTGAGCCTTCCGTCGTCGAGCAGTTGCAGCAACACGTTGAAAACGTCGTGATGGGCCTTCTCGATCTCGTCAAACAGGATGACCGAGTAGGGACGCCGCCGCACGGCTTCGGTCAACTGGCCGCCTTCCTCGAATCCCACGTATCCCGGTGGCGCGCCGATCAGCCGCGAGACCGTGTGTTTCTCCATGTACTCCGACATGTCGATCCGCACCATCGCGGCCTCGTCGTCGAACAGGAACTCGGCGAGCGCGCGCGCCAGCTCTGTCTTACCAACGCCGGTTGGTCCCAGAAAGATGAACGATCCGATCGGACGGTTGGGATCCTTCAGGCCCGCGCGGGCCCGCACCACCGCGTCGGCCACCGCCTGGACCGCCTCGTCCTGCCCGATGACGCGCTTGTGCAGTTGCTCTTCGAGATGGGAAAGCTTTTGGACCTCGCCCTCCATCAGGCGCGACACCGGAACCCCGGTCCAGCGCGCGACGACGTCGGCGATGTCCTCTTCGTCGACCTCTTCCTTGATCAGCCGGTTGGTGCCGCCCGCCGGCGCGTTGCGCCCCTCGGCCTCGGCAAGTTCCTTCTCGAGCGCGGCGAGCGTTCCGTATTGCAGTTCGGCGACCTTGTTCAAATCGTATTCGCGCTTGGCTTTTTCGATCTCGAGCCGAGTCTGCTCGATCTTGGCCTTGATGGCGGCGAGCTTTTCGACCGCGCCTTTTTCGCTCTGCCATTGCGCCTGCAAGGCGTCGCGCTTGTCGCGCACCTCGGCCAGTTCTTTCTCCAGCCGCTCGAGCCGCTCGCGCGAGGCCGTGTCGGTTTCGCGCTTGAGCGCTTCGCGCTCGATCTCGAGCTGCATCACGCGCCGGTTGACCTCGTCCAACTCGACCGGCATCGATTCCTTCTCGGTGCGCAGCTTGGCCGCCGCCTCGTCGACCAGGTCGATCGCCTTGTCGGGCAAAAAACGGTCGGTGATGTAGCGCTTGGAGAGAATCGCGGCCGTCACCAGCGCGGAGTCCTTGATACGGATACCGTGATGGACCTCGTAGCGTTCCTTGAGCCCGCGCAGGATCGAAATCGTGTCCTCGACGCTCGGCTCCTCGACCATCACGGGCTGAAAGCGGCGCTCCAGCGCTGCGTCCTTCTCGATATGCTTGCGGTACTCGTCGAGCGTGGTCGCGCCGATACAGTGCAACTCGCCTCGCGCCAGCGCCGGCTTGAGCAGGTTGGAGGCATCCATCGCGCCCTCGGCCGCGCCTGCGCCGACCACCGTATGCAGTTCGTCGATGAACAGGATGATCTGGCCCGCGGCCTCCTGGACTTCCTTGAGCACGGCCTTGAGCCGTTCCTCGAACTCGCCGCGAAACTTGGCTCCTGCCACCAGCGCGCCCATGTCGAGCGCGACCAGGCGGCGGTCCTTGAGCCCCTCGGGCACGTCGCCGGCGACGATACGCTGGGCGAGCCCCTCGACAATCGCGGTCTTGCCCACGCCCGGCTCGCCGATCAGCACCGGGTTATTCTTGGTGCGGCGCGACAGCACCTGGATTACGCGGCGGACCTCCTCGTCGCGACCGATGACCGGGTCGAGCTTGCCCGCAGCGGCCATCTTGGTGAGGTCGCGTCCGTAACGCTCGAGCGCCTGGTAGGTCGCTTCAGGGTTGGTCGAGGTCACGCGCTGACTGCCGCGCACCTTCTGCAGCGTCTCCATCAGCTTGTCGTGGGTCAGCCCGCCCTCGCGCAAAATTCGCGAGGCGGCGCCCGGCTCGTCGAGCATCGCAATCAACACATGCTCGACCGAGATGTAGTCGTCCTTGAGCTTGCCTGCCTCCTGCTCGGCGCGCGCCAGCACGCGGCCCAGGCGCTGCGTGGCGTAGACCTGGCCCGCATCGGTTCCGCCGCCGGTCACTTTGGGAACCTTGGCCAGCTCGTCGGCCAGCTTGCGCCGCGCGGTGGCGATCTCGACCCCACCCAGCTTGAGCACCGAGGACACCAGTCCCTGGTCGTCCTCAAGTAGCGCGGCGAGCAGATGCTCGACGTCGACCGCCTGATTGTGAGCGCTCAGCGCCGCATTTTGCGCGCGCCCCAGCGCTTCCTGGAGCTTCTCGGTAAAACGGGACGGACTACTCATAGAAGATTGCCTTTTCGATTTCCTTATTCAAATTAACCATTTTCTGTTGACCGGCAAGCGAATGATGCGAACCCGAGTCTTCCGCGAGCCGGATTTCCGTTTGGCCCGTCGCGCTTCGTTTGCTAAGGACTAGGGGCTTGAAGATCGCCGGAGAACAAACCCTGTCAGCGCCACGCGAACGCGTGTGGGCTCTGTTCAACGACCCCGAGCGGCTCTCGCGGCTGATTCCCGGATGCGAAAAGCTCGAGGTCATCAGCCCCACCGAGTTCGCCGGCACGCTCAACGTCGGTATCGCCGCAGTCAAGGGCGTCTATAGCGGCAAGCTGAAGCTCGAGGAGGTCCGGCCGCCCGAGCATTACAAGATGGCGGTCGACGGCAAGGGCAAGCAGGGTTTCATGCGCGGCTCGGGCACGCTCGACCTCGTGGCCAAGGGCCCGAATCAAACCGTGGTGACTTACGGCGGCGATATTCAGATCGGCGGCCCGCTGGTGCAGGTCGGCCAGCGGATGATCGATAGCGCGGCCAAGATGCTGATGGGGCAGTTTTTCGCCGCCGCCGACGCGGAGCTCAAGGCCGAGGCTGCGGGCACGGTCGCGCGCCAGGGCTTCCTGCTTAACTTCTGGCGCTACCTGGTGCGGCTGGTCGGCTCGCTCTTCTCGCGCGGCTAAGATGCGTCGCTATCGGCGCGGGCGCTTCCTGGCGAGACTCATTCGCCCGCGATCATCATCTCGGAAATCTTGAGCGTCGGGGCGACCGTCGAAGATCGCCAGGCGAGATCGTTGCCGATCATCTCGATCGACATGAACATCTCTTTGAGGTTGCCGGCGATCGTAATCTCCTCGACCGGGTAGGCAAGCTCGCCGTCCTCGATCCACATTCCGCCCGCGCCGCGCGAATAGTCGCCGGTGACTGAATTGATTCCGAATCCGATCAGCTCGGTCAGATAGAGTCCACGCTTGACCGTACGGATTATCTCCTCGGGCGAGTAGGCGCCGGGCTGCAGGTAAAGATTCGTCGGGCTGACCGAAGGCGCGTCGCCGACCGAGCGCGCGGCGTTGCCGGTCGACGCAAGGCCGAGCCGGCGCCCGGAGTAGGAGTCGAGCAGATAAGTTTTGAGCACGCCGCGCTCGACCACGTTCTTGCGCGTGATCGGCAGGCCCTCGCCGTCGAACGGCTTCGATCCAAGCCCACCGCGCATCGTGCCGTCGTCGATGATCGTCACGCCCGCGTTGGCGATTTCCGTGCCCTGCCGGCCGACCAGGAACGACGCGCCGCGATAAAGCGACGGCCCCGAGACCGCGCCCGCCAGCGCGCGCAGCAAACCCGCCGCCATATCGGGATCGAACACTATCGGCGCACGCGTGGTTTTTATCTTGCGCGCTCCGAGCTTTCTAAGTGCGCGCCTGGCCGAGGTCAGCCCCACCGAGGCGGCTTCCTCGAGGCCGTCGAAGCGGCGGTGCTGCGTGTACCAGTGCCCGGTCTGCATCGCGCCGTTTTCCTCGGCGATTGGCGCGACGGCGAGACTGTAAGTCGTGCCCGCGTAGTCGCCGGCAAAGCCCTGGCTATTGGCGAAGACCACGCGATAATTGCCCGAGTCGAATTCGGCGCCCTCGGAATTTTTGATTCTGCTGTCGGCGCCGAGCGCGGCACGCTCGGCCGTGCGCGCAATTTCGAGCGCGCGGTCGGCCTCGATGATCCCGCTTGAGGGATCGGAAAGCTCGAGTTCCGGCACCATCCGCGGATGAAGCGCCGGATCGGGCAAGCCCGACCATTGGTCGGGCGCGGTCAGGCGCGCCAGACGCACCGTGTCGGCAACGAACTCGCCCAGCGCCTTGCGCTCGAACTCGGCGGTCGACGCCGTGGCCGAAGATTTTCCGACAAAGACGCGCACGCCCAGCCGGCGCTCGCGCGAACTTTTGAGCTTCTCGACTTCGCCCATGCGCACGCCGGCGCTCAGCGACTCGCCGCTCACGATCAACACCTCGGCGGCGTCGGCGCCCGCCGCGCGTGCCTGCTCCAATCCCCATTGCGCGAGATCGACGCCCGGTTCGACTGATGACATCTGCGATATTTCTCCGGCTGCGATGGGCGCGCGTCAGGTGCGGGTGCCGCCAACCGTGATTCCGTCTATCCGAATCGTCGGCAGTCCCACGCCGACCGGCACCGATTGTCCGTCCTTGCCGCACATGCCGACGCCCGGGTCGAGTTCGAGGTCGTTACCCACCATCGAGACGCGCGTGAGCACGTCAGGGCCGTTGCCGATGAGCGTGGCGCCCTTGACCGGGCGAGTCACCTTGCCGTCCTCGATCAGGTAGGCCTCGGAGGCGGAAAAAACGAATTTGCCGTTGGTGATGTCGACCTGGCCGCCACCGAAGTTGACCGCGTAGAGCCCCTTACGCACCGAGCGGAGAATTTCGTCCGGGGTGTTTTCGCCGGGCAGCATGAAAGTGTTAGTCATGCGCGGCATCGGGCTGTGCGCGAAGCTCTCGCGACGGCCGTTGCCGGTCGGCTCCATCTTCATCAGCCGCGCGTTAAGGGTGTCCTGGAGATAGCCACGCAGAATGCCCTTTTCGATCAGCACCGTGCGCGAAGTCGGCGTGCCCTCGTCGTCGATATTGAGGCTGCCGCGGCGGTTGGGGATAGTGCCGTCGTCGACCACCGTGCAGAACTCGCTCGCGACGCGCTCGCCGATGCGCCCGGAGAAGGCTGAAGTGCGTTTGCGGTTGAAGTCGCCCTCAAGTCCATGACCGATCGCCTCGTGCAGCAGGATTCCAGGCCATCCCGGCCCCAGCACCACCATCATCTCACCGGCCGGCGCGTCGACCGCGTCGAGGTTGGTGATGGCCTGGCGCGCCGCCGTGAGCGCGTGCTCGCGCCATCGTTCGCCCTCGAAGAAAAAGCTCCACTCCACCCGTCCGCCGCCGCCGGACATGCCGGACTGGCGCCCCTTGTCGTCCTCGGCGATCACCATCACGTTGAGGCGGCAGAGCGGCTGCACGTCGGCCGCGATGCGCCCTTCGCTGTTGACCACCATCACAATTTTGCGCTCGGCCGAAAACGACGCCATCACGCTCTTGACCCGCGGGTCGAACTCGCGCGCGACGCGATCGATTTCGTTGAGGAGCTTTGCGCGCTCCTCCAGCGGCACCTCGAGCGGCGTGCTCTCAAGCTCGTAGAGCGCATGGCGCGGGACGGGGCGGCCGACCTGCACCGCCGCGGGCGCATCGCCGCCGGCGTGCGCGATCGCGCGCGCGGCCTCGGCCGCCAGCCGCATCCGGTCGACCGTAACCTCGTCGGAGTAGGCATAGCCGGTCCGGTCTTCGGCGCACACTCGCACGCCGACGCCGTGGCTCAAGCTCTTGCTGGTGCGGTTGACGATCGAGTCTTCGAGGCTGAGCCCCTCGGCGCTTCGATACTCGAAGTAGAGATCCGCGTAGTCCGCCTTGCGCTCAAGCGCGGCGCCCAGGATTCGTTCGAGCGCGCCCTCGGTCATCCCGAAGCGGCTCAGGAAAAACTTGTCAGGCTGAATCAATTGGTTGGCCATTCGTGCACTCCATCCGTGTAGCATCGACTTTATCAGAAGTGCTCGTCAGTCCAGAACGAGAGGCCGAAAGGTTTGGGGACAGCGGTTGCTTTCGCGGCACTTTCGAAGCAACTTTCGCGGTGATTTTCGGCGCTCCGAAGCGTCACCTGAGAACGACGCGGGCAAAGAAAAGGAAAAAAACGCGAAGGGCCCCTTTCGAACGGCCCTTTCACGCGACCGCGGGCGAACCGCGGACACATGCTGCCAATGCCAGAGTGCGGCGACGGAGAGCGTCTTCGGGGCTTCCTCCCGGTAGGTTCCTGGCCGGGATTGTTGGCCTGTGCGATCCTAGCCGGCTGCGGCCCGGCGCTCGCCGTGCCGATGCTCACGGGGTTCCGCTCTGCGCCGTTTCTTGCGCGGCGCGGCGGTCTCGGCAGCGCCGGTGAATTCGATGATCGAGATCGGCGCGGCGTCACCGCGGCGCACGCCGTACTTGATGACCCGGGTATAGCCGCCCGGACGTTCCTTGAAGCGCGGCGCGATCTCGTCGAACAACTTCTTGACCGCGCTGTGGGACCCGAGGAAGGCGTAGGCGCGCCGATGCGCCGCGAGGTCGCCGTGCTTGCCCAGCGTCACCATCCGGTCGGCCCAGCGCCGCAGCTCCTTGGCCTTGGCGTCAGTGGTCTTGAGCCGGCCATATTGGATAAGGCTCAACACCAGGTTGCGCATCAGGGCTTTGCGATGGGCCGAGGTACGATTGAGCTTGCGACCCGAGTTAAGATGACGCATCGATAGTGGCTCCCGCGGTATGCCGTGCGGCGCTCAGGCCGACTCGCGCCGCTCCTGCTCGGCCCACATGCGGTCGAGCTCGTTGCGCGGCGGCAGGTTGTCCAGACGCATCCCGAGCGAGAGGCCCATGTCGGTCAGGACTTCCTTGATCTCGTTGAGCGACTTGCGGCCGAAATTTTTGATCTTGAGCATGTCCTGTTCGGTACGCTGGACCAGCTCCCCGATGTACTTGATGTCGGCGTTCTGCAGCCCGTTGAAGGCGCGCACCGAAATCGGCAACCCCTCGACCGGGCGGTAGAGGTACTCGTTGAGCAGCGGACGCTGCTCGCCGCCCTCGACCGCGATCGGGGTCTCGGCCTCTTCTTCGACGCCGGCGAAGATCATCATCTGGTCGCGCGCCACCCGCGCCGCGTAGGTCAGCGCGTCGCGCGGCGAGATCGAGCCATCGGTCCAGATTTCCAGCGCCAGTCGATCGTAGTCGGTGCGCTGGCCGACACGTGCGTTGGTCACGGTGAAGTTGACCTTCTTGATCGGCGAGTAGATGGCGTCGAGCCGGATCGTGCCGATCGGCTCTTCGTCCTCGGTGCGCTCGGCCGGCGCATAGCCGCGCCCGCGCCGGATCACCAGCTCCATCTCCAGTTCGGCGCCCTTCTCGAGCGTCGCGATGTGCTGGTCGGGCGTAAGCACTTCAAGGCTGGGACCGCCGGTGATGTCGCGCGCGGTCACGGTGCCCTCGCCGCGCGCCTTGAGCGTGGCGGTCAGATGCTCGCCCTCGTGAAGGCGCAGGCGCACCTCCTTCAAGTTGAGGACGACGTCGGTCACGTCCTCCTTGACGCCGGGCATGGTGGAAAACTCGTGCAGCACGTTTTTCATCCGCACTGCCGTGATCGCAAAGCCGGGCAGCGAGGACAACAGGATGCGGCGCAGGCCATTGCCGATCGTGATGCCGTAGCCACGCTCCAGCGGTTCGGCGAAGAACCGTCCATAGGTCGAGATTAGTTCTTTCTCGTCGAAATCGACAGCCTTCGGCTTAATTAAATCGCGCCAATCATTGTGCATATCCGATCGCTCTTCTCCGGAAATTTTTTCGCCCCCGCCTCGCCCCCCGCACCTCGCCCCGTCACGCAGCCTCAGCGCGAGTAGTGCTCGACGATCAGCTTCTCGCTGACCGGCATCGTCAGGTCGGCGCGCGCCGGCAGCGCGCGCATCGAGCCCCGAAACTGATCGCGCTCCAGCATAATCCACGACGGCGCTCCGCGGCGTTGCGACATCTCGATCGCCTCGACAATCACCTTCTTGGTGCGGCTGCCGCTGACCACGCTCACCACCTCGCCCACGTCGAGCAGGTAGGACGGCACGGTCACCGGCTTGTCGTCGACCTGGATATGGCCGTGACGCACGATCTGGCGCGCTTGCGCGAGCGAACTGGCGAAGCCCAGCCGATAGACCATGCTGTCGAGCCGACGCTCGAGCAGCACCAGCAGGTTCTCGCCCGTGACTCCGGGCATCCGTTCCGCCATCTCGAAGTAGTGCTTGAACTGCGTCTCCATTAAACCATAAATTCGCCGCACTTTCTGCTTCTCGCGCAGGCGAATCGCAAACTCTGAAAAGCGCGTGCGCGCCTGGCCGTGCGCGCCGGGCGGATAGTTGCGCCGTTCGATTGCGCACTTGTCCGTATAACAGCGCTCGCCCTTCAGGAAGAGCTTGAGCCCTTCGCGCCGGCACAGCCGGCATACCGGACCTAGATACCTTGCCACCTTGTTCTGCTCCCCTAAACGCGGCGCCGCTTGGGCGGCCGGCATCCGTTGTGCGGAATCGGCGTGACGTCTTTGATCGAAATGACCGAGAGCCCCGCCGCCTGCAGCGCGCGCACCGCCGACTCGCGCCCACCACCCGGGCCCTTTACGAACACCACCACCGCGCGCATCCCAACGTCGCTAACCTTGCGCGCCGCCGCCTCCGCGGCCATCTGCGCGGCGAACGGCGTGCCCTTGCGCGAGCCCTTGAAACCGACCGATCCGGCGCTCGCCCACGCGACCACCAGGCCCTGCTGGTCGGCGATGGTGACAATGGTGTTGTTGAAAGTCGCGTGCACGTGCGCGATACCCTCGGGCACCGTGCGCCGCACGCGCCGACGCCGGGGGGCGGGTGCCGCACCGGCCGCTCCAGCAGCTCCCGCGGGCGCGCCGCCAGCGGCAGCCGCGGATTTCTCACCACCGCCCGAGGGGCCTTGGCCACCCTGCGCTTTGCCCGCCGCGGGCTTCGTTTCCTTGTTCTCGTCAGCCATTAGGCTTGCGTTCTCTCCTGCAAATCGGCCGCTATTTCAGACCGACAAGTTCCTGGGTAAATTCCAGGGCAAGTTTCCAATCGACAGTCCCCGTGCCACGCCCGAGCCGCCGCTAGCCCTTGGAAGGCGACTGCTTCTTGCCCGCGACGACCTTGCGCGGGCCCTTTCGCGTACGCGCGTTGGTATGCGTACGCTGGCCGCGCACCGGCAGACCGCGGCGATGGCGTATGCCGCGGTAACATCCGAGATCCATCAGGCGTTTGATCGACTGCTGCACTTCGCGCCGCAAGTCACCCTCGACCTTGAATTTCTCGTCGATAATGTTGCGGATGCGGACCTGCTCGTCGGCGCCCAGATCGTCGCTGTTGCGGGCCGGATCGACCTTCGCCTCGGCGAGAATCTTCTGCGCCGCGCTGCGGCCGATTCCATAAATGTACGTCAGCGCGATTTCCATCCGCTTGTGATGCGGCAGTTCGACTCCGGCGATGCGTGCCATACAGCGACTCTCCTTTCTTCCTGTCTCGCCCGCCCTGGCTCAGCCCTGGCGCTGCTTATGGCGCGGGTTGGAGGAACACAGGATGCGCACCACGCCTTCGCGGCGCACAACCTTGCAATTCTTGCAGATTTTCTTTACTGACGCCCTGACCTTCATCGCATTCCGTCCTGTTTTTGTCCTGCCGCCACCCGCGCGCCTCAGCGCATCCGGTAGGTTATCCGTCCGCGAGTCAGATCGTACGGCGACAATTCCACCGTGACCCGATCGCCCGGCAGGATCTTGATGTAATGCATTCGCATCTTGCCCGAAATATGAGCCAGCACCCGATGCCCGTTCTCCAGCGACACTCGAAACATTGCGTTGGGCAGCGCTTCGAGCACCGTGCCCGTCACCTCGATAGCGTCGCCCTTAGACATTTGCCACTTCGCTCAAAATCCGCGGCCCGCCGGCCGTAATCGCAATCGAGTGCTCGAAATGCGCCGACAGCTTGCCGTCCGCAGTCACCGCGGTCCAACCGTCGTCCAAAATGCGCAGTTCGGGGACTCCTTCGTTGATCATCGGCTCGATCGCGAGCGCCATTCCTTCCTGCAAGCGCGGGTTCGGCATCCCGCGCCGCACGTAGTTGGGCACCTGCGGATCCTCGTGCAGGCTGCGCCCGATGCCATGCCCGGCAAAGTCGGTCACCACCGAGAAACCCGCGCTCTCCGCGGTCTGCTGCACGGCGCGGGCGATGTCGCTTATCCGGTTCCCGACCTTCGCCTGCTCGATTCCCGCGTAGAGCGCCGCGCGCGTGACGCGCAACAGACTTTCGGCGCGATCGGAAATTTTACCCACCGGCACGGTGCGCGCCGCGTCGCCGTAGAAACCCTGGTAGACCACGCCGAAGTCCAGGCCCACGATGTCGCCCGGCTTAAGGCGGCGGCCTGACGGAATGCCGTGGACGATCTCGTCGTTGACCGACACGCACAGCGTCTTGGGATAAGCCACGTTGTGCGGCTTATATCCTTTGAACGCCGGCCGCGCACCCTTGCGCTCGGTCAGCTCCTCGGCCAGCCGATCGAGTTCCTCGGTGGTGATGCCGGGTTTCACGGCGGCCGCCAGTTCTTCGAGGATTTCGGCCACGATCATGCTCGCCTTATGCATCAGCGCGATCTCTTCTGGACTTTTGAGCAGGATCACGCGGGTCCGTCCTTAGCCGTCTTGGCCTTGGCCGCTCCGCCCGTGTCGCCCAGCGCGTTGATAATGCGCTGTTGGATTTCCTCGGGCCGCCCGATTCCATCTATCTGCGACAGCAATCCCGCCCGCCCGTAATACTCCAGCAACGGCCGCATCGTCGCCGCGTAAACTTCCAGGCGCATCCGCACGGTATCCTCGGCGTCGTCGTCGCGCTGGTAGAGCTCGCCGTTGCAGCTATTGCACAGATTGTGATTGCGCGGCGGATCGAAAATCAGATGATACATCGCTCCGCAATTCTTGCAGGTGCGCCGCCCGGAGATGCGCTTTACGATTTCGTCGTCCGGAACAACTATAGCAATTACCTTGTCGAGCTGCCGGGGCTCACGCCCCTTGAGCATCGCAGTCAGGGTCGCGGCCTGCTCCGCAGTGCGCGGGAAGCCGTCCAGGATGAAGCCGGACGCGGCGTCGGGCTGGTTCAGCCGCTCCTCGATGAGCTTGAGCACCAGCTCGTCGGGCACCAGCGCGCCCTTGTCCATGTAACCCTTGGCCTCGACGCCCAAAGCGGTGCGCTTGCGCACAGCCGCGCGCAACAGATCGCCGCTCGCCACTTGAGGCACGCCCAGACGCTTCTGGAGCATCCTCGCCTGTGTGCCCTTACCCGCTCCGGGCGGGCCCAGCAATACCAGCCGCACTACGCCTACCCTCCCCTGCGCGACTTGACACGGCCGCGCCGCATGAAGCCCTCGTAGTTGCGAGTCAGCAGATGGGTTTCCATCTGGGCGACCGTGTCCAACGCCACACCGACCACGATCAACAACGCGGTGCCGCCGAAGTAAAAGGGCACGTTGAAGCGCTGGATCAGCAGCGTCGGCAAAACGCATACGATGCTGACGTAGATGGCCCCGAACAGGGTTATCCGCGACAGCACGCGGTCGATGTATTCGGCGGTGAAGCGTCCCGGACGGATGCCCGGGATGAAGCCGCCGTACTTCTTAAGATTGTCGGCGACGTCGACCGGATTGAAGGTCACGGCCGTGTAGAAATAACAAAAGAACACGATCAGGCCGACGTACACGACGTTGTAAACCCATCCGCCCGGAGTCAGGAGCGCCGAATAATTCTTGGCCGACGGGATGAATGTCGCCACCGTGGCCGGAAAGACCAAGATCGACGAGGCGAAGATCGGCGGAATGACGCCTGCGGTGTTGACCTTAAGCGGCAAGTGCGAGCTCTGTCCGCCATAGACCCGCCGTCCGACCACGCGCCGCGCGTACTGAATCGGGATCCGGCGCTGCCCCGTCTCGACATAGACGATGCCGCCGGTGACGCCAACCGCTATCAGCAGGATGATGATGAGCACGAACAGGCTCATCTCGCCCTCGCGCACGAACTGGAACGTGGTCGAAAGCGCGCTCGGCAGACGCGCCACGATCCCCGCCATGATGATCAGCGAGATGCCATTACCGATGCCGCGTTCGGTTATCTGCTCGCCGATCCACATCACGAACATCGAGCCCGCCGTGACCGTGAGCACGGTGATGATACGGAAGCTCCAGCCCGGAGCATAAACGACCGACCCACCGCCGGGCGCCTGGATGTGCTCGAGCGAGATGGCAATCATGAGCCCCTGCACCACCGACAGCATCACCGTCCCGTAGCGCGTGTATTGGCTGATCTTGCGCCGTCCCGCCTCTCCTTCCTTATACAGCTCGTCGAGATAGGGCCATGCGACCTTGAGCAGGTCCAGAATGATCGCGACCGAGATGTAGGGCATGATGCCCAGCGCGAAAACGGAAAAGCGCTCCAGCGCGCCGCCCGAGAACAGGTTGACCCATCCGAACAGCGTGCTCGACGCCGCGTCGAAGAACGCGGCGAGCGCCTGCCCATCGATTCCCGGCGTGGGCACGGCTACGCCAGCGCGGTAGACGACCAGCATCACGGCCGTAAACCACAGCCGACGGCGCAACTCGGGGATGCGCGAGGCGTTTGAGAACCCGTCAAGCATTAAGCTTTGGGTTATCCTCGATTAACTCCGCCAGCCCTCCGGCCGCCGCGATCTTCTCTTTCGCGCTCGCCGAAAACGCATGCGCGCGGATGGTCATCCGTCCCGCCAGCGCGCCGTCGCCGAGCACCTTGACCTTGTCCGCGGCGCGGATAATCCCGCGCTCGGCCATCAGCGCCGGATCGATCGTCTCGACGCCCAACGCGGCCAGCCGCTTCAGATTGACCACCACGAATCCTTCACGCCGGTCCTCGGCCTTCTGCAGGCGGCGAAACCCGCGCTTGGGCACCCGCCGCTTGAGCGGCATCTGGCCGCCCTCGTAACCCGGCGGCGTATTGCCGCCCGAGCGCGAACCCTTGCCCTTGTGGCCGCGTCCCGCGGTCTTGCCGCTGCCAGAGCCAATTCCGCGGCCTACCCGCGCGTGGCGGCGCTTGGAGCCCGGGGCCGGCTTGAGCGTATGTAAATCTATCGCCATTACTTCTTCACTTCTTCACTTCAGCGACCAGGTGTGACACCCGGCGCAACATGCCATCGACGGACGGGCTGCGCACGAGCTCGCTTTCACTGCCCACGCGGCGAAGGCCCAGGCCCTTGAGCGTCTGGCGCACGCGCTGGTTGGTCCCGATGGGGCTGCGCACCAGCTTAATTCTAATCGGCTCTGACATCGCGTGCGTTTCTCCTTCTCTCGCCGCGCGGCGGGCGCTCAAACCTTCCCGCGCTCAAATCTTCCGCCCGCCCCATCCGCCTCAGGCCGCGGCCGGGCGCTTGGGGCCCTGCTCGCGCGTGCGCAAGATATCCTGAGGAGTGCGTAGTTCGGCGAGTGCCCCCAGCGTGGCCTTCACCAGATTGTGCGGATTGGACGAACCCAGGCGTTTGGTCAGGATGTTACGGATACCCGCCAGCTCGACCACCGCGCGCACGCCACCGGCCGCGATTACTCCGGTGCCCTCGGAGGCGGGCTTGAGAATCACCTTGCCCGCGCCGAAACGCCCGAGCACCTCGTGCGGAATCGTGCCTTCGTACAGAGGCACCCGCATCAGGCTCTTCTTGGCGCGCTCGACACCCTTGCGAATCGCCTCGGGCACCTCATTGGCTTTGCCCAGGCCGAACCCGACCAGGCCGTTCTGATCGCCGGCCACCACCAACGCGCTGAAGCTGAAGCGCCGGCCGCCCTTGACGACCTTGGCCACCCGGTTGATGTGGACGACCTTCTCCTTGATGTCGAGCCCTTGCGTTTCTATCCGCTGTGCCACGATGCTCCCGTTTGCGAAAAGGCTTGCGCCCCTAAAACTTCAGTCCCGCCTCGCGCGCCGCATCGGCCAATGCCTTCACGCGGCCATGATAGAGAAAGCCATTGCGGTCGAAGATCACCTGGCTGATTCCCTTGCTGAGACAGCGCTCGGCGATCGTCTTGCCCACCACTTTGGCGGCCTGCACGTTGCGCTGGCTCTTGAGCCCCTCGCGCAATTCCGCGCTGAGCGTCGAGGCGGCCGCCAGCGTCTGTCCCGAATCGTCGGACACCACCTGTGCGTAGATGTGGTTGAGCGAACGATAAACCGACAGCCGCGGCCGTTCGTCGCTGCCCCTGACGCGGCGCCGCACGCGCCGCCGGCGCTCCATCCGTTTTTGAAACCGTTCCGCAGCCATTTTGATCCGCTCCCGGCGCTAGCCCGCCGCCGCTCCGGCCGCCGCTTTGCCGGCCTTGCGGCGAATCTTTTCGGTCGCGTACTTGATGCCCTTGCCCTTGTACGGCTCGGGCGGCCTGAGCTCGCGCACCTGCGCGGCTACCGATCCGATCAACTGGCGATCCGCGCTCTCCAGCGTGATAGTCACCTGCCGATCCACCTTGGCCGTCACACCCGGCGGCAACTGGTATACGATCGGATGCGAGTAGCCCAAAGTGAAATGGATATTGCTGCCACGAACTTCGGCCCGATAACCGACGCCGTTAATCTCGAGCACCCGGGTGAAGCCCTTGCCCACGCCCTCGGCCATGTTGGCGACCAGCTTGCGCACCAGGCCGTGCAACGAGCGCTCCTGCTGCGTGTCGCCCGGGCGCTTCACCTCGATCTGCGAGTCGCTCATCTCCAAAGCGTAGCCCGGTGGTATCTTGAGTTCGAGCTTGCCCTTGGGGCCCTCGACCTTGAGCATGTCGCCCGCAAGTTGGGCTTTCACGCCTTTTTCCAGGGTCACCGGCAATCTGCCTATGCGCGACATCGCCTTCCCCTACCAAATCCTCAGCAGCACTTCACCGCCGACCTTTTTGCGCCGCGCCTCGCGATCGGTCATCACGCCGAGCGGCGTCGTCACCACTTGCACGCCCATCCCGTGCGGCACCCGCGGCATCGAATTCGCCCCCGCGTAGCGGCGCAGGCTCGGGCGGCTGACGCGTTCGATTCCCCGGATCACCGGTTCGCGCTCGCCCGAGTAACGCAGCCCCACGATCAGCTTCTTCTTGGGTATTTCGCCTGCGACTTCGACTCCGCCCAAAAAGCCCTCGGCCGACAGCGTGCGGCAAATCGCCTCGCGCATGCGGGAGTGCGGAACTTCGACCTGGTTGTAACGCGCGTGCATGGCGTTGCGAATCCGGGTCAGCAACTCAGCGATGGGATCGGTCTGCGACATTAAGTCTCTCTGGTCCTTTTACTCGTCGATCCTTTACTCATCCCTTTACTCATCGATCTTGTACTCATCGATCCTGCTACTCGTCGGATCGTTTTACTCGTCAGTCGCACCGGCGGCTCCAGCGGCCGCCTCTACCAACTCGCCTTGACCACTCCGGGCAGCGCGCCGCGCAACGCGTTCTTGCGCAGGCACAGCCGGCACATCTTGAAACGCCGATAGAACGCACGCGAGCGTCCGCACAGCGGACAGCGGTTGTGCTGGCGCGTCTTGAACTTGGGCTTGCGCAGCGCCTTTACCCGAAGACAGGTCTTCGCCATTTATCGTTCCCTTACGCCGCCCGCGCCGCGGCTTCGCGCTCGAGCGCCCCGCGAAACGGCATCCCCAGCGCGCGCAGCAGGGTGTAACCCTCGAAATCGCTGCGCGCGGTCGTGTTGATCGTCACCGTCAGCCCCTTAACGCGCTCGACCTTGTCCAGGTTGAGCTCGGGGAAAATCGTATGCTCGCGCAGCCCCAGCGAGTAGTTGCCGCGCCCGTCGAAAGCCTTGTCGCTAACTCCGCGGAAGTCACGCACGCGCGCGAGCGACACGTTCACCAGCCGATCGAAGAACTCGTACATCCGCTCGCGCCGCAGCGTCACCATCGCCCCGATCGGCATGCCCTCGCGCAGCTTGAAATTCGAGATCGCCTTGCGCGCCTTCGTGATGACCGGTTTCTGGCCCGTCACCACCTTGAGTTCCTCGACCGCGGCGTCGAGAATCTTGGCGTTGTCGCGCGCCTCGCTGAGCGACATATTGATGACGATCTTCTGCAGGCGCGGCGCGCGCATCGGATTTTCGATCTTGAGCTCGCGCATCAGGGTCGGCCGAATCTCCTGCTCGTAGCGCAGCCTGAGACGCGCCGGCACCTTGGGCTCGGGCTCACGCGGCTTGGCCTCGGCCTTAGGCTCGGCCGCCGCCGACGCTCCGCTGCCGGCGCCCTTTTTACCCTGACGCTCGGCCTTCGGCTCTTTTTTAGGCTTCTGCGCCTTGTCCTTTTCGTCCGCCATCACTCGTTACCCAGCGCTTCGCCGCAGCGGCGGCATACGCGCGAACGCGCGCCGCCGGCTTCGGCCTTCTTTACACCCACGCGCACCGGCGCGTTGCAACGCTCGCAGAACACCATCACGTTGGAGATCGCGATCGGCGCTTCCTTCTCGACGATCCCGCCGGGGCTGGTCGCGCCGCGCGGCTTGGAGTGGCGCTTCACGATATTCAGCCGCTCGATTATCACGCGCCCTTCGGCCGGTATCACCTTGAGCACCTTGCCGGTCTTGCCGCGCTCGCGCCCCGCGATCACCATCACCATGTCGTTCTTCTTGACCGGATACTTGGCCACTTCATGTCCGGGAGTCATCACAGCACCTCCGGAGCGAGCGAGATAATCTTGAGAAACCGCTTGGCGCGCAGTTCGCGCGCCACGGGGCCGAAGATGCGCGTGCCGATCGGCTCGTGCTGATTGTCGACCAGCACCGCCGAGTTGTCGTCGAAGCGGATGTAGCTCCCGTCGTTGCGGCTGATTTCCTTGCTGGTGCGTACGATCACGGCGCGGGCGACATCGCCCTTTTTGACCTTGGCATTCGGAATCGCCTCGCGAACCGCCACCACGATTACGTCGCCCACGGTCGCGTAACGCCGGCGCGAGCCACCGAGCACCTTGATGCACATCACCTTGCGCGCGCCCGAATTGTCGGCCACGTCCAGCACTGTTCGCATCTGCACCATGACGCCTGCGCTCCCTTAGCCGGCCGCCCGCGTCAGCACTTTGCTGACGCGCCAGCGCTTGCGTCGCGAAATCGGCGGCGATTCGATGATCAGCACACGGTCGCCCTCGTGGCACTCCCCGCGTTCGTCGTGCGCCATAAAGCGTGTGCGCTGACGTACTCGCTTGCCGTAGAGCGGATGCTGGACCAGCCGGTCGACCCGCACCACCACGGTCTTGGCCGCCTTGGCCGAGACCACGACGCCCACGCGCTGTTTAACTCGCTCGCGCATCGCTCCCCTTCGTCCGTGCGGCGCCGTCCGCGCTCGCCGCCGGCCCGCTCTTTTGCCGCAGCAAAGTCATGATGCGCGCCAGTTCCTTGCGCGCGCGCCGATAGTTCGACGGATTGTCGAGCTGATTGGTGCGCAGCTTGAGCTTGAGGCGGAAAATTTCCTCGCGCGCCTCGCGCTCCTTAAGCCGCAAGTCACCGGCATTCATCTGTCTTAGTTCGTCAAGCTCCAAGGCTCTCGCCCTCCCGCTCGACCACGATCGTCTTCACCGGCAACTTATGCGCCGCCAGGCGCATCGCTTCGTGCGCAGTCGCCCGATCGACCCCTTCCATCTCGAACAATATGCGTCCCGGCCGCACCACCGCCGTCCAGCCCTCGGGGCCGCCCTTGCCCTTGCCCATCCGGGTCTCGGCCGGCTTCTTGGTGAACGGCTTATCGGGAAAGACCCGGATCCATACCCGGCCGCCGCGCTTGATATGGCGGGTGAGCGCGATACGCGCGGCTTCGAGCGCGCGCGTGTCGACGCGGCAGGTCTCGATGCTTTTCAACCCGTAGTCGCCGAAGGCCAGTTCCACGCCGCGCGACTCCGCGCCACGCACGCGGCCCTTCTGGATTTTGCGATATTTAACTTTTTTGGGCTGAAGCATTATACAATCCCGCTAGCGTGCATCTTCTCCGTCACTGCTGATGGGCTCCGCTCAGGCCGGAGCGCCGGATGTCTTCTTCTTTGCGGGTCAGAACCTCGCCGCGGAAAATCCATACTTTCACGCCGATCTGGCCGTAAGTGGTGCGCGCCTCGGCGAATCCGTAGGCCACGTCCGCCCGCAGCGTCTGCAGCGGCACGCGTCCTTCGCGATACCACTCGACTCGCGCGATTTCCGCGCCGCCGAGCCGCCCCGCGACATGAACCTTCACGCCCTGCGCGCCCATCCGCATCGCGCGCAACACCGCCTCTTTCATCGCGCGGCGAAAGGCCACGCGCCGCTCGAGTTGCAGCGCGATATTCTCGGCCACCAGTTGCGGATCGAGGTCGGGGCGGCGCACTTCATGGATATTGATGAACGCCTCCTTGCCCTTCATCAGCTTCTGGATGTCGGCCTTGAGCTTGTCGATCTCCGCGCCCTTTTTGCCGATCACGATTCCGGGACGCGCGGTATAAATGTTGATCTTGGCCTTGTTGGCCATCCGTTCGATCTCGATCCGCGAGATGCCGGCGTGGTAAAGGCGGCGCTTGATGAAATCGCGCAGCTTCAAATCCTCGTGCAGCAGCGCCGCGTAGTTGTGCGACGCATACCACTTGGAATCCCAACCCTCGATGATGCCGAGCCGCAGCCCGCGCGGATGCGATTTCTGTCCCATGGCTCCCTACGAGGCGCGCTCGTCGACCACCACCGTCAGATGGCTGGTGCGCTTGAGGATCGGCGTTGAATGCATGTGCGCGCGCGCGAGCGACCGCTTCCAGGTCGGTCCGGTGTCGGCGGTCGCGCGTTTTACGTACAGGCGGTCCTCGTCGACGTTCTGCTGGTCGCGCGCATTGGCCACCGCCGCCAGCAGAGTCTTGGAAACGACCTTGGCGCTGCGCTTGGCCGTGAACTCGAGCACCGAGAGCGCCAGATCGATTTTCTTGCCCACAATAAGCTCGCACACCAGCCGCAGCTTTTGCGGCGAGATGCGCACGTGGCGGGTTTTAGCAACCGATTCCATCGCGATCCTTCGCTCAGCCTCCCGCCGCCGGTTTGGCCGCAGCCGGCGGACCGGCCGGCGCTCCACCGCCACCCTTGACCTCACCCTTGCGGTCGCCCGCATGGCCGTGGTACGTGCGCGTGGGAGAGAACTCACCCAGCTTGTGACCGACCATATTCTCGGTGCAGTAGACCGGAATGAACTTGTGGCCGTTATGCACCGCGAACGTCAGCCCCACCATGTCCGGCACCACCATCGAGCGCCGCGACCAGGTCCGGATGATCCGCTTGTCGCCCGAGGCGAGCGCGGCCGCGACCTTACGTTCGAGATGGCCATCGATGAACGGGCCTTTTTTGAGCGACCTCATTTTATTTCTAAGCTTTGCCTGACACTTAAGTTCTGCCTACGCCTAAGCGCTTGTCTAGCGCTTGCCCTTGGGCCGACGGCTCACGATGTAGTGGTCCGAAGGCTTCTTGCCGCGCGTCTTGTAACCTTTGGCCGGCTGCCCCCATGGCGATTGCGGATGGTTGCCCTTGGAGCGTCCCTCGCCGCCGCCGTGCGGATGGTCGACCGGATTCATCGCCATCCCTCGCACGTGCGGGCGCTTGCCCAGATGGCGGCTGCGGCCGGCCTTGCCGATCGAAATATTTTCGTGGTCCAGGTTGCCGACCTGGCCGATGGTCGCACGGCACTCGGCCTGCACCATCCGCTGCTCGCCCGAGGGCAGCTTGAGCAGCGCGAACTTGCCTTCCTTGGCCATCAACTGCGCCGCCGTTCCCGCGCCGCGCACCAGTTGCGCGCCCGCGCCCGGCTTGAGTTCTATGCCATGCACCATCGTGCCGAGCGGGATGTTGCGCAGCGCCAACGCGTTGCCCGGCTTGATATCGGCCTGCGGCCCCGACTCGACCTTGTCGCCTTGTTTGAGGCCCTCCGGAGCCAGGATGTAGCGTTTATCGCCGTCGGCGTAGTGCAGCAGCGCGATATTGGCCGAGCGGTTGGGATCGTACTCGAGCGCCGCGACGACGGCCGGCACGCCGTCATGGTTGCGTTTGAAATCAATCAGCCGCAGGCGGCGCTTATGCCCGCCGCCGCGATGGCGCATGGTCATGCGCCCGCGGTTGTTGCGGCCGCCCGAATGCTTGAGCGGCGCCAGCAGGCGCTTCTCGGGCGGCTTGGTCGTGAGCCCCGAAAAATCCGCCAGCTGCATGAAACGCTGACCCGGAGTCCGAGGATTGAGTTGAATTACCGCCATCGCAAATTACCCGACTGCCAATATCACCCGGTTGCTTACAGACCTTCGAAAAATTCGATCCGGTCGCCCTGCTTGAGCGTCACGTAAGCCTTTTTCCAATCCGAACGCGCGCCGACGATCCGTCCGCGGCGGCGCTTCTTGCCCAGCACCCTGAGCGTCCGCACCTTGAGCACGCTGACCTTGAACATGCGCTCGACCACGTCGCGAATCGCGTCCTTGCTCGCTTCCGGACGGACCCGGAACACCACCTGGTTGCCTTCCTCGTTGACCGCCGTGCCCTTCTCGGTGATGAGCGGTGCGAGGATCAGACTCTCCGCGCTCATCGCGCCTCTCCCTTGAGCCGCGCTTCGATCGCGCGCGCCACCGGCTCGGTCATCAGCACTTCGTCGTAATTGAGCAAGTCGTAAACATTGAGCCCCGCCAGGGCCAGCACCTTGTGCGCGGCCAAGTTGCGCGCGGCGCGAAAAAAAGTCTCTTCGCCCTCGCCCAGCACGATCAGCGCGTGCTTGAGGCCCAGCGCCTCGAGCATCGCCTTGGCCGCCTTGGTCTTGGGCTCCGGCAGTTCCAGCGACTGCGTGATCACCAGTTTGCCGTTGGCCGCGCGGTCCGAGAGCGCCAGACAAAGCGCGCGGCGCCACGCCTGCTTGGGCATCTTGTAGGAATAATCCCGCGGCTGCGGCCCGAAGATCGTTCCGCCGTGACGCCAGATGGGCGAGCGAATCGACCCGGCGCGCGCGCGCCCGGTGCCCTTTTGCCGCCACGGTTTTTTTCCGCCACCCGAGATAAACCCGCGCGTCTTGGTCGACGCCGTGCCTGAGCGGCGATTGGCCATCTGCATCTTCACCGCTTCGTGCAAAAGCGATTTGTCACCCGTGCGGCCGAACACCGCGCCTGCGACCTCGATTTCGCCTACGCGCTCGCGCGCCGCCGAAAACAGCGGCACCTTGACCGCCTCGAGCGGCTTCGCCGCTTCGCGATACTTGCGCTCAGCCATTGGCCGACTCCGCCTGGCGGCTGCGTTCCTTGGCCGAGTGATACACCACCACCATCGTGCCGTCGGCGCCAGGCACCGCACCCGACACCAGGATCGCGTTGTCGTCGGACAAAATTTCGAGCACCCGCAGATTGAGCACCGTGGCGCTCTCGTTACCCAACTGTCCCGCCATCCTCATCCCCTTGCGCACCCGGCCCGGATAAGAGCGGTTACCGATCGAGCCGCCGTGGCGGAAGTACTCGTGGGTGCCGTGCGAGCCCGGGAAGCCGGCGAAGTGATGGCGCCGGATGACGCCCGCGTAGCCGCGCCCCTTGGAAGTCCCAGCGACATCGACCAGGTCGCCCGGCTTGAAGACATCGGCGGCGGCGATATTCTGGCCCGGCTTGAGTTCGTTTTCGCCGCGGCGATCGAACTCGCAAAGCTTCACCCCCGGTGCAACCTCGGCCTTGGCGTAGTGGCCGCGCAGGGGCGCCGTCACGCGCGAGACCCGCCGGCGCCCGAAGCTTATCTGCACGGCGTCATAGCCGTCGGTCGCGGCGGTCTTGATCTGAGTCACCGCGCACGGGCCGAGCTGAATCACAGTCGCCGCCCGCACCGTGCCGGTAGCCTCGGTCACCTGGGTCATGCCCAGTTTTTTTCCAATCAGTCCGCTTAACACGACACGCTACTCGAGTTTGATTTCAACATCGACGCCCGCGGCAAGGTCGAGCTTGCCGAGCGCGTCGATGGTTTGCTGGGTCGGTTCGAGCACGTCGAGCAGCCGCTTGTGGGTGCGGATCTCGAAGTGCTCGCGCGACTTCTTGTCAACGTGCGGTGAGCGATTGACGGTGAACCGCTCAATCCGCGTGGGCAGCGGAATCGGTCCCGCCACGCGACCGCCGGTGCGCCGGATCGTATCGACGATCTCGCGCACCGATTGATCGAGCAGCCGGTAGTCGTACGCTTTAAGGCGTATGCGGATCTTATCGTTCATCCCTTAAGCCAGATTCCCGTCAGTCGCCTTTGCCGGCCCTTCCACGCACTTCAATCCCCGCTTCATCACCATCGTGTCTACTTCAGAGTCTCAGAGTTTTGCTGCCGAATTTCTTTACTTCAGAATCCTTTACTTCAGAACCTTGGTTACTTCAGAACCTTGGAAACCACTCCCGCGCCGACCGTGCGTCCGCCCTCGCGGATGGCGAACCGCAGCCCCTCATCCATGGCGACCGGCGTAATCAGCTCGCCCGTGATCTTGATGTTGTCGCCGGGCATCACCATCTCGGTGCCTTCGGGCAGATTGAGCACCCCGGTCACGTCGGTGGTGCGGAAGTAGAACTGCGGCCGGTAGCCGGTGAAAAACGGAGTATGCCGCCCGCCCTCTTCCTTGGTCAGGATGTAAGCCTCGGCCTCGAAGTTGGTATGCGGCGTGATGCTCCCGGGCTTGGCCAGCACCTGTCCGCGCTCGACGTCTTCGCGCTTGAGCCCGCGCAGCAGCACGCCGATATTGTCGCCCGCCTGTCCTTCGTCGAGAATCTTGCGGAACATCTCGACTCCGGTCACCACCGTCTTGGAGGTGTCGCGGAAGCCGACGATTGCCACTTCCTCACCGACCTTGACCTTGCCGCGCTCGACGCGTCCGGTGACCACCGTGCCGCGGCCGGAAATCGAGAACACGTCCTCGACCGGCATCAGGAAGGGTTTTTCGACCTCGCGCACGGGCTGCGGGATGTAGCTATCGACCGCCGCCATCAGATCCAGGATCGGCTTGCAGTTGGCGCAGTCGTCCTTGCCGCAGCCGCAGTTGAGCGCCTTCAGCGCGCTGCCGCGGATGACCGGGACGTCGTCGCCCGGAAATTCGTATTTCTTGAGCAGGTCGCGAACTTCGAGCTCGACCAGGTCGAGCAATTCAGGGTCGTCGACCATGTCGACCTTGTTCATGAAAACCACGATCGAAGGCACGCCGACCTGGCGCGCGAGCAGAATGTGCTCGCGAGTTTGCGGCATCGGCCCGTCGTTGGCGCCGACCACCAGGATCGCGCCGTCCATCTGGGCCGCGCCGGTGATCATGTTCTTGATATAATCGGCGTGGCCCGGACAATCGACGTGCGCGTAGTGACGATTGGCGGTCTCGTACTCGACGTGCGCAATCGCGATGGTGATGCCGCGTTCGCGTTCCTCAGGCGCCTTGTCGATTTGATCGAAGGCGATGAACTGGGCAAGTTTCTTCGCGGAGAGCACCTTGGTGATCGCCGCCGTAAGCGTGGTCTTGCCGTGGTCGATATGTCCGATCGTGCCCACATTCGCGTGCGGCTTGTTGCGTTCGAATTTAGCCTTGCCCATGATCCGTCCTCCGGTGTGACCCTCCCTGGGTGACTCCGTTAAGCCCGAGCGCGCTCGACGTTGTCGCCGCCGCGCTCCATCAACTCAGCGTATATCTGCTGCGGCACCGGTTCGTAGGCGCCGAACTGCATCGTGTAGGTCGCCCGTCCCTGCGTCATCGAACGCAGACGGGTCGCGTAACCGAACATCGTGGCCAGCGGCACGCGCGCTTCGACCACCTGGGCGCCGGCGCGGTTCTCCATGTTGAGGATCTTGCCGCGACGCCCGTTGAGATCGCCGATCACTTCGCCCATGAATTCCTGCGGCATCACCACTTCGACTTCCATCACCGGCTCGAGCAGCACCGGGTCGGCCTTCCCGACCGCCTCGCGAAAACCCATCGAGGCCGCGATCTTGAAAGCCAGTTCCGAGGAGTCGACTTCGTGATACTTCCCGTCGAGCAGGACCGCGCGCACGTCGACCATCGGATACCCCGCCAGCACCCCGGTCTCCATCGCTTCCTTCACGCCGTCTTCGACCGACGGGATGAAGTTGCGCGGGATCGAGCCGCCCTTGGTGGCATCCACGAACTCAAATCCACCGCCTTTCTCGAGCGGCTCGATACGCAGGTCGACCACACCGAACTGTCCGTGGCCGCCGCTTTGGCGTACGAAACGGCCCTCGGCCTCCGCTACCTTGCGGATGGTCTCGCGGTAGGCGACCTGCGGCTTGCCTACGTTGGCGTCGACTTTGAATTCGCGCAGCAGCCGGTCGACGATGATCTCCAGATGCAACTCGCCCATCCCCGAGATCAGCGTCTGACTGGTCTCGCGATTGACGCTGACGCGGAAGGACGGATCCTCGCGCGCGAGCTTGGCCAGCGACTCGCCCAGGCGATCCTGGTCGGCCTTGGTCTTGGGTTCGATCGCGATCTGGATGACCGGGTCGGGAAATTCGATCGACTCGAGCACGATCGGATGCGCCGGGTCGCACAGCGTATCGCCCGTGGTGGTGTCGCGCAGGCCAACCGCGCAGATGTCCCCGGCGAAGACCTCGGTAATTTCCTCGCGCTTGTTGGCGTGCATCTTGACCAGCCGTCCGATCCGCTCGCGCTTGAGCTTGGTCGAGTTGAGCACCGACGATCCGCTCTCCAGCCGTCCCGAGTAAACGCGCAAAAAAGTCAGCGTGCCGACGTACGGGTCGGTCATGATCTTGAACGCGAGCGCGCTGAAGGGCGCGTCGTCGCGCGGCCAGCGCTCCTCGGTCTTGTCGCCGATCTTGCCAATCACCGGTGGAACGTCGAGCGGCGAGGGCAGATAGTCGACCACCGCGTCGAGCATCGTCTGCACGCCCTTGTTGCGGAACGCCGAGCCCATCAGCACCGGCACCGCCTCGATATTGAGCGTGGCGACGCGGATGGCCTTGCGAATCTGTTCCGGCGACGGCTCTTCCTTGCCTTCCAGGAACATCTCCATGATGCGCTCGTCGTGGTCGGCCAGCGTCTCGATCATCTTCTCGCGCCAGCCGCGCGCGCTTTCCTTGAGCTCGGCCGGAATTTCCGCGACCCGGTAGTTCGCGCCGAGACGATCCTCGTCCCAGAAAAGCGCGCGGTTCTCGACCAGATCGATTACGCCAGTGAACTTTTCTTCGGCCCCGATCGGCAACTGGAGCACCAGCGGCTTGGCCTTGAGCTTGTCGCGGATTTCTCCGACCACGTGCTCGAAGTCGGCGCCCACCCGGTCCATCTTGTTGACGAACGCGATGCGCGGAACGCGATACTTGTCGGCCTGGCGCCACACGGTCTCGGATTGCGGCTCGACCCCGCCGACCGCGCAGAACACCGCCACCGCCCCGTCGAGCACGCGCAGGCTGCGCTCGACCTCGATGGTGAAGTCGACGTGTCCGGGCGTGTCGATGATATTGATCCGATGATCGCGCCAGAAGCAGGTGGTCGCAGCCGACGTGATGGTGATGCCGCGCTCCTGCTCCTGCACCATCCAATCCATCGTAGCGGTACCTTCATGCACCTCACCGATCTTGTAATTGATCCCGGTGTAGTACAGCACCCGCTCGGTAGTGGTGGTCTTGCCGGCGTCGATATGCGCCATGATGCCGATATTGCGCACATCTTCTATGGGAGTTTCACGCGCCATCTTACTACTTCCACTGCGTCCGCCGCTTCCGGTTCGTCCGCTTCCTTAATCCTGCCTTTCCGAATTCTATCGTTCCGAATTCTGTGCGTTCCGATTATCTATTTGCCCCGATTATCTACTTGCCTTACCAGCGGTAATGGGCGAAGGCCTTATTGGCTTCGGCCATCCGATGAGTATCTTCGCGTTTCTTGACCGCACCGCCGCGATTGCCGGCCGCTTCCAGAATCTCGATTGCCAGCCGCTCTTCCATCGATTTTTCGCCGCGCGCGCGCGCCGCCGTCACCAGCCAGCGCATCGCGAGCGAATTGCGCCGCACCGGCCGCACTTCGACCGGCACCTGGTAGTTGGCGCCGCCCACCCGCCGCGAGCGCACTTCAACCGCGGGCCGGATGTTATCCAGCGCCCGCTTGAAGACCACCAACCCATCCTCTTTCGAACGCTCGGCGATGGTGTCGAGCGCGCGGTAGAGGATCTGCTCGGCGAGCGATTTCTTTCCCTGCACCATCACCACGTTGACGAACTTGGCGAGCGTGCGGTCGTGAAACTTTGGGTCCGGGGTGACTTCCCGGACGCGGGCCTGACCCTTGCGTGACATGGCTGTATGCTACTTCGGCTTTTTGGAGCCGTATTTGGAACGGCCCTTACGCCGTTCCTGGACGCCAATCGAATCGAGCGTGCCGCGGATTACGTGGTAGCGCACTCCGGGCAGGTCCTTGACGCGGCCGCCGCGGATCAGCACCACCGAGTGCTCCTGCAGGTTGTGTCCAACGCCCGGAATATAGGTGTTGACCTCGTAGCCGTTGGAGAGCCGTACCCGCGCGACCTTGCGGAGCGCCGAGTTGGGCTTCTTAGGCGTGGTGGTCTTGACCTGCGTACACACGCCGCGCTTCTGCGGCGAGCCTTGCAGGGCCGGCGCGCTCATCTTGTAGCGCTTCTTCATGCGCGCCTGGCGAATCAGCTGGTTGATGGTCGGCACGTCGTCTCTCGGGACTGCATCCCGCCGGGTGGCGTCCCTCTCCACTCCGGCTACGCAAACCTGTCGAAAAAACCCGGCCCGGAGCGATCCTCCGAGCCGGCTCCCACCCGCCCTGATGGACGGGAAACCGTTCCTCAAATGAACCCCCCAAGGGCCGATTCGCCCTTGGGGTGAACACTCTTATTTAAAGCATCCGAGCCAAACTGTCAATCTCCGGCCGCTGCGGAGGCTTCCGCCAGCTCGCCCTTCTCGGCCTCTTCCCCGGCCGGCGGCGCCTCGGCCGCCACTTCGACCCGGTTGTAAGTCGGCAAGCCCGTGCCGGCCGGAATCAGCCGGCCCATGATGACGTTCTCTTTGAGCCCGACCAGCCGGTCGACCTTACCGTTGATTGCCGCCTCGGTCAGTACCCGGGTGGTCTCCTGGAAGGAGGCCGCCGAGATGAAGCTCTCGGTCGACAGCGAGGCCTTGGTGATGCCCAGCAGCAGCGGCTCGGCGATTGCCGGCTCGCCACCCTTGGTCAGGACGCGGCCGTTCTCCTCGTCGAAGCGCCACTTCTCGGTCTGGTCGCCGACCAGGAAATCGGTGTCGCCGACCTCCTTGATCCGCACCCGGCGCAGCATCTGGCGCACGATGACCTCGATATGTTTGTCGTTGATCCGCACGCCCTGGAGCCGGTAGATCTCCTGGATTTCGTCGACCAGGTATTTCGCCAGCGCCTTCTCGCCCAGGATGGTCAGGATGTCGTGCGGATTGGATGAGCCTTCCATCAGCGGCTCGCCGGCGCGCACCATGTCGCCCTCGTGCACCCCGATGTGCTTGCCCTTGGCGATCAGGTACTCGCGCGGCTCGCCGACTTCGGGCGTGACCACGACCTTGCGCTTGCCCTTGGTATCCTTGCCGAAGGAGACCTGGCCGTCGATTTCCGAGATGACCGCGAACTCCTTGGGCTTGCGCGCCTCGAACAGCTCGGCGACGCGCGGCAGTCCGCCCGTGATGTCCTTGGTCTTGGTCGTCTCGCGCGGGATCTTGGCGATCACGTCGCCCGCGTGCACCACCGTGCCTTCGGGCACGTTGATGTAGGAGCCGACCGGCAGGTAGTAGCGCGCGAACTGCTCGTTGGAGGTCAGACGCGAGGTCTTGCCGCTCTCATCCTTGATCGAGATGCGCGGGCGCACGTCGAGGTCCTTGGTGGACTCGACGATGACGTTGGAGCGTGCGCCGGTGCGCTCGTCCACCCGCTCCTCCATCGTCTTGCCTTCGATGATGTCGCCGTACTTAACCGCGCCTTCGACTTCGGTGATGATCGGCGTGGTGTAGGGATCCCACTCCGCGATGAGCTCGCCGCCCTTGACGCGTTCGCCCTCGGCCTTGCGCAGCTTGGCGCCGTAGACCAGCGGGTAGCGCTCGCGTTCGCGCTCGCGCACGGCGCTCTGGTCGCCCGCCGTGACCTGGGTGACGATTGCGACTTCGCCGTGGCGCGACATCACGATCAGGCTGCCGTCGCGGCTCGGCACGGTCTTGACGTTGTGCAGGCGCACGATACCTTCGTTGCGCGCCTCCAGCGTGGTCTGCTCGGCGCGCCGGCTGGCGGTGCCGCCGATATGAAACGTGCGCATCGTGAGCTGCGTGCCCGGCTCGCCAATCGACTGCGCCGCCATGATGCCGATGGCCTCGCCCATGTTGACCTGATGTCCGCGTCCCAGGTCGCGGCCGTAGCACTTGACGCATACGCCCTGGCGCGACTGGCAGGTCAGCACCGAGCGAATCTTCACCCGCTCAAGGCCGGCCTCCTCGATCTCGGCCACCTTGTCCTCGTCGATCATTTCGTTGGCGCGCACCAGGACCTTGTTGTTGAACGGGTCGTGGATGTCTTCCAGCGCCACCCGTCCGAGCACCCGGTCGCCCAACCCCTCGATCACCTCGCCGCCTTCGACCAGCGGCGTCATCTCGATCCCGTCGAGCGTGCCGCAATCGTCCTCGGTGATGATCGAGTCCTGCGCGACGTCGACCAGGCGGCGCGTGAGGTAGCCCGAGTTGGCGGTCTTGAGCGCCGTGTCGGCCAGTCCCTTGCGCGCGCCGTGGGTCGAGATGAAGTACTGCAGCACGGTCAGTCCTTCGCGGAAGTTGGCCGTGATCGGAGTCTCGATGATCTCGCCCGAGGGCTTGGCCATCAGGCCGCGCAATCCGGCGAGCTGGCGAATCTGCTGCTCGGAGCCGCGCGCGCCGGAGTCGGCCATGATGAAAATCGGGTTGAACGACGGCCCCACCACTTCCTTGCCGTCCTTGTCCTTGCCGAACACCTGGGTCGACAGTCCCTTGAGCACCGCCGATCCGATCTGGTCCTGGACCTCGGCCCAGATGTCGACCACCTTGTTGTAGCGTTCGCCGTCGGTGATGACGCCGTTGTTGTATTGCTTCTGGATCTCGCTGACTTCCTTTTGCGCCTTGTCCAGCAGTTCGGCCTTCTTGGCCGGAATCGTCATGTCTTTGATCGAAATCGAAATTCCGGCGCGCGTGGCGAAATCGAAGCCGACGTCCTTCAGCCGGTCGGCAAAGATAACCGTCGATTTGTTGCCGGCCCGGCGATAGGTCAAGTCGATCAGGTTGCCGAGCTCCTTCTTCTTCATGGTCTTGTTGACTTCGGCAAACGGCACCACTGGCGGCACGATCTCGTAAAGCAGTACGCGCCCGACCGTGGTCTCGACCCGCTCGAAGTTGGCCGCCTCCGGCGACGACGACATCGAGGGCCCGGCGCCGCGCCGATGCTCGTCCTCTTCATCGACCGCCTGCGCCGCCGCCATCCGCACCACCGGCATCCGCACCGTGATCCGCGCGTGCAGATCGACTTCGTCGTGGTCGTAGGCGATACGCACTTCGGCCGGGCTGGCGAAGAACTTGCCCTCGCCGCGCGCCAGCGGGCGCTCGCGCGTCATGTAGTACAGCCCCAGCACCATGTCCTGGGTGGGCACGATGATCGGCTTGCCGCTGGCGGGCGAGAGGATGTTGTTGGTCGACATCATCAGCGCGCGCGACTCGACCTGCGCCTCGATCGACAGCGGCACGTGCACTGCCATCTGGTCGCCGTCGAAATCCGCGTTGTATGCCACGCAGACCAGCGGATGGAGCTGGATCGCCTTGCCCTCGATCAGCACCGGCTCGAAGGCCTGGATGCCGAGCCGATGGAGCGTCGGTGCGCGGTTGAGCAGCACCGGATGCTCGCGGATCACGTCGTCGAGGATGTCCCAGACGTCCTTGCCTTCTTTCTCGACCATCTTTTTGGCGCTCTTGATGGTCGTGACGTAGCCCTTCTCCTCGAGCTTGGAATAGATGAACGGCTTGAACAGCTCGAGCGCCATCTTCTTGGGCAGCCCGCACTGATGGAGCCTGAGTTCGGGACCGACCACGATTACGGAGCGGCCCGAGTAGTCCACGCGCTTGCCGAGCAAGTTCTGCCGAAAGCGCCCGGACTTGCCCTTGAGCATGTCGCTCAGCGATTTCAGCGGCCGCTTGGCCGGCCCCGTGATCGCGCGGCCGCGCCGGCCGTTGTCGAACAGCGCGTCGACCGCCTCCTGCAGCATCCGCTTCTCGTTGCGCACGATGATGTCGGGCGCGCTCAGCTCGATGAGCCGTTTGAGACGGTTGTTGCGGTTGATCACGCGCCGATAAAGATCGTTGAGGTCGGAGGTCGCAAAACGTCCGCCGTCCAGCGGCACCAGCGGACGCAGGTCGGGCGGGATGACCGGCAGGATGGTCAGGATCATCCATTCGGGCCGGTTACCCGAGTCGCGAAAGGCGTTGACCACTTTCAGGCGCTTGGCCACCTTCTTGCGCCGCGCCTCGCTCGCCGTGGCCTTCATCTCGACCCGCAGGTCTTCGGCGAGCTTATCCAACTCGAGCCCCGAGAGCAGCGTGCGAATCGCCTCGGCGCCCATCTCGGCCTTGAAGCCGTCGGCGTACAGCTCGCGCGCCTCGCGATACTTGCGTTCGGTCAGCAGCTCCTTGTGCTGGAGCGGAGTCTCGCCCGGGTCGAGCACCACGTAGCTCTCGAAGTACAGCACCTTCTCGAGCTCCTTGAGCGTCATATCGACCAGGGTGCCGATCCGCGAGGGCAGCGAGCGCAGAAACCAAATGTGGGCGACCGGCGCGGCCAGGTCGATATGGCCCATCCGTTCGCGCCGCACCTTGGACTGGATCACCTCGACCCCGCACTTCTCGCACACCACGCCGCGATGGCGCATGCGCTTGTACTTGCCGCAGTTACACTCGTAGTCCTTGGTCGGACCGAAAATTTTGGCGCAGAAGAGCCCGTCCCGCTCCGGCTTGAAGGTGCGGTAGTTAATGGTCTCCGGCTTCTTGACCTCGCCATGCGACCACGACCGAATCATCTCCGGCGACGCGATCGAGATGCGGATGGCGTTGAACGCCAGCGGGTTCTTGGGCTTTTCAAAAATTCCGAAAAGGTCTTCCATACCCGATTACTCCTTCTACCGCGCTATGGGCGGGGCTGCTGCTCGAGCAGTTCCACGTTGAGGCAGAGCGATTGCAGCTCCTTGACCATCACGTTGAACGACTCCGGCAGGCCCGGCTCCAGCGTGTTCTCGCCCTTGACGATGGCCTCGTACATGCGCGTGCGCCCGGCCACGTCGTCGGACTTCACCGTCAGCATCTCCTGCAGCGTGTAGGCCGCGCCGTACGCCTCCAGCGCCCACACTTCCATCTCGCCCAGGCGCTGGCCGCCGAACTGCGCCTTGCCGCCCAGCGGCTGCTGGGTGACCAGGCTGTACGGTCCGGTCGAGCGCGCGTGGATCTTGTCCTCGACCAGATGATGCAGCTTCAGCATGTACATCACGCCCACCGTGACCGGCTGCTCGAACTTAAGCCCGGTGCGGCCGTCGTAGAGCGTGCACTGGCCGGTCTCGGAAAGTTCCGCGCGCTTGAGCAACGCGAAAATCTCCTCTTCGCGCGCGCCGTCGAACACGGGCGACGCCACGTGCACGCCCGCGCGGCATTTGCCCGCCAGCTTCAAGACCTCGGCGTCGGGCAACTGCTCGACGAATTCCTGGCTCTCGTGATCGTTGTAGAAGTCGCGCAGCCGCTTGCGCATCTGCGTCGCGGTCGCGCCCGCCTTGAGCTCGGCGTCGATCTTGTGGCCGATCTCGCGCGCGGCCCATCCCAGATGCGTTTCCAATATCTGCCCGACATTCATCCGCGAGGGCACGCCCAGCGGATTGAGCACCATATCGACCGGGGTGCCGTCGTCCATCCGCGGCATGTCCTCTTCGGGCAGGATGCGCGAGAGCACGCCCTTGTTGCCGTGACGCCCCGCCATCTTGTCGCCCACCTGCAACCTGCGCTTGATGGCGACGAAGACCTTGATCATCTTGATTACGCCCGGCGCCAATTCGTCGCCGCCGCGCAGCCGGTCCTGCTTGGCGCCATAGAACGCCGCCACCGCCTCTACGCTCGAGCGCATCGCGGCCACCGCCGCGGCGGCCTCCGCGGTCGCGCTTTCGCTCTCGACTCGCAACTGCTCCCAGGTGGGCGGCTGCAACTCGTCGAGCGCCTCGTTGGTGAGCGTGTCGCCCTTGGCCAGCAGCACGCTGCGGTCGTCCGCGAGGATCCGGGCCGCGAGCTTCTTGCCGACCAGCGCCCGCTTGAGCTTGCGCAGCGTCTCCTGGCGGATGATGCGGATTTCCTCGCTCTCGTCCTGCTTGAGCCGCTCGATCTCCAGGCCGTGAATTTCCTGGCTGCGATCGTCGCGCGTCACCCCGCGGCGCGCGAACACGCGCGCTCCGATCACCGCCCCTTCGACGCCCGGCGGCACGCGCAGCGAGGTGTCGCGCACTTCGCCGGCCTTCTCGCCGAAGATCGCGCGCAGGAGTTTTTCCTCCGGGCTCAACTGGGTCTCGCCCTTGGGCGTTATCTTGCCGACCAGGATGTCGCTCGGACGGACCTCGGCGCCGATGCGGATGATGCCCGAGGTATCCAGGTTGCGCAGCGCCTCTTCGCCCACGTTGGGGATGTCGCGGGTTATCTCTTCGGGCCCGAGCTTGGTGTCGCGCGCCACGCACTCGAACTCTTCGATATGGACCGAGGTGAAGAGGTCGTCCTTGACCACCCGCTCGGAGATCAGGATGGAGTCCTCGAAGTTGTAGCCGCCCCACGGCATGAAGGCGACCAGCACGTTGCGCCCCAGCGCCAACTCGCCGACGTCGGTCGACGGTCCGTCGGCCAGCACGTCGCCCGTGTTGACCCGCTCGCCGTGCACCACCACCGGCTTCTGATTGATGCAGGTGTTCTGATTGGAGCGCTGGTACTTGATCAGGTTGTAGATGTCCACGCCGGCATCGCGCGGGTCTTTGCTCGGCTTGTCGGCACGGACCACCACGCGCTCGGCGTCGACGCTTTCGATCACGCCGTCGCGTTTGGCGATAACCGTGACGCCCGAGTCGCGGCCGACCGTGCGCTCGAGCCCGGTGCCGACCAGCGGCGCGTCGGTCTTGAGCAGCGGCACCGCCTGGCGCTGCATGTTCGAACCCATCAGCGCGCGGTTGGCGTCGTCGTTCTCCAAAAACGGAATCAGCGAGGCCGCCACCGAGACGAGCTGATTGGGCGAGACGTCCATGTAGCGCACGTCCTCGGCGCGAACCACCGTGAACTCGCCGCCGATACGGGCCGAGACCGAATCGTTGGTGAACTTGCCGTGCGCGTCGAGCGGCGCGTTGGCCTGCGCGATGACCTTGTCCTCTTCGTCGAGCGCCGAGAGGTAAACGATCCGATCGCTGACCCGGCTGTTTTCGACCACCCGGTAGGGCGTCTCGATAAAGCCAAAATCGTTCACGCGCGCATAGGTCGAGAGCGCCGCGATCAGTCCGATGTTGGGTCCTTCGGGAGTCTCGATCGGACAGACGCGCCCGTAGTGCGTGGGATGCACGTCGCGGACTTCGAAACCGGCGCGCTCGCGCGTCAGGCCGCCCGGCCCGAGCGCCGAGAGCCGGCGCTTGTGCGCGATCTCGGAAAGCGGGTTGGTCTGATCCATGAACTGCGAGAGCTGGGACGAGCCGAAGAACTCCTTGATCACGGCGGAGGCCGGCTTGTAGTTGACCAGCTCCTGCGGCATCAGGGTCTCGATGTCCTGCAGGCTCATCCGCTCCTTGATCGCCCGCTCCATCCGCACCAATCCGATGCGGAACTGGTTCTCGACCAGCTCGCCGACCGCGCGCACGCGGCGGTTGCCCAGATGGTCGATGTCATCGATTTGGCCGTTGCCGCTCTTGAGTTCGATCAGGTAGCGGACGACCTCGAGGATGTCCTCGCGGCGCAGCGTCCCCTGTTCCAGCGGCACGTCGAGCTTGAGCTTGTGGTTGAGCTTGAGCCGCCCGACCTTGGACAGATCGTAGCGCTCGGGATTGAAGAACAGGTTATTGAAGAACGTGGTCGCGGTCTCCGCCGTCGGCGGATCGCCCGGGCGCAGCTTCTTGTAGATGTCGATGATCGCTTCGTTGGGCGTCTCGAGCTTGTCCAGCGCGAGCGTGAGGCGCAATGGCCCGCCGCCCGGCTGCTCCTCGGTATAAAGCACTTCGAGCTTTTTGATCCCGTGGGCGCGCAGCTTCTCCAGCGCCTCCTCGGTCAGCTCTTCGTTGGTCTGCACCAGCACTTCGCCGGTTGCCGAATCGGCCACGTCGTGGGCCGAGATACGTCCGACCACTTCGTCGAGCGCGATCGGAATCTCGCTGACCTTGGCCGCCTCGAGCGCGCGCACGATCGCCTTGTTGAACTTGCGCCCCTCGCGCGCCAGCACGTCGCCCGACTTGGGATCCTTGACGTCGCGGCCGATCTTGGTGCCGAGCAACTGGTCGGCCTTGAACTGCTTGGCGAGCTGCTTGGGATCGAGGATCAGAACGTCCTTGCGGTAGTAGTAGTTGAGCAAGTCCTCGGTGGTCATCCCGAGCGCGCGCAGCAGCACGGTGGCGGGAAACTTGCGCCGCCGATCGATGCGCACGTAGAGCACGTCGCGGGGGTCGAACTCGAAATCGATCCAGCTGCCGCGATACGGAATGATCCGCGCCGAAAAAAGCAGCTTGCCGGTCGAGTGCGTGCGGCCCTTGTCGTGCTCGAAGAATACGCCGGGCGAGCGATGAAGCTGCGAGACGATGACCCGCTCGGTGCCGTTGACCATGAAGGTCCCGTTGCCGGTCATCAGCGGAATCTCGCCGAAATAGACTTCCTGTTCCTTGACGTTTTTGATCGAGCGCCGCCCGTTCTCGACGTCCCAGATGACCAGTTGGATCTTGACCTTCAGCGGCGCCGCGTAGGTCATCCCGCGCTGATGGCATTCCTCGACGTCGTACTTGGGCTCGCCCAGCTCGTAAGTGACGAATTCCAACGAGGCAGTCTCGTTGAAGTCCTTGATCGGGAAGACCGACTTGAACACCGCCTGCAAGCCGGTGTCGGTGCGTTGATCGGAGGCGACCCCGGCCTGGAGGAATTCCTCGTACGAGCGCTTCTGAATCTCGATCAGATTTGGGATGTCGATAATCTTCTTGATTTTGCCGAAACTGCGGCGTAGACGAAGATTACTCGTCACCTGGGACAGCTGAGCCATCACTACCTCGCTTGGCGCCAGACCACGCGCGCCATGCTGAACGTCGAACAGGCGCCAGAGCCGGCTTGCCGTAGCCGCGCCCCGCGCCTTCTATCACAGCGAGACCGGGCCGTCCGGCGCGGACACCTGCCGCTGCCGCCAGCCCAATCGCGCAAAATTCAAATTGCACCGAATAGGTGAACCTACTTCAGCTCCACCGTGGCGCCCGCATCCACCAACTTCTTCTGTACCTCTTCCGCTTCGGCCTTGGTGACCCCTTCCTTGACCGCCTTGGGAGCGCCGTCTACCAGATCCTTGGCCTCCTTGAGGCCGAGGCCGGTAAGCTCGCGCACTACCTTGATCACCTGGATCTTCTTTTCGCCCGACCCGGTCAGCATCACCGTGAATTCGTCCTTCTCCACGGCGGGCGCCGCCGCCCCGGCCGCCGGACCCGCCGCCGCAACCGCGACTGGCGCCGCGGCCGACACGCCGAGTTCCTGTTCGAGATCCTTTACCAGGGCCGCCGCTTCCATCAGGCTCATGTTCTTCAGAAAATCCTTGACCTGGTCGCGGCTGATCTGTGCTGCTTCTGACATCTGAAGGTCCCTCTCTACTTTATTTCATCGCCAAAGGCCGCCGGAAGGGGTGTTTGTGGGAGCGCCTCACCCGGGGAGCCTTTTTTCACTTTTTTATCGAGTCCAGCTTTTCCGTTCTGATCCCCGTCCCGCTTAGCTCTCGCTCGGCCCTGCATCGCCCGGCGTCGCGTCGCCCGGTGCCGCACCACTAGGAGTCGCATCGCTAGGCGGCGCATCGGTCGGAGCCGACTCCGTAGGTGCCGCATCGGTCGGAACGGCGCCGCCGGCCGCCGGCGCCGCGTCGCCATTTTTCTTGCCGATCGCGTCGACCAACCGCGCCAACGCCGAGCCCGGCTCGTTGAGCAGCCGCACCACCTGCGTCGCCGGCGCCATGAGGAGACCGAGCAGTTGCGCCAGGATAACCTCGCGCGGCGGTAACGCCGCCAGCGCCTGGACTTCCTCGCCGCTCAGCAGCTTGCCGTCGAACACGCCGCCGCGCACTTTGAACTTGTCGCCCAGCTCGCGCATCCCGGTCACGGTCTTGGTCAGCTCGACCGGGTCGGCAAAGCTCAGGATAAGGCCCACCGGGCCTCCAAGCTGGTCGTCGAGCTTCGAAAAGGCGGTGTCCTTGATCGCGCGGCGGATGAGCGTATTTTTCGCCACCCGCAGCTCGCCGCGCACCGCGCGCAGCTTGCGGCGCACTTCGGTCGCTTCGCCCGCCGTCATCCCGCGATACTCGGAGACCAGTGCGATACTCGCCCGGCCGAGCCCCTCGGCGATTTCCGCGACCAGCGCGGTCTTCTGTTCCTTGCGCATCCTGTTCAGATTCCCTTCACGCCGCGGCCGCCACGATACGCGCCGCGCCCGGATCGACCTTCACGCCGGGCCCCATGGTCGAGGACACCGACACGCTCGTTACGTAATTGCCCTTGGCGCTAGACGGCTTGGCCCGCGCAATCGCGCCCAACAGGGCATGCGCGTTCTCCGCCAGCTTGGTCTCGCCGAAGCTGAGCTTGCCGATACGCGCGTGGACCACTCCCGCCTTGTCGACCCGGTAATCGACTTTGCCCGCCTTGACCTCGCCGACCGCCTTGGCGACGTCGAAGGTCACAGTGCCGACCCGCGGATTAGGCATCAGGCCGCGCGGTCCGAGAATTTTGCCGATCCGGCCGACCGCGCCCATGATATCGGGGGTCGCGATGACGCGGTCGAAGTCGAGCCAGTTTTCTTCCTGGATACGCTTGATCAGGTCTTCGCCGCCGACGAAATCGGCGCCCGCCTCGCGGGCCTCGCGTTCCTTCTCGCCCTTGGCCAACACCAGCACGCGCGACACCTTGCCAGTGCCATTGGGCAGCACCACCGTGCCGCGCACGTTCTGGTCGGCCTGGCGCGGATCGACGTTGAGCCGCACTGCGAATTCGACCGTCTCGTCGAATTTCGCGACCTTGTTGCCGACTACGATCCTGAGCGCTTCCTCGAGCGGGTAGCGCTTTTCGGGATCGATCTGCTTGGCCGCCTCGCGGTATTTCTTCCCTGCCATCGCGTTGCTCTCTCTTCTTACTGAACCCTACTGATTGCTGAACCTTACTGAGCCTTAACGAATCTGCCGCTCTATTCGACTACGTCGATACCCATCGAACGCGCCGTGCCGGCCACCGTGCGCGACGCCGCCTCGACGCTCGCGGCGGTCAAGTCCTTGATCTTGGTCTTGGCGATCTCTTCGACCTGCTTGCGGGTGACCTTGCCGACCTTGTTCTTGTTCGGCAGCGGCGACCCCTTCTCGACCCCGGCCGCTCGGAGCAGCAGGATAGAGGCCGGCGGGCTCTTGGTCACGAAGGTAAACGAACGGTCGGCGTAGACCGTGACGATCACCGGGATGACCAGTCCCTGCATAGCCTGGGTCTGGGCATTGAAGGCCTTGCAGAACTCCATGATATTGACGCCGCGCTGGCCGAGCGCGGGCCCCACCGGAGGAGAGGGATTGGCCGCTCCCGCCGGAATCTGCAGCTTTATCTGGCCGACGACTTTCTTCGCCATCTAATCAATACCGTCCCGTCAATACCGCCCCGTCATGACCGTTCCGTCGATACCCGTTCCCGATTCGCGTCAATACCCGGCCCCTCTCAAATACGACCCGGCCCGTCTCAATACGCGGTCACAGCCGCGACAGCCATCCCGGACGCCGCGACTCGGCGCACCGGCGCGGCCGCGCGCTCTATGATTTCTCAACCTGCACGAAATCGAGCTCGACCGGCGTGGCGCGTCCGAAAATCGAGATGAGCACGCGCACTTTGCCCTTCTCGGGCCGCACTTCCTCGACCGTCCCATTGAAATCCTGGAACGGGCCGTCGACCACCTTGACCGCCTCGCCGACCTCGAACAACACCTTGGGCTTGGGCCTGAGCGCGCCCTCCTGCATCTGCTGCGTTATCTGGCGCACCTCGGATTCCGGCACTTCGGGCGGCGCGGTGGCATGGCCGACGAAGCCGGTTATTTTGGGCGTCTCCTTGATGACATGCCAGGTCTCGTCGTTCAGCTCCATGTTGACGAAGATGTAGCCGGGGAAGAACTTGCGGCTGGAAATCTTGCGCTGCCCGCCTTTGCCCAGTTCCTGCACACGCTCGACTGGGACCAGCACTTCGCCGATCCGGTCCTCCATCCTGAGCGCACGCACCCGCTCCTCGAGCGCGGCCTTGGCCTTCTGCTCGTAGCCGGAGTAAGTGTGCACCACGTACCACTTCCAACTGGGGTGGTGGTCGGCCTTGTTGGCGCCGGTCGCGCTGGCCGCTGTGGATGCTGCTGCGTCTGCCATAATCAAAGTGCCGAGCCCCCACGCGGCTTTGCCGCAGGGCCGAATCGCGAAAGCCGCATCGCTTCGGCGCCCGACGGCGCCGCTTGCGATGCGTGTGTCAAGGGCGTTGCGCTAGCCCAATAGCTGGCGAACTATCCGAGTCGCGGCGAAATCGGCCAAGCCCAGCCACATCGCCATCACCAGCGTCAATATCACCACTACGAAGGTCGCCTGTGCCGTCTCCCGGGGCGTAGGGAAGTGGACTTTCGCAAGCTCCGTCCACGCCTCCTGAACAAAACTGACCGACCGATCGAGGTAACTTTTTAGACTATCCATAATGGTCGACTAATTCAAGCGCTCTGATGAGATGCAGTGGCGGGCCAGGCAGGATTCGAACCTGCAACCCTCGGATTTGGAGTCCGATGCTCTAGCCAGTTAGAGCTACTGACCCTCCGTAAACCATTCTTATATCATACCCTCGCCGACCATAAGCCCAAATATCCCGCCCGCATTTGGTTCCATCGCCGCCCTACTGCTCGCCCCCGGCCCGCCCGCCAGCATTCAAGCCGCGAGCGTCTAGACCTTGGTCTCGCGATGGGCGGTATGCGAGCGGCAAGACGGACAGAACTTCTTGATCACGAACTTCTCGGTCTGCTTCTTCTTGTTCTTGCTGGTCGTATAGTTACGTCTTTTGCAGCTATCGCATGCCAAACCTATCAAATCTCGCATCGTTCTTCTTCTCTCTTCTTATCTGCCCTGTCTATAGCCCTGAGGGACCGACTCTATCGGTCCTGAGAAACCAATTCTATCGCATTCGCGCGGCCGCCGGAGTCTGCAAGCCCACGACGGGATTCGAACCCGTGACCTCTTCCTTACCAAGGAAGTGCTCTACCGACTGAGCTACATGGGCCCAATTTCATCCCGCGGCCCGCGCGCCGCGGCCCACAGGCGCGGCACGATGCGACTTAATGGAGCGGGAAACGGGATTCGAACCCGCGACCCCGAGCTTGGAAGGCTCGCGCTCTACCAACTGAGCTATTCCCGCCCATCCAGGCGCCAAAGAACCCTGCAATCACTGCCCTGCAATCATTGGTGGAGAGGGGAGGATTCGAACCTCCGTAGGCGTACGCCGGCAGATTTACAGTCTGCTCCCTTTGGCCACTCGGGAACCTCTCCGCTCCGAAAGCGCTCTCGTAACCTGAGCCGATGGGCGGATTTGAACCGTCAACCTACTGATTACAAATCAGTTGCTCTACCGTTGAGCTACATCGGCCCACCAATCGTAAACTAACCTAATTATGCCCGCCCCCCAACAGTGTCAAGCACGCACGTCCCTGGAAGCTCTCGTGGGAAGCTCTCGTGTTGCTCCTCCAATGATCAGAGGCGGCCCGCAACGTTGACCGTCGGTCGATGCTATTACCTTGGTTGTTAACTTGCCGTCGGACGGTGTTAACCTAGACCGAGTCGATTGCAAGTGCCGAAGCTTTCTTCAGAGCTCGGGAAATATGCTGACAACACAGGAGCTACAGCAGGAGTCATTGCTGGAGCTGTAGCAGGAGTTATTGCAGGAGTTACCAAATGATAGAGCTCTACTATTGGCCGACCCCCAACGGGCACAAAGTCACGATTTTCCTCGAAGAGACCGGACTCGAATACAAGATCGTTCCGGTCAATATCCGCAAGGGTGAGCAGTTCGCACCCGAGTTTCTGGAGATCAGCCCTAACAACCGGATGCCGGCGATCGTCGATACCGACGGCCCCGGCGGAAAGCCGTACTCGCTCTTCGAGTCAGGCGCGATTCTGCTTTATCTCGCCGAGAAGACCCATAAGTTGATGCCCTCCGAGATGGGCGCGCGCTACCGCGTAGTCGAGTGGCTGATGTTCCAGATGGCTAACGTCGGCCCGATGCTTGGGCAGGCGGGCCATTTCCGCAACGCCGCGCCCGAGAAAATTCCGTATGCGATCGAGCGCTACACCAACGAGTCGCGCCGCCTGTTCAACGTCCTCGACAAACGCCTGGCCGAGAACCCTTACGTGGCCGGCGACTATTCGATCGCCGACATCGCGACCTATCCGTGGGTGGTCGCCGCGTTGAAGGCCCAACCCGAGCAGCTCGACACGCGCCCGCATCTAAAGCGCTGGATCGACGCGATCGCGGCCCGGCCGGCCGTGAAAAAGGGGATGGCGGTGATGGCCGGGCAGCCGCAGAAACCGCTCACCGAAGAGGAGCGGGCAATACTGTACGGTGCCAAGCAACACGAACGCCGCTAGTCGAAAGCGCAGGCTTGCGCATCGCAAACTGGCGAAATCGCATGCCCGCGAAGTCGCGAGCCTGTGAAAATTGCGCGCGAATTCCGGAAATTGATCACGCGGGCTTGGCTGCCCCCGCCGCGGCGCGCCGACGCGCGATCTCGAACAGTGCGACGGCCGCCGCCACCGAGACGTTGAGCGATCCGACTTTTCCGTACATCGGGATTCGCACCACGAAATCGGCGTTCTTCCTGACTATTTCGCGCACGCCGCGCCCCTCGGAACCAACCACCAGTGCGAGCCGGCGCGTCGTATCCAGTTCGTAGATCTCGAGCTCGCCCTCGGGCGCGAGCGCCGCGATCCAGTAGCCGGCCTGCTTGAGATCCTCCATCGCGCGCACGACGTTACCGCAACGCGCGATCTTGAGATGCACCCACGCGCCCGACGACGATTTTATCGCCGCCGGCGTGACCGCCGCGGTGCGGTCGCGTGCGAGCACCACCGTCCCGACTCCTGCGCCTTCGGCCGAGCGTAACAGCGCGCCCAGGTTGCGCGGGTCGGTCACGCCGTCGACCAGCAGCAGCGGCTCGGGCGCGGCTGCCACCACGTCCTCGAACGCCGCGTAACCGTATTCGCGAATCAGCGCGACGACGCCCTGATGGCGCGACTCGGCCCCCGCCATCCGCACGAGCGCCGCCGCCTCGGCCGCCACCACGTGGCCGCCGGCGGCGCGCACGCGCTCGATATCGCCGCCGAAGCGCGCCTGCAGATCGGCACGCACGTAGAGCGTGCGCACCGCACCGGGCGCGGCGGCGATAAGCTCGTGCACCGGCTCCGCGCCGAAGACGAGGTCCCGTGCCGGAGCTTCGGGCGCCGCCGAGGCGGGCGCCCGCAGCCGCGGCGGCCCCGTGGCGCGCCCGCCCGACGGGCGGGCGCGCCACGGACCGCCGGGTGGTGGGGGCGGACGGCGATGCTTCATCGCCGCCGATCATAGTCCGCGCCACCGCGCGCGGCGACACCTCGTTTTCGATTCTCAGCGCGCCCCAAGGCGCGCATCTGCCCGCTGCACGCGACGGGCGCGCGTATTCACCCCAACCTTGGCCAAAAACATTTGCGGCGAACATTTTCTTTGATTGCTCGCCGCATCCGTCTACACTTATCTGCGTATATACGATGCGCTCGTTCGCGGGCGCGCCTCTGTTTGCGATGCTCAAGCCACGAATCATCGACCGTTATGTCGCCGCCGAGGTCATCGGACCGTTCGTGATGGGCGTCGGACTGCTGACCTTCGCGCTGGTCACCGGCAAGCTGCTGAAGCTGACCGAGATGGTGGTCAATCACGGCGTCGGGCTGGGCCAGGTGATGAGCCTCATCGGCTATATCATGCCCGCCTTTCTCGAGCTGACGTTTCCGATGGCGGTGCTGCTCGGGGTGCTGCTTGGTTTCGGGCGGATGTCGGGCGACCGCGAACTGATCGCCGCGCGCGCCTGCGGCATCAGCCTGTACCGCCTCGCGATTCCGGTGATCGGGGTAGCGTTGGTGGTCTACGCAATGGCGAGCTGGTTCGCGTTTTCCGTCCGGCCGTGGGCCAACACGAATCTCCAGGCCGAACTCTACCGGCTCACCCGCACGCGCTCGACCGCCGGACTCAAGGAGAAAATCTTCGACAACAGCTTCCCTGGCCTGGTGCTCTATGTCGATCATATCTCGGACAACAACGGCTCGCTGCAAGGCGTGCTGATCTCCGACGCGCGTAGCAACGCGCAGCAGAACACGATCATCGCGCAGCACGGGATCATCGTGCCCGACGAGAACAACGATACCATCACGCTGCGCCTGTTCGACGGATCGGTCTTCGGCGTCGACCCTTCCACGGACAAGAGCCACATCACGAGCTTCCTCATCTACGACCTCAACGTGGAGCCGCAGACCGGACTGGTCGAAAACAGCGAGCAGCCCGAGGAGATGACCTATCGGGAGCTCAAGGGAGTGATCGCCAAGGCGCGCGCGGCGCATCAGCCGGACCACATGGCGGAGGCCGAGATGGCCGGCAAGTACACGGTGCCGCTGGCGACGCTGCTGTTCGCGCTGCTCGGGGTGCCGCTCGGGCTCAAGCCCGCGCGCGGAGGCCAATCGGAGCGCTTCGGCGTCGCTATCTCGCTGTTCTTTCTTTACTACATGCTGATGCGGCTGGGACGAACATTGGCGGAGCGCGGGATGCTCAACGCGCTGGCCGCGATGGCGATTCCCGACCTGGTGTTCCTGGGGCTCGCGGTCTGGATGTTCTACCGCAGCGCGACCGACACCTCCGACCAGGGCCGCGGCCCGGGCGATCTTATCTGGGACCTGATCGAGCGCTTCGGCCGCAAGGAGGCCGCATGACACTGCGCCCGCGGCTCTCGCCCACGCTCGACCGCTTCCTCGGCGGCCACTTTCTCGGCCCCTTCTTCGTCTGCCTGGCGGCTTTCACGGCGGCCTACCTGCTGGGCGACATCTTCGACCGTTTCGACGACCTGATGCGCTACGGCGGCTTCGGCCTGTTGGGCCTGGAGTACTTTGTGCTGAAGCTCCCGCTGATCGTTTCGCAGTTGCTCCCGGTCGCCTCGCTGGCCGGCGTGCTGCTCGGCTTCGCGCTGCTCAACCGCACCGGCGAGGTGCTCGCGTGCCAGCAACTCGGGATCAGCCGGTTTGAGATGGCGGTGCCGGTGTTGCTGCTGGCCGCGCTGATTTCGATCGCCGATTTCGCGATCAGCGAGACGGTGGTGCCGGTCGCCACTCGCGAGGCGAAGCATCTATATCAGGTGCAACTGCAGAAGCGGAAAATTTACGGAATCTTCTTCAATCGCCGCATCTGGGTGCGCGTGACCGACGGCTTCATGAGCGCCGACGACTATGACGGCCACCAAAAGAAGCTCCACGGCGTCACGCTCTACCGCGTCGGCCACGACTACCTGCTCACCCAGGTCGAGCATGCTCCTGAGGCGGAATGGAACGGGCGGCAATGGCGGCCGATCGATTTGACGGCGTTCAAGCTGCTGCCTGACGGCAAGGTTGCGGCGACCGTTCCCGGCCCGTTTCGGATCGACGTCAACCCGGCTGACTTCAGCCTGCTGCGGATGGACCCGGACGAATTCAGTCTCTGGCAACTCGATTCGTATATCCACAACCTGCGACATAAAGGACTCGACCCAGGCGGCTATTTCGTTGACCGCGATTTGAAGTACGCGACGCCGCTCGCGTGCCTGATCATGGCGGCACTGGGCCTGGCGCTAAGTCTCGACCCGTTGCCGCGCAGCCTCAGCGTGGGGCGCAGCTTCACCCTTGCGATCGCAATCGGCTTCAGCTACTGGCTGATGTTCGGCCTCACCTCGTCGCTCGGCCGCTCGGGCCTGATGGCGCCGTGGCTTGCCGCCTGGATTCCCAACATGACATTTACCATCTTGGCCGCCGCGCTCTTCCTGTTCGGCGAGGAACGCTGATGCCGGCGGAATCGATAGCGCTGCTGAACGTGGCCGCCGTGCGCGACTTTTTGACTTTCGCGCGCATCGGCCACCTGGCGACCACCGACGCCGCGGGCGTGCCGCACAACGTGCCGCTATGTTTTTGGTTCGACGACGCCCATTTCTACTTCGCGATCGACGAGAAACCCAAACGGGGACGCGCGCTGGCGCTGCGCCGGATGCGCAATATCGCGGCCAACCCCAACGTCGCCCTGGTCGTCGACCATTACGAAGAACATTGGAGCAACCTCGCGTACGTGCTGGTGCATGGGCACGCCGGCGTGGTTGACGACCACGAAGAGTACTTGCTCGCCTTGCGCAGCCTGCGCGACAAGTATCCGCAGTATCGCGCGATGGCGCTCAGTATCGAGAACAACCCCGTAGTGCGGATCGATCCCACGCGCGTCCATGTCTGGGGCGAGCGCTTCAAACCCGCCGCGCCAGCCCCCGAGCGGCCTCAACGCGGCTAGCGCGCGCGCGGCGTTACGATGCGACGGCTCGAGGAAATCGCCCGCGCGCTTGGCGACGCCGCGCTCGACGGATGGCTCTTCTACGATTTCCGCCACAGCGATCCGCTCGCCTACCGCATCCTGGGCCTTGCGAGCCAGGGGATCACGACCCGGCGATGGTTCTGCTATGTGCCGGCGCGCGGCCCGGCGCGCGCGCTGGTCTCGGCGGTCGAAGCCGAGCGCCTGGCCGAATTGGGAATCGAGACGACGGTCTATCGTTCGGCGGACGGGATGCTGGCGGCGCTGGAACAGTTCCTGGCCGGCGCGCGGCGGGTCGCGATGAACTACTCGCCCCGATGCGCGATTCCGTACGTCGCGCGCGTCGACGCTGGTACCGTGGAAATCGTCCGCTCGCTCGGCGTCGAGGTGGTGTCGGCCGCCGACCTGATCCAGCGCTTCGAGGCGCGCCTGGAACCCGCGCAGATCGAAAGCCATCGGCGCGCCGCCGCGATCGTGCGCCGCGTGGTCGACGAGACCTTCGCCGAAATCGCGCGCGCTCTCTCCTTGGGCACGCCGGTCAGCGAATACTCCGCCCAGCAATTCGTGCTGGCGCGTTTCGCCGCGCATAATCTGATAGCCGAGGACCCGCCGATCGTGGCGACCAACGCCAACGCCGCGCGCCCGCACTTCGAGCCGTCGTCCGGCGCCGATACGCAGATCCGGCGCGGCGACCTGGTGCTGCTCGATCTCTGGGCCAAGGAACCCGGCGCCTCCGCCATCTACGCCGATCTGACCTGGATGGCGTACGCGGGCGAGCGGGTGCCGGAGGAATATGCGCGCGTCTTCGCGATCGTGGCCGAGGCACGCGACGCCGCGGTCGATTTCATTCGCGCCCGCGTCGGCGCCAGAGAGCCGGTGCGCGGCGAGGAAGCCGACCGCGCGGCGCGCAGCGTGATCGAGCGGGCCGGCTTCGCCGAACAGTTCGTCCATCGCACCGGCCATTCGATCGGCCGCGAGGTCCACGGCACCGGCGCCAACCTCGACTCACTCGAGACGCACGACCATCGCACGCTCATCGATCGCACCTGCTTCTCGGTCGAGCCGGGAATTTATTTGCCGGGCCGCTTCGGCGTGCGCAGCGAACTCGACATGACGATCGAAGACGGCCGCGCCGAGGTGAGCGCCGCGCCCGCCCAGCGCGAGATCGTCGCGCTGCTGAAATAGTGAAGGAGGTCAGAAAGATGCCTCCTGGAGCGGGCCATCCTGAGCGCAGCGAGTCTGCGAGCGAAGTCGAAGGATCTCGCGCGGTCCTTCGCTCCGGCAACCGCCGCTCAGGATGACGGAAAAGGCCAAAGAACGAGGACACGCCCGATGATTCGCGCAATTATCTTTGACCTCGACGGCACGCTCGCCGACACCGAGCCGCTTCACTTCGAGGCCTTCGCCCGCGTGCTCCACGCCGAAGGGATCGAACTGGACCGCGCCGAATACTTCAGCCGGCTTATCGGTTTCGACGATCGCGACTGCTTCTCCGCGGTGCTGCGCGAAAACGGCCGCGCGGCGGCCGACGGTACGCTCGCCGCGCTCATCGCGCGCAAGGCCGCCATCTACCAGGAGATGATCGCCGGCCGCGACGTGACTTTTCCCGGCGCCGCCGACTTCGTGCGACTATGCTCCCGGCGCTTCCCGCTGATCGTGGCAACCGGCACCCTGCGGGTCGAGGCAGAACTCATCCTCAAGCGCGCCGGCGTGCGTGAGCTTTTCGCCGATATCATCGCGGCCGAAGATGTCGAGCACGGCAAGCCCGCGCCCGAGGGTTTCGAGAAGGCGCTGGGACGGCTGGGCTTCCTGATGCGTTTGCGTCCGCCGCTTGAGCCTTCCGAATGCCTGGTGATCGAAGACACGGTCGCGGGTGTAGAGGCGGGGCGGCGGGCTGGGATGCGGGTGCTGGCGCTATGTCATAGCGCGCGTCCGGAGGCGCTGAAAGGGGCCGAAATCGTACGCAATTCGTTGGCTGAGACCGATCTGGACGAGATTCTGCGCGAACTTTCTTAACTTTTACCTGTCATTAGACATTTTATAAACTCTTTAAGACGTTTAGTACTTGCTTTGCGTCGCACAGTCTATAGCATTAGCGCTGGCGATCGTAGCCGAACGTCGCCCAATGCCGTGCCCGTCGGGAGCGACAGAAATATGCTGCACGTCACTTCAATCGATTCGAAGCAGGCGGCCAAAATCGCCGCCCTCATGGCGCTGATCGCCGTGCTCGCGGCAACCTACCCGCTAGCCGGGGCGGCTTGGGCGTTCTCGGTCCATCTGCCGCGCAAGCACTTCATGTTTCTGCTGTTCATCCCGTTCTTTTACGCGCTTGCGACGTATTTCCTGGTGGGGCTCGGATGCGTGCTCTATAACTTCGCCGCACGCACGGTTGGCGGAATTCGAATCGAAATCGCACACCACACGCGGGACACCATCGACCAGTGCGCGGCGACGTCGGCGTCGCGCCGTCGAGCCGCGTAGGCCGCTCGGTCGCGAACCATTCCGAGTATCTCCGGCCGCGCGCGCCGTTAGTCAGGAATTTTGAGAGCGGCCAACAGCCGCTCCTTCAGATTGTCGAACGGACCATTGGACATGATGAGCGCGACGTCGCCCGGTCGCGCGTCGTTAAGCATCCGCGCCAGGATGTCGTCGGTCGACGCGCAGGCAAGAGCGACCGGTCCGCGGCGGCCAATCCCGGCCGCGAGATCCTCGATCGAGAGGCGGCCGTCCGGCGGAATTGGATCGTTGTCCTTGAAGTAGACCGGCGCCAGGTAAACGCGCGCGGCGCGGTCGAAGGCGGCGGTGAACTCGGTCTGGAAGACGTTGCGGCGCGCGGTGTTGGAGCGCGGCTCGAAGGCGGCGAGGATGCGCCGGCCGCCGAAGCGCTCCGCCACTGCCGCGAGGGTCACGCGGATCGCGGTCGGATGATGCGCGAAGTCGTCGACCACTGCGACGCCGCGCGCCTCGCCGATTAATTCCTGGCGGCGCACGACGCCGCGAAACGATTCCAGCCCGCGCGCGATTTCGTCCGCGCCCAGGCCGAACTCCCCCAGCAGCACCGCCACTCCGAGCGCATTGGCGACGTTCATCCGGCCGCCGATAGGCAGCCGCACTCCTTCGGCGACGGTTCTGCCGTCACGTTCGATCGAAAAGCGCGCGCCGTCGGCCCCGACGCTTAACGCGGCAGCGCGAACTTCGCCCGCGCCCAGGCCGAACGTGATGCGCCGCGCGCGCGAGTGCTCGGTCACCTCCAGCGCGGCGGACGAATCGGCGCAGACCACGAGCACGCCCGCGGAGTCCATCTGCGCCGCCAGCGCACGGAACGAGGATTTTACGTGGTCGAGATCGCGATAAATGTCGGCGTGGTCGAACTCGACCGCGGTCAGGATCGCGCCGCGCGGCCGGTAATGAAGAAACTTCGGCCCCTTGTCGAAAAACGCCGTGTCGTACTCGTCGCCCTCGATCACGAAATCGCCGCCTGCGCCGAGCCGGTAGTTGGACCCGAAGTCCTTGGCCACCCCGCCGACCAGCATCGAGGGATCGCGCCCGGCGGCGTCGAGCACGTGCGCCATCATCGCGGTCGAGGTGGTTTTGCCATGCGTCCCGGCGACCATCAGGACCCGCTTCGCGCTGAGAAAGAAATGCCACAGCGCCTCGGGCATCGAGAGGTACGGCAGCCCGCTCTCGAGCAGCGCCTGCGCTTCGGGATTGGCGCGCGTCACGACGTTGCCGACCACTACCAGGTCCGGCGCCGGCACGAGGTTTTGCGGGCCGAAGCCCTTTTGCACCTCGACGCGCATCCGCTTGAGCAGCGAAGCCGTCGGCTCGTAAAGCTGGCTGTCGGAACCCGTAACGCGATAGCCGCGCTCGGCCAGCATCCCGGCCAGCGCCGCCATCGCGGTGCCTGCGACGCCAATCAGATGGACATGGCGGACGCCGCGCGGCACCCGCGCCATCCGCGCCGCCGATTCTGCGGAGATCACTTCAGTCATCGAAACGCTGGTGTCCCAACTCCGCCACTACGTGTTTTGGCCTCGTCGGTCGTCCCGAGCGCAGCGACTCGCGGACTCGCTGCGCTCAGGATGACGGAATGCGGGCCGCGCTGAACGTTGTGGACCAATCTTTAATTCCAGACTACAGCCTGAGCGTGCGCAGCCGCAGCGCGTTGGCGATGACCGAAACCGAACTGAGGCTCATCGCGGCACTCGCGATCATCGGACTGAGCATCAGCCCGAGCCACGGATAGAGCACGCCGGCTGCGATCGGAATTCCTATCGAGTTGTAAATGAAGGCGAAGAAGAGGTTCTGGCGGATGTTACGCATGGTAGCGCGGCTCAATCGCAACGCCCGCACGATTCCGCGCAGGTCGCCGCGCACCAGCGTCACGCCCGCACTCTCCATCGCGACGTCCGTCCCGGTGCCCATCGCGATCCCGACGTCGGCCGCCGCCAGCGCCGGCGCGTCGTTGATCCCGTCGCCGGCCATCGCGACCACGCGACCGGCCTCGTTGAGTTCGCGCACGACCTCGGCCTTGCGCTGCGGCAAAACCCCGGCGTGCACCTCGTCGATCCCGAGCCGGCGCGCGACCGCCTCGGCAGTGACGCGGCTATCGCCGGTGAGCATCACCACCCGCACGCCCTCGGCCCGGAGCGCGCTCAGGGCCTCGGCGGCATTTTCCTTGACCGGATCGGCAACGCCGATGAGTCCCGCCGCGCGCCCGTCGATCGCCACGAACATCACGGTGTTCCCCTCGCGGCGCAAATCCTCGGCCCGCGCGTCAAGCTCGGCGGGATCGATACCGTTGTCGCCAAGCATCGCGGCGTTGCCGGCCAGCACGGCGTGGCCGTCGACACGAGCGCTCACACCTTTGCCAGCGAGCGAGCGGAACTCGGCCGCGTCGGAGAGCTTGAGCCCGCGCGCCGCGGCGCCGGCGACAATCGCCGCGCCCAGTGGATGCTCGCTCGAGCGCTCAACCGACGCGGCAAGCCGCAACATCTCGGCCTCGTCGAACGGCGCGAGCGCGACCGCCGCGGTCAGCGCCGGTTTGCCCAGGGTGAGCGTGCCTGTCTTGTCGATCACCAGCGTGTTGACCTTCTCGAGCAGCTCGAGCGCCTGGGCGTCGCGCATCAGCACGCCGACGCTCGCGCCGCGCCCGGTGCCGACCATGATCGACATCGGCGTCGCCAGCCCCAGCGCGCAGGGACAGGCAATGATCAGGACCGCGACCGCCGCGACGATCGCGTGCGCAAGCGCGGGCGCCGGCCCGACGATGAACCATCCGATGAACGCCAGCACCGCGCATAGCACCACCGCCGGAACGAAATAGCCCGCGACCACGTCGGCCAGGCGCTGGATCGGCGCGCGGCTGCGCTGCGCGTCGGCCACCATGCGTACGATCTGCGCCAGCAACGTGTCGGCACCCACCCGCTCGGCGCGCATCACGAAGCCGCCGCTGGCGTTGACGGTGGCGCCGGCGACGCGGTCGCCCACGCGCTTGCTCACTGGAATCGGCTCGCCGGTCAGCATCGATTCGTCGACCGCGCTCTCGCCCTCGACAACCACGCCGTCGGTCGGGACGCGCTCGCCGGGGCGCACGCGCAGCCGATCGCCCACGCCGACCATGCTCAGCGCGACGTCCTCTTCGGCGCCGTCATCGCCAAGCCGCCGTGCGGTCTTCGGCGCCAGCCCCAGCAGCGCGCGGATCGCACCGGCGGTGTCGCTGCGCGCGCGCAGTTCGAGCACCTGCCCAAGCAGCACCAGCGCGACGATGACCGCGGCGGATTCGAAATACACCGGCACCATCCCGGACGAATCGGCGGCCGTGGGCGGCAATAGACCCGGGAAAATCGCGGCGACGATGCTGTAGGCGTAGGAAATCCCGACGCCGAGCGAGATCAGGGTGAACATGTTGAGATGGCGATTGACCAGCGAGCGCCATCCGCGCTCGAAGAACGGCTTCGCACCCCACAACACGACCGGAGTCGCGAGCAAAAACTGGATCCATACGAACGGCCCGTCGCCTAGCGCGCGCATCAGAGGATGACCCGGCAGCAAGTCGGACATCGAGATCAGTAGGAGGGGCACCGCCAGCGCCGTGCTCACCCAAAAACGCCGTGTCATGTCGGCGAGCTCAGGATTGGGCGCCTCTTCGGCGGCGGCCGCGCGCGGCTCCAGCGCCATCCCGCATTTCGGACAACTGCCCGGATGATCCTGGACGACCTCGGGATGCATCGGGCAGACGTATTCGATCGCCCCGGGCGCCGGACTTGCGAGCGGAGCTTCGAGCGCCATCCCGCACTTCGGACAGGCGCCCGGAGCGTCAGCGCGCACCTCGGGATCCATCGGGCAGGTGTAGCTGGCCGCTGCCGCAGCGGCCGCGTGACGGTTCACGGGATGCGCCCCGTGCATTTCGTGGCCGCCCTGGCCTGCGTGCCCCGAATGCGGGGGCGGAGCGGCCTGCTCCGCAGGCCGCTCCGCCCCCGCATCGGTGCCCGCGCCATGGCGATGGTCCAGGTCCGTCCGGCCTGCGGCTGGACGGACCTGGACCATCGCCGCGGCAGCCGTCTTCGCCGCCGCCGTGCCGCCGAGATACTTCGCCGGCGCGGCGGCGAATTTCGTGCGGCATCCGTCGCAGCAGAAATAGTAGGTGACGCCGTCGTAAACGTGCGAGTGGCGGGAGGTCGCGGGATCGACCTTCATCCCGCATACCGGGTCGGTCATTTGCAATTGCGCTTGCGGCTGCGAGGACGCTGCGCTCTCCGTTTCGGTCTTGTTCACCGTGACGTCACACTGAGCGCGCGGTTACGGTCCCGCGTCGATCGCTTCCATGATGAGGTCGTGGATACGCGGGCGGAAATCGCGAATGGCCTGGTTATCGCGCCGCGGATGGACCCGGTTGGTCAGCAGCGAGATCGAAATCGCGCGCTCGGGCTCGATCCAGATTGAAGTGCCCGTAAAGCCAAGATGGCCGACGGCAACGGGCGAAAAATGTCGCCCCGAGCTCGAGTACTGCGCCGACGGCGTGTCCCATCCGAGCGCCCAGGTTGATCCTGTGACCGTGGTGTCGCGGGTCCAAAAATCGCGCACCACCTTCTGCGGCAGCCATTCGGAGCGCCCCGCATAACATGCGAGAAGCTCCTGCACGATACGGTCGACATCGCGCACCGGCGCGAACAATCCCGCGTGCCCCGCCACGCCGCCCATCGCGTACGCGTTTTCGTCGTCCACTTCGCCGACCAGCAGCCGTTTGCGAAACGCGCAGAATGAAGTCGGCGCGAACATCTCGGCCACCGGCTCGAGCCGGCGGGAGCGCACCAGCGAAATGTCGATGAAGTCGGTTGCGCGGATGCCGAGTGGGCGGAAGATGCGATCGCGGCAAAAGCGGTTGAGGGACGCCCCGGCGATCCGTTCGACCGCCTCGCCGAGCAGCATGAAGTTGAGGTCCGAGTAAATCGTCTTGGTGGCCGACGGCGCTTCGGGCTTCTCGCGATGGATTTCCTCGTAGACCCATTCCTTGGCGCCATGGCTGGCCATGAAATTGACCTTGCCGCCCTTCTCGACCTGCGCGACCTGTTGGAAGAACGGCCGCCACGCGGCCAGTCCCGAGCAATGCGCCAGCACTTGGCGAAAGGTCACGCGGCCTTTGTCGTGAACGCCGAAGTTGTGAAAAAAACGCGTGACGCGGTCGGCCAGCCGCAGCTTGTTCTCGCGCACCAGCATCATCACGGCCACCGTGGTGGCGAGCGGCTTGGTCAACGACGACAAGTCGAAAACGGTCTCCATGTGCATCGGCGAGCGTTCGGGCACCAGCGAGCGATGGCCGAAGGCGCCCTCGAAAACGATGTCGTTCTCGCGGCGCACTATCAGCGTGGCGCCGGGGATGACTCCGCGCTCGACGGCTTCGGCAAACGCTTGCTCGACTTCACGCCATCCCAAACCGATCTCTCCTACACCATCACCGCCGGCTCCAGGAAGCTAAGCTTTCGTGCCGCCGCGTCGACCCGCGCGCGCACTCCGAAGGGAATCGTAAAGTTCGCGCTCCCGTGCCCCGCTTCGATTCCCGAGAGCACCGGGCAATCGAGGCGCGCCGCTTGCTCCGCGACGCATTCGCCAATCAGGCGATGCTCCGCCTCGCTGCCGTCGGGCGGGCGCAACGCGCCGAAGACCACTGCGGCGACCCGTCCCAGCACTCCCGCCTGTGCAAGCTGTACCAGCATGCGATCGATTCTATACGCTTTCTCGCCGGTATCTTCCAAAAAAAGAATCGCGCCGTCGAAGGGCGGCGCGTACGGTGTGCCGATCGCCGCGGCCACCATCGAAAGACATCCGCCAACGACTTCGCCCTCGGCGACACCCGCCTTTAGAGCTAGGCGCGCCGGCAGCTCGAAGCTTGCCATTTCACCCGCCAGCAAGCGGCGCAGATGATCGAGCGAGGCCTCGCTCAGCCCTCGCGCAAAATCCATCGCGACCATCGGCCCGTGAAAGCATACCATCCCGGCCCGTCCCACCAGCGCGTTGAGGATGAAGGTCGCATCGGAAAAGCCCATGAAGACCTTGGGCGTGCGCGCAATCGCGTCGAAATCAAGCAGCGGCAAGATCCGTCCCGCTCCGTAGCCGCCGCGCGCCGCGAAGATTCCGTCGACTTCCGGATCCGCGAAAAACGCCTGAAGTTCGCGGGCGCGCACGGCGTCCGAGCCAGCCACGATCGCCGCCCGGTCGAGCGCGTGGCGCGAGACCTTGACCCGAAAGCCGGTCCTCTTCAACGCGGCGACGCCGCGCTCGAGATGTTCGCGATCGATTGCGGAGGCGGGCGAGACGACCCCGATGGTGTCGCCGGGCTTGAGCGCGCGCGGCTTTACTTTTGGCTGGCTCACTTGACTTGGCGAGGTTCACGCGCCCGATGGCGAGATTATCATGTGCGGCAACCGAGCGCTCGCCATGCGCGGCGGTGCGGTCCCGGCGCCACCGCTTTCACAGCGTACGGCCGACGGCTTCAGCCACCGCCTTAAGGGCCGTCATCAACTCGGCAAAGCGTTCGGGCCGTAGCTGCTGCGGACCGTCGCTAAGCGCCGTCTCGGGCGACGGATGCACCTCGATCAAAAGTCCGTCGGCGCCCGCCGCGACCGCCGCCAACGCCATCGGCATCACCAGCGACCAGATGCCGGTGCCGTGGCTGGGATCGACCACCACCGGCAGATGAGTCCACTGCTTGAGCAGCGGCACGGCGGTCAGGTCGAGCGTGTTGCGGGTGGCAGTCTCGAAGGTGCGGATGCCGCGCTCGCACAGCACTACGTTGGGATTGCCGGCGGAGAGGATGTATTCGGCCGCCATCATGAACTCCTCCAGCCGCGTCGACATCCCGCGTTTGAGCAACACCGGCTTTTTGACTTTGCCGAGGCGCCGCAGGAGCGAGAAATTCTGCGCGTTGCGCGCGCCGACCTGGAGCATATCGGCGTGCTCGGCGACCAAATCGATGTCGTGCGGGTCCATTATTTCGGTGACGACCGGCAAACCCACGTGCCGCCCGGCGTTCTCGAGCAGTGCCAGCCCCGCGTCTTCCATCCCCTGGAACGAATAGGGCGAGGTGCGCGGCTTGAACGCGCCGCCGCGCAGCAGAGTTGCGCCGGCCGCCCTGACCGCCGCCGCCGCGGCCTCGACCTGAGCTTCGCTCTCGACCGCGCACGGCCCAGCGATTACCGCGATTCGCCGGCCACCGATTTCGACCCCGCCGACGTTGACGCGCGAGCCCTCGGGGCGGACCTCGCGCGCGGCGAGCTTGAAGCTGCGCAACACCGGCATCACGCGGTCGACGCCGGCGACGGCCTCCAGGTGGCCGAGCTGATGCTGCTCGCCGCGCTCCTCGCCCACGCAGGCCACCACCGTGCGCTCGATGCCGCGGATGATGTGGGCGCTGTAGTCGAGCTGCTCGATCATCCCGACCACGGTCTGAATCTCCGCCTCGGTGGCGCTGGCCTTCATTACAACAATCACAGTGGTACTAACCCTCCCTAAACGACGGATCCTCGCACGGCGCACGCGGAACGTCGTGGACCGGTGAAACCGTTAACGGTGAAAAAGCCGGCAAAGTTGAAATAGTCGCCTTCCGAAGTCTAGTATTGCATGAACGGGCCGTTCAAGTTGGCCCCATGGCCGAGGCGACCCGCATGGCGCCTATCGGCAGGAGAGAAGGCTTGGCCCCCAGACCGCGGCGACCGCTCAACATCGTTCACACGTCCGACGTGCATCTCGAAACCGACAGCTTCGGCAACGGGGCGAACGGCGACGCGTTACGCGAGCGGGTGCGGCGTTCGTTCACCGGCGTGATCGAGATCGCCAACGCGCGCAGCGCCGATTTGCTGCTGATCGTCGGCGACCTGTTCGACTCCAGCCGCATCAGCGAGGGCGCCCTGGGCTTCGCGCTTGGCGAGATCGCGCGGGCCGCGATGCCGGTGGTGATGATCCCCGGCAATCATGACGCGCACGACGAGCGCTCGCTCTACGCCAATCTCGGCCGCGACCTGCTGCCGCGCAATCTTCATCTGATCCTGGAGCCCGACGGCACGCTGCTCGATTTTCCCGAGCTCGAGACGAGCATCTGGGGCCGCGCGCTGGTCGAGCATTCGCCGGAGTACCGGCCGCTCAGCGGAGTTCCCGCGCCGGCGCCGGGACGCTGGAATATCGCGATGGCGCACGGCTTCTTCACCGAGGAAGCCGACGGATTCCGTTCCTCGCCGATCACTCCGGCGGAGATCGAGGCCAGCGCATACGACTACGTCGCGCTCGGCCATATCCACGTCTTCGGCGACGTCTCGCAGGGCGCGACGCGCGCGGCCTACTGCGGCACGCCGGCTCCGCTCTACGCGAGCGACAACGCCGGATGGGTCGCGTGGATCGGATGCGTGCCCGGCGAGCCCGTGCGCCTGGAGCGCGTCGCCGTCACGCCGTAGCAGCTTCGCCCTGTTCACAAACTGCATCTACGAATAGCACCGCTCGAATACGAGCGGCGGCTGCCGGAGTATATTTGAGGATGCTGCGGTTGGGCGGCGTATGCCGTCAGCCGTGCAATCTTGTGAGCGTAAGCTGGTGAACGAAACAATCCCGTGAACGACGTAATCGCGCTCTTTCCCACTGCGCGCAAAGTCGAAGACTGGCTGATACGGCATAGCCGCGGCCGCTCTTTGCTCGACTACCCGATCATGACTTTTCCGCAGTTGGTCGATCGGCTCTGGCGCGAGTTCGGTCCGCGCGGCGCGCTGCTCGACGAGTTGCAGGAGCGGCTCGCGGCCGGCGAAGCGATGGGCGATGAGCGCGCGACGTTGGGCGGCGGCCGCGGCAGCGCCGACCACGTCCTCGGGCTAATCCGCCAGTTCAAGAGCGCGGCGCTGACCGCTGCCGACCTGCGCAACGCGGCGGCCGCCCTGGACCACGCGGGCGTCCGCGCTCGAGTTATCGGCCTGGCCGGGACCTTCGAGCGCTACGAGCGCCTGCTCGCCGAGCGCGGCCTTAGCGACCGTCACGATCGCGAACGCATGGTGCTCGAACAGTTGCTCGCGCTGGAGCGAAGCAAGCGGCGCCCAGCGCTGCTCGACAGCGTGCGGCATTTGCAGGTCGCCGAAATCTACGACTTCAGCCTGCTCCAGTTCATGATCGTCACGGCGCTCATCCGGATCGTTGGCGACGCGACGCTCACGATACAGGCCGCCGAGCATCCAGCCGGAGCGGCGCGTTTCGCCGAACTGACCTGGAACCGTTTCGTCGCGGAAGAGTCAATTGCGGACAAGGTACTGCCGGACTTCGTGCGTCGCGGCGGGCGCTTTGGACGCCTCGGTTTCGTGCTCGAGCATCTGTTTATCGAAACCACGGACGTCGCGCCGCCCGCCGACGACACGTTCGAAGTGGTCGAAGCGCCGACTCCGCTCGGCGAGATCGAGGAAGTCGGCCGCGCCATCCGGCGCGCGATGGAATCGCCGGAGCCAATCGCGCCGGCACGGATAGCAGTGGTCGCGCGCGATCTTGAGCTTTACGCCGAGCATCTGCGCACGGTGTTCCGCCGCTACCGCATCCCGCTCGGCATCGGCCAGGCGCGGGCGTTGCGCGCGAGTGCACCCGCGCGGCTTATCGTCGAGATTTTGCGCGCGCCGCGCGACAAGTTTAAGCGCGAGTCGCTGGCCGCGTTGTGCCGTTCGCCGCATCTGGGCGCGATTGCGCCTGGTCTTGCGCGCGTGCTCGACGAGATCGGCTATGTCGACACGAGCGCGCATCCACTGATGGATCGTTTTCGGCTTCATATCGACGAGCTGCGAAGCGCGATCGAGATAGCGGCCGCCGATAGCGCTGAGCACCGCAAACTCCAGTCGCGTCTGGCCGCTGTCGAACGTGCGCGTGCGGCCTTCGAGCGGATGTTCGAAGCGCTCGGGCCGCTCGCCGGAAGCGGGACGCTCGCCGAGCATTTGGAACGCCTGGAACATGCGCTCGACGCGCTCGGCTTCAATCCCGCACGCGTGGATGATGACATCGATAATGACAGCGATGACGCCGCCGATGATGCCACGCGGGCCTGGGGCCCCGTGCGCGCGGCGCTCGACGGACTTTCGCGCTGGGCTGCGCTCGCCGGCAGCGGACGGATCATCGACTCTGTCGAGTTCGCCGCGATGGTCGAGACCGCGTTCGATTGCGCCGCGGGTCCGGCCGACAGCGACGCGGCGGGCGCGGTGGCTGCGCTACCGGTGCTCGAAGCACGCGGGCTCGATTTCGATATGGTCTTCGTGATCGGGCTCAACAACGGCGTCTTCCCGAGCTACCATCGAGACGACCCGCTGCTGCCCGACGAAGTGAAGCTCGCGCTCAATCGGCCGCTCTTCGAAGCGCTCAGGCGGCGCTTCGGCACCGACGCCCCGAGCCGTGCCGGCAGAATCCTGCGCACGCGCTACGAACGCAACGGCGAAGATTTTTTGCTCTTTTTCCTCGCGCTCTCGATGCCGGCGCGCCGCGTTGTGCTGAGTTACGCGGCGGCCGAGGCGGGCGGCAATCCGATGGTCCGCTCGCCATTCGTGGACGAGGTCCTGCGCCTGCTGGGCGACCAGGTACCGGCTTCGGTGGTAAGACGCATTCCTGCCGCGAGCGTCATCCCCGCTGTCGCGGAGTGTCTTTCGCGCGACGAATTTCTTGCCCGCGCCACCGCCAACCGTGTGCTTGAGTCCACGGAGGCCGAGGCGATCGAGACACGGGCGACGCTCGACTCGATAACCGAGCGCTCAGCGATCGAACGCGGCCGCGAGAGTTACCTCGCGATGCCGACGCGCGAGGATTTCGCCGAACCCGACGGCGACGGGATCCGCTACGCGCCGGACCCGGTCAAGCTCGCGCGCGCGGGCCGATGGGACGGGCGCGTGGCGGGGGACGCTCGGCTGGCACGGATGCTGTGCGGCGATGCGGACGCGCCGAAAGCGTGGAGCGCCAGCAATCTCAATGAGCTTGCCGCTTGCGGTTTCAAGTTCTTCGCCGGCCGCATCCTCGCGCTCAGCGAAGACGAGGAACCGGACTACGAGTTGAGCGCGCTCGAGGGCGGCGAATTGATGCACGACGTGTTGCGTCGGTTGGTCGAGCAGGTCAACTTCCGCGACCCGCCGGGGGCGCGCGCGCACGCGCCGGAGGTGCTCAAGGCGGTACGCGCGGAACGCCGGCTGCTCGCGCGCGACCAGGGTTTCTTCGATCTACGATGGAAATCGATCGCGCGTGCGGCCGAGGAGTTCGTCGAGGTCGAAATTGCTTACCGCGCGGCGCATCCCGAACTCGACATTCTGACCGAGCATAAGGTTCGCTTCACGCTCAGCGAGGTCAGCGACCCCGGGCGCGTGCGGCTATGGATGGAGGGCCGAATCGATCGCCTGGAACTGCATCCGGGCCACGGCGCGATGCTGAGAAAACTTCGCGTGCTCGACTACAAGAATTCGCGCAACTCCGATCGCTACCGCAAGCTGGCGGACTCCAAAGGTGCGCAGTTCGGATGGACTGATTTCCAGTTGCCGGTCTACCTGATGGGCGCGCTGAACGAGTTCGGGGAACGGCTGGCGGCGGACGCGACGCTGGAGGCCGGCTATCTGGTGCTGCGAAACCGCGAAAAGGAGCAAATCGCTCCGGTCGCGCGCGCGCTGGTCGATCCGGCTCCGGAGCGGCGCACGGCCGCGATGAATTCCGACGAGTATAAGTATCCGGTTGCCGATCGGATTGTCGCGCTGGTCGACGAAGCGCTGGCCGGCCGGTTCGACGTCGATCCGCGCCAGTGCGACGACTGGTGTCCGTACCGCACGGTCTGCCGCTACTACAAGACGATCGAGCGCGGAGTGTAGCCCCGGAACAACGCTGGCGCGTAAAAGAGATGGCGCGAGTCGAACTTACTCCCGAGCAGCACGACGCGGTCTACGCGGCGGGTAACGTGTTGGTGCGCGCCGGCGCCGGCTCGGGCAAAACCGAGGTGCTCGCGCAGCGCTTCGTCGCGCTCCTCGCCGGCGACATCGCGGGTCACGGGGCGCTTGCGCCCGAGCGGATCGCCGCTATCACGTTCACCGAAAAGGCCACCGCCGACATGCGTCGCCGAATCGCCGAGGTGCTCGACGATCGGATCGCGCGCGAAGACGACGTCAGCCGCCGGACGGCGCTTATTCGCGCGCGGCGTGCACTTGGCCTCGCGCGCATTTCGACCATCCACGCTTTTTGCGCGCGCATATTGCGCGAGTATCCGATCGAGGCCGGCGTCGATCCCGCTTTCGAGGTGCTCGACGAATACCAGAGCATGACCTTCCTCGAGGGCGCCTGCCGCGAGTTGATCGCGGACGCGGTGCGCCGCGAGCATCCCGGCGCGATGCGACTGGTGGGCGCGCGCGGCCTATACGGATTCGCGTTTCAGATGGGCGCGATCGACGTCGTGCTGCAGCTTGTCGCCGAGGCCGCGCGATTCGGCCGGTCGCCTGATTGGATTCGCGTATCCGCCGAGACGACGGCCGCGACGCTGCGAGCATACGGCGCCGCGATTCCCGGGCTTCGCGCGCAACTCACGGCGCTGGTCGAAGGGCTGCTGACGACACCGGGGGTTACACGCAAGGCCAAAGAAGTGCTAGACGAACTGCGCGGCGAATGGCCACGTCTGCGCCCCGCGATCGAAGCATTCAATGCCGATTCGGAACCCGTGGAGCTGGAAGCGCTCTTGGCGCTGGACGCCCGGCTTCCTCACAAGCGAAATCAAGCGATCAAAAGTACGCTGGTCGAGATCGATGAAACAATAGGGAACCTTCGCGAGTCATACGGCGCGTATCGCGCGGCAGAGGCAACGCGCGAGATCGCAGCGTTGGTCGCGGATACTGCAGCCGAGCTCGAACGGCGCAAGCGCGACGAGCGCGTCGTTACCTTCGATGATCTGCTGATTTTGACCAACCACCTGCTGCGGGGCCATCCGGAGGTCGCGCTGCGTTACCGACAGGCGCTCGGTGCTTTGCTGGTCGACGAATACCAGGACACCGACCCTGTTCAGGATGGCGTCGTCCGCCTGCTCACCGAGCGCGAAGCTCCGGCGCCGGAGCTTTTCGTGGTGGGCGACGAGAAGCAATCGATCTATCGCTTCCGCGGCGCTGACGTCACGGTCTTCAACCGGCGGCGCGCGCTTGACTCGATCTTCTCCCAGCCGCTGCGGCAGAACCGCCGTTCACTTCCGGCAATCGTTGATTTCGTCAACGCGGTGAGCGCGCACTCGATGCGGCACGACGATGATCAAGATGACAAGCCCTACAAGGTGAAGTGGAGCGAAGAGCATCGACTGCAATCGATCCGGCCCGCAGGGAACGCGCCCGCCGTCGAGGCGATAGTGGGAATCGAGGCGCGGGCCGGTGAGGATCCAAAACGCAACACGCGCGCTCTTCGACGAGTCGAGGCGGACGCGATCGCGCGGCGCTGCGCGCGGATGATCGGGGAATCAATTCAGGTGACCGACACGCGCATCGGCGCTGCGCGCCCGATGCAATTCGGCGATATCGCGCTGCTGCTACGCTCGTTCAACGACGTAGCGATCTATGAGGACGCCTTCGCGCGGGCGGGCGTGCCCAGCTACACCGTCAAGGGGCGCGGTTTTTACGATTGCAAGGAAGTGAAGGACCTCGCCGCGCTGCTGGAAGCGATCGACGACCCGCAAAATCCGATCGAGCTCGCCGCGGCGCTGCGCTCGCCGCTGTTCGGCCTGTCCGATCAGTGCCTGCTCGAAATTGCCTTGCATCTGAACGAACAGCGCCTGGCAGAGGGAAGGTCGCGCCCGATGTGGGCGTTGTTCGAGGATCCCAGCGAACACTTCGCGTGGCCCGGCCTCGAGCGCGATGCGGCGCTGCGCGCCAAAGACGTGCTGATCGCGCTCCGCCAGATGCGCGAGCGCGCCTCGCTCACCACGATAATCGAGCGTGCGCTTGAACTGACGCGCTTCGAAGCGGTGATTTTGGGTCTTCCCAATGGCCTCCAGCGAGCCGCGAACGTGCGCAAGCTGATGGAAACCGCGCGCGAGTTCGAAGCGCATCGCTTCTTCGGACTCGGCGATTTCGTGCGCCATCTGCGCCGCCTGGTGCGGGAGGCGCCGCGTGAGCCGCAGGCGCAAATCGCCGGTGAGGCCGACAATGTCGTACGCCTGATGACGATCCATCAGGCCAAGGGACTGGAATTCCCGGTGGTGATCGTCGCCGACCTGGGGCGCCGGCCGCGCTCCGACAGCGAGAGTATCGTGATGACTCCGGATTATGGATTGCTGGCGTGCGACACGGTCGGCGCGGGCGACGACCGCTTGCCCAATCCGCTGGTCGCGGCATATCGCGCGGCAGTAAAGGACCAGGAACAGGCCGAGGCCGCGCGCGTGCTGTACGTCGCTATGACGCGGGCGCGCGATCGGCTCATCCTTAGCGAGGGCGCCATGAGCGCCAACTGGATCGAACATATACGCGCGGCGATTGGGCTGGAGAAGGTGAAGGCATTCCTCGGCGCCGCGGATAGCGAAACTACCGTGAACGCCGATGGCGTGGAAATTGTCCTGCGGCGCCCGGAAGCACTCGCGCGAGAGGCTGGCGCGGAGCCCCCGCGCGACGTCTCCGCGCCGCTCGCGGCGTTAGCGGAGGCTGCGCGCGCGCGGCTCGACTTCATCGCTCCACCGCCCCGTGAACTGGTGACGAGTCCCAGCGCGCTGGAAGACTTCGAGCGCTGTCCACGCCAGTATTTCCTGCGCCGCGAGCTCGCGTTGCCCGAAGGCGGCGCTGTCGGCGCTTTTGCCGCCGACGGCAGCGGCGCGACCGCGATGGGCACGGTCGCACACGCGGTACTCGAACAACTGAGCTCGACGCCGACGGCGTGCAGCCTCGAAGAAGAAATCACGCGTCTGGTCACCGTCCATGGCGCAGGCGTCAACCTCGATGCGGCCGGGCGTCACGCCCTCGTACGCGACCTGCTGCGCTATGCGAGCAGCCTCGAATCTATAGCGACCAACTCCGACACACCCGCAGTTCATCGCGAGACGCCATTTTTCATGAGTATCGAGAGCGACGGCCTCACGCTTTTCGTCCGTGGAAGGATCGATCTTCTCATCGACGACGGGGAACGGCTGGCCGTGAGCGATTACAAGTATGCGCGCGCCGGTGCCGGGAACTATCCAGGTAAGGACTACCAGGTGCAGATGGAATGCTACGCGCTGGCGGCGGCCGAGGCCCTTCCCGGCCGCGACGTAAGCGCCGAGATCATATATCTGCGCGATCGCATCGAGCGGCGCCAGCTAAAGCTGGCGCCGCTCGATGCGATCCGTGCGCATCTGCTGACGATCGCCCACGGAATAGCCGCGGCCCGCGCCGAGCGCGGAGCCGCCGGCTATCCCAGGCGGCCAGCCGACGCGCGCGAGTGTCGCGCGCTCGGCTGCGGCTACGTGGCGCGATGCTGGCGCGTTCCGCGCCAGCATCGCGCCACGTAGCGGGCCGGTCGCCGTTGGCGCAGCCGCGGAGCGGCACGGGTCTGTGGCCCGCGCCGCTCTGCGGCTGTTGTGCCGTGCCGCCAAAATATGCGGCGGCCTTTCCCCGCTGGGGCGCGCTTCGCACGCCGCAGCGGGGAAAAAGAAACAGGCGGCGCTCCCCGAAGGGACCGCCGCCCGCCCGCATTCACACTTGCTCGCGCGTCTAGTCTGATGCGCGAGGCTTATAGCATCCTTACATCATGCCGCCCGGAGGCATCTGCGGCTGGTTGCCGCCCTTTTCGTCGGGCTTCTCGGCCACCATGCATTCCGTGGTGAGCAGCAGGCTCGCCACCGAAGCCGCGTTCTGCAGAGCGCTGCGCACGACCTTAGTCGGATCGATGATTCCGGCCTTCATCAGGTCTTCGAACTCCTCGGTCGCCGCGTTGAACCCGAAGGGGCCCTTGTTATTCCTGATCTTGTCGACCACCACCGAGCCTTCCCATCCGGCATTCGTGGCGATCCAGCGTGCGGGATCCTCGAGCGCCTTGCGGATGATCCCGATACCGGCTTTCTCGTCTTCACCGGCGCGCAGGCTGTCCAGCGCCGACAGTGACCGGATGAGCGCGACGCCGCCGCCGGGAACCACGCCTTCCTCGACCGCTGCGCGGGTCGCATGAAGCGCATCCTCGACGCGCGCCTTCTTCTCTTTCATCTCGATCTCGGTCGCGGCACCTACCCGGATGACCGCCACACCGCCGACCAGCTTGGCCAGGCGTTCCTGGAGCTTCTCGCGGTCGTAATCAGAGGTGGTCTCATCGATCTGAGCGCGGATCTGCTTGATACGGCCTTCGATCTCGGCCTTCTTGCCCGCGCCGTCGATGATGGTGGTGTTGTCCTTGTCGACCACGATCCGCTTGGCGCGGCCGAGGTCCTGGAGCGTCACGCTCTCGAGCTTGATTCCGAGCTCTTCGGCGATCACTTTGCCGCCGGTCAGAATCGCGATGTCCTCGAGCATGGCCTTGCGGCGGTCGCCGAAGCCCGGCGCCTTGACCGCCACGCAGCTCAGCGTGCCGCGGATCTTGTTGACCACCAGGGTCGCCAGGGCCTCGCCTTCGACTTCTTCGGCGATCAGCAGGAAGGGCTTGCCGGTCTTGGCGATCGACTCGAGCACCGGCAGCAGGTCCTTCATCGAGGAGATTTTCTTCTCATGGATAAGGACGTAGGCGTCCTCGAGCTTGGTCTCCATCCGTTCCGGGTCGGTGACGAAGTAGGGCGATAGGTAGCCGCGGTCGAACTGCATGCCCTCGACCACTTCGAGCGTGGTCTCGAGGCCCTTGGCTTCCTCAACCGTGATCACGCCTTCCTTGCCGACCTTCTCCATCGCCTCGGCGATGATGTCGCCGATGGTGGAGTCGTTGTTGGCCGAGATGGTGCCGACCTGGGCGATTTCGCGGCGATCCTTGGTGGGCTTGGAGAGGCTTTTGAGCTCGCTGACGACGGACTCGACGGCGCGGTCGATGCCGCGCTTGAGGGACATCGGGTCGTGGCCGGCGGCGACCATCTTCATCCCCTCGGTATAGATGGAACGCGCGAGCACGGTGGCTGTGGTGGTACCGTCGCCGGCGACGTCGGAAGTCTTGGAGGCGACCTCCTTGACCATCTGCGCGCCCATGTTCTCGAACTTGTCTTCGAGCTCGATTTCCTTGGCGACGGTCACGCCGTCTTTGGTTACGGTGGGGGCGCCGAAGCTTTTCTCAAGCACGACGTTGCGCCCTTTGGGGCCGAGCGTCACGATCACGGCGTCGGCCAGGACATTGACGCCGCGCAGAATCTTCTCGCGCGCCTCCTGGGCGAAACGCACTGTTTTGGCTGCCATGGTTTTTCGTTCTCCTAGAAATTTAAGAAATTAGTAAGTCGAACCAAATGCTGAGCGTTTACCTGACGCAGTGACTACTCGAGCACACCCAGGATGTCGTCCTCGCGCAGGATGAGGTGCTCCTCGCCTTCGATCTTCACCTCGCTGCCCGAGTACTTGCCGAACAGGATCTTGTCGCCGGCCTTCACGTCGGGCGTCAGCAGCTTGCCCTGCTCGGTCATCTTGCCCTTGCCCACCGCGACGACTTTGCCCTCTTGCGGTTTTTCCTTGGCGGTTTCCGGGATGATGATCCCGCCTTTGGTTTTCTCTTCTTCCTTGATGCGCTTGACCAGAATCCGATCTCCCAACGGTCTGATTTTCATGGGGACCAGCAGCCTCCTTGCCTCGATGTTATGTGGATTTGGGCGGAACCAATTTCCGCGCTCAATAATCTAATCACAGGTGATTGATTGTCAATTGGCACTCGCGAAGCCCGAGTGCCAATCCCACAAACTATCGCGACGCGCGCCGAAACGCAAAGAGTCCGCGCATCAACCGCCGAGTGGGCTGGCAATCGGACGTGATCACAGATGCTACGAAGAGAGCGTTAGACAAACAAAACTGACTTAAATCAATCAAACATCTGGATAGACTGGCCTGCCAGTGGCGGACGGCTCAACTTTCGAACTCAGCTTTCGAATTCGATCGGCCGCCCCAGCTTCTCGGACAGCGATTCGGCCAGCCTCGCGTACAGGTCCTGGCCGTCCTTGTCGTCGATCCAGCGATCGGCCGCCGGGTCGTAGTTGAAATGCCATCCGTGAGCGCCGGCCGCCAGCCAGACCTGCGAGGTCGCGCTCTGGCGGCTCAGCACGAAGCGGCCGCCGTCGGGAAATTCCATCGTCAACGCGCCGTCGCCCGCGCTGTAATCGACTTCGTCGGGGTCGAAATCCTCGAGCCACTTGGCCACGCGGGAAATACAGGCCTCGGAACGGGCGACAAATTCCTTGGAGTCCATGGGCGGTAATTGTATCTCAGCGCGGGCCTTTCTTGCGCAATTCCTCGTCGCGGTAGCGGCGAAACAAGATGTTCCATTCGTTGCTGCCCTCGACCACGCCGCGCCTGAGCGAGATGATTTTGCGCCTCACGATTTCGTCGATCGCGTCGCCCTGCTCTTCCCATCCGGCAATGAGGTCGCGCGCCTGGCGCAGCGCCAGTGCGAAGTTGGGGATCTCAGCCAGTTTCTCGTCGCGCAGCCGCGCGATCGATTCGCGCGCCAGATAAAGGATTCGTTCTTCGCTCAGCTTCATCGCATCGCCATTTCAGCTCGCCTCGAGCAGCGGCGCCGCTCGCCGGCTAAAGGGTAAAATTCTGCTTCTGCGCGAGGCGCTGGCGGATCATCGAGCGCAGCCGGGTGACGTCGATCGCCGGATTAAGGCGCGCCTGCTCCTCGGCCATCCTGTCGGCCTCGTCGTCGATGCGGGCTTCGGTCTCGAAGTTCTCCGACATCAGTTCGACCACGCAGGCGACCAGGTCCTTTACGTCGGCGCGCGGCTTGATAATGCCGCGCGCGACGAGCCCATTCACCAGATGGTTCGCCAGTGCATCGATTTGCGCTTCGCGCAGCATTTGAATTAATCGCTCCCGAAAAAATTTCCCAGCTTCCCTGAAAGACGATGTTCCGGCGGGCAGGGGTCTCCGGTCAAGTCCGGCCGCAAGCGCGCATCTAAGGCCTGAGCACCTTGACCCCGCGCTGCTGCGCGGTCTGCTCGATTTCAACCTGTCGATAAGTCTCGTCCGCGGCCGGCGCGAGCGCAAGGTAGAATTCCTTGATCCGTCCGATGTTGGAGCCGAAGTCGCCGTGGAAAACGCTCAACAGCGAATGCGAATCCGGCTCGCCGACGCGCGAGCGCGAGCACACGTCAACTTCGCTCTGCGGGGTCACGATGATTCGCACGTCGTCGAGGAAGCCGAAGATGCGCGTGCGGTATACCGCATTGATGGTACGCGTTTTGGGATCTGAGCTTACGATTTGCCATCCCGGAAGTCCGGCCGCGGTGGCGGCCGCAATCTGCATCAATCGCGCGGGCGGGATTCCCGGATACGCGTTGCGCACCAGCTCGGGAAAGCTCGGCTCTCCTTCGCTGCCGCCCGCCCCCTCCGCTCCCGCGGCGGGAGTCGCCGTGGGGGACGCAGCGGGTTCTGCGTCCGCGTGTGCGGCCGTGCGCCGCACATGATGGCGCTCGTGATGCTCGGCGCCCGCCGGCTGACGTGCCGCAAGTTGGACCGGATCGGCGCAGGCCGCGGCGCCGTCGCCCTTGTCGCTGGTGGCCGCCCAGTTCACGGTCAGGAAGCGCTGCAGCCGCACGGACGCGCTGGGCGGCCCGGCGAGCGAGACGTTGTTCATCAGAATAGCCGTGCCCCCGATGATGACTGCCATGGCACCGACGAACACCACGATTCGGCAGAGCGCCCCCAGCGGGCCGCGTAGGTAGAGGCTCAACAGGATGACGACCAGCGCGACGAGTACGATTTCGGCGCCGAGACGCTGAGGCCCCGGGCCGAGCAGGCTCTGTAATTGCGACTCCATCGGCGCAGTTATTTTAGTACGCGAACAGCGTCGCGGCTACATGAACGTGCCGAGGGCGCTGGTTCATCAAACTGAATCAGTGCCGTGCCGAGACGCAAAAGCGCCCGCTGGCGTTTCGCGGATGCCGGCGGGCGTGTGGGATTGAAACCGGCGCGCCGCTCATCTAAAGCGGACGCGCCGGCGATATCTGGGCCTTCGTTTACGCTGGCTCTGCGGCGAATCCGCCGCCGTCGCCGCGCAAGATCGCGTCGAAGCGCATCCCGCCCAGGTAATGTCGCAGAGCCTCGGCGTCGGTTATGGCGACGCGGCGCACGTCGCGCCGAAGAATCTGCCACACCCCGCCGACCATCGGATGGCGCCCCTGGCGATAGCTAAAAAAGTAGTACATGAACTGGCGCAGGGTCGAACGGCGAGCTTCGGCTTCCAGTCCGCGGCCGCCGCATACGGTGAAGATAGCCTTGAGCAGGCCGGGGAACGAGTAGAAGCCTGTGAACGCCTCGCGATACGCGCGCATCCAGGAGTCGCGGTCCAGCCGCTCGTGCTTGAGCGTGACGTGCTGGGAATCGAGGTTGTTGAAGTCCCAGTCGGTGATGCTGTCTTCCTTGGCGTAGCGGACCTGGTCCTCGGTGCCGGGAAGCGGCGTCATGATGAAGAACGACACGATGTCGAAGCCGAGCTTGCGCAGCGTCTTGGCCGCGATCCGTCCGCAGTCGGCGCCGTCGAAGGGAAAGCCCAGCATGTAGCCGGCGTGTACTGAGACGCCGAAGCGATGCCAGTTGTCGACCACGCGGCGATATTTCTCGAGCACGCGCGCGCGCGAATCCTCGATCTTCAGCCGATGCTGACGGTCGTCGGTGTTCTGGTACTTGGTCGCGAAGTTGAGGTTGTCGGGGTTGAGCGACTCGATTCCGACGAAGGCCTGGTAGCATCCGGCGCGCGCCGCCAGTTCAACGAAGCGCTTGCTGCGCCGATGCTTGGCGCCCTCGGTCTCGCCCGGCGCCACGTTGGCGTAGCACGAAGCGTCGACGTCAACCTGCATCATGAAGCTGAGCCGCGGGTATTCCTTCTTGACCTCGACCAGGCCGGTCAGAATTTCCTCCCAGCGCGGGCTGCGGAAAAAATCGTCGTCAACCAGAAACAGCGATTCGATGCCGTGGAAGCGAATCGCGTCGCGCACCCAGTGCACCACCGCGTTCGGCTCGCGCGAGCGCATCGTGCGCCCCATCACGTTCTTCACGCTGCAGTACGAGCAGGTGAACGGGCATCCGCGCGAGGTGTCGATGGTGGTCATCGCTTCGTTGAAGAAGCGCGTCAAATAGCGGTCGTCGATCAACGGCAACTGGGCTTCGGTGATGAGCGGCACGATGATGTCTTGCTGGCCGGTCTTGGCGCGGATGCCTTCGGTGACTGAATAGTTGAGCTGGAGCTCGCCGCGCAGAAAGTCCTCGATGATCTGGCCCCACAGGTTCTCGGCTTCGCCCACGATGGTGGTGATGCCACAGCTGTTGAGGAACTTGACCGACTCGGGATAGCCGCTGACGTGGAACCCGCCCATCATCGTGGGCAGGCCCTGCGCAATGAACTGCAATCCGAGGTCGCGGCCACGCGGGTACTGGTTGGACTGCACGCCGGAAAGCCCGATGAGCAGTTCGACGCCGTCCTCGCGCGCCTTTTCCTTGATCGCCACGATGGTTTCCGGGGATACCGCGCCGTCACAAATCTCGTCCCACAGCACGGTCTGGAGGTAAACGTTGCGCTCGGCCGAATACCGCTTGTTGAAGGTGTCGTTGAGCGCCGCGAGCACGGTCAGGGTGTTATTTGGTTGAACGCCGTAGCGAAAAAACTGGACGTAGCCGTTATCGTCGTAGCGCGACGGCTTAATGAAATAGACCCTTATAGTGCGGCACGGCTCAGGCCGAATCGAACCCAGACTGAGCGCGCTTTGCGAGGCGCCAATTTCCAGCGGACGTCCGGAGCGCTTAGCGCCGTAGCGATTGCGTCCGAGAACCAGGTAGCCGCTGACGCCGGCAAGCAGCGCAACGCATCCCAGGCAGACCAGTAACAACATCATTCAGATCCTTTTTTCTTCCGCCCCAAGAATTATCCGAAACCTTGAGCCGAACGGCTTCTAACCGAACGGTCAGAGTTAACTAATCCAGACCTTGGAAGTCAACATTGCAGACCCGCCGCTCATCCACAACCCTCCCCATGCAAAAGCCCGTTATTCAAGGAACATCTCATACTATTTAACGGAACATTTCCACAAGTTTTATCAGTCCCAGGTCGCGGTAACGCTCGATAAGGTAGCCCCTTATCTCCTGCACGCTGGCCATCTCGAGCGTGTCGTGAGCGATGAGCCGCGCGGTGCGATAGTTGGTCTCTCGCACAATTTTGCGAATCACCGGGATGAACAGCGGGCTCAGACTGAGCTGGTCGAGGCCCATCCCCACCAGCAGCAGGGTGGCTAGCGGGTCGGACGCCATCTCACCGCAGATGCACACCTCCTTGCCCGCGGCGTGCGCCACGTTGACGACCTCGGCAATCGCCGAGAGCACCGCAGGATGGAGCGCTTCATACAGATGCGCGACGCGCGGGTTGTTGCGGTCGGCGGCGAGCAGATACTGGATGAGGTCATTGGTGCCGATAGAGAAGAAATCGACTTCGCGAATAAGTCGCGGCGCCAGCCATACCGCGGAGGGCACCTCGACCATGATTCCGACCTTGACGCTGGGGTTGTGCTCCAGCCCCTCGCGGAACAGCTCGCCCTGCGACTCCGCCAGCAGTTCGCGCGCACGACGCAACTCCTCGAGGCTCGAGATCATCGGAAACATGATCTTTACATCGTGGCGCACGGCGGCGCGGAGGATGGCGCGGAGCTGAACCTTGAACAGGCTCGGCATCTCGAGCGAGATCCGAATCGAGCGCCATCCCAGGAACGGATTGTCCTCGCGCGGCACCCGCATATACGGCGGATACTTGTCGGCGCCGATGTCGAGCGTGCGAATCGTCACCGGCCGCTTGCCCATCGCCTCCAGCATTCGCGAGTACAGCGCAATCTGCTGATTCTCGTCCGGGAAATCCTCGTAGGTCAGAAACGAAAACTCCGAGCGGAGCAGCCCCACGCCCTCGGCGCCGTACTTCAGCGCCAGCGGGATATCGTGGTAGAGCGCGATATTGGCCAGTAACTGGACCCGGTTGCCGTCGCGTGTGGCGGCAGGCTCGTGGCCGCCCTCCGCCATCAGTTCGCGCCGGAACGCGTCGTAGCGCTTGTGCAGCACCTGGTACTCGCGCTCGACTTCGGGTGCGGGATTGACGTAGACGATGCCCGAGTTGCCGTCGAGCACCAAATTGTCGCCCTCGGCCACCGACTCCATCAGGTGGTCGACGCCGACCACGGTGGGAATCTCGAAGGCGCGCGCCAGCAGGGCGGCGTGCGAGGTCGTTCCGCCCGACTCCAGGGCGATGCCGACCAGGTTCTCGTGCGACACGAGCGTGAGTTGCGAGAGCGTCAGCTCCTCGGCGACGAGGATGGTGGACTTGCTGAACGGATTGCGCCGCTCGTCCTGGCGCATATGGCGCAGCAGGCGATGGCCGACGTCGCGGAAGTCGGTGGCGCGCTCGCGCAGGTAGCCGTCGGCGACCGCCAACAGTTGCGCGCTCAGCTCGTCGATCACCCGGAACAGCGCGCTCTCGGCCGCGTAGCCGGTCGAGACGATATCGCGGATCCGGCCGACGAACTCGTCGTCCTGCAGGATCATCTTGTGGGCGTCGAAAATCTTGAGCTCGGATTCCGGCATCAGCGGCGCCATCCGGTTCCTGACCGCGTCAAGCTCGGAGAGCGAGCGCACCAGCGCCTCTTCCAGGCGCTTATGCTCGGCCTTGAGGTCGCGCGAGCGCAGGTTGCGATCGATGGTGCTCAAAAAAGTGCCGACCACGTGCGCGACGCCGTGGCCGAAGCCGGGCGCCGCCGCCAATCCGACCAGGCGAGGGCGGCGCACCTTGACCGGCGCTTTGACGCGGGTCTCACCGCCGATCTTCTCGTAGCCCTTGAGCTGGCGGTTGGCCTCGATCATCCGCCGGCGGTACTCGTCGCGTTCCTTTTCCTTGGTCGCGAGCGTTTCGCGCAGGCGGAAATGCGAGAGGATCTGCGCCACCTGGTTGGCCGCGGTCTTGAGCAGGCGCACTTCGCCCGGGCCGAATTTGCGGCTGCGAAAGGTCTGCACCACCATCACGCCGATCGGCTTTTGCCGCCCGTCCTGCACCGGCACGCCTAAAAAGGCGTGATAGCGCTCCTCGCCGGTCTCGGGAAAATATTTGTAGCGCGGATGGCTGATCGCGTCGGACACCGTTACCGGCTGTCCGTGCTCGACCACCAGCCCGACCAATCCCTCGTTGACCCGCATCGAGACCTTGCCGACCGATTCCGACTCCAGCCCGACCGTGGCGCGCAGCACTAGGCGCTCGCGCTGCCCGTCGAAGAGGTAGAGCGAGCAGACCTCGACCTCCATGCCGGCTGCAATTGCGCCGACGATCTTGTCCAGGGTCTCGCGCAGCGTGTTCGCGGCGTCGCCGCCGATGGCGGAGATGTCCTCGATGAGCGCGAGTCGGTCGCGATTGACTGCCATGATTCGGGGGGTTCCGATGAATTTTATCCCACGCGCCGTTTGTTCCACAACCATGGTAGGGAAATCGTAACGCTGGGGGACTCGATCGCCTCCGAAATCAGCGCACCGCGCGCAACGAAATCGGCGCGCGCCGAGAGTGTGGTGGCGCCGCGCGTTCTGATCCGCCGTCGACGGGCGGCGCGCTTTCTGACTCCTCCCGCGTGTCTCGGGGGAGAATTGAGGGTGGGGTTGAGCGCGGAAGCGCCGGATGTCTTTCCTTTGGGCGCTTCCTCGTCTGATGTTTTTTTCAGTGTTGCGCTTTTCGGATTGCGAAGCTCTGATGCAGACGGAGGCGGTTCTCACGGAGATTCAGAGCCGCCTCTAGGCCCTCACCCTCGCCCCCCAGACACGGGGGAGGGAAAAGAGCGCGCCCGCCTACGCGGCCGGGAGTTCGAATGGCTCGACGGCCCGCTTGAGCAAGCCGCGGCCGGCGCGCGAGCGCCGGCCGCGGATTGCGTCGATCAGTTCGCCCTCGCTGCGGACCGGCTCGGAAAAGAGCGTCGTCACGCATCCGATCGAACTTGCGGAGTGGGAATCGCTGCCGGCCACCACGGCCAATCCCAGGCGCTCGGCGACTTCGAGCGCGAAGCGATTTTCCTCTTCCGAGCAGGCGCCGTTGAGCGCCTCGACTGCGTCGACCATGCGAAAAATATCGAGCTTGGCGGCGCGGTCGGGATGCGCCGGGTCGATCGGCTCGTGGTCGGAATTCATAAACGACATCCGTGCATCGAGCCGGTAACGGAAGGGATGGTTGGCAATCAGGATCGCGCCGCTCCGGTCGGCCACCCGGCGCAATTCGGAGAGCTTGTAGATTCCGCCGAGATAGCTGTTCAGGCCGAAGACCCCGATGTGGCCCATGTCGGTCGTCACTTCCATCCCGCGCAGCAGCAGCACGCCGGCCTCGCGCGCCGCCTCGCCGACCTCGGCCAGGTCCCACATCGTGTCGTGCTCGGTGATGCAGACGGCCCCGATGCCGATGACGCGGGCGCGCTCGACCAGGTCGCGTGGCGACAGATTGGAATCCGCACTGCCGCGGTTGGTGTGCAGATGGAGGTCGACGGTGAAGTAGGGCCCGGCCTGGTGTCCACTCGCGCCGATGCTCATGCAGCCATCAACCTGTATCCGACCCGCTTTTTCCGATCCGCCGTTTGCGATCCGCGCGCGCCTATTTCGGCAACTGGGAGGCCAGTGTGACCTTCTTGATGTGATCGCCGACCTGAATTTTGTCGACCACGTCCATCCCTTCAACCACGCCGCCGAAGATCGTGTATTGGCCGTCGAGGCTGGGCTGCGCCGCGAGACAGATATAGAACTGGCTGCCGCTGGATTTGCGATCGGGATTGACCGCGTCGCCTAGGCGCGCCGTCGCGACCGAGCCGCGCAGATGCTTTTCCGCGGGGCTGATCTCGGCGGGCAGGTCGTAGCCGGGGCCGCCGCTGCCGTCACCCTTGGGGTCGCCGCCCTGGACCACAAAGCCAGGGACCACGCGATGGAAGGTGAGGCCGTTGTAGAAACCCTTCTTGGTCAGGGTCTCGAAGTTTTCGACCGTCTTGGGTGCGACGGCGGGGTAAAACTCGATCACGATCGTGCCGCGATCGGTGTCGAGAATCGCATAGTGGCCAGTATTGCGCACGGGTACTCCGTCGAGGTTTGCGGCCATGCACGTCGCCGCGGCCACAAACGCCGCCGCCAGCACAAGGCACATTGATTTGATCATACGACCTGTCATCTCTCCTCCCATCTCCTCGGTCTCCCTCTTTCGCGTCCACTCATTAGCGCCTGCTATCAGCGCTTGCGGCTAGCGCTTGACGAAATCCGCCACCGCCTTGGCCGCCGCCGCCGGCTGCTCGATCGGCAGCATATGCGAGGCCTTGTCGATCAACTCGACCTTCGCGCCCTTGATGAGTTTCACGAACTCGTGGGCATAGACGGCGGGCGTGAGATGGTCCTGCTTGCCCCACAGCACCAGGGTCGGCGCGCTCACGCGATGGATGCGCTTGCGCAGCCCCTTGTCGGGTATCGGCCAGCAGAACTTGCCGGTGCATCCGAGCGCCCAGTGCGTGCGGACCATCGCCTCGGTGTCGGTCGGGCTGGGAACGAAAGTTCCGATCGACGGATCGTTCGGATTGGCGAAGATCATCGGAATAAGATCGGCGATCGGCGTCACCATGTAGTTGCGAATCGGCGACTCGTCGAGCCAGATGCCCAGCGAATCGACTAGCACCAGCTTGCCGATCCGTTTGGGGAAATTGGCCGCGATATCGCCCGCCACCATCCCGCCGAACGAATGTCCGACCAACACCGGTTTATCGAGGCCGAGCTTGTCGAACAACTCGTCGTAGAACAGCGCGAGGTCCCACATGTCGTCGAGCGCGCGATGCGATTCGGGGTCGCCCTCGCTGGTGCCCGGATGGTCGGGGGCATACAGGGTGAACTCGCGCGCCAGCGTGTCATGGAATTCGGTCCACTGCGGACCCCATCCGCCGTGCAGAAAAACCACCGCCGGTCCCGAGCCGGCGACCTTCACGCGCGCCTTTATTTTGTCATCCCAGACGTTGACGATGCGTTCCTGAACTGCAGCCATGGCTCTGTGTGCCCTCTTTTGAATTCTCTGGGGTATTAGCGCCCGGCGCCGGCTGTGTGAGCCGGCGCCGGACTTATGCTGCGAGTGCGTGGCGCGCGCGAACTACTTCGCGGCCCGCTCCATCGCGGGATGCGCGGCACCCCGATGCGCGGGGGCGGGCTTCTTTTCCTTCAGCCCCTCGGGCCACCAGCGGTTTTCCCACTCGTCGTCCCACATGTCGCGGAAGTGCGGTTTGACCTCGCGCGCGAACATATCGATGTTCTTCAGCGTCAGCTCGTGCGGCATCGAGCCAATCTGCAACAGTACCATCAGGTTGCCCACGCGCAGCTTCTTGACCGCCTCCTTGAGCTGGTCGGTCACCGACTTAGGGCTGCCGCCGATCACGAACTGGTTGTCGACGAAGTCCTTGTACTTCCAGTTCGGCACTTTCGACATCAGGTCGAGCTGCATCGGGTACAGGTTCTTGACGCTGTTGACCAGGCTGCGATGGTCCTGGTTGCCGGGCACGGCCTGGTAGTCCCACAGGATGTGCAGGCACTTGTCGTAAAAATAGCGGATGTGCGGGTAGTACAGCTCCTCGGCCTTGGCGTCGCTCTCGGCAACCACCACGAGCTGCAGGAAGCCGGCGCGATACGGATTGGCGTCCAGGTTGCTCTTAGCCACGAACTCCCAGAAGCCGTCCATCACGCGTTTGCCGAGGTTGTTTCCGTAGTAGCTCAGGAAGCAGTAGCAATGGTCGTGCTTGGCGGTGAAGTCCCAGGTGCTGAGGCTGCCGCTGCCCGGAATCCATACGGGAGGATGCGGCTTCTGCAGCGGCCGCGGCCACAGGTTGACCATCGGCAATTTGAAGTACTTGCCGTTCCAGGCGAAAATCTCCTTGGACTGCCACGCCTTCATGATCAAATCGTGCGCTTCGTAGTAGCGCTCGCGATGCTCCATCGGCGTGATTCCGTAGCACAGGTTCGCGTCCATCGGAGTGCCCAGCGGCATCCCGGCCACCAGGCGGCCGCCGCTGATGCAATCGAGCATCCCATATTCCTCGGCCACGCGGATTGGCGGAATCGTGGTGGGCAGCGTCGCGCCCATCTGCACCAGCGCGACGTTGAGTCCGTTAGTCGCACGCGCCAGCGCCGAGCCCATCAGGTTGGGCGACGGCATGAAGCCGTAGGCGTTCTGATGGTGCTCGTTGACGCAGATGCCATCCATCCCGGCCTTGGCGGCGTAGGTCAGCTCGTCGAGCGTCCAGTTGTAATACTTGGCAATCTTCTCGGTGTCGGCAAGTTCATTGTATGGCGGGTCGACCCACACCGAGTGGTAGCGCTTTTCGAAATCCGCAGGCAGGTCGCGGTACGGCATCAGATGGAACATCGAGATTTTCATTGTGCTGTCGTCGCCTCCTTGGTACCCCAATTACCAAATCGGACTGCCGATTGTTGCACCGACCGGCGCCGGCACACCACGGGTAGCCCCGTCTGATGACTATTAGTTGCTCTGTCTGCGCGACGCAACCTCGCAGGCGGCGCCGGGCCCCGGCCACGCGCCCCCCCCGGCCGGCTACGGCGAAGTCGAAAACCGCCATTTATATTCCCGTCCGTTGACCGTGACCGAAACCATGTAGCTGGCGCCCTTGTCCAGCGGAACGCGCGGAACCACCACCGCCGCACCGAAGCCGTGTAATATCTCGCGACCCCGCTCCTGCGCGGTGGCGTCCGGGTTGTTGTAGCTCGAAGCGTCGAAGCCACAGGCCTCAAGATTTACGGGCGAAGCACCGTCGCGGATGAGCCGATAGCCGTCGAGGCGCGCGTCGACCATCGCGCCGAGTTGGAGCGTGATCGGCAATCCCGCGGGCGTCCCGTAGCCGGAGCACGAGCTGGTGGGGTCGGGCCATTCTCCATGCAGTGGGCCTAGTCCGACCGTCGAGCCCGGCGGCGGGAACAATATCGGCGTAGCCAACGGCAACGAGTATTCCGAACGCTCCGCGCCGCCCAGCACGTTGAGCGCCGCCGTACAGACTCCGAAATCCCCGCACGATTGGCCATAGGCTACCTGGCGCAAGCGGGGATTCAGGATGTTGATCCGATGGAACGCACCGGTCATCCAATCGTCCAACGCCCAATTAGGTGAACTCGGCGGCGTTGGTCCTGGCCACTCCGCCACATCGCTGTTCTGAGCGGCGTGCAAGCCGATGCGTGTGAAGCCAGGCTTGCCCGTCTCCTCCTCATGCATGCCCACGCCGATATTGACGCCATGGCTGATGGGCCCGGCGTAGTTCTCCACCAGGTAGCGCGTATGGCTTAGCTCGCCCTCGCTCAGCGACGGCTCGTCGCTGACCGGCGCGAGCTTGGCCATCGCGCGATAGGCGTTCAGATGCGCGAGCCACTGAGGCTCCGGCGCAGAGGCGGCCGCGCCGGGCGCGCCCGCCTCTGTGGCGGAGCCGGCCGTCGGCGTCGCAACGCCGGTAGAACCGGCGCTGCCGCCGACGGCCGCGGAAGTGGCGGCGGCGCTCAACGCCGACGCCGCGTTGGCGGCGGCGGGCGGGGTGGCGGCGTCTCGCTCCGCCACCCCGCCCGCCGCCCGGTCGAGGCGGTTGAAGTTGAGCAGATACGCGGTCACCGCGAACCCGCCGCCCGCGAGCAGCAGCGCGGCCAGGGCTGCGCTCGCGACCCGCGGAACGCGCCGGCGCGAGCGCGCGGCCACCTGGACGCTCCCGGCGACGACCCGGAACGGGTCGTCGCCGGGAGCTACGAAACCGAAGCGCGCGTTACCGAAGCGCAGCTCGTCGCCACGCGCGAGCGGCGTCGGCGAGGTGACACGGCGGCCGTTAAGGTATGTGCCGTTGGTCGAGCCGAGATCGACCACCCGCCATCCGCCCCACCGCCGCTCGAGCGCGGCGTGGCGGCGTGAAGCGGTCGGCTCGTTAAGAATCAGGTCGTTGCCGGCGGCGGTGCCAATCGTGATGCGCCGGGTGCGCAGCTCTTGGACTTGCGGCGACGCCACGCCCAGAGCAACCAGCCGCAGCGTCCCGGACTGGCTGGAAGAATTAGACTCGGACACGCTAGCGAGTCTTCCCGCTTACTCCTAAAACTTCCAGTAGCGCGACAGGAAATAATGCGAGCGCTCGATTATAGGTATGACCCGATCGCCGTCGGCGGCCGGCGTAATCGGCTCGTCCGCCTCGCGGCCCAGTTCCTCGATCACGCTGCGCCCCGAATCGGCCAGTGCCTGAAGATCGTAGCCGCCCTCCAGGGCCGCAACCATCCGGCCCCCGCAGCACTCGGCCGCCATCCGCTTGACCCGGCGCGCGAGCGCGGCGAAGCCAGCCTCGGTCACCCGCATTCCACCCAGCGGATCGCGAAAGTGCGCGTCGAAGCCCGACGACACGAGGATGAACTCCGGGCGGAATTGCCGGACCACCGGCGCCAGCACGGCGTCGAAAATGCGCAAGTACTCGTTGTCGCCGAACGTCGCCGGCATCGGCGCGTTGACCGTGTAGCCGGCGCCGGGTCCGTAGCCAACTTCGTCGAGCGCGCCGCTGCCCGGGTAAAACGGGAACTGATGGGTCGAGAAGTAGAGCACCTCGGCCGAGTCGTAAAAGATGTCCTGGATACCGTTGCCGTGATGGACGTCCCAGTCGATCACCAGCACGCGTTTGAGCCTGCGCCGCCGGGTGAGATAGCGCGCCGCAATCGCCACGTTGTTGAACAGGCAGAAGCCCATCGCGCGCGTGGCGAGCGCATGATGGCCGGGCGGACGAACGATCGCAAAAGCATTGTCCGCCGCCCCGTCCATCACCGTCTCGACCGCCGTCAGCACGCCGCCCGCCGCCAGCAGCGCGGTCTGATAGGAGTCGGGCGAGGTATGGGTGTCGGAATCGAAGTCGTAACGCGGCATCGAAGCGCTGCGTTTCACCTCGGCCACGTAGGCCGGGTCGTGGCACAGCTCGAGCTCCGCGACGGTCGCCTCGCGCGGGCTGAGCGCAAGTATTCCGGCGCGATGAAGCTCTTCGGCCATCTGGATCATTACCGCCGCGCGCTCGGGGCGTTCGGGATGGCTGCGGCCGGCAAAATGCTTCAAAAAACGGCGGTCGCTAATCAGTGCGGTCCTGAGCATCGTTGACACTCCGAACTTCGATAACGATCATTAACTCAGACCGCGCGGCGCTACGCCATGGGCGAGGCGGACGGCGGATGGAAAACCCTTGGGCATTTTCGAAATACTCCTGTTCCTGATAATAGCGCTGATCGTCATCCCACCCGACGATTTGCCTCAGGTGATGCACGCCGTCGGCAAAGTGCTGCGCGAGCTGCGCCTGGCGAGTAACACCGTGATGCGCGAGATCTCGGGCGCGATTGGCGACGATTCGCCCTTCAATTTACTGCCGCCGCGCTTCGACGATCCGCATCCGCCGACGCCGTCCACATCGCCGTCGCCGCCACCGCCGGCCTTTCTCGCGCCGGAACCCAAATCACAGTCGCCGGCCGAAGGCGAGCTATCCCCTGAAAGTGAGCTGCCTGCCGGGGCCGCATCTCCGCCCCAAGCCTCAGCCGCCGAAACCCAGACCACCGCCGAACCCCCGGCGGAGCATCGTCCTTCGGCGGAGCCTCAGCCTTCGGTGCCGCCCTCGCAACCCGAAGCACCCGAGCATCCGGAACGCTCCGTGCCTCCGGCCGACAAACCATAGCCCGCACCACTGCCTGTGGCTAGCCAGGAGCCCCCCGCCAATCCTCCCGCCGCGACGGAGGAGGTCCGCATGCCGCTGCTCGAGCATCTGCGCGAGCTACGCACGCGGCTGATGTGGTCGGTGGTCGCGGTGGCCGTGGGATGCGCTCTGTCATACATTTTCGCCGACCATCTTTTTGCCTGGCTGACATTGCCGCTGCGCGAGGTCGGAGGGGGCAAGCTGCTGCTGATCGGGACCGGCGTCGGCGAGGCGTTTTTCACCAAGATCAAGGTCGCGCTGGTGGCGGGCGTATTTATCTCGAGCCCGATGATTTTCTATCAGGTGTGGAAATTTATCGCGCCCGGCCTGCTCGAGTCGGAGCGGCGGATGGCGGCGCCGTTCGTGATCAGCTCGAGCCTGTTCTTCGCGCTGGGCGGCTATTTCTGCTGGGCGGTGGTGTTCAAGGTCGGCTACGCCTTCTTCATCGCGCAGTACGCCTCGATCGGGGTCACGCCAACCATCCGGATCAGCGAGTACCTGGCGTTCTCGGCCAAGTTGATGCTGGCCTTCGGGCTGACCTTCGAGATGCCGATTTTCGCGGTTTTTCTGACTCGCCTCGGACTGATCGATTACCGCATGATGCTGCGTTATTTCCGCTACGCGATCCTCGGCATCTTTGTGGTCTCGGCGGCGCTGACTCCGCCTGACATGGTTTCGATTTTCCTGCTCGCCATTCCGCTGCTACTGCTTTACGTGCTCAGCGTGGGCGTCTCCTACATGTTCCGTGCGCAAGCGCCGCTGAGCGAACCGGCAGCCGAACCGCCCGCGGCGCTCTGAGCACCCGAGCGGCACATCCGTGGAAAGGAATGCGACCTGATGGCCATCATCGAGGAATTTCCCCGCGCTCCAGGAGCCCCCGGTATCGAGCCACGCTGGACCCACAGCGCCAAGGATGTCGTCGGCACCGCCTACTCCACCGCGAGCCCGATCTGGTTCACCGCCTCGGGCGGCGTGCTCAGCGAAATCTACTATCCGACGATCGATCGGCCCCAGATCCGCGACCTGCAGTACCTGGTGACCGACGGCGAGACCTTTTTCCACGACGTCCATCGCGATCAGGACACTTCCATCGAGTACCTCGGCGAGCGCGGCCTGGGCGTGCGCATCACCAACGCCGACCGTGCCGGGCGCTATCGCGTAGTGATGGAGGTCATCACCGACCCGCATCAGCCGTGCGTGCTGCTCGACACCCGGGTGGAGGGCGACGCCGACCTGCTGAGCCGGCTGCGCCTGTTCGTGCTGCTCTCGCCGCATCTGAACGTCGGCGGATGGGGCAACAGCGCCAACGTGGCGCGGATGGCCGGTTACGAGTTCATGACCGCCCACAAGGACAACACCTGGCTGGCCCTGGGAGCCAACGTACCCTTCGTGCGGCGCTCGTGCGGTTATGTCGGCAGGACCGACGGATGGCAGGATCTCAATCAGAATTTCAAGCTGGATTGCGAGTTCGCCTCGGCGCCAGACGGCAACGTCGCGCTGACCGCCGAAATCGCCCTGCCTGAGGACCGCCACTTCACGCTCGGCCTGGCTTTCGGCAACGGGATGCATCGCGCCGTGACCTGCCTCTATCAGGCGCTCGGGGTACCCTTCGCGCAGCACGCGTCGCGCTTCCTCGAGCAATGGAACCGCGCGTGCAACCACATGTACCCGCTCGATCGATGGACTGGCGACGGCGGCCAGCTCTGCCGCAGAAGCCGCGAATTGCTGCTCGCGCACGAGGACAAACGCTTCCCCGGCGCTCTCATCGCCTCGCTCAGCATTCCGTGGGGCGAGGTCAAGGGCGACGAGGACCTCGGCGGTTATCATCTGGTGTGGACGCGGGACATGGTCAACAGCGCGACCGGGCTGCTGGCGGCGGGCGACCTGGCCACGCCGTTGCGCGCGCTCATCTACCTGGCCTGCTCGCAGCGTCCCGACGGCGGCTTTCCGCAAAATTTCTGGATCGACGGCACGCCCTACTGGCAGGGCATCCAACTCGACGAGGTCGCCTTTCCGATCATGCTGGCGTATCGGCTGGTGCACGCCGGTACTACGATGGGCGCGTTCGATCCGTACCCGATGGTGCTCGCCGCCGCCCGCTACCTGATTAGCGAGGGGCCGGTCACACCACAGGAGCGATGGGAGGAGAACAGCGGCTACTCGCCCTCGACGCTGGCGAGCAATATCGCCGCCCTCGTGTGCGCGTCCGAACTGGCTCGCCAACGCGGCGACCCGGCGACGGCCGAGTTTCTGCTGGACTACGCCGACTTTCTCGAATCCCACATCGAGCGCTGGACCGTAACCAAGCAAGGCTTCCTGGTGCCGGGCATCAAGCACCACTACGTCCGCATCAATCCCGCGGATCCCTCGGTGATAGTGCCGAATGACGATCCCGACCAGGGGATGGTTGCCATTCGCAACCGCCCGCCCGGCATGCCCTACCTGTTTCCGGCCGCCGAGATCGTCGACGCGGGTTTCCTGGAACTGGTGCGTTACGGCATCCGCCGCGCGGGCGACCCGCTGATGGAGGACTCGCTGCGCGTCGTCGACGCGGTGCTCAAGAAGGACTTCCCGGCCGGGCCGTGCTGGAAACGTTATACCCACGACGGCTACGGCCAGCGCGACGACGGCGGAGCGTTCGTCGGCTGGGGTATCGGGCGGCCATGGCCGCTTCTGACCGGCGAGCGCGGCCACTACGAACTGGCCGCCGGACGCGACTTCGTCCCGTTCCTGCACGCGATTGAGAACTTCGCCACGCCAACGCGGCTTTTGCCGGAGCAAGTCTGGGATCGGCAGGATCTGCCGGAGGCGCTGATGTTATTCGGCAAGCCAACCGGCGCCGCGATGCCCCTGATGTGGGCGCATGCGGAGTACCTGAAACTTCTGCGCTCCGCCGCCGACGGCGTCGTCTTCGATCTCATCCCGGCGGTCGCCGAGCGCTATCGCGACGGCAAGGCGGGAGCGCCAATCGAGATTTGGAAACTCAACCGGCAAATCGAGTCCATCACGCTCCCCTGCAAACTGCGCATCCAGTCGACTGAGCCCTTCGTGCTGCACTGGAGCAAAGACGAGTGGCATCACGTCCATGACAGCCGTTCGACCCATACCGCGGTAGGAATCGATTTCGCCGATATCGACGTCACCACGGCCGACCGCGCCCCGGTGCGCTTCACCTTTCATTGGGAGACGCGCGGGCGATGGGAGGGCCGCGACTACGCGGTCGAGCTGCGCGAGAGCTAGGGCGAGATCCGGCGGATCGAAAAGGTCGCGCTCAACGAGTCGAGCAGCGCGTCGACCTCGGCGGCCGACGCGGCGTCGAAGTACAGCCGCACATAGTGATGGCGCGGGTCCTCGGTGCGCATCGTCGCCAGGTTGTCGTACGACTCGACGATCGCCTTGAAGCGCGCGATCTCGGCGGGCGGGATCGCCATCAGGAGGCTTTGAAATGTCGACCCGTCAGATTCTTTTACGGATTCTTTCATGTGCATCCTGCTAAATCTCTGCGGTTCAGATAGACCGCTGCTCTCTGCGGCTCTACATTCTACCCGATGGCACTTGCGCGGCTAATTCTGGTCACGGGCAAGGGCGGCACCGGCAAAAGTGCGGTGGCCGCGGCGCTCGCGCTTTGCCTCGCGCGCCGGCGCCCCACCCTGCTGGTCGACCTGGACCAGCGGATGTGGGCGGCGCGGATGCTTGGAATCGAATCCAGCGGCCATCCGGACGACTGCGTCCCGCCGGATGACGCCGCTCCGCGTGGCAACGGCACTGCCCCGATCGCCAAACCCAATACGATCGCTAATCTGGAGACCATCTCGCTCAGCGCGGCCACCGAGCTCGAAGCGTTCATCGAACGTATCGTGCCGATCAAAGCAATCGCGCGCCGCATGCTGCAGAGCCGCACCTTCGGCTACGTCAGCGCCGCGCTGCCGGGCCTCGAAGCGTTCCTGATGCTCGAGCGGCTGCGCATCGTCGCCGGGCACGCCGCGCTGGAGGACCACTTCGTCGTGGTCGACGCGCCGGCCACCGGCAGCGCAATCGAGCTGCTCTCGGTACCGGGCGCGCTGAAGCAGATAGCACCCCTCGGAACGCTCAATCGGCTGGCCGCCAACGTCGAGAGTTTCCTCGCCGACGCGTCGCGCTTCGCCGTGATGCTGACGCTGACACCGCAGGAGCTGGCCCTGCGCGAGGCGCTGGAAGCTTCCGACGTCCTGCGCGGGCGGCTCAGCGTGAGCGTCGCCGCGGTGGCGCTCAATTGCGTGCCGCATCCGCTGTTCAGCCCGCGCGAAATCGACGAACTCGAAGCGCCCGGCGCGTCTCCGGAATGCGCCCGCCTGGCACGATGGCGCGACGGCGCGGGACGCTTCGCGGCGCGGGCGCGCCGCGAAGCGTCCCGCGCCGGCCTCCGAGTCGTCGAACTGCCGATGCTGTTCAGTCCGGCGATGGGCCGGGCTGAACTCGAAGAGCTGAGCCGCGCGCTGGACGCGCGGCTGTTCCCGCCCGAGTCGGCCAGGCCGCCAGCCTCGGCGAGATCGGCGGGCTCGGCGGGATCCGCGAAGGCCGCGAAATCAGCGAAAGCTGCAAGACCCGCGAGATCTGCAAAATCTGCAAGATCTGCGGGATCTGCAGGATCTGAAAGCCCGGAATGACCACCGCGAACCCATCGCACGGCCTGCTGGCCGGCCGCCTGGTCGTATGCCTCGGTCCTGGCGGCGTGGGCAAGACGACGGTCAGCGCGGCGCTCGCGCTCGGAGCCGCGATGGCCGGGCGGCGGGTCGACGTGATGACCGTCGACCCGGCGCCGCGCCTGCTCGACGCGCTCGGGCTCGACGCCGTCGACGCCGCCGAGCCGCGCGCGGTGTCGCTCGACGGTCTGGCGGATGTGGCGGATGTGGCGCGATGCGCCGGATCTGGTCGGCTTGTTCGATTCGGCGGATTCTTCGAACGTGGACTCATCGAATGTGACGGAACTCGCCGCGGCCGCGCGCGGCCGCGGCGGCATGGGAGGCGCGCGCAGGCGCCCGGCGCGTCGCGCCGGGCGCCTGCGCGCGCTGCGCCTGGACCCCAAGCGCACCTTCGACGCGATTGTCGCACGCCACGCGCCCTCGCCCGCCGCCGCCGACGCGATCATACAAAACCGCATCTACCGCAATCTCTCGCAGGCGCTGGCCGGCGTGGGCGATTATATGGCGATGGAGCGGCTGCTCGAGTTGAGCGAGGAACCGGCGACCGACCTGGTGGTGCTCGACACACCGCCTGCGCGCGAGGCGCTGGACTTCCTCGATGCCCCGCGCCGCCTGCTCGATCTGCTCAACTCGCGCGCCGTCACCCTGCTGGGCGGCAGGATGCGCCGCGGGTTCAGCGTCGTCGACCTCGCGGCGCGCGCGGTGCTCTCCGCCTTCGACCGCCTCACGGGACTGCATCTGCTCGGCGACGTACAGGCCTTCGTACGCAGCTTCGACGGGATGTATGCCGGATTCGCCGAGCGCGCCGCGCGCGCGCAACAACTCCTGGTCGCCGGCAACACCGCGGTGGTCGTAGTCACCACCGCCGAGCCCGAGCGCACGGCGCAGGCGCACGAGTTTCTCGCGGCGCTCGGCACGGCCGGAATCGAGCCGCGGGCGGTTATCGTGAATCGTACGCTGCCCGCGACCGTGTCGGAGGCGCAAATCGCGCGCGCCGTGCTCGCACCAGTGCTCAGGCGCAAGCTGTTGCGCGCGGCCGAGGACTTCGCGGCGCTGCATCAGCGCGAAGCCGCCGCGATAGCGTCGTTGCGCGCGGGCTTGCCTGCGGGATTAACACTGCTCGCGGCGCCCGACCTCGGACACGAGCCGGCTGAGCTTGCCGATCTCGCCCGGCTGGGGCAGAGTCTCGCAATCCTGTGAACGTGGCGAAGCCGCCGCGGTTCCGTACCGCGCCGTTATGGACGCTTTGGTTTGGTCAGTCGGAACTGCTGGTGGAGTTGCCGCGGCTCTTGCGCCGGCGCGGTACGGGACGCGGTCCGGGTGCCGGCCGGACCGGTCGAACCGGCTCGACTTCGCCCACGCCAGAGCGGGCGTGGCGCGGCGCGGGCATCTCGCCCGCCGCCAGCATCCGATCGATCTTCATGCTAAGGTTGACCAGTTGGCTGGACAGCGTGTCGAGTCGGGATTTCAGTTCGCGGACGTCGCGTTTGGACGGGATGTTGACGAAGTCGAGAACGGTCTCGACGTTGCGATCGAAGACGCCCTTGTTGGCCATCAATCGTTCTCCCGCGCGGCCCAACCCCTTGCGCATCCGTTCGTTGGCCATCAACTCGCCCATCACGCTGCCGAGGCCTTCTTCGCTCACCTGGCGCAGCTTGGAAATAATACTTTCGGCGTCGCGGCGTGCCATCGCTAACCACTATAGTCTCGCGCGGGAGCGCTGCAAACCAAAGTGCAACCGATCGACGGATGTGAACGTACTGACCTGTGCGCAATGCTGATGTGCGCGTAATCCAATGTGGACGATCGCAACCATCCTCAGCGTGACCTCCGGCTTCGCCCTGATGCGCTATCGCGGGGGCCCGGCCGAAATAATCGCGACCTCGCTGATTATCGACGCGGCGCTGGCGCCGCTCACCGCGAATATCGCCTGGCGCCGCGGCCGCTCGCCGCTGGTGTGGGCGCTGCTCGGCTTTGCGCTCGGGATGTGGGCGCTGGTGGCGACGCTGCTGTTGCGCCCGCGCGCCCGGGACTCGCGCACGGACCCGCGGCCCGCCGCGCCGCCGCCTACTTCTGATGCCGCCTGAGCCACGCGAGCACCGGCGCGTAGACTTCGCTCTCCGCGTGCGTGCCGCAGATAACGTCGAGATGACCCCATCCCACGAGCCGTTTGACAGTTACGTCGGCACTGCCGGTCGCCGCGGCCGCCCCGGTCACCATCGCCGGCCACTGCGCGGAAATGTTGGTGCTGGCGAACGCGATCACCGGAATCTTTGAGGCCTTAAGCCGCGCCAGCGCGCTCGCATCGAACGGATTGTTGTAATCCTGCGCGGCCGGCCACCATCGGTCGTAACCGATCAGCACCCGCGCCAGCACCGACGGATCCGAAAATCCGCCCTGCGGATTCGCAAGCCCGCCATGTCCTCCGAATATGCCGTCGGCGTCATAGACCACGTGCTCGAGGTTTTCCGCCGCGCTCTTGTATTTCGGCAGCGGTGCCGGACCGCCGGGGCCGCGAATCACCGCCTCCATCAGCGCGCGGCGCTTGTCGTAGGTCAGATGGCGTCCGCCAATGTCGTCGGCGACGCGCCCGGCGGGCATCGCCGGAGCAGCACGGCGCGGAATGAAGCCGTCGAGAATCACGAGTCCGGCCACGTGTTGCGGATGCAACGCCGCGAACAGGTAGGCGAAGCTCGCGCCGCGGCTGAAGCCGGCGATGAAGAGGTTTTCGTTGTGCGTCTGTGCGTTGACGAAAGCAACCGCCGCTTCGATATCGCCGTCGAACATGCGGTTCGTCCATCCCATCATCACGGCAAGCTTCTCGGGCGGCGTGTCGGGCGGGACGAAGTGGGTGCGGTAGTCCATCGTCCAGACGTCGACCCCGTGCGCGGCTAGGTAGAGCGGCATCGAGTAGCGCGCGTCGTCGACCGCAATCTCGCCATTCATGTTGGTGCCGGGAAGGTAGAGCATCACGATTTCCGGATGCGCCGGCGCGGCCGGGCCGCTCGCGATCCGATGGAGCCCGATCCGATCGAACGGCGACGGCCCGCGCTCCGCGACGAAATGCCATTCGTAGATTCCCGCCGCGCCCTTGAGCGCGCGCGGCGCGCCGAGCTGTGAGAACGCCTGCGACCCTGACGACGCGAAAGCGTGCCGCGTGCCCGGAGCGCCGAGCGCTGTCGCCAACGCGAGCATCAGCGCGAGACCCGGCGCGATCGCGATTCGCCGTCTCATCTCGTTGTGCATCCGCGCCGCAAAACAGTAAAAGAGTGGAACAGTGAAATAAGTGAAATAGTGGAACAGTCGTCTCATATACGCCATCGAACGGTGTCCGTCGGAGTTGGCCAAGGAGTTTTACTACGATGAGCGGAAAAATCGAATTCGCGTTCTGGTCGCCGCAAGCCGGCGCGACCGTCAAGACCCTGATCGACCGCGCCGAGCTGGCCGAGCGCCTGGGCTATCATTCGTTGTGGCTGGTCGACCACTTCTGGACCATCGGGATGCCCGATGTCGACCTGCTTGAATCGATTCCGATGATGAGCGCGATCGCCGCGCGCACCGAGCGCGTGCGTATCGGCACGCTGGTGTTGTGCAACTCCTTTCGCAATCCGGCGCTGCTGGCCAAGTCGCTGACCACTATCGACCAGATCTCCAACGGCCGGCTCGAAGTCGGCCTGGGCGCGGGCTGGATGGAGCAGGAGTACCGCGCCTACGGCTACGAATTCCCGTCGATCGGAACCCGCCTGCGCCAGCTCGAGGAGGGCCTGCAGATCCTCAAGGCGATGTTCACCGAAAATCGCGCCAGCTTTAAAGGCCGCTACTACACGGTCGCCGACGCGCCCAACAATCCCAAGCCCGTCCAGAAGCCGCATCCGCCAATCATGATCGGCGGCGCGGGCGAAAAAGTGATGCTGCGGCTGGTCGCCAAGTACGCCGATCGCTGGAATATGCCGGCCGGTTATCGCGACTTCAAAAAAACCCTCGGCGTGCTGCACGAGCATTGCCGCGCGGTCGGCCGCGACCCCAAGGCGATCACCGTCTCGGAGCAGGTGATGGTTTGTATCGGCGCGAACAAGGCCGAGGTGGATCAGAAGTGGGAGATGGCCAAGGGGCGCAAGCCGTTTTCGTTCACCGCGATAAAGGGCACGCCCGACGAGGTGGTAAAGCAGTTGCGCGAGCGCGTCTCGTGGGGCATCACGATGTTCACGATGATGTTCGCCGACCTGGCGCCGCCGCAGACGGTCGAGCTGTTCGCGCGCGAAGTGATGCCGGCCTTCGCATAGGTTGTAAGAAGTTCGCACGCCGGACGCGCCTTGACAGTCCAGAGGGCCGGCGCGAAGCTCACTTGAACCCGCGGCACATTGCGAGGGCCGGGGCGGCCGCGCGGCGCGCCGGCAAACCCGCGCTCCCGCGACCGTTCACGCTCTCGTCCGCCCCGCGCGCCGGAGGAATCTCGCGATGGCCCACGACCTGCTGATCCGCAACGCCACCATCTGCGACGGCACCGGAGCGCCGATGCGTCACGGCGCGCTCGCGGTGAAGGACGGCAAAATAGCCGCGGTCGGTGAGGCGGGCGGCCCCGCGCGGCGCGAGATCGACGCCGGCGGCGCGGTCCTCGCGCCCGGCTTCATCGACATCCACACGCACTACGACGCGCAAATTTCATGGGACCCGCTACTCACCTGCTCGTGCTGGCATGGTGTAACCACGCTGCTGATGGGCAATTGCGGGGTGGGCGTCGCGCCGTGCCGCCCCGGGCAGCAATCCACGATGGCGTGGGATCTGGTCAACGTCGAGGCGCTGCCGCACGACGTGCTGATGCGCGGAGTGGCGTGGGACTGGGAAAGCTTTCCGCAATATATGGCGGCGACCGCGCGGCGCGGCGTCGCGCTCAACGTCGGCTTCCTGGTGCCACTCTCGGCGCTGCGCTACTACGTCATCGGCGAGAAGGCGGCCGAGCGCGCTGCGACCGAAGCCGAGACGGCCGAGATGGCGCGTCTTTACCGCGAGGCGCTCAGCGCCGGCGCCGCCGGTTTCTCGATGAGCCTCGCGCCGCAGCATATCGGCTTCCAGGGCCGTCCGCTGGCGAGCCGGATGGCGAGCGACGAGGAATTGCGCGCGCTCTGCCGCGCGATGCGCGAGCTGGGCCGCGGCGTTATCGAGATTCTTCCCAACCGCGGCTCGACCAGCGTGCCCAACGAGGGCGGCTTCGATTTGCTGACCATGCTGGCGCGCGAGAGCACGCGGCCGGTGACCTGGCTCGCACTTCTCGACCTGCCCGGCACGCCCCCAGATGCGCATCAGCAAACGGTCGAGCGCCTCGCCCCGCTGCTCCGAAGCGGGCTGAAGATCCTGCCGCAGGTCACCCCGCGTCCGATCCAGCAGTATTATACGATGCGCGAGCCGTTCATTTTCGCCGCGCTCGATTCATGGAAGGGAATCTTCAACCGCGGCATCGACGAGCAGATGGCGCTCGTGCGCTCGGCGGATTTCCGCGCCGCCTTTCGCGGCGAAATCGAGGATGGCGGGGGCAAGGCGATTTTCCGCGGACGATGGGATCGCGTGCATATCGCGCGCGTGGAAAACGCGCACAACCGCCGCTGGCTTAACCTGAGCATCGCCGACCTCGCCGCGGCCACCGGCAAGGACGCGGTTGACGCGCTGCTCGACCTCGCGCTGGACGAGCGGATGGAACTGGGCGTGACGCTCTCGGTGATCAACGTCAATCCCGACGTCGTAAGCCGCATCCTCAAGCTTCCCAATACGCTCATCGGGCTCAGCGACGCGGGCGCTCACGTCGCACAACACTGCGACGCCGGCCTGACCTCCTACCTGCTCCACGAATGGGTGCATCGGCGCGGCGTGCTGACGCTGGAGGAAGGCGTGCGGCGGCTGACCTCGGAGCCGGCCGACTTCCTCGAACTGCGCACCAAGGGCCGGCTCGTGCCGGGGATGGACGCCGACCTGGTGATTTTCGATCCAGCCACGATAAAGCCGCTTAAGCCCGAGTGGGTCAACGATCTGCCGGGCGGCGAGCCGCGGCTAATCGAGCGCTCGGAAGGAATCGAATACACGATCGTCGGCGGCGAGGTGCTGTTCGCGCACGACGAATACCAGGGAGGCCTGCCCGGCAAGGTGCTGCGCACCGGCACCGCCGCGTAACAGGGGCCTGCGTTCAGCGCGGAAACCAAACGACCAACGAAGCGGAGTTGATAGAAGATGAATGGAGCCGAGAGCCTGATCCTGACCGCGCTTAATTGCGGAGTCGACGTCTGCTTCGCCAACCCCGGCACTACCGAGATGCCGTTGGTCGCGGCGCTCGACGCCGCCCCGCGAATGCGCGCGGTGCTGGCGCTTTTCGAAGGCGTCGTCACCGGCGCGGCCGACGGCTACGCGCGGATGGCCGACCGGCCTGCCCTCACGTTGACGCATCTGGGACCCGGCTTCGCCAACGGTATCGCCAACCTGCACAACGCGCGGCGCGCGCACTCGCCGATCGTCAACGTGATCGGCGATCATGCGACCTGGCATCTGAAAGCCGACGCGCCGCTCACTTCCGATATCGAATCGCTCGCCCGCCCGGTCTCCGCATGGGTTCGCCACTCGGCGAGCGCGGGCGCGATCGCGGCCGACACGGCTGAGGCGATCGCCGAATCCATGCGGGTGCCGGGCCGTACGTCGACGCTTATCGTTCCCTCCGATTGCCAGTGGAGCGAGGCCGGCGCGGCGGCCGGGCCGCGTCCGTCAGTGTCGCCTCCGGCGGCGCCGGATAGCGCGGTGCGCGCGGCGGCCGAGATGCTGCGGCGCGAGGGCGCGAACACCGTGCTCTTCATGGGCGGACCGGCGCTGCGCGAGCGCGGACTTAACGCCGCCGCGCGAATCGCCGCGGCGAGCGGATGCCGCCTGATGTGCGGGACGTTCCCCGCGCGGGTCGAGCGCGGCGGCGCGAGGCCGCCGGTCGAGAAGCTGCCCTACTTTCCCGAAATGGCGCTCGACGCCCTGGCGAAATCCAGCTCGGTCATCCTGGCCGGCGAGCGCGCGCCGGTCGCATTTTTCGGCTATCCCAACATGCCGAGCTTGCTGATCCCCGAGGGCCGCAGCGTGACCACGCTCGCAACGCTCGAGCAGGACGTGGCGCTGGCGCTCGAGGCGCTGGCCGACCTTATCGGCGCGCCAAAAGCCGCACCGGCGCGCGCCGCCAAAGGGCCGGGGGCGCGGCCGACGGGCGCCCTCGATGCGACCACGATCGGCGCGGCAATCGCAGGCCTGATGCCCGAGCATGCAATCGTGATGGACGAGGCGGCGACCACCGGGCTGCCGTTTTTCGGCGCCTCGCTGAGCGCGCCGGCGCATACCTACCTCGCGCTCACCGGAGGCGCGATCGGGCAGGGCTTGCCCTGCGCGACCGGCGCCGCGATAGCCTGCCCGGAGCGCCGCGTGATCTCGTTCCAGGCCGACGGCAGCGGGATGTACACGGTGCAGTCGCTGTGGACGCAGGCGCGCGAGGGGCTGAACGTCACCACGCTCCTGTGCAACAACCGCCGCTACCGGATTTTGCAGGTCGAACTGGCGCGCGCAGGCATTACCGAACCCGGCCCCACGGCGCGCTCGCTGACCAGCCTGGGCAATCCGAACCTCGACTGGGTTGCGCTGGCCAAGGGGATGGGCGTGCCGGGAGTTCGCGTCGAAACGGCCGAGGCGCTCTGCCAGGAGTTGGAGCGCGCGCTCAAGGAGCCCGGCCCCAAAATGATCGAGATGATCATCTGATATTGGCGGTGGCACAGCCCGTCGCGCTTTTTGACAGGAGGCAACTTCGATGGGTGCAGGCGAATCGATCAGGAACGCAAGCAGCCCTGCCAGAGCGGGCGCGGCGTCGAGCCGGCAATGGGCCCCGTACCTGGAGGCCGCGTGCGGTTTCAAAAACCATTGGTACCCCGCGCTGTTCAGTCACGAGCTCAAGGACAACGACGTCAAGGGCGTGCTGATCGCGGGCCATGAGATTGCGCTCCGAAGGGCCAGGGGCAAGACCTACGCGCTACAGGATCGCTGTCTGCATCGGGGCGTGAAGATGTCGCGCCGTCCCCTCTGCCTGAGTGACGAGCTGATGAGTTGCTGGTACCACGGCTACAGCTACGGCCTGGAAGACGGCGTGCTGCGGACGATCGTAGCGTCGCCCGACGATCCCATTCTCGGCAAGGTACGCATCCGTACCTACCCGGTGGAAGAGCGCAACGGCATGATCTTCGTGTTTGTCGGCGACGAGGACTATCAGCCGGTGCCGCCGCTTTCATCCGACCTGCCGCTGCGTATTGGCGCCGACGAAGACCCCAACGCCGTAGCGTACATCCTGGACGAGCACGTCTTCGTTCGCGGGATCCATCGCACCGGCAATTCCAACTGGCGCCTGGCCGTTGAAAACGGCTACGACCCCGGCCATTGGCTGGTGCATATGGGCAACACGATTATCGCCAGCGCCGACGTATTGTTCCCGCTCGGCGCGCAGCCCGTTTCGGACGAGGCGGTCCGCGTGGTCGAGGAGGAGGACGGCCCCAAGGGCGTGATGATGATGTACAACAAGCCCGAAGCCTGGAACATGGTCCTCGAAAACGCGGTCCTCGGGCTGAAGGCGCGCGGCACCAAGCCATACTACTTGCGGACCTCGATGTATCTGCCGGGGGTGCTGCTGGTCGAGCACTGGCCGATCCCCGGCTGGGCGCAGTACGAGTGGTACGTTCCCACCGACGAGACGCATCACGAGTACTGGGAAATTCTGGTCGCCCACTGCCGCAGCGAGGCGGATCTGAAAGATGCCGAGTATCGGTACGACAACGTGTTCGAGCCGCTCGCGCTCCGCGATTTCAACGACAACGATCTCTTCGCGCGCGAGGCGATGCAGGACTTCTACGAGACCGGCGACGGCTGGAACAAGGAGGTCCTGTGCCAACTGGATAATGCATTGACCGCGTGGCGCAAGGTGGCGTCGCGTTACAATCGCGGTATCCAGGAGCGGCCGGCCGCCCAGCAGGGCAACGGCGGCGGCGGTAACGGTCATCGATAGGCGATCGCACGGCGGGCAGCGACCGCAGGGGGGGCACTCCGATGGCCGACAAGACGCGCAACGTTCCGCTCTCGGCGGAGCAGGAGAAATGGTACGCCCAGGCCTGCGAGCGGCTTAATCCCGCGCGCCTGCAAAAGCTCCTGCTGGGTCTGATCGACATCCACAGCCCCACCGGCGCCGAGCGCCAGGCCAGCGAATTTATCGCCGGCTACATGCGCGAGCATCTGGGCGAGCATTCCCGCTATCAGTCGATCAACGAGGACACTGGCAACGCGGTGGGCGAAGTCCGGGGCAGCGGAGGCGGCGCCGCGCTCCTGCTCTACGCTCCGATCGACACCCATCTCGAGGCCGACCCGAAGCGGGATCTGCCGTGGGCCGGCCAAACGCTCCGCGCCGACATGCTGCCCAGCGGTTTCGCGCAGGGCGACCTGGTCTATGGCCTTGGCGCCGCCAACCCCAAGGGGATGGTCGCGACTCTCACCGAGATCGCAACCGCGCTGCGCGAAGCTCGCGTGCCGATAAAGGGCGACCTGCAAGTGGGTTTTGCCGGCGGCGGGATGCCGGTCAGTCTGCCGTATCGGCGCAACTACGGGATGAGCGACGGTGTGTATCACATGCTCACACGCGGGGTGGCCCCTGATTTCGCGGTGATCATGAAACCATGGTGGGCGGTTTTCGCCGAGGAACCCGGGATGTGCTGGTTCAAGGTCTCGGTGCGCGGCACCATGGGTTATGCGGGGATTACGCGCGGCACTCCCGGCTACCGAAGTTCCATCATTCCCGCCGTTCGAGTGATCGAGGAGATCGAAGCGTGGCTGCCGCAATACACCGCGCGTAACACCTCCGGCACGGTGCTGCCGGAGGGCCATATCGCGGCACTGCGCGCGGGATGGCCTGAGAAACCGGCCTTTCCGTCGGCCACAACGGAAATCTATCTCGACGTGCGATGCAATCCGCGCACTTCTCCCGCCGAAGTGAAAGCGCAGTTCGCCGAGGCGATGGGCGCGATTCATCGGCGTCATCCGGACATCGAATTCGATTGGGAGATGTTCGGTGCCTGCCCGGGCGGCGCCACGGACCCGCAAAACTGGATCGTGCAATCGAGCTATCGCGGTTGGGAACGGGTCGAGGGCCGGCCGCACGGCGACGCCCCGAAGATGGGCGGTCAGACTGACGGCGCGCTCATCCGGCGCCTCGGCATCCCCTGCGCGCGGATCGGTTATCCGTGGCCGCCTGACAACTGCCCCGATGAATACAAGGAAGGTCTGGGCGGGATGGGCGTGGCCAGTATCAATGACTTCATCAAATCGGCGAGGGCGATCATGTACGTGGTGATCGACACGCTGACCCGCTCGCGAGCCGACCTCGGACTATGAGCGCGGACAACGTAAGGTTCACATCGCGATCAGAAATGAATGCAGACTTAACCCTGCCAAACAAATAGGCTCTTCCAAAATCGGATCGCAGGGGAACCATTTATGGCCATGAGCCTGTCGCGGCGCGCGAGTGCGGAGTTCATCGGGACGTTTTGGCTGGTGCTGGGCGGATGCGGTAGCGCGGTGCTGGCTGCCGGCTTTCCGCATCTCGGAATCGGCTTCGCCGGAGTCGCGCTGGCCTTCGGGCTTACGCTGCTGACGATGGCATACGCCATCGGGCACATCTCCGGATGCCACATCAATCCCGCGGTGAGCTTCGGCTTGTGGGCCGGCGGCCGCTTTCCGGGCAAGGAACTCGCTCCCTATATAATCGCGCAAGTGCTCGGAGGAATCTTCGCCGCCGCCGTGCTCTACGTCATCGCCAGCGGCGCGCCCGGCTTCAGCCTGGCCGGCGGCTTCGCGTCCAACGGCTATGGCGCGCACTCGCCCGGCGGCTACAACCTCGCCTCGGCGGCCGTATGCGAGGTCGTGATGACCCTGATGTTCCTGTTCGTGATAATGGGAGCGACCGACCCGCGCGTTCCGGCCGGCTTCGCGCCGATTCCGATCGGATTGGTGCTGACGCTGATCCATCTGATCAGCATCCCGGTAACCAACACGTCGGTGAATCCCGCGCGCAGCACCGGACCGGCGCTGTTCGTGGGCGGATGGGCGATCGAGCAACTGTGGCTGTTTTGGGTGGCTCCCATCGTCGGCGCGATCATCGGCGGGGCACTCTATCGATCGCTGATGTCCGAGTCGCCGGAGGCCGAAGCGGCGCGGCCACCACGCCCGATCTAGTTGCGGCCAGCGTCCTCTTCCAGGGAGGGCGGTTCCGCTTCTCCGCTCCACTCCCTTTCTCAATGCCCTCGCCCTCCTTCAAGGGGGAGAGAACCAGGGTGAGGGGGCGGATGGAACACTTACGGCTGCTTGAACCTCCGCTCCAGCGCGGCCGGCACCTCGTCCAGCGTCGCCACGAGATGCGCATGGACGACGCGCGCGCCGACGCCGAGGAAGTGCACTCCCGCACCGCTCGCCGCTTCGACGTCGATTTGGCTGTCGCCGACGTACACCGCGCGTTCGGGGGTGACGCCCGCGCGCTCCAGGCACAGGCGCACGATGTCGGGTGCGGGCTTGGGGCGAACCTTGTCGTGCGCGCTCGCCACCGCGTCGAACACGCCGCCCAGGCCGAGATGCTCGATCAGTCCGTGAGTCGTGGCCGAGCGGTTGGTCGCGAGCGCCACCCGATAGCGGCGCTTCAAGTCAAGCAGGAACGGCCGCAGCTCGAGGGGCGGGCGCAGGAGCTTGAAGAACGGGGTGAAGTCCATCGTCCGCGCGACCTCCCGCATCCGCGCAAGCTTGGCCGTGTCCTCGCGCGCGCGCAGCTCGAAGACCGACATCGCGGCCAGGAAGATGCACGCGTGCTCCTCGTTGGGGCTGAGCGGTGGTTCGCCGATTTCGGCGAAGATCGCGTTGTAGTAGGCAATATTGGATTCGACCGACTCGAACAGCACGCCGTCAGCGTCGAAGATAACCAGGTCAAGCATCGCCAGTTCCGTCGTCCTCCATAGCGTTATGCCCCATGATATCTCATACGCGGGCAATCATAATCGCATAGGCGACCGAATCGCGGTTGCAAGATGGAACCCGATTTGCTCCAAGGGAATTAACCAATATCGATCCGCGTTAGGAATCCGAAGGGAGCGCATCAGGTGAAGGCTATCGTTTTTGAACAGACCGGCGACCCCAGCGTGCTCAAGTACGTCGAGACGCCCAAGCCCGAGGTCACGCCCGGCACCGCGCTGGTCAAGGTGCATGCCGCCGGAATCAACTTCGCCGACACCTTTTTTATCCGCGGCGAGTACATGATCAAGCCGCGGCTGCCCGACACGCCGGGGATGGAAGCGGCCGGAGTGATCGAGGCGGTCGCGCCCGACGTGAAGGATCTCAAGGTCGGGATGCGCGTCACCTCGATCACGCTCAAAGCCTACGCCGAATACTGTCTGATCCGTGCCTCGCAGGCGATTCCACTGCCCGACTTCGTCAGCTTCGAGGAGGGCGCCGCCTTCCCCATCCAGGTGCTGACCGCCTGGCACATCCTGCATACCTCGCACAACACGGGCCCGGGCCAGACCGTGGTGGTGCACTCCGCCGCCGGCGGCGTCGGAATCGTCGCGGTGCAGATCGCCAAGGCGGCCGGCGCGCGCGTAATCGGCACCGTGTCGAGCGATTCCAAGATCGCACTGGTCAAGCGGTACGGCGCCGACGAGGTAATCAACTACGAAAGCTCAGACTTCGCCGCCGAAACGATGCGCCTGACGGAGGGGCGCGGCGCCGACCTGATCCTGGACGCGGTAGGCAAGCCGACCTTCGAGGCGGGGCTCAAGTGCCTCGCCCCGTTTGGCCATCTGCTGCTGTATGGGCGCGCCGGCGGAGCGCCCGACCCGCTCAACGTGCTCCGGCTGTTCGAGAAGTCGGCCAAGGTGAGCGGCTTCGTGCTGCCGGTGGTGTCCAGGATGCCCGACGTGATGCGCACTGGAATCGAGAAATCCTTCGCGCTCATGCGCGAGAAGAAGCTCAAGCTGGTGATCGGCAAAAGTTTTCCGCTTGCCGAGGCCGCCGAGGCGCATCGCCTGCTGCAATCGCGACAATCAGTAGGTAAATTGGTACTCGTACCTTAGCGAACGTGTATCGGCTGCTTCGGCCGCCGTTGGGGGAGATTTGATGGCCCCGCAAGCAAATCAGCCAGGAGTCGCTATCGCGGTCGGAGTCGGCCCGGGTCTCGGCGCCGCGCTGGTGCGCCGCTTCGCCCAGGGTGGGCACGGCGTAGCGATGATCGCGCGCTCGCGCGCGTTCATGGACGGGCTCTCCGCCGAGGTCAATGCAGCCGGCGGCCGTACACTGGCGGTCACCGCCGACGTCGGCGACGCGGAGCAGATAGCCCGCGCTTTCGACACCGTGCGTGCGAAACTCGGCGCGCCCGAGGTGCTGCTGTACAACGCGGGCAGCGGCAACTGGGGAACGATCACCGAGATCACAGCCCAGCAATACGAGGACTCATGGCGGACCAACGCCTACGGCGCGTTTCTGTGCGCCAAACAGGCCGTGCCCGACATGATCGCGAAGCGGCGCGGCGTGATGTTGTTCACCGGCGCGACGGCGGGAATCAAGGCGGGACCTAAGTCGGCCGCGTTTGGACCGGCCAAGTTCGCGGTGCGGGGACTCGCGCAGTCGCTGGCGCGCGATCTCGGTCCGCGCGGAATCCACGTCGCCTACGTCAACGTCGACGGCATCATCGACATCCCGCACATCCGGGCCCGGATGTCCTCGCTAAAGGACGAGGACCTGCTCAAGCCTGACGCGATCGCGGAAGCCTACTGGTACCTCGCCAACCAGGACCCGAGCGCGTGGAGCCAGGAGTTGGACGTGCGCCCGTTCAAGGAGAAATTCTAAAACCCGCGCGAGCGCGGCGTCGATACTTTAGTGAGCCACCGCAATGAGTGTCCATTCGGCAAGCGGACGCAAAACGGTACGAATTCCAAAAGGCCCGGCCAAAGTGATCCCACTCCCGGCCGGACGGCGGCGCCGGAAAAATCGCCGCGCGGTCGGAATAGGAATCGCGTCGCTGGGAATGGCGGCGGCGGGCGCAGCGCTGGTGTGGCTCTACTTCCTGCCGCTCATCGGGCTCGCGCCGGATCTGACGGCGGGCATGAGCGTGCAGGAGGCCGAAATTTTGCGGCTGGTCAACGACGAGCGCAAGCGCGGAGGCGCGCCGCCGCTTAAATCCTCGCAGCGCCTGATACTGGCTTCGCGGGGCCACAGCTACGACATGGCGCTGCGCAAGTATATCGGCCACAACGGCCCCGCCGGCGACACTCCCGCCGAGCGCCTGCGCGGCGTCGGCGTCGACTCCAAGGCGCTGGGCGAAAATCTCTACATGGACCGCGACACCGACCGCATGAAACTGGCCGAGCACACGGTCCAGGGATGGCTCGGCAGCCCCGAGCATCGCGCCAACATGCTCTCGCGGGATTTCGCCACGACCGGCGTCGGGGTAGCGCACGCCGCCGACGGCACGGCCTACGTGACGCAAGATTTTGCGAAATAGGAACTCCCACTGACAGACCTGCTACCACGCGGAACGGCCTGAACACCGCTGTGGATGCGTCTAACGCCTGCAGCATTACGTGTATCTATTTCATGGCGAGTCTCCTGCATCGTGGTTTAAGACCTCTGATGGTGCTTCGGCCTGTCAAAGGACTCACCCCTCACCTTAATGAACAATTCGCAATTTGGGCCGCGACGTTAAGTTTCGGGCGATTTCCCGCGTAGCGGGTACTCCCGACCTGTCTATTTTCGAAAGGAGTATTGACCTTAGGTCCTCTTCTCCAAAGATCAAATTGAGAAGATCGGCGACCTGACATTTAGGGCAGAGGATTATGATATGCCCATCACGCTTGGGGTCATTGCCATCGAAACAGTCGCAGGTCATCGCGAGCCCGCACCACTCGCAGCAAACCCGGTGAAGTTTTCCTGAATTCCTAAACAGTTCGCTCATAGGCGTCGCAACTCTCCATCTGCCACCAGCGCTGGCCGCTGCACAGGATCGAATTTGCGCGACTGGGAATATCGGAGTCTCTGTCTTTTACACCCGAGCCGTCGAAGTTGCAAAAATTCGGAAAAAGGCTCTAACGTGGCGGCAAACTTGCTGCGTGGGAAGCCCTTGGGAGCGAACCACATGTATGAAGCTCAGATCCAACAGGCTCTCGTTGCTCGACTGAATGCCGCCAAAGGCAATCCCGCATTTGTAACTGGTTTCAAAATCGATCAGGGCACAAGCGGCGCTAAAACCCTTTATGATCCTGATAGGAGATCGATCGTTCGAGACTCTCGTGGACACCAGCGATTTCAATCTTAAACCGGAATTTATGATCGACCTCATGGGGAAAAATACTATCGACATCGTTTTGCGTTCGTCGCAATCCCACCAAAACCGGATTTACATTGAAGTCAAGCGGGACCAGCAAGCATTGCGTCGCGGAAAATACGATTCGCAGATTATACGTTATTTTCTACACCTATTATGCGCTACGGCAGAAAAACCCGACGGGATGCCGGATATTCGTCGAGCGATGTTGCTGGCCGCTCCGTCTAACTGGTTTCAAAAGAAGACAAATCAAGATACGTGGGAATATTTCCTCGACAAGTATAGGGACATCGCTCGGTGCTTCCATATAACACTTGGCAAGCTCGAAATCGATGACTTGATCAAGACTCTATCTTAGGGTGACTGAATCTTCCGCCGCCTCCTCCGCGCCGCCGATGGCACGGCCTACTTCACGCAGGTTTCGCGAAGCACTTCTGTCATCCCGAGCAAGTCTGCGAGCCGAGGGACCCCGGGGTCCTCTCATGCCGAGCTTGCGCTACGCAGCTCAGAAGGGTCCGGGGTCCTTCGACTCGCGCAACGCTCGCTCAGGATGACTGTTGTCTGCGACTTTTCGATGAAACGTCTCGCTAGCCGACCGCCTCGAAGGTCCGCTCGAGCCAGTGCATTACCTTGGCGTGCGCGTGAATTTCCGCCTCGGCCACCGGCGTAAACGGAATATTCAGCGCCCCGACTTGCGCCGCCACCGCAACGTCGGCGATCGACAATTCCGCGCCGCATAGAAATTGTCCGTCGACCATCGACTCCAGCCAATCGAGCGCGGCCCTGAATTTCTCGCGCTGCTCGTCGACTCCCAACCGTCCAAACCCCTGCGCACGCAACTGCCTGCGGATTTGCCGCGCGACGGCGAGCTTTATCATTGGCCTGACCAGGGCTGGCACCGGTTCGAAGAAAATCTCGGCGACCTTCGCGAACTGTTCGGAGATTTGCCAGCGTTCATACACGACGTGCCAATAGAGCGATTCGTCGGCCCAGTCTTCCAGCATCAGGGCCATCGCGCACGTCCGCGGATCCTGCGGATAGAGCCGCGGCTCCGGATGACGCGTTTCGAGATGACGGATCATGTCGCTGGAATCGGCGAGCTTCACCTCACCGTCGATCATCACCGGCAGCTTGCCGCGCGGGTTGAGCTTGCGCACCTGTATCGGGGAGGAAGCGTTGATGGTCTCGAACGCGATGCGCTTGTAGCGCATCGCATTGCGGACTTTGACGCAAAATGGCGAGGCCGATTCCTGATCGCCCAGCGGAGCAAACTGATAAAGCTGAATCTTCCCCATAATGCCTTTCTCTATCACGGCCGGCGCGTGCGCCGAACCCTATTTTCAAGCAACTGGCGCTTGAGCCTCCGAGCGCCTAGAATTAGATACAACCAGTACGAAAACGAACAAGGTAACTATCGATGGAACGAGTTGAACTCATCCGCGAGTGTGAGGCGGTCCAGGTGCCGCTCGGCAGTCCGATCACATTGGAAAAAGGCCTCGAGGTCTTCATCACCCAGTCGCTCGGCGGCAGCTTCACCGTGCAGGTGCCGGCCTACGGCGGACTCTATCGCATCACCGGCAAGGACGCCGACGCGCTCGGCAAAAGTTCCGAGGACGCCGCTTCGCCAGCATCCGCCTCAGGCGACCTCGAGGCGATGGTCTGGGAGCAGCTCAAGACGTGCTACGACCCCGAGATTCCGGTCAACATCGTCGACCTCGGATTGGTCTACGCGATGGAAGTGGCGCCGATGGACGGGGACGCCAAACGAGTCGACGTCAAGATGACGCTCACTGCGCAGGGCTGCGGGATGGGGGCGTCGATCGCGATCGACGCGCGCCAGAAGCTGCTCGCGCTCCCCGGCGTCGCGGAGGCCAACGTCGATTTGGTGTGGGATCCGCCGTGGACTCCGCAGATGATCTCGCCTGAAGGCCGCGAGCGCCTGGGCCTCGACTGAAGCAAAGCCGGCTTCACCACGGCGTTTGTGATGGAACGCAGTCCGTTAGGGCTGCGTTTCGTCGATATGGGACATATTTGACACGGCGGCTCGCGTCCGGTAGCTAAGAGGGTTCGGACCAAAGCATGTTTGCAATCGTAAGAACAGGCGGAAAGCAGTACCGCGTCGGCGTCGGCGACCAGATAACCGTCGAGCGCATCGTGGGCGATGTCGGGACGCATATCGAATTGGGCGACGTGCTCGCGATCGGCGGCGATGAAGCCCCGGTTATCGGCACGCCCGTGGTGCCAGACGCGGCCGTGCGCGCGCGAATCGTTCAGCAGCCGCGCGGCACCAAGGTCATCGTGTTCAAAAAGAAAAAGCGCAAGAATTACCGGCGCAAGCGCGGCCATCGCCAGGAACTGACCGTGCTCAAGATCGAAGAAATCAGGCGGGGCGCGGCGTAACGCCGGCATGAAGTTTTTTTCGCCGGCCCAAGGTGCCGGCTGGATCAGAGGGAGACAGGCTCGTGGCGCATAAGAAGGGACAAGGCTCGACGCGCAACGGCCGCGACAGTCCGGGACAGCGTCGCGGGATCAAGATCTACGCCGGTGAGACCGTTCGCGCCGGCAACATCCTGGTCCGCCAGGTCGGCACGCGGGTTCATCCGGGACGCAACGTCGGGATGGGCCGCGACTTCACGCTTTACGCGCTGATCGACGGCGTGGTCAAATACGAGACCTACCGCACCGACAAGCGGCGCGTGCGAATCGAACCGGCGGCCGCTCCGGCTAGCCCATATCGTGAAGAAGCGGCAACCGAACCACTGGCCGAAGCACAAGCCTAGGGCCGGCACGGCTTAGAGTTTCGAATTCCAAGCCCCGCGGCCTCGCCGCGGGGCTTTTTGCTTATTTACGGCTACGGATGTGGCCACTCGCGCAATCGACTGACGAACTCTGAGAGGGACTCACGATGCGACTCGGATTGCTATACGGCTTTTCCCATTCCCATGAATCGCTCGACCTGGTGCTCGAGGCCGAACGGCTCGGCTACGACTCGGTGTGGACCGGCGAGGCCTGGGGCTCGGACACTATCGTTCCGCTCGCCTGGGTCGGCGCGCTGACAAAAAAGATTCGCCTCGGCACGGCGATCATGCAGATGCCGGCGCGCACACCCGCGATGACGGCGATGACCGCGATGACGCTGGATGCGATGTCGGGCGGACGCTTCATCCTCGGCGTCGGGCCGTCGGGTCCGCAGGTGGTCGAGGGATGGCACGGGGTGCCGTACGGCAAGCCGTTGGTCCGCTACCGCGAGTACATCGCGATCTTGCGCAAGATTTTCGCCCGTGAGGCACCCTTGGAGTTCCAGGGCTCCGAGTACCAGGTGCCGTACCGCGGCCCCGGTTCGACCGGCCTCGGCAAGCCGCTGCACTCGATCCTGCACGGCCGGCGCGACATGGAAATCTACATGGCGTCGATCACGCCGAGCGGGGTGGCGCTCGCGGCCGAAATCGCCGACGGCGTGATCCCGGTGTGGATGAACCCGGAGCGCTGGGACCTGTTCAAGCCGAGCCTCGAGCGCGGTTTCAACAAGGCTGGCGCCGCGCGCGACCCGCACAAATTCGACCTCGCGCCGTTCGTGACCTGCGTGATGGGCCCCGACGTGGCGAAATGCCGCGAGCCGGTGAAGCAAAACCTGGCGTTCTACATCGGCGGGATGGGCGCGCGAGACAAGAACTTCTACAACGACTACGCGCGGCGCGCCGGCTACGAGGAAGCGGCGCGAAAAATCCAGGACCTGTTTCTCTCGGGCCAGCGCGACGCGGCCGTCGCCGCCGTGCCCGACAAGCTGGTCGACGAAGTCGCTCTGGTTGGACCGCGCGAGCGTATCGCCGAGCGCGTCGCCGCCTGGAAAGCCTCGCCGGTCAAAACGATGCTTATCGGGACGCGCCAGGTCGAAGCGCTGCGCGCGCTGGCCGAGCTGCTCCTGTAGCGGTCGCGCGAGATCGCGGGCAACTCTGAGCGATGAAGTTTGTCGATGAAGCGCGAGTCTTCGTGGCCGCCGGCAAAGGCGGCGACGGCGCGATCGCGTTTTTGCGCGAGAAGTACCGTCCCTTCGGCGGACCCGCCGGCGGCGACGGCGGCCGCGGCGGCGACGTGATCTTCGAAGTCAACGAGGGGCTCGCGACGCTGCTCGATTTCAAATACAACCCGCGCCTGGTCGCGCGCGACGGCGAGGCGGGCCGCGGCAAACAGCAATACGGCCACGCCGGCGGCGACCTCGTGGTGCGGGTGCCGCCCGGCACGCTGGTCTTCGACGAGGAAAGCGGCGAGATGCTCGCCGACCTGGTGATGCCGGGGGCGCGCGCGATCGTCGCTCATGGCGGGATGGGCGGCAAGGGCAACATGCACTTCACCACCTCGACCCGCCGCGCGCCGCGAATCGCGACGCCGGGCGGCCCGGCCGAGCAGCGCTGGGTCAGAATTGAGCTCAGGCTGGTGGCCGACGCCGGCCTCGTAGGGCTGCCCAACGCCGGCAAGTCGACGCTGCTCGCCGCCGTCAGCGCGGCGCATCCGAAGATTGCGCCCTATCCCTTCACCACGCTCACGCCCAACCTGGGCCGCGTTCAACTTGCCGACGGCGCCGGCTTCAGCGTCGCGGACATCCCGGGCCTGATCGAGGGCGCGCATCTCGGCCACGGCCTGGGTATCCGCTTCCTGCGCCATCTCGCGCGCACGTGGGTGCTGATCTACGTGCTCGACCTGAGCGCCGACCCCGAACGTGATTTTCTGACCGTGCGCGGCGAACTCGCGGCGTTCGACCCGATGCTCTCCGCGCGCCCGGCGCTGATCGCGCTCAACAAGCTCGACCTCGTCGGCGCCGAGCGCGCGGCCGAGATCGCGAGTGCGATGGTGTCGCTCGCAGCCGAACATGGGATCGAATCGGTCTTCGTCGTCTCGGCCGAGCAGCGCGTGGGACTCGAGCCATTGGTGGCGAAGATAGCGCGGCTGCTCAATCTCGGCGGAGCTGAAGCGCAATGTCCCAGGTGAGCTACAAGCAGGAGCTGCTCCCGCGCGCGCACCGGGTCGTGGTCAAGATCGGGAGCGCCGTGGTCTCGGACGCCGGCGGCTTGCGCCCGGAGGTTATTGCGCGCCTGGCCGCTGAGATCGACGCGCTGGTGCGCGCGGGACGCGAAATCGTGGTGGTGACGTCGGGCGCGATCGTGGCCGGGCGCGCGCGGCTGGAAAAGCTCGGCGGCGCCGGAGTGGCGGCGCGCCAGGCGGCGGCGGCGACCGGACAGATCGAGCTGATGAGCGAATGGGCGCGCGCCTTCGGCGCCGTCGGACGCACGGTCGCGCAACTCCTGCTGACCCATCAGGACCTCGCCGAACGGGTGCGGCGCAGCAACGCAATTCACACGATCCAGACCCTGCTCGAAGCCGGCGTGGTGCCGATCGTCAACGAGAACGACACCGTCGCGGTCGAAGAGATCCGCATGGGCGACAACGACGTGCTCTCCTCGCTGGTGGCCGGAATGGCGCAGGCGCAGCTCCTGGTGATCCTGAGCGACGTGGCCGGCGTGCTCACCGGCGACCCGCGCAAGCGGCCCGACGCGCAACTGATTCCGCTTATCACCGACCCGGAGGCCGGGATGCGCGGGCTGGTGGCCGACAGCGCGGGGCCGCTTGGGAGCGGCGGAATGGCGACCAAGCTCAAGGCGGCCAAGCAGGCGTCGCGCGCCGGAATTGCGGTGATTATCGCGCCGGGCCGCGCCGAGCATGCGCTCGCCAACGCGCTCGATCCGGGGCGCGAGTGCGGCACGCTGGTGCTGCCCACGCGGACCAGGCTCAAGAGCCGCAAGCATTGGATCGCGTTCGCGCTGCGCCCCGCCGGCGCGTTGACGGTCGACCGCGGTGCCGCCGACGCGCTGCGAAAAAAGGGCCGCAGTCTCCTGCCCTCGGGCATCCGCGAGGTCGCGGGCGAGTTCAAAAGCGGCGATTGCGTGAGCCTGCTCGATCACGAGGGCGTCGAATTCGGCCGCGGGCTGGTCAACTACCCCGCCGCCGATATACTTAAGGTGAAGGGGAGGGGCTCCAACGATATCTCGCGCACGCTCGGCTACAAAGTCGCCGACGAGATCATCCATCGCGACAACTTCGCGCTGATCGAAGAACTGGCGTGAGCCCCCGCACGACGACTTGCTGACGTGAGCCTGGAAACCGAAACTCTCGACGCACTCAAGCGCGCGCGTGACGCCGCCCGCACCCTGGCGTTATGCACCAGCGCGCGGAAAAACCAGGCGCTCGGCGCGCTGGCCGCGATGCTGCGCAAGGAGCGCGGCGCGATCATGGCCGCGAACGGCGCCGACCTCGCGCGCGCGCGCGGTTCCGGGATGGCGGGGGCGTTGGTCGAGCGGCTCACGCTCAACGACGCGCGGATCGAGGCGATGGCGCGCAGCGTCGAAGAAGTCGCCGCCCTCCCCGATCCGGTCGGCGAAGTGATCGCCAGGTGGCGGCGGCCCAACGGCCTCGAGATTTCGCAGGTCCGGGTGCCGATCGGCGTCATCGCGGTCATTTACGAATCGCGGCCCAACGTCACCGTCGACGCCGGTGTGCTGGCGCTGAAGGCCGGCAACGCGGTGGTGCTGCGCGGCGGTAAAGAAGCGCTCGCCTCGAATGCGTTTCTGGCGGGGCTGATCGTCCGGGCGCTCGAAGGAGCCGGGATCGCGCGCGAGGCCGTGACCTTCGTCGGAAATCCCGACCGCGAGGTCATCCAGATTCTCAAGCGCCATCCCGAAGCCATCGACCTGATCATTCCGCGCGGCGGCAAGACGTTGAAGCAGGCGCTGGCCGGATCGGCGGTTCCGCTGCTGCCCCACTTCGACGGCATCTGCCACACCTACGTCGACCGCGGCGCCGATCTGAAGATGGCCGAGGAAATCTGCTTCAACGCCAAGTGCAGCCGGCCCTCGGTGTGCAACGCGATGGAAACCCTGCTGGTGCATCGCGAGATCGCGCCGCGTTTCCTGCCGCCGCTGGCCGCCCTGATGGAGCGCGCGGGCGTCGAACTGCGCGGCTGCGAGCGGACGCGCGCAATCGTGCCGGGCGCGAAGCCGGCCAGCGACGCCGATTGGGACACCGAGTTCCTTGACCTGATCCTGGCGGTGAAGGTCGTCGACTCGCTCGACGCGGCGCTCGAGCATATCGCCCGCCACGGTTCTGGACTCGCCGACGCGATTGTGACCAGCGACGGCGAGGCCGCGGCGCGCTTTCAGCACGAGGTCGATTCGGCGACCGTCTACGTCAACGCGTCGACCCGCTTCACCGACGGCTTCGAGTTCGGCTTCGGGGCCGAGACCGGAATCTCAACCAATCGCCTGCATGCGCGCGGCCCGATGGGCCTGCGCGAGCTGACCATCTACAAATACCTCATCGCCGGTAGCGGACAGGTGCGGAATTGAACCTCGTGCGAACCGCGATGCGACGCGGCGGCGGCGTCACCGCCGCCGGAGCCGCCACGCCCAGGCGCGGCGCGTTGGAGTCGGATAGCACCACACCATGCGCGTAGGAATCCTCGGCGGCAGTTTCAATCCGATCCATTTTGGCCATCTGCGCTCGGCCGAAGAGGTGCGCGAGGCGCTCCGCCTCGACCTGGTTTATTTCGTCCCGGCGGCGACGCCGCCGCACAAGTCCGCCGAAGGCCTCGCTCCGGCCGAGCATCGGCTCCAGATGGTTCGGCTGGCGACCAAGGGCAACCGCTACTTCATGGTCTCGGACGTCGAGATTCGGCGTGCCGGGCGCTCTTACACGATCGATACGGTGCGCCACTTCCTTGCGGCGCAGCGCGGGCGTTCGACGCTGTTCCTGATGATGGGCTCGGACGCCTTTGCCGAATTGGACACCTGGAAGGACTGCGACGAACTGGCGCGCCTGAGTTCCCTGGTGGTGCACACGCGCGAGGCGGCCGGCGATACTGTGCCGCCGCGAATCTCGCTTGCCGCGCTCAAACGCTTTGGTTACATTAGGGGGGACGATCATTACGTGCATCCCAACGGCCAGACGCTTTCATTCGTACCCACCACGATCTTCCCGGTCTCAGCCACGCTCATCCGTGAAAAGCTTCAGAGCCGGCGGTCCGTGCGATACCTGATGCCAGGCGACGTGATCGACTATATCCAGCGGCTCGGGCTGTACTGACGTTCGTGATTTTACAAGCAGTATCCCCCAAAACGTTTCATTCCGTTTCTCCCGCCCAGTGGCGGCCCCGTCTGTCGCCACGCCCCGCGTGAATTCGCTAGAGAAGGCTATAGCTGCCGCGCAGGCGGCGCTCGAGAAGAAGGCCTACGATCTGGTCGTGCTCCAGGTCGGGCATCTAAGCTCGATCGCGGATTACTTCCTGATCGCGACCGGCCGCTCCGACGTGCAGGTGCGCGCGATCGCCCGTGGTATCGAGGAACGCATGGACCTCGAGGGCGAGCGTGCGCTGTCGATCGAGGGCACGAGCCACGGGCATTGGGCGGTCCTCGATTTCAACGATGTCGTGGTGCACGTCTTCTTCGAGGAAACGCGCGAGTTCTACCGCCTCGAGCGCAACTGGCTCGACGCGACCGAAGTTCCACTGCCCGAGCCGTATCGCAGCCAGGCGCGCGACCTGCGCCTGCGCGCACTCGCCTGAAACCTTTCCCTCGGCTCACGCCGCGTCAGCCGCCGCTACGTCCGTCAGGACGCTGGGTGCATGACCGCACCATATAGGCTCCATATAATAACTTAGAACTGCTAAAGCATAGCTATAATTATACGGACTATCTATTGAAGATAGATATTATGAGTAAATCTCTAATTGCATAAGAGACCACATGCCTATACCTTGTTTAAGACTCGTCGCGTGGCCGTCCAGCGATTCCGGAACAACGGGGAGCGAGTTTTCCGACAGTGGCCGGATGACGATCTGACTTTCCCGGTACTCTCAAACAGGGGGGCTTCATGACCAAGTCCAGGATTTGTCTGCGCGGCTTATCAGCCAGCGTCCTCATGACCATGGTTGCGGCTCTCGCGGCTTGCACGAGCAATAGCCATTCGACGCGCCCGGCCACGATTGCCACGGCGGCTGCGGTTACGCCGACAGCGATCGTCAGCATCACGCCGAGTCCGACCGTCACTGTGACCTCGACCGCCAGCCCCACGCCAAATCCAACTGCCACTCCAACCGCGACCGTCAGTCCCACGGCAAGCCCGACGCCGATCGCCTGCAATTCGGGTAATCAGTACACCTTCGTTAACAACAATCCGTACCCGGTCTGGCTGGGCGAGGAATACCAGGGAAGCGGCGACCTCGCGTCCAACACAATCGCGCCGCCGGGCAACGATTGGCAGATGGCTCCTGACAGCTCGGTGGTCTTGTGCATGCCGGCAGGCTGGAGCGGACGCTTCTGGCCGCGCACCGAGTGCGACTTCAACCTGTTCTCCAATGAGGGGTCGCATTTCAAGGACTGCACCGCCAGCGCCGACTGCGACTCGGGCTCGGGCACTATTTGCGTTGGCGGAAAATGCCTGCTGGATTGCAGCACGGGCGGAACGCCATTCTGCCAGGGGGGCAGCGGCCTCAACAATGTGAATGCGAGTTGTTACGGCATCTCTGGTGCGAACGTCTGCAGCTTTCCCGGTGGCACCGTCTGCAAGACCGGCGATTGTTCAGGACTGTACCAGTGTACGGGTGTGTGGGATGCGATCACTTCGCAGCAGTCGGGGTCCGCGCCCGCATCGTTGTTCGAGCCCACCTCAAACGGCACCACCAATGTCAATTACGACGTGAGTCTGGTGTCGGGATACAACACGCAGATACAGGTCGCGCCCTCGGCAATCGAAACCCCAACGGGAGCGAACTGCTATATGCCGTCATGCGTGAGCGATCTGAACGCGACTTGTCCGGCCGATCTTCGGGTCACCGACGCGCCCACAGCTACGGTTAGCACAATCCCCTGCGGCAGCGGCACGTACTGTCAGAGAGGATTCTGCGACAGCGGCACCTGCGTAATCGGGTGCAACGATCCCGGCGACCAGTGTGCGCAGACCGACCCCCCGGGTCTCTTGTGCGGCAGCCCCGTTCCTGGCCCCAGCGCCACGCCCACCCCGACTTACCAAAACATGTACACGGCTAAGGCTCCTGACGGTAATGCCATGTCCTCCTGCGGCCAGGGCACGCCGACCTGCTGGGGTCCAGACGATTGCGCGCCGAACGTGGAGACTTGCGTGACGGGCGCGATTGCGAGCTTTCCCAGTGGGTGGGAATATGCGCCTGGACTCCGCCAATCGGGGGCCTTTATTTCGCGCCCCAGGCGGGTTGCGCCGGCGCAGCCGATGTCGGCATGCCCTGCGGCAATTACCTCGCCGGATACCCCACGGATGCCCTCGGTTACGTGTGTACTACTGCAACATATAACGGCACTCAGTATGTGTGCGTGCCGCAGTACAATCCCCCGATAACCGGCCTCGGCACGCTGGAGAGCGGAAGCCCGCCTCTATACACCGGCGAGGCGTGCCCAATTAACCCGGCGTGGCTTACCGCGACCACCCAGGCAGGCGGCGGCACCACCCCTTGGTACGAGACGTTCTCCGCGGCCTGCCCTCATCAGTACGCATTTCAGTACGATGACCACTCAGGCGGACTTGATTGCACAAGCGCGGGCCAGGTTAATATGACTATTACCTTCGGTCCCGTTCCAAGCCCAACCGCGACTCCGTGACGATGGAGGCATCGGGCGCCGCCAGGGTGCGGCATCGCCGCACTCTGGCGGTGCGGGCGGCGCGCGCCGCAAGAGAAATCAGCCCGGTGGGCCTCTGGCATGGAGCCACCGCCTCGCCCGCTTTATGCCCGCTCAGACGGCGGCGTCGCGATGCTCCAGTAAAAATGGCAGCACCGCGGCGTTGAACTCGCGCGGCCGTTCGATGTTCGGCAGATGGCCTGCGCTCTTGATCGTCGTGAGCCGCGCACCGGCAATCCGCTCGGCCATCGAGCGCGCCAGCGCGGGCGGCGTAAGCAGATCGTCCTCGCCCACCACCACATGGGTTGGAACGCGAATCTTTTCGAGATCGATTTGCAGGCCCGAATTGGCGGTGCCCTCGATGGTCTTGATGTAGGAGTGCTTGTGCAGCGCGCACATGCTGTCGATCATCCGTTGGAACGCCGCCGGCGGCGAGGACTTGCCGATTAGCGATTGGGCGACGCCGGGTGCGATTTCTTTCAGCTCCTTGCCCGCGAGCAGCGGTTCCAGGCGCAGCCGGATGAACTCGCGGCTCTGCTCGGGGCTGAGATGGCCGAAGCCGGGTAGCGAGTCGCACAGTGTCAGCGTCGCGACGCGCTCGGGAAATAACGCATTGAAGTCCATCGCGATAAGCCCGCCCATCGACAAACCGACCAGATGCGCCTTGCGCGCGCCGAAGCGATCGAGCACGCGCAGCAGGTCGCGGGCGAAGTCATGGAACTCCAGCGGCCCTTCGTAGTCGTCGCTCATCCCGTAACCGCGCGCGTCCCACGACGCGGCGTGGAAATGGCGGCCGAACTCGGGAAGCTGGTCGTGCCAGTTGGTGCGATTGCCACCGATCCCGTGCATACAAATCACCAGCTTGCCCTCGCCCATGTGGTCGATGGCTATCCTGGGCGCCGGCGGGACCAGTTCAGTCTTCCACTGCGTCATCTCTGCCATTGGGGCCGGCTCCTTTGACGTGCGGCGCGAATTCGTCACGCGCTCAGCGCGCCGGCACGCGCCGATTGTGCGGCGTCCGCGCGTATCCTGCAAGGGTTTGCCAAGGCCGCGAGCACAGCTGGTCATCGGACGCTCGCGGCGGGAACATCCGCCTCATGCATCCGCCTTATGAACGCGCATCATGAACCTGCGACAAGCATCGGTCGAAACGGGGCGCCGATGAGGGGCGTCGTGCAGCCGGGTGGAGCGTTGCGGTCAGCGTCCGAGCAGTTCCGCCGCAACCCCGAGACATTCGCCCGGATGTCCGCTCTGATGTCTTCCAGCGCCGACGCAAAATTTCTCCACTACATGGTTTCGATCTCCGGCGTCGCGCGCAAGGAGCGCGTGCTCGACGTCGCCTGCGGCCCTGGCGCGTGCGCGCTAGCGTTCGCGGAGCGATGCGGCCGCGCGGTCGGGCTCGACCCCTCGGTTGAACTTGTCGCGCAGGCGCGGGAGGCGGCGGCGCGCCGCGGCGCCGGCAACGCGGCGTTCACGGTGGGAGAAGTCGAGCGGATGGGGTTTCGCAATGGCGTCTTCGACGCCGCCGTGTGCCGGTTTTCGTTCCATCACTTCACCGATCCGGCGCGCGTGTTCGCCGAGATGGCGCGGGTGGTCGGGTCACAAGGATGGATGGTGGTGGTGGACGTGACGGCCTCGGAGGAGCCGGCCAAAGCCGCACTCCACAACCAACTGGAGCGGCTGTGCGATCCGACGCATGTGCGAATGCTCGCGGCCTCGGAGTTCGAGCGGATTTTCGCCGCCGAGGGCTTCACCGTAGCGATGAAGATCGCGCGCCAGTCGGTCAGCACGGTCGAGGAGTGGACGAGCTTCGGTGGCGCGCCGCCGGAAAATATTCCGATCATCCGCGCGACGCTCGAAGACGCGGTTGACGAAGATCGGCCGGGGCTCGCGCTCCAGCGCGACGGCGGCACTATCCGCCTTATGCATACCAGCGTGAGCTTCGTCCTCGAACGCGCCGCGTGAAATCGCACAAGTTGAGAATTCACCGATGAAAGATCAACCCGACAATCTGACCTTGGTGCAACAACAATTCCGCCGCCAGGCCGAGGCTTACTCGACCATGAAAGTGGTCACCGACCCGCGCATCCTCGACCACATGGTGGAGATTTCGCAGGTGCGGCCGGACTCGCGGGTACTCGACGTCGCCAGCGGGCCGGGGTTCGTCGCGATGGCGTTCGCGCCCAAGTGCCAAAGCGTGCTCGGAATAGACGCTACCGACAAGCTCGTCGCGCGCGCCCGCGCCGAGGCCTCGCGCGGCGGGATTTCCAACGTCAGCTTCATGCTCGGCGATGTCGAGCGGATGCCGTTTGGGTCCGGCGAGTTCGACCTCGCCACCTGCCGCTTCGCGTTTCATCATTTCGCCCATCCGCGCGAGGTCCTGGCTGAGATGACGCGCGTGCTCAAGCCGGGCGCGCGGATGGTGATCGTCGACATGACGACCTCCGAGGATCCCGCGAAGTCGGACTATCACAATCGCGTCGAGCGGCTGTGCGACCCTTCGCATGCGCGCGCGATTGCGGTCTCCGAGTGGGAGCGGATGATTGCCGAGGCGGAGTTGGAAGTTGCGTATCGCGGCGGGCGCGAGACCAGCTACGACCTGGAATCGTGGATGGCGCATGGCGGGCCGCCGCCTGAGCGCCGCGCGCAAATCATCGAGATGATGGAAGCGTCGCTTGCAACCGATCGCTCGGGACTCAAAGTGCGCCGCCAGGACGGGCAGATCTGGTTCAGCCACACGGGAGTGACCTACGCGCTGACGAAGCCGCTGCGTTAGCTATCCTGCTGAAAAAGTCCGCGCGACTGCAAAGCTATGCCCGGCAGAGATAAATCACGGCGGGGGCGCCGAGAATCATCACCCGCTTGACCGACTCGACCCGCACGAAGCCGCGGCTGGCGACCTCGCGCATCAGCATCCGCTCCGCCGTCAGCATCACCAGCCGCCCGCCCGGCCGCACCACGCGCGCGAACTCCTCGACCAGGCGCGGATAGAGACGGCGGTTCTCGCCGTGCGAACCGTATTTCGTTCCCCACGGCAAATTGGTGACGAGATGAGTCGCCGCGCCATCGGCGAGCGGCAGGCGTAGCGCGTCGCCCTGCGCGAGCCCCAGCGGCCGGTAGCGCGGACCGATATTCTCGTGCGCCGCCGCAATCGCCTCCGGGTCGCGGTCGAACCCGGCCAGCATCGCGTAGCGCCCGAGGTGCGCGCGTTCGATCAGGATTGTCCCGGCACCGCACATCGGATCGACCACGCAGTCGTCCATGCCGGGCTGGCTGAGCCATCCCAGCGCCGCCGCCACCGAAGCGCGCAGCGAGCCCGGCCGATGCGCAACCTTGTACTCGCGATGGCGCATCCGCTCGTCGACCAGCCGCAAAGCGAGGAACATCTCGCCGCCGAGCAGTGTGGCCCAAAACTCGACGTCGGCGTCGTCACCGGCCCCGCGCCACGAATGGTCGCCGCGCTCAGCGATACCGCGCTCGACCGCGCGCTGGAAATCGAGCCTGCGAAATTCGTGCTCGCCCGCGATGCGCGCGATCACGCGAAAGCCCAGCTTCCGTCCGCTGCGGCTGCCGGGAGTCATCCGCACTCGCGCCTCCAGCGCTTCTTCGACGTAGGGCGCCTCGTGCGCGATCGTTCGAATCTTCTCCAATGTGGCGGGCGCCGTGCCCAGTCCGTCGCGATAGCCGACGAGCGCGAACAGATCCTCGATGGTGCGCGCGGCGCTGAGTGTGTCGGGGCGTGGCGCGCTGAAGATTGCCATCCCGGCGCGCTCGGGCACCATGCGCCGGCCGAGCTGGCGCATCGCAGGAGCGCCGCGGCCGCGTCCTTCGGACGCAGCGTAGCGCATGGCAATCTCTTCCGCCGCGACGCCCTCGAAGCCGGGCTGCGTGTGGGCGATATAGATGTTCGAGGCAAGGCGCAGCGCGGGGCCGGCTGGCGTTACCGCGGGACGCTCGGCAAAGCCGGCGGGCTTGCCAAATTTGGCGAACCCGGCGAATTTGGCGGGCTTTGCGAATTTGGCCGGCTCGGCTCGCCTGTCGAATCTGGCGGGCTTCTCGCGCCGCTCGAATCGTGGAGTCTTGACGGGCTTGGCTGATGTGTCGAATCTGTTGTCGGGCTTCGCGGACGTGTCGAATTTTTCGGGCTTATAGGGCTTCGTCGATCTGTCGAACCGGGCAGGCTTAACGAATTTGGCAGACTTCCCGGACCCGTCAGACCTGGTGGGCTTTTCGAACCTGACGGATTTGCCAGATTTGAAAGACTCGACCGCCTTGAAAGGCTTGGCCGCACGGGCGGGGCCTTTGGGCCGCTCGCGCCGGACTCGACGCTCGCCTGCCGCTCTTGAATCGTTGGCGGACGGAGGGTTGGGGCCCCGGCCGGGGCGGGGCGGACGACGCACCTATTTGGCGCGAGCCATGTACTCGCGCGTCTCGGTGTTGATCGTGATGGTCTCGCCTTCCACGACGAAGTGCGGCACCTGCACCACCAACCCGGTTTCCATCGTGGCCGGCTTCAGCGTGTTGGTTACCGCGGCAGATCTCATTCCGGGGTCCGTCTGCGCGACCTTGAGATTGACCGTCTTGGGCAGCGAGACGTTGAGCGGGGTAGTCTCGTGAAATTCAACTTCAACTTTAAGATTAGGTGTAAGAAAGCCGACCACGTCTTCGATCAATTCCTTGGGAATCGTGATCTGGTCGTAGGTCTCGGTGTTCATGAAATGAAAATCGTCGCCTTCCTGATAGAGAAATTCCATCTCGATCTGGCTCAGGATGATGCGTTCGACGCGATCTTCAGAGCGGAAGCGGTTTTCGGTCTGGGTGCCGGTTTTGACGTTGCGCAGTTTGGTCTGGACCATCCCGCGCCAGTTACCGGGCGTGATATGGCTTATCGACATCACCCGCCACAGACCGTTGTTGTACTCCAGGATCATCCCGGGGCGTAGTTGCGTCGCCTGAATCAGCATCGTCGGTGCACTCGCGAAGTATCGGTTGGCTTGGAAATTCTCGGTCGAACCTTGAACTTTAACGGAATCGGCGCAGGCGCGGCAAGTAAGGGCGCATCGACCGTCACGCCTTCAATCGATACTTCGGCTGATACTCCGGCGCTCAGGGGCCGCAGACGATGTTCGGTGAACGGGAATTCGTTCAAGTTCGGCACCAAGTTCGCGCTCGGCCCGCCAAAGATCGTAGGGCTGCTGTAAAACTGCCTCGTCAGATCAAGGACGCTTTGCCGCTTCCCAACCGACTCCCGCGCGATGCGGTTAGCGGCCCGCCGGGCCCATCGGCGGCACGTTGCCATAGGGATTGATCGGCGGCGCGTAAGGATTGACCGCGGACGGAGCCGCGCCGTATGGGCTCGCGCCGTAGGGGCTAATCGGGTAGCGCGTGATTCCGTAAGGGCTGATGTTGTAGCCGTAGGAGGGGCTCGCGCCATAGACAGTTCCGTACGGATCCATCGCGTACGGGTTCATCCCGAACGGGCTATATGGGCTCATACCATAGGGTGCGACCACCATCGGCGGCATCGACGGAACCCCCGCCGACGGCATCGCGATCGACGACTCGACATACTGGTTGCCCGCGCTGAACGCCCGAATCGTCGCCGTGCCGCCGCTCAGCCTGAAGGTCGTCGCGAAGTTGCTGAGGTTGCCGCGGCTGACCGGCAATCGCTTGACCAGCCGCCCGTCGATATAGATCCCCGCCCGGCGCACGCCATGCCCAATTATCTGTCCGACCACCTGGTAGAGGTGCGAAACCGGGTTTATCGGGTTCACCGCCTCGATGTTGATCTGAATGTTGCCCATCGGAGCGCCGATTCCTCCGCCGACGAGTCCGCCACCTATACCGGTTCCGCCCAGACCTTCATCCGCGCGCGCGGCCGGTTCCTCCGGACCCCCCGGCGGCGAGGTCGCGTTTGGAATCTCCTCAGTGTTGCTGCCGGAGGCCGACCCGGCGCCACGGTCGACCTCGACTCCCGATTCCGTGCTGGTGGTCGCCATCGCGGTCGAGTCGTCGGCGAAGACCGAGGCGGTCGCCATCCGCCCGGCCTGGTCGATGACGCGGAGGTTGGTCGAGATATCGGCGTCGTGAAGCGCCAATTGGAATTCCACCTTCTGGCGCCCGATCACGTGGTCCACCTTCATCGGCTTGACCTGCTGCGCGCCCTCATAAATACCCGCCGAACGTAGCGCCGAGCCTTCGAAGTATCCCTTGAGCTGCACAACGTTGCCCTCAAGGCTGCGCGACTCGATCTTGAGCGTGGGGCCACCGCTATCCGCGGAGGATGACGCGGGCGCGCTCGCGGGCGCAGGTTCTCCTTCAGTGGGTAGCGGAGCCGAAGGCGGCGCGGCGGATGCGGGCGCGGGTGGCACGGGCGGCGCGGGCGGCGCGGGCGGCAAGCTTTTTTCGATCGTGGCGAGCTGATGCTTGAGCGCGTCCCATCTGCCCGCCTCAATCGCCCTGCGATGCAGCTTGAGTGCGGCGTCGATCGCAGCCAAGTCGGAATCAAGTGAGGCCGCGGCGCGCCGGGCGCCGGCGTCGTCGCCCGCGCCGAGCGCCTGGCTGAGCGTCTGCGCGTCGCCGGCGAAGCTCGCGACCGGTCCCAACAGCGCCTTGGCTTCCGGGTTCGCGGCACCGTCGGCGTCAGGCGCGTTCAGAGAATTAAGCAACGTGAAGGCCTGGTTGCTTAGCTCGGAAGAGGCGCCCTTGGGGTCGTCAGCGGCGCGCGCCGCAGGGATACTCGCGCACAACAGCGCGCCGAGCAGCGCGGCTTCGAGCGCGCGCCGCCAGCACGTCGCCATGCTTGATGCCGGCTCTCTCGTCCGCCGAAACATCGACGTCTCAGGCCTCCAGAATCGGTACAGGATCAGTATATGTAATCGCCGGCGATGATAGAATTGGACCATGGCGAGCCGCGACATCTCGGGCAGCGACGGCGTTGAGGCCGGCTACCGCGCTCTCACAAGCGGCGCCGGCGTGCGGCTGTGCGCCGAGCGCATCGTTATCCGGATGAGCGGGGATGACCGCGCGTCATTCCTGCACGGGATGTGCAGCAACGATATCAAGGGCCTCAATCCGGGCGGCCTCGTCTCGGTGCTGTTCCTGACCGAGCGCGCCCACCTGATTGCCGAAGCTACCGTGTGGGCAACCGCCGACGCGCTGCTGCTCGAGATGGAGCGCGCGCTGTGGCCGGCCGTGCGTGCTCACCTCGAACGCTTCCTGGTCGCAGACGATGTCGAGTTGGAGGAAAGCGGCGACGCCGTCAAATACGACAGCGTGATCCAAATCGATGGGCCGCACGCGGCTGCGGCGGTCGCGGCGGTTTTCGGCGAGCCGGCGGCGCTGCCTGGCGCATGGCGCTTTGGCGAAGCCGAGGGCGGCGCGCTGGTCGCGCAGGTTACGCGATGGGGCGCACCGGCCTTCACGATTCTCATGGCGCGCGCCGACGCGCCGGAGATCGTCGCACGGCTGAGCACGGGCGTACGCGAGCTTTTGGAGGTCAGTATCGACGCCGCCGAGATCGTGCGGGTGGAGAGCGGCGCGGCGCGGGTCGGCGTCGACACCAACGACAAAACGATCGCGCTGGAGGCGCGGATGGAACCGGCGATCTCGTTCAGCAAGGGATGTTATATCGGGCAGGAGACGATCGAGCGAGCGACCGCGCGCGGCGCGCTGAAGCGGCGGCTGATGGGGCTTAAGCTTGACGGCGCGCGCGTTCCGGCCGCCGATGCGCGCGTGATGCTCGCGGGCAAGGACGTCGGCCATCTTAGCAGCCCGCTGCGCTCGCCCCGGCTGGGCGTGCTCGCCCTCGCCGTGTTGCATCACAGCGCCTGGGCGCCGGGCACCGCGGTCACGATCGATGACGCGGACGGCGAGATAGCGGCGGCGGTGAGCGAGTTGCCGTTTGCGAGCGACGCATAGCGGGTACAATCGACAAGATGACTCATTGAAGAAATGCGTGCGATGCTCTAAAAAAGTGCCAGGGGACAACGCGGGGAATCTCACCGATTGCGGTCCTCAAGCGAAGATTTCACGACCGGGCCTGAAACGGCCGGCGACGATAACGGGAGTATCAAAAGATGGCTAACCAATTGGGCAAGCGTTACCTGTGCGAAAAGTGTGGCACTGAGGTGCTCTGCAACAAGCCGGGCACCGGCGCGATCGAGTGTTGCGAGGTCGAGATGAAAATCAAAGAAGCCAAGGCGCTTCCCTCCTCGGATTAAGATGCTGCGCGCGAGGATATGCCGCGGCGCACTGCCCTCGCGCTCGGTTCTCTGGCGCTCAATAAGCTGATGGCTCTCGATAAGGCTGACCTGGTTTTGCATGAAGGAGTGATCCTGGGCCATCCCGCCAGCGATTCAATCGCGGTCGCCGGCGGCAAAATCCTCGCACTGGGACTGTTTGACGATTTTAAGCCGCTGGTCGGCCCACGCACGCATCTGATCCGGCTGGCCGGTCGCGTCGTTGCGCCGGGGCTAATTGATTCGCATCTCCATTTCCTCGAAGGCGCGTCGGCGGCGGGCGGCCTTAGCCTGTGGCGATGCCGCCAGCTCGACGACCTGATGGCCCAGTTGCGCGTGGCCGCCGGCAAGACGCCGCCGGGCAACTGGATGCGCGCGTTCGGATGCGATGAGGCGCTGCTGGCCGGGCGGCGCGGGCCCACGCGGGCGGAACTCGACGCCGCGGTGCCCAGGAATCCGCTGCGCCTGCGCCATCAGACGCTCCATGCCTCATGGCTCAACTCGCGTGCGATAGCCGCGCTCGGTCTCGAGGCACCCGAGTTCAAGGCGCCAGAGGGTGCGGTCCTGATGCGCGATGCGACGGGCCGTCTGAACGGTTTGGTGGCGGGGATGGAAAGCTATCTTTCGCGACGGCTGCCGCTCGTGACTCCGGCCGAATTGGAGTCGCGCGCGCGCCTGTTCAGCCGCGAGATGGCCGCTGCCGGGGTGACCGCGTTTACCGACGCGACCGTCCGCAACGGGCCCGAGGAAGTCGCGCTGATGGCGGGGCTGCTGAGCGGGCGAGCCGTCACGCAACGGATCGCGATGATGCTCGGGGCGCCCTACTTCAACGCCGTCGACGAGGCGGCGCGGATCGCCCAGCCGGCCGGAATCACCCTGGTCGCGGTGAAGTTCATCGAGAGTCCGCAAACCGACTACCGCCCGATCGCGCGCTGGGTCGCGCGCGCGCGTCAGGCCGGACTCGACTCGGCGTTCCATTGCACCGAGGTCGAAGACCTCGAACTCGCGCTCAACTCGCTCGAGACCGCCGCGCGCGGGATGCCGCCGGCGCGCGACGGCGGCCCGGTTTTTCGTATCGAGCATGGCGGCGTGATTACGCCCGAGCATCTCGAGCGCCTCAAGGCGCTGGGCGTGTGGGTGGTAACCAATCCGGGTTTCTCTTACTACCGCGGCGCCAAGTACGTCACCGAGCCGGGACTGCTGCCCTATCTGTATCGGGCGCGGAGCCTGCTCGAGGCCGGGATCGAGCTCGCCGGCGCCACCGACGCGCCGGTCACCCCGGCGCGGCCGCTGACTGCGATCGCCGCCGCCGCGATGCGCTTTTCGCTCGAGGGCTATGAAATCGGCCTCGCCGAGCGAATTTCGATCGGACAGGGCTTCGCGCTTTTCACCACGCAGGCGGCGCGCCTGGCGCGTCTGGCGGCGGGCGAGATAGCGCTCGGGCGCCTGGCCGACCTTATCGTGCTGCCGCGCGATCCGATGGCGCTCAAGCCGGCCGACCTGATGAATCTGCCGGTCGATTTGACGATCATCGGCGGACGCGTAGTCTTCGAGCGCGGGCGGCCTGAGTTCGCCGCCAGCCACGGCGCCGACCTCGCCGGCTGAATATCTCGGACCATCGGTCCGTCAACCGCCTCTCGTGGCTCACATGGCGCAGGCATCGCACCGCATCGACCCGTCACCGCCGTCGCCGGGTTTCAGCGCGATCCGTTTCGAAAAGCGCGCAGCGATCGCATGGATAACGCTAAACCGGCCGCGCCAACTCAACGCCTACAACGTGGCGATGCGCGACGACCTGTTCGGCGCGCTCAGTGCCGTCCACGACGATCCCGAGGTGCGCGCGATGGTGCTCTCTGGCGCGGGTCCCGCGTTCTCCACCGGCGGCGACGTGAGCGAGTTCGGCACCGCGCCCTCGCCCACCGTCGCGCGATGGGCGCGCTTTCGGCGCGACGTATGGGGCCGCTTGCGCGCGCTGACGATCCCGACGGTCGCCGCCGTTCACGGCTACGCGGTCGGCGGCGGCCTCGAAATGGTGTTGTTGTGCGATATCGCGATCGCGGCCGAAGACGCGTCCTTTTGCCTGCCCGAGACGGGGCTTGGAATGATTCCCGGGGTTGCCGGTACGCAAACGGCCTCGCGGCGCTTGGGTCCGGGACGGGCGCTCGACCTTTGCATCACGGGCCGTTGGATTGACGCAAAGCAGGCTTTAGCAATAGGTTTGGTCGCCGAAGTCGTGCCTCGGGCGGCACTGACACGTGCGGCTGGGGCGTTGGCTCGCGGTCTGAGCCGCTTGCCGCGCGAGCGGGTCGCGATGGCGAAGCTGGCGGTCTGGGACGGCCTGGACTTGCCGCTGGAGGAAGGGCTGGCGATGGAACGCCGGCTCGCCCGCAGGCTCGAAAATCTCAAGCTCGAAAAGCGAGCGACGGCGGCCATAGATGCCCCAAAGAGGGCGCGCCGCCCTGGAGGAAACGGAGTACCGTGAACACCGTCAGTTTCATCAGCATCCCCGGGTCGATTGCCCCAGAGCAGGAAATCCTGGTCTTCGGCGATCGCAGACTCACTTACGCAGCGCTCAACGAATTGGTCGGGCGCCTGAGTTCGGCCTTCAAGACGCTCGGGCTCAAACCTCGCGACGTAGTCGCCGGCCTCGACACCAACTCCGACAACTACATCGCCGGCTACTACGCCGCCGCCAAGGCCGGACTGACCTGGCTGCCGCTCAACTACCGCGCCAAGGACGCCGAGCTCGAGTACATGATCAACACCGCCGGGGCCAAAGTGCTGTTGGCCGGCGACCGTTACCTCGACCTCGTCACGCGCGTGGCGCCCAAGCTCAAAACCGCCAAGGTAGTGGCCTGGGGAGAGGGCAAGGCCGGATTACCGCGGCTCGCGGACCTGATCAAGGCGGCCGAGGTCGATGAGGGCGAAGTCGAGGTCGAGGACGAGGATGTGTCGGTCCTGATGTACACCAGCGGCACGACCTCGCTGCCCAAGGGCGTGATGTTGCGCTTTCGCGATTTCGCTGCCTACGTGACAGCCAACGTCGAGATGGCCGACGGCACCGAGCGCGGGGTCGCGCTGGTGTGCGTGCCGTTTTACCACATCGCCGGTACCACCGCGATGATGACCAACCTGTGGACCGGGCGACGGGTGGTGGTGATGCCGCAGTTCGATCCCAAGGCCTGGCTGCAACTGGTCGCGCGCGAAAAGGTCACGCACGCCTTCGTCGTACCGACCATGATGAAGCAGTTGCTCGACGAGCCGTCGTTTGCCAACACCGATTTCTCCAATCTCACCAATCTCGCCTATGGCGGTGCGGCGATGCCGATTCAGACCATTCGCCGCGCGATCGAGGCGTTCCCCAAAACCGTTGGCTTCGTCAACGCGTATGGCCAGACCGAGACCACCTCCTCGCTGACCGTGCTCGGCCCCGACGACCATCGTATCGACGGCGATGCCAGGACCGTCGAGCTGAAGCTCAAGCGGCTCAACTCGATCGGCCGCCCGCTGCCCGACGTCGAGATCGCAGTGCGCGACGACGAGGGCAAGCTCATGGCGGCGGGCCAAGTCGGCGAAATCCTCATCCGCACCCCGCGCATCATGAAGGGCTACGCCGGGCGTGAGGACGATTCCCGCCTGCCCGAGGGATGGCGCGCGACCGGCGACCTCGGATGGGTCGACGAAGAAGGTTACGTGTTCTTCGCCGGACGCAAGGACGACATGATCATCCGCGGCGGCGAGAATATCGCACCCGCCGAGATCGAAACCGTCCTGATGAGCCATCCGGCGATCGACGAGGCGGCGGTCATCGGCGTGCCGTCGGTCGAATGGGGCCAGACCGTCAAGGCCTTCGTAGTGGTGCGGCCGGGACAAAACGTCACCGCGCACGACATCGCGGAGTTCTGCCGCACGCGTCTGGCGAGCTTCAAGCGGCCCGAGGCGATCGAGTTCATCGAGGCGCTGCCCAAGAATCCGCTCGGCAAAATCCTGCGCAAGGAACTGCGTGACAAGGGCGACACGCCGCAGCCCTGAGCGCCCGCGCCCGGCACGCGCCGCGACCGGGCAGATCGAGGTCGCGCGCGCCGGCGGATGCGTCACTGCGACGCTTACGCGGCCGGATGCGCGCAACCGGCTTAGCGCCGCGATGGCCGGTCGGCTGGTGGAACTCGCCGAAGAGGTCGAAGACGACGCGGACGCGCTGATACTCGTGATTCGCGGCGCGGGCGGCAATTTTTGCGCCGGCTTCGACGACGACGTCTTTTCCATGGCGCCCATGATCGTCGAATCGATAGCCGTGCTATCGAAGCCGACGCTAGCGATTATCGGCGGCGTCGCCGCCGACGAAGGAATGGAACTGGCGCTCGCCACGGACCTTCGCGTCGCGGCGCGCGCGGCGCGCTTCACGATGGGTCAGCTCGGGCGCGGACGGATGCCGCGCTTTGGCGGCACTCAACGCCTGCCGCGGCTTATCGGTGCGGCCCAGGCGCTCAGGATGCTGCTGACCGGCGCTGCGATCGACGGCGGCGAGGCGATGCGCCTGGGCCTGGTGACCTACGTCGCACCCGGTCGCGCCGCGCTCGAGCGCGTAGCCGGCGAGGTCGTGCGCGCGGTCACCAGTCGCGGCCCGATCGCCGCGCGCTTGGCCAAAGAGGCCGTGCGCAAGGGATGCGACCTGACTCTGGATCAGGGTATAAGACTTGAAGAGGATCTGTACGCCCTGCTACAAACCACAGCCGACCGCGCCGAGGGCGTCCGGGCCTTTCTGGACAAACGCAAGCCGCTCTTTCGCGGCGCCTGAAATCGCGCGGCGCATCACATCCAACGGAGCAAGCAAAAACGATGGCTAATCAGCTCGGAAAAGTTTACATCTGCGGCAAGTGCGGTTCCCAGGTAATCGTCACCAAGGGCGGCGCCGGCGCGATCAAGTGCTGTGGCGCCCCGATGGAACAGAAAAAGTAAGACGGGGCGGCGTCGCCGGACCGGCGAACGCGAGTCGAGCGAGGCCGGGTCGCACGGGGCATCGAGCCCGTGGGTGCCGGCGCAAAGATGGTCGAACTGAAGTGAAGGCAAAGTGAGAATCACGCTCAGCTTCGACAACGGGCCCGAGCCCGAGGTGACCGACCACGTCCTCGACGTGCTCGATGCCCAGCGCGTGCGCTCGACCTTCTTCGTAATCGTACAGAAGCTCGCCGACCCCGAGCGCCGCGCCCGCGCCGAGCGCGCCCACGCCGAGGGCCACTGGATCGGCAATCACAGCCTGACCCATAGCAGGCCGTTTGGCCGGCGCGACGACCGCGACGGCGCCGAGGACGAAATTGGCAGCGCGCAGCGGATGCTCGGCGCGCTCGCCCATCCCGACCGCCTCTTTCGCCCTTTCGGCGGCGGCGGAGCGCTCGATTCGGGATTGCTCAATCGCAAGGTAGTCGACTACCTGTGCGCTGGCGGTTTCACTTGCGTGCTATGGAATTGCGTGCCGCGCGACTGGGAGGACCCCGACGGATGGGTCGAGCGGGCGCTCGCGCAGTGCCGCGCTGTGCCCTGGAGCGTAGTCGTGCTGCACGACCTGCCGACCGGAGCGATGCTCAACCTGGGACGCTTCATCGAGCGCCTGCGCGAAGACGGCGGCGAAATCGTGCAGGACTTTCCACCAGCGTGCGTGCCGATCATGCGGGGCCGCCTGATGTTTTCGGTCGACCAGTACATGACCGCGTAAGCGCGATTGCTGGCGCCCACAGCTTTGAGAGGGGCCAGAAAGTTTTCGTCATCCGCAATCTTTCGTCAAATCTTTCGTCGTGGCGCGGGGGGAAATAAATCGCATGATCGGAGCAATCATTATCGGACTGATCGCGGGATGGCTGACCGGCAAGCTGATGCGCGGCGAGGGCTACGGGATGTTCGCCGACATCCTGCTCGGCCTGGTCGGAGCGCTCATCGGAAGCTGGATCTTCAACGCACTGGGAGTCGTCGTGTACGGCAGACTGGGCTTCCTGGCGATGGCGCTGGTGGGTGCGATCGTTGTGGTCGGCATCGTACACCTGGTCAGGAGTCCGTCGCGGCATTACTGACCGACGCGGGGCCGAGTCGAATTGTGGTCGTGAATGCGGCCACGGCGCGGCGCGTCCGATCAAATGATCGGCCGCGCCGCGTTGCACAACGAATCCGTTAGTTCTCCCGCTCCCAGTGCGGCGCCGAGATTGGCGTCTGGAAGGTGGTGCCGCTCGCCGCCTCACCCATCTCTGTGCAGTCCAGTGCCTTGCCCGACGGGCCCGACAACGCGCAGTACAACTGGACCGGCGATCCCGGGCTGGCTACACCGGAAGGACCGCAACTCGGCACGGTCGTACCAGTGCAGACCACCGCCTGGCAGCTGCTGGTCAAGTTGATCGTGACGAATCCCATCGCTGGACCGAGGGGCGGCGCGCCCACCGTGTAGCTCCCGCTGATCGAGCAGGTGGACGCAGCGCCGGTGCCGGGAGAACCGTAATCTTCGTTGAGGAACCCCGAAACATTCCCCCTGCCATCGCTGTACATCGCACCTGACACCGCGTACGGAATCGCCGGTGGGTTTGGCTCCGCGGGATCAGACGTAATCGAGGCGTCAAAGGCGTGATACGAGGCAGTATAGCGGCCGTGGAAAGTGTGTTGGTTTAACCCGGCAAAAGCCATTCCGCTGCCAGCCAGCAACAGCAGCCCGAGGGCCGGGACTGCCGTCAGAGCCCAACGCGCCAGATAGCCAGTTCGTTTCCTCATCTGTATACCTCTTTTCAATGTTGAATGAGTATCCTTCAAACTCGAATCACTCCATACTAACCGCGTAAGAGTTTCGGAACCATCGTTCCGCGACGCGACTTGGTTACTCGGAGAACTAAACGCGTCGAACCGGAAACCAGCAATGCGGAATCAAACAGGGCGCGTGGGACATTGGTAATTCTACGACTTACTACGCCTGAATTTGATCGTCGAAAGTTCGGAAAGAAATGCGTCTCCCCGCAACGCAGCCCTATAGCAAGTTGAGGCCGTTTGCGCCGAAGATAACGAGCATGCAGCACCCCGCACACCGTATGCATACGACAGGTGCACGATCCGCGGTTAAAAATAGCAAAGCCCGGCTGTCGCTGAGACAGCCGGGCTTCGTACTGCGTAGTCAGCTTTGCTTCTAGCTATGCCTTAATGGCGGCGCACGGGCAGATGGAAGGGATATTCGCCCACGTCAGCGCAGGCGTGGCATTACTTCTTTCGCGAACAGCTCCATCGAGCGGCGCGCCTTGTGCGCCGGCATGCCTGGCAACTGCATCCACATCACCAGATGCGTCACCCGGCCCGCGTCACGGTATTGCTCCAAATCCCGAACCACATCATCGGGAGATCCCACTGCCAGCGGGGCTTGAAAGAAACTGAGGCCGGGCGTGTTGCGCATCTCGCCCGGAGGCGGAACGTCTGACCGCGAGAAAACCGCTTCGCTCCAGGGCAGATCGTTGGCTTCCTTAAAGCGGCGATCGTACGCGGTCATCATGTAGTACAGATGCTGCTCGGCGTCGTCCCACGCCTGCGCTCGGGTCTCGGCCACGTAGACCGCCCGCAGTTGAGCGATGTAGTGACTGGCGACGTCATGACCGGCGTGGCGCAGCCCCGAATCGTACATCTGCTGGAGATCGACGCCGCCGCTGCCGGCAAGGTGATATCCCATCCGTGCCACGCGCGCCACCGACTTTTCCGCCATCGCGGCGATCCAGATCGGCGGATAGGGTTTCTGCACCGGCTTGGGCATCAGATTTACGTTCTTCATCTTGTAGTACTTGCCGTCGAAGGAAAAGTTTTCTTCGGTGAAGCATCGCCTGATGAGTTCGACTCCCTCTTCGACGCGTCCACCGCGTTGCTTGCGCGGGATGCCGAAACTTTCGAACTCGCTGACTACGTAGCCCTGCCCTACGCCCAGATCCAGCCGGCCTTTCGAGAGGATGTCGACCGTCGCCGCGTCCTCGGCGACGCGCACCGGATCGTGCAGCGGCAGGATGATGATGAAGGTGCCCAAACGGATGCGGCTGGTGCGCTGAGCGATGGCGGAAAGAATCGGCAACAGCGATGGCGACCAGGCGTCGTCGTAAAAATGATGCTCGGTGGTCCAGACATGATCGTAGCCGAGTTCTTCGGCGAGAACGGCTTCCTGAAGATGCTCGTCGTAGACCTCGGTTATCGGCCGCTGCCATTGGGGGGGATTGCGAAAGGGCAAAAGAATTCCAAAGTCCATTGACAGAGTCTCCTTGCTCGAGATGAAGCGTTGAGTTTGTCCTGCTGCTTCCGCCCTTATGCCACAAGTGGATGCGCGGCCGGTAATGTCAGCGGCTAAGCGTCCTACACCGCGTTGAAGCCAGCGCGGCTGAAGAGCACCCGCCCCTCACCCAGCCGCGCGCGCATCGCCGCCATCAACTCGCGCTCCGCACCGGGCCGAAACCATCCCTCGTAGCCGAGCCGCGCGTACAGCTCGTCCATCTTGAGCGCGCGAGAGCGCCGGCCATTCGAGCCGTCGCCGTCGAAGTAAGTGTCGACCACGACGCGGTCGGCCGCGCCGTCGGCCAATTCGGCCAGGCGCTCGTGATGATTCGGCATCATCGGCGCTATCGCGAGCTGGACGAACACGCCCGCCGCGCGTAGCTGGCGGGCCGTCGCCAGCCGCCGTGTAATCGACGGCGAGGTCGGCGTGAGGGCGCGGCGCACCTGCTCGTCGTCGGTCTCGACGGTTATCGAGGCGATAAGCCGCGGCCCCAGGCGCACCAGCAGGTCGAGGTCGCGCTCGATCATGGGGCTCCGCGTCTGCAACAGCAGGCGGCGCGGCGGCCGGCGCACGAACAGCTCCAGCGCCCCGCGCGTCAGCCGCATCCGCCGCTCCATCCCCTGGTACGGATCGGTCGCGCTCGACATGAAGACGGCCGCATGCTCGAGCCTGCCCGATTGCTCCATCGCGCGAAGCTCGCGCGCGAGCAACTCGAGCAGGTTGGATTTGGCGACTACCCAGCTGCCCCACGGCCCCGCCTGGGCTCGCGCCACCGGCAGCGCCCGCACGTAGCAGAACGGGCATCCGCCGCCATCGCCGAAGGCGCATCCGACATACGGGTTGAGCGAGTGGCTGAACTCGCCCAGGAAACCACCGGTAGGGGTGAGCGCGCGGGTCGCCGGCGTGGCCGAGTAGTTGCGCATTTAGGCCTTGTATCGCGGGTGCTAGGCGAAATTCTTCACGGGCGGCGGGGCTTTGCGACCATTGACATAAACCGCCCGTCGGGCACAAACTATTGGCATGCGGCGCTTGATGCTTTGCATGGTTGTAGCCTTGGCGATGGCGATGCCGGCGATGGCGTTCGCGCAGCAGGGCCCGTACAACGACAAGCAGAATCCGACCGAGTATACCAACGCCGAGGACGGCCAACTGCTCAAGGTGGTTAGCTACTTCATTGCGCCAATCGGTTACGCGTTGGAGTGGGGCGTGACGCGCCCGCTGCACTACCTCGCGACCCAAACCGCGCTGGCGCCGATGATGAGCGGAGACACCGAAAACAGCGAGATGTATAACCCCGGCCCGACCGCCGAGCCGATCGAGCCTCTGGCGCCTGCGAATACGGCCTCGGCGAGCGAAAGCTCCGCACCGCAGACTTATATCCAACGTACACCGGTCGGACCGGTCGTAGTGCCTCCGGCGCTTGCGCCGCTGACCTCACCTCCCGCGCAGCCCGTGCTGCACTGATTTTTTGACCGGGCTTTCGGGAGCTCGCCAACGGTTTCAAACGGTCGTCGAGAGAAACCGCGGCGGTCCTTTTTTTCACTTTTCACTTTTTACTTAACTCTTACGCGCGGCGCAGCGATGTGCTGAAATTGACCCGCGTGACTGACCGTTGCGGAGGAAAAAATCATGGCCGAGAAAATCGTCAAGACCGACGAGGAGTGGAAAAAGCTCCTGACTCCCGAGCAATACGAGGTCACGCGCAAAAAAGGCACCGAGCGCGCATTTACCGGCCAATACTGGGACTTCCACGACCAGGGCGTTTATCTCTGTGTCTGCTGCGGCAACGAGCTGTTCAACTCCGAGACCAAGTTCGACTCTGGCTGTGGATGGCCGAGCTTTTACGCCCCCAAGGACGAGAGCAAAGTCGAGAACGCGGTGGACAAGAGCTACGGGATGGTGCGGACGGAGGTAACGTGCAGCCGCTGCGGCTCGCATCTGGGGCACGTCTTCGACGACGGCCCGAACCCGACGGGCCTGCGCTACTGCATGAACTCGGCCTCGCTGAAATTCGAGAAGAAAGAAAAGTAGACGGTCGCCAGCGGCCTCTCCGCGATCAGCTCCGCACCAGACCCGCGGCGCGCGCCCACTGATACTTCGCCCCCAGCACGATCACCGGCTTCTCGGTCGTGTACGGATAGGCCGGGATATTGTGCTCGAACAGCACGCGACAGGCGTCTTCGACCTCGACGTCGCCGACCAGCGAGGCCACGATCGGTTTGTCGATTCCCTTGGCGCGCATCTCCTCGACCACCTCGGTCACCAGTTTCGCGAACACCAACGGCGGCGTGATGATGGTGTGCCAGTAGCCCAGGATGAGCGCGTGGATGCGCGGCTCCTCCAGCCCCAAGCGAATCGTGTTGCGATAAGTAGTGGGCGGCTCGCCGCCGGTGATGTCCACCGGATTGCCGGCCGCGCCGAAGGGCGGGATGAACTTGCGAAAGGCCGCATCGAGGTCGGGCGGCATCTCCATCAGCTTAAGCCCGTTATCGACGCAGGCGTCCGAGAGCAGCACGCCCGAGCCGCCGGCCCCGGTGATGATGAGCACGTTCTCGCCCTTGGGCGCCGCCATGATCGGCAGGCAACGCGCGAACTCGAGCATGTCGTTGAGCGCGCGGGCGCGCACCACGCCCGACTGGCGCAGCACGTCCTCGTAGATGCGGTCGTTGCCGGCCAGCGCCGCGGTATGCGAGCGCGCGGCGCGCGCGCCGAGCGCGGTGCGCCCGGCCTTGAGCACGATCACCGGTTTTTTGCGCGAGACGCGCTTGGCGACCTCGGCGAACGAGCGCCCGTCCTTGAGGTCCTCGACGTGCATCGCGATCACCTGGGTGTCGTCGTCCTGCTCGAAAAAAGTCAGCAGGTCGTCCTCGTCGAGGTCGGACTTGTTGCCCAGGCCGACGATCGCCGAGACGCCCATCCGGGTCGAGCGGCTGAATCCCACGATCGCCATCCCGACGCCGCCGCTTTGCGACGATAGCGCCGCCTTGCCCAGCACGTCGTAGGGCGTGCAGAAGGTCGCGCACAGCTTGCGCGGCAGGTAGTAGAAGCCGTAGATGTTCGGCCCCATCAGGCGCACGTTGTATTGCCGTCCGATTTTGACAATCTCGTTCTGCAGCTCGACATTGCCGGTCTCGGCGAAGCCCGACGGAATCAGCACCGCGCCGGGAATTTTTTTCTCGCCGCATTCCTTGAGCGCACCGGCCACCAGTGGCGCCGGGATCGCGAACACCGCGACGTCGATCTCGCCCGCCACATCCTTGACGCTGCGATAGGCCTTGCGCCCCATCACTTCGGCGAGCTTGGGATGGATCGGATAAATTTTGCCCTCGAAGCCCCCGTTGATGAGGTTCTTCATCACCGAGTTGCCGATCTTGCCGTCTTCGGCCGAAGCGCCGATGACCGCGATCGCTTCGGGGCGCATGATGCGGTTCATCGCGCGCAGGATTTCCTCGCGCGAGGGCCGGTAACGCTCGGCCGGCGGCACGAAGTCGAGCAGCACCCGCACGTCCAGCGCCACCGCGCCGTCGGGCCGCGCCAGCACCGGGTTCAGGTCGATCTCCGCGATTTCGGGGAAGTCGGCGGCGAGGACCGAGACCGTTTCGATGATCGCTGCAAGCGCGCCCTTGTCCACCGCGGCCGCCCCACGCACGCCGTTGAGAATCTCGGCCGCCGCGATTCCGTCGATCATCGAAAGCGCGTCGTCGCGGCTCGCCGGCGCCAGGCGAAACGTGATGTCCTTGAGCACTTCGACCAGCACGCCGCCCAGCCCGAAGGCGACAACCTTGCCGAAACTCGGATCGGCAGTGGCTCCGACGATGACCTCCTGGCCGCCGGAGAGCATCTGCTGGATTTCGACTCCGGCGACCTTGGCGTCACGCTTGTAGGCGCGCGCGCCGGCGACGATCTTTTCGTAGGCCTGCTCGGCCTCGGCCGCGCTCCGCACGTTGAGTATCACGCCTCCCGCATCGGTCTTGTGCAGGATGTCGGGGGAGACAATTTTCATCACCACCGGAAAGCCGAGCGCGCTCGCCGCGCGTCCGGCCTCGGCGGCGGACGACGCCGTCGCCGCTTTGGGTAGCGGGATGGCGCAAGCCGCGCAAAGCGCCCTGCATTCGTCCGGCGAAAGCGCATTCCGCCCGGTAGCCCTTGCCGCCTCGATAACTGCCCGCACCGCCGAACGATCGTAGCTCATGAGGATTCTGCCTTGTCTTTGCGTTTCCCGTGTGACGTAATGAGCGCGCAGGGCTCAACCCTAACGCCGCGCGTGCGCGCGCGTCAAATCGCAGTGCCGCGGCGGCCAAAGGAACGGGAACCCCCATGGTTGAAAAGACAATCGAGCTGACCGGCAGTTCGACCGAATCGATCGAGCACGCGGTGGACCTGGCGGTGGCGCGCGCCGCGGTGACGATCTCGGGCGTACACACGGCCCAGGTGACCAACATCGCGGCCGAGGTCGAGCACAACAAGGTGTCACGCTGGAAGGTGACGGTAAAGCTTACCTTTCAGGTCAAGGAGCAGCTCCACGAGTAACTGGCCCGGGCGCATCCGGTTCCGCGATCGGCGATTTTGCCGGCGCGTAAGATTCGGAAGAGGATCGATTACAGCGCCGGGCTCTGGCCGGGCGGCAGCGGACCGACGCTTCGCGCGGCCACGCACAGGGGCCGCCTGAAGGCCTGAAGCGATGCCAGCCAAGATCGTAGAAGTACAGCGCGGGATTTACGAGCTTTTTCTGCCGCTACCGATGCGGCCGACGATCGTCAACGTCTACCTGGTCGACTGCGGTGGCGGCCAGTGGGTGCTGGTCGATACCGGCATGAACACGGCCGACAGCGTGGCCACGCTCAAGGACGCCTTTGCGCAGGCCGGGACCAGGCTCGAAGACCTCACGGTTTTGCTCGGCACCCATCATCACGTCGACCATTTCGGCTCCTCGGCAACGATCAAGGGGCTAAGCCACGCCCGCACCTACCTGCACGACCTCGAAGTCGAGCGGGTCAACCGGATGCTGAACCTGCCGCCGCCGTCGGCTAATCCCGAGGTGCTCGCATTTTTCACCGGTCACGGCTTTCCGATCGACCGCTATCCGATCGAAGGGATGCGGCCGGTGTGGATGGGCACCGACCAGTACAACCCGGTGCCGCAGCCCGACGAGTTCCTGCATGACGGCGATGTGGTCGCGGTGGGCGAGCGGCGCTTCGAGGTCATCTGGACGCCGGGGCACGCGCCCGGCCATAGCGTTATCTACCTGCGCAAGGAAAAGGTGATGATCGTCGGCGACCATCTGTTGCCGCGCATCACCCCGCACGTCGGCATCTATCCCTCGGGACCGACCAATCCGCTGAGTGACTTCATCGACTCGCAGCGCAAGGTGCAGAACTTCGAGGTCGAACTCGTGCTGCCCGCGCATGGCGCCGTCTACCAGGACCATCGCCATCGTGCCAACCAGCTCATCGAGCATCATCGCTATCGCGAAGCCGAGATGCTCGATCTCATCAAGCGCACGCCGCGTACCGCCTTCGAAGTGGCGCAGGAGATCTTCGGCGAGGAGGACCGCCCGATTTTCCACGTGATGGCGGCGACGTTCGAGACCCTCGCGCATCTGGAGTACTCACGCGTCGAAGGGCGGGCGCGCCGCCTCGACCAGAGCGGCCGCATCCTGTGGCAGGCGCGATAAAAAATCAGGTGGGACGACGCGTGGTGGGAGGGAAGGACCACTCCGCGCCGCCCCTGGCAAGGTCGTTCAGGCCAACGCGACTTCCTGGATGTCTATTCGCGGCGTTACGCTCGCCTCTCGCGGTGAGATGCTCGCCTCCCGCGCTAACACATCCGCCTCGGCAGTATCGGCGGCGTCGGCCCCGTTGACGCCCTCGATTTCGCCGCCCTGGTCGTAGCCGACGGGGGCGTCCAATACATCGCTGCCGTGATGCATATCGCCGCCGTAGTGACCAGCGCCGTTGCCATCGCCATTGACTGCGACCGCGATGCCGCTGTCGTCGTCGCCGGTCGTCTGGGAAAGCTTGCGCCGGCGGCGCTTAAGCGGAGCGCTTATCCGGCTCGTGCTGGTCACTGGCGATCGACGCGCCAGGCGGCGCGGATTCATCCCATTCAGTTGCTGCAGGCGCCATCGGCGCAGGCCCGCACGTAGGCAACTCGGCTCGATTCCGAGGGTCTCGCAGACGGTTTCGAAGGCGAATACGCCGCCGGCCGAGCGATCCATCAACCACCTCTCGGCATCGACGAACAACCGGCGCTGCGTGGGATTACGAGAACTGGCGTAGGTCTGATAACAGCGCATCGCGTCTTCTAGCACCGCCAGCATCAGCCGCTTAATCGGACGAGAAGAGGCATCGTCGGCGCGTATGCCGTCGTAGTATTGCTCCGGGGTCAGAGCGTCAGAGAAGTTCCCCGCTGTCGCGCTGCTTTCCAATTGAACCGTCCTCCGGTCTGTCGTTTGCTCTCGCAAACTGTTTCAAGCTCTGGGCTGGCCGCCCATCATCTTTCGACAGAGCAACGGTTGTGCCGAAGTACGGCGTGACGCTGTCGCCAGCACAAGATCGGGCAGAAGCACGCCACTTCCTGAACTCGTGGCGGTTTGACCCGGAATTTGGGTGACTCAAGGCCGGACGGACGCCTTTTACCAGCGTTCGTTAGCGAGTCAACTGGGGGATTTTGGGACCGGTGCGAGGGAAAAAAAGGACAAGCGCTACAAATCTGTGCACCCGAGTGCCAAAAATCTTGTTCTAGGCACCGCCCCTACGCTTTCGACGGATAACCTAAGACCAACTCAGCTCGGGCCCGACTGATCTCGCCCGACTCCGACTTTCGACCTATTCGAGTTTCGACCTAATTGACGGGGCTGCCGCCGCGCGGACCGGGCGGGCCGAGCTTACGTTCTTCGATCTTGAAGGTCAGCACATCGAACAGGCAAGCGATGCGATCGTCCAGCGACTCCAGCAGGGTCTGCTTCTCCAGCGGTGTGACGTCGAGATGAAAGCACAGGAAATTGATCAGGTCGGCGTCGCGCAATCCCTGCTCTTCGACCAATCCGCGCCAGGCCGCGTCGGCATTCTCGCCGAGAAATCCGACCAGCAGATCGCGCAGCGAGTCCATCTCGGACGGCTCAAGCCCGAGCAGTCTGCGGCCCGACGGGCACCATTGGACTTCGGCCTGCCGGTAGGAGTGCGAGCGGATTTCCCGCCCGACCTGAAATTCGCTGATGCCTTCAAGCTGGAGGTTGTAGCGGCCGTCGGGAAGCTTCTCCAGCGAGCTGATGCGGCCGGCGCATCCTATGGTGAAGATGTCGGGATAAGCGTAGTACTCGGGTTCCCAGTCGCCCTTGAGCATTATCATTCCGATGGTGCCGTGGCTCTGCGCGACGTCGGCCACCATCTCGCGATAGCGCGGCTCGAAAATGTGCAGCGGCACCGTCACTCCGGGAAAGAGCACGAAGTTAGGCAACGGGAAGATCGGAATGATGTCCGGCAACTCGGCCATCGTGGCCCTAACGTTATGGCCGCGCGGAAGGCCGGTCAAGGAGCCCCCGTTTTGGGGACAGACAAGGCGGCCCTATTCGGGCTATACCTCAGTTGTCTTGCCAATGGAATTCGAGGAAATTCAATTCTATCTGACGTATCGCGGCGTATCGTTCCGCATATTGTGCGAGTAGTCCGGCCGGCATAGATGGAAACCAACCTGTTCATCGGAGGCAAGTACGTCGAGCCGGCCGGCGGCGCGCGCTTTGCCGATATCGAGCCCGCCACCGAACGCGAACTCGCCCAGGTGGCCGACGCCGACGCCGAGGATATCGAGCGCGCGGTGGCCGCCGCGCGCGAGGCGGCCGACCATGGACCCTGGCCGAAGATGAGCGCCGAGGCGCGCGGCCGCATCATCGGGCGGATGGCGGACGGGATCGAAAAGCGCGCCCGCGAGCTGGGGCGGCTCGAGGCGCGCGACGTCGGCAAGCCGGTCAGCGAATGCGTCAACCACGATATCGCACGCGCCGCGCGCAACCTGCGCTTCTTCGCCAACGCGGCCGAGGCGTGGACCCAGGAGGCAAGCCACGGCGACGCCAAGTTTCTCGGCGCCGACCTCAAGCTCGTCAGCCTGACCGAGCGCGCGCCGCTCGGCGTCGGCGCGATCATCATCCCGTGGAACTCGCCGCTGATGCTGGGTACGTGGAACCTCGGACCGTGTCTCGCCGCCGGCAACGCGTGCATCTACAAGCCTTCGGAACTGGCGCCGCTGACGGCGATCGCGCTGGGCGAAATCGCGCTCGAGGCCGGGCTGCCGCCGGGCGTGCTCAACGTCCTGCCCGGTCAGGGCGCGGCCGGCGCCGCGCTGGTGGCGCATCCGGGCGTCGACGGGATTGCGTTTACCGGCGGCGTCGCGACCGGCAAGCGCGTGATGGCGGCGGCGGCCGAGTCGCTCAAGCGCGTGACGCTGGAACTCGGCGGCAAGTCGCCCAACCTGGTCTTCGCCGACGCGGATCTGAAGCGCGCGGCGGCTGGCGTCGCGCGCTCGATCTTCCGCAGTCAGGGACAGTCGTGTGTCGCGGGCTCGCGCTTGCTGGTCGAACGGAAAATCGCCGACGAGTTTATCGCGATGGTCCTCGACGACATGCGCAAGCTCAAGATCGGCGACCCGCTTGCCGACGACACCGAATACGGCCCGCTGATCTCGGCCGCGCATCGGAGCCGCGTCGACTCCTTCGTCAAGGAGGCGATTGCCGGCGGCGCCGAGTTGCTCGCCGGTGGCGCGATCCCCGAGCATCCCCGTCCCGGCTATTACTACCTGCCAACCGTCCTCGACCGCCTGCGGCCTGACGCGCGCGTGGTGCGCGAGGAAATTTTCGGCCCGGTGCTGAGCGTCGAGCGCTTCGAAGACGAGGAGCAGGCGGCGGCGATGGCCAACGCGACGCGCTACGGCCTTGCGGCCTACATCTGGACCCGCGATCTCGAGCGCGCTCTGCGCGTCGCCGCGCGGATCAAGACCGGGATGGTATGGGTCAACAGTTTTTTCCTCCGCGATTTGCGCACGCCATTCGGCGGTTCGGGCCAAAGTGGAGTCGGACGTCAGGGCGGGCGCTTCAGCCTGGAGTTCTGGACCGAGCCCAAGCTGGTCTGTCTGACCTATCCCGCCTATCCCGAACGCCAGGCTTAGCGATGAATTGCCGCGCCAAAGGAGGCCCGCGATGGGCGAGATCGTAGCCGCAATCTTTACCACCCATGTGCCGCGCCTGATGATTCACGACCTCGAGGCGCGCCGCGCCTACATGGGCAAAAACGTCACCACCTTTTATGACGCGATGGAACAGCTCGAGCGCGAGCGGCTGCGCCCGCTCGAGTTCGACACCTTCGTACTGATCGACACCCACTGGTTCACCACGCTCGAATACGTGCTCAACGCGCAGGAACGCCTGCGGGGTCTCTATACCTCCGAGGAACTGCCGCAGATGATCCACGAGTACGCCTACGACTATGCGGGCGATCCGGAACTGGCCGCAGCGATCGTGGAAGCGGCTCGCGCCAGCGAACTGCGCGCGATCGCGGCCGGCTACCCTACCCTGCCGCTTCACTATCCAACATTGAATGTAATGCATTACTTTAATCCTGGCGCCACCCGCCGCGTGCTCTCGGTCGGAGTCTGCCAGACGGCCGGGATCTCCAACGACGTCGCGTTCGGCGCCGCGATGGGCGCCGCGATTCGCGCTTCGGGCCGACGGGTCGTGCTGGTCGCGGCGGGCGGCATGTCGCATCGCTTCTGGGACTACGACCACGTGCTGCAACACGCCTCGGCCTCGCCCGACGACATCAGCTCACTCGCCAATCGCCTGTACGACGAAAAATTGATGGAATGGTTCAAGTCTGGGCGGCATGCCGAGATTCTACGCGCCGCTCCAGAGTACCGTTCCGAATGTTCACCCGAGGGACGCTTCTCGCACTACCTTATGATGGCGGGTGCGATGGGCGGCGCCCAATGGAACTGGCGCGGCGAACAGTTCGGACGCTACGAAGCCGCGCTCGGAACCGGACAGGCCATTTTCCATTTCGCCCGGCCCAGCGTCGCGGCGCATCAGGGCGCGCAGGCGCCAGCGGGACGGTGATACCATATGGCCCTTTTGCGTATTCGTGAAGCCGAAGCGCTTGGAGACTTCAAACTTAAGCTGACCCTGAGCGATGGCTCCGTCATCGAACGCGACGTGTCACGCCTTCTCGTCGGTCCGGTCTTCAACTCCATTCGCAAGGATCCGTCGTTCTTTGCAAAGGTGCGCGCCGAGGGCGGAACCATAGTCTGGCCAAACGGTGCGGATCTCTGCCCCGATGTTTTGATCTGGGGCGGCGCGCCTCCCGAGGAGGGGCAACCGGTTCAACCGTCTCCGTCATGAAAGACGGTATCGACAAATGCGGGAAAGAAGATCCACCGCTTCGCATAGATCCTCCGCATACGCTCAGGATGACAGAATGGAAGCCTTCTTTGCCGTCATCCTGAACGAAGCCGCCGAAGTGAGGGATCTACGCGGAGCGATTTTTGTCGCGCGATTTGTCGCGGAGCGATTTTTGTACTGACCGGCGGAAGGAGCCAACTGAAATGAAGCTCGTGCACGGAATCCATGCGATGCTGGTGACGCCGTTCACCGCGGACTACAAGATCAACGAAGAGGCGTTGCGCAAAGAGGTGCGATGGGCGCTCGACAACGGTGCCGACGGTATCGTCGCCACGCCCAGCATCGGCGAGTTCCTGCATCTGAGCGAAGCCGAGCGCACGTGCGCGTTTGAAGTGACACTTGAAGAAACCCGCAAGCGTCCCGGCGTACCCGCCACCGCGATGACCTCGGGCGCGACCACACTGGAGGCGCTGCACTTCGCCAAGGTCGCGGCCAGGATGGGTTACGACGCGCAGCAGGTGATCCCGCCCTACTACTGGCGCTGCGGCGAGGCCGAGGTCGAGCGCCACTACCGGATGATTGCCGAGGCCGGCGACCTGCCGCTGGTGGTCTATCACAATCCGGCGCTGAGCAAGTTCAATATCTCGCCGAAGTTCGCGGCGCGCCTGGCAACGATCCCCGGCGTGGTCGCGATGAAAGAAGTGCTGACCGACCTTCAGCATCTCGAGGAGCTTTACGACCAGATCGGCACGCGCATCGAGATCTTCAACACTTTCCGTGCGCTGCTGAGCGGCTTGATGCTCGGCGCGGCCGGCGGCTTCATCAACATCTTCGCCGTGCCCGCCTCCGCGGCGTTGCTCAAGGCCTACCGCGCTGGCGACATCATGCGCGCCCAGGAAATCCAGCGCCGGCTCAACCGCTGCTTTCCGCGCGGGGGCGAGGAATCGCTCGGCCATCTCGGCGTCACCAAGGTCACCGCCTCGGTCGCGACCGGGATCGACATGGGGCCCGCGCGACCGCCGTACATGGCGCCCGAGGACGCGGCCGAGCGGCTGCGCAAGCGGCTGCCGCAACTGCAGGAGATCCTCTGATGGGCGCGCGCTCGGGCAACAATTATTTGAGCGCGATGCGCAAGCTCAAGAGCGAGGTCTGGCTGGGCGGCGAGCGCGTCGCCGACCCGACCACGCATCCGGCGTTCAAGGGCGTCACGCGCTCGCTCGCCTCGCTCTACGACATGCAGATCGAGCATCCCGAGGCGATGACCTATCGCGTCGAGGGCGGCGAGCGCGCCGGCCTCTCCTTCATCCAGCCGCAAAGCGCGGACGAGGTGCGCAAGCGCGGCGCCATGATGCGGCGATGGGCCGAGTTCAGCGGCGGGATGCTCGGGCGCACGCCCGACTACCTCAACGCCAGCATCGCGGCGATGGCGGCCGCGCACGAGTTCTTCGCCGCCGGCGACAAGCGCTTCGGCGACAATATCGTGGAATACTACCGCGCCGCGCGCCGCAACGACTGGTGCGCCACCCATACCCTGCTCAACCCGCGCGCCAGCCGCACCGCCGGATGGGCCGGGCAGACCGACGCCGACCTCGCCTTGCGCCTGGTCGAGGAGACCAGCGACGGAATCGTCGTCAACGGCGCGCGCATGCTCGCCACGCTCGGTCCGGCTTCCGAGGAATTGCTGGTCTTCCCTTCCACCGTGCTCAAGGAGGACCCGAGCCAGAAGCCTTTCGCGCTGGCGTTTGCGGTGCAATGCAACGCGCCGGGGATGAAGTTCCTGTGTCGCGATCCGTTCGAAGCCGAGCGATCGCACTTCGACCATCCGCTCGCCTCGCGCTTCGAAGAGATGGATTGCGTCGTCATCTTCAACAACGTGCTGGTGCCGTGGGAGCGCGTGTTCGTATGCGGCGATATGGCGCGATGCAACGCGCTCTATGCCGAGACCGGCGCCGTGGTCAACATGATGCATCAGGTGGTGGTCAAAAACGCGGTCAAGAGCGAATTCATGCTCGGCCTGGCCACGCGGATCGCCCAGGTCAGCGACGCGATGAGCCTGCCGCACGTGCGCGAGCGCCTGGCCGAGATGATCGTCACCACCGAGTTGATGCGCTCGTGCCTGCGCGCCGCCGAGGCTGATGCCACGCCCGACAAGTGGGGCGAGTACCTGCCGGCGCGCCCGCCGCTCGACGCCGCGCGCAATCTTTTTCCCAAGCTGTATCCGCGCCTCGCCGAGATCATTCAGCTCAACAGCTCCTCGAGCCTGATGGCGACGCCGTCGGAGCGTGACTTCAAAAGTCCCCTCGCGCCCGAGATCGAACGCTACTTCGGCCAGGCCGACGCCGGCGCGCGCGAGCGCGTGGCGCTCTACCGGCTGGCCTGGGACGCCGCGGGCAGCTCGTTCGCCGGCCGCCAGGTGCTTTACGAGCGCTTCTTCTTCGGCGATCCGGTCAGGATGGCCAGCGCGCTGGTCGACAACACCGACCTGGCGCCGCTGGTGCAGCGGGTGAAGGATTTCATGGCGCGCACCGACTAGGCGCGCCGCGCGGTGGGCTGACACAAGTCGGGCGTTTTCTGAGATAACACTCGGATGTTACGACTGCGCAAGGCAGGCCGCTATTTACCGCGCCTCGCGAACTTTGTGAAACTTCCACGGCACGTTCGCCTGGAGCACCAAATGCTCGCAGAGTTGCGGGCATTACCAGGTTGGCCGTCCACCTCGCCCCGTTCTTCTAACCAGTTAATGTGTTTTATCGTGTTAGAAAAACAACGCAGAAAGGGAGAGGCCGAGCCGATTCTGTCTTAGCCAGACAAAAGCGCCCATAGATTAATTGCCAAAGAAACTCTCTTGGATTCGCCGATATTCCTGCGTCTCCGCTTGGCTGCTAGGGAAAACTTCGATCATCGGGCGCGACATGATGCTCAGCAATCCTCTCCACAGACGAGGGCCGCAGGGCGCCGCCAGCACGCGATCCTTCAGGTTCGCGCCGGTGTCCCAGATAAAGAGCTTCAGACCATGACGATCGATTGCGTCGGAAATCACAGCGTTCACGTGCTCATCGCCGAAACCGTACCCCATCACCATCAACCGCGCGCCCCCGACTGACAGCACTTTCCTGAAAATATCGAAATACCAGGCCAGCAACGGCGACGCCGCAATTTGGCCGCTCTTTTCCGTTCCCACGACCAAAGCGTGTCGCGCATCCGCCGTCCGCCAGTTGAAAGAACCATGCAGTTTGATGACGTTGAAATGACCATGGAGTTGTCCTTGCGCCGCCGGTTCCGCGATCGGCTGCATGAGAAACTCGCCTGAATAATATCCAATATCCGTTGTGAAAAGCCGTTGATTCGGCCGCCCGCGCATTGCGGGCAGTGCCGGGTTCAGTGCACCCGACACGTATTCGTTGTATAGGTATCTCTCCGGCCAAAGATCCTGGTTAAGCGTGAACATGTACCCGGCATTGATCCCCTGGGCGCGCCGGCCGCAAAACCGGAACAGCAGCTCCTGCACTTTATAAATATTGATCCAAGGGTCAGGAATTTGAGCCACCTCGCGATCCATTGCGATGAAGGCGTCGAGCAACGCGCTCTCAAAAACCTGACGGTCGTCCGCTGTAAACGGTTCGGCCTGAACAATTCCAAGCGCGGCCTCGAACGACAGCTCATCCAGCAGAAGTTCGCGCAGGCGGGAATTACTCTGAATAGCCTTGTGGCCTATCAAGTCTTCCCAGAGCTCCGCCGCAAGCCGTCCACCCCAATTCCGTGTCCATCCCGCCCCGGTCAGGATGGTTCGCTTGCTAAAAGTGCCGATGTCCAGATTTATCGTGTCAGTGGTCATTTACCGATCCCTTTCCGATCATTTAAGCATCCAGCACTCCCACTCAAGCATCGAAGCGAAGGCAAAAAGACCGCGCCTCGAACTACGTGACGGCGCGGTTGCAAGACGGCGTCGCCGAATGTTTCACAAAGGGTAAGATATGCATCATCCCGGAAAGGCCGATAAACAAAGGGCTTGGCGTGTTGCAAATGTCTAGTGCGAAATTGAGGGCATGAAAACGCCCCCGCCGTACCGGCACCGAGGACCGGCCTCCGGTAGGACGGGTAGACTACTCATCAGTAGGGCAGCCAGTTCGAGAGCTAGCCAGAATCACGGCGACAGCGGCAATCGGAACACGTATTGACCTCGTCGGTGACGTGCGCGGCGCAATGTATCCTATGTAGCCCCCGCCATCCAGCGTATTAAGCGTAGCACCGCCTGCCTCGGAGACCTCATGCAACAGAGGATCGTTCTTCGCAAAGATTACAATGTGCGCGCAGCGCTGCTGTTCGGGAGGGGGTGATGTAGTTGCCAACCTAACAAGTTTCGCTAGTCTATCTGCGGAAGCGTGTCTTACCCAGTACCCATCGAACGGCTTTGCGGGAGAAGGCGTTGTCAAAAACTTGCCGGGCTCAAGCGTATTATTAACCGGTATCACCTGCCCTGCCCACTCGCTTCCTTTGCTGAAAAGCATTACATGAGAGATGAAGACCGGAACATTACCTGAGTTATACAGAACAGCGCCGTCTGCACTGTTGCAGGCGGTTGCGATCACTTCCGTTCTCGGGAAGTATTCCACCCACCATTTCGGAAGTTGAGCCGTTGTCCATAACAGAACCGAAACTACGGCGACGATCAGCGCCAGATTTGACGAGACAAACCAAAGCTGCAACTTCCATCTTTGCTAAAAGCTCTTGCATATCGGACAAACTCGGGCGCTCTCCGGTATCCCGGAGCCGCATTCGATACATGGCTTTTGTGAATCCGCCATCATTTCTAATCCCGATCCTCTCGCATTCCCCCACGCTGATGTCATCGTTGCGCCGGTCGTAAAGTCCAGTAGTCCTAGCGTTCGAGTGTCCGGCCATGCGCTGCGCAACCTTGATATGCCCGCGGTTCGTCAGGTGATCCGTAATGTTTGTTGAACTTGTTCACTTATTTTTCCGTCCCGACGGTCGTCGAAGGCTCGTGCCAGGACGCTCGCGGCATTTTCCCGTTTTGCCGGCGGAAAGGGCACGGGAGGGACCAGCGTTTGCCGCATTCCTTCCCTTGAAGACGTGCGCCGATGACGTATATTACCAGCGATAAGGCAAAGACAATGCCGAATTGCCGGCAACTCCGCCGAAACGAATGCACACACGAGTCCGCAACACGATGGCCAGTGCGCTGGTCGACAACACCGACCTGGCGCCGCTGGTGCAGCGGGTGAAGGATTTCATGGCGCGCACCGACTGAGCCGTGGCCCGGACCGACACAACTTGCACAACTTGCACAACTCGGGCGTCACTCTAACCGCACGCTGATGGCACGGTTGCGCAAAGCGGCGCGCATGTGGCGCGATCCGGAAAAGCGCGCGCTCGCGATGCGCGTGCTGGTCGACGAAGACGGACCTCTCTATGCGATCGATCCCGAGCATCTCTTCGGACGGCGCGCGCCGCTGGAAATCGAGCTGGGCGCCGGGCGCGGCGACTTCATCATCGAGTACGCGGCCCAGCGTCCCGAGCGCGACTTCCTCGCCGTCGAACTGGCGGCCTCGGTCGCGCGAGTGCTGGCGCTGCGCGCGGCGCGCCGCGGACTCGGCAATCTGCGCGTGGCCCGGATGGACGCGCGCACGCTGGTCAACCTGATGCTGCCGGCGGAGAGCCTGAGCGCGTGCCACGTTTATTTTCCCGACCCTTGGCTGACGCTCTCGCAACAGAAGCATAGGATGTTCTCCATCGGCTTTGCCCAGCGCCTGAAGCGCGTGCTCGCGCCCGGAGCGATCGTCCACGTGGCAACCGACGTCGAGCCCTACGCGATGGAAATGTTCGCGATGCTCGCGGGCGCGGGCTTTCGCCGGATCGAAGTCGCGGCGCCGGGCGCGCGAGCCTCGGGCTTCGGGCTGAAATACCTAGCCCAGGGCAAGGCGGTATTCTCCGCATCCTTTGCGATAACGTAGCGTGTTTCTCCCTCTCCCACTGTTGGCATCTGTCTCGGATCGAGCTTGCCTTGAGATCACCCACCGTTTAACCTGACCAGTGTTTCCTACTATGCGACGTTGGACCTTCGTACTGGCGGCTTGTCTTGCGCTCTGCATGTCGGCCTGTGCCGCGCATCAGCAGACCCCAACCGGCGAGAACTATTACGCGCTGGGACAGCAGGCCTTTGCCACCCACGATTACAGGGGCTCGGCCATTTATTTTCAGAAGCTGATCGACCAATACCCCTTCAGCCCCTACGCCGAAGACGCCGAACTCAAGATCGGGCTCTCCCAGTATCAGCTCGGGCACTACGCCGAGGCGATCGCTTCGCTGGGCGACTTCGAGAAGATGCATCCGACCAGCAAGCAGAGCGAGATCGCGTCGTACTACCTGGCGATGGCGCACTACGACCAGATCGGCCGCCCCGATCAGGATCAGACCAACACTGAGCAGGCGCTGCAGCAGTTCGAGATAATCGAACGGCGCTATCCTGAGACGGGCTTCGCCGCACTGGCCCATCAACAGATTTCCGTCTGCCGCGAGATGCTCGCGCGCCATCAGCTCTTGATCGGAAATTTCTACTACAAGCGGGCGAACTTTCGCGCCGCCGAATCGCGCCTGGCCGAGTTGATGCAGAAATGGCCCGACACTCCGGTGGGCGACGCCGCGCTCTACCAGCTCGGCACCACACTGGAGAAGGAAGGCAAAAAGTATTCTGCCGCGCAGGCCTTCACCGCGGTCGTGCTGCACTACCCCGGCACGATTTACGCCAACAAGGCCAAGTACGAACTCAAGAAACTGCACCAGCCGGTCGACACTGAAGAGGATCCACTGCATCTGGTGCTGACCGAGAGCGGATTCGGCGACACCGATCAGGTGAAGGTGCGCCAGAGCGACGATACGACGCTGGCGTCCGCTTCGGACCCAGGCGCGTATGCTCCGATCCCAATCCTCAAGGCGCCGCCATCGCAACCGGCGTCGCCTGATGCCGACGCCTCCCCAGGCTCGGCAGGTTCGGTAGATTCGGCAGGTTCAGCAGGTTCGGTAGCGTCCACCGATGGCGGGCCTGCTGATGCCGCGCCCGGCTCCGTTTCATCAGGTGCGGCCGCCGAGGGCGCACCCGCCGCGGGGGCTGCGGCTCCTGTCAGCGCCGCGGCAGCCGGCGCGATGAACACCACGGCGCGGACCGGTCCCGCCACGCTCAACAAAATCAGGCTCTCCTCGGCCAACCCGCCACTGTCGGTAATCTTCGATCTGACGGGCCCGGTGGCTTTCGAAAATCAGCTCCAGGGCGGCTCCAACTCATCCACCCTGACGATTCGGCTGAAGGAGACCAAGCTCGCCAGCGGCCTTGCGACTCACATGGTGTTCGACCGCTCGATCTTCCACGATTGCGATATCCAGACCGACGCCGGCGGGACCACGGTGACCGTGAACACGTCACCGGTGTCGCGTTTCGCGGTGGTGCCGCTCATCGCTCCGGCGCGTCTGCTGGTCACGTTTACGCCCGAGCAACAACAGCCGTCGGGCGCGAGCGAGCCGAACGGCGACAACCCCAATTCGATCGACTAGGATTCCGAGTAGTTAATCACTTGTCTGCGCTCAAGGCTTTCTGACCTTTCCCCGGTGTTTTTAGGAAAAGTTGGGTGGGCATCGACTGAGTAAGTGCCGAACGTCGCTTCTCTTCTGCGTTTCCTCGTATTAACTTTCATGACTATCCTCCATTGTCTTGCAGACGAAAGATCCGGAATTTCCAGGATGAGATCATGAAAAAGTCGGGCGCGAGCCAGGGCCAGTCGGCATCGGAGCTCATCTCGAAAAGAATCGCCGAACTCGGGGACTGGCGCGGGGAAACCCTCGGCAGAATGCGCAAGCTCATCAAGCAAGCCGACCCGGATGTCGTCGAGGAGTGGAAGTGGATGGGCACTCCGGTTTGGTCGCGCGACGGCATCATCTGCACTGGCGAATCCTACAAGAAGGTCGTGAAGCTTACCTTCGCCAAGGGCGCGTCTCTGAAGGACCCGGCCGGTCTCTTCAATTCGAGTCTCGACGGCAACGTACGCCGCGCGATCGACATCCACGAAGGGGAAAAAGTTGACGAGTCCGCCTTCAAGGCGCTCGTTCGCCAAGCGGTCGCCCTCAACAGTTCTGGCAAATCGAAACCTTCGAAGAAAGCGACCAAAAATAGCGCGGCGGCGAGGTTGTTGTAATGCGGCTTCTCGTAGTACGGCACTAATTGAAAACCTGATCGAAGCGCAGGCCCAGAAAATTCAGCACCACCTCCGCGTAGAGCCGCAGCCCCCATAGAAAGCCGTCGACCGGGATGCGCTCGTCGTTGCCGTGGTAGAGCGCCCCGTACGGCATCCGCGGACCGATGCGGACCGGCGCAAACCCATAGCAGGTCGCGCCGAGCTGCGCGTAGAACTTGCTGTCAGTCGCCCCCGGCAGCATCCAGGCGATCGCCCGCGCACCCGGATCGGCCAGCTCGACATGATGCGCGATTAGCCGAAAGAGCGGCGTGTCCGCGCTGCCCTCGGCCGGCGGCGCGCACCTGAGCACCTCGAACGCGGGCCCCGGTCCCACGATCTCGCGCAACTCGCCGAGCAGGCTCTCGGCCGTCTCGCCCGGCAGCGTGCGGCCGTCAAGCACCACCGAGGCTTCGCCCGGGATGACGTTGTCCTTGTAGCCGGCGCGCAGGATGGTGGGCGAGACGGTGTTGGCCATCATCGCGCGAAACAGCGGCGGTGCGCTTTGCGGCTCGAGCCCAAGCTCGTCGAGCGTGCGCCGCATCAGCGGCGTCACCCGCAGCCGCATCGGGGTCCGATGGATCCGTACCACGAGCTCCGCCAGGGCGGCGATCGCGCTGTCGGAGCGCGGGATCGAGCCGTGACCGGGCGGCCCGCTGACCGTCATCCGCACCGTCACGTAGCCCTTCTCGGCGACCTGGATCGGATAATAGCGGCGCGCGCCAAGATGCAAAGTGAACCCGCCGGCCTCGTTCAGCACCCATCCCGCGCGCACCAGATCCGGATGATGCTCGACCAGGAAGCGGGCCCCGAGTTCCGAGCCGGCCTCCTCGTCGGCCACCGCCGCCAGCACCAGGTCGCGGTTGAGCGCCACGCCGGCCCGACCGAGCGCAAGCATCAGGCCCAGGTCCATCGCACCCTTGGACTTCATGTCGATCGCGCCGCGGCCCCACACGCAACCCTCGGCCACCTCGGCACCGAACGGCGCGCGGCTCCATCGCGCGGCCTCGACGGGCACGACGTCCGTGTGCGAGGACAGCATCAGCGGCGCGCCGTCGCCGCCGCCCTTAAGACGCGCCACCAGATTGGCGCGGACCGGCTCTTTCTCGAGCACCACGGACGCGATGCCCTCGGCGCCCAAGGTGGCGGCCAAAAAATCGGTTGCGAGGCGTTCGTGGCCGGGCGGATTGGTGGTGTCGAGGCGGATGAGCGCGCGCAGGTACTCCAGCACCTCGGTCTCGAAGCTGTCCCACGGCGTCCGCAGCGATCGGTCTTGCGCGATAGAACTCACCGGTGCGACGAGTCTATCCGATCACCGGCGCGGCTGTGTAGCGCAGGCGAGCAGGCAAGCGAGCAGGCAAGCGAGCAGGATCGATCGCCGCGCGCGCGGCGGCGCACTTGTCAGCGCCGGGACGGGATGGTACGAGGCAAAAAGCCACCGGCATTTGGGAGGTTCGGCCATGACATACAGCGGCGGATGCCATTGCGGACGAAACAAGTTCGAGGTCGAAGGCGACCTGAAAAAAGTGATGGACTGCAACTGCTCGATCTGCACCATGCGCGGCTATTTGCACTGGGGCGTACCGCGCGAGAAACTGCGGCTGATTACGCCGGAGTCCAACCTTGCCACCTACACCTTCAAGAGCGGCACGGTGAAGCATCATTTCTGCCCCATCTGCGGATGCGCGCCGTTTATCTCTTCTCCCGACGGCGTATACGTCAACGCCCGCTGCCTCGAGGGCGTTGACCTGACGACGCTGAAGGTCGAGCCGTTCGACGGCCGCAGCCTCTAGGCAAGCGGCGTATCCTCCACGGCCGACTCGCGGGGCGCTTGCGGACTCGCGGCGGCCGGCTGCTCCCGTTCAGCTACTGCGGCCGAGCGCATCTCTAGCGCCTTGCGAATCGCGGCCAGCAGCACCGGCTTCTTGACCGGCTTGCTGACGTGCTCGTCGCAGCCGGCGGAAAGGCTGCGGACGACATCGTCTTCGAGCGCTGAAGCGGTGATCGCGATAATCGGCGTCGGTGAGAGGCCGTGCTCGCTCTCCCACTGCCGGATCGCGCGCGTGGCGGCCAGCCCGTCGACCTCGGGCATCTGTACGTCCATCAGCACCAGGTCGGGGCGCGAGGCCTTGAATTTCTCGATCGCGACGCGGCCGTTTTCGGCGACGTCGATCTGATAGGGAAGCGGCTTCAGGTAGGCCTGAATGAGAAACCGATTGTCGGGCGCATCCTCGGCGAGCAGGATCCGGAGCGCAAGCGCGTCGCCAGGCGCCGCCGCCGGTTCGGTCGGCTCCGGGAGCGATTGTCGGACGCCGGTACCGTTCAGCAGGTTGCCGATCTTCTCAAGCAACTCGGCGCGCTTGATCGGCTTGATCAGATAAGTGCGCAGGCCCGCCTCACGCATCCGGGCGAGCCTGAAGTTCAGGTCGTCAGAGGTCAGCATCAGGATTGTGGTGTCGTGGCCGCCTTCGGACGCCTGTGCCAAGCCGCCGTCGATCGCTTTGCGCGCGACCTCCACTCCGTCCATGCCCGGCATCCGATAGTCGAGCAGCATCAGCCTGTACGGACGACCCTCCGCGCGGGCGCGCGCGAGTTCCGCGAGCGCCGCCGCACCGTCGGCGGCCTCGGTTACCAGGGCGCGGTTGCGCACCAGCATCTCGCGCAGAATAAGCCGATTGGTCTCGTTGTCGTCGACGACGAGTATGCGGACGCCGTCCAGGTTGAGGGCTGCGCCGCGCTGAGCCGACCGCGGCCGGGTGTCGACCCGCAAGGCGACGGTGACGCGAAAAATCGAACCGTGGCCAACTTCGCTCTCGACCTCGACCCGGCCGCCCATCATCTCGCTCAGACGCCGCACGATCGTAAGCCCTAATCCGGAGCCGCCGAAGCGGCGCGAAACCGAGGCGTCGGCCTGGGTAAAGCTGGAGAAGATCGCGCCGAGCTTATCCGCGGCGATTCCGATGCCACTGTCGGCCACCGAGAAGCGCAGCCATGCGACGGGAGCGGCCGCACCGCCGTCTTCGGCCGCGTTGGCCGCAAAGCCGAGACGCAGGGCCTCGGCCGGCGAGAGGCTCTCGACCCTGAGCGCCACCTCGCCCTGGTCGGTGAATTTGACCGCGTTGGCGGCCAGGTTGATTAGAATTTGGCGCAGTCTCAACGGATCGCCGATCAGATTCGGCGGCACGTGGGGCAGGATGCGCGCAGTGAGCTCGAGGCCCTTGGCGTGCGCGCGCAGACTCATCGTTTCGATCGCCTTGCCGACCGTGTCTTCGAGGTCGAAGCTCACCGACTCCAGGCTCAGGTGGCCGCTTTCGATCTTGGCGACGTCGAGGATGTCGTTGATCAGGCGCAGCAGGGCGTTGCCGTTGGAGCGCATGGTGTCGACGTAGCGGCGCTGTTCGGGGTCGAGCGCGCCGTCGCTCAGCAGGTCCGCCATTCCGAGGATCGCGTTCATCGGGGTGCGAATCTCGTGCGACATACTGGAGAGAAACTCGGATTTGGCCCGTGACGCGTCGAGCGCCGTCTCGCGGGCGGCGACCAGCTCGCGTTCCATCTCGATACGGGAGGAAATGTCGCGCGCGATGCTGAAGATCATCGGTCCGCCCTCGGTTTCGACCATCGCCCCGGAGACGAGATACGGCACTGCGGCACCTTTGATCTTGAAGTCGGCCTGGAAATTGCGGACGGTGCCGTCGGCGCGTATTCGGCGAAGAAACTCCTCGCGGTCCTCGGCGCGAAAAAAAAGGGTGGCCTCCTTGACCGGGCGTCCCAGCACCTGGGCGCGAGTCACGCCGGCGCGCTTTACGTATTCCTCGTTCACGTCGGTCACCGTGTCCCCACAGCGCGTGAGCACGATGTCGGGGATGGCGTCGAACGTCCTGCGCAGTATCGCTTCGCTGTCGGCGACCCGCTGCGCCGCACGTTTGGCCTCCGTAACGTTGCGCCAGAAGGACACCCTGCACGGCTCACCGTTCACCTCAGCCGCCACCGCGGATAGCAGATAGGAATTGATGGATCCGTCCTTCATTGTGAGGTCGGCCTGCACATTGTGCGCGAAGCCGTCGCGATCCAGCGCCTGTTTGAGTTGCTCGCGCTGGGCAGGGTTGGCCCAGAACTTCGTGTAGACCTGCCGGCCGAGAACCTCCTGCGGCGAGTACCCCGTCTCGTGAAAAAATGCGCTGTTGGCCTGGATCAGCCGGAAATCGTTCCGGCTGGAGACCGTGATGCTGTCGGGGCTGGCTTCGAAAACCTTGCGCACGGTGGTCTCGCGTTCGTCGGCGACGCGCTGGGCGGCTTCGCGCTCGGCGACTTCGGCCCGCAGGCGCTTCTGGGTCGCGGTCAACTCCTCGACCTGCGCACTGAGACGCTCCTGCGCCTCGCGCAGCGCGCGTTCATTTTCCTTTACGCTGGCGGCATCGCGCGCGACGTTGAGGGCATAAAGCTCGCCCTCGATCTCGACCACGACCGATGACATGAGATACGGCGCGACCACCCCATTGAGCCGAAAATCCACTTCCAGGTTGCGCACCCGACCCGTCTGCTTCAGTTGCCGGATGTACTCGTCGCGCTCCTCCGGACGCACCCAGGCGCCGGCTCGGGTTACCGAAGTCGACAACGCCTGCTCTCGGGTCAACCCGGTCCGTCTCAGAAGCTCGTCATTCGTTTCGATTACTTTGCCGTCGCTGAACCGGGTCAAGGTCACGATGTCCGGCACCGCATCGAAGAGCGTGCGCAGCATCGCCTCGCTCTTGGCCAGGCGCTTTTCCTTATCCAACAGGGTTTCGATCAGGATGCTCTGGGCTCGATAGTGATCCTTCAGCGCCGTGAAGCTCAGCGCGAACGCCGCGATTACTCCCAGCACCAGCCATCGATTGGTGGTTAGCGGCCCGACCACCCCGTCACCCGCCGCGATCACAAAGGCAATCACCCCTGCCAGCGTGAGTACGCTCTGCCATCGTGCGTTCCACGGCACCAGCACGGCGGTGCTCAAGATGAGCACAAAAAGCGCCCGCATCAATGGCACGTCCTGATTGATGGCGAGTGTCGACAGGGTGCGGCTGGCAATCAGGATGAGACAGAACGCCATCGCCACCGTGCGCCAATTCCGCTTGAACCACTTGCAATAGGTCACACCGAGAGTGGCGCCCACCAGCGCGATATCGAAGATGAAGAAGGGCCGCTCCAAATGGAGGATGGTGGGCTCGAATCGTGCGACCTCCAACCAGGTGGCGACTTCAAAAAAGAACACCAGGCCGAGGCCGGTCCGGAGCAACGCGTTGAGTTGCCGCAGGTCTGATTCCGATCCGCGTGCCAGCGCTGCCATAATCCGCTCGTACCAACTCTCCGCGCGAACGCGCGGCGCACCGACGGATTGCGGCCGCTCGCTCCGCTGCGAGTTCCCGTTCGTCTGTTGAGACATCTGTAGCGTCATCCGGAAATTGCCGCGGCCGCTTATGAAAGGCGCACGCATCCGCCCTCGCCTCGATTCAGAGCAAAAGCGATGCCTCGGAGCGTGACATCGTGCGGCGCTACGGGAGGCGAACGTATGGCTGTTCGCGGCTAATGAATCAACTGAAACCGCGGCCGAGTCGAGCAGGTAGGTGCTTCGGGCAAGAGACAGGTGAGCCGATCTGGCACGGTGCTGGGAAGCTTCGGACACATTTTCTATATTCCGCTAATAATAGCTTTGTTGGCTTGCGAAATGGGGCATGGTAGTTTGATAGGCAGCCGTTACGCGGTATTTTCAATCCAAGCAGTTGCATCGGTTTTCATATGAGTTCCAGCCAGAAACGCCTCCCGTCTTACTTTTTTTTGCCTCCAAACGCCCGGAGGGCGCGCCGGCAGGTGCGCAATTGGCTGAAAGCCAACGGCCTGACGATCGTGCTGGTGTTCGCGATGATGGTCGTCGCGTGGATGGTCGCGGAACGCTGAACATCAAAGTGGGCGACGGCCGCGGTTCTCGCTCCATGGGATTGCGAATCGTCAATTCTCAAACGCCGTTGATCGACGGCTCGCAACGTCTCGGGCTCGATCGCCTCGAGCGCGATGTGCGCAGCTATCCGCGGATCGGTCAACCACAATAAGCGCTACGCCGGAGCCAGCCTGCAAATCGACCGCACGACCCGGGACCGCCGGTTCGGAGGGCGAGGTTGCCAGTCACACGAGGAGCGCGTAAATATCTAGCTCGCCGGGCCTTTTTCGAGGTGCGGAGAGGTGGCCGAGTGGTCGAAGGCACCAGATTGCTAATCTGGCGTACTGGGTAACCGGTACCGAGGGTTCGAATCCCTCCCTCTCCGCCAGTTTTATTGGGTTTTTTCCGATCTGAATCATTGTTTTACGAGCCCGCTTCGGTGCCGGTTTCGGGCCGGGTGGGCATAGGGTGGGCATGATTTGAGGCCAACGGCGCCGCTGCGCTCTCCAGCGAAGACATTTCTTCTGCAGAAAGATCGTCGGTCGGTATCCAGCGCCAGTAATGTTTCAACAACATTTGCAGCGTGCGATGACCCATCTGCCGCTGAATCCAGTTGAGCGGCTTGTGCTGCTTCAGCGCCAAGACCGCGAAGCTGTGACGGCACTGCCCGATTGGTCTGTGCGGAACTTCAGCTCGCGTGAGAATCCGGCGCCACACCACGTCAGTCGCCCAGCGCACATTGGGCGCAGCGCCGCTCTCATTGGGGAAGACGTACTTGCTGCGTAGCTGGACTCTTTCCCGTTGCTTCGACAGCTCCGCGCGAACCCTTGGACCGTACTGGATCATGCGCCGGCTGCTCTTTGTCTTCGGCGTCGTGATGCCATAGCGGACACTGAGGCTGCGGTTGATCAGTGCCCGGTCACGATCGAGGTAGACCCTGTCCCAAGTCAGAGCGAGCGCTTCGCCGCGTCGAATTCCGGTAAAGAAATAGAGCGTGACAAGAGCGCGTTCCCAGCCCTCGGCCGCCGCGATGATCGCTTCAATCTGATCCGCGTTATACGGCATCACTTCGGCATCTTCGGGCTCGTCCGAGAGTTCGGAATCGTCGTCGTTCGCTTGGCCGGAATCCTTGAATGGCTTCATCCCGAGCAGGAGGTCTTCGTTGAGCAGTTTCCTGACGCGAGCGAACTCCAGGATTTGATTCAGGACATCCCACGCCATGTTCTTCCGTCGCGTGCTCAGCGGTTCGTTGGCCTTGGTTTGCTTCTCGTCAACCCGTACGCGCCAGCGGTCAATGTCTTCCTGACGTAATTCCGAGACCGTTTTCGTCCCGATTGCGTCGCGCTGAATGAAGATCCCCGCGACTTCTTTGTAGTAGCCGTGGGTCGATTTCTTGACCTCGCCTTGCTTGCTGAGCAGCCAACTGTCGGCGAGCTCAGTGACGCTGATCGGTTGGATTTTCTCTGGCGTCTCGATCCCGCGCTGCTTTATCCGGTCGCTGTCCGGAAATCGCTTGGCATAGTCGAAAGTTCTCGCCTTGAGTTCGAGCTGTATCGTCGCGCAAAGCCTCCTGGCCTCGGCGATGGTCTGCTTGTTTGCCGACACCCCGAGCGGCTCGCGACATTTGAGGCCGTCGTAATACTTAAAGCCGATTCTCAGGCGGCCGTGTCTGTCCGTTTCCAGCCATGCCATTTTGCGATTCCTCCGAGTATTCCGGCAGTTGACCTCGTAGTTTCACGCGGGGTTTGAACTGCCTTGTTCGGAACGTCGGCCAATGGATCAAGTAACGTCCTTGCACGACGAAAAGACCGTCCACTTCCCCGATCCCACCGGATTCGATCCAGCCATAGACGGTCTTTCGGTTGCGTCGAAGAATTTTCGCGATCTCAGGGACAGTCAGATATTCGCTCTCTGGCGGTCCAACTTCTGCTGCTTGCCTGCTCATGATCGCCTGCTCGGTTGCTCGGTTATGTTTTACCGTCGAAGAGTTTCTGAACTTGGCGGAAAGCATTACCGCAAGTCTGGATGCCAGACAGAAAATCCGACGAACTGTAGGATTTCGCGTCATCTTGCGCCTTCCGAAAGTGTGCTATGTGCAGATTTGGCACGCACACTTTATGAACGGAGTGTTTCAACGGACTGCGATCTTCAA
>CAWCMA010000007.1:0-634272 GCA_963796565.1 uncultured delta proteobacterium | reverse complement strand
TACGGCTGTGGCGGAGTGAGCGCGGCGGTGGACGGTAAACGACGCGGTCTCGTGGACCACTGGCTGCATCCCATCCGTGAGCTCTTTCATCAACACCGCGACGTGCTTGACGCAATCCCGGATGGGCGCGCTCGCTTCGACCGTTTGTGCGAACTGAACGTAGTCCAACAGGTGAGCAACGTCGCATCCGACGTTTTCGTGCAGGAAGCATGGGCGCGCGGACAAGACCTCTGCGTCCACGGCTGGGTCTATTCGCTGTCCAACGGCTTGGTGACCGACCTTGATATATCGATCGGCCGACCATAATAAGCAGAAGCGGCTGGAACCATCACTTCGGGATTACTGAATTCACTTAGCGGAAGTGCGGACACACGCAGCGCGACCGTCACGTCGTGATCGCTCCAAGAGGTCTGACCCATTCCTCTCCCGATCTCGGAGCCACGGGGTTCTGTGCTAAATTCTTGGGCCGAAGGAGCGACGCCAAGAATCCCTACAACAGAATCAATCTTGTGGTCACGATCAGGTTCACTCGCAAGCTTCTCAAATATCTTCACGCCGACGCCGTTGACACCGAAGTTACTCCCACCACAGTTTTGGGCGACTGGTACGCGAATATGTTCTTCACAAGGCATCTGCGACTCGTGATCTGTGTGAGCGAACGCTCGCTATTGCCGGTGTTTGTAGAGGCAAAGGACCGAACCACCTTCGCAGAAAGGTTATGCGAGGCCGTACAAGCAGTCATGGAAGGTATCGGCGTAGCACGGGGTATCATCGAACAGGAATTGTACGAGATGTCGCAGGTCCGGATCGGCACTACTTCGAGCCGTCGAGTGCTGGGTTCGTTAAATGAGCTGAGCTTTCTTTCGCGTTATTCCATCGCCCGGCGGCCGCAGATGGATCTAACTACGTTGGCCACAGAGATCGCCGAAACACCTTGCTCACTACTCGAATACGAAAGCCCGAAATGAGCGACGCTGGCACTATTGCGAAATCGATCAGCGGATGCTTGATCCGATCACTGCGTGATATCCGACCACAAAAGCAGAACAACTGCGCACGCCTTGCGAGAGACATCGGGGGAACCCGCATCCGCCAAGGCCTACCACAAGCCCACGGCGGGCAATCTCCGGGTCGTTGCGACAATTGGCCAAATTCTGGGCGTTTTTCGGTTGCTGATAATAAAAGGGTCCATCTTCTCCTTCAGAGATTGAGCCAGGCCTGATATTGCTCGGGTCAAATTATTAAGCTGAATCTGCTCGGCTTACATCTCCCCCCACCAATTTTTTGCATATTTGATTCCCCGATTCCAAATCCGGCAAGTCAGCGTTGCGTCACCGCCACAGCGACCTCGTTCCTACGTAAGAAGGGGATAGTAAATGGCGGATCGTAAGCCAGCAAAAATGGCATCCCTGTCGCCCTCCAGCCAGACCGTTCCACTCCATCTATGAGTTTTTGGCTTCGACTCGCCTCAATATCTTCGTTCAGAACGCCGGAGAATCGCACTACCGCGAGTGTCGATGGTGCAACTTCGACGATCCTTACTCGATTGTCTAGGGGCTCGGGTGCTCCCTTGGCAGCGAGCGCGCCGGGAAGGAAAAACCGCATGTTTACCCGGTTCGATTGCTTGCCCGTTATCTCGACAGGCGCCGTCATCGCGATGAGCGAGGGTTGGGACGCCTGCTCGACTGGTGCGGTCATCGCGAATCTGGCGCTGCCGCGGTTCGCACCCACGATATAGCTTAGCAGCAGCCGGAAGGCTTGCTTCTCAGCAGTGTGACCGTCCGGAGCTTCGACGGTGGTTTCGACAGCCAGACGCGGTCCGTAAGTCCGGATCTCGATAGCATCGTCCAGACGTTCGACGACCGCGTAAGGCGGTTGTTCGTAGAACGAGCGGATACCAAAGACAGAAAATACTGCTTCCGCGCCCGTCACCAGATAGTAAAGGAAATTCGCAAGCATACGAAAATTGGCCTCAATTGCGTGGCAAGAATAGTCCGATGCCCGAGAGGTGTATCGATATGAACCCCTCAGTATCCTGCTTCCCTTGGATATTGAGCCACCAATAGTACAAGGTCGCAGAGACCTTCGAGGTGGCAAATGGCAGAGGATCAACGAGCAGAAGAAGTCCAGCGTTGGACGGCCAAGCGTCGCGCAGCACTGGTAATCAGCTTGCTCAAGGGTGAGACGACGGCAGTTGAAGCCGCTCGGCGCCATGGGCTGAAGGTCGCCGAGGTGGAAGAGTGGCGCGATCGCTTCCTGCTCGGGGCGGAGAACGCACTTCGTGCTCGCCAGAAGGAAGACGAGGCGCTGCGCGAGGAAAAGATCAATCGACTCAAGCGCAAGGTGGGTGAGCTAACGATGGACCTGGACATTGTGCGTGAGGCCACGAGGCGCCCTACGACGCCGGGGACGTCCGACGAGTGATAGCGACGTGGCCCGGCGTATCGATGCGCAGAGTGTGTAGAATTCTGAAGTTTTCCCGTGCCCGGCTGCGGGCGCGCGCGGTAATTGCTGCGGCACCACCGCGGCTCGACGAAGTGCTGGCGGAACGCATCCAACGGTTGATCGAGCTGCATCCGACCTTTGGTTATCGGCGCCTCTGGGCAATGTTGCGTTTTGTCGAGGGCATCCGCGTGAACCGTAAGGCAGTGTATCGATTGCTGATGCTCAAGGGCTGGTTCGTCCATCAACGTTCGCTGACGCCGCGGCCCCGCGTCCACGGACTCAGGAGCCGTGCGCAGCAGAGCAATGAGCGCTGGGCGATGGATGTGACTCATGTGTCGTGCGGTGCTGACGGCTGGGGCCATCTCACTGCGGTTATCGATTGCCATGACCGGGAAGTGACCGGCTACGAGTTCGCTTTGCGTGGTCGTGCCAAGGAAGCCGAGCGGGCACTCGAGGAGGCCTGCCTGGCGCGCTTCGGCACTCTCCGCCCTGAAGGTTCAACCCCGGTAATTCGCAGCGATAACGGCCTCATCTTCCAGAGCCGGCGCTTTCGCGCCGCCTGTCACGATTACCGGCTGCGTCAGGAGTTCATCACGCCCTATACGCCCGAGCAAAATGGCCTCGTCGAGCGCTTCTTTCGTAGTCTCAAGGAAGAGTGCGTCTGGCTGCATAACTTCGGCAGCTTCACCGAAGCTCGCGCCGCTATCACCAAGTGGATCCAATGGTACAACGCCGGGCGTCCTCACCAGGCTCTCGGCTATCGCAGCCCGCGTCAGTTTCGCGCGCTCCAACCCCAACTCGTGGCTTGATACCGGGGGAGCACTACATCAGCGCGGGTCGATATTCTTAGTTCGGGCTTTTGTTTTCCTTCCGGTGATAACTTGGGTCTTCAATGGCCGAAAATCTCTGTTATCGCAGCGCGGCGGTAATCGAAAATACGGCGGAGTGCGTGACGCACAAAGAGCCAACGCGCGGCGACTCCCAGCGGGCCCAGCGGCAGCTCGTAGTCGACGATGTCTTTCATCTCAGTGCCACCTGATACCTCGACGAATTCATGCCGGTGATGCCACCGCCGGTAAGGGCCTGAAAGTTGGATATCCGTAAAATACGATCCAGGCTCGAAGGTCTCTATGCGGGTCTTCCAGTGGAAGGGAACCCCACAGAGCTGCAACTGATAGTCGATCAGCGCTCCGGGCTTCATCGGAATAGGTCGGGGCGTCAGGATGTGAAAATGGAGGAACGCGGGCGTAATGCGCTCGAGGTTCGACGCATCCGCGAAGAAGGTAAACACTTCCTCTCTCGACTTCGGAATGAACTGTGATTGTTCGAGACGATAGACCTTACTCATATAGTCACTCACGCAGCCGAGGACCGCGCTATCGCGGTCATCACATAGTCGAGCGCGCGGTCGAGGTCGGTATACGCGAAGGTGTAGCCGGTGTGCTCGGCCACTCGCGGAAGGACTCGCTGCGAGGCGATAAGAATGTCGCTCAACTCGCCGAACGCAAGGCGCAGCGCGGCCCGCGGCACCGGCAACAAGGCCGGCCGGTGGACGGCATGAGCAAGCGCGCGTGTAAAATCGACGTTGGTGACGGGGTGTGGCGCAACTGCATTCATCGGCCCGTAGATAGCGTTGTTCCGACCCGCGTGCAGCATGATCCCGGCCACGTCCTTGATGTGAATCCAGGGCATCCATTGTCGGCGGCTGCCGAGCCGACCGCCCACTCCCATCCGAAACGGCGTAAGCATCCTGGCCAAGGCCCCGCCTCCCGGAGCCAGCACGATTCCGATGCGCACACAGACCACGCGAATGCCGAGCTGCGATGCCGCCATGGCTTCGCGCTCCCAATCCGCGCAGACCTCGGCGAGAAAACCGTGGCCGGCCGCCGACCGTTCATCCAGCTCTTCGTCACTGCGGTCGCCGTAGTAACCGACCGCGGACGCCGACACCAGCACGCGCGGCCGGCTCTTCAGTAAAGCAAGCCCAGCGACCAGGTTGCGCGTGCCCACGACCCGGCTATCGCGGATTCGGCGCTTCTTCTCATCGGTCCAACGGCCTTCCGAAACTGGCTCGCCCGCGAAGTTGAACACTACTTCGGTGCCGCGAAGGGCGTCGGACGGAGCAGGCTCCGACTCCGGTTCCCAGAGCTGGGCCTCAACGGAGCCAAGCAGCCGCCAGGCCTCGCCCGGACGGCGGCTCAGGACTAGGGGTTCTCGATGCTCCTGAGTAGTTGCCTTCCGATGAGGCCCGTAGCTCCAGTCACGAGCGCTTTCATGCCTTATTTCCTTGACCTTGCACTATGACGTTGTTCACTTGCGGCCGGTCGTAACTATGCCGAGACGCACCGCGGGCAGCGGGATCGCACCCGCAGCGATCATCGGCTGTGCGGCGGGTTCGCCGGCGTCGGAATCGTTCCAACGCTCGACGAAACGTCGCAGAATTTGGGGATGACGATACTGGAAGTAACCGAAGACCGTCACCAGCGTGATCGCGTTCGCCGCCGCAATCTTCCACAATCCGATTGCGCCGAGGGCTGAAGCGTCGAGAACCGCGACGAAAGAGAGGAAGGAAACTTCGTAGCATCCGTAAACCATCAGCGCACCCAGGACGAGCAGCGGCTCACGCTCGGCAGCGGCGATTACGAGCGCTGAGGCAAGGCCGAAGGCAATAAACGCAGCAAAATGCAGTAACGTGAAGCTCAGCACCGGAGCCAGCGTAGCCGCACCCACGTCATGACCGCGCAGCCCGTTGAAAAAGATCGCGCCGAGAAGCGCCGGCGTGTGAAACGGCCGGCCTCCGATGGTGTCGCATAGAAGGTACCACAGCGCTACGACCGCACCGCCGAGCGTCCCGGCCAGGACGCCCTCGCGGACAATCGTCGTCCACCATTCGAACCGACTGTGCCACAGCCGCTGCGCTGCACTTTTGCTTGTCATCATCGTTGCAGTTTTCATTCCATCACTCCTTTGTCTGTTCTGTTTGCCACCCGTTTATCGAGGCGCCTTCAGTATCGAAAACGCCGGAAGATCTTGATCCGATCGCACTGCGGCGGCGGCGATGTTGCGTAACATCCCTGCGAATACCAACTGGTGCAGCGGAAAGGACAGGTACCAGTAAAAAAGTCCGAATAGCCCTTTGGGGTCGAATATCGCCGTCTGTCTGATGGTCGTCGACCCTGTTCCGGTTGGTTCGACTTCGAAGTCGAGCCAGGCGCGGCCAGGCAGCTTCATTTCGGCCGCGAGGGTCAGCTTGCGATCGGGTTCGAACGCCGAGACCCGCCAAAAATCGATCTGATCGCCGACCTCGACGCTTTCCTCGTTAGACCGCCCGCGCCGCATTCCCACGCCCCCAAGTAACCGGTCGGCGAGTGCGCGCAGCTGCCACAACCAGCGGCCATAGTACCAACCGACCGGCCCGCCAATGCGCCGTATCGGCGCGAACGCCGCGGCAGGCGAGGCTTGCACATCGATCATTTGTGAAACAATTAGACGGTTGCCGATGCGGACACCGCCCCAGGGGGAGTGGGGAGGTGTCGCTAGCCGCGCGATGGACCAGCGAGTTGAGGAGAACTCAAGATCCTCGGCGCGCAGCGCATCGGCTATAGCTTTTCGTATTCCGGCGGGCCGTATTGAGAACGTTTGCAATGCGAGGTCGTCGGAGACGACCGTCGCATGGCGCACGCCCTCGATCAGTTCCCGTCCCACCCGGGCCTGCAACGGAGTCACCAGCCTCAACCACCAACTGGAGAGTCGTGGCGTCAGGACGGGCACCCGGATCATTGCCCGCCTCAGCCCGCGCTGGCGGGCGTACTCGCGGATGATGCCGCCGTACGACACGCGCTCGGCGCCGCCGATTTCAAAGACGCGATTGTCTCTGGTCTCAAGTGCGAGTGCGGCCACCAGATAGCGGATCACGTCTTCGATCGCGATTGGCTGCGCCTCCATGGTCACCCAGCGCGGCGTGATCATCACCGGCAAGCGCTCCGCAAGCGCGCGAACCATTTCGAACGATAGGCTGCCGGCTCCTATAATCGCCGACGCGCGAAATTCGATCACCTGCGCCCCGGAGGCGCGTAACAATTCTCCTACTTCGAGACGGCTGCGCAGATGCGGTGACAGCGCAGCATTCGGATTCCCGAGGCCGCCCAGATAGATGATGCGCTTCACTCCCGCTGTACGCGCGGCCTCAGCAAAATTGCGCGCGCCTTCACGATCGGTTTGCTCGAACGACCGCTCCGAGTTCATTGAATGGACCAGATAGTAAGCGCTATGGACGCCGACCATCGCGGCGGCGATGCTCTCCTGGTCGAGTACGTCAGCGCGCACAATCGTGGTTCCTGCCGCCGTTGCAGACATCGCTTCTGGGCGGCGGGCTCCGCAGCGCACACGATGTCCCGCCGCCTCGAGCGCTTTCAGCAGATGGCCGCCGACGTATCCGCGCGCACCGGTGAGCAGAATGAGATTCTCAGATGCATCCAGAAACCCATTCTCTATCTGCCGTTGAATCGACATTCGCATTCTCTCCGCGCGGCTGGTTCGTTGCGGCGACTATTCCGTTATTCGCTGCGGACCGCGCCCGGCAGCTCCGCCAACTGGTAAAGACCAGAAAGTCCGACCATTCCGTAGACCAACGAACTCAGCACCGAGGTCTGCCCGAAGCTCATCCCGAGCAGCGCGGCTACCAGGTCGAAGTGGGCGAGTGCGACCAGTCCCCAGTTCAGAGCGCCCACAATCACGAGCACTGCGGCAATCACCTTTAACGTTTTCATTTCCTCTTCTGGCTCCTTTGTTTTTCGCGTTCGGCCTTTCCTCTTGCTTTAAGTGAGGGCCATCGCGTACTTGTAACGATAGTGAAAATAATTTCTACTTGATAGACAAAATATGCCTTTGGAGAAAATTGATTTAATTATGAGGACTAAAATGCCACTTTTCTTTCTCCTCGCTCAAACGGATTAACGGAATGCTCTCAGACACGCTGACTGAAGGGCTCGAGAAATACGCCATCGGGGAGAAACTTCGACGGCTCAGGCTCAGGAAGAAAATGGGTCTTGTGGAACTGGGCCGCCATACCGGCCTTTCGGCCGCGATGCTGTCGAAGATCGAGCGCGGCAGGCTCTTTCCGACGTTGCCGACCTTGCTCAGAATCGCGATGGTCTTCAACGTTGGGCTCGAACACTTCTTTACTGATGGCCGCCACATAGTCGCAGTTGCGCGCAAGGAAGACCGGCTCGTGTTCGAGGACAAGTTCGGCGGGAACGAGGTCGCTTACCGCTTTGAATGCCTGGACTTCAATGCTGGGGATCGCAGACTCAATGCGTTCTATGCCGAGTTTCCAAAGACTGCGCAGGGACGCGTTCGTACCCACGAGCACGATGGGGTCGAATTCATCTACCTGCTCTCCGGCAGTCTTACCGTCAGAATCGGTGAGGAGGAGCACAAGCTGCGCAAGGAGGATGCGATCTATTTTGATTCAAGCGTAGCCCATAGTTATCGGGCGGCTGGGAACGCGCCCTGCTCGGCGGTGGTCGTAACGCTTCTATAGGCAGCAGTGCACTGGGCTGCCGAATTTGGGCAGCTCGAACTAAGAACGGCCGGCGCGAACGCTCTTCAGACATGGTTGCGGAGCATCAGTTCCTTCGGATGTGGTTCGAGATAGACCTGTCCCTGCAAATAGCCGATGCCGAACTTTCGCACATAGTGCCGAAAGAGCGAGATCGGCACGACCAACGGCACCAGGCTGCGTCGGTAGTCCTCGATAAGCGTGACGAGTTCGTCGCGTGCATCTCCATCGAGATGCGGCCGAAGGTAGCCCAGCGTGTGATGCAGAACGTTGGTATGACGGGCCGTGGTCGCGAGCTTTTTCAGCGCTTCCATAAACGCAAGCTCGTAGTGCTCGGGTACCGCGTCCCGGGCCAGACGCTTAGCGTTGGCGACGAAGCGGCCCAGTTCGCTGTAGGCTTTGGGCGAATGCGCCATCAGAGCCAGCTTGTGTGCCGTGTGAAACTGGACGAGCCCACCGAGGGTCCAGCGCGACGAGAAGAAGGAGCGCAAACGCCGATAGGCGAACACCCGCTCGACAAAATTCTCGCGCAGATGCGGATCGTTGAGGCGCCCTTCTTCCTCTACAGGCAAGCTGGGGCATTGGTGAATCAGGGCTGCGGCGAACAGGCCAGACCCATCGCGTGAGGGCATTCCAGAGGGACCATAAACGCGCACCCGCTCCATCCCGCAGCTCGGCGAGTCCTTTTTCAGCACGTAGCCGCAAAGTTCCGCGCGCCCGAGCGCGATAACCCGACGTTCCGCGTATGCGTTCATTTTTTCGGTGAGGTCGATTCCGCTTTTATTGGTCACCAGTCTGGCCTCGCGAGCTGCGTCGCCGCCGCGGACCAGACGCAACGTTTCGCGCGGAACCCCAAGGCCGATCTCCATTTCCGGACAAACCGGAACAAACTCGACAAAGCGGCCCAACGTGTCAACGAGAAAATCGCTGCGCTTGTGACCGCCGTCGAAGCGAACCTGTTCGCCGAGCAGGCATGACGAGACGCCGATTTTGATCGGTTCGTCGCTGGCGTAGAGCGCTCTCGCAGGCGTTACGCGTTCCATTTTTCGATATAGGCGCGGCTGTTGAACTTGCGCGAGGTGCTGGCGAACGACATATAGCGAATTTTCCCGTAGACCGGCCGCTCGGGACCCCAAGCACGGTCGTGCTTGCCGCCGATTGCCCAGGCGATACCGGCGTAGCCGTTGGGGTCGCGGCCGTCGAGTTCGTACCGGTCGTTCAGCCGCACACAGATATCGTATGCCTCGTCAGCGGCCGCGCTCCACTCCAGGATTTTTTTAGCCCAGTACATACGCATATATCCATGCATCCATCCCGAGCTGACCATCTGTCGCTGTGCAGCGTTCCAAAGCGGGTCGTGGGTCTCCGCGTTCGCGAGCAGTTTTTCCGTGTAAAGATGTGTGCGTTCATCGCGGGCATGGTCGCCGATGGTGCGCCGCGCCCATGGCTCGATGCTTCCGAGGGTCCTGAAGCGCGGATTGTAGCGGACAAAATTAACCGCAAGCTCGCGCCGCACGATCAGCTCTTCGAGAAAGGCCTCGCGGTCGCGCGCGGGTGCCGCTGCACCATGAATCGCGAGCGCCACGGTATGCGGTCCAATCTGGCCGAAATGAAGATACGGCGAGAGTTGGCTGGTTGCGTCAATTTCTGGATGGTTGCGGCCGCCCGCATAATTGCGCAGACGGTCGCGAATAAATCGCCGAAGCACGGTGAGCGCGGCATCCGTGCCGCCGTGGAACTTATCGGTGGGACTGATGGAGCCATCGAGATGAAGCCGATCCGTGAGTTCCCGCGAAATGGCAAGCGACTTGATTCTTCGATCATTCTTCCAGGGAACACGCACTTTGCGGTTTCCGACCGGCTGAAGGAACTCCTTCAAGCGCCCCTGAATACGGGGACGGATCGTGCGGGCCGCGAACTGTTCTTTTTCGAGCAATTTGGCAGGAACGATCACGTCTGCATCTACGCTCCACAGTGGCGCCGATGGATGAAGCAATACTTCGCGTCTCCATTTCGTATCACGACGCGCTGGGTTTTCGTCACAAACCACTAGCGCGGGACCCACCTCGGCACAAAATCGCGCGAACTCCCGGTCCGAGCTGGCATCCGAGCAAATACGGGCCACGAAGCCGATGCGACGCTGGACCAGTTTCTGCGCCGTCGCTGCGAGGCCTTCGATCATAAACGAGTAGTGACGCAGATTCGCCAGCGGATGATATGCCAGCAAGCCGAAGAAGACGACAACCGGCTGTTCGAGCAGATTTGCCGCCGCAATTGCGGTCTCAAGCGCCGGATTATCGAGTGCACGCTGCGTTCGGCGCATTCGATACAAGACACATTGACCACGTGGATCAATCGCAGCTCCATGACGCACCATGATGCGTGGATCGGCGGTGAGCTTATCGATTGATGTCATGCCTTCGGTTGTACCGGGCATACGCAGAGAATCGAGATAGCGCTTAGGTGATCCTTAATAGCATCACTTTGATGCTGGTCTAGTTCGCTCGCCTACCGGCTCAGTTAACCCCATTAAGGTGCGAATCCAAGACGCTTCGTCGCCACTTCCTTCGGAAAGTCTCGACCCCAGAACAGCCAAAGTACAGCCAAAGTGCCTTGGAATCCGCTTGCGCAACCCTTGACAGCGAGAGCGGCGAGAGTTACAAGAGGTCCATGTCTATTGAGGAAATATGGTGCCGGGGGCGGGACTCGAACCCGCACGGAGGTTACCCTCCAGAGGATTTTAAGTCCTCTGCGTCTGCCATTTCGCCACCCCGGCGACTTCTGAACGCGCCACGTATCACTGTTTGAGCAGCCCTGACGCGACTTGCGGCCTGGCGCTGGCCGTGCGCATCACGCCGATGGGCGATTTTGCATGGGGCGTGAAGGCCGGCGCAAGTCTTCCGTTGCATTCTTGCGCAAGCCATTGTTCACAAGTCGTGCCACTTGATCGCACCATGCCGCACGGCACTACAATGACCTATGATGGCTGCCACGGAGATGCGCCGAGCGACGCAACGGTTCGGCCTTTTGTTGATGCTCGCGATGTCGGCGTGCGGAATCGCCTCGGCGCCGCTCAAGGACACGCCGCGGATCGTGGCCACTCCGCAGCCCGGCCAGCTCAACGTCACCACTCAGCCGAGCCAGCCGATCGGCGACGTGTTGCCGGTCTACGTCTCGGTCGCCAACGGCAGCGACGTGCCGCGTTCGATCGTGCCGAGTCAGATTTTCGCGCTCAACGATTCCGGCGCGCGGGTCGCACCGCTACCGCCAGGCGAGGCTGCGCGCCAGGCCGGCGGCGCGGGTGAACTAAAGGCGGCGCTGACCAGCGCGGCGGTGAGCGGTGTGGGCGAAGGCGCGCTGGGCGCGGGTCTGGGAGCGATCGTGGGATCGGTGGTAAACGGAGCGGCGGGCTTTCGTGGAGCCGGGAGCGGCGCGATTATCGGCGGCGCTATCGGGGGCGGTTCGGGAATCGTTCATGGAGTGGAACGCGGCGCCAGCAAGGCCGACCAGCAGGCCAACCAGCAACTTGAGGCGCTGGCGCTGCGAGGCGGCGAAGTGCGGCACGATTTCACGATCAGCGGCTACGTGTTCTTTCCCAAGGGCAGCTACAACGAGGTCGAGTTCCTGCTGATCAATCAGGAAACCGGCGACACCGAAGTGATGCGCGAGCCCTGGCGTTAGTCACTCGCACGGCCGGCACGAAACTTCCGGCGCGGATATTCCGGCGCGGAACTTTCGGTTGGATCTTGAGTTTCCGGACTTACTACTTCCTTGTCTCCCGGCTACTTCTTTTTCTCCGCGCTGACGGCGAGTTCGTCGAGCGCCTGGTTGACGAAGTACCTCTGCGCCGGATCGCGATCATCCAGTTCGGTCTTGCGCCGCGCGGTCCATTCGGCGATCGCGATCACCGCGGCTTCCTCGACGCTGGAAATACCGAGCGCGTCGGCCACCTCGCTCAGCCCGGCCCACAACTCGTCGGGCAACTCGACCTTTATCGCCTTGCCGGCCATGGGTCGCGTCCTGATTCCTCTTGAAATGTCGTCATCTAGCCGCCCTCATCCTATACCCGTCTTCATTTTATAGCTGTCCATTGGCCGTCCTTACTGCCGCCCTGGCCCGCAGCGTCGAAACCGTGCGCCCGAAGCGCTAGGAGCGGACACCGGCGAGGCGGCGAGCGCCACGCCAGATCACCAGGGCGATAGCGGACCCCATCAATACCACGACCGCCAGGCCCTCGCGTATTTGTAAAAATGGCTGCAGCACCGCGAGCAGCAACAGTCCGGCACACACCATGATGGCAAGTTGCAGAATCTCGACCATCACGCCCCTCTCCCAGTCCTGCAACGTGACACCTGCGATATGCGGCCGATGTTCGGCGAGCCTTGCCGCCAACTGACGCGCGCCGAAAAGCATCGCTGCCGTTCCGATCACCGCCACGCCAAGCGCCAGCAGGTCGGCAATGGTAGTGGCACGTGCCGTCGGCATCCCGGAGGAGATAATGGCTCTCTCAATTGGACGCCCAGCGATATCGACGGCGATTACCGCCGCGGCAATGCAAAGCGCGCCTCCAATAAGAAAGAAAGCGGGCGCCGCAACGCCAGGGCCGCCATCCGGAGCCAAGCGGCCGGCGTTGACGCGCTCGACCCATCCGTCATAGACGCCCTGCAAACGCGCCAGGGCCTGCGGCGCACGGCGCTCCAGCATCGCACCGACCGGTCCGCAGGCGCGAATCATGAAAGGCGTGGTGAACGTCGTGATCGCCGAGACAGCGACGGCGATCGCGAAGAGAAAGCTGTGAGCCGCGCCCGTTTCGATTCCGACACCGGCGATGACGAAGGAGAACTCGCCAATCTGGGCGAGGCTGAGCCCGGTCTGGACCGCGAGCGGCGCCGGCGTCCCGGCCAGCAACGCGCCCAGCGAAACGCCGACGATCTTGCCGACAATCAGGACCCCGACCAGGAGCGCGAGCGCATGCCAATGTGTCGCGATGAGATGCGGGTCGATTATCATCCCGACCGAAACGAAGAACACGGCCGCGAAGAGGTCGCGCAGCGGCGCGACAAGCTCGACCAGGCGTTCGGCCGCGCCCGACTCGGCCACCAGCGAACCGGCCAGGAAAGCCCCCAGCGCGACCGAGTAGCCAGCGCGCTCGGCCCCCATCGCGAAGGCAAAGCAAATCCCGACGCCGGCGACCACCATCGTCTCGTCGCTCCCGATCCGCGCGACCAACCGCATCAGCGGCGGAATCGCCAGGATACCGCCGCCGACAATCACGAGCAGGAATACCCCCAAACGCAAGCCGGTCCATTCCAAGGCGCCGGCGCTTAGCTCAGCGCCTGCGCCGAGCGGCGTCAGTACCGCGAGCATGATTACCGCGGCCAAGTCTTCGCACAGGAGAACGCCCAAGGCGAGTTCGCGCAAGTCGGTCCCGACCCGCTGCTCGGCAAAGGCCTTGGCCACGATCGTGGTGGAGGAGATCGACAACAGCGCACCGGTGAAAATGCTCTCGAGCTCGGTCCATCCCAGCGCCCGGCCGCAGACGTAGCCAAGCCACAGCATCAGGCCGACCTGGACGGCCGTGATGAAGGCGGCGCGCGGTCCCAGGCGCAGCAGGCGGCGGATGCTGAACTCCAGACCGAGCGCGAACATCAGCAGGATCACGCCCAGCTCGGAAACCCCGTGGAGGCGGCTCAAGTCGACGAATATCAATGGTGTGTACGGCCCGACGATCATTCCGGCGATTAGGTAGCCGACCACTACCGGCTGGCGTAACGCCTGGAAAATCACCGTGACGGCCGCCGCCACGCACGCCACCAGCGCAAGGTCCTCGAGAAAAGAGTTCGCTACCAGGTTCGGGATCATCGGCGCGTCATCTCCAATAACCGTGTCTTGCTGTGCTCCGCGCGACTGGCGAAGCCACGCGTTGGGCTTCGCATATGGTCTTCGCTCGCGGTGGCCGTCACAATAGGGAGACCCGTGAATTCAGCAATAAAATACACCGGCTCGCTGGTCGAGTATCTCGACCGCGGCGGGCTCCATCTGGGCTTCGTGGTGCGCGAGCAGAGCGACAAACTGTGGATTCGCGACCACGCCGGGCACGAGCGTAGCATCGCGCGTGAGCTGGTCATGATGCGCCACGGCGCGCCCCACGCCGAAAGCGAAGGCGACCCGGCCGCGCGGATGGCGGCACTGGAGGAGGAAAAGGCCGCGTTGCGCGCCGAACTCGATCTCACGCTGCTGTGGGAAGTCGTCCAAGAGCAGGGCCGCGCGTTCAGCGCCGAAGGCCTGGCCGAGCTGTTTTTCGGCCGCCGCTCAAGCACGGGCGCGGCGGTGATGTTGCAGGCGCTGATCGCCGATCGCATCTACTTTGTCCGCCGCAACCGCGAATTCATGGTACGCAGCCCCGAGCAGGTCGAGCGGCTGCGCATGCAGGAGAGCCGGGTGCGGATGCGCAGCGAAGAGGGGCGCCGCACGCGTGAACTCTTGAGCGCGATCATCGCGAACGACACCCGGACCAACGGCACCCCCTACTCATCCGAAGAAATCGCGCCGTTGGCCGCCGAGCTGCAACGCTATCTCAAAAATCCCTTCACCCGCAGCCAGGAACTGACCGTGATGCTCGGGCAGGCCGCGCCCGACGTTGACCCGGCCGAGATAGCCTTTGAGATCCTCGAGCGTCTGGGCGCGGCACCCGCGGCTCCAAGGTTCGCCGCCGTCGGCGCGCTCGCGACCGAGTTCAGCGAGGCGGCACAGGTTGAGGCGGCGACGGTCGCACCGATGGAACGCGCCGCGCTTGACGGGCCGGTCACGTTCACTATCGACGATGAAGAGACGCTCGAGGTCGACGACGCGCTGAGCTGCGAGGTGACGGCGGACGGCCAGTTGCAGGTCGGGATCCATATCGCGCTGGTCGCGGATTTCGTCGCACGTGGCGGCGCGATGGATCGCGAGGCGGCCGCGCGCGCCACCACCGTGTATCTGCCGGAAACGACGGTCAGGATGCTCCCCGACGAAATCTGCTGCCGGCGGGCAAGCCTGACTGCCGGCGAGCGGCGACCGGTCCTGAGCACCTCGGTGCTGCTGGGCCCGCACGGGGAGTTGCTCAATAGCGTCATCAGTCCGCGCAATCTCAGGATCGGCCGGCGGCTGAGCTACGCGCAGGCGGACCGCATCCTTGCCGGCGCCGAAGACGCCGAAGACGAGGTGGCCACGGCGCTGCGGCGGCTGTACGAGGCGGCGCTCGAGCTTCGCGAACGGCGCAAGCGAGCCGGGGCGATTCTGGTGATGCGGCGCGAGCCGAAGGTGCGGGTGCATGGCGACGAGATCGAAATCGAAGTTATCGACAGCAACAACTCGCCCAGCCGTCTGCTGGTGGCGGAGTTCATGGTGTTGAACAATTTCGTGGCGGCAGGCTATGCCGCCGAGCGGCGCATCCCGATCATTTACCGGGTGCAGCCGGCGGCAGGCGATGCGGGCGCGGTACGAGCGCGCTTATCAGTGTATCCCGAGTACCACGCCGGCGCTGGGCTGCAATATTACGCGCAACTCAGCTCGCCCATCCGGCGCTATGCCGATCTGGTCTTGCAGCGCCAGCTAGTGAGTGCGCTGGCTGACTCTTCGGCACCGCCCTACGACGCCGACGAAATCCTCGCGGTGCTGGCGAATACCGAGAATGCTGAGGCGGAGGCCAAGGAACTCGAGCGCCGCGCGCGTCGCTACTGGACCTTACTCTACTTGCAGCGTCATGCGCTCGGCCGCGAACTCGCGGCCACAGTTACCCGAGACGGGGTGAGCGCCGAGCTCGACGATTATGCCGTGCGCGGCGCCTTGCGTGGCGCACCTAACGTCTCAACCCAGACTGAGATACGGGTCCGCATTGCCCGGGTCGATCCGCTGCGCGGCTGGCTCTCGTTCGACTATCTCGCGACCATGCCGCGAACCATCGAACGATCATCTTAGGGCCTTCCCTTAGGGCCTTCCCTCAGCTCCTTCCCTGTATCTCGCGATCTTGGCCCTAGTAACTCTAGCCGTGGCAACCCTGGCCGTGGCAACTCTGGCCCTCAAAGTTCGGCTTCAGATGTGCGCCGAATCGCCTCGCTCTCCGGCATCCGGAGCATCCCTGCTTCTCCCAGCTTCAAGTCGATTTGAAAAAAAGGGCCGCGCCACGCCTGCGGCCCGCGCGTCAGGTTCGAACGCTTCAAATCGGACTAGCCGTTTGGGAATCAGCCTTTGAAATTGTCCTGCTGCAAGCGCCAGCGATCGATCGACTCGATGTTAAAACGCCAATCGCTGCCTACCTTGAAGGCTGGCAGCCCGCCACGCTTGAGCTGGCGATAGACGGTCGACGGATGCACTTTAAGATAGTCCGACAGTTCCTTGACCGTCATCACCCTGCTGCTTTCGAGCTTCATCACCATAGTAACTCTCCCCTTTTCGCTAATGTGCCTTATCCTACCCCGGCTGCTACGTCCCGGACACCACGGCATAAAGCAAGGCGTGTGCCGTAAGCGACAAAAAGGGGAATCGAGCCTAATAGGATGAAAATGAGGGCAAACTTAACGATTAAAGCGTCAACAATTTGCCGAGTGCTATCAAAATGTCGGACAGGCTTTCGCCACACCGATGCAGGATTGACCACAGCTTGTTTCACTCATGCAATACGCCCCCTCCTCTACACTATCCACAAGCGAAGCATCAAACGGCAGTTTTGCCTACAAACGAACTACGTTCTAATTTGGCTAAGCCCCTCGACGCGACTCCCTTTCTCGTCCATCACGCCAGCTTGTCGCCTCGACGGCCCTCTAAACCTTGCTGATCAGATCGCGCTCGCATTCGCCGACGAAGCGCAACACGCCCGCAGCGTCGTTTTGGCGATGCAACAGGATCAGGCGATGCACGCCGGCCTCGGCGAAGCGCAGTGCCTCGTCGCGATCGACCCGACGACTCGGAGTCACACTTATCTCAAGGTCCTCGAAGCGCCGTCCGGCTTCCTTGCAGGCGGCCTTGAGCCCCTCGACGTGCCGCTTGGTGGTCTCGAGGTCGAGCGCAAAGCCGTACCATCCCTTGGCCAGGCGCGCCGCGCGCGAGAAGGCTTCCTTGGTATGGCCGCCAAACACGATCTCTGGATAGGGCTTCTGCACCGGACGCGGCATCGCATTGACGCCGCCGAACGAGACGAAGCGGCCGCGGAACTCCGGCTTGTCCATCGTCCATAGCGCGATCATCGCGCCGAGGAATTCCTCGCTGCGCGCCCCCTTATGGTCGAAGGGCGCACCGATCGCCTCGAACTCGGGTTTGAGATAGCCGACGCCGATGCCGAAAATCAGGCGCCCGCCGGCGAGCACGTCGGTCGAAGCGAGTTCCTTGGCCAGCACGACGGGATTGCGCTGCGGCAGGATGATAATCCCGGTGCCGAGCCGAATCGCCGTGGTATGTGCGGCGACGAACGTCAGCGCGACCAACGAGTCGATAAACGGAGTCTCCGGCGCCGCCGGCGAGGGCGGCACCTGCGGGTCAGGCAGCACAATATGCTCGCCGGTCCAGAGGCTCTCGAACCCGGCCGCTTCCGCGGCGCGCGCGACCTGGCTTGCCGCCTGCGGATCGGCGCACGGGCCATAGTTGATTCCGAACAGCGCTATCTTCATGGTAGGCAGAACTAACACGAAGCGATGCAGACGGAAACAAGGCCGAGTGGGCTGACAATCAAACGCGCGCGCGGTTTCGGAATCGCGGGTACGGCAGGGAACACACCATGAGATGTCCGCAGTGCGGATCCAACTCGTCCCCCGACGCGGCGTTCTGCGCGCGATGCGGCACGCGCCTGTTCGAGCCGAAGCCGGCGGACAAACGCGAGTACGCGCTGATGCGGGTGCGTCCGGCCTGGTGGCATTTCATCGGGGCGATTCTTTCTTCCTGCATCCTTGTCGTGGCGGGGTTCGCCGTGCGCTTCAAAGACGCGAACTTATGGAGCGTCAGTTTGCTGCTGGTCGTGATCGGAGCGGCGCACTTGGGCTTGACCGCCTTGCGGCGACACTTCAGCTCGTGGAGTCTCACCTCGGAGCGTGTGATCGAGAGCAAAGGCATCCTGGCCAGGCATCGGCGCGAGATGGAGCTGGCCGACGTTCGCTCGGTGGATGTCGAGCAAAGGTTCATGCAACGGGCGATGGGATTGGGGAATATCATCGTCGCGTCGGCTGCGAGCGCCGATTACGCGATCAAGCTTTACGACGTTCCCGACCCCGAGGGCGTGGCCGAAACGCTGCGCCGCGCCCGCCTCAAGCGCCTGGGCTGAGATAGTTCAACAAAAGACCGGAATAGTCTCGCCCGCAGCGGACGCGCGCGCTGGTGGGAAAACCGTAAAGCTCGGAACGCTCAAAGTTTGACCTCGATCGAGCGAGCGCCGATAATCGGCCCATCAGCGCGCAAGATGCGCGTGCGAGGGGCGGCGCGATGACGAAGCATCCGGATCTCCGCTACGAGCGCAAACTCTGGCGCAGCGGAGTGGAAGTGGTGGCGGGCGTCGACGAGGCCGGAGTCGGTCCGATGGCGGGTCCGGTGGTAGCGGCCGCGGTCATCTTCGCGCCCGAAACGTTCATCAAGGGCGTTCACGACTCCAAGCAGCTCGCGCCCGAGCGGCGCGAGGAGCTGTACGATCGCATAGTCGCGCGCGCTCTCGCATGGGGAGTCGGCGTGGCCGAGCCGCTCGAGATCGATCGGCTCAACATCTACTGGGCGACGCGCGAGGCAAGCCTGCGCGCGTTGGCCGGGCTGGGACTTACGCCGGGCCACGTGCTGGTCGACGGACGCGGGATCGCGGACCTCGCACATCCGCAGACTCCGATCGTGGGCGGCGACCGCAAAAGCTTCTGTATCGCGGCCGCTTCGATCCTGGCCAAGGTAACGCGCGACCGGATGATGTGCGAGTACGACGCGCGGTTTCCCGGCTACGGCTTCGCGCAACACAAGGGCTATTGCACGCCCGAGCATTTCACGGCGCTCCGCGCGCTCGGACCTTCGCCGATCCATCGCCGCTCGTTCGCGCCCGTCTTCACGGCCGCGCAACTTGTATTGGCGATCTGCGATTTACCATCCTGAGCGCCTTGGGTTAGTCTGGAATTGAACGACTCCGGCGCGCGGCGTCGACGTTTGACGGCGCGGCGGCCGGCCGCTCACCCATTTCATAGCTTCATCTGGGGGTTTAACGAGCTTGGCAAATTCACGATACGACCTGGCGATAATCGGTTCCGGCCCGGGCGGCTACGTCGCGGCGATCCGCGCGAGCCAGCTCAAGATGCGAGTCGCGGTGGTCGAGCGCGAGGAAGTGGGCGGGGTGTGTCTTAACTGGGGATGCATCCCATCCAAGGCGCTGCTCAACTCGGCCGAGACGATGGAGTCGATTCGCGGCGCCGCCAAGGAGCACGGCATCGAGGTCGGCGAAGTGAAGGTCGATTTCGCCCGCGTCATAAAGCGCAGCCGCGAGGCGGCCGACAAGCTCTCCAAGGGCGTGCGCTTCCTGCTGCGCAAGAACAAGATCGATCTGATCGAGGCCGAGGCGAGTGTCGCTGGGCCGAATAGCGTGGCGCTGACCCAGGCTCCAGGCAAACCGGCGCCGCCCGCCGCGGCGATCGAGGCCGAGCGCATCCTGGTCGCCACCGGCTCGGGCGAGCGGCTGTTCGGGGGAATGAAGATTGGCGAGGGCGTGATGACCAGCCGCGAGGCGCTCCTGCATGACCATCTGCCGGAAAGCATCGTGGTGATCGGTGCCGGCGCGGTAGGACTGGAGTTCGCGTATTTCTATCAGGCCTTCGGCGTCAAGGTGACGGTGGTCGAGCTGGAGAAGCAGATGCTGCCCGGGTTCGACGCCGAGATCGCCGAGGAACTGCGCCGCTCTTTCGTCAAGCGCGGGGTCGCGGTGATGCTGGGGCACGGATACAAATCGATGGAGCGCAAGGGCGGGCGCTGGACGGTCACGCTGGACGCCGCCGGCGCCGCGAAAACCGTCGAGGCCGAGGCCGTGCTGGTCGCAGTCGGACGCCGCCCGCTAAGCCCGAACCTGGGACTGGAAAAGGTTGGCGTCGAACTCGACCGCGGCGGTTTCATCAAGGTTGACGACTCCTTCCGCACCTCATGCCCGAGCGTCTACGCCATTGGCGACGTGATCCGTCCGCCGCTGCTGGCGCACAAGGCCTCGGCCGAAGGTATTGCCGCGGTCGAGATCATGGCCGGGGTGCGCGAGCCGGGCTTCGACCTGATGTCGATCGCCGGATGCATCTATTGCGAGCCCGAGGTCGCCACGGTCGGGCTGACCGAGGCGCAGGCGCGCGAGCGCGGGATCGAGGTCAAGGTCGGCAAGTTTCCGTTTCGCGCGATCGGCAAGTCCGTCGCGGTCAATCAGACTGAGGGTTTCGTCAAGATCGTTGCGAGCAAGGAATACAGCGAGGTGCTGGGCGCTCAGATCATCGGCCATCATGCGACCGACCTGATCTCCGAGATCGTGCTGGGCCGGACGCTCGAGACCACCACGGCCGAGATCGGCAAGACCCCCCATCCGCATCCCACGCTGTCCGAGGCGATCATGGAGGCGGCGCTGGCAGCCGAGGGCGAGGCGATTCATATTTAAGAGCATTCCAACTTTGGGCATGTGATGCTAAAATGCATCACATGAGAAGGGCCAGCGTGCGTGATCTACGCTACCGATTTTCAGAGGTTGAACGGCTTTTGCAGGAAGGCCAGAAGATTGAGATCACCAAACGCAAACGCGTCATCGCGCGACTGTTGCCGGCCAACCCTGTCATGTCCCGGCTTCGCCCTGATTTTCTCGCGCGGTTGCGGTCAATTTACGGCGCCAAGACGCTCAAGGTGAGCGGCGCCAAACTGCTGGCCGAGGAGCGCGATCGCTATTGAGCGCGTACGCGGACACCAGCTTCCTGGTTTCTCTTTACAGCCCGGATTCCAATTCCGCCGATGCCGCCAGACGCATGCAGCGAGAGCCGCTACCCCTGTTCCTTACTCCATTGGGGGAACTGGAACTAGCAAACGCTCTGCAACTGCGCTTGTTTCGCAAGGAAATCCGTTCCGCGGAAGCGCGCGCCGCCTATGCGCTATTCCGTGCCGATATGCGAGACGGGATCTTGTCGATGAAATCCCTGCCCGCGGCGATCTATACGCAGGCCAAACTCCTTGGGCTGCGATGGACCGCGAAGATCGGAGTTCGCTCCCTCGACATTATTCACGTAGCGGCTGCCCTTGCTCTGGGTGCCGAAACCTTCAATACCTTTGATGTTAGACAGCGCAGGCTGGCAAGGGCTGTGGGCCTGAGAGCACCCTGACTCGGATCAGCTATGATTGGTGACGACCGGCGACTGCGCCTGCGAGCTGACGACGATGGAGACGCGAGGCACACTTGAGATTGCGCGGCTGGGAACGGTCGACTACGCGGCCGCGCTCGCGTTGCAGGACGCAATGGTGGCGGCGCGCCGCGACGATCTGATCGGCGACACGCTGCTGCTGCTGGAGCATCCGCACGTCTTCACCCTGGGCCGCGGCGCCGACTCGCGCTACCTGCTTGAGGCGCGGCCGGGAGTCCCGGTGTTTCGCGTCTCGCGCGGCGGACAGGTCACTTATCATGGTCCGGGACAACTCGTCGCATATCCGATCCTGAAACTCGAAGAGCATGACCGCGATATACATCTCTATTTGCGACGCCTCGAACAGGCGATGATCGACGCTCTGGCAGAGTTGGGGATTGCAGCGGGACGGCGCGAAGGTCTCACGGGCGTATGGGTGGGCGAGCGCAAGATCGGCTCGGTCGGCGTTGGGCTGCGGCGCTGGATAACGCTGCACGGTTTCGCGCTCAACGTATGCACCGATCTCGAGTACTTCGACGCGATGGTGCCGTGCGGCATAGCGGGATGCGAGATGACTTCGGTCGAGTGTGAACTCGGACGCGAAGTTGACCGCGAACCCGGCGGCCGCGAAAGCGCCGCCCAAACCGACCTCCACGTGGCGGCCGCGGCGGTGCACAAATCATTCGCCGCGGTTTTCGGTTACGCGCGTATCGCGAGCGCAGACACCGAGGCGCTGTGGGCGCGCGTTGACCGCACGGCGGCCGCCTGCGAAGCTCAGGTTCGTATATGAACGAGCGCAGGCATCCCGACTGGATTAAGGTGCGAGCGCCAACCTCGCCCGAGTACTTCCGCACCAAGGCGCTGCTCGCGGAACTGCGGCTGCATACGGTCTGCCAGGAAGCGTGCTGCCCTAATATCGGCGAATGCTTCTCGCATCGCACGGCCACTTTCATGCTGATGGGCGACGTGTGCACGCGTAACTGCCCCTATTGCGCGGTCGCTCATGGCAAAGTCCGTCCGCTCGATCCCGACGAGCCGCGGCGCATCGCCGAGGCAGTCGCGCGGCTGGGCCTGGACCACGTGGTCGTCACGTCGGTCGACCGCGACGACCTGCGTGACGGTGGCGCGTCTCATTTCGCCGAGACAGCCGACGCGATCAAGCGGCTGCGACCGGCTGCCCGGGTCGAAGTGCTAGTGCCCGACTTCAAGGGATCGCATGCGGCGGTCGAAACCGTGGTCGGAGCGCCGGTCGCAATCTTCAATCACAATATCGAGACCGTGCCGAGCCTCTATCGCAAGGCGCGGCCCGGGGGAAACTATCAACGCTCGCTCGACGTGCTGGCTCACGCCAAAGAATTCGGCGGGGCCGGTGGCCGCGCCCTCCTGATCAAGGCGGGAATCATGCTCGGCCTGGGTGAAGAGCGGGCCGAGGTTGAAGGCGTGCTGCACGACCTGCGCGCGGCGGGATGCGACATCCTGACGCTCGGCCAGTACCTGCGTCCTTCGCGCGAGCATCTGCCGGTCGAGCGCTACGTGACCCCGGCCGAGTTCGCCGAACTCAGGTCCGCGGCGATGGCGATGGGTTTTCGCCACGTCGAATCCGGCCCGCTGGTGCGTAGTTCCTACCACGCGTGGGAGCATGTGAATTAGGCGATAGGCCCGTTTCTACCCTCAGACGCTGATTCCGAGGCGTAGCCGAGGCATAGGCACCGCGTTGGCCGCTCAAAAGAGCGGCCAACGCGGCTCTCGCACGTCACCGCTGCGCCCGTGACTGCCACCGCCCGCCGCACGCGACTTGTCGCGTGCGGCGGGCGGTGCGGGTCGCGCGGCCGCAGACGCGAAAAGCGAGCCGGACGGCTCGCCCGACTCGCTTTTCGCGGACGTTATGATGGGGCGAGCGGATACGGGCGTAAGCCCGCATCCGCTCGCCCCGAAATGTCAGTGTGCCAGGCGCTTGAGCTCGGCAGTCCGCGTCTGCATGTACGCGTCCTGCACCGCGCCATACAGATCGACCGCGTAGCGGTCGGCCTCCTCGAACTGGTTAGGATGCAGCGAGCGGTAGTTCACCGCATTGATCGCCGCCGAGCCGACGTCGGCGGGTACCGTGACATACCACGGCAGCAGCCAGCTCATCGGGTTCATGCAGCCATCGACCACCAGGCCGACCGTGTCGCGGACCGTGGAGGGGCCGAGGAACGGCAGCATCACGTACGGCCCCGAATAGATCCCATAGTGGCCCAGCGTCAAGCCGAAATCGTCGTTGTGCTGCTTCATCCCGAACCAGCTATCGGCAACGTCGAAGAGTCCTGCCACACCGAGCGTGCTGTTAATTCCGAAACGCGCGAGCTCGTCGGCAGCGTTGTAGACATGTAGCTGGAACAGATTGTTGGCGAAGCGCGGGATGACGCCGATGTTCCTGAAAAAATTGCCTACGCTCTGGCGCGCCGGCTCGGGCATTACGTACGAATAGCCCTTGGCGACCGGCGTCACTACGTACTGGTCAACGTTGACGTTGAAATTGAACATCGCCGAGTTAAATGGTTCCAGCGGATCGGGGTATGGCCCTGCCCCCTCACCCGGAAGCGCCCGTTCACCGGGCAGCCTGGGCGGAGTCGCCTGGTCTGCACCCATCGCGGACTGGGCCAACGCCGTCGAAACCACCATCAGAGTTGCCAGCACCACCGCCATCGACAGGCTGGCGAGCTTTTTCATGGGCTGTTTGCTTCGCATTCGTATAATTGGTTCGCTCACGGCCACATTAACCTCCGCGCCGACGTCTGGGTTGGCGCTACTCTCCCTGGGATTGTGGGCCCTATGACCCCATCGAGGCCTGTAACTGCTGCTGCTTGGCCCGCATATTGGCCATCAGCTTATCGAATCCTTGATCATTAATCACGCGGTTAAACTGATTTCGATAGTTCGCGACGATGCTGATTGCGTCAACAGTGACGTCGTAGATTTTCCAATCGCCATCTAGCTCGCGCAACAGGTAATCTACCTTAATTGGCTGTTTACCCGGCTGAATTATCTGGCTGCGCACCCGGGAAAAGCCCGCTCCCTCGGAGTTTTCGCCCAGCACGGCCACGTCCTGCCCCGAATAGTCCTGAATTTTGCTCAGGTAAGCGTTCTCGATAAAGGCCGTGAATAGCGCTGTAAACTCAGCGCGCTGAGTCGTGCCGAGTTCGCGCCAATGATAGCCCAGCGCGATCCGAGCCATGTCCGCAAAATCGAAGTGCTGCTCGAGCAGGTCGCGCAATTGACGACGGCGCTGCGGAAGTGGCGTGTGCTTGTCGCGCAGCACCGGCAACGACGTGTTGATAACCTGATTGACCGTGTCGAGCGGAGTCGGAAAAGCCCAGACTGGTGCCGGCGACGCCGCCTGCATCACCAGCAGGACAAGCATCGCACCCGCAAACACGCTCAAGCCTATACGTGACAGACAAAACGAAACCCATGCCGGATGAGCGGTTCGAGGATTGCGCGCTGAGTATTTCTTCCTGAGCATACGGCTTTATTTCTGTCCTACTGCAGGCCTTTGTCGTGATCGCCGGAGGATGCGCCGCTTCCCGAGCCGCTGCCACCGCCGCCTGAGCTGGAGCTGTTATTGCTGTTGATCAATTGACCGATAGCGTCTTCGAGCACGAAGGCCGACTGGGTTCGCCGAATTACGCCGCCATCCGCGAGATCATGTTCACCGCCGCCCAGCGAAATCGAGACGTATTTATCGCCAATTATACCGCTGGTTTTGATTGAAGCTATGGCGTCGGTATCAACCTGCACCCCCTGATTCAACCTCAACGACACGTGGGCGCGATAATCCTTGAGCGAGATGCCGGTTACTTTACCGACCTGTACGCCCGCGATCTCGACTCCGTCGCCAGTCTTTAGGCCCGAGATATTGTCGAAGTTCGCATAGATGACGTAGCCACTATTGTTGAACAGTTCGATTTTTCCGAGCCGCAGCGACAGGAGGGCCAACGCTGCAATGCCCGCCAGCGCGAAGAGTCCTACTATAAGTTTGGTTGTCCAACTGGCGTACATTATCTGTCTCAGAGCGCAGCCAAGTCGCGCTCGTCCCCTGCGGCCCTGCCCGCCAGAAAGCGGTTGAAGACCTCGTCGTTGGCCGCCGTCACTTCGGCGGGTGTCCCGGTAATCCTCATCCTGCCCTCGTGCATGAACGCGACGCGGTCGGAAATCTCGAAGACCGCGGGCACGTCATGGCTGACCATCACGACCGTAAGGCCGAAGCGCTGCTGGGTATGGCGCACCAGCGCGTGAATCGAACCGGTACGGGTCGGATCCAACCCGGTGGTCGGCTCGTCGAGCATCAGGATCTTGGGATTGCGAATAAGCGCGCGCGCGAGCGCCGCCCGCTTCTGCATCCCGCCGCTCAACTCGGAGGGAAATTTGTTCTCCATCCCCTCCAGGCCCACGTTGGCCAGCATCTCGCGCACTTTCACCGCAATTTCCTCGCGTTCTATGCGCGTACTCTCGACCAGCGGAAACGCCACATTGTCGAACACGGTCATCGAGTCGAACAGCGCGCCCGCCTGAAACAGCATCCCGAATTCCTTGCGCACCTCGTCCAATCCGCTACTGCGCAACCGGGTAACGTCGACGCCGTCGATCACGATTCTGCCCGAGTCGGCACGCAGCAACAGGTTGAGATGCTTAAGCAGCACGGTTTTGCCGCATCCGCTCGGCCCCACGATGGTGGTGATGTGACCGCGCGGGAAGTCCAGATCGACGCCGTTGAGGACCTGCTGGGCCCCGAAGCGATGGCGCAGCTCGCGCACCTCTATCGCAACCTCCTCAGCCTGCCCTTTTCCGTTTTGTTCGACAGCCGCCATCTTCGCTTAATAACGTGCTCTCTCTAAGCTCTCTAAAACCGCGCATTCTATAGGAGAATCGAGGTCAGGAAATAGTCCCAGGCCAGGATCAGGACGCTCGACAGCACCACCGCCTCGGTGGTGGCGCGGCTGACTCCGGTCGCCATGCGCTGCGCGTGGTAGCCCTTGTAGCAGCAGACCCACATCACTACCAGCCCGAAGACCAGCGCCTTGTAGAGGCCGCTCATGATGTCGTGGCCACTCATGTTCTGCGCGATGCCGTTTAAGTAGCTGCCGCCCGGTGCGCCCATTAGACCCACGCCGATAAGGTAGCCGCCCCAGATTCCGATCACGTCAAAGATGCTGGTCAGCAACGGAAAGCTGATTATCCCCGCGATCACGCGCGGTGAAACCAGGTATTGGATTGGATTTATCGCCATCACGGACAGCGCGTCGATCTGCTCGGTCGCCTGCATCGATCCGATCTCAGCCGCCATCGCCGATCCCGCCCGCGCCGTGACCATCAGCGCCGCCAGCACCGGGCCCAGCTCGCGCACCAGCACCAGCGCAACCACGGTGCCGAGCGCGCCCTCCGAGCCGAAGCGGCGCAGCGTGTTGTAGCCCTGCAGGCCGAGCACCATCCCGGTGAACGCTCCGATGAGCGCCACCAGCACGATCGACTCGGCCCCGATGGAGCGGATCTGGCGGATCGTGAGCCGCAGCTTGTAGGGCGGCGTCACCGCGCACCAGAGCGCCGTCGCCAGGAACAAGACGAAGTTGCCCAGCGCGGTGACATTATCGATCACCAGCGCGCCAAGGCGCTCGATCATCTCCACGATTCTCGACATCCGGATAGCCGTCTAGCCGTGAGCGATCCCGAGTCGGGCGAGCTGGCTGTAGGTATGCGTCATGCTGGGCGCGCGGACAAACTCGTTTAAATCGTCGATCACGTCAAGGTCGAGCGCCGGACCTCTCTGCCGCACGACCCGGCTGGGCAAGCCGAGCCGATAGCATTCCTCTAGATGGCGCGTAAGGCTCTGGCCGCCGAAGCGGGTCGGAATCGCGTCGGCCGGCGACCGCGCAATTATATTGGTCCCGCTCAAGTCGCGCGAGGGCACCAATACCACGCCGCGCTCCTCTTCGGCCAGCTCCCTGAAAACCGTGTCGATATCCTCTCCGGTCACCAGCGGAATGTCCGAGAGCACCGTGCATAGCGCCCCGACGCCCTGCGCGGCAAGCGCCGCCGTCGCCAGGCGGACCGCCGCGTTGAGTCCGCGCGGAAACTCCTCATCGATCACCAGCGCGCCAGCACTGCGCGCCATCTCGAGCAGCGTCGGGTCCGAGCTGATAACCGCCACGTGGTCCGCCGCGCGTGCGCTCAGCGCCGCGCACAGCACGTCGCGGAACATCGCTTGGGCCAGCGCCATCCGATCGGCGTCGCCCACGGCGCGGCCCAAACGCGTCTTGGCGAAAGCGAGATGCTTGGCGGCGATGAGAATAGCGCGCACGGCGTACCTTTATAACTTACGCGGGCGGTCCAGCCAACCGTAAACGAACGCACCCGCCACCTTGACAGTCTTCACACCCCTGCTCCAACATTAAAGCTGCGCTCCGCCATCATTCGCCGGGCAGCCGCATTGCGCTCGCTCGCCCGAGAGCTGATGAGATAGTCGCGGCGGACGGGCCATATCCGTTAGAGTCCAGGGAGGCAGGTGGAGCCATGGAGCGGCAGCAACGGACTTTTCCCGGATTTATACGTGCGCGGCCTATACGCGCAGGGTTTGGATGCCCGAGGGTCATGTGCGCCGGCACGCTCGCGCTTGCGGTGGCGGCGGCGTTAGGCCTGGGCCTGATGGCTGGATGCCACGGCGAATCAGTCGATGACTACCTGAGGGCCGGTGATGCGGCAATGCAGAACGCCCAACTGCCGCAGGCCGAGCAGAACTACCAGGCCGCGGCCAAGGCCACGCCCAACGACCCGCGGGTCCATATCGCGCTGGGTAACCTGTACGTCGTCGAGCAGAAACCTACGCTCGCGCAGCCGGAATTCATGCGGGTGCTCGAACTCCAACCTGACAACGCCGCCGCCCATTCGGCGCTGGGCGCTATCTACGAATCAGAGGGACAGATGGGCGCGGCTGAAGAGCAATACCGCGCCGCGGTAGCGCTCAAACCGGCCTACCCTGCCTATCGCCTCCAGCTCGGCTCGCTGCTCGCGAAGGCCAACAAACCCGGAGCGGCAGAGACGGAACTGCGCACCGCGATCGGGCTCCAACCCAAGAACGCGCAGGCTCATCTGGCGCTCGCCAACCTGTTGAATGCGACCCCCAACGGCAAGACCGAAGCCGACGCCGAATATGCCGAGGTGCGCGCGCTCGATCCGCATCTGCTGGCCGCCTCACCGCCGGCCGCGGTCGAGCCCGCGACGCCGGCCGCGCCCAGCGCGGCTCCCAGCATCGAAGCCGTGATACCGCCGCGCTCCGCGCCATCCGCACCCGCCGTGGCGGCCGCACCCGCCGCCAAGACTCCGAAGTTCAAGGCGCTTAACCGCAAATTCAGACTGACCAAGAACTCCGCGGTCTACCAGGAGGCCAACGGCTCCACCATCGTGGTCGGCCAGGTGCATCGCGGACACTTCGTCCACGTCACCGGAATCCAGGGCAATTGGCTCCAGGTAACGCTGCGCAACGGCACCGTCGGCTTCATCCCGGTGACCGCGGCCGAATAGCCGCGCGCAAACTGTAGCGACAGTGAAACGTGAATCAGTGAAACAGTGAAAAATGAAAGGGAGCCCCTGACGAATCGGAGAGCGAACCGATGAACGCGCCGAGCGCTGCGAAGGGCGTCACGCCGCCCGGGCCGCGCGGGCATCTTCTGCTCGGCAGCTTGCGCGAGGTGCAGCGCGAGCCATTGAAGCTTTTGTACGACGGCTTTCGCGAGCACGGCGACGTCGTGCGTTTCCGTTTCGCCGGCACGCGCGCCTTTTTGCTCGCCCATCCCGACCACATCCGCCACGTCCTGCACGACAACCATCGCAACTACGACAAACACAACGTCGACTACGCGATGCTGCGCCGCCTGCTCGGCAACGGCCTGCTCACCAGCGACGGCGCGTTCTGGCATCGCCAGCGCCGGCTCATCGCGCCGATGTTTCATCGCCAGCGCGTGGCCGGCTTCTGCAACCTGATGGTCGAGAGCACACTCGAGATGCTCGAGCGATGGGAGCGGCTGGCGCAAACCGGCGAGCCCTTCGACGTCGCCGTCGAGATGGCGCGGCTCACGCTGACCATCGTGGCGAAGGCGCTGTTCAGCGCCGACGTGAGCGAGGACGCCGAGACAATCGGCGCGGCGCTGACCGAGGTCAACCGTCAGTTGGGCGAATTCCACCTGCTCGACATGCTGTGGATGATTCCGACGCCCCGCAAGCGGCGCTTTCGCGACGCCGTGCGCGCGCTTGACCGCGTGGTCGACAAGATCATCGAGCAGCGCCGCCGCTCGACGCATCGCAACCAGAACCATCTCGAGCACGACTTGCTCTCGATGCTGCTCGACGCGGTCGACGAAGAGACCAGCCAGGCGATGACTCCGCGCCAGGTGCGCGACGAGGTGCTGACGCTGTTGCTGGCGGGTCACGAAACCACCGCCAATGCGCTGATTTGGACCTGGTACTTACTTTCGCAAAATCCCGAAGCGGCCGACAAACTGCATCGCGAGCTAACGAGCGTGCTCGGCGAGCGTGCGCCCGGCGGACCCGACCTGCCGCGGCTTCCTTACACCCGGATGGTGATCGAAGAGTCGATGAGGCTCTACCCGCCAGCGTGGGCAATTTCGCGCAACACCATCGCCGAAGACGAGATCGGCGGCTACCGCGTCCCTCGCCAGACCAACGTGATCATCTGCAGCTTCGTGACCCATCGCCATCCCGCATTCTGGGAGGAGCCCGACCGCTTCGACCCCGAGCGCTTTTCGCCCGAGCGTTCGGAGGGACGCCCGAACTTCGCGCACCTGCCGTTCGGCGGCGGCCCGCGAATTTGCATCGGTAACGGCTTCGCAATGACCGAGGCGCAGTTGATTGTGGCGACGGTGGCTCAACGCTACCGGCTGCGGCTGGTTCCCGGGCATCCGGTGGAACTCCATCCGTTGATTACCCTGCGCCCGCGCCACGGGATGCGGATGACGCTGCATCCGGCCGACGGCGGCTCCGCGTCTGAATCTCTCAAGCGCGCCGCCCACTGACGACTTCTCGACCTGTCCGAATTTCGCGCGCTCTGTGCCGCTTCTGACCTCCTGCCCGTGGATCCTGCCCTCAACAGATAAAATGTAGAGCGCGCAATTAAGTCTTGACCGCGTCGGGCTGGCGCGCCGGATGCGCGGCGGCGAACGCGTCGAGCTTCAGACACTCTTCATTTACCCGCTGGAGCGTCGGATAGGGCGCCAAGTCGAGCTTGACCCGGCCGGCATTGAAGATTTGCGGCACCAGGAAAATGTCGGCCATGGTCGGTGCGTCGCCGTGGCAAAAGCGCCCTGTCGCACGCGAGTCTTTGAGCATCTCCTCGAGCGCGGCGAAGTTGAGCGCGATCCAGTGACGGCACCATTCGCCGCGGTCGTTTTCGTCCAGCTTGAATCGTTCGCCGAGATACACCTGCGTGCGCCGATTGGCTAACGGAGCAATCTCGCAGGCGATATTGAGCGTGATCGCGCGCACGCGGGCCCGACCCGCCGGATCGCCCGGGAGAATCGGCGGGAGGGGAAAGCGTTCCTCGAGATATTCGCAGATCGCCATCGATTGCGGGACTATGATGCCGTCGCCCACACTGTCGTCCTCGAGCGCGGGCACGATCGCCTGCGGATTGATGCGGCGGTATTCGTCGCCCTCGGCCTCGTCCCTGGCCAGATTGACCGCCACGTATTCGTACTTGAGCCCCTTCAGATTAAGCGCAATCCGCGCCCGGTACGCGGCCGACGACCGAAAATATCCATAGAGCTTCATGGCGGTCCCTCCTGCCGTCACGGCTTAAGTCCGGCACGCCAAGCGCCAGGGGCACGGACTAGCGCAAGGGTTGGCCAAGGCTGGCGCAGGACCAGCGCAGGGCTAGCGCAAGACTAGCGCAGGACTAGCGATAGATCATTTTGATCGAAAGCGCGAGAATTCCCTTGCCGTCGTATTGAACCTTGCACTCATCGAACGACGGCGCCCGTAGCGTCGGATACACGTTATTGGTGAATCCGTAGCCTTCCAGCGGATAACCGAACATGCGGTCGAATTTGCCGTTTCCGTTCTCGTCGTGAAACACGGTCGCGGCGTAGGCGCCCGCCGCCAGTCCCTTGAACTCGCACACGCCCGTGCCACCCTCTATAGGCACCGAGACTTTGCGGAACTCGGTGCCGACGGTTGTGAATTGGGCGGAGTTCGCGCTCGACCACAACGAGCAAATCACCGAGCCTTTTTGATTGCGCACGCCGTTCACAGCTATGCGGATTTCGTCCGGCTGCGCTGCCGTTTGCGAGCGTGCGATTTGCGGCGCGGCTACAAATCCGATTGCCATCGCGAGCATTAATACGAAGCGTTTGGATTTCATCCTGATTGGTTTTCTCACGTGGTAAATTTCGGCCTTCACGCAACGCTCGCCGCTCCCGGGATCCTCCCCTAACGCCGAGTACAGCGTGGCCGCGGGCGCGCCCGAGCAGTCTCGCCCGCGGCGTTCACGACCCTAATCAGCGCTTGCCTAATCAGGTGCTTGCCCGATCAGTGCTTACCGTAGTCGAGCGGCACGCCTTTGCGCTGCGCGTAGATGTAGGCTTCGAGCGCGCGCAGCTTCGGGTCATTGGGGTCGAGCGCTTTGCCCTTGACTGGATTCTCGATGCACCAGTCGATCATATCGCGCAGTAGCGCGACCCTTTGGAGCTGTACCTGATACTTGGGATAGGTCTCGGGATGCGTATTGGAGGCGTCGGGATGGCACATGTCGCAGCTCATTCCGATAGTGCTGCCGAGCGCCTTGGAGTCGTGAAAAACGCGCTTACCCTCGGCGACGAACTTGTCGGTCTCGGCTTTCCACACCTTGTAGTCGCGCGGCTGAAAACTGGCATAGGTGTCGCCCTGCTGGACCGACAACGAAGGCGCCGCCGCCGGTGCCTGGCCGGCCGAGTTTGCTCCGCTCGGCGTCAAGCTGGCGGGCGCTCCCATCGAACCCGGCGTTGCCGGCGACGATGCCTGGGCTACTTCCCAGTGCTCGCCCGGATGCGCGCGCCGCCACTTGGCCATCAAGTCGTCGCTCACCGCCTGAGCCTGCGCGCGCGACATCATCTGTCCGGGTTTCAGGTTCTTGACCTCGATACTGGTCTTGCCGTCGCAGAGCATCACGACCGTGCCGCCGCTGTGCGCCGCGGGAACGTCATGGGTAACCGCCTGCGGGGTAACTGGCTGCTGCGCATACGAGCGCGCGCATCGAACCGCCAGGGGAGCGGCCGCGATCGTGGTTCCAAGGATCAGGAAGAAGATTCGTTTGGAGGTCATTTTCGCCTCGTCGAATGGGAACCCTCAAGTGTCGCGCGATCAATAGCTCGCGAATTGCGGGGCGGGCGGGCGATAGAGCTTCCCTCGCGATCGCAGGTATTGCGCACGCACCGTAACCGGGTTGCGATCCCACAAGTTGTACATCATGTCAGCCAGTCCTTCCTTGCTGACGTTGACCTGGCCATCACCGAGGCCGTCGAGCTGATCGAACGGATCGGCGCGGTTCATCTGCACCGTGAGCGGGGGTAAACCTTCCGGCGCGTATGGCCACGGCCAGGCAGTCGACAGCATCCCGTAAAAGCTGATGTTGCCGATCTGGTTCAAGAGCATCTGGTGCGTATGGCCATGGACTACGGTGACGGCGCGGTAGGGCCGGAGTATCGCCTGCACCTGATCGGCGTCCTCGGTCCAGAAATTCCAGTTGCGGTAGTACTTGTAGAGCGGCGAGTGCGAGAAGACGAGCAACGGCGTGCTGGTCGGCACCTTGGCGAGATCGCGTTTGAGCCATGCGCGCTGTTCCTCGCCAACTTCAAAGCGCGACTGAATCCCGTTGTCCAGGCCCGCGACGATTTGCATGCGCTCGGCGGGCGTCAGCTTGCGCGCGGTCCAGAAATCCTTCTCGTGCACGCTCATCAGGACAACTACATGGACGCCCTTCCAATCGAACGAGTAGTTGGGAGGGCCGAACAGCTCCTGCCATTTCTCGCCCATGTCGTGAAACCAGTCGTGCTCGCCGACCATCATTTTGACCGGCGCCTTGAGCATCGAGAGCACGCCTTTGCCCTGCTCCAGCTCCTCGGGACGCCCCAGTTGCGCCAGGTCGCCGCCGAACAGCACGAAGTCGGGCTGTGGATCGAGCGCGTTGACGTCCTCGACCGCCTTGACCGCGCCCTTGACGAAGCGCTGATTGAGCGTGCGCAGGTACATATGCGTGTCGGAAACATAGGCGAAGGTAAATGGCGGGGTTCCCGTCGCACCCGTAGCGCTCGCGTTCTTGTCCAGGGCCGCCTCGGCTACGTTGACGAGCTGAAAGGTGTGCGGCGCCACCAGACCCTTGGCCATCACGGCGCCGGCGCTCGCGGCCAGGACTTTCAGGAAGGTGCGGCGGTCGAGCCGGCGCAATCCGCGCAGCACCTTATCGCGATCTTCCATGTACTTGGTTTCGACGCTCTTGTGCCGTGCTGCCATCGCTCTGCTTCCTCGTGGACGGAATGCTGTCAGTCGCCGCCGAGTAACGCCGGATTCTCTTCGTTCTGTGCCGGGGTCATATCCCCAAATGGTCCTTTGAAGCCGGGACCAAGGCCGCTTTTCCCCATCGCGGCCGCCTGGTCGCGCTGCGGACGGTTGGTCTTGGCACGTACGCGCTGCTTCTGGAGCTCCTCGTTCGCCGCGCTTGCGTATTCGGGACTGGTCAGTGTTGCAAGAAACGCAACCAGGTCGTCCTCTTCGGATTCGCTGAGTCCGAGCGGCAGCAGGCCACCATCCAGATAAGGATTCTGTACGCCGCCTTTGTTGTAGTGGTCCAGAACGTCCCACAGCGTCGGTTGAGAACCATCGTGGAAGTAGGGTTGGGTCACCAGCAGGTCGCGCAAGCCCATCGTGCGGAAGCCGCCGATATCGTGCGGCTGTTTGGTCACGAGGAAGCGCCCGAGCCCGCTCATGTCGGTCTGGATCGCGAGTTGGTCGAGTTGCTGCAGGCCGCCACCGCCTTGCGAGATCAATACCAACGCTTTGCGCGCCAGCGGAACGAAGTCCGACTTGTGTGCCGATACGCCGATATTATGAAAACGATTATCGGTGAATAGCGGCTGCGTCGGATTCCATCCGTGGCAGGTCATGCAGCGACCCTTGCCATTGAACAGTGACCATCCACGCTTGGCGCTGGCATTGATGGCGTTCTGGTCGCCCGCCATAAAGTGGTCGAAGGGCGTATTGAAATCGACCTGCGTGCGCTCGTAGGCGGCGATGGCCTTCTCGATATTGTCCATCGTAATGGCGCCGTTGAAGACAGCCTGGAATGACTGCTGGTATTCGGAAATCGCCTTCACCCTGGCGACTACGTCGTCGAAGTTCTTGTTGCCCATCTCGACCGGGTTGAGGATTGGGCCTTCGATTTGTTTCTCCAGCGTCGGTGCGCGGCCGTCCCAGAACTGCAGCGTGTTGAACAGGGAGTTCAAAACGGAGGGAGCGTTGCGCTGTCCGAACGCGTGATGAATCCCCATCGAGGTCGGGAGCTGATCGGTGAAACCCTTGGCGGGCGCGTGGCATTGATCGCACGACACCGTGTTGTCGGGCGAGAGACGATCGTCGAAAAAGAGCTTTCGGCCGAGTTCGACCTTTTGCGGCGTCTGCGGATTATCCGCCGGTATGACCCACGAATAGAGCTCGGCGGGGAAGCCGGTCTGGTTGAGCGGCTTGGGCGCGGCTAACGGAACTGTCTCGTCGGCGCCGACCTTGCTCGTCAATCCGATCATGCCAACTATGCCGATCGTGCCGACTATGCCGATCGCAGCAATCGCACCAATCACGATGGCGCCGAGAATCGTGGGAGTGAGCAGCCTGGCTCTCATTAGCTCCTCCTGTCGGCTGGTCCAAACCTCTGGCTCTCCAAGGCATCCTGACACGAGGTCTCATACCGCTGCAAAAGCGACGGCTGGCACCCGCTGGCAATCAGGATAAAAACGCTTCTCGAATCAAGACGGAACTTCCATTTTTGATTTCCTATCCTATTGCCGTATAGCAGAACCTCAGAGACCTTCGCAAAGTTCAGGAATCGCGGAGCCACAATCTCGCGCTCAGGACTGCGCTGTTTCGCCGGCTGCGACCCTGACGGCGGGCGGCCACAGAGCGGCGGGCTCGAGACTCGGCCCGCGCAAATGCACCAGCCGGCCGTCGGCGGCGTCGCGCTCTGAGAGCCATCGCGCAACAATCGCCATCGCGTCGAGTTCATCGCGCACCACCGGCCGCGCGCGGTAGCGCTCATAATTCGCGGCCACGAATTCCGCGACCGCGTGCGCGTCGTCGGCTCCGCCGAGCGCGCGGGTCAGCGCGAGCCGCCCGCTCAGCACCACGTGCGCGAGCATCGAGTCGCCCGCGCCCACAACGATAATGAGATTGTTTTCAGTGACGACGCGGCTGAGGCGCTCGGCGCGCGCGGCGAGCGTGGTGAGCGACTTAAGCTCGCGCTTAAGCCGCGCGGCCTCCTCGTAGCGCAGCGCGCGCGCCGCGTCGTCGCGCGCGCGGACCAGTTCACCGAGCAACGGACCGCTGCGTCCGCGCAAAAACTCGATCGCGCGCCGCACTCGCGCGCCGTAGGCGTCTTCATCGGTGCTCAGGTTGCACGGCATCGCGCAGTGCCCCATCTGACCGTACATGCACGGCGAGAAATCAGGCTCGGGCGCGAGTTTGCCGGCGCACGTGCGCAGCCCCAGGATGCGTCCGAGCGCGCGCATCGCGTGGTCGACTCCGCCCCGCCCCACGAACGGCCCAAGCTGCAGCATGCCGCGGCGCGCCGAAAGTTTGGTCGAAAGCGTCAGCCGCGGGAAGGCGTCCATCAGGTCGAGCCGGATGAAGTATGCCAGCGCCATCCCCTTGAGCATCCGGTTGTATTGCGGTTTGAGTTCGCGGATGAGCCGCGCTTCGAGCAGCGCGGCGTCGAGCGCCGAAGGCGTCACCCGGGTGTCGATCGCGTAGACGTGACTTACGAGATCGGCGGTCTTCGCGTTGATGCTCATGCCGCCGTTGAAATACGAGGCGACGCGTTCGCGCAGGCGGCGCGCCTTGCCGACGTAGAGCAGGTCGCCGCGCTCGTTGCGCATCAGATAGACCCCGGGCGCCATCGGCAGGGCCGCGATCGCCTCGGGCGCGACGTGGCGTTCGATTCTGCGGCCGGCGGCGCCGCGGCAATGCAGGTCGATCAGCCGGTCGATGCGGGTAATTCCGCTTTGCGCCGCGATGTCGAGAAAAATCGAGAGCAGCTCGGCCGCCATCCTCGCGTCGCCAAGGCCGCGATGGCGGCCCTCGGTCGAAAGCCCGAAATGCTCGGCCAGCGCGTCGAGCCGGCGGCGGCGCAGCGAGGGCGCAAAGCGGCGCGAGAGCCTGAGCGTGCACAGCACCGGGTTCTTGAGCCCCATCCCAAAGACGCGGCGAAACTCGAAGTCCAGGAACGCAAAATCGAACTGCGCGTTATGCGCGACCAGCACCGCGTCACCCAGAAAATCGCGGAACGCCGGCAGCACGCGCTCGATCGGCGGGGCCTCGGCGACCATCTCGTTGGTGATCGACGTAAGCCGCGTGACGAAGGGCGAGATCGGCCCGCGCGGGCGCACCAGCGTCGCGAACGAATCCGTCATCCGCGGACCTTCCATCCGGTAGGCGCCGATCTCGGTTATCGCGCCGGGACCGGGGCGGCCGCCGGTGGTCTCGAGGTCGACCACCACGTAGCGGCCCTGTTCCAGCGGCACCTTAAGCGCCTCGCTCGCGCGCAAGGCCCACATCCCGGTCGCGGCGTCGAAGACGAAATTCGGATCGCTGGCGAGCAGGCGGTGAACGATACGCGGGCCGAGTTCGGGATCGGAACCGGCGCCGGCAAAGAGCAGGCCGACCAGTTCGTCGGTATGCGCGCCGGCTACCTGGCGCTCGAGATACGCATAGAGCTTCTCGCGCGCGGTCGCGCCGGAATACCGATGGCCGATGTCGAAAGCTCCCACGCCCCACCCCTCCACATTCGTATTATGTTCGCTGTAGCAGAGCCCCCGGCAAAATCCTATCCCCTCATGGGAACGTGCTTTGCCGGGCCGCGTTCGAAAAGGATACGCTAAGCGGACGACGCGGCGGAAAATTCTGGATGCTGACTCGACGTAGAGTATGGATGGTGGTGGCGGGCGCCGCGATAGCATTGATGGCCGTCGTGGCGGGCGAATTGATATCCGAGGCAGGTCCGTACCAGGACGCCACGCCGCCCACCGGCCAACTGCATCCGGCCGCGTGGTCCGGCCGCAAGCTGACCATCGCCGACCTCGGCCATTCGACACTTCTGATGGACTGGTATGGCGTGCGCGTGCTGAGCGACCCGACGCTGTTCAATCGCGTCGGGCTTTCGATCGGCTCGCTACTGACGATCGGACCGCGTCGCCACTCCGCACCGCCACTTGCGCCTGCGCAGTTGCAAAACCTCGACGTCATTCTGATAACCCACGCGCACATGGACCATCTCGACCTTCCATCGCTGCGCGTCCTGCCCAAAAGCGCGGTCGTGATCGCGTGCACCGGATGCGCCGCACTGATTCGTCCGCTGGGCTTCACCGACGTGCGCGAACTTGGATGGGGCGAGCGGACCGAGGTCAAGGGACTAAGCGTGACTGCGATGGGCGCGAAGCACTGGGGCGTGCGATGGCCCCCGCTGGGCCACGCGTACGGCTACAACAGCTACCTGCTCGGGCGCGACGGCACGCGGATGCTGCTCGCGTGCGACAGCGCCGTCACGCCGCTGTTCGAGACGCTCGCCTCCGACCCGCCCGACATCGCGGCCTTCTCGATCGCGGCCTACGATCCGTGGATTCGTTTTCACGCCGATCCCGAGCAGGTCTGGGCAATGTTCCAGCAAAGCGGCGCGCACTACCTGGTGCCGATTCATTGGGGGACTTTCCGGCTCTCCAAGGAGCCGATGGACGAACCGATGCGCCGGCTGTTGGCCGCGGCCGGCCCGCAGAGCGATCGTGTCGCGATACGCCAGATCGGGGTCGCCTGGAGCCTGCCGGCTACGGCGCCCCGATACGGCAGCCAGAGTCACGCACAGGCTGGCAGCGGCGTCAGTCTGAAGGCCTCAAAATGAGCTACAATGTCTGTAGGGTTGATTTGTGGCTAGAGAGCAATCGCAAGAGAGGCCGCTCGGTAGGCGCGCGGTTACGCCTGTCGCGTCACCTTCCAGCCGGGCCTTAGCTCGACTCGCGATCGCCGCCCTGATGCTTGGATGGACCGCGCTGAACGCGCGACCCGCGTTCGCGCAAGACGACGACTGGTCGGTCGCGCCTAATCAGACCGAACCTCGCCAGGCCGAATCGCGCCAAACGGACTCGCATCAGATTCACGAAAGCAATCCCGCGCAAGCCGAGCCTGCCCCGCCGCAAACGCCGCGACCGGAGTTGCAGCCTGCGGCCGATGGCGCGCAGATGATCTGCGGTGAGATGGCGCGGCCGGCGGCCGAGCCGTACAAGAGCATCGTCGCCAGCATCGAGCGCGAGTGGGGCGCGAATGCTCCGGTCTATGAATCGGTGCGCGCCGACTCGCCGCACGTCTCGCGCGGCGGATGCATCTTCTACAACCCGGTCTTCATGGAGACCTTCCTGCGCGGCGAGACCGACGAGCATGGCGAACCCGACAAGACGTCGATGATCTACGCGATCATGGCGCATGAGCTCGGCCATATCGAACATCACGACTACGAACGCACGCAGATCTCGAGCGTCGAGAAGGAACTGGAGGCCGATCGCTTCTCCGGCTATACGCTGTCGCGCCTGGGCATTTCGCGCGCCAACCTCACGGCCTACTACAGCATGGGCGGCGACGAGTTCAGCGGAGTCCACGACCACGGCTTCTCCAACCAGCGCATCGCGGCCTTCGACACTGGCTGGAAGCGCGCCGAATGGAACGAGCCCGAAGGCGGCAGCGCGGCCAGGAGCGTCGCCAATAACGCGGCCTCTGTCGACTCGGGCGAAGCGGACGATTCGAGCACCGCCGCTGTCCCCTAGGGTATCGCGCCAGCGGCAGCCGTTAATCCGAAGTCTGAATCCTTTGGCCGACCTCAAACTCACGGGAAGATAAAGGTCCAGCCTTCCGACCGGGGAGGCGCGCCGTAGTAAACCGGCGGCGGCTGATAGTAAATCGGCGGCGGAGGCGCGTAGTAGTAGTTGGGCGGCTGCGAGTAATAGTAGTAATTCGGCCGCGCCTGGTACCTGTCGTGGTCATGATGCTCTTCGTGTTTCGGTGCATGGTGTCGCTCACCATTATTGCCGTGGTCATGGCCGCCTCCTCCGGCCAACGCCGGCCCCACGCCAACACCGCCGATCACGAAGGCCAAGCCGATCACCATCGCGATCCTGCCGACTCTGTGCAAATCCTTGCCGCGCGCGACCGGGGTTTCCATGATGACTCTCCATCTCTCGCAGCGACTCACTGTAAGCGGACGTGGGGACCCATTTGCCGTACTCGAACTCGCCTTCACTTGTGGCCCTTTGCTTTGGCGAGCGAGTGGCTTTCGAATAAGGCATCGGCGCTCTTCTTTTGCGCGTCCGACATGGTGTCGTACAGCGCCTGGAAGGCCGGAAGGAATTTATGGATTCCAGCCGCTTGCGCATCCGTGATGGCCGCATAGGCTTTGATATGTTCGATGGCGGTCATGGATTTTGCCTGCTCGGTCCCTTCCTCGCGAAGATCGGCAATCGCGTGCGCGTTATCCCGCATCACCTGGGCGAGGGCATTCCATTGGGTCTCCTCAGCGGGCGTGATGTGAAGTTGGCGGCGCATCGCGTTGATGTGCGCTTCGACCGTGGCGTCCACAGCGGCATTGGCCTTGGCCGCGGCGCTCGCGCTCTCCTCCGGAGCGGACGCCGGAGGCGCCTCTGACGGAGCAGCCTGCGCCAGGATTTCCCGTGTCGAGAGCGGCTTGGCCGTGGCCGCCTGGGCGAGGTCGCCCGAGGTCGCGGGCAACGGGCTGGCCAGAACGAAGGCGCCGAGCAGCGTCGCCGCCGCAAATACGCGGACGGCTGAATTTGGGAACAGAAACATGATTTAAACCCTCTATTGGTTGCGATCGCAGCAAGCCGGAACCGCGGCACGACCAAACCGCGTTGCACCCATCAAGCATACTATTTCGTACTGCGCGCGAAGAACGTCGCGCGGTTCTCTATGGAACAAAACCGGTCGTCACTCGCCGAAGAAACGGGCGGACCGGCCGCGTCGACGGCAAACTCGCCGGCGGTCTGTTCTTAGACTTTCTTGCCTAGACTTTCTTGCGGCGTTTGGAGAGATAGTCGACCAGCATATATTCGCCGAGATGGTCGGGGCGGGTGTAGAGCGCGCGCCCGCGGTTGATCTGGGTCATCTTCTCGACGAAGGCGCGCAGGCTCGGCGAGTCATCCAGCATGAAAGTGTTGATCGTGATGCCCTTGCGGGTGACGCGCTCGACTTCCTTGAGCGTCTCCTGCGCCGCGCGCATGCTGATGCCGCCGAACGACAGCGGCCATTCGCAGTACAGGCGCTTGTTGAGAAAATAAGCGGTCGGCTGGCCGTCGGTTATCACGATGATGTGCTGGTTGCGCGAGGGATGGCGCGCGAGCAGATCCGAAGCCAGGCGCAGTCCGTCCTGCAAATTGGTGAACGGGTCACCCATGTTCCACGAGGCTTCGGGCAGGTCCTTGAGCTTGAGTTCGACCGCGCGGGTGAAGAAACCGACGATCGAAAAGAAATCGCGCGGGAACTTCGAGCGGATCAGCGTCTCCATCGCCATCGCGACCTTCTTGGCCGCCGCAAACCGTCCCTCCCAGCTCATCGACCACGACATGTCCAGGCACAGCACGGTCGACGACGAACTGGCGTAGTCGCTTTCGTAGACCTCGAAGTCGCCGGGCTCCAGGTTAAGCGGCACGCCGGGCCGCCGCGTCAGCGCGTGCTTGAGCGTGGCGACCAGGTTCAAGTTGAGCGGATCGCCGAAGCTGTAGCTCTTGGTCTGGTCGGGGCGGATCTCGGTTATTCCGCGATGGTCGGTCGAATGCGATCCGCCGCGGTCCTTGAGCAGGCCCTGGTAGATGTCGCGCAGCGCTAGCTGGCCGATCCGGCGCACGCCCTTGGGCGAGAGCGCCATGTGCTCGCCCTTCTGCACCATGTAGCCGCCCTCTTCCAACAGCAGCATCACCTGGCGCAGATTCTGAAAATCCTGTTCCGCCTGCTGGCCCAGCATCTCGCGCAGATCGTCCGTCGAGACGTTGTCGAAGTTGCCCGACATCAGGTCCTGCTCGAGCTGCTTCATGCGATCCATCTCGCGCATCAGCTCGAGCGCCTGCTGGTAGTTCAGGCTCTTGGGTCCGTGGAACAGATGCTGGTTGCGCTCGCGGAAGTTTTCCAGGTCGCGGATGTTCTCGTATTCCTTGAGCAACTCCTCGAAATCGGCGCGCGCCTGGGCGTCCTCGAACTCCTGGCTCTCGAGTTTGCGCAGCGCCTCGGAAAGGCGCCGCGGTATTCGCTGAAGCTGGCGCAGCTTCTCATCGAGCTTGCCGCTCGGATGCTCGGCGTTCAGCCGCTCCAGCGTGCCGCGCTCGCGATCGACGATGTCCTGGAGCCGTTGTTCAAGCTCGCCCAGCGCCTCCTTGAGGTTGAACTCGCGGTAGCGCTGGCGCATCTCCTGGCGCAGTTGCTCGAGGAGCTCCTCCAGCCCGGCCACGCGCGAGCCGTCGAAGTCCATCCCCTGGCGCGACATCCAGTCCATCGCCTGGCGCACGTCGTCGGTGTAGGAAAGGTACTCGGCCAGCTTCTCGAACACCTTGTCGGCGTCGAGCTTGAGCTTCTGGCTGCCGTCCCACGCGGTGTAGCGGATTTCGATCATCGGATCATCGGGCGTCGCTCCGCGCCTTGCTCAAGCCTCAGGCGTGATAGGCGAAGCGCCCGCCCTGACGCTCCTTGTTGAGCTTCTGATGCAGGTGCAGGCCCTCGAACACCAGCTCGCTCGCGGCCGCCATCAGGCCTGGCGTCTCGAATGAGCCGAGCTGTTCGACCGCCTCGCGCAGCCCCGGCACTTCGCGCAAGGCGTCGAGATACTCGGAGGACGGCGAGTCGTCGGAGACCTCCACGCCCCATCCGCCCTCGAAATACGCGGCCACGCGGCGCAAGTCGTCGGCCTTGAAATAGCGATCGAAAACCTTGAGCACCGCACGGTTGAGAAGGCGCTCGATAAGGTCCTCCTCCTTCTTGTCCTCGCCCACGTATTCGAGCTCGATTTTGCCCGCGGTCGAGGCATAGAGCGAGGGCAGGTCGGACAGCCGCGGCACGATCTCATTGTCGCCCAGGCGCACGGCGCGCTTCTCGGCGTTGGAGATCACGGATTCGAAATTGTTGATCGAGACCCGCACCGAGACCCCCGAGCTCTGGTTGATCTCGTTGGAGGCGCGCGCCTCGAAGGTGAGCTGCGCGACCACTTCCTTGATGAAGGGCGGGACCCGCAGCGCCATCCCGGCGCTCGCCGGGTAGCCGCACTCCTGGTCCATGATCGCAATTTCATCCTCGATCGTGCGCGGGTAGTGGGTGCGAATCTGGATGTCGAAACGGTCCTTGAGCGGCGTGATGATCCGGCCGCGCGAGGTGTAATCCTCGGGATTGGCGCTGGCCACGAACACCAGGTCGAGCGGCAGGCGAACCCGGTAGCCCTTGATCTGAACGTCTTTCTCTTCCATCAGATTGAACAGCCCCACTTGGACCTTCTCGGTCAGGTCGGGCAGCTCGTTGATGGCGAAGATGCCGCGGTTGGTGCGCGGGATGAGGCCGTAGTGGATGGTCTCCTCGTCGGCGAGGTAGCGCCCCTCGGCCACCTTGATCGGATCGATTTCGCCGATCAGGTCGGCCACCGAGACGTCGGGCGTCGCCAGCTTCTCGGCGTAGCGCCGCTCGCGTCCGATCCATTCGATTTCCAGTTCCTCGCCGAACTCGGACGCCCGCCGCCGGCAGGTGCCGCAAATTGGCTTATACGGATCGTCGTTGATCTCGCAGCCCTTGACCGCCGCCACGCGCTCGTCGAGCAGGTCGGCGAGCAGCCGGATGAGCCGCGACTTGGCCTGCCCGCGCTCGCCCAGGAAGATCATGTGATGGCCGGCGAGCACGCCGTTTTCGATCTCGGGCAGCACGCTCTGGTCGTAGCCGATGATGCCGGGCAGGATGCGCTCGCGCGCGCGCAGCCGTTCGACCAGGTTGCGGCGCATCTCGAGCCTGACCGGCAATACCTCGACGCCCGCCGCGCGCAATTCGCCCAGCGTGCGAATCTTGAGCAAGTCTTGCTTCATTTGGAAATCCAGTTGGGAGGTTCCATCCCGGCTTTTAGGATATGGCAGCGCCGACCGTCTTGAAAAGCGGCTCGAGCAGATCGAAGGTCTCCTCCAGATGTTGCGAGATAACGCGGGTGGCCGCCAGCACCGGCATGAAATTGACGTCACCCTGCCATCGCGGCACCACGTGCCAGTGCATGTGATCGGCGAAACCCGCGCCCGCGACGCGCCCCAGATTGGCGCCGAGGTTGAAGCCGTCGCAGTTGAACGCGGGGCGCAAAAGCTTGACCGCGGCGGCCTGCAATTCGGCCAGCGCGGCGCGCTCGGCGCGCTCGAGCAATTCGGGCGAGGCGACATGGCGCCGCGGCGCGATCATCAGGTGGCCGTTGTTGTATGGGTAGCGGTTGAGCATCACCAGCGCGAGCGGCCCCGCGTAAAGCACCAGGCGGCGGCGACGCTCGCGCGCCCCGGGCGTGCCGAAACAAAAGATGCATCCGCGGTCGGGCTTGCCGGCGGTCCGCAGGTAAGCCCCGCGCCAGGGCGCCCACAGCCGCAGTGGCTCGCTTGGGGGCTCGGGCCCAGTGCGCTTACGCCGAGCGCGCTTGGGCGTCCTGCTCTGCGCCATTGAGACCCGCGCGCAACTCCTTGCCGGTGCGGAAGAAGGGAACCCGCTTGGCCTCCACTGCGACCAGGTCGCCGGTGCGCGGATTGCGGCCCTGACGGGCGCGGCGTTCCTTGACCCCGAAGCTGCCGAAGCCGCGGATTTCGATGCGCCCGCCGCGAGTCAGCACCCGAGCCATCTCTTCGAACATCGCGTTGACGATGGTCTCGGACTGGCGGTGCGAGAATTTCTGATGCCGTGCCAGCAATTCTTCGATGATGCCGCGCTTGGTCATCGGATCACCCGTATTCCTGCCCTATGCTCTTGCGCTCTAACGGTCGCGTCTTTGCCCGCGCGGAGCGGTGCGGCCGCTCTCGTCGCGATCGAGCCGGAGCTCTTCGTTGAGGATGTCTTCCATCGAAAAGCGCGCCGCCTCGTGCTCGCGCTTGAGATAGGCCTGCATCTCCTCGCGCTCTTCGTGCTGCTTGACGGCCTTGACCGAGAGCCCGATCCGGCGCTCGCGGCTGTCGACCTGCACCACGATAGCTTCGATCTCGTCGTCAACCTTGAACAGCGAGGAGGGCTTGTCGACCCGCTCGTTGCTGAGCTGCGAGATGTGGATCAGTCCCTCGATCCCTTCCTCCAGCTCGACGAATACGCCGAAATCCGCCACCGAACTCACCTTGCCGCGCACCCGCGTGTTGAGCGGATAACGCTGCGCCACGCTCGACCACGGGTCGGGCGTGAGCTGCTTGACGCCGAGGCTCACGCGCTCATTCTCGACGTCGATGCCGAGCACGGTGGCCTCCACGTCGTCACCTTTCTTATAAACCTCCGAGGGATGGCGCACCTTCTTGGTCCACGAGAGGTCCGAGATATGCACCAGGCCGTCGATCCCCGGTTCGATTTCGACGAACACGCCGAAGTCGGTGATCGACTTGACCTTCCCTTTGACCAGGCTGCCAACCGGATGCTGCTGTGCGAGCTCTTCCCATGGATTGGGCTCGGTCTGCTTAAGTCCGAGCGAGATGCGCCGGTTGGCTTCGTCGACGCCCAGCACCTGGACCTCGACCAGGTCGCCCTGGTTGACGACCTTGGAGGGATGCACCGCGCGCTTGCTCCAGCTCATCTCGGAGACGTGGATCAGCCCCTCGACGCCTTTCTCCAGCTCGACGAAGGCGCCGTAGTCGGTGACGCTCACGACCTTGCCCTTGAAGCGCGCGCCGACCGGATAATTCTCCGCCGAGCGCGCCCATGGGTCGGCCATGATCTGCTTCATGCCGAGCGACACGCGCTCGCGCGAAGGATCGTACTTGAGCACCACCACCTTGACCTTGTCGCCAACCTTGACCGCTTCGGAAGGATGCTGCAGGCGGCCCCACGACATGTCGGTGATGTGCAGCAGGCCGTCGAGCCCGCCGAGATCGACGAAGGCGCCGTAGTCGGTGATGTTCTTGACCACGCCTTCGAGGATCACGCCCTCTTCGAGCACCTTGAGGGTCTGTTCCTTGAGCTCGGTCCGCTCGCGCTCGATCACGGCGCGGCGCGAGACCACCACGTTGCCGCGCGCGCGATTGAACTTGAGCAACTGGAAGCGCCCGCGCTGGCCGACGTAGCGGTCCAGGTTGCGGGCCGGGCGGATGTCGACGTGCGAGCCCGGCAGGAAGGCCGGCACGCCGATATCGACCTGCAAGCCGCCCTTGACCTTGCCGAGGATCACGCCCTCGACCGGCATCTCGTTCTGGAACGCGCGCTCGAGCTCGCGCCAGACCTTGAACTTCTCCGCCTTGGCGTGCGAGAGGGTGACCGTGCCGTTGTCGGTCTCGGTGCCCTCGAAATAGACGTCAACCTCGTCGCCTTCCCTGACCACGGGGTTGCCCTCGTGGTCGAGGAACTCGGCGAGAGGCACCTGCCCTTCGCACTTGTAATTGATATCGATGATGACGCTGTCGCGCGTGATCAGAAGAACCGTTCCGGTGAGCACATCACCGGGGCGGGGAGCCCTGAGGCTCTGTTCCATCAGCGACTCGAAGTCATTATCTCCTCCATGCACCTTGTCAGACAACTCTTTCTCCATTTAGTGGGACCTTCCCCGGAATTCGAGGCTACAGCAATGCATACCGCCCAGCTCTGTGCGTTTCAAGTCCTAGCTCCGCCGCCACTGGCCCGGACGCGCGCGGCCATCAGCGTTACGACCTCTTCGACATCCATCCGGCTCGCGTCGACGACTTCCGCGTCGAGCGCCGGCCTAAGCGGCGCCAGCTCGCGACCGCGATCGCGCCGATCGCGTTCCTGCAGTTGCGCGAGCACTTCTTCCCGCGCGATCTCGACCCCGTGCGCGGCCAGCTCGCGCCAGCGCCGCTCGGCGCGCACTTCGGCGCTGGCGTCGAGAAAGAATTTGTACTCGGCGTCGGGAAAGACCGCGGTGCCGATGTCGCGGCCTTCCATCACCACCCCGCCGCGCTCGCCGGCCGCGCGCTGCAGCTCGCGCATCCGCGTGCGCACCACGCCGAGCGTCGATAGCCGCGACGCGCTCTCGCTCATCGCGGGCGTTCCGACCTCGGCGCTTATGTCGCGGCCGTCGAGCATGATGCGCCCGGCTGAAAATTCGATCCGCGTCGTCTCAAGCAGCGCGCCGAGCTTGCGCTCGGCCTCGGGGTCGTCGTCGCCGATGCCGGCGGCGCGCGCCGCCACCGCGACCGCGCGGTACATCGCGCCGGTGTTGACGTATTCGAATCCGAGCACCTCGGCCAGGCGCCGGGCGACGGTCGATTTGCCCGCGCCGACCGGCCCGTCGATCGCAACCACTGGCGCCTCCACCGGACGCGAGCGCGTCATTTCAAAGCCTCGCGCATCATGCGTCCGCGGTTGAAAATCTCCTCGAAGCGCGCGACGTCGCCCGTGCGAATCGCGTGCTCGAACTCGTCCAGCGCGCAGCGAAAGAGCCCCAGCGCGTCGATGATCGCGTCGCGATTGGTCAGCACGATGTCCCGCCACATCTCGGCCGACGAGGCAGCGATCCGCGTGGTGTCGCGCAATCCACCGGCGCCGTAGGCCGCCGCCTCGTGCTCGCCCACCCGCTCGCCGGACAGCGCCGCCGCCAACGCGCTCGCGATCACCTGCGGCAGATGGCTCGCGCGCGCGAGGATCTGGTCATGCTCGTCCGGCGCCATCCGCTCCACCAGCGACCCGGTCGCGCGCCACAGCCGCTCGACGCCATCGATTGCGTCGGGCGTGCTCCGCGCCGACGGCGTGATTATCGTGCGCCGCCCGATGAACAGGCTCTCGTCCGCGGCGCCGGCGCCAGTGGTCTCTTTGCCAGCCACCGGATGCGCCGCCACCAGCGCCATCTTTGGGCCGAGCAGCGGCTCGAGCTCGCGCACCACCCATCCCTTGACGCTCCCGACGTCGGTTATCACCGCCGCGGGCGGCAGATGATCCATCATCGCGGCCAGCGTCTCAGGCATCGTGCATATCGGCACCGCCAGCATCACCAGGTCGGCACCGCTAGCGGCCTCCGCGGGGTCGCGCGTCGCACGGTCGATGATCCTGCGCTCCAGCGCGAGGTCGAGATTCTTTTGCGTGCGGCCCAAGCCGACCACCCGCTCGACCAGGCCCTTTTGTTTGGCGATCAACGCGAGCGAGCCGCCGATAAGGCCGACTCCGCACACGGTCATCTGCTTGAACAGCGGCGCCATATGGTCAGCTTGTGGCATCCGCTGAAGTGTCCGCCGAAATGCCTGCCGAATCGGCCAAATCGGATCGAAACTTCGAAGATTGGAGGGTTGAGTAAGTCAAAACGTGAGGTGGAACAGCCGCGGAAGAGCCGGGCGCCGCCAGAGGATACCACATCGGCCGCTGCCACGCTCGTTTCGGCCCATCGAAAATTGTTAATTTTCGGAAAATCGCGACTAACGCGAAGGTTGGCTCCGCAGCACGCGTTCGAGCGCGGCCACCATCCGATGGTTCTCTTCCTTAAGTCCGATACTGATCCGGACGTGGCGCGGCAGCCCATAGCCGTTCATCGGACGGACGATTACGCCCTGTTGCAGAAGCTTTTCGTAAATCGTACGCCCCTCACCGACCTCGACCAGGATGAAGTTGGCCTGGCTCGGCAAAAACGGCAAGCCGAGGCGGCGGAACTCGCCCTCCAGGTAGGCCATCCCGTTCGCGTTGATCTCGAGCGTGCGCCGCACGTGCTCGTGGTCGTCCATCCCGGCTTCCGCCGCGACCAGGGCGAGCGAGGTGACATTGAATGGCTGGCGTACGTTGTTGAGCAGGCGCGTGATGTCTTCGCGCGCCACCGAGTAACCCACGCGGAGCCCCGCCAGGCCGAAAATTTTCGAGAAGGTGCGCAGCGTCACCAGCATCCGGCGCCCGTCCTCGTGATCCAGCATCGAATCGGGATACTCGGGGTCGCGTACGAACTCGAAATAAGCCTCGTCGGCAACGATCACCACGCGCTCGGGCACGCGTTGAAGGAAGCGATGCCACTCGGCCCTGTGATAAATGGTACCGGTCGGATTATTTGGATTGCCGAGGAACACCAGGCGCGTGTTGTCGTCGATCGCGGAGGCCATCGCGTCGAGGTCGAAGACATAGTCCTCGCGCAGCGGAACCACTTTGGCCGCCCCGCCGGAGGCCGCGATCGCAAGCTGGTAGATGACGAACGAGTGCTCCGCGATCACCGCGTTCAGGCCGGGACGCATGAAAAGATAGACCAGCAGGTTCAGGATCTCGCACGAGCCCGAGCCCATGAAAATCTGCTCGGGGCTCACCTGATGCCTGGCCGCAAGCTTGTGGCGCAGCGTCCAGCTCGAGCCGTCGGGGTAGCGATGGAGGTCGCTGAGCGCGGCGCGAATCGCGGCCACCGCCATCGGCGACGGACCGGCCGGATTCTCGTTGGAGGCGAGCTTGGCCGGCTCGCCAATACCCAGCTCGCGCTGGACCTCTTCGATCGGCTTGCCGGGCTCGTAGGGATGGAGCGCGGCAACCGCGGGCAGAACCAAATCGTCGGCTTTTATCAAGGCGCTTGCGGGCGGCCGTGCTATGCGGCGGGCTGCCTGCCCTCAGGATACGATCCCAGCACTTTCAAAAAAAGAGCTTTGCGCTCCAGCGCGGCGAGCGCCCGTTTGAGCCCCGGGTCTTCGCGATGGCCGTGCAAGTCGACGAAAAACAGGTACTCCCACGGGCGCGAGCGCAGCGGGCGCGATTCGATTTTCGAGATGTTGATCCGGTTGCGGGCGAATACGTTGAGCGCCTGGTTGAGCGCGCCGACCTGATCGCGCACCGCGAACAGCGCGGTGGTCTTGTCGGAGCCGGTGCGGCCGGCCGGATGGTGCCCGATCACCAGAAAGCGCGTGGTGTTCCGCGCCGAGTCCTGGATATTGCGCGCGATCACGCGGAGCCCATACGGTGCCGCCGCCTCCTCCGAGGCGATCGCCGCCGCGCCGGGCTCGGCCGCCGCGCGCTCGGCCGCCGCCGTGTTGGAGGCCGCCGCCTCGAGCCTGCAATGCGGAAAGTTGACGGCCAGATAGTTGCGGCACTGGCCGAGCGACTGCTGATGGGAATAGATGACCGCAATCGTCGCGGCGTCGCCCGCGCGCGACATCAGGGCGTGGCGGATCGGCAGCAGCACCTCGCCGATGATCACCAGCGGCGTGTCGATCAGCAAATCGAGGGTCAGCGTCACCGAGCCCTCGCTCGAATTCTCCACCGGGACCACGCCGAAGTCGGCGCGCGCGGTGTCCAGCGCGGCGAACACCGCCGCGATCGAGGGCTCGGCGACGAACTCCGCGCTCGAACCGAAGCGCATCCGCGCGGCCTCGTGCGAATAGGTATGCGGGGGGCCCAGAAACGCGACGCGCTGTGGATGCTCGAGGGCCGTGCAGGCCGAGATTATCTCGACGAAGATGCGCCGCAGATGCTCGCCGTCAAGCGGCCCGTCACTAAGCGCCGTCACCCGGTCGAGCACCGCACGCTCGCGCGCGGGCTGGTAGATCGCGGCGCCGCCGGCCTGCTTGATATGCCCGATGGCTTGCGCGGCTTTCGCGCGCTGGTTGAGCAGGCGCACGAGCTTGACGTTGATCGCGTCGATCTGCGCGCGCAGGCCGTCGAGACCGGCGAGATTCGGCGTGTCCGCCGGAGTCGGGATGGCGGAGCCCCTGGGTTTTCGCGTGGCGGGTGCGCGGGATGCCATATCGGGCGAGGTTATATCGAAATGTCGGAAGAGAGCGCTAGCCCAACCGGCGCCGATTTTTCAACGCGCGGTTCCTGAAACGTATGCCGCGCCCATAGCAGCGAACTTCTTCTCGCGATCGCGGCGCAGTCCAATCGGCGAGAGCCGCGAGAGGCGCGCGAGCTGACGTTCGATCGCGCGACCCAGCTCGCGCGCGGCGCGCGCCGGGTCCTGATGCGCCCCGCCGGGCGGCTCCGGCACCACCTCGTCGGCCACTCCAAGACGCAGCAGGTCGGGCGCCGAGAGCTTGAGCGCCGCGGCCGCGTCCGCCACCCGCTCCGGACCGCCCTCGCGCCACAAGATCGCCGCGCATCCCTCGGGAGTGATCACCGAATAACAAGCGTTCTCCTGCATCAGGACGACGTTGGCCACGCCCAGCGCGAGCGCCCCGCCCGAGCCGCCCTCGCCGATCACGCAGGCGACGACAGGCACTTCCAGCCGCATCATCAGCTCCAGATTGGCGGCGATCGCCTCGGCCTGTCCGCGCTCCTCCGCGCCCAGCCCTGGTTCCGCGCCCTGCGTATCGATAAATGTGATGAGCGGCAGTCCCATGCGGCTCGCCAGATCGTACATCCGCGCCGCCTTGCGGTAACCCTCGGGATGGGGTTTGCCGAAATTGCGCCGGATCCGCTCCTGGGTCGAACGGCCGCGCTGATGGCCGACGATCGCGACCGCGCGACGCCCGAAGTAGGCCAAACCCGCCACGATCGCGCCGTCGTCGGAGAAGCGGCGATCGCCGTGAATCTCGAAAAAGTCGCGCATCAGGTGCTCGACATAATCCAGGGTCTGGGGCCGCGACGGATTGCGCGCCAGACGGACGCGCTCGATGGCGCTCAGAGCAGCCGTCGGGGGCGCGCCTGCGGCGGACGAATCCTTGGCGTCGGCGGCGATATTGCTCCCGCGAGAATTCGCAGCGCGCGTCTGGGTACGGATCGAAGTTGCCATAATCAAGGATGACCTGTTCAGCGGCTCGCCGCCCGCGGGCGCGCGAAAAATGCACCCAGCATGCTGAAAGCTTCCTGAAGCCCGCGCTCCGCGTCAACCCACACGATCTCCGGATCGGCGCGAAACCAGGTGAGCTGGCGCTTGGCGAGCCGGCGGGTGTCGCGCTTGGCGAGCTCGATTGCCTCGCCCAGCGTCATCTCGCCGCGCACGGCGGCGGCAATTTGCCGATAGCCGACGGTACGCAGGGGAGCCTCCCCGGGATTGCATCCGGCCGCGAGCAGCGCGCGCACTTCATTCTCCAGTCCGCGCTCGACCATCTCGTCGAAGCGCCGATTGATCGACTCGTACAGGCGCCTGCGCTCCATCGCGAGGCCGACCGTCAGCGTCTCATACTCGCGCGCGGCGAAGCGATGGCTTTGCTGATGGGCGCTCATCGGCTGGCCCGTCAACCGGAAGACCTCGAGCGCGCGCACGATCCGATAAAGGTCGCGATGGCCGATGCGCTCGGCTGACGGCGCGTCGACCTCGGCCAGGCGCGCGTGCAGATATTCCACCCCGTGCCGGGCGGCGAGCGCCTCGAGCTCGCAACGCACCTCGGGCGCCGCGGCCGGCCCGGCGAAGATTCCGCCGCGCAACACGCGTAGATAAAAGCCGCTGCCTCCAACCACCATCACGCTGCGGCCGCGCGACGCGACTTCCGCAATCGCCGCGCGCGCGAGCCTTAAGAACTCCGCCACGTCGAGCGGTTCGTCGATCGCGCGGACGTCGAGCAGGTGATGCGGCACACGGCGGCGATCCTCGGCGCTCGGCTTGGCCGTGCCGATATTCATCCCGCGGTAGACCTGGCGCGAGTCGGCGTTGACGATTTCCGCGTTGAGGCGCTCGGCGAGCGCCATCGCTGCGGCTGATTTGCCTACGCCGGTCGGCCCCACGATGAAGCCGACCCGGATCGCGTCCGCCACAAGTTTCGCCCGCGAGTCCGCGTGGCCGTCGTCGATCGCCGCCGCGCTGATAACTGTCGCCGCGTGGTTCATCGCCTACCGGCGGAACATCCGCTCGATAAGCCCGCGGTTCCACTGGATATGGACCGGGCGCCCATGCGGGCAATTGGTCTTGAACTCGGTGCGGTCGAGTTCTTCAAGCAGTGCCGAGATTTCCGGCTCCTTGAGCATGCGACCCACCCGCACCGAGCCGTGGCAGGCGAGTTGTTTGAGCAAGTCCTCGAACGCCGTCGCACCTCCGGGCCGGAAACCGTCCTCACCCATCGCGTCGATCATCTCGGCCAGCAGCCGCGCACCACCGTCGGCGCCGAAGACCGCGGGTGCGCCTTTGAGCAACAGCGTCGCCTGTCCGAATGGCTCGAGATCGAAGCCCATCGCACGAAACTCGCTCAACGCCTGATGGACTTGGGGGGCGCGGGCCGGGTTGAGCTCGATCGGCACGGGCGTGAGCACCGCCTGTACCCGGATGCCGCCGGCGCGCAGCTCGGCGCGCAGCTTTTCGAAGGTGACCCGCTCGTGCGCCGCGTGCTGGTCGACCAGGATGAGGCCGTCCTCGCCCTCGAGCGCGATGTAGCCGGCGAAGAGCTGCCCGATGACGCGCAGGCGCGAGTACATCGGGATCCGCTTCTCGCCGGGATGGCCAAGCGGTACGACCTGCGCGCCGCCGCCGCCATTTATCGTTGGAGTTGCCGGGATTGCCGGCGCCGCGGAATCGCCGGCCGCCGCGTCGTAGAGCGCCGCGACCTCGGTTGCCGTGCTCGAACCCCATCCCAAACCAAGCGCGCGTTGCTCGGCGCGCGCGACAGCCGGCGCGTCGGGCACCAGGCGGAGCGCCCGTGCGGTGCCCGAGGGCGCTTCTGAATGTAGCGTCGGCGCGCCGATCGACTCGGGACGCTGCGGCGCGGCGGCCCCCGCGACGTTGGTCGCCGGGACGTTGATCGTCTGATCGGCGAGCCGCTCGCGCAGCGCGTGGTAGACCGCCTCGAAAACCGCACCCGAGTTGCGAAAGCGTACCTCAGTCTTCATCGGATGAACGTTGACGTCGACATCCTCGGGGCGCATCTCGACGAACATGGCGACCGCCGGATAGCGCCCGCGCGGGATGAGCGTGTCGTAGGCCTGGGTGACCGCGCGCTGGAGCACGCGGTCGCGCACCGCGCGCCGGTTGACGAAAGTGAAGACCATGCGCGGAGTCGGATAGGAATCCTGGCTCATGCTGGCGAGCCCGAAGACCCGCGCGCCGGCGCGCTGGGAATCGAAGGGCAGCATCCGCGACGCGACCTTCGATCCATAAAGCTGGCGCATCCGCTCGAGCACCGAGGCCGCGCGCGCAAGGTCGTAGACGAGCCGGCCGTCGGCGGCGAGTTTGAAGGCGACGCGCCAATGGGCGATCGCCAGGCGCGCGATCACCTCGGCCGCCGCGCCCTGCTCGGTGGCGACGGTCTTGAGGAACTTGAGCCGCGCCGGGGTGTTGAAAAAAAGCTCGCGCACCTCGATTCGGGTGCCGGTCGCGGCGGCGCATTCGCGCGTGGTCGCGATCTCGCCGCCCTCGGCGACGATTTCCACTCCTGCGAGATCGGCAGCCCGCCGCGTGACCATCCGCATCCGCGCGACGCTGGCGATAGAGGCCAGCGCCTCGCCGCGAAAGCCCATCGTGCGAATCGCCGAGAGGTCGCTGGCGTCGCGAATCTTGGAGGTCGCATGACGGCGCAGCGAGACGATCGCATCCTCGCGGCCCATCCCGCAGCCGTCGTCGCCGACCGCGATAAGCCCGGCGCCGCCGCGCTCGATCTCGACGCTTATCGTCTTGGCGCCGGCGTCGAGCGAGTTCTCGACCAGCTCCTTGAGCGCCGAGGCCGGCCGCTCGACAACCTCGCCCGCCGCAATCTGGCTGGCGACCTGCTCGGGGAGAATATGGATCAGCCGCTCCGCCATCTCAGGCCCCATCCTCCGACGAGATCGCTAACCGATGGCAAAAGCATGGCAAAAGAATGGAATGTTTGCGCGGCCGACTCAAGCGCGGCGCCGCCGTCACTTCGCCATGTATCCCCCGTCGACCGGCATCGCGTGGCCGGTAACGTAGGACGCCGCGTCCGAGCACAGCCAGGCGACCGCCTCGCCGATTTCGGCCGGCTCGCCCAGGCGCTTGAGCGGTTCGGCGGAGGCGAAGCGCTGTTCCATCTCGGGGCGGCCGGTCAGCAGGCGACCAAGCATCGGCGTATGGATCGGCCCCGGACATACGCAATTTACCCGGATTTTTTCGCGGCCGTACTCGATCGCTGCCGCCCGCGTCAGACCGACCACACCGTGCTTGCTCGCCACGTAGGCCGGAAGCCCCGGCGAGCCCGTAAGCCCGGCGACCGAGGCGGTGTTGACGATCGCGCCGCCGCCCTGGCGCAGCATGTGCGGAATTTCGGCCTTCATACAGAAGAAAACGCCGGTCAGGTTGATCGCGATGGTGCGGTTCCAGGTTTCCTCGGTGCATTCGGCCAGCTTGGCCATCTTGCCGTCGATCCCGGCATTGTTGAATGCGCAATCGATCCGGCCCCAGGTCGAGATGACCTTGGCGACCAACGCCTCGACCTCGGTCAGTTTGGAGACGTCGGTGCGCACGAAAATCGCCTCGGCGCCCACCTGCTTGACCATCCGGAGCGTTTCTTCGCCGCCCTCCGCGACGATATCCGCGAGCACCAGTCTCGCGCCCTCGCGCGCGAAAATAAGCGACGTCGCGCGCCCGATACCCGAGCCCGCGCCAGTAATCAGCGCAACCTTGCCGTCCAACAGCACAGCCATCGTGGGATGCCCTCCTTGGGGGATTTTGGGGGTATGCTTGGGGATATGCCCGGCTCAGGGATGGTGCTCGCCATCCTTTGAGCGGCGGCCTCTTTTATCAGGCCGCCCAAGCGGATATGGTGAATCCTCGACTCAAATCCAATCAGCCAGTTTAATCGGTTTTATCGATCGCTAATCAAGCGCGAATCGAGCGCCAGTCAAAGACCAATCAAGCGGAACAACAGATGCGAACCTGTGCCTTTTGCGGAAAACGCCCCTCGGTCGGCAATAACGTAAGCCACGCCAACAATAAGACCAAGCGCCGATGGCAACCCAATCTTCAGGAAGTGCGCTCGGCGGCTGGCGGCGGAGTCAAGCGAATCCTGGTCTGCACGCGATGCATCCGCAGCGGCCGGGTGACCAAGGTCGCTCCGGGCGCCCAGGCGCGATACACGGCGGCCGCCGCCGGCAAACCGTCCTAATCGATAAGCTTCGCGACCGCTCACTTCACTTCAAGCAGCGGCAGCAGCCGCTCGGGTGGGCGAGCGATCACTGCCTTGCCGCCCTTGACGATCACCGGACGCTGCATCAGCTCCGGATGCTTCAGCAACAGCGCGACCACGTCCTCGGCCGTGACGTAGTTCGCGGCCTTCAGCCCCAGTTCCTCGAAACGGCGATCCTTGCGCACCAGTTCGGCCGGCGGAGTATCGAGCATCACGACGATGCTCTCGAGCGTCGTGCGGTCGAGGGGAGTCTTAAGATACTCGACGGTGTCGAACTCGACACCTCGGGCGCGCAGCAACTCCAGCGCGCCGCGTGAATTCCCTCATCCAGGGTTGTGATAAAAAGTTAGCTTTTTCATCCTGCGGATTACCCCTCCCGATGCGCTTTTCCTGTGCCCGGCTTTGATTCAGCATAGGCTCTGGACCTATATTCCATCAAATGGCGCACGCATGGTGCGCAAATGGCAAATGGCACAAATGACGGGACAATTTCAGGCAGAGTTCGGGCCCGCCTGGGGCAAAGCTTGAGGACGAGACCGATGAGCGATACGAAGATGCGCTGGCCGAAAACGATCGCGACCAGGATTACGGCGAAACTTGCGGCAGCTGCGTCGGCGATGCCGTCGGCCAACCTCGCGGTCATGACCGCGTTCGTCACCATAGCGCTGGCGGTAACGCTCGCGCTCGGCGCCGGGGCGGCCAATGCGGTGGAGCATACCGGCGAGCCGTCCGAGCTCGCCAGGCGCGCGGTGCCGGCGATGGCCTCGCCGGAGGCCGCCGCCATGCAGATGTCCACGATGGTGACGGGAGTCCTGGCCGCCTCGGAGGCGGGGTCGCCGGCGGGCCATGACCTGCATTTCCAGAACCGGCTCAGCGGGAACATCTATGCCATGCGAACCGACGCCAACGGCGCGTTTTCGGCGATGCTGCCGCGGGGCGTTTATGATCTGCGCGGCATGCATGGCGCCGTGATCGCGCCCGGAGTGGTAGTCGAGCAAAGCCCGGTAAACCTCGGCCAGGTGCACTCGCCCGGCCCTTACAATGTGTGGCGCCTGTTCGAGTGGCAGGAAATCGGCGAGGGGATCGTTAAGAGTCCAGCGCCGGCGACGGCCTACCTGCCGAATCTCGGAGGAGCGCCCCAGCCTATCGCCGTCACGCCGGTGGTCAGTCCCCCGGTGAGGGGAGCAGGGCCCAACGGGGAGCCCCTGGCGCCCGCGGTGGTCATACCGTCGCAAACCCATGAGCAAACCGAGATTCCCGCCGGTTCCGACGTTCCACGCCCCGGGCTGCCGCCCGCTCAAAACATGGAACCCCCGCCCAGCGGCTACTGACGATCCTCACCCGGCGGATTTGGGGGCCGGGTTCGGCTGCGAGCGCTCCACCGTAAGGCCGACATCCTGGCCGTAGGAAACCTCGAGGTTGTTGCCGTCGGGATCCGCGATATAGGCCCAGTAGCCGACCGGATAGCCCGTGTCGGTGGGGCCGCTGCGGAGCCGTCCCTCGGCGCGCGCCTCGGCACATCGCCGGTCGACTTCTTCGCGGCTTTCGCATCCGACGCCCAGATGGCCGAACGGGCCGAGCGGCAGATCGCGCTGCTCGCGCCATTCGGCCAGCACGATCACGAAGGGTCGGGTGCCGTCGGTCATCCACGCCACGGCAATTCCGGCGTCGGCGTCGACGCGCTGATGCACCAGCCGCATGCGCGCGTACTTGGTATAGAACGCGATACTCTCGGTGAGATTGCGGACGCTCAACGCGACGTGGGTGAATCCGAAATCGGACATCTTCCTTTGCTCCTGGCGGAAGTACTTGCCCGTAGTTGCCGCTGCCTGCGGGGCCGCAGCCGCCCGATCGGATTAGATTCCGCGCGCCGCGTCGAGTAAAGCCCCACAGAGCGCAAGACGCATTTTGATTGTTCCGGCTGATCGTTCCGGTCGCTGTATCGGGCGGTCGGTCCACCCTACCCATTCCCTGGTTACGCTGGTTACGCTTTCACCAGCCTGAGGCCGGCCCGGCGGAGCTCGAAGCCGTCACAGTTATTCTCGCGGTCATCCACTCGGTCATCCTCGCGCCCGAAGCCCTCGAGACCGTAGCGCATGAGCATCCGGTAGAGCGTGGTGCGCGAGACGCCCAGAATCCGCGCGGCGCGCTGCCGATTGCCGCGGGCGTGGCTGAGCGCACTCACCAGCGCGTCGCGGGTGAGCTCACGTAGCGAAGCGGGTGTGGAACGAACCGGCTCAGAGAGGGGCGCCGACGCGGCCGCGACAGGTTGTGGGCCAACCGCGACCGATTGCGAATAGTCGGACGCGGACGTCTCGGCGACGCGCCTGGAGGGCAACCGAGCGGCCAGAACGTCGCCTGGGAGATTCTCGAGATCGATACGGTCGGAATCGCTGAGCAGCAGCGCGCAGCGGATCGCATGCTCCAGCTCCCGCACATTTCCCGGCCATCCGTAGGCGAGCAGACGCTCCATCGCGCGGCGCGAGATGAACCTGACGCTGGTGCCGAATTCGCGATTGCAGCGCTCGACGAAAAGGCTCACCAGCGCGTCGATCGCCTCGAGCCGCTCGCGCAGCGGAGGCACCACCACGGACGCCACGTTGAGCCGGTAAAACAGGTCGGGGCGAAAGCGCCCCTCTTCCACGGCCTTGCGCAGGTCGCGATTGGTCGCCGCCACGATCTGAACACCGACCTTGTGGGTGCGGGTCGAGCCGATCGGCTGGACCTCATGGTATTCGACCGCGCGCAGCAGCTTGGCCTGCAGGCCGATCGGCATCTCGCCGACCTCGTCGAGGAGCAGCACTCCCCCCTCGGCCGCCCGGAAATAGCCTTGCGAATCCTCGCGCGCGTCGGTGAAGGCACCCTTGACGTGGCCGAAGAGCTGGGATTCGGCCAGCGTTTCGACCAGGTTGGAACAATTAAACGTGATGAAGGGCCCGCGCGGCTCCGGGCGCAGGTTCCATACCGCGCGCGCCACCAGTTCCTTGCCGGTCCCCGACTCACCATGGATCAAAACGGTCGTGCGATGGGCGCTCAAGCGCGCGAGCAACCGCATCAGACGCGCCATCCCGTCCGACTTGACAACCATCTCGCCGACTTCGCTGGCGCGGCCCATCAGGCCCAGGTCAAGCCAGTTGCCATCGGTCCGATACGCACCCGCGGTCAAAACCAGACGCTCCATCACTTCAGCAATTCGATGCAAATCCCTCACCTCAGCCTTGGCCGTTCTCCATTCAGTCGCAAGAATTTGACGCAAAGTTTCGCCAGACTCAGCTAAGCATGAGCAATTGCTGTGCCATTGTGGAACATTATCCCATAATAGCCTAATAAAGAGAATTTAAGGTAAACTTAAGTGGTCAAAGTGTGGCAGATCTGCTTTCTCGTGTTGCTCTAATGCAACCACGTTCACTTAAACTAGGCATATCTGGGCGTCAGGGCAAGATCCTGGAAGCCGGTAGCGGGCGGCGCCCTGCGGTCAGATGAGTCAGATAAGAGAGGGGCAGGCGCCATCGCCCGCCCCTCTCATCCTTTACTCCGTGGCACGCGCCGGATGCCCGTGCGCAAGAGCTTGCGCGTTCAGGCTGCCCGTTTCTCACCGCGCTGGAAATGCGGCATCACGTACTTCTGCATCAGCTCCATGCTCCGGGTGACCTTGCGACTGTCGAGCCCGCCCAGGCGCGTCCAGCACAGTATCTGCGTCACCCCATAAGCCTTTTCGATCTTATCCAGTTGCTCGATACAGTGATCGCGATCGCCGCAGATGACCGCGCCCGCCTCCAGCAGCTTGTCCCAGGTAATCGTCTCAGCCAGCTCGCGCGTCTTGGCGTAAAGCTCGTAGCTCTTGACCGGCTGCTCGCCTGACGGTGGTGCGACATACTTGGCGATCGTGCGGTAGTACCACATCACGCGGTCGCCGAAATCGCGCCGCGCCTGCTCGGTGGTCTCGCCGCAATAAACCATCGTGAGGGCGGCGATTTCCTTGCTCACCGGGTCATGGCCCCCTTCGCGCAACGCCGCCCGATAATCTTCGAGCAGCTTCTCCGCGCTCTTGCCCTGGAAACCAAACACCGGCGCGCACAGCAGGTTGCAGCCCAGCTTTCCGACCAGCGCGAAGGTGGCATCGGTGATCCCGGCGACCCAAATCGGCGGATGGGGCTTCTGGAGCGGCTTGGGGCGCACGGGCTGGTCCACGATGTTGAAGTGGACGCCCTTGAAATTGACCCGCTCCTGGGTCCACGCCTGGATGATCACCTCGAGCGCCTCATGGAAGATGCCGCGCGATTTTTCCTGATCAACCTGGAAGCCCCGGTACTCGACCGGCTGATAGCCGCGGCCCACGCCGAAGTCGACGCGCCCGTCGCTCATCAGATCGAGCATCGCGAAGTCCTCGGCGACACGGATCGGATTGTGAAACGGCAACACCACCACGCCAGTGCCCAGGCGAATCCGCTTGGTCACGGCGGCGATCGCTGCGAGCGTGACCGCGGGCGAGGCGCAGTAGCCATACTCGGTGAAGTGATGCTCCGCCGGCCAGACCGAATCGAAGCCAAGGTCCTCCGCGGCGCGCATCAAATCGAGTTGCTCGTTGACGACCTGATGTTCCGTTTTCTCGATTGGGTTCTCGAAAAGATGGAGCATGCCGAATTTCATCTGGTGTGCTCCCTACGGCCTTTCTTACTGTTTTGGGGTTAGACCCGCGGCCTATTCGTGTCACAGCATCAACCGTGCCCGTCGCCGTAGAGAACCCGCCTATCCAGTTCGAATTGAGCAAAACCGCCCGGCGCTCAAAGATAAATTGCCGGGAGGCTCACTCCGCGGCAAAGCGTCGAGCACAAGGTGGGGGCTCAAACTGTGTCCGCGCGGGCCAAACGATCGGGGATGCATTGCGCCCGCTGGAAACAGATAGGTGCATGGCGCGCCGCGGTCACATTCGAGAAGATCAGCGTGGCATGGAGTCGATAAACTCGCGCAGCCGCTCGAACCATACCAGCTTGTGCTTGAAGCCCGGGAAGCTCGCGTTGAGGCCGCTCGGATTGGGCAGCACGAAGACTTCGGCCCCGCAAATCAGCTCGGGCTTGGCGCCCGCTCCGGCACGCGCCGTGTCGCTGGCGCTCGCCGTCTCGCCGGCGCTCGCGTTCTGGACAAACGGTCTGGCGGCAGCCCTTAGCGCAGCCTTGCCGAAAAAATCGCGGTAGATGGTGATGCCGACGAAGGCGACCACTTCGGGCCGCAGGCGCCGGACCTTGACCGTCAGTGTTCGCTTGCCGCGCTCGATCTCCTCGCGACTCAACTCGGCGGCGGCTCGCGTCGCGCGGGGGCAGAGGTTGGTCAGCGCGAGGCCGAATTCGGCGAGGCGATGGTCTTCCGTATGGGTAAGTTCGACCGGGACGAGCCGGGCTGCGTACAACAGCCGCCAGAATGGATTGCCGGGGCTGGCGAAGTGATGGCCGACCGCTTCAGAGCGCAAACTGGGATTGATCCCGACGAACAGCACCCGGGGCTTGGGCGTTAGAACATCGCGTAGCGGCACGCTTCAATTACTACGCTATCTCAGCTGCGGAACGAATATTAGTCGGACTCGAACTGGCCGCGCGTCAGCCGCCGATCTGGTACATCGAGCGCTCCCGCGTGGAGCGCCCCTCCAGCAGGTGATGGCCGGTCGGTTTGAGCTCGACCGCGCGTATTAGGATGCGCGCCACCGCTTCCATCCCGCCGCCCGAGCGAATGGCCTTGCGCACGTCCATCTCGTCGTCGTTGAGCAGGCACAGATGGAACTTGCCGTCGGCCGTCAGGCGCATCCGGTTGCAGGTCCCGCAGTAGGGCTCGCTCACCGGGCTGATGAAACCGACCACGCCGCCCGCGTTCGGCAACGTGTAGTTGCGCGCCTCGTCGGAAGGATTGCTCGACTCGAGCTCCATCAGCGGGCCGAGCGCAACTTCGATCCGCCGCCGCGTCTCGATATTCGAGACGTAGCGCTTGATCGAAAGCGTCGCGCACTCGCCGCCCCCAAGCGGCATCAGTTCGATGAACCGCACGTGCCAGTCGCGTTCGATCGTCAGCGCGGCAAGCGCGACCACGTCCTCTTCGTTGTAGCCGGCCGCCACCACCGCATTGAGCTTAATCGGCACCAGGCCAGCCGCCTCGGCCGCCATGATGCCCTCCCACACTCGCGCGAAACTGCCCCATCGCATCTGGCGCTCGACGGTAATCGGATTGAGGCTGTCGAGATGGACGTTGATGCGCTTGAGCCCGGCCGCCTTGAGCGGTGCGGCGAGCTTCGGCAGTAGCAGCGCGTTGGTGGTGAGCGCGAGGTCGCCCATTCCGGGCACCGCCGCGAGCCGCTCGACGATCTCGAGCAGGTCGGCGCGCAGCGTCGGCTCGCCGCCGGTGAGGCGAAACTTGCGAAAGCCGACGCTGACAGCGGCACGCACCACCAGCTCGATTTCGGACGGCGTCAGCAGCTCGTCGCGGGGCAGGAAGCGCAGCCCCTCGAGCGGCATGCAGTAAACGCATCGGAGGTTGCAGTTGTCGATGACCGAAATACGCAGGTAATCGATTTCGCGGTTGAACGAGTCCCTTGGCATACTTTGCTTGGGACCTGTAGCGCCGGTCCCTCACTGCTTCAATTCTAGTCGCCCCCGTCGCAGGCATACAACTACGGCACTTGGTCTGTCAGTCGCGTCCGCGATCCATTAGAGTTTTCCCCGCGAGCCGGATTGATCCGGCCCTCAAGCGATGCTGCGCGAAACCTCATACACCACCGACGAAAACAATCGCCCAATCATCGAGGTCACGGGCCTCCGCGTCGACCGCGACGCGCTCATCCTCGACGCGGTCGACTGGCGCGTGGACAAAGGCCAGCATTGGGTCATCCTGGGCGCCAACGGTTCGGGCAAGACCTCGCTCCTGAGCGTGCTCACCGGCTACCTCGCGCCCACCGCCGGGACGATAAGCGTGCTGGGCGAGACCTACGGTCGCGCCGACTGGCGCGAATTGCGCACCCGGATCGGACTGGTCAGCTCGTCAATCCGCCAGTTGATGCCGCCACACGAGAACGCGCTCAACGCGGTGGCCAGCGGACGGCGCGCGATGATTGGGATGTGGGGCGAGGTCGGCGAGGCCGACTCGAGACGCGCCGCCGAAATTCTGCGCGAGGTCGAAGCCGAGTACCTGAGCGAGCGCCCGTGGCGCTTCCTTTCCCAGGGCGAGCGCCAGCGGGTGCTGATCGGGCGCGCGCTGATGGCCGATCCGCAGCTCCTGGTGCTCGACGAACCGTGCGCCGGACTCGACCCGGTCGCGCGCGAGCACTTCCTGGCCTTCATCGAGCGGCTCCTCGGCCGCCCCAAGGCTCCCACCCTGGTCCTGGTCACCCATCACGTCGAGGAAATCGTGGCCGGCTTCTCCCATGTCCTCGTGCTGCGCGGGGGAAAGGTGCTCGCCGCCGGCTCGCGAGCGAGCGTGATGACCTCGGCGACACTGAGCCAGGCGTTCGACGCGCCGCTGCGGCTGACCGCTGACGGCAACCGTTACTCGCTCGCGGTCGGCGCGGAATCGTCCAAGGTCGTTTGATCGGCAAAAATGATCTTCGAAACCGCGACCGGTTCGACGCCGACCGTCACGTTGGCGACGTTTTTCGCTATCGTCTCGCCGAGCTAAACCTGATAGCGTTTCTGGTCGAAGACCCTCAGATGAGGGCGCAGGAAAAGACACCATGGCATGGAAGCTCACGTTGGCGTTGATGCTGGTTTCGGTCGCCGCGGTTTCGGCGTTGGTCGGCGGCGGCGAACCGGAAAATGAGGCGGTGGTGCGGGAAGAGGCGGCAAAGCATCTGAGCGCGCTGCGGGAGCATCTGCTCAGGCGCTGACGCGACGTAGCGGGTCGGCCAAGCCAAAATTGGCAGCACACGAGGGACGCCGGCTCGCGCCGCGCGCCGGAGTGCAACCTGCTACCCGTCTCCCGAACTTGCCGAACTTGCCATATTTGCCGGGCTTGCAAGACTTGCCGGATTTTCCATGCGGCGGGAGAATTTCTTGAGCTTGCGGTACCGAATTTTTCGCGCGATCGCTGGGTTCAGCATCAAACGGCCCTACCTGGTGTTGATCTGCGCCGCTGTGCTTTCCGTGGCCTCGGTGATGTACACCAAGGCGCGCCTGGAGTTTCATACTGGCCAGGACGACCTGATCACGCCCAACGGTCGCGCCTCACGCGACTACCTCGACTACACCCGCGAGTTCCCCGATCTTGACGGACTGATTATCGTGGTGCGCGCGGCACCCGATCCCGCGCGGGCCGAGCATTTTGCCGACGTGCTGGCGGCGCGGCTCAACGCCGACCACGCCAACGTCAAAACCGTCTTCTACAAAATCGACGCTGGAGCGTTCGCCGACCGCGCGATGCTTTACATGACGACCGCCGACCTCGACGCGTTGGCGCAAAAGCTTCGCGCCGCCTTTCCGATGCTCGGCGGGTACGCGGCCGACCCCAGCCTCGCCGGCTTTTTCGCGATGGTCAATGCGGGAATCGACCGCCAGATGCAGGCTCAAATGCCCGCCCAAATGCAGGGCCGGATGAAAGGTCGACCCCCGGTATCGATACGCGCGACGCCCCGCCAGACGCGTCGCGCGGCCGCCGCGGCACATCAAAGTGCGTTGCCCGGCGCGTCAGCCGCGCCGGCCGCGCCTGGTGCGTTCGATCTCGGCGCGATCGACATGGTGCTGAGCGGGATGCTCGCCGACGCCGGCGGGGCCAGGTACGTCTCGCCCTGGCAATCGATGTTGCAGGCGGGCGGACAGGACAGCGCGCAAGGTCACGGCTACCTGGTTTCGGATAACGGCAAATACCTGCTGCTCCAGGTCGCGCCGGGCGACGGGGTCAAGGACGGCCCCGATCCGACCGAGGCGATCCAGAACGATCTCAACGCGGTACGCGCTTCGTTTCCTGGCGTAATGGCCGGGATGACCGGCAGCCCGGCGCTGGCGCATGCCGAGGAAACCACCACCGCGCACGACATCGCGCTGGCCTCGCTGATCGCGATCGTCAGCAACGTGCTGCTGCTGGTGATCCCCTTCACTGCGGTGGTCGAGCCGATGTTTGCGGTGCTGGCGCTGTTGGTCGGCGTGGCCTGGTCGTTCGGCTTCACCACGCTGGTCATCGGCCATCTCAATCTACTCTCGGCGGTCTTCACCAGCGTGCTGGCCGGAATCGGGATTAACTTTCCGATCCATCTGATGGCGCGTTACGACGAGTCGCGCCGCCAGGGCGCGACGTCGGCGCAAGCCGTCGAACTGGCGGTAGTCAACACGGGCACGGGCGTGTTCGCCTCGGCCTGTATCATGGCGCTCGCCTTCCTCACCCCTGTATTCACCGACTTTCGCGGGATCGCGGAGCTCGGGATCGTCTCGGCCGCGGGACTGTTCCTATGCCTGGTCTCGGCGCTGCTGGTTTTTCCCGCATTGGTGGTGCTGCGCGACCGCCATCGCCCCATCCGCGCCCGGCCGCAGCTTGCGCCGCAGGCGCGCGCCTCGATCCTCGAGGCGGCCTTTCGCCGCCCGGCGTTGATCGTCGTGAGCGCGGTGGCGCTCACCGCCGGCGCCCTGCTGCTGACCGGCAGGGTCCATTTCGACCAGAACCTGCTCAAGCTGCAGGCCGAGCAGACCGAGGCCGTCAGGTTCGAAAACCTGCTGCTCAAGGATTCGGGACGCTCGTCGTGGTTCGCGGTCTCGCTGGCGCCCTCGATGGAAGCGGGCGACGCGCGTGCGGCGGACTTTCGCAAGCTGCCCGAGGTCTCAGACGTCGAGACCATCTCGACCTATATCCCGAACGACCAGGCGGCCAAGCTCAAGACGCTGCACGCGCTGAGCGCGATGCTCGCGCCGGTCAAAATGGCGTCGCTTCATCATCCAGGCGACGCCGCGCGGCTCGCGCGGGAACTCGAGCAGTTGGCAGGGCGGCTGACGTTGATGGCGTCCACCGACGGTTCGGGCGCACTGGCTAAAACCGCGGCCCTGACGCAGGCCGCGCTTGCCCGGCTCAAGAGCAACCCGACGGCGTTTGCGGACTACGAGGTCAGCACCAACGCCGACCTGCGCGCTCGCCTGGCCGAACTCGAGCACGATCTCAAACCCACCATGGTGACGGCCGCCAACCTGCCCAAGGTCGTGCGCGACCGTTTCATCGGCAAGGGCGGACGCTTCCTGGTCCAGATCTATCCGCGCGGCGACGTGTGGGAGGATGCGGCGCTGAGCCGCTTCATCGGCGCGCTCAAGACGGTCGACGAAGACGTGACCGGCCCGCCGGTACAAACCTACAACATCGCTACCGTGATGCGCCGCGGCTACGAGCACGCCGCCGTGCTGGCGCTGATTGCGGTGTTCGTTTTCGTCTTCGCCGATTTCCGCAACCTGCGCGATACGGCGCTCGCGACGGTGCCGCTCTTGTTCGGCGGCATCTGGATGCTCGAAGCGATGGGCTGGATGGGCTGGGAATTCAACCTGGCCAACCTGTTCGCGGTCCCGATCCTGATCGGCACCGGCATCGACAACGGCGTCAACATGCTCTATCGCTGGCGCGAGGAGCGCAACAAATCGGCGCTGATCCTCACCAAAGCGGTGGGCAAGTCGGTGACCATCTGCTCGCTCACCACGATCGCGGGCTTCGCCGCGCTGATTCCGGCCGAGCATCGCGGCATCTCGAGCCTGGGGTGGGTGCTGAGCCTGGGCGTCACGCTGATGCTGGTCGCGACGCTGGTGGTACTGCCCGCGCTGTTCGAGCTGGTGGGGCGGCGAATCGCGAGCCCGCGCGTCGTGCCGCCGGCGCTCGCGCCCGAACTCGCACCCGAAGAGGAGCCGCCGGCTCCACGCAAGGCGGCCTCGGGCGGCCTCCGCCGCTAGCCGCCCGCGTCACAATCACTGGCGGCGGTTAGGATCGACCACCGTTCCAACGAACAATATCGCGCCGGTGCCACGCTCGGCGATTGCAAACACGAAGGGGTGATCGACGATCATATTGAATGACGCCCCGAGAACTCCAAATGCCGACTCCGGGATCATGATCACTGCGGTCGCCGCGGCAGCCTCGGTACCTTGCTCGTCGACTTTCACGTAAGTCTTGTGTTCAACGTCGCTGATGCGGATCGACCTCGACGGCACAATTCCTGAAAAATCGGCCTTCTCGTTGAAGGCCACCCCCATCCCCATTGCCTCGAGCGCGGCGTTGAGCGTCCCTCCGTAACGAAGCTCGAACTTCGGCAACACGATTGTGCCGCTTCTGCTCGCGAACTTCTCCATCCATTCGGTCCAGTGTGGCTGATCGAAAGACTTGAGGAGCTTTTTCAGGCCGTTCTTTGCGCGCGGCAGAAATACGTACATCGCGAACTGCCGATTCCCGTAGGGCAAGCAAATCCCCTGAAAATCTTTGGTTTCGAGGTATGAATAAACTCCTTGCTGCTCCATCATCGGCGTCGTCGCCGGCTTCCCGTCCGCTCCAAGGAACGCACGAGGCTTGCTCTCGTGCGGGTCAAATACGTGACTCCAACGGCCCTTGAAATAGACCGCGTCTGTAAGCACGAGCGCCGTGTCGTATCCGAGACGGTCAACGATTGATGGAATCTTGCCCTGCGTATTCCGGCTTACCCACGCGTTGATGATCTCGGCGGCGTGCTGCGGGTCACCCGCGAAATCAAGGCTGAGCACGTCGGCGCCGTAGTAGTCCTTGTTCAGAGCGACGAACTCCGGGTTGATCTCGAGGCCCTCTCGCAGCCACAGCGCATTGGCGATTTCGAGCCGCGTACTGGAATCGGCCTTGTGCAGCGCTTCAAGTAGCTGGCGGTTTGAAGCGCTGAGCTGTGAAACGTCGATCGCTACGATCCCCAGCGTCCGCGCCATCGCCGCCGCCGTGCTTCCTCGCGCTCCGTTATAAGTCATCATCAGGGCCTGGGAGACGCTGAGCGGTGAGACGATAACGTTAACCGCAGCGCCTTTCGCGTTCAGCGTACGAAGCAGACGAAAGCCAAAATCGTTGCCGGCCACCGCCACTGCGGCACTTGCAACCTCTCCTGCAGCGTTGACCTGGCGTGCCGCGCCGCACCAACCGGCCATCAACCCCACGAGGACCGCCAGCAGTATCACCTTCAACGACGTCCTCATCCGCGAACCTCGTTCCCGGCCTTGTTCGATTCGCTGCGGCGCGTCAGCCGGTGATGGGCTTTTCCGGCTCGGCCACGCAATGCGCGCAGCGGCAGGTCGCGCGCAACTGGGGCGTGGTATAGAGCGTCTCGTGGCCGTCGACCCAGCCCAGGAACACGCCCTGCTCGCCCAGGCGCGATAGCTGCGAAAGACGCTGGCTCGCGGGTGGAATCTCGCCCGCGATCGCGCCGCCGCAGGCCGTGCAGGGGCATCCACGGCGCAGGCTTTCCAGCGGATAGATGCTGTCGTGGCCGTCGGCCCATCGCACGCCGATGGCGTAGCGGCCGACTTCGTTGAGCGCGGTGATTCGGGGCGTCTTTGACTTGTTCTGCGGCATTGATGCACTCTTTGTTGGCGAACCATCATAGCATCGCGCACGGGCCGCGACCCAAGCATCCCCGGAAGCGGCAGCCGCGCGTGGCTGCGCGAAACAAACAGCATGACCGGGCGCCACACTGCCTTACGGGGCGGGCGCGCCCGCGATGGAGGACGAAAAAACTATGGACGAGAATGCAAAAAAGAAAGCGCTGCTGATGATCCCCTACGGACTGTTCGTGTTGGGCGCGCGCCAGGGCGACAAGCAGACCGTCGCGACCGTCAACTGGCTCACCCAGGCGAGCTTCAAGCCGCCGCTGGTGGTGGTCGGGATCAAGGCCGACTCGACCGCGCATGCGCTGGTCAAGGAGTCGAAAATTTTCACGCTCTCGATGCTCGGCACGGGGCAGAAATCTATCGGCACCGCGTTTTTCAAACACGTCGAGCCGGTCGACGGCAAGTTCGGGAACTACGCTTTCGAAGCGGGGAAGAATGGCGCGCCGATCATCAGCGAGGCGCCGGCCGCGGTCGAATGCAAAGTGGTCGGCTTCCACGAGCTCGGCGACCATAGCGTGGTGATCGGCGAAGTCACCGAGGGCCATCTCAAGCGCGAGTCCGAGGGGCTTACGCTCAAGGAGTGTGGCTTCAACTACGGCGGCTGATTCGCCGCGCCGCAAGCGAACGTGGCCAACAAGAAGGTCGTGGTGCTGCCCGGCGACGACGCCGCGCCGGAAACGGTCGGGGCGGCGATGGAAGTCCTGCGAGCGCTCGGCCCGGATATCGAATACGTCGAGTTCCCGCCCGGCGAGCAGTGGGTGCGAAGCAAAACCGCGATCGACGCGCGCGCGGCGATCGACGCGTCGGATTCCACGCTGTTCGGCTCGACTTCGGGCAAGACCGCGGGAATCGGCTACCTGCGCTGGGGCAAGGACACTTACGCCAACGTGCGCCCGGCGCGTTACATCCCGGGCGCGCGCAGTCCGCTCAAACATCCCGAGGGTATCGACTACGTAATTGTGCGCGAGAACCTCGAGGATCTTTATCTCGGCCTGGAGGGGCCGCTGGAGACTTTAGCCCCGCTCAAGCTGCATAGCCGCATCGCGCGCGCGGCGCTGGACACCTCGATGCCGGGGAAGTTCGCGATCAAGGTCATAACCGAGCGCAACAGCAAGCGGATCGCGGAGTTCGCGTTCAAGCTCGCGCGCAAGCGCAAGGCGGCCGGCGGCAAGGGCAAGGTCACCTGCACCTCGAAGTACAACATGCTGCGCGAATCCGACGAGTTGTTCCGCCGCATCGCCGAGGACATCTCGTCGGGCTATCCCGACGTCGCGTACGAACAGTTCATCATCGACGACTTTGCGCGCCGCGTGGTGCAGAGCCCTCACGATCTCGACGTGGTCGTGATGCCGAACCTTTACGGCGACATCATGTCGGACGCCGCGGCGGGCACGTTGGGCGGTCTCGGCCTGGCACCGAGCGGATGCTACGGCGCCGATTACGCCTACTTCGAGTCGGTGCACGGGACCGCGCCCGACATCGTGGGACAGAACATCATCAATCCGACCGCGACGATGCTCTCGGCCGCGATGATGCTGGAGTACCTGGGCTTCGCCGGAGAATCGCAGCGCTTCGAGCGCGCCGTGCGCAAGGTGTATGCCGAGGGCCGCGTGCTGACGCCCGACCAGGGCGGACGTTCGAGCACCACCGAGTTCACACGCGCGGTGTTGGCGAATCTATAGCGCCGCGCTCAGTAGAAACGCTGCTCGCCGGGGGGGCGGGTTTTCCATCGCCGATGGATCCAATTCCAGTGGTCCGGATAGCGCCGGATCATGCCTTCGATCGTTTTGGTATAGCGCTGAGTGTTCAGCAGGACTGACTCTTCGCGATCGGCCCCGCGGATAGTCTCGATCGGCTCCATGCATTCGACAAAATGACGGCCGCTGGTACCGTCGCGCACGGCGAAGACGGGCACCACCGGCACACCGGTCGCTATCGCCAGGCGCGCCAGCCCGTCGCTGGTCGACGCCTTAAGCGAAAAGAAATCGACGAATACGCCCTTGCGCACGTCGAGATCGAGCGGCATTCCGACCACCCAGTTCTGGCGCAGCAGGCGCAGCACCTCGCGTCCCGCCCCCTTGCGCGCAATGACCTGGTTGCCGAAACGGTTGCGCGCCGCGCAGACGGCGGCGTCAATGAGCGGGTTGCGCAGCGGGCGATGAACGATCGCGACCTTATGTCCGTAGATCGAGTGCGCCAGAATCATCAGCTCCCAGTTGCCGAAGTGGCCGGTGAGGATGAGGCCGCCGCGGCCGCGTGACAGCTCGATTCCCCGTTTCCAGTTTTCCATCCCGCGGTAGGTAACGAAGCGCTCGATATTGTCCGGCCCTAGTGTGGAAAAATGCATCCACTCGGCCAGCATCCGGCCCCAGTTCTGATAGGTGGCGCGCAGGATTTGCAGCCGCTCGTCCCGGCTTAGCCCGGGAAAAGCGATCTCCAGGTTGCGCATCGCGATCGGCCGGTCGATGCGATCAAGCCGCATCGCGAGCGCGCCAAGGCGCGCCCCCGCTCTGATGGCGCGCTCGCGCTCCATCGCGCCGAGCGGCGCCAGGAGCGCGCCGATCGCGGCATACTCCAGACGCGCGCGTAGTGGACCGGTTTGGCGGGGCATCGCGCCCACGAGCGTTCCAGAGCGGGAGCGGGCGCGCAAGCGCCCGCTCCCGCTCTGGAATACGTCACGCATGCGCCGCCCGACGCGGCGCGTCCATGACAAAAGCCATCGTGGGGGACGGGGCGGCGCTAGCGCCGCCCCGTCCCCCACGATGCGTCAGCGGCGCCGCTCGCGCGGCGCCGCTCCTTACGCGCGGCCTGCGCGCTGGCTAAGGAGAGCCTGCGCCGCCGGCCGCAAGCGCGGCCGAGGGCACGGCGGGCGCCGTCGAGCCGATGGTCGACGGCGCTGTGGTCGACGGCGCCGTCGGCGCCGTCAGCCACGGCGCAGGCTTGACCGCGCCGCCCTTGGAACTCGGCCCGATCTCTTCCGTATTGAACGGCGTCGAGGAAGGCGAGGATGGCGCCGTCATGCTCGACGGCATCGACCCAAAGCCGCCGCCAAAGCCCCCGCCACTTGCGGGCGGTGCCATCGTCGAGCCGCGGTCTTTAAGATCCTGCGCGGGCGAGACTGGAATGCTGAACGTCGGCTGGTAGAGCTGCTTGTACTGTTGCATCGGCATTTGGTGCAGCTCTCTGCGGCCCAGCGACTCGGTGTATTTTTTGCGCTCGTCGAGCGCCAGCGAGCGCAGGTCTGCGCGCGTGCGGACCACGTGCGGAGTGAGGAACACCAGCAGGTTCAATTTCTTTTTGTCGCTGGCGTTGTCGCTGAACAGATTGCCGATCACCGGGATGTCGGAGATGAACGGGACCGCCGAGCGCTGGATGTCGCTCTCATTGGAGAGCAAGCCGCCGATAACCGCGGTGCGATGGTCCTGGACCATCACCGTGGTCGACGCCGAGCGGATCGTGGTGGTCGGCCCGTTCGGGTTGGTGACCGGGTTGGTGGTCCCGCCGACCACGTTCGAGACTTCCTCGTACACGTCGAGCCGCACGTAATCGCCCTCGGACACCTGCGGGATGATGTCGAGCGTGATGCCGACGTTCTGGCGGTCGACCGAATTGAAGATCTGTCCCGACAAGGCCGAGGTCGCGCTCGCGGATCCGACGAACGGCAGGTTCTGGCCAACCACGATCGTCGCCTCTTCGTTGTCGGCCGTGAGCAAGGTCGGCGCGGACAGCACGTTGCTATGGGTGTCAGTCTCAAGCGCCGTCATCAGCGCGACGTCGCACGGCACCGTGGTGGTGGTGCTGGAAGTGCCGCCGGTGACGGTCGAGGCGACGCCCGAGGCGGCGCTCAAAGCGGTCGAGATGGTGCATTGGCTGCCGGAAGCCAACCCGATGCCCAATCCGGTCAGCCCTAGCGGATTGGCCAGCGCGGTCTGGAGCTGGCCAAAGTTGAGCTGCCCGACACCGATCGTGCTGCCGCTGATATTGGTGGCGGACTGGAAGTTGACCCCGATGTCGCGGGTCCGCTCGGCGCTGACCTCGACAATGATCGCCTGGACGAAGACCTGAATGCGCGGCACGTCGAGTTCGTCGATGACGCGATGCAGCGTCTGATAGTCCTGCGGTGAGGCGCTGACTATAAGCGAGTTGGTGGCCGGGTCGGCGGTCACGGTGACCGGGTTTTCAAAGTCGGGGGATTTCCCGCCGCTGCCGCCGCTGCTCGCAGTCACCGCACCAGGGTTGGTGCTGCCGCGGCCGCCGCCCATCGACCCGCCCATCGAGCCGCCGCCGAAGCTGGAGTTGGAACCACCAAACGACGCACTCGAGCCGCCGAAGCTGCCGCCCATCCCGCCATAGCCGCCACTCATCCCGCCGCCGAAGCTGCCACCCATCCCGCCGCCGAAGCCGGAGTTCATCGAGCCCATGCCCCCCCCGCCCATACCACCCGAGCCGCCGCGGCCGAGCGAGTTGCGCCCGGTTACAGGCGACAGCGTTGACGGCGCGCCGCCGCCTCCCAACAGGCCGTTGAGCACCTGCACTATTTCGCCCGCCATCGCGTTCTTGAGCCGATACACATGGATGCGCGAGTTCTCGTTGGGCGGATGGATGTCGAGCTTGACGATCAACTCTTTGATCGTTCGCATCTGGAGCGGCCCCGCCAGCACGATCAGCGAATTGGTGCGCTCGTCGGGCACCACTTGGAACCCACCGGTCGGTCCCTGCGCCGAAGGCGCGACCACGCCCAAGCCGGGCCGTGGAAAGCGTCCCGTGGTAGTTTCCGGACCGCCTTGGGCGCTCATGATCTTTTCTATTTGCGAGGCCATATCGTCCGCAAATGCGAGCTTGAGCGGGATGACCTCGATGTTCTGCCGCGTGCCCTGGATGTCGAGACTGCCGATGATCCTGAGCAGGCGGTCGATATTGTAGGCGTTGTCGGTGAGGATGAGGGTGTTGTCTTCCGGAAATGCGGCGACCAGGCCGTCATGCGAAACCATCGGCTGGATCACGTTGACCAGCGAAGCGGCATCGATGTTCTTGAGCTTGATCATCCTCGTGACGTACGAGTCGCCGCGGGTTTGGCTGGGTTCCTGCGAAGTGGTGAGCGCGGCCGATTCGCGCACCTGGCGCGCAGGCACAATTTTTATCACCGGCCCGGCCTGTATCGTGGTGAAGCCTTTGATCTGGAGCACCGACTGGAAGATGGAGTAGGCCTGAGCAGGGGTGACCTTGGTCGGCGAAATGATGCTGACCTTGCCGCGCACGCTCTCGTCGACCACGAAATTCTTGCCGGTGATTTCGCTGATGAACTTGGCCAGGACCGGGATGTCCACGTCCTGGAAGTTCATCGTGATGAGATTTTCGTCTTGCGGCGGCGGCGAATCCTGGGCTTGGACGTGCGCGCACAGCACGCAGGACCAAGCCGCAAGGGCTAGTGCCCCTAACAACCAGCACTTCATTACCGGTACCCCTCAGCAAAGACTCTGGGCCTTTATAGCGGGCGGGCGGGGCCGTCGCAACCACGCTGCCGATTGCAAAAATGTTAAGTCTCAAAGACTATTGAAACGGGACTCCACTGGCCGTCTTTTTCAACATGACCGTCTTTGCGTGACCTGCTTTGCATGACCATCGCGATCAGCACGCCGACCACCATTCCTGCCGCACGGCAGACGCTCCAGCGCCTGTCATGTGCGAACGTCCCTGAGCACGGCCGTCGATGCGTTTCGAATACCTGATAGGCATGCGCTACCTGCGCGCGCGCCGGCGCGAGCGCTTCGTCTCGCTGATCGCGATCATTTCGTTGGCCGGCGTCGCGCTCGGCACCTTTGCGCTAACCGTGGTGTTGTCGGTGATGAGCGGGTTTCAGGAGGACTTGCGCCAGCGCCTGCTCGCTTTCAACCCGCACGTCACGGTGGAAAGTTCCAGCGCCGCGGCCTTCGATCCAGACCCGCTGATGGGACGAATCACCGCGCTCCCCGGGGTCGAGGCGGCCGCGCCCTATGTTTCCTCGCAGGTGATGGCGGTTTCGACCAATGCCGCGGGAGTTCCGGCTTACGTGGCGGGCGGAGTGTTACGCGGAGTGGTGGCGGCGAACAACCCGGTGTTGACCGAGCTCAAGCAGACGCTAACCGTGGGCGGCCTGGACGCGCTGGGACGGACCTATTCGGCCACCGTCTCCGACAACGGGGCCAAGCGCAGCGTGAAGCTTCCCGGCACGATCGTCGGCGACTCGCTTGCGCTGGAATTGGGAATCCGGGTGGGAGACCCGATGGTCCTCATCTCGCCTGCCAGCCTGGGCGGCGGCATCGGCGCTCCGCGTCTGCGGCGCTTCGTCGTTGGCGGGCTGTTTCATTCGGGGATGTACCAGTTCGACTCCTCGCTCATCTTCGTTTCGCTCAAGGACGCCCGCGCCCTGCTCGCCGACGATCCGCAGCTCGAAAGCGGCCTGGAGGTGCGGGTGCACAACCTGTTCGACGCGCCCGCAATCGGGGCCCGCATCGCGCGCATCGCGGGGCCCGGCTTCACCGTGACCGACTGGACCCAGGCCAACGCGGCGCTGTTCTCGGCGCTCAAGCTGGAGAAGTTCACCTACTTCCTGGTGTTGATGTTGATCGTGCTGGTGGCGGCCTTCAATATCGTGGCCACGCTGGTGATGGTGGTAATGGAGCGGCGCAAGGAGATAGCGATTCTGCGAGCGATGGGGGCGCGGGCCGGCTCGGTCGCGGCAATCTTTCTGTGTGAGGGCGCCGCGCTGGGGCTCACCGGCACCACCATCGGCGTAGTGGGCGGCTTTGTGACCTCGTTTCTCATCGGCAAGTATCATCTTCTCCATCTGCCGGCCGACCTGTTCATGGTAAGCGCGGTGCCGGTGCGCCTGTACCCGGTAAACTTCCTCGCCGTGGCGGCGGCCGCAATAGTGCTATGCCTAGGCGCTTCGCTCTACCCGGCCTTCAAGGCGCGCACGCTCTCGCCGGTCGAGATCATTCGCTATGAGTGAGCGCGCGCTATGAGCGAACGCGGCGGCCAGACTCAGGCCACTGCACCGATCCCGGCGCCAGGCGGCGGGGAGCTCTTGTTGCGAGCCGAGGCGTTGGACAAGAGCTTCTTCGACGCCGACCGCGAAGTCCGCGTGCTGCGCGGGCTCGAGATGGAGGTCAGGGCGGGCGAAGAAATAGCAATTGTGGGGCAGTCGGGTGTAGGCAAATCGACTCTGCTCCACGTGCTTGGAAGCCTCGAGACGCCGACCGCAGGCAAGGTCTATTTCGAGGGCCAGGACCTGTTCGCGCTCAGCGATCGGGCGCTGGCCGACTTTCGCAACCTCAAGCTCGGCTTCGTTTTCCAGTTTCATTACCTGCTCGCCGACTTCACCGCGCTGGAGAACGTGATGATGCCGGGGTTGATCGCGCGGATGGCCGAACGCGAGGCCGCGCGGCGCGCCGGCGAGATGCTGGAGCTGGTGGGCCTGGCCGACAAGCTTCATCGCCGGCCAGCCGAGCTTTCCGGTGGCGAGCAACAGCGCGTCGCCGTGGCGCGCGCGGTGGTGTTGCATCCGCGCCTGGTGCTGGCCGATGAGCCCACCGGCAATCTCGATCCTCAGACCGCCGACGAGGTTCATCAACTCTTCCATCTGCTCAACCGCCAACTCGGCATCACCTTGGTGATCGCGACTCACAACGAGCCGCTGACGCGTTCGATGGGCCGTGCGCTCAGGCTGCGCGACGGGCGTCTGTTCGCGGAACGCGGCTAGGCGGCCACGATGCGGCGGTGCACATCCGTCCGCGCCCTCGACCAATCTTCGGTTTACTTCACGGGAGCGATTGGTTAGCTTGGTCGCGCCTCGCATAGATGGGAAGGTGATAGGTGGATTTGCGCAAGCGGTGCCGCCCGGGCGAACGCCTGGTGCATGCGGCTTTCTTATTGGTGGCGCTGATGCTTGCGGCACAGCGTATCGATGCGCAACCGCCGCCAATAATCTCCCGCATCCGAATCACCGGTAACCAGCGCGTCGAAGAGGACGCGATCCGCATCCATATAACCGAGCAGCCCGGCCAGCCGCTCAACGACGCGACCGTCGACCAGGACGTCAAGGCGATTTACCGGATGGGCTTTTTCACCGACGTCCACGCCAGCGTCGACCAACAAGGCACCCAAGCCATTCTCACCTACCACGTCAAGGAACGGCCGCTGATAACTGACGTCCGCACGGAGGGGATGAGCGAGATAAAACCGACCGCCGACGAAGTGGTGGGCGCGATCAAGCTGCATTCGGGAGTCATCGAAGACCCGCAACTCGTGCAATCGAGCATCCAGGCGCTGCGCCAAGTCTACCAGAGCAAGGGCTATCTCGACGCCGACGTCACGTTTCGCACGCTGCCCGGGCCCAACAACACCGCGGTCGGGATGTTCCACGTAAGCGAGGGACCGCTAGTTCAGATCAGCGCCATCAAGTTCGTCGGCAACAAGGCGTTCTCGGCACGCCGGCTAAGCGGACTGATGGAGACGCGCAAGCATAATCTGCTGAGCCGCTTCTTCAACACCGGCACGCTCGACCGCGCCAAGTTGCAGGAAGACGTCGACCGCATGACCGCCTTCTACTACAACCACGGCTATTTGCAGGTGCATATCGGCGATCCCGCCGTCACCCGCCACGGCAATTCGATCATCGTCACGGTAACTATCGACGAGGGTCCGATCTTCACGGTCGGCAGCATCGGCGTAACCGGCGATCTCAAATTTCCCAAAGCCGAACTGACCTCCAAGCTCACGCTCAAGCCCAAGAAAGTCTTCAGCGGCGGCGACATGGAACACGACGTGCTGACGCTGTCGGATTTCTACTCCGACCGCGGCTACGCCTTCGTCAACGTCGACCCGCGCACCCAGGTCGACCCGGTGGCGCATCGGGTTGATGTCACCTACGCGATCACGCCGGGCAACGAGGTCCTGATCGACCGCATCAAGATTTCCGGCAACACCAAAACCTCGGACAAGGTGATCAGGCGCGAGATCAAAGTGCAGGAGCAGGAGCCCTACTCGGCGTCGAAGATCCAGGAGTCCAAGCTGCGGCTCAACCAGCTCGGCTACTTCCAGAGCGTGCGGCTGTCGACCGAGCCGGCGCGCCAGCCCGATAAGATAAACCTCGACGTCAACGTCCAGGAAGGCAACACCGCCTCCTTCCAGGTCGGCGGCGGCTACGACAGCGCATCCTCGCTGTTCGGCACCTTCCTGCTGCAAAACACCAATCTCTTCGGCGGCGGCGAGTCGGCGGCGTTCAGCGCCGAGATCGGCTTCCTGTTCGAAAACCTGAGCGTCACCTACACCGAGCCGTGGTTCCTCGACATGCCGCTCGCGGTCAGCATGCAAGGCTTCGATAACCAGCTCTATCTCTTCAGCTTCGACCAGAGCGAGGTCGGCTTCCTGCTCAACAGCGGCTATCCGCTGGCTGAGCTGGGGCTGCGCAAGCTCGGCCCGTTATCGCTCGAGCACATGACGGCCGGCCTCGGCTACCAGTTCGAAAGCGTCGGCATCAGCAACCTCTCGCCGTTCACCACCTTCGACATCCAGCGCGCCAAGGGTTACAGCCGGGTCTCGGAAATTCTGCCTTCGATCCGCCGCTTCACGGTCGACGACCCCAGGGATCCGCGCAGCGGCTCGATCCAGAGCCTCGACATGGAAGTCGCAGGGCTGGGCGGCACGCCATTCATCAAGGGCGTGGCGCATGGCCACTGGTTCTTCCCCTTCATCAAAAATCCGACCCTCGGCGAATGGGTTTACTCGCCCGCGGTCACCTTCGGCATCGGCACCGAGCTACAGACCGGCACCGGCGGCGATCTGCCTCTGTACGAGCGCTTTTTTCCCGGCGGCCTCAATGGCCAGGGCCAGGTGCGCGGCTACGAGATCTATTCGCTGGGTCCGCAGGAAACCCTGTTCAACCAGTTCGGGCAACCGTTCGGGGTCGAGCAGGTGGGCGGCAGCAAGGAGTTGCTGTTCAGCCAACAGATAGGGTTCCCGATAATCGAGTCGCTGGGAATGCGCGGCAACGTGTTCTTCGATGCGGGCAATTCGTTCAGGATGCGCGACTCGATCTCGTTCAGCGGCTTGCAGTATGCTTGGGGAGTCGGGCTGTTCTGGAAGTCGCCCTTTGGTCCGATCAATGTCGACATCGCCAAACCGATCAACCGGCGGCCCAACGATCAGAGCACACAATTCGACTTTGGCGCCGGAGCCCCACTCTAGCGAAGGACTCGTCAAATCAGCTTAAATGGCGTCAGACGGTTGGCGCGCCGCCCAGGTATCGCTCGCGCGGCGCAGGTTCGCCAATCAGTACTCATGGGAGGATCGTTATTTCGATGAGGCAAGGTCTGATTTGTGCGGCGGTGCTGCTATTGATGACCGCCGCGATTCCCGCCCACGCGGAAGTTAAAATCGCTTACGTGGACATTCAACGCGCGCTCAACGAATGCAACGCCGGCAAGCGCGCGCGATCCAACATTCGCGTCGAGGCCGAGCGAGCGCAGGCCAGGCTTCAGCGCGAGCAGTCCGAGGCCCAGGGGCTCAAGGACGAACTCGACAAGAAGGGCATGCTGATGCCGCCCGACCAGCGTCAGAACCTCGAGGACCAGCTCGCCAAGAAGATGCGCACGTTCCAGGACGACGTGAAAAATGAGCGCGACGAGCTGCATCAGAAGGATAACGAGGCGACCGGCGCGATCGTGCGGGACCTCGCCACCGTGGTCCGCGAACTAGGCGAGAAAGCTGGCTACACCGTGGTGATGGAGAAGGGCGGACTGCTGTGGGGCGTCCCCTCGGCCGACATCACCGACCAGGTCATCCGGTCCTACGATGCGATGAACGTCAAGGTCGGTACGCTCGCGCCCGATCCGCGATGGAGCGGGCAAGGTCCGCAGGGGGCGCCAGGCGGCGGCGCAGCGCCCGGCGACGCGGCGCCGAGCACCGGCAGCTCCGTCCACAAACACTCGAGCATCTCGAGGTAGCAGCCGCGCCGTGAACGGCGATTCATCCTCGTCCGACCTTGCCGGCCTGCTGCGCCGGTTGCCGCATCGCTACCCGTTCCTGATGGTCGACCGGGTGCTGGAGTTGGCCGACGGACGCGTGCTCACGCTCAAGAACGTGAGCATCGACGAACCCTTCTTCAACGGCCACTTTCCCGGACGGCCGGTGATGCCGGGCGTGCTGGTGGTCGAGGCGATGGCGCAATCGGGCGCGCTGCTCGCGCTGGGTATGACGAGCGTTGAACGTCCCGCGGCGCTGTTCATGCTGACCGGCATCGACCGGCTGCGCCTGCGACGCCCGGTGGTGCCGGGCGATCAGTTGCGGATGGAAGTTCGGCTGCTCAAGCATCATCGCCCGCTGTGGAAAATGCAGGCCGAGGCGCGGGTGGACGGCGAGTTAGTGGCCTCGGCCGAGTTGTCGGCGATGGAAGTCGAGGAGTCAAAGCCATAGCCGGGCGCATCCATCCAAGCGCCGTCATCGACCGGCGCGCCGAACTCGATTCCAGCGTCGAAGTCGGCCCGGGAACGGTCATCGGCCCCGACGTGCGCATCGGCGACGCCACCCGCATCGGCCCCTACGCGGTCATCGAGGGCCGCACCACCATCGGCGCGCGCAACCGGATTTTCCAGTTCGCCTCGATCGGCGCCGCGCCGCAGGATCTCAAGTATCACGACGAGCCCTCGCGCCTGGAAATCGGCGACGACAACCGCATCCGCGAGTTCACCACCATCCATCGCGGCACCGAGGGCGGCGGGATGCTCACGCGGATCGGCAACCATGTGCTGGTGATGAACTACGTGCACGTCGCGCACGACTGCCTCATCGGCGACCATTCCATCCTGGCCAACTCGACCGAGATCGCCGGCCACTGCGTGCTTGACGAATGGGTCGTCACGGCCGGAATGTGCGGCATCCATCAGTTCAGCCGGGTCGGCGCGCACGCCATGCTCGCCGCCGGCTCCAAGGTCGCGCAGGATGTGCCGCCCTACGCGATGGTGGCGGGAGATCGTGCGCGGATGGTCGGGATCAACGCCGTCGGCCTGGAGCGCCGCGGCTTTCGCCCCGAGGTCGTCGCCGCCTTACGGGCGGCCTTCCGCACGCTCTTCTACTCCAAGCTGCTGCGCGAAGACGCGCTGGTGCAGGTGCTCAACGAGCATGGCACGCTGCCCGAGGTTCGCCGGCTGGTCGATTTTATCCGCGCCTCCGAACGCGGCGTGGTGAGCCGCGACCGTGAGTAAGCTCGGGATCATCGCCGGCAATGGCGTCTTCCCTCTCGAGGTCGCGGCGGCGGCGCGGCGGCGCGGCTACACGGTGGTCGCGGTCGCGCATCGCGGCGAAACCGACGAGCGGCTCGCCGGGTTGTGCGACGAGCTGACCTGGATCCGGGTGGGCGAGTTGCAAACCATGATCGACGCGTTCAAACGCGCCGGAGTCACCGAGGCCGCGATGGCGGGCGGGATCGCGCGCGCGCGCCTGGGCGAATCGTTCGCTCCCGACGCGCGGGCGATCGCGATGCTCGCGCGCGTGGGCCGTTTCAGTGACGACGCATTGCTGCGCGCGATCGCGGCCGAGATCGAGTCCGACGGAATCGCGATGATCGACCCGGTGCCGTTGCTCGACGACGCGCTCGCCGGGCGCGGCCGGCTCGCGGGCCCCGAGCCCGCCGCGGCGCAGCTCAAGGATCTGAAGCTCGCCTTTGGTGTGATGCGCGCGCTCGGCCGCTTCGACGTCGGCCAGGCCGCGGCGGTGCGCGACGGCGTGGTCGGCGCGATCGAGGCGGTCGAAGGCACCGACGCGGCGCTGCGTCGCGCGGCGGCGCTGTGCGGCCGCGGCCTGGTCGTCGCCAAGGCGGCCAAGCCGGGCCAGGACCTGCGCTTCGATCGCCCCGCGATCGGCCCGGCGACCGTCCAACTCTTGAGCGAGATCGGCGCCGCGATGATCGGCGTCGAGGCCGGCCAGGCGTTGATTCTCGAACGCGCACGCACGCTCGCCGCCGCCGCCGATGCCGGAATCACGGTATGGGGCGATGCCGGGGAACCTGGCGGGGAACGAGGCGATGGATGAGCTGCGCGTGGCGGTGGTCGGCGCCGGGCGGCTTGGCGCGCTGCACGCGCTCAAGTATGCGGCGCTCGCCGGCGTCCGGCTGACCCACGTAGTCGACATCGATGGCGCGCGCGCACGCGAAACCGGCGAGCGCCATGGCGCCGCGGCCCTCGCCGACTATCGCGAGCTCAAGGGTAAGGTCACCGCGGCCAGCGTGGCCGCTCCCGGCAGCCTCCATCACGAGATCGCCTCCTACCTGCTGGCCCACGGCATCGACGTGCTGCTCGAAAAACCGATGGCCGCGAGCGTCCACGAGGCGCGCGAGCTGGCCGCGCTCGCCGAGCGTAGCGGGCGCATCCTCCAGATCGGCCATCTCGAGCGCTTCAACCCGGCGATCGTCGAGTTGCGTCCGATGGTCCGCGCACCGCGCTTCATCGAATGCCTGCGCGTCGCTCCGTTTACCGAGCGCGGCACCGACGTCGACGTGATCCTCGATCTGATGGTGCATGACCTCGACGTCATCCTGACTCTGACCACGGCCGAGGTCGCGGCGGTCGAGGCGATCGGCGTCGCCGTCCTGACCGAGCAGGTCGACGTCGCCAATGCGCGGCTGCGCTTTAGCGACGGGCTCATCGCCAACCTCAACACCAGCCGCGTGGCGCCGCGCCGCGAGCGCAAAATCCGGATCTTCCAGCCCGACGCGTACCTCTCGGTCGACTACGAGGCGCGCCGCATCCAGGTTTACCGCAAGTCGCCGCCGCCGCCCGGTGGAACTTATCCCGAAATTTCCGCCCAGCAGATAGATCTCGGCGAAGGCGACCCGCTGGCCGACGAGATCGCCGCCTTCGCCGACTCCGTGCGCACGCGCCGCGCGCCGGCGGTCACCGCCCTCGACGGTCTGCGCGTGATGGAAGTGAGCGAGCGCATCCGCGACGCGATGCGCGCCGAAGCGGGCACGCGCGGTTGACGCGCCGCCGCTGCCGCATAAGCATTGTCACATGACCATTGTCGAACCGCGCCGACATGAAAGACTTAAATCCGCAATAGCGATGCTGACGATCGCTGCGGGACTCGCGACAGGACTCGTTGCGTGCTCGCGCCACTCCGCCGACGTAGTCGAACCTGGCTCCTACGCGGCCGCCAATTCGGCCGATTGCCTGCCCGCGATCACGCTCCTCGACCAGCACGGCCACGACGTCACGCTCGCCTCGCTCAAGGGCCGTCCGGTGCTGATCGATTTTATCTACACCACTTGCCCCGGACCGTGTCCTCTGATGACCGCACGGATGGCCGCGGTGGCGAAGCTCCTGGGGCCGAAGCTGGGCCGCCAGGTGACGTTCGTTTCGATCACGATCGACCCCGAGCATGACCATCCGGTCGAACTCGAGAAATACGCGCGCGAGTTCAAAGCTGACGAGGCTGGCTGGCTCTTTCTGACCGGCACGCCCGCGCAGATCGATCACGTGCTAGCGCTCTATCACCTGCGCAGCGGCCGCAATCCGGACGGCACCATCAGTCACTCGGCGGCGAGCTTTCTGCTCGGCCCTGACGGACATCAGGTGCGTCAGTATCAGCCACTGGAGGTCAAGGCCTCTGCCGTCGTGGCGGATATCGAACGGGCGCTTGGCCGAGGTTAGCCGAATGCGCCGGCTCCGGACCGTGCCGCGGGCGCGTTAGCCGTGGGGCGGCAGGTGTCGGCTGGGATGACGGACCACCATCACCGGGACATTCGCGCTGCGGAGGACCTTATCGACCGTTCCACCGAGGAGCAGGTTGCGTAGCGCGCCGCCGCCGTGGGTACCCATCACGATCACGCCGGCGTGCTTTTCCTGGGCCGTTCTGAGAATTTCCAGCGACGCCTCGCCCTCCTTGGTGCAGATCTCGAAGTTGGTGAAGCCTGACAGCACGTCGTCGAAGCGGTGGATCAATTCATGGACCTTCTTGATCGCATTTGCCTGGAGTGCGGGATATTCGCCGTGCGGCACACCGTAGAGATGTTCGAGCGGATTCTCGATCACGTGAACGATGAAGAGCTTGGTGTTGCACAGCTCGGCGAGCGAGCGCGCGTAAGTCAGCGCGTAGCCCGAATCCTCGGAGAAATCCGTCGCGAAGAGAACGTTTTCGATCTTCACCACCGCTTTTCTCCGCATGCGGCGCCCTGACTCCGTCCCCCTCAGTCTTGGGGGAGGGTTGGGGTGGGAGTCTGGAGGCAGCGAAACAGTTCTGAATCCCCGCCACTGCCGGCCAGCACAAGGAGCGCCCGCCCCGGCGCTAATCTCGCGCGAAAACTACTTTGTTTACCGCCTAACTGCAAGCCATACGCGGCTCGCGGACGCGGCGCGCAAATCCCGCCGCGAGCATCGCGATCCGTGTGGCGCAGGCCACGATTTTCCAGCACAATTCATCCGATGAGCGCGACCCCCAGGGAACCGTCGACAGCCGCCGCCAGCCCGGCGCACCGCCGCCGCGTGATGATCGTCGCCGGCGAGGCTTCGGGCGACCTCCACGGCGCCGACCTTGCCACCCAGATCCTCGCCCGCGATCCGGCCTGCGAGCTGTTCGGCGTCGCCGGCGAGCGGATGCGCGCGGCCGGCGTTCGCGCGCTCACCCGCACCGAGGACATCGCCGGCCTCGGACTTGCCGAACTGGCCTCGACCATCTGGAGCACCCTCGGCGTTCTGCGCGAACTCAAGACCATGGTGCGGCGCGAGCGCCCCGACCTCGTCATCCTTATCGACTTCGCCGAGTTCAACATGTCGCTCGCGCGCGCCGCCAAGCGCGCCGGCGTCCCGGTGCTCTATTACATCACGCCTCAGGTCTGGGCCTGGCGGCGCGGCCGCGTCGCTCGCATCATCGAGCGCACCGATCGGCTCGCCGTGGTGCTGCCATTCGAGGCCGAACTCTACGCAGGCGCCGGCAAGCGCGTCACCTTCGTCGGCCATCCGCTGCTCGACCGCGTTGCGCCGGCTCAGGATCGCGCCGCCACGCTCAAGCGCCACGGACTTCCCGCCCACGCGCGACTGCTCGCGCTGCTGCCGGGCAGCCGGCGCGGCGAGGTGCGTTACCTGCTGCGCCCGATGGTCGAGACGGCGCGCGTGCTCGAGGCCGATCATGGGCTCATCCCGGTTATTGCGCTCGCGCCGACGCTCACCCTCGCGCAACTGCGCGAAGAGGGCCGGGTCAGCCTCGAAGGCATCCGCGTGATCGAGGGCGACACCTACAGCATCGTCGCGGCGAGCGAGCTTGCGCTTGCGGCCTCCGGCACGGCGACGCTCGAGACCGCGCTCTTGGGTTGCCCGATGGTGGTCGCGTACAAGATGTCGCCGCTGACCTACGCGCTGGCGCGGATGCTGGTGCGCGGAGTCGATTTCATCGCGATGCCCAATATCCTGGCCGGACGTGAAGTCGTGCCCGAGCTTATCCAGGAGCGGGTCAATGTGCGCAACCTGGTACGCGCGGCCGAAAACCTGATGGTCGAACCGCTGCGCACCGAGACCGGAGACGCACTGCTGGCCCTGCGCTCCCGCCTGGGCGAACCAGGGGCCGCCGCGCGCGTCGCCGCGATCGCACTCGAGATGATGGCATGAAATCCGACGGGCCGACGGGCCGCGGCCGCGCCACGCCGGCGGCGGGCGGGTAACCCTCGCGTCGGCTCCGCGGCTCTGGGATGCTCCGTCACTTGTACAACGCACTCTGGTACCCGGCAATGCCGCTTGCGCTCGCGCTAAGCGGCGCAGCGGGCGACCCCGCCGCGCGGCGCGCGCGCATGGGTACCGCGTGGACCAGCGACGGCGCAGCACCGCCGGCCGAACCGCGAATCTGGGCGCATGCGGCGTCGGTGGGCGAAGTGGGAGCGCTACGCGCCGTTCTGACGGCCCTTGTTTGTGAACGGCCCGAGGCGACGCTGGTCGTCACCACGATGACCGCCGCGGGGCGCGACGCCGCGCAGCGGTCAATTCGGGGCGCGCGCGCCCATCTGCTCGCGCCGCTCGATTGCCGCCGCGCACTGCGCCCGTTTCTGGACGCGCTCCGGCCCACGCTGGTGCTGATTGCCGAGACCGAGCTGTGGCCCAACTATTTCATCGAGTCGCGTCGCGCCGGTGCGCGCATCGCGATCGTCAACGGCCGCATCTCCGAGCGTGCGTTCGGCCGCTACCGCTACTTTCGCCCGCTGTTTCGCGAAACGCTCGGCTGCGCCGATCTCGTTCTCGCTCAAACCGATGAGGACGCGCGCCGTTTTCTTGCGCTGGGCGCCGCGGAAAGCCGCGTCAACGTAACCGGTAACACCAAGTTCGATCTCGAGAGCCTCAGCGCCGCTCCGCTCCGCCCGGAGCTTCGGGCTTTCGCGCCCGGATGCCCGCTGCTAGTCGCCGGCTCGACCGCACCGGGCGAAGAGCAAATCGTCCTCGACGCGTGGCGTGAACTGCGCATCCGCTTCGACGCAATCGCCCTCGCCCTCGCGCCGCGCCACCTCCAGCGCATCGCCGAAGTCGAGAGACTCATGCGCGCCGCGCGGATCGAATACTCAAAGGCGAGCTCGCCGGTCACGACGGCCGCCGGCGCGTCCCGCGTGCTGCTGCTCGACACGATGGGCGAGCTGCACGCGATGTACGGACGCGCCGCGGTAGCTTTCGTCGGTGGCAGTCTGGTGCCTGGACGCGGCGGGCAGAGTCTGGCCGAGCCGGCCGCCGCCGGCGTACCGGTGCTGTTCGGGCCCTTCCATGAGAATCAGCGCGCGATCGCATCGGCACTGTTGGCAGCTCGGGCTGGCGCGGTGGTGCGTGACGCCGCTGAACTCGCGCGGGCCGTGGCCGCATTTATAGACGACGAGTCCGAGCGGCGCGCCGCGGGACGGCGCGCGCGCGCCGTGGTGGAGCGGATGGCAGGTGGTGTCGGCGCAACCTTGATGCATCTGCGTCCACTGATTAGCGTCGCCTGAGCCATGGCCGGTTCCACGCCAGCACCGCCGAATCGTTCGCGCCTGGAGGGATTGTGGCGAAGTGACCTCTCGTTCCACGAGCGGCTGCTATGGACCACGCTCGTTCCCGCGACCGGCGCTTACCGCGTTGCCCTGGCGGCGCGCGCGTTCTGGTGGCGCAGGATGAAACGGCGCGCGCGCCCGCTGGTGGTGAGCGTCGGCAATCTCACGCTGGGCGGCAATGCCAAGACGCCGTTCACGCTGTTCTTGGCCTCGCGCTTGCGCATGCAGGGGCTGAAAGTCGCGATCGTGAGCCGGGGTTGGGGCAGCACGGCGATCGCGAAGCGCGCGACCCTGGTTTCGGACGGCGAGCGGCTGCTCGCCAGCGTCGACGAAGCCGGCGACGAGGCAATGATGATGGCGAAATCGTTCGCCGGGCCGATCGCGGTCGCGCGCCGGCGCATCGACGGCATCGAGCTTATCGAGCAGCGGCTCGGCCCGCTCGACGCCGTGGTGCTCGACGACGCCTTTCAACACGTGCGCCTCGGACGCGACGTCGATTTGCTGCTGATGAACGCCGAGCGCGGGGTGGGCAACGGATGGCTCTTGCCGGCGGGCCCGATGCGCGAGCCGCTTCGCGCGGCGCGGCGTGCCGACGCCGTGATCGCGATAGACGCGGGCGGCGTCGCCGCAGCCGGGCGCTCCGCCGGAGCGATTCCGCGCTCCATCGCGGAACATCCGCGCCTGCTGCGCGCTACGCTCAGGCCGCGGGCGCTCGTTTCTCCCGCCAGCGCGGCGGCGCGATGGACCGAAATGCCGGGGTCGCTGATGGGACGGCGCGTGGTAGCGGTCAGCGGCCTGGCCAATGCCAGTGGCTTTTACCGGATGCTGCGCGAGCTCGATGCGGACCTGGTCGGCGTGCTCGAATATCCCGACCATCATGTTTACACGACTGCGGACTGGCAAAGTATCATCGCCGCGGGTCGCGGCGGCGCCGTGCTCGTGACTACCGAAAAGGATTTGGTGAAGCTCGAGCGGTTTCCGTTCGAGCGCGATTCGCTGTACGCTTTACGCCTCGAAGTCGTGATGGATCCAAACGACGAGACACGCCTGGTCGAGATGATCGTTGCGGCCCGCGCGCATCCGCGGGCCGCCGCAAGCGACAATCCCGACCCGAGAGCAAAGGAGGCCTCTGCCGAAAATGGCCGTTAGCCAGGAACTGCTCGACATTCTGGCCTGCCCCAAATGCAAGGGCGACCTGCGCGTGACCGACAAGCAGGACGGGCTCATCTGCGACGCCTGCCGTTTGGTCTACCCGATCAAGGACGACATTCCGATCATGCTGATCGAAGAAGCGCAGGCGGTGAAATGAGGCTGCCGGGTGATCAAGCGCTAAAAACATTGAAAAAGTGAGACAGTGAAACAGCCGCGGACGACCGCGCGCATCCGCGCGGTGCGTGCCGCACGATACGTCAGCCACAAACCCGCAGCGGCCGTGCGATGAGTATCGCCAAACATCCTCCTTCACGCGCTGGCGTCCCGCGCGAGTTCTCCCGAATCTCCGCCGGCCCCTACCAGCTTTACCTCCGCACCGACCTGGCGCCGCATGCGGCTGCGCTCGCGACGGCGCTCGAAGAGCTTGGCGCTGCGAGTTCCACCGGCACCGGCAATCGCGGCGGTGGTTTCAGGCTCGCGCTACCCGGCGGTCCGGAGCTGTTCGTGCGCCGTTCCCGGCGCGGCGGCATGATGCGTTTGTTGCTCGACGATCTCTATTTTGGGCTCCGTCCGCGGCCGCTCAGCGAGCTTTGGGTAAGCGCCGAGGCCGCGCGGCGCGGCGTGCCGCTGGCCGAGCCGATGGGCGCGGCAGTGCGATGGATCGCACCGGGACTCTATCGCGGCTTTTTCATCACGCGCGCCGCGGCCGGCATGACACTATGGGAGTTTCTGCGCACCGACGACGATGCCAGCGTGCGCGCACATGTGCTCGAGCGCGCGCGTGAGGCGATCGAGACGATGCTCCGGGAGGGCCTGCACCATCCCGACCTCAACCTCGAAAATCTCTTCGTGACCCCGCACGGCGAGAGCTTCGCCGTCATCATCCTGGACCTCGACAAGGCGCGGCTCCACGGCCACTCCGTGAGCGGCCCGGCTCGCCGGCGGATCGCGGCGCGCCTGGTGCGATCGGCGCGCAAACTCGATCCGCGCGGACGTTTCGTCGACCCTGCATCATTGTCTATTCTGAATTTCGCCTGAATGTTGCTCGAACTCGCTCCGGAGCGTAAGGCAACGCAGGAGGTGGTGCCGATGAAAGAAAAAAAGAGCATACCGCCCGAACAGGTGATGGCGTCGTTGTTCGAGGGCCGCGAGCGTCTGGACCAAATGGCGCTGCTCGCGCGCCTCGAACATGGCGGAGCTTCAATCTATCGCGCCTGGGCCGACGCCGAGCGCAATCTCAAGGCGCGCGAGGCGCTGCTGGCCGCCGCCGAGCGTGAGGAAGCCAATGCCAAGCTGCTGCGCCTGATGAGCACGCCCAAGGGCGAGTGCGAAAAATGCCATACCCCGTTGGCGCTCGAGGCCGACGCCATGAACTGCGCCTTCCAGTGCACTTTCTGTTCCGAGTGCGGGGCGGGATACAATCATGTCTGTCCGAACTGCGGAGGCGAACTCACGCGGCGCCGCACCGCATGAAGCCCGGCCGAGTCAGTTCGAGGGTTTGGGACGGGCTGCTTCGTCAAGCGTTTCGTTAATATCCGCGACCTCTTTTCGAAGCTTGGTGATCAGCTCCTGCTGTGCCTGAATCATATTTTGAATTTCGAAGACGCTCGGGGTGCCCTTGCCGCCTGCATTGTTTGCGACCACAGCCCCTTCATGCGGTTGCTGGAACTCGGCGTTCTTCCGCATCGAAGCGCACTCGGTGGCTGAAATATCCCGCGCTTCGCATTGCTGGCCGACCATCCGATCGATCTCCTTTCGCAAACGTTTGATTTCCGCCTGCTGTAACTCGGCCTGGTCGGCGAGCGCCGACTCATTCACCTGCGTCTGACCAGGCAACGTGGCGACCATGGCGCGGCGAAGCTTCTCTCTTATATTTCTTTCCGGATCGTCGCCGGCGGCCCCTTCCGCGTCGGCGGCCGTGTTGGTCGTGCCCGCCGGTCCGTTATAGCCCGAGCCGGGAGTGGCTCCGCGGCCAGCGCCGAGCACTCTGGAGCCGGTAGTAAAATTGACGACCTCAGCCACCAACTTGTCCGGCGTCTGGCACTCGAGCTTGCTCGGCGGCTCGAGATGGACCGCCTCGCCGCTGACGAGGACCTCGCTACCGATGTCATGGTCCTCCGTATGCACGTTGATTATCGCGTCGACCCGGTTCGGGTATTTTTTGACCGCGGCTTTTCTGAGCTCGTCCGCGATGCCGAGGTTCTCAGGGTCCGTGGCCGCCGCCGAGAAAGGCTCCACAAAGCTGACTTCTCCAACCTCCTGGTAGCATGCGGTATCGAGCGTGTCCTCTGTGACGTAGATATGCTCGGCTGAGCGGGGTGCCCTCTGTGCCGCCGGCGCGGGAGCGGCCTCGGGCGGCTTCGCGGTCGCGCAGGCCGAAAGCAAAACCGCCACGGTCGCGATCGATCCAATGTAACGAGCGACGCGTATCGTACCCATCGAAGCCAGCCCCCGGTCGGCGCTCCTCGGCCACGGCCCTGTTCGACAATGTCATTTGCCGATGTGTGCTTTTCCATAGACGAAAGTCCGCCTGGATGGTTACACCAAAGTGCGGAGTCTCGCGTGCTCGGGGATACCGGCCTGGCGGCCAGCCGCCCGGGATTCCGCGGATCGCGCGCGACCGCTCTATGAGCGCTTGCGAGCGATTGCGTCGATCTCGATCCGCGCTCCGCGCGGCAGCGCCGCCACCTGCACCGTCGCGCGCGCCGGATAGGGCGTGTTCAGATGCTCGCCGTAGATGCGGTTGACGATGTCGAAATCGCCGAGATCGACCACATAGATGGTAGTCTTTACGATATCGCCGAGATGGAGACCCGCGGCGCTCAAAACCTCGCGCAGGTTCTCCATCACGCAACGAGTCTCATGCTCGATCCCGCCCTCCACCAGGCGGCCGCTGCCCGAGTCGATCCCAATCTGCCCCGAGCAGAAAACCCAATCACCGTCTGCAATCGCTTGCGAATAGGGGCCGATCGCCGCCGGCGCCGAGCGCGTCGAAATTTCTTGTCTCATCGATGACTCCAGATGAAGAGGCGGGCGCGAAAAAAAGAGCCGCCTTAGACGCGATGGCCGTTGCTGCTGCCCATCCCAACCCGCGCGACCCGCATCACGCCGTCGATCGCCGCGATCTGATGGATCAGACCGTTGAGCTGGCGCGCGCTGCCGACGCTCAGCTCGAACACCGATAGCGCTCGTCCGTCGTTGCCGGTGGACTTGACCTCGGCGGTCGAGATATTGACCCCGGCCGAGAAGATGGTCTTGGACATCGCGGCCAGCAGTCCCGGCTGGTCGATGCTTATCACTTCGAGCCGGATCGGCCGCGGGGTGTCCTCACCGTCCTTCCACACCACCGGCACGCGGCGCTGCGGATCGCTCACCATCGCGTGGGGGCATCCCTTTAGATGAACCGTGACGCCGCGGCCGCGCGTGATGAAGCCGATGATGTCTTCGCCGGGCAGCGGACTGCAGCATCGCGCAAAGCGCACCAGCATGTCGCCCACGCCCGAGACGATGACCGCGTTACCGGTCGATGGCCGGCGCGTATCGCGCACCGCGCGCCCGTTGTCGGACGGGGTCGGCGGCGCAGGCGCCTTCTCGGCGCGGTAGAGTTTGAGTTCGTCCGGGCTCAACAGCTTGGCCAGCAACTGGGCCGCGGTGATGATGCCGTAGCCGACCGCGGCCAGCAGACTGTCGATGTCCCGGTAGGAGAACTCCTTGAGCACGGGCTCGAAACGCTTGCCGGGGCGCAGTTGCGCGACCGACAGCCCAAGCGGCTCCAGCTCGCGGTCGATGAGGCTGATGCCCCACTTGATCGAGCGCTCGGCCTGTTGCGCGCGCAGCCATTGGCGGATGCGGCTTTTGGCGCGCGCGGTGACGGCGAAGCTCATCCAGTCCTTGCCCGGGCTCTGGCGCTCCGAGGTGACGGCTTCGATCATGTCGCCGGACTTTAAGCGGTAGCGCAGCGGCACCATCCTGCCGTTGGCGCGCGCGGCGCTCAGGTGCTGGCCGACCTGGGAGTGGATGCGGTAGGCGAAGTCGATCACGGTCGCGCCCTGCGGAAAGTCGAGCACGTCGCCCTTGGGCGTAAAAACGAAGACCTCTTCCGGGAAGAGGTCGTCCTTGACGGTGGAGAGAAACTCCTGCGGATCCTTGAGGTTCTGCTGCCACTCGATGAGGCGGCGCAGCCAGGCGAAGCGCTCGGTCTCGCGCAGCGCGCTAGTGCCGCCCTCCTTATAGGTCCAGTGCGCGGCGATTCCCTCCTCGGCCACCTTATGCATCTCGGCGGTCCGGATCTGCACCTCCACCCGCTGCCCCCGCGGACCAATCACCGTGGTATGCAGCGACTGGTACATGTTGACCTTGGGCAGCGCGATGTAGTCCTTGAAGCGGCCCGGAATCGGCTTCCAACTGGCGTGAGCCACGCCCAGCGCCTCGTAGCACTCGCGCACCGTGGCGACGATGATGCGGAACGCGATCAGGTCATATACCTGGTCGAAGTGCAGCCCTTCCTCCTCCATCTTGCGATGGATCGAATAGATATTCTTGGGACGCCCGGTGACCTCGGCCTTGACGCCGGCCTCTTCCAGGCGCTGCGCGATGATCCCGATTACCGCGCCGATATACTCCTCGCTCTCGGCCATCGTGCGCGCGACGTGCGCCTTGAGCGTGTTGTAAGCGGTTGGGTTGATGTAGCGGAAGGCCGCGTCTTCCAGCTCCGACCTGAGCCAGTAGATGCCGAGCCGATGCGCGATCGGCGCGTAGATTTCGAGCGTCTCGTGCGCGATCTCCTCCTGGCGGTCGCGCGCCAGATGCGAGAGCGTGCGCATGTTGTGCAGGCGGTCGGCGAGCTTGATGAGCACGACCCGGATGTCGTGCGCCATCGCGATCACCATCTTGCGGAAATTCTCGGCCTGCTTCTCGGCGCGGCTGGAAAAGGTGATCTTGGAAACCTTGGTGACGCCGTCGACCAGGGTGGCGACTTCGCTGCCGAAGAGCTCGCGCACCTCGTCGAGCGAGGCCATCGTGTCCTCGACCACGTCGTGCAGCAGGCCGGTTATGATCGAAGGCAGGTCGAGTTTGAGCTGGGCGATGATAAGCGCGACGTTGAGCGGATGGGTGACGTAGGGCTCGCCCGATTCGCGCCTCTGCTCGGCGTGCATGCGCGCCGAGTATTCGTACGCGCGGCGGATTAACTGGGTGTCGGCCTGCGGATTGTACGCCTCGATCCGCCGCAGGAGGTGTTCGAGTTCCGCGGGCTCGCTGGCGGCGACGGCTAGTTCTTCCACGCCGCGAAATCCTCGCGCAGCCGTCCCACTTTCAGCCGCTCCGCCTCCACCACGGCCCTTAGACGAACCAGTGAATCTTCGATGTCGGCGTTGATTATCAGGTAGTCGTACTCGGGATAAGCTTGCGCTTCCTCCCTGGCGCGCCGCAGCCGCTCGGCGATCGCGGCCTCATTTTCGGTGGCGCGCTTACGCAGCCGCCCCTCAAGCTCGGCGAAGCTCGGCGGGAGGACAAAAATCGTGACCGCGTCCTGCGGATAGCTGGCCTTGATCTGGCGTGCGCCCTGGATGTCGATGTCGAGCAGGATGTCGTGTCCCGCGGCGATTACACGGTCCAGCGCCGCACGGGGCGTGCCGTAGGAGGCCTCGAAGACCCGGGCCCATTCAGCCAGTTCGCCAGCCTCGCGACGCCGTATGAATTCCTCCTCGTCCACGAAAAGATAATCCAATCCTTCGACCTCGCCGTTGCGTGGCCTTCGTGTGGTCAGCGACACGGATGCCCCCACGCCGCCGATCGCCTTGAGCGCCGCGCGCGAGATAGTGGTCTTACCGGCCCCCGACGGGGCCGAGAGGATGAAAATTATCCCGCGGCGAGGCGCCCCAGAATGCTCCATAACCAAGCCTATAAAAGCCGCAAGCCCTTTGCAATAAAGGGTTTTCGCGCCCTATTCGACGTTCTGCACCTGCTCGCGCATCTTTTCGACTTCGCCCTTGAGCCCCACGGTGATGCGCGAGAGCGCCGCGCTCTGCGACTTCGAGCCCATCGTGTTGATTTCGCGGTTGACCTCTTGCAGCAGGAATTCGATCTGCTTGCCCACCGTCCCCTCGCTTTCCACCAATTGGCGCAGCCCCTGAAGATGGGTCCGCAGGCGAGTCACTTCCTCGGTGATGTCGGCGCGCTGGGCGGCGTCGGAGGCCTCCTCGAACAGCCGCTTCTCGTTGACCGCCAGGTCGGCGATAAGGTCGCGCAACCGCGTCTGGAAATTCGCCACAATTTCGGTGCGTGAGGCCTCCGCCAGCCGTTCGATCTTTGGCACTGCTTCGGTGATGGTGTTGATTCGATGGATAAAGTCGGCGCGCAGCGCCTTGCCCTCTCGCTTGCGGTCGGTCTCGAGCGCTTTGAGCGCGCGCGCTATCGCGGTGAAAGCGAGTTGCACGCCGGGGCGCGAATCGGTCTCCTCTTCGCTGACCTGGAAAATCTCCGGGCGATGCAGCAGGACCTCGATCTCCGGTTTGCCGGAAAGGCCGAGGCTACGCCCAAGCCGGCCAAGCTCCTTGACGTACAGCGCCGCCAGCCGGTCGTTGACGCGGAGGGTGGTGGGCGGTGGGCCAAGCGGCGTACATCGGACGAAAAGCTCGACGCGGCCGCGCGCAATAACGCCCTGGACCAGCTTGCGGATTTCGGCCTCGTGCTCGCCCCAAGTGCGCGGCAGATTCAACTTGAGCTCGAAGAACCGCTGATTGAGCGTGCGCACCTCCGCCGCGACGCGAACTTTTCCGCGTTCGATCTCCGCCCGTCCAAAGCCGGTCATACTGCGCATTTGGCTTTCATCCCTCCACCGCTTTCGCCGATACCTCCGCGGCTTTCGGCGCTGCCCCAGTCTGAAGACAAGCCCGATAAAGCTCAACCGTCCGCCACGCCATCGCAGCCATCGAGAAGCGCTCGACCGCCAAATTCCGCGCCGCGGCTCCCATCGCGATCCGCGTCTGCGCCTGCGCGTACAAATCCGCCAATGCACCCGCCAGCGCGTGCGCATCCCCCGGCGCGACCAGAATCCCGCTACGCCCCTCGTCCACGGCGTCGACGATGCCGCCGATACGCGACGCCACGCAAGGAAGTCCGCACGCCATCGCTTCAAGCAGCGCGACGCCGAGCCCTTCGCTGAGCGAAGGCATCACGAAAATGTCGAGCGCCCATAAGATTGACCGCGCGTCATCGACTCGGCCGACTAGCCGGACTCTGTCGGCTAGCCGGACCTGGCCGCCGCCCGCATCGCCCAGCCCAAAACGCCGAATGTCCGCCGCGAGCGCGTCGCGGAGCGACCCGTCGCCGGCGATAATCGCGACAGCCCCGCTGGAGGGGGCGAGTTGCGCGACGACGTCGCGCAACTCGCCCCCTCCAGCGGCGTCGCGCCGCCTTAGCAGGGCCATCGCTTCCACCAGGTAGCGATGGCCCTTGCGCGGCTCCAGCGCGCCGACCGCGCCGACGGCGAGGTCGGCGTCGCCGAGGCCCAGCGCGGCGCGTGCCTGCGCGCGTTCGTCCGCCGAAGGCGGACGAAAATGCGCGCAGTCGACGCCGCTCGGGATCAGCGTGATACGCTCGCGCGCGACCCCGGCGCGCACGAGCGCGTCGGCGACGCTGGTCGAGATTGCCGCGACGCCGTCGACCGCGCGGCCATACAACAATCGCGCGAATAGCCAGTTGGGCACGTAGTCCATCCGGCGTGTCACCACCGCCGCGCGCGTGAGGCCGCGCACCCACGGCGCCATCGCATGCGCGCGCGAAGTATGGAAATGCACCACGTCGTAGCGCCCGTCGCGGAGTCGGCGTCTTAGCGCCGCCGCGGCCCTCAGGTCGAGCGCGTTGCGGATGGCCATCGGATAGCAGACCACGCCGGCCGCGTGTGCGCGCCGCCACAGTTCGCCCGCCGGATCGCACAGCAGGTCCGCGCGATGGCCCATCGCGCGGAGCTGCAGCGTGAGTCCAAGCACCTGGGTCTCGCCGCCGGCGAAATTGCGCTCCGGATCGACACCGGCGACGCTGAGCGGCGCTCCCGCCGGCGGCGATGCGGCAGCTTCGGCCGGAGGCGAAGAAACCATCGCTCAGTCGGCAAGCCGGTAATAGAAGATCGCCGCGACCGCGGCGATCGCATCGCGCCAGCGCGCCTTCTTGCCCTCATCGTAGGTGCGTCCCGAGTACGAGATCGGCACCTCGTAGATACGCCATCCGGCGCGCGCCGCTTTGGCGGTTATCTCGGGTTCGAAGGTGAAACGGTTGGCGCTGAGCTTGAGCGCTGTCAGCTTGTCGCGCCGAAACGCCTTCATCCCGGTCTCCATGTCAGTCAAGTTGAGATTGCACATCATGTCGGCAACGAGCGTCAGCATCCGGTTGCCCACATAGTGCCAGAAGAAAAGCACGCGATGCGGTCCGCCGAGAAAGCGTGAGCCGTAAACCATGTCCGCGCGGCCATCGATCAGCGCCTCGAGCAACTGGCGGTAGTCGCGCGGGTCGTATTCGAGGTCCGCGTCCTGCACGATGACGTAGGGATTGCGCGCCGCCGCAAAACCGGTGCGCAGCGCCGCCCCCTTGCCGCGATTGACCGCGTGATAGAAGCAATGAACCTGCGGATGCTCCAGTGATTTCAGATACCCGGCGGTGTTGTCCGTCGAAGCATCGTCGACCACGATGACCTCGGTCTCGAAGCCGCAATCGAGCACGCGCCGGATGACCTCGCCGATCGTGACCGCTTCGTTATAGACCGGGATCACGACGGAAAGCTTTACCGCGTCGTCCATTGCTTTTCCCGCGCTCTCGCCGCGCTCTTGCTCCGCCTCAACTCTCAAACCGGGCTCCGCCGTGAACCGCCGCCAGCCGATTCCGCCCCACCGCCCACAGTATCGCGAAGCCGGCGCGCCCGCAGCATCGCGGTGACCCGCCGAATCAACCGGCGCGGCGCACGGCCCATCGCGCGTCCGTAGGCGTCGACGATTCGAAGCCGGTCGGTGCGGCTCATCCCCTTCAGTTCGAAGCGGCAAAGCTGCACCATGTTGCGCAGCCGCCGGCGCTCCCAGTTCAGGCGCGGGCGCGCCGTGCGTTCGTGATCGATCAAGCTGAAACGCGCCGGCGTGCCGTTGGCGACAAAGATGTTATAGGGCGTGAGGTCGCCGTGGATAAAGCCCGCGCGATGGAGCCGCGCGATTTCGACGCCGAGCGCGCGCAGCAGCTCGCGCCGGCGCCCCAACATGCCAGCCGCGCCCCGCAAAAAGCGCGGTAGCGGCTCGCCCGCCACGCGCGCGGTCACCATCATCGTGCGTCCGGTCCCGCGCTCATCACCGACCATCAATATCGGCGCCACCGCAAAGCCCGCCCCGGCCAACGCGTCGAGAATCGCCTGCAGCCGCTCGGCGCGCGGGCGCATGACCAGCCAGCGAATCGCCTTGAGTCCGTGCGGCGCGTCGAGCAGTTTGACGAAGACCTCGGTTTCGCCGGAGAGCGGCGTGCCGAGCCTGATCTGGTAGGTCGAGGCATGGCGCGAGCGCCGCAACGGCTTGCCGCCCGCGCCGCTTGCAATTTTGATTGCGCGCTCCATAAGTTCCAGGCCGAGCATGGAAGGAAACTCCGCCAGCGCGGGCGTCAGCAACAGCGACCATCCGTCGCGCTCGATACGCGCCTGGGCGCCGAACGTCATCGACGTTCCTGGTCCTGCGGCCCGGGTCGAATTGCGCCGGCCGCTTCGGAAGCCGACGCCAGCGGACGATGCGGAGCCTCCGCGAACGTGCGAGTGGTGCGCGGCGCCGCCAGCGCGCGTCCTAAGGCGGCCGCAACCTCGGACGGCGCGATCCGCCGCATGCATTCGCGGTCGATCGGGCACTCGCGCAGGTAGCATGGATGGCACGGAATCGCGCCGCTCAGCGCCAGGTCGGCAAATCCCCACGGCGCCGAGCGCTCAGGTGCGGTCGCACCCCACAACGAGACCACGGGACATCCGGCCGCCGCCGCGATGTGCATCGGTCCCGAGTCGGGGCCGAACGCCGCAGCGCATTCGGGGAAAATCGCGACCAGGTCGCGCAACCCGGTGCGTCCGGCCAAATTGAGTACGGGAAAGTCGAGCGCCGGCAGGTTGAGCGCGGGCGCGCTCGCGAGGTTTGCGACTACTTGATCGGCCAGCGCTACTTCCTCGCGGCCGTTTCCTATCAACACCGGGAACAGCGCTGGGCGTCCGTCGCGCGCCACCGCCATTTCACGAATCACCGCGGCGATCGAGTCAGGAAAATAAACCCGGCTCGGCCATGACGAGCCCAGGATGACCGCCAGCAGCGGCCGCGGCGCACCCTCGAGCATCGCCGCCACGCGCGCCCGCTCGGCATCCGAAGCAACGAGGCCGAACTCCATCGGCGACGGCGGAAGCCCGAGCGCGTCGCCGAAGGCCTGGTACTGCATCAGCTTCAGGCGCATCGGCGGCTGCGGCGCGATGTGCAGGGCGGAAAACAGGTGATTGAATTCCTTGCCGTTGGAACGATCGAAGCCAACCCGCACACGGGCTCCGGAAGCAATCGAAACTACCCCGCTCTTGAGATGGCGCTGGAGGTCGAGGGTGAGATCGAAATGGCCCGCGCGCACCCGCGCAAGGAAGGGCAGGAACGAAAGCGGCACACGGCGATTGTAGATAATCAGCTCGTCGAGCCAGGGATGGCCCTCCAGCACCGCCTGCGACTTGGGCTCGACCGCCCACGCGATATGCGCGGCCGGCCACGCCTGACGGATGCGGCCGAGCAGCGGCAGCGCGCGCACCACGTCGCCGATCGCGCCGAGCAGAATGATCAGGACGCGGCGCGGCGCGGCGACAAGTTTGGTTGGCGATGCAGAGATGGCGGATTCAGCGGTCGGATTGGCGGCGGTCATGCGGCTTCGGGCTAACCTAGCAGCCGAGCTTAGCAGCCGAACTTGGTAGCCGACAGAAGCCTCCGGAAACCGGCGCGCGACGCTATCCTCAGCGGTCGCACTCGCCGCCGATCATGTTGATCATGCCGAAGGTCGCCACGATGTCCGCGATCATATGGCCGGTCAGCATCCGCGACAGCGCCCCCATCCCGAGAAAACACGGCGGACGCACGCGCACCCGGTAAGGGCGGCCGCTACCGTCGCTCACCACATAAAAGCCCAACTCGCCGTTGGAGCCCTCGACCGCCTGGTAGACCTCGCCCGCCGGCACCTTGATGCCCTCCATGATGAGCTTGAAGTGGTTCATCAGCCCCTCGATGGAATTGTAGACGCGCTCCTTGGGCGGCAGCACGATGCGCGGATCGTCAAGCGCGATTGGCCCCTCGGGCAGCGTGCGCATCGCCTGTTCGATAATTCGCCTGGACTGATACATCTCCTGGAAGCGCACGTTGAAGCGGTCGTAGTTGTCGCCCTTGTTGCCGGTCGGGACCTCGAACTCGAAGCGATCGTAGACCAGGTACGGATGCGCCTTGCGCACGTCGTAGGCGACACCTGAGGCGCGCAGCAGCGGGCCCGAAAGGCCGTATGAGATCGCCTCGTCGGCCGCCATCACGCCGATGTCCGCCATGCGATCGATGAACACGCGGTTGCGGCTCAGAAGCTTGTCGCAGTCCGACAGGATACCGTCGAGATGGCTGAACGCGAGCGCGATGCGCGCGCCCAGGTCCGCCGGCAGATCGCGCGTGATTCCCCCCGCCCGGCACCAGGTCACCGTCAGCCGCGCGCCGGTAACCGCCTCGACCAGGTCGTAGAGAAACTCGCGCGCCTCCATCATGTAGAACATCACGCTCTGCGCGCCCACCTCGCCCGCCGCCATCCCGAGACAAGTGAGATGGTCGGCCAGGCGATGGACCTCGCTCATGATGACGCGCGCGTACTGGCATCGCTCGGGCGCGCTGACGCCGAGCAGGCGCTCGACCGCGAGTGCGAAACCGACGTTGTTGATGCATGGGGAGGCGTAGTTGAGACGGTCAGTGTACGGAAAACACTGCGTCCAGGTGCCCTGTTCGCACATCTTTTCGAAGCCGCGATGGAGGTAGCCGACTTCGACGTCGCAATCGACGATGCGCTCGCCGTCGAGCTTGAGATTGAACTTGATGGTGCCGTGAGAGGCCGGATGAGACGGCCCCATCTGGATCTCCATCACCTCGTCGGTCGGATCCGTGACCTCGGCATTTTTGCTCCAGCGCGCGGGCAGTGCCATGTACTCTCTCGGTGTCGGTTGTGGTTCGTGCGGCCGCGCTCAGCGCGAGGGCCGCAGCGGATTCAGAATCGGGTCGGTCTCGGGCACTATCGGCTGGCGCCGATTCACCGGGTAGTCTTTGCGCAGCGGATGGCCTTCGAAGGAATCGTACATCAGGATGCGGCGGAGGTCGGGATGACCCTCGAAGCGGAGACCGAACATGTCGTAGCACTCGCGCTCGAGCCAGTCGGCGGACTTCCACAGCCCCGTCACGCTGGTAACCGACGGATCGGGCTCGCCGGTTGCGACCTTCACGCGCAGGCGATGGCCCCGCTTGATCGAGTGCAGCTGATAGACGACGTCGAAGCGCGGCGCGCGCGCGGGCCAATCGACCGCGGTGAGGTCGGCGAGGAAATCGAAGGCGAACGCTTCTTCGTCGCGCAGCGCGCGCATCAAGTCGAGCGCCCGCTCGCGCGCGATCGCGATTGTCTCCTCGTCGCGGGCGCTCTCGGCCGCGACAATATCCGCGCCGAACCGCTCCTTTAATTGATCGAGCAACATTTTTCCGTTTCGCAGCGGCCGGCCGGGCTCAAGTCCAATCGAGCGCGCCGCGCTGCCAGGCGTAAACGAGGCCAACCACGAGGATACCGATGAAGACCAGCGCTTCGACCAGACCAAACATCCCGAGATGGCGCAACTCGACTGCCCACGGGTAGAGGAAAACCACTTCGACGTCGAAGACCACGAACAGCAGCGCCGTCATGTAAAAGTGTATCGAGAAACGTCCCCATGCCGCGCCGCTTGGCGGATTGCCGCACTCGAACGACTCCCCCTTGATCTTGCTGGGCCGCCGCGGCCCGGTCAGGCGATTGATGGTGACCATGCCGCCGACGACCAGCGCCGCGACCGCGAGCGTTACCAGAATCGGAAACCAGGTGAGCAGCATTCCGGACACCTTCGCCTAAGGCTTCTCAGCAAGCAGTTCTAATCGGATTATGAATAGCGGATTAGCCGGCCTTTTCCAACGCAAGCCGCGATGCAACGGTGTAACGACTTTTTGTCGCGGTCAGAGCGATTCGTACGCCGCGGCGATGAGCGCCTTGGCGCGCGGGTCGAGTAGGATTCCCGCCCCCATCCGGTTCATCGCGTAGCCGAAGCCGATTTTCGCCTCGGGGTCCGCAAACCCGAGCGATCCGCCGGCGCCCGGATGGCCAAACGCGCTCGTGTTGGGCCCCATTTCCTCGTCCGGCTGCGAGAGCATGAAGCCGGACGAAAAACGGGTCGAAATCAGTAGCACCTCATCGCGGCCGCGCGACTCCTCGAGATAACAGGCGGGAATCTCGCGCGCCTCCATCACGCGCACCCCGTCGAGCTCGCCGCCGCGTGCAAGAGCGCCGTACAACCGCGCCAGCGCGCGGCCGTTGGTATGGCCGTTGGCGGCTGGAATCTCGGCGCCGCGCCATCCGCGCGAGTTCACTGTAGCCATCGACAGCACCAGCGGGTTCATGAAGGTCTTCGCCGTGACAGACTCGGGATACTTGGCCGCTTCGGCAAAGAGGTTGAATTGGCCCGGCTCCAGCGGCGGCGCGCCGATCATCTGGGCGACGCGGCTGTCCTCGCGCGCGTCGAGCCCGATATGCGCATCGAGCTTGAGCGGCGCGGCGATTTCGTCGGTGAAATAATTTCCGACGCTCTTGCCGGTGATTCGGCGGATCACTTCGCCGACCAGGTAGCCGAAAGTGAGCGCATGGTAGCCATGCCTGGTACCGGGCTCCCACCACGGCTCTTCAGCCGCCAGCGCGTCGGTCATCGTCTGCCAGTCATAAAGGTCTTGGGGTTCAAGCGGTTTGCGAATCGCGGGGAGGCCGGCGCGATGGTTGAGCAGCGCGCGGACGGCGATCTGATCTTTGCCGTTCGCGGCAAACTCGGGCCAGTACTTCGCAACCGGCGCGTCGAGTTCGAGCCGGCCCTCGCCGGCGAGCCGATGAGCGCAAATCGCGGTGAGCCCTTTGGTGGTCGAGTAGACGTTGACGATCGTTTCGCGCGCCCACCGCCGCGTCCGCGCTTTGTCGGCCCATCCGCTCCACAAGTCGACGACGATGCGGCCGTCCAAGGTGATCGCGACCGACGCTCCGGTCTCGCTGCAGCTTTCGAAGTTGTCGGCAAAAGCCTCGCGCACGCGCGCAAACCGCGCGTCACAAGTTCCTTCGATCGTGACCTCAGCCATTCCTTCCTCTGACTTTTCTATGCAATTACTTATTGCGATTACTTTGATTTCTTATTGATCGACCAGGGCGCCGCCGCAGCTCGAACCCGCGCCGGCCGTGCATCCAAAGCAATGCGCGCCGGTCGCGATCGGTGCGCCAGCGAGCGTGTCGAGATCGTCGATGTCCCACAGTGTGAGCGTTCCGCGCGCGCCCGCGCCAATCGGGATGTCGAGCATCTGGTTGAAGTCGCAATCGTAAAGCTGCCCGTCCCATCCGACGCTAACCATCGCGCGGCACATCAGTCCTTCAACCGTGCCCGGATTGAAGTGGTTGACCAACAACCCCATGTAGTCCGCGTACTTGTCCCATTGATGCAACTGGTGGGCGAAGCGCGCGATCGGCATGTTGACGATCGTCAGCAAGCGATTGAAGCGCACGCCATAAACACTGAGTTCCCGGCGATAGTCCGCTTCGAGCGCGGCCTGCGGCGGCGGCAGTACGGGGCCGACGGGGTTGTAGACCAGGCTAAGCTCGAGATCGCCGTCGCCGTAGCCCAGAGCGTTCAGGTTGCGCAGGGCCGCGATACTTTTCTCGAAGACGCCACGCCCGCGCTGGCGTTCGACGTTCGCGGCGCTGTAGCACGGCAGCGAGCAGACCAGCGCCACGCGGTTGTCGCGGTAGAATTCGCCGAGCCGTTCCATCCCGGGTTCGAACATCACGGTGAGGTTGCATCGGACCATCACCTCGCGCCCCGAGCGACGTCCGCCCTCGACCAGCATGCGGAAATTTTCGTTGAGCTCCGGCGCGCCGCCGGTCAGGTCGACCGTGCGCACCGCGGGGCTACGCGCGAGCAGTTCGAGCACGCGCTCCGCCGTCGCGCGCTCCATTCGCTCGGTGCGCGCGGGTCCGGCGTCGACGTGGCAGTGATGGCACGCCTGGTTGCAGAGCTTGCCGACGTTGACTTGCAGCGTTGCGGCCTTCGCTCGTTTCAAAGAGCCAAGGCCGTGCCGCCTCAGCATCCGATCAAAGTTCGTAGCGGATGCCGGCGCGAGCTGAAGTCTCGCCTGCGCATTAGCAGCCATCACCGTGCATGCCTCTTGGTCATCCAAGCACCATTATATGTTATTGGTATCCCAAGTTGAGCGCTCTTCATAACCTCACGCGCGAACCGCGGCGCCCGCCGTCATGAGCGGCGAACGCGCGACCGGCGTCGCGCCGCTTCATGGATTTTACCGGCTCGGCGGAGAAATGATCGCGCTCGTATACATCGCGATCATCGCCGAGATAGCCCTGGCGACCGGCGCTTTCTACGTTCTGTTCCCCGAGCTCGGCGCGCTCTCGCACGATGTGATGGTGCGGCCGCGCGGAACCTGGGCCAACGCGCCGCTGCTGCTCGCGATCACCCCCGCGCTAACCGGCGTGGTCGGCATCGTCTTCACGCGAAATCTCCCGTACGGATACCTGTCGGTCCTGCTTACCGTGGCCGGCGCGATTGCGGTCGTTCTCGCCTTGCGTTCGCCTGTAGCGCCGGCGATTTCCGCGGGCCTGCTGCCGCTGGTGCTCGGGGTGAAAAGCTGGTGGTACCCGCCCGCTATCTTGCTCGGAACCGTGCTGCTCGCGACGCTCTCCGTGCCGTGGAAAAAATATTGCTTCACGCACACACTGGCCGCGCCTGCAGAGAGCGACGAGGTCCGCAACGACCTCGTCGACGATCTTATCGAGTTGCCGCCGAGCGGCTATGGATGGCTGGTGGCGCTGATGGCGTTCGTCGCGGTGGCGGTTTTTTTCGTAAAGCTGACCGGGCTTCGCTTCCTGCTATTCCCGCCGCTGGTGGTAATCGGATTCGAGATGCTGGGGCATACCGCCATATGCCCGTGGGCGAACAAACCGCTGCGGCTGCCAGTGGCGTGTTTCCTCACCGCACTGGGCGGACTCGTAGCGTGGCACTTTCTCGGGGTGACGCCGCTTACCGCGGCCAGCAGCATGGCGTGGGGAATCGCTGTGCTGCGCGTGTGCGATCTTCACGTGCCGCCTGCGCTGGCCGTAGCTTTGCTGCCGCTGGTGATGGACAAGCCGACGCTCGCCTATCCGTTCGCGGTCGGAATCGGCACCACCCTGCTGGCGCTCTGGTTCCTCGCTCACCAGCGGCTAACGCGCGGAGCGCTCAGTAGCCCTTGGGCATCCCGAGCAGCCGCTCGGCGATGATGCTGCGCTGGATTTCGGAGGTCCCCTCCTCGATCGTGTTGCCGCGCGCACGCAACGTCCCATACTGCCATCGCCCGCCCTCGACCGCGTACGGCGATCCTTCCTCGAGCACCGCGCGCGGACCCTGCACGGCGAGTGCGAACTCGTTCATCCGCTGATTGAGCTCGCTCCACAGCAGCTTGGAAATCGAGCCCTCGGGACCCGGCGTACCACCGCGCAAAAGGCGCGAGAAATTGCGGTACGCGAGGTACTTCATCGATTCGACATCGATGTAAAACTGCGCCAGCGCCTGGCGGATGGCGCTCGCGCTGAGTGGCGTCGTGCCCTCTTCGAGCGCGCGCAGGGCTAGGCGCCTGAGCTCCTCGAAGGTGTTGCCAAAGCGCGCGACGATCGAGAGCGACAGCGTGGCCCGCTCGTTCATCAGCGTGGTCAGCGCGACACCCCATCCGCCGCCTTGCGGCCCGAGCAGGTTTTTGCGCGGCACGCGCACGTCGTCGAAAAAGAGCTGGTTGAATTCCTCCTCGCCGGTCATCTGGCGCAGCGGCCGCACGGTGACGCCGGGGCTATGCATGTCGACCAGCAGGTAGCTGAGCCCGCGATGCTTGGGCTTGTCGGGCTCGGTGCGCACCAGCAGCATGCACCAGTCGGCGATTTGTCCGTGCGAGGTCCAGACTTTCGCGCCGTTGACGATAAACTCGTCGCCCGCAAGCTCGGCGCGGCTGGCCAGCGCGGCGAGGTCGGAACCGGAACCGGGTTCGGAAAATCCCTGGCACCAGATTTCCTCGCACGAGAGAATCTTCGGCACGAAGCGGCGCTGCTGCTCGTCGGTCCCGTGCTCCAGGATAGTCGGCGCCGCCATGGAAAGCCCGATCAGATTGAGCGCCGACGGCGCGCGCGCCCGCGCCATCTCTTCGCTGAAGATCGCGCTGTAAACGATCGTCTTACCCTGGCCGCCGTATTCGACCGGCCACGAGAGGCCAAGGAAGCCCGCCTCGAACAGCCGGCGCTGCCAGTCTCTGAGCGTCTGGATCGACGCGGGGTCGGTCGGCAGCGAAAAACCGCGGTCGGGGATGTCGCGCGGCGCGTTGGCCTCGAGCCATTGGCGCGCGCGCAGCCGGAAGGCTTCCTCGTCGGGAGTGTAGCTGAAATCCATTTCTTTGTTCCGCTCTTCTTCCGCTGCCTACTGTCTAGCGCAAAAGCATTGAGTGCAAAAGCATTGGACAAGCGCGCCAGAATTGCCATCCCTGGCGCGCGCTCGCAGTCCGGGTTGGGGCAGCATGCGAAACGGGCTAAACTCCGATCCTTACGTCATTTCATCGGATTAGAAGAGCCGGATTGCGCAAGCCGGAGGTTTCATAGTCGATGAGCGCTACAAGTGCAGCTTCTCGTGGCGGATGCCATTGCGGACGGGTCGCTTTCGAGGTCGAGGGACGTCCCGAGCGCGTTAGCGAATGTAACTGCTCGATCTGCACGAAGAAGGGCTACCTCCATTGGATCGTGCCGCGCGAGAGCTTCCACCTGCTGACGCCGACGGAAAATGTCTCGACCTACACCTTCAACACCGGCGTCGCGAAGCATCACTTCTGCTCCAACTGCGGCGTCGCGGCGTTCTATATTCCGCGCTCCGATCCGGACAAGATCGACGTCAATGCGCGATGTCTTGATGGAATCGAACTCACCCAGCTCAAGGTCGAGCACTTTGACGGACGGAACTGGGAAGCGGCGATCGCGGGCCACCACGCGGCGCGCAAGGAATAAATGGCAGGGCTGGGCTTTACGCCGACCGACTTCGCGGTCTTCAAAGTCGAAGGCTTCAGCGCTCGCATGCAGGAGATTTACGCACGGGTGCGGCCCAAACTGGTGAGGCTCGGCGACGAGTTGGCGCCGGAACTGGCGCGCAAGCTCCATCTCGAGTTCTTCCCTCACGTCGCCAGGCACGCGCGCCGCACCGTGAATCCGCCGCCCGAAACGTGGGCTGCCTTCGGGCCGTCGCCCAAGGGTTACAAACGCTACGGCTATCTCGCTCTGTGCATCTCGGGCGCCGGATTGCACGCGCGCATGGTGGTCAAATCAGAAGCCGATCGGCGCCCGGAGATGGCGCGCGGGCTCAAGAGCAATTCCGCACAGCTCGCGAAGTCGCTGCGCGGAACGAGAGTCGCACGTTACGAGAAATGGAGTTTCAACTCGCTGCCGGCGGAGATGCCGGCCGACGATGAGTTTTTTACGGCGCTCGCCGAAGGGCTCGGCAAAAAAACCGGCGGGATGGACCTCGGCTTCGGATGGAGCGTGCGCGACGCGCTGCGCCTGGATCGCGCGGAGCTGCTCGACGCCTACCGCGAGCTCGAGCCGGTGTACCGAATCGTCAGGGCGGTCGCGTAGAAGGCGCTTGGCGGACGGTTCAGCCGTGTCCGCGGCATGGCGGCGCATAGCAAGATGAGCACGATAGCGGTTTTGGGAGCAGGCGCGTGGGGCACGGCGCTCGCCGTCGGCCTTGCCCGCGGAGGCCATCGCGTAACCCTGTGTGCGCGGCGCGCCGAGCACCTCGTGGCAATGCGCGCGCAAGGCGAGAACGCGTCCTACCTGCCCGGTGTCGCACTGCCCGAATCGATCGAACTGAGCGACCGATGGGCGGAGGCGGCAGGCGCGAGCGAAGCCGTCCTGATGGCGGTGCCGTCGCGTTTTGCGCGGGCGGCGATGAGGCCGGTCGGCCCGGCGCTCGGCGTGGACGTGACGCTCATCAGCGTCACCAAGGGAATCGAGAGTGACTCGCTCAAAACGATGACCGCGATGCTGGCCGAGATCGCGCCCGCGGTGAAAAGGCTGGCGGTACTCTCGGGGCCGTCGTTCGCCGCGGAAGTAGCGCGCGGCAAGCCGGCCGCCGTGGTCGTGGCGGCGCGCGACGAAACGGTTTCGCGCGGCGTGCAGGATCTGTTCGCCTCGCGCTCGCTGCGCGTCTACCGAAGCGTCGACGTTGCTGGGGTCGAGCTGGCCGGCGCGGCCAAGAATGTAATCGCGATCGCCGCCGGCATCAGCGACGGGCTTGGCCTCGGCTCCAGCGCCCGAGCGGCCTTGATTACCCGTGGTCTGGCCGAACTCACGCGCCTGGGCCTTCGCGCCGGTGCGCGCGCCGAGACCATCTACGGACTCGCGGGGCTCGGCGACCTCGTGCTGACCTGCACCGGCAACCTTTCGCGCAACCGTGCGCTGGGGCTCAAAGTTGGTCAGGGCGAGAGCGGCGCCGCGAGCACACCGCCCGGCCATCCGGTGGCCGAAGGGGTGTCCAACGCGCGCTCGATTAGGCGGCTAGCCGAGCGCCTGGGCGTGGAGATGCCGATCGTCATTGCCGTCTGCCGGGTGCTCTATGAAGGCGCGCCCGCAAACGCTATGGTCGATGAACTGCTGAGCCGCGAACTGAAGGCCGAATTCTGACCCGGCCGGTCTCCGGACGCGCTCTTTCGGAAATAACGCATTTTTAAGAAAAACGCATTTGAGAGAAAACGGTTAATGGCGAACAAAGGAACCTGCAAGGCCACGGATTGCAACCGCGAGGTGGTCGCGAAGCACTACTGCCGCATGCATTACCGGCTGTGGCGCCACGGCGAGATGCCCAAGGCGCGCTACAAGACCTGCACCTTCGAAAAGTGCCGAAAAAAGCGCGTCCGTGGCAGCCTGTGCGACGAACACTGGACCGCAAAGCACGGCAAGGCAGGCGCGGCGGCCGCTTCGGCGGCGCCTGCAGCCGCCAGCGCTTAGAGAAAAACCCGAAATCACTCCGTGCCGCACCGGATGGCCTGCTCTGCGCCGGCGCGCCCGGATACGGAGAGGCACGATGGCCAACCTGATTGTGGCCGGCGCGGCGGGCCGGATGGGCCGCCTGCTCATCTCGCTCATCGCTCAGGACCACGCGCATCGCCTGGTTGGCGCGCTTGAGGCTCGCGATGTCCCAGCAGTCGGTAGCGACGCGGGGACGCTCGCCGGCGTGGGTCCGCTCGGCGTAGCGATAACCGCGGATTACGCGGAGATCGCCAAGCCCGACACGGTCACCCTCGATTTCACCATCGCGAGCGCCGCGCTCGAGCATCTTGAAGTAGCTGCCAGGGCGGGCGCCGCGATCGTGCTCGGCACCACCGGCCTCACGCCCGAGATGGAAGCGCGAGCCCGCGAGCTCGCGCCGCGCACGCGGACTGTGATCGCCCCCAACATGAGCGTCGGGGTCAACGTGCTGATGAAAATTGTCGGCGAGGTCGCCAAAATTCTTCCCGACTTCGACGCCGAAATGCTCGAGATTCATCATCGGACCAAGGTCGACGCGCCCAGCGGGACCGCGGTGGCGCTGGGACGCATCATTGCTGCGGCGCGCGGCGATGACTTCGTCGCCAACGCGATTTATGGACGTGAAGGGATAACCGGCGTGCGGCCGGCCGGGAAGATTGCGATGATGGCGCTGCGGGCCGGCGACGCGGTGGGGGACCACACCGTCATCTTCGGCGGCCAGGGCGAGCGCCTGGAGCTTATCCATCGGTCGCAGAGCCGCGATTCACTGGCGCGCGGGGCGCTGCGCGCGGCGGCCTGGCTGGAAAAGCGGCCGCCCGGACTCTACTCGATGCGCGACGTGCTGGGACTGTAGGCCGGGCCGCAAGCCGGACTGAAACGGTTACGGCTCCGACCTTTGGCCGCGCGCTGCTTCCTTCACACGGCCTCTGTCAGTTTGGATTGGTTGTGGTGGTGGTGGTCTGAGAGGGTTCGTCCCCATTTCCGTTCCACGTAGTCGTGGTCTGGTTCTGTGCCGAACCGTCGACAGAGGTTGTAGTTCTCTTCTGCACGGTGGCCCCGTTTCCCCAACTCGTAGAAGTGGTGGTTTGGCTCGGGACTGGCGCCATGACAACCGGGGCTGGAACTTGCACGACAGGTTGCGGGACCATCATCACTGGTGGACTCGTTACCGCGCTCGAATAAACGGGCGTGGTGCTCGTCACGGTGCCGTTGGGATACTGAGTCGTGGTTGTGGTGCTGCTGCTGGTCGTTACCGGCGGCGCCACGTACACGGGAGCAGTCGTGGAGTATTCGGTGGTCGTTGTCGTGGGCGGCACCTCGTAGGCGCAAGCGCCCAGGAAACCGGCAGATACCGCGACCGCGGCGGCGAAAGCGACGCTTTTCGGAAGTTTCATTCTCGGACTACCTCGATAGGGTGCACAAGAGGCTCCCGCGCGGGCCTTTGTTCCTCATGTGTTTTAAGTCGGTCTGGCGGAAGGTGGCCAAAGGCAAGCGGAAGGGCCACCGCAGAGCTGGCTCAGATTCGGACTCGATTCCTATATCGATCCCTACGTGCTCAGACTACCGTTGGGCATGATGCAGAAGCTACCGCAGGGATCCTCTGTTTGGTTATGTGGATGACCGAAAGTGCCGGGCTGGGGTCGATTTTCCTATGAGCTATAGGACTAATCGAGCTCTCTGTCCTGTTTCCAATCAAATGCTGGCGTGCGGGGCGGGCGCAACCCCGGGTGCGCCCGCCCCGCACGGTTTGCTAATTGCGCCGGAGTTGCAGCACTTCCCATCGGTCGCGGAACCGCGCCAGCCATCCGCGATGCCGGGTTTCGAAATACCCCATCATCGCGACCATCGCCAGTACGTTACCGGCCAGGATCTTCCAGAATCCCAGCGCGGCGAGTGCCGCCTGGTCGAAGGCCGCCAGCGCCCCGACGAAAAAAATCTCGAAAATCGCCAGCAAGAAGATCGCGGCCAACGCGAACACGGGCTCGTAGTCGGCCGCGAGCAGCATCACTGCGGTCGCGATCCCGAATATCACGAAGGCGAAAAAATGCAGTGCCGTATAACCCAGCACCAGGGGCAGCGTTACCTGCACCTGGTTTGGGTCGAAGATGCCCTGGAAAATCGCCGCGCCCAGCACCGCCGGCGTGCGAAAGATTTCCCCTGCCACAAAGTCGCAAACCAGGAACCAGACTGCGACAACTACTCCGCCGATCACCCCTGCCAGCGCGCCCTCACGGGCCACGCCGGTCCACGGACCCTCCAGATGGTGCGCCAAGGTGCGATGGCGTTCGAGAAAAAACGCCAGCATCGCCGAGGTCGCCATCAAATCGCCGATCAGGAACTTCCACCACGGCAGCGACACTCCCGCCGACGGTCCGATCAGCATCAGGAGCATGATGCAGAAGATCTCGAAGACCGGGACCAGCAGCATCATGGTCGGAAAAAGCGTCTCGTCAGTCTCGGCGGTTTCGAGAATCACCGCGGCGACAACTCCGATGAGCGCGAAGACGCAGAGATGGAAGCCGAACCGCCCGAGCATCAGGCCCACGCCGCCGGAGGAGCCGAACAGCGTGGCATCCAACGAGCCGAAGGAATTCAGCGGCTGACCTCCGGCGGCATCGAAGATCAGGTACCACAGTGCAATCACGAACGCGCCAATCACGCCCGCGACAGCGCCATCTATGACTATGCGTACTCTCTGATTCATCGGATTCTCCTTTCGGGGAGCGCCGAGAAGCGAGCGTGCCGCAGGATGGGGGAACCGATACCGTCGGGAGCAAGCCGCCGGTATCGTACGAGGATTTATGTAGCTCTTCTGGGGCCTTAGGTCGGCGCCCCCTTTGATCCCAGCACTACGCCTTGTGCGAGCGTGAGGGAAGTGGGCGGCGAGAGTCCTTGGAGGCTTCTGGCGTAACTCCTCGCTACGCCGAAGGTTAACGCCTTTCAGGCGCGGGCGTTGCGTGAGGGCCGCAGGACACGCAATTCGGGCGGCCGACGCAGGTTTATCGCCGGTACTTCGATCTCGTCGTCGCGCGCCCAGCGGAAAAAGATCAGCGTGGTGATCAGCATCAGATAGAAGCTGTCGGCGACCCACATCAGGATTCCGCCGATGACCTGATCTTCGTGAGGCGATAAGCCGAACGGATGTGGCGTGACCGCATAAAACGGGTAGGTGACCGAATCCGCCAGCGTGATGGGCGCCGCCACCGCGGTCATCGGGACCATCAGCAGGAACAGATAGAGAATCTGCGCCGGGTAGCTGAGCCGCGGAAACTCCGGCATCGGGCTCAGTAGCGGCCAGAACAGGATGGTGCCGGCGACCATAAAGGCGATGTGAACGGTGATATGAACGGCCCCGTTGCTCATCATCAGGTTGAAGATCGGGGGATCATGAACGAAGACGTAGATGACGGTAAAGGTCACGAATGCGACCACCGGGCTGGTGAAAAAACGCGCGAACGGCTGGATCGGCCGGCTCATCAGGATCGGCCGGAACATCCAGTCCGGCACCGAGAGCAGGAACAGCGGCGGAATGACCCAACTCTGGACCGAATGCTCGACCATGTGCGCCCAAAACGAGCGCCCGTCGGCCAGTTCGTCGAGCGGGCCGAAGGTGACGAGCATCGCCAGGAGGAGCAGGCAGAAAAAGAACACCTGGCGCTGCGTAGGTCGGCGCTTGAAGTGGCGTGCCGTAAGCGCATAGGCGACCGCTAGCAGGACGATACCAATGGCTGCGGATGGATCCATTCAAATCAACTTATTTGCGAAGCCGGGGCCCGTCGGCGCCGGCCCCGAACCAATTCAAGGGGCTATCCGACCCTCGAGCGCTGAGAAAATCATCAACAGGGCGGCGCCGATAAAGCATGCCAGGATGAGCGGAAAGACGAAGAAAATGGTGAAGATCTTCTGGTCATAGTACAGATGCATGTAAAATCCGCCGACCAGCAGGAACTTGGCGATCGCCAGCAGGATCAGGATCGGCACCAGCAGGGGCTGTAGGAAGCTGACGTAATATACCGCCAGCTCCATGAAGGTCAGGATCACCAGAGCGACCGCGATGATCGCGTAGAGCGCCGGCCCGGGATGCCCCGCGTGGTGCTCGCCCTCTACAAAGTGCTCTTGCCCTGCCGCTGCTACATTCTCGCTCATGCGTGAGCCACCGACCTCATCAGGTAGATCAGAGTGAAGATCAAAATCCAAACCACGTCAACGAAGTGCCAGTAGAGCCCCACGATTTCGACCGAGAGCGCCCTCGACTTGCCCGCTCTGCCGGTAGCCGACGCCACCGCCATCACGATCAGCCAGACGACTCCGATTGCGACGTGAGTGCCGTGCGTGCCGACCAGCGTATAGAAGGTCTGGCCGAAAATGCTCCCCTGCATCGAGAGATGGTCATGCAGAAAGAGAGTCGAAAACTCGTAGTATTGGCCGCCCAAGAATATCAATCCAAAGAAGGCGGTCCCGGAAAGCCATATGGTCGACCACTTCTGGTCTCCGCGCTGAGTGGCGGCCAGCGCCAAAACCATAAGGAAGCTCGACATCAGCAGGATGAAGGTGCTGAACGAGGTCAGCGGGATGTTGAGCACTTCGGCGCCGATACCAACGTTGCGCGGCTTGTAGACCATGTAGACCGAGATGAGACAGGCGAAAAAGACGCACTCGGACCCAAGGAACGCCCACATCCCGGCTTTGCGATGGTCGATGCCGGTGTAGGTCGAAGGATCCTGATGAGGATGCTCCTCGCCGTGGTCCGGGTACTCGAACGCCATCCCGATGATCGAGAAAAACAGCAGGAGCCCAGCCAGCACGTCGATCCTGATCCAGTTCGCCATCGCGCCAACCCCGCCCACCACCAGGCCGAGCGCGAACAGCAGCGGATACAGCGAGGGCGCGGGCATGTGAGGAGCGCCGTGTCCGGAGATCTCGTGATGCTCGGCGATGGCCGGCGCTCCGGCGCCCGAGGTCTCGCCGTGGGCCGGCATGCTGGAGTGGCCGTGGCTCTCGACCATCACGCCATACTTTTCGACCCAGAACGCGTCGCGGCCGCGAACTGACGGTATGTTTTCAAAATTGTAAGGAGGCGGCGGCGAGGGAGTTGCCCACTCCAGGGTGCGGGCGTCCCACGGGTCGGCTTCGGCCTTCTCGCCGTAAAACAGGCTCCGGAAGATATTGTAGGCGAAAATCATGAAGGTGATGAACAGGAGGTACGCGGAGGCGGTTTCGAACGCGTTCCAGAAATCCCATCCCATCCCCGGTGCGTAGGTATAGATGCGCCGCGGCATTCCCCATACGCCGAGAAAGTGCATCGGAAAGAAAGTGCCGTTGAAGCCGACGATAGTCAGCCAGAACTGCAACTTGCCGAGATCTTCGTTGAGCAGCCGGCCCGTGATCTTGGGCCACCAGTAGAAGAACCCGCCAAGGATCGCGAACATCATGCCGCCGAACAGCACGTAGTGGAAATGCGCGACCACGAAATAGGTGTCGGTCTGCTGAAGATCGATCGGCACACTGGCGTGCATGACCCCGCTCAGTCCACCCAGCGTGAATTCGAGGACTGCGGCCACCCCAAAGTAAAACGCGACCGTCATCCTCAGCGAACCGCCCCATACGGTCGCAACCCAACTGAAAATCTTGATCCCGGTGGGAATCGCGATCAGCATCGTGGTGATCGCGAAGGTCGAATCCGCCACCGGACCCATCCCGGTCGCGAACATGTGGTGCCCCCACACCCCATACGACAGAAATCCAATCAGCACCATCGAGTACGCCATCCCGGCGTAACCGAACAGCGGTTTGCGCGAAAATACCGGCAGAATCTCCGACATCATGCCGAACGCCGGCAGCGCCATGATGTAAACCTCGGGATGGCCGAACAGCCAGAACAGGTGCTGCCACAGGATTGGCGTGGCGCCCAACTCGACCACATAGAAGTGAGTGCCGACGAAGCGGTCCAGGAACAGAAAAATCAGGCCCACCGTCAGACACGGAAAGGCGAGCAGGATGAGGATGGTGGTCACCAGCATCGCCCACATGAACATCGGCATGCGCATGAAGGTCATGCCCGGAGCGCGCATATTGACGATGGTGACGAAGAAATTGAGGCCGCTCAGCAGAGTCGAGATGCCAAGAATGAGCAGGCCGATGTTCCACAGGTCGATGTTGATGCCGGGCGAGAAGTAACGCTCGGTCAGGTTGGCGTAGCCAAACCAACCCGCGTCCGGCAGCGCCAGGCTGAGCCATCCAAAGTTCATGAACAGGGCGCCGAACAGGAAGACCCAGAAGCTCAACGCGTTGAGGCGCGGAAAGGCGACGTCACGCGCGCCAATCTGGAGCGGGATAAGAAAGTTCGCGAAAAACCCCAGCTCCAGCGGCATCACAACCATGAAAATCATGGTCGTGCCGTGCATCGTGAACATCTGGTTGTAAGTGTTAGCCGAAAGGAAAGTGTTGTTCGGCACCGCGAGTTGGGTGCGGATGGCCATCGCCTCGAGGCCGCCGATGAGCATAAAGGCGCACGACGCGATGAGGTATAAGATGGCGACGCGCTTGTGATCGACAGTGGTCAGCCAACTGTAAATCCCTGACTCGACCGTCAGGTAGTTGGAGTGTTCCAACGGAAGCTGTTTGGGTTGCGCAGCCATAGCCCTCTACCTACTTCAGGCCTTCGAGATAAGCGACCAGGTCGTTAAGATCTTTGCCCTTCAATCCGAGCGTCGGCATGTTGGCCCCGGGCTTGATCTTGTCCGGGTCCTGAATCCACTTCGCCAGGTTCTCCGGCGTGTTGTCCAGAATACTGCCCGCCAGCGTCGTGCGCGAGCCGAAGTGCGTCAGGTCGGGGCCCTTGAAGTTGCCGGCGTATTGCTTGGAAAAACCCGAGATACCCTTGACCGTGTGACAAATCGCGCAGGGCGCGTTGGCGAAGATTTGCGCGCCTGCTGCCGCCGATCCTTCGGTCGGCGTCACCGGCGGCGACTGCTGTTGCTTGACCCACTTGTCGAAGTCGTCCTTGGTCTGGACGAAACCGCGCAGGCGCATATTGGCATGCGAGTCGCCGCAGAACTCGACGCACTGACCGTAGAACTCGCCGAGTTGGTCGGGGGTATAGGTGATCGAATTGATTTGGCCGGGCACCACGTCGCGCTTGCCGCCCAGCGCAGGAAGCCAGAAGCTGTGAATGATGTCCGCCGACTGCATCGAAAAGTGCACCATGCGGCCAGCCTGAAGATGCACCTCATCGGCGGTATCGATGCCGTACTGCGGATACTGGAATTCCCACCACCACTGGTGCGCGATGACTTTGATCGTGAGCGCGTCAGCCGGCCAATGGTCGGGCTGCGTGGCCCAGATGGTGCGGATTGTCGGTACCGTGATGAAGACCAGGATGAGCGCGGGTATCGCGGTCCAGGCAACCTCGAGCCGGATATCGGACGTTACCGTGGAAGGCTCGCCCGGTTCGCCGACGCGGGTCGAGAACCAGAAGATCGCCAGAAACATCACGGTCAGCACGATCAGCATGATGACGAAGTCGATCCAGTTGACGAACAGGTAGATCGAACGGATCCGCCGTGCGAAATCGGACCCCTGGCTGAGCGTGTCCATCGGATATTTCGTGGCGCAGCCCGTCAGGCCCGCGGCCAGTGCCATCAGGGTGCACATCAGCGAAGCCCAATTGATAACTCGAACCGGCGGCTTCATCAGTGCGATTCTCCGATCGGCTCCATCGCGGCCGCCGATGCCATTTTCAAGCCGGGATAGGAACATAGCCAAAAAGCGCCCAGGAACCCGGCCGTAACAAGGATTTCGACCCACCCCAGCGGAACCGTCCGCGGCGAGAGCGAAGGCACGACCAGTACATAGATCTCGGACCAGATGCCGATCATCCCGAGCAACGCCACGGTGCCCAGAATAACGGGCGTTTTCTTGGGCCGGATGCCCAGCAACACGACGAACGGTATGGCCCAGACCAGCGTTACCGTCATCCAGGACATAAACGCCCACGGCATGTAATGCACGCGCAGCACGATGAAAAAAGTCTCCATCGGGATGTCGCCATACCAGATCACCAAGTATTGCGCGAACAGCGTGTAAACCCAAAACACCGAAAACGCAAATACCATCAATCCCAGGTCGCGCATGATGCGGCCTTCGGTGAAGATATTGCCCTTGCCCAGCACGCGCCGCAGACAGACCGCCGTAAATGCCATGGTCACGATCGCGCTCCAGAAGGCGCCCGCAAAAAACCACCAGCCGAACAGCGTCGAATGCCACAGCGGCGACAGCGACATCACCAGGTCGAAGGCGAGCAACGAGTAGACCAACCCGAAGCAGATGCACACGGCCGGCGCCAGGCGGCGTATCTTCTGCGGTGGCATCACTATATCAGCCGAGGTCGCCGCCCATTTACGAGCTTCCTCGCCGCGCGACGCCGAAAGGAACGACAGGCTCAACAGCGTCATCACGGCCAGGGCGATGCCGTCGCGAGCGAACAGGAATGGCACGTTGAGCCAGCTCGTCTTGGAGGGAACCGGATGCCGAATCCAGGGAAAGATCCATTCGCGGCCCAGCAACAGGAACCAGAACAGGACAAAGCCGAGGATGAGAAACCCGCTGAAAGACTCGGCCAGGCGATAATGCGCGCGACCGGCCCAGCGGCCCTGGGTAAGGTAAAAAGCCGCGGACGCCACCACGCCTCCCTGCGCTATTCCGAGGAAGAACAGCAGGTTGACCAGGAAGGCCTCCCAGGCACGTTGCGCCAGGCCGTGCGTGATCGCGATGAGGAAGGCGATCACCCCCAGCCCGATCAACGCCATGGCGATCGTGCTCAGCGGCTGCGCTGGCAAATTGACCGACGGTGGCATTCCCGAAGCGCCGGGGCTATACGAAGCGGTCTCAGAATTGGGGCTCATCGTTATTCCAAAGGCTTATGATTCCAGGGCTCGTATGGGGCGCCGCAACATCCGCTACGCGGCCTCACGGGTGATCTCCTGAGCGCCGGCCTCGCGCAACAGCGTCTCGAAGCGCTGCGCGTCGTCTTCGGCGCAACGCACCACCAGGCCGAACTCGTCGCTCGAAAAGCGCGAGCGATAGCCGCTGAGCGGCTCGAAGCTCGGCAAGTTGGCGAGCAGGATCCAACTGGTCAGCGCCGAAATGCCGCCGAACAGCACCATCAGCTCGAAGCCGATGATGCAGTATGGGGCGATGGAGGCGATCGGCTTGCCGCCGGTTACCAAGTTCCATTCGAGCGACGTGCCGATGGTCAGCACGAAGGCGGTGATAATCCCGGTTATTCCGCCCAGCAGCACGAACCATCGCACAAAGCTCGACCGCTTGTAGATGGCCTTGTTGATGTGCTCGCTCGGGATCGGTGAAAACACGCGAAACCGGGTCTGGGCCGCCTGGAGCTGTCCGATGCAATGGACCAGCCGCTCCTCGTCGACAAACGCTCCGACCAATTCGACTTCCGCACTCATGCTGCCTTCGCATACCCCTGGCGTAGCGCCTGCTTGAGCCAGGTAATGCCCTCCTTCAATTCGGTCATCGAAATGATCGGCATGAATCGCGCGAACAGCGAGAACAGCATCACGAACCACGCGAAGGCGCCCACGGTGATTCCCATTTCAGTCAGTGACGGATGCCAGAAACGCCACTGCGAGGGTTCGAAATTGGTCGCCAGCGAGCCGGCGATGATCACGAAGCGCTCGAACCACATCCCGATATTGACGAAGATCGTCACGATGAACAGCGGGACGGGACTGACGCGGATGCGGGGTGAAAAGAGCGCGAGCGGAATCACGCAGTTGCACGCAACCATCACCCAGAACATCCATCCCCACGGGCCGAAATAGCGCATGTGGAAAGTCATCATCTCGATCGGGTCCTGGCTGTACCAGGCCATGAACGACTCGACTATGTACGAGTAGCTGACCACCAGCGAGGTCAGCAAAACTACCTTCGCCAGGTTGTCCAGATGCCAAGGCGTGATCAGGTCCTCCAAGCCCATAATCCAGCGCATCGGAATGAGCAGGGTAAGGACGAGCGCCACGCCCGAGAAAATCGCGCCAGCGACGAAATAGGGCGCGAAAATCGTGCTGTGCCAGCCCGGCAACTGGGCCATCGCAAAATCCCAGCTAACCACGCTGTGCACGGAGAGCACCAGTGGCGTCGCCAGGCCCGCGAGCAGCAGATAAGCCATCGAGAAGTGGCGCCACTGGCGGTCGGAGCCTTGCCATCCCAGCGCGACGATCGTGTAGAGCTTCTTGCGCCAGCCGGTGGCCACCTCGCGCACGTTGGCCACGTCCGGGATGAGCCCGGTGAACCAGAACAGGGTGCTTATCGTAAGGTAGGTACTGATGGCGAAGAAGTCCCAGGTCAGCGGCGAGCGAAAGTCCGGCTGCAGGAACCGCTCGTTGGGATAGGGCGCGAGCCAGTAAAAGAACCACGGGCGGCCGAGGTGGATGACCGGGAACAGACCGGCCGTCGCCACCGCAAAGATGGTCATGGTTTCGGCGGCGCGGTAGACCGCGGTACGCCATCGCGTACGAAAGAGAAAAAGGATGGCCGAGATCAGGGTGCCCGAGTGCGCGATACCGACCCAGAAGACGAAGTTGGTGATGTACACCGCCCACATCACGGGGTCGCCCAGGCCGGTCACCTGCAAGCCATTGTAGATCTGATTGGTCCACAACGCGCCTCCCGCCAGGGTTAGGGTCAGCAGGAAGCCAATCCAAATCCAGTACCTAACGCCGGGAGGGGTCAGGATTGCGCGGACGCTGCGGTCGATGTCCGCGAACGTCGGATCCAGGTTGATATCATTTGCGGCGGCAGCCACTTACGCCTTTCCTTTCGTTTGGTAGATGTCTCGCAGGTAGGTCACATTGGGCCCGACGTTGATCTCTTCCAGCACCAGGTACCTGCGAAGCTTGTTGTCTATCCGCCGGCGCATCATCGCGCTTTGCGGATCGTCCTCGTCACCGAAGGTCATCGCCTTGGAAGGGCACGCCTGAACACAAGCCGGCTGAATCTCACCGTCGCGCACCGGGCGCTTTTCGATCAAGGCGTTGAGTTCAGCGAAGGTGATGCGCTGGATGCAAAACGAGCACTTTTCCATCACGCCCGCGCCGCGCACCGACACGTCCGGGTTGAGCTGCAAGTTCAGCGGTTCGTCCCATTCGGGCAGCGACCAGTTGAAGCGTCGCACCTTGTAGGGACAGTTGTTGTTGCAGTAACGAGTGCCAACGCAGCGATTGTAAATCTGCTGGTTGAGCCCCTCCTTCGTATGCGCCGACGCGAACACCGGGCATACCGGTTCGCAGGGTGCGCGGTCGCAATGCTGGCAGAGCATCGGCGCCACCTGCATCAGCGGCGACTCGTCGGCTTTGTCCTTGGGCGGGAAATAGCGCTCCACTCGGATCCACGACATGACGCGCCCGATCTCGACGTAGTCTTTCCCCACCACATGCAGATTGTTCTCGGCGTAACAGGCGGCCACGCACGCGCTGCATCCGGTGCACGCGTTGGCGTCAACGGTCATCGCCCACTTGTGGACCGGGTACGCAAACGGCGCGTACATCTCATAGGGCTGCGGCGGCGTGGGTTCGTCGGATGGCGGCAGCACGCCCTTGGCGAAGTCGTCGATACTGATGGTCTGCACGATACCGCGCTCCATCTGATCGGCCATGAACAGGGGCGAAACCAGACGGCGGACGTCGCCGGTCGGTCGCGCCTTAACCGCGACCGCCTTCTCCCACCGCGGCAGCACCGACCAGACGTTGGCACCCTTGCCGTTGGCATAGCGCCCGTAAGCGGTATGCCCCTGCCCGGTCGGCACAGCGAGCACACCCGGGCGGACGTGCTCGGACACCATCGCGGGCAGTGCGATAGCACCCGCTTCCGAGCGCAGCTCGACGATTCCGTTTTGCGAAACACCCAGGCTGCGCGCGGTGTCGGGATGGATCTGCACCCACGCGTCCCACACAAATTGAGCGACCGGCTCCGGAATCTCCTGCAGCCAGGGCTTATTCGCGCCGCGGCCGTCGTAGAAAAAGATATGCGGCACGGCAACCAGCGTGAGTCCGGAGGGCGCCACAGGCGCCGGCACGTAGGCTCCAAAAACCTTGCTGTCGAGGTTGACCGCAGCGACCTTCACCTCTTCGAAATAACCGCCGTCTCGGCGCACCTTCTCCCAGAATGCCTCGAATGCCCCGCCAGCCTTGGAACCGAGGTCCTGCCATGCGGCGTTGACCGCGTCGGCCGTGTTCTCCCACGGCACTTGTTCGGCCTTGGCGCCGCCGGCATGGGCCGAGGCGAGCAGGATGTCGCCGAGCGGGCGCGAGTCGAACACCCGCGCCATCACTGGCTGACCCAGCCCGCGAACCCCGGCCCGCGGCTGCGTGTCGTGCCAGGTCTCCAGCGAATGATCGATGGGAAGGCGCAGGTGCGCCGCCACTGCGGTCTCGTCGGGCACGGTGCCCATCCAGGTCACGAAACCGACCTTGCCAATTGCTTCGTTGAATTTTTGCGCCACTGGCATCGAGAACAACGGATTGCCGCCCGCGACCACCAGCACGTCGACTTCCCCGGCAGCCATCGCCTTGACCAGGGCCTCGACATCAGCGGGCGAGCTCGCGGGGGCCGGCCCGCCGTCGGCGAAGACCACGGTTTTGCCGACATTGCCGGTGACGGCATTGAGGATAGCAACCGCGTTATGTAGGGCCGGATCGTCGGTGCCGGCCATCGCGACCGCACTCTCGGACTGGCCGAACGACTCGCCCATCCGCATGATCGATTCGGCCGACACCCCGGTCTTTTGCGCCACGGCCGCCGGCTCGAAATCGACGACCAGCTTGCGCAGCGCGTCGAGGTCGACCCCCGAGTTGCGCGACACCCAGCCCTGCTTGACCAGGACGTTGAGCACGCTCAAGGCGACCGCCGCCTCGTCGCCCGGGTTGGTGGCGACCCACTCGTCGCACTTGGCCGCCGTCATGGTCATCAGCGGGCCGACGTAGGTGGCCCGTGCCAGGGTCAACTGTCCGCGGCGCTGCTTGGGCGTGCGGAAGGCCGCGTACTGGCGATGGAACTCGACCGGCGAGATCCAGGTGGTGAGAAAATCGGCGCCGAAGGAGATGAGGACGTCGGCCTTATCGATATGATAGATGGGAAGGTCGTCACGCCCGAAGCTGGTCTTGGCCCCGGCGCGCGCCGCGTTATCGGCGAGCCGCTCGTAAGTCACCATCCGGCTAGAGCCGTAGGTACCGAGCCAAAGCTGCGCGATCTTGGTCTGGGTCGGGCCAAGCGGGCCACTGATGAACGCGACCCGGTCCTTGCCGGCCTTGGATGCCGCGCCCAGGTGTCCGTTGAAGGTCTTGAGCGCGTCGTCCCAGCTTGTCGTCTCGAAGGACCCGCTTTGAGCACGACTCTGGGGCCCTGAAAGACGGTCGGGATTGTAGACTTCCTGCAGCCCGGCCTGGCCGCGAGCGCATGTCGAGCCCTGGCCTATCGGGTCAGCGGGATTGCCCTCCAGCTTGATCACCCGGCCCTCGCGTACGCGCGCCACTAATCCACATCCGGCGGGACACTCGGTGCATACCGTCGTATAGAACGTCGGCATGCCAGGAATGACGTTTTCGTCGGGTACGACGTAAGGAATCAGGTTGCGGGCGGCCGGCTCGCATCCCGGTATCGCCGCCGCTGCTCCGGCGGTGGCGGCGAGCTTGATAAATGACCGCCTGGACAAGCCCTCTGACATTTGGATGGTCCCTCTCGCTCCTCTAGTGATGGCAGACGTAGCAGTCCTGGGTGGCTCCGCGCTTGGTATGGCAGTCGAGGCAGAACCCCATGTTTATCTCGTGCACCGGCTGTATCCTTTCCATCGTCTCCACCGGGCCATGACAGGTCTGGCAAGCGACGCCGGCGTTGATATGCGGCCGATGGGTAAAGCGCACAAAGTCGGGCAACGTGTATACCCGGTTCCAGCGAATTTCGAAATTGGACTGCGTGGTATCGGTCCAGGGACGGGTCACCGGCAACAATCCACCGCTCTTCTGGCTGCCATGGCATCCAACGCAGCGCTGCACCGGCGGCACGCCGGAGGTCGAGGAGCGCCGGGCGTACTCATGGCAGTACTGGCACGGGATCTTGTTGACCCCGGCGTGGATGCGATGGCTGAAGGGGATGGGCTGCTGGACGTCGGATCGCGGAGCCCACGGCCGTTGCGAAAAAGCGATTACGCCCACCCCGCTCGCGAACATCACGAGGGCCAGCGTAAGCAATGTGCGGTTCAGGTTCAGGTTCATTTCAAATCCAGTTCAGCGCTCCCCAGTCCTACGCGCAGCGCGGCAATACCGAGCCGCGATACGCACCGGACACTACCGCGTGCCCTTCGCACGCGGGATCAACCGACTTGGCCGCGCGCTTCATTCTCAAGCTCTCAGGTCTCATACAAACCGGGATTACGGAACCGCAAACGGCAAGATAACTAACATTGCTCGGTGGGTTCGGCAAGAGAAAGTAATGACCAAAAAAGAATTTTTGATCTGCGCGTCCACGAAACCCTGGTTAGACGAAAGCGGCTCAGTCTCCGGCCGCCGGGAAAAATCGAGCCGTGGAGCATCGGCAGGACACGCGCGGCCGCAAGGTTGCCCACAGGGTCGTGGCGAGGCTGTGGGCAGGCACGCGCAGCGATGTTTGTGCGTCGGAGCAAGTGTGGTAAGTAGTGTACGATCGTAAACTCGGAGACCAGCTCAAGAAGGTGCAGATAAAGCCCGCCGCCAGACTTGGATTGCTGCCGCCGTATCTTTTCGCCGAACTCGACCGTCTAAAAAAAGAGGTCCAGCAACAGGGCGTCGACGTCATCAGCCTGGGTATCGGCGACCCCGATCTGCCCACGCCCGCTCATATCATCGCGCGCCTCCAGGAGGCCGCCGCCGACCCCGTCAACCATCGCTATCCCGACTACGAGGGGCTCGAGCGCTTTCGCGCCGCCGCCGCGGGATGGTATCGGCGCCGTTTCGAGGTCCGGCTCGACCCGGCCCGCGAAGTCTGTGCGCTGCTCGGCTCCAAGGAGGGAATCGCCAATTTCCCCACGGCGGTCGTCGATCCGGGCGATATCGTGCTCATCCCCGACCCTGGCTATCCGGTCTATTACTCGGGATGCGTGTTCAATGGCGGCGAGCCATACTTCATGCGGCTCAGCAAGCAAAATGCCTTTGTGCCGGACCTGAGCGCGATCCCCGGCGAGGTCGCTCGCCGGGCCAAACTGATGTGGATCAATTATCCGAACAACCCGACCGCGGCGACTGCCGAACGCGCTTTCTTGAAGGACGCGGTCGATTTCTGCCTCAAACACAACATCATCCTGGCCCATGACTTCGCCTACTCCGAGATAGCGTTTGACGGCTATCGGGCGCCGAGCGTGCTCGAGATCGACGGCGCGCGCGAGTGCGCGGTCGAATTCCATTCGCTCTCCAAGACCTACTCTATGACCGGATGGCGGGTCGGATTCGTGGTCGGCAACGCGGCGGCGGTCGGCGCGATGGGCAAGGTCAAGACCAATATCGACTCAGGCGTCTTCCAGGCGGTGCAGGAGGCGGCAATCGCGGCGCTCGAGGGCGGCGAGGAGACGCTGCACGAATACTGCGCCATCTATCAGCAAAGACGCGACCTGATGGTCGATGCGGTGCGCAGCTTGGGACTCGAATGCGCCAAGCCGCGCGCAACCTTCTATATCTGGGCCGAGGTTCCCAAGGGTTATACCTCGGTGTCTTTCACTGAGCGCGTGATTAAGGAGACCGGGGTGGTGGTGACGCCGGGCTCCGGATTCGGCAAGGGTGGCGAGGGGTTCGTTCGCTTTTCCCTGACGGTGGCGAACGATCGGTTGAAAGAGGCTGTGGAACGAATCAAAGCGCTGCGGTTTTGAACGGCAGGGATGCCCCATAGGGCTTTCATCGGTTTAGGGACGAATCTCGGCGACCGGGCGGCCAACTACCGTGAGGGCGTCCAGCGCATCGCGGCGCTGCCCACTACGCGGGTGGTGCGCCAGTCCTCGATTTACGAGACCGAGCCGGTGGGCGACATCAAGGGCGCGTTCATCAACGGCGTGGTCGAAGTCGAGACCGAACTTGCCCCCGACGCCCTGATGCGCCGGTTGCTTGCCGTCGAGCGGGTGATGGGGCGCAAGCGGGTGCGCGGCAAGAAGCCCGCGTCGAGCCGCGCCAAGTACCGCCCGCGCATCATCGACCTCGACCTGCTCTTCTTCGACAACGAGATTATCGACACCCGCACGCTCAAGGTTCCACATCCGCGGTTGCACGAGCGCCGTTTCGTGCTGGCGCCGATGAGCGAGCTGGCGCCCGCGCTGATCCATCCGAAGCTCAACGCCTCGATTTCGGAATTGCTCGCCGCGCTCAAATCACCGCACCGGGTTACGCTGGCGCGGGCGGACCTTCTAAGGGCGCCGTCCGCCGCAGGGGGAGGAGTGGCTTCGCGATGAAGTTTTTTATCGATTCGGCCGATATCAACGAGATCCGCGAGGCCGCGACCTGGGGCCTGGTCGATGGCGTCACCACCAACCCGAGCCTCATCGCCAAAACCGGGCGGCCGTACGCTGACGTGCTGCGCGACATTTGCGAGATCGTTGACGGCCCCGTCAGTGCCGAGGTGGTGGCGACCGAGGCAGCGGCGATGCTCGAGGAGGGCGAGCGCCTGGCGCGCCTGCATCCCAACATCGTGGTCAAATGCCCGCTCGTCGTCGAGGGACTGAAGGCCACGCGCGCGCTCAGCAACCGCGGCATCAAAGTCAACGTGACTCTGGTGTTCAGTCCGCTGCAAGGACTTGCGGCGGCCAAGTGCGGCGCAACCTATCTCTCGCCTTTCGTCGGGCGCCTCGACGATATCGGTCACGACGGCATCGCGATGGTCGAGCTACTGCTGCGCATCCTGCGCAACTACGGCTACCCGACGCAGGTGCTCGTGGCCTCGATCCGCACGCCGGACCATCTCGTGCGCGCGGCCGAGATGGGGGCGCACGTCGCGACCCTGCCGTTCGGTGTGATGAAGCAGATGCTGCATCACCCGCTGACCGACATGGGGCTGGAAAAGTTTCTCGCCGACTGGCGCGCCACCAAACAGAAGATCTGACGTTGCAGGCTGGAAAGCTCTAATGCCCGCATTACCAAGCCGTACACCAGAGCCGTCATCCTGAGCTAAACGAGTCCGCCTCTTCGGTCATCCTGAGAGTTGGCGTTTTTTTCAATCGTTAGCGGCTGGTGTCATCCTGAGCGAGTTTGTGATTTTTTCGATCGTTAGCGGTTGGATGTCATCCTGAGCGAAGGCTGCCGGAGTCGAAGGATCTCGCGCGGTCCTCCGCGCGTAATCCACGATTTCGGAATTTCGGCTGTGAATCGGATCGAGCTTCCTGCTCTTTGGCCCCCGTTGGGCTGACGCTCATGCGTGCAAGGCGCGCGGAGAACCGCGCGGGATCCTTCGACTGCGCTCGCAGACTCGCTTCGCTCAGGATGACCGAAAAGGGCCGAAAAAGGCGGGGCCGCTCTCGCCGCCGCTGAGTAATCGGTTCTTTGGAAAGTCCGCTAACCCGTCGTGCTCTCCGGGGCTCTGCGATGGTGTGTAGCCTGTTCGAATGCGTATCCCAGCCTGAATAGATCCGGCTCGTGATACGGATACACGACTATTTCCATTCCTACCGGGATGCCCTTGTCAGTGAAGCCCGCGGGCACGCATATCGACGGCATCCATGCCTGCGATGCGATGAAAGTATTGGCAGGGAAGCCCAAGGTGGACCACTTGCCGCTTTTCACCTCGCTCTTCGTCGGCGGCAAGACTTGAACGCACGGAAAGCACATCGCAATCAGGCCCTTTTGCGCGAGCATGTTGACCACATCCCGCTGGAAGTCCTCGCGTGCCGCGAGCTTGCGGAAATATTCAGGATCGTCTGCGGGATGGGCCGGACCCTGAACGATCAATTCAAACAGATCGAGTATGGGATGGTATTTCTTTGCCTGATATATGCTGCCAATCGTGTGGTAAGAAAGTTCCGGTCGCGCCCCGAGGAACCGGTCGATGTCGTGCCGCGAATGCAGAAAGTAGAGCGACGTATCGTCGATACGTTCCGTCAGATTGGGCATGGCGATCTCGGTGAACTCGGCCCCCGACGCTTCCATCCGCTTGATGGCCGCCCTGACCAGTGCGTTGACCTGCGCGGCGTCCGGATCGCTGTCGCTCCCAAACACCTGCGTCAAGACGCCAATCCGGGCGCCTCGGAGACCGTCGCGATCGAGATGCCGGGTGTAGCTTCCGGTGTGCCCGGCGATCGCATAGGCCGACGTGTAGGGGTCCTTGGGATCGTATCCCACCAGTGCGTCGAGCAGGATCGCGGCATCGGTCACCGTACGCGTCATCGGACCGGCGGTGTCCTGAAACACGACCAGCGGCGACATGCCCGTTCGGCTGATCAAGCCCGGAGTGACACGAACGCCAACCAGGTTGTTGAAGCTGGCGGGCTCGCGGATCGAGCCGCCGGTGTCCTCGCCGATTCCGACCGTTGCCAGATTTGCCGCCACGGCGGCGCCGGTGCCGCTACTCGAACCGCCGGGGTCACGGTCCAGCGCGTAGGGATTTTTGGTTTCGCCGCTCTTCGACGAAAAACCGAACCAAGAAGTCGCGAAATCCGGCATCGTGGATTTGGCCAGGATAATCGCTCCGGCTTCCTTGAGCTTGGCGATAACGGTCGCGTCTTCCTTGGGGATATAGCCGTCCAGCGCGATCGAGCCGAATGTCGTGACGATTCCTTTGGTCTCGGCCTGGTCTTTGACCACGACGGGAATGCCATGCATTGGGCCCATGAACGTTCCGGTGCGCGAAAGCAAATCGTCGAGCTGATCCGCTTCGGCAAGGGCGTTCTGGTTGACGTTCACGATCGAATTGAGCGCCGACCCCTTCCTGTCATATGCCTCGATACGATCGATGTAGCGTTGGACAAGCTGACGGCAGGTAAGACTCCGATCGCGAAAGGCTTGATGGATCTCCGCGATCGTCGCTTCTTCGAGTTTGAATGCTCCATCAGGCATGTCGCTACACCATCTCGATGCCGCCCCACAGGAATGCGAGCGAGATCGCGCCGTTGCGCGAGTTCACACTGTGCGTGCAGCCGTTGGGCCGGATGCTCATGTTGCCGGTCGCGACTTCGCCGCTTTCGTCGGCGTGCGAGCCCTCGACCATGTAGAGCAGTTCCTCGCCGGTGTGGCGATGGCGCGGCAGCGCGGAGCCGGGCTCGAACAGCGCCAGCACGGCGCGGCGGTTGGTCGCCTTGTCCTCCCAGATTAGTTTCTGGCGCACGCCGGGGAGCGTGTCGCGCCAAGGCATTTCGCTGAGCGCGAAAGGCCGCGAGCGCGGCGCGCCGCCCATTTCTTTGGCTGGTTCGATTCCGCCGGTGACCACCGCCAGCACTGTCGCTCCGTTCTTACTGCTAACGTTATGCACACAGCCGTTGGGCCGGAAGCTCATGTTGCCTGCGCTGATGGTGCCGGCTTCGTCCGCGATCGCGCCTTCGATCACGTACAGGATTTCATCGCCAACGTGGCGATGCATCGGCAGGCTTGCGCCCGGTTCGAAGCGGGTCAAGACGGCGCGACGCTCGGTTGCGGGGTCGGACCACAGCGCCTTCTGCCGTATGCCCGCCAGCGTCTCGTGCCGCTTCCACTCGATGTCAGTAACCGCGATGATTCGTGAAGGTGGGTTCTCGGCCATGGCAGTATCCCTCCGCGTCTTCGGTTCGTGCGCGGCCGCCGATGGCCGCCGCCCGCGTACCCGCTTGGTTGTCCGGCTCTCCGTTGATCATCCGGGGTGTATCTCCGCCTTGCGCCGCGTGTCAAACAGGTGGCGGGGGGCGTATGCTGGCGCTCGCGCCAGCCGTTGATTTTTCGTTGCGGCCGCACAAGCGTGCCGCGCGGAGGACAAGATGCCAGTTACCGACGTTCAATCGGGAACGAACGTCAATGAAATCGCGGACGGGATCTACCGGATCAGCACGCCAATCGACACGATCCCCGGTGGATTTACCTTCAACCAGTACTTGGTCGTCGACGATGATCCGCTGTTGTTTCACATGGGAGGACGACAGCTTTTCCCGCTGGTGCGTGAGGCGGTTGCTTCGGTGATTCCACTGACCCGGCTGCGCTACGTGGCGCTGTCGCATTTTGAAGCCGACGAGTGCGGCTCAGTCAACGAATGGCTTGCGGCTGCGCCCAATGCGGCACCGCTTTGCGGGCGGATTGCGGCGATGACTTCGGTTCGCGATTTTGCCGACCGGCCGCCGCGCGAGATGGCCGACGGCGAAACACTTTCGCTCGGCACGCATGAGGTGAGGTGGTTGGATGCGCCGCACATGCCGCACGGCTGGGAATGCGGATACCTGATGGAGCAGCGCACGCGCACGCTGCTGTGCGGGGACCTATTCACGCAGGCGGGCAGCAAACCGGCGCCGCTTACCGAGGCCGACATCCTGGGGCCGAGCGAGGCGCTGCGCTCACATCTCGACTATTTTTCGCACACGCGTAATGCGCGCGCGCTGCTCGAGCGGATGGCGTCGACGCAACCTGCGGTGCTGGCGTGCATGCATGGCAGCGCGTGGCGCGGCGACGGCGCCGCGCTTCTGCGCGAGCTGGCAACGATCCTCGAACGCGACTGAGAACGGAACGCGACTGAGAACGGTTTACGACGCCTGGGCTTGCGGCTGCGGCTCGAGCACCGGATCGCGCACCAGCACGCCTTCAGAATACAGCGCCTTGATTCGGTCCTCCGATATTCCGAGCACCTCGTGCAGCACGCGCTCGTTGTCCTCGCCCAGCAGCGCGGCGCGCAGGTCGAGCTTGTCGGGCCAGGCCGAGAACTTGACCGGTACGCCCGGGATGTCGAGTTCGCCGAGGAAGCGATCCTTTACGCGGCGCACGGTGTTGCGCGCGCGCAGGTGCGGATGCTCCATCGCTTCGTTGAGCGAGAGCACGGGCGCGCAGGCGACGCGTTCCTTGTCGAGCGCGGCCAGCGCCTCATCGCGGGTGGGAAAGCTGCCGAGCCATTCCTCGATGATCACCTTCAGCGCTTCGTTGTTGTCCCGCCGTCCGCGGGCGTGGCGAAAGCGCGGGTCGCTCGCCAGTTCCGGCTTGCCCATCGCACGCACCATCTGCGGCCACTGATGTGGCATCACGGCCAGGAAGACGTACTGGTCGCCCTGATAGCGGAAAATTCCGGTAGGACCGCCACCCGGATGCTGCGATCCGCTGCGAGTCGGACGATACTTGCTGCCGCGCAACGAGACCATCGGCACGTTCGCTTCGTGCATGTGGAAGTAAGTGTCGAGGATCGAGGCGTCCATGTACTGGCCTTCGCCAGTGCGCTCACGATGGAGCAGCGCAAAGCCCACCGCCATCGCCGCCGACATCCCGGTCGACACGTCGCCAATCGCCATCGTAAAGATCGCCGGCGGACGATCGGTTTCGCCGACGCCGTCGGTGATCGCGGCGTAGGCCTGTCCCATGTAGTCGTAACCGACCTTGTAGGCGAGCGGGCCGCTCTGCCCCAGCGCCGAGATCGAGCACATGATGATCTTCGGATTGCGTTGGCGCAGTTCGTCGTACCCGAAACCCATCTTCTTGATGATTCCGGGAGCGTAGTTTTCCACCACCACGTCGATCTTCGGGATCATCGAATAGATAAGCTCGCGCGCGCCCGGCTTGTTGATGTCGACCGCGAGACTGAGCTTGCTGTGATTGTGCTGGAAGTAATAGCTGCTCTGGCTGGAGTCTTTGTACTCGGGCGAAAGCGGCTTGAGTCCGCCGGCGCGCACGCGGTCGCCGGAGGGCGCGAGTTCGACCTTAATAACGTCGGCGCCCATCTCGGCCAACACGCGCGTGCAGGTCGGCCCGGCAACGAACTGGGTGAAGTCCAGAACTCGATAGCCTTCGAGCATCCGCGGTTTATCGGGCATCGTTGTAAACCTCCATGCGTGCGCGGCCGGATACGCCAGGAATTGCGGCCGGTTACGCCCACACTACAAAAAGCCGGCCGAACTGTAAAACCGCGCGCGGCCAGCCATTACGCGTTCAGCGCGACGCGGTTGTTAGAGCGTGTATCTTTTGGTGCATCGCCGGAAAATTCGGGTTACCTTGCCCTCGCGCGATTCGCGAAACCATCCGATTTCCGGACCTTCTTCGCTGGCATCCTTGATGCTCCTTCATTTGGGTCGAGGGATGAGGATGAGAAGCAAAATTTTCCCGGTCTTGAAAACGCTGATTTTCGTGGTTGGGGCAGCGACACTCCAGGCATGCTTTTATGGCGGACATAGGTACGCGCAACCGGCGCCTTATACTTATGCGCCGGCTCCCGCATACGGATACGCCGCCCCTGCGCCCGCATACGGTTACGCTCGGCCTCCGGGATACGCATACGCGCCGCCGCCGCCGCGAGTGGGCGACTACGACCAGCATCATCAGTGGCATGATCGCGACTGGTGGGTTCAAAACAATCGTACGTGGGTGCAGCAACATCATCCGAACTGGGTTGCATCGCGAGAGCAGGGACACGACCATGACTATCATTAACGCTCGCTTTGACGGTTGACGCGCACGCGTGCACCCTGCGGCGCAAAACAAAACGCGGAGCGGAGCCACGACGGCCCCGCTCCGCGCGTTCGTGCCCGGAATTCAGTCTCTACGGAGCGGGCCTCACGACTGTGTTGTCATCCATCGTAACCGCGCCCGTAAGGTCGGCGGCTCCTGCCAGTGCTCTTCCGTCCAGTACCGCGCCGCTGACCAGCGAGATCGAGGTGTTTGCCAGTATGTTTCCGGCAAAGTGACTACCCGTGCCGATGGTCGCTGAACTACCTACCTGCCAGAATATCTGCGAAGACTTGGCCCCGTTTGCAAGCGTGATCCCGAAGCCGGACGAGGTGGTTAAGGTGGAAGCGATCTGGAAAATAAATACCGCATTTGGATCGCCTTGGGCGTCGAGCGTTAGGTTTCCGCCTCCTGATATCTCGGTCGACGTTCCGGACCTGTAGAGGCCGGGGGTGAAAACCAGCCCGCCGATATTTCCGACCGCCGGGGTAAACGCTCCCACTCGTCCCGCGGCGTCGTTGTATGCGATGGCGAGCGCCGCCTCGGCGGCCTGAGCGGCGGGATCGTTCACATGCATCGTACCGTTGACGATTCCTGGCGGGAAACCAGTCAGTGAGGTTCCCGGCCACAGCCCGAGGTCGCCGGTAATTGTGGTCGGAGTCGACGTATTGGAGACCCCTGCTGCGGCCAGCACCGCGAAATCGGTGGCGGCGCCAAGATCTACCGTGGCCTGACCGGTCGTGGTGCCGGTCATAAACTGCCATACGTAGTCGCCTGACGGTTCATTCCCTGCCAGTGTATTGCCAGACAGATCCTGGGCCTCATTGGTGATGGTGGCGGTGTACAGGGTATTGATCAGCAGGTTGGCCGCGGGCGCAAAGGTCGCGATCGTGACGTTGTTTGTCGCATTATAGAAATAGCTTACGGTTCCGACTACCTGACCGCCCGACCAAGTCAGGAGGAAATCCCCGGTGGTAATGGTCGAATAGTTCATCGCCTTGCTGAAAGTCGCATTGACCTTCTGATCGATCGGCACAAGCGTCGCGTTACTGTCCGGATTTGTGGACGTCACGGTGGGGTTGAGCGTGTCCGCATTCGGTCCAGTGTCAAAACTCCATACATAGTTGCTAGCCAACGGATTGCCTGCGATATCTTTGGCTCCAGTAGTAATCGTGGCTATATAGTGAGTGTTAGGTTTGAGACCGTATGTGGACCGGAAGGTGGCGGATTCTGAGGCGTAAGCGACGGTGCCTATTATCGCGGCGCCGCCCGGCTTCGTCACCACGAACGTGGCGGTGCTGAGCGAACCGGGAGACATCTCCTTGCTGAACATCGCGATGATTCGCTGATTGATAGGTACGCTCCCAGCGGAGTCGGCGGGATTGGTGAAAGTCACCGTGGGCTTGCTAGTATCGAGGGTAGCGCCGGTGGTAAAGCTCCACACAAATGGATGTCCCAGCGCGACGCCCGCCAGATCGGAGGCCGTGGGCCTCACTCTGACAGTATACTTGGTATTGGGCGCAAGATTGACAGACGGTATGAAAGTGCCGGTTCTGTAGTAGGAATTGACGTGACCGCTAACAATACTGCCATTCGGCCGTCGCACGATTAGGGATGCACTCAGCGACGTGGGAGACATCCGCTGACTGAAGGTGACCTCTATTTTCTGATTGACGGCCACGCCCGTAGCCCCATCGGCGGGGTTGGTCGCGGTCACCGTGGGTACGAATGAGGCCGGAGCTTCGCTCTGCGAATTGCTTGCTACTGCCCATGCGGCGACAAACGCGAGCAGAATTGTCGCGATGGACCACAGCCTGAGCGGTTTCTGTTCGTTCATTTAAATCTCTCTCCAGCTTCGAAGCGGCTGACAACGTGACATGCGCCACCGCGTTAAGGGTGCGAATCCGTGCACCGGTTAGATCACTTCCCTTCATTGCCAGCATTGCGGCGGCACCGAGGGGCCGCGCTCCGGCCTGGCGCAGTGGCATAGGGCCTTCGCCCTTCTCCTGCAAGAAGCGGGGCACTTTGCTGGACGAGCGCGGGCCAAGGGTGACGCGGGTTAGCACATGAGAGTGACCGGATTTTGGCGCCGGCGGGCGCGCAATCCGGTCGCTCAACCAGGAGCCGGGAGTGAACCCAAACGACAACGAACAGTTTGTTTGGAGGATGTTCAGCCGGCCAGGTCGTTGACGTCAAGCATCAGAACGTACGATGCGCGTTCGTCGCTCTGGACGAGACCGAGAGTGCGTCAAGCGAAAGAGCGCACCAGGCGCGCCCGAGCGATTCGGGAAATCCACCACCGAGACTGGCATCGTCCGGAATAATGCTTATCTTTGTTGGGAAGGCATCCTGAAATCGCGCATTTACCTGAGATGAGCAAACATAAAGACGAAAAGCATCGCCACCACGAGTCCGCGGCCGAATGGAGCCTGGGCCACGATGAGCGTGGACCGACCGACGATCCGGCCGAGCGGACAATAGAACTAGGCCGCGACGATCTGGCCGCGCCGCAGTCCGTGGAAATGGCCGCGCTGCGCGAACAAATCGCCAACAAAGATAAGGAAGTAGCCGAACTCAAGGACAAATATCTTCGCGCCTTGGCCGATACCGAAAACATCCGCAAGCGGATGCGCCAGCAGAGCGAAGATACAGTCCGGCTCCAGCGCGAGAATCTGCTCCGCGACCTCCTGCCCATCACCGACAACCTGGAACGCGCGGTCGAGGCCGCGCGCGGTGGTGGCAACGGCAAGCCGATCGTCGAAGGGGTCGAGATGGTGCTGCGCTCGCTGCTCGACTTCCTGCGCACCAACGGTGTGATCCCACGGGAATCGGTGGGCCGGCCGTTCGATCCGCAATTTCATGAAGCCGTCGATCATGTCGAGAGCGGCGAGCATCCACCCAACACGGTCATCAGCGAGTTCCATCGCGGCTACCAGGTTGGCGAGCGCGTATTGCGCCCGGCGCGAGTGGCAGTTGCCAAGGCGCCATCGCGTGGGCACCCGTCGCGAAACAACGGCGAAGACGGCGACGGCGGCGTTGAAAACAATTAAATAGTGATTATTTGGAAAGTTAGAGGCTTCTCAAAACCATGGCAAAAGTAATCGGAATCGATCTGGGCACGACCAACAGTTGCGTTGCGGTGATGGAGGGGGGCGACCCCGTCGTTATCGCCAACTCAGAGGGTGCCCGCACCACCCCGTCGGTCGTCGCATTTACGGATTCGGGCGAGCGGCTGGTGGGACAAATCGCGCGCCGCCAGGCGATCACCAACCCGACCAACACGGTGTCCGCGATAAAGCGCCTGATGGGGCGGCGGTTCGAAGACCCCGAAGTGCAGAAGGCGCTCAAGGTGCTGCCTTACAAGGTCGTACGCAACGAAGACGGCGCGGGTTGGGTGGAAATCCGCGGCAAGAAGTACAGCCCGCCTGAGATTTCCGCTTTCATCCTGCAAAAGATGAAGCAGACGGCCGAAGACTATCTCGGCGAGAAGGTGACCGAGGCGGTCATCACGGTGCCCGCCTACTTCAATGACAGTCAGCGCCAGGCCACCAAGGATGCCGGCCGCATCGCCGGGCTCAACGTGCTCCGCATCATCAACGAGCCCACCGCGGCCTCGCTCGCCTACGGATTGGATAAGAAAAAGGACGAAAAGATCGCGGTCTTCGACCTCGGCGGCGGCACCTTCGACGTGTCGATCCTGGAGATCGGCGACGGCGTGTTCGAGGTCAAGGCGACCAATGGCGACACCTTCCTGGGCGGCGAGGACTTCGACCAGCGCGTCATCGATTACCTGGCCGACGAGTTCCGCAAGGACCAGGGCATCGATCTGCGCACGGACCGGATGGCTTTGCAGCGCCTGAAGGAAGCCGCCGAAAAGGCCAAGATGGAGCTCTCCACGGTGATGGAGACCGACATCAACCTGCCCTTCATCACCGCCGACCAGTCCGGCCCCAAGCACCTCAATATCAAGCTCACCCGGGCCAAGCTCGAGGCGCTATGCGCCGACCTGCTCGACCGACTCGACCATCCCTGCGTAACGGCGCTGAAGGATGCGGGGCTGCGTGCCAGCGACATCAACGAGATCGTGCTGGTGGGCGGGATGACCCGCATGCCGGCGGTCCAGGAGCGGGTGCGTAAGCTGTTCGGCAAGGAAGGCCACAAGGGCGTCAATCCTGACGAGGTCGTGGCGATCGGCGCGGCGATCCAGGCCGGCGTGCTCAAGGGCGAGGTCAAGGACGTCCTGCTGCTCGACGTGACGCCGCTGTCGCTGGGTATCGAGACGCTGGGCGGCGTGTTCACCAAGCTCATCGACAAGAACACCACTATCCCGACCCGCAAGAGCCAGATTTTCTCGACCGCCCAGGACAACCAGACCGCAGTCACCATCCGGGTCTTCCAGGGCGAACGCGAGATGGCGGCCGACAACAAACTGCTCGGTCAGTTCGACCTGATCGGGATTCCGCCCGCCCAGCGCGGTTTGCCGCAAATCGAGGTCACCTTCGATATCGACGCCAACGGCATCGTCAACGTCCACGCCAAGGACCTCGGCACCAACAAGGAGCAGTCGATCAAGATCACCGCTTCCTCGGGGCTGAACGAGGACGAGATCAAGCGGATGGTGAACGAGGCCCAGCAACACGCGGCGGACGATCATCAGCGCCGTCAGTTGGCCGAGGCCCACAACAAGCTCGACAACCTGGTCTACACCACCGAGAAGACGCTGAAGGAGAACGGCGCGGCGCTCGACGAGGCCGCACGCAAATCGGTCGAGGACGCGCTCGCGGCGGCCAGGGAGAAGTTGGAGTCCAAGGACCTCGACGAGATCAACCGCACCACCGAGGCCTTGATGACCGCGTCGCACAAGCTGGCTGAGATGATGTACAGCAAGACCCGCCAGGGCGCCGGCGCTCAGGGTGGTGCTGGCGGTCCCGCCGGAGACGACGGCCACGCCGGTGGCGCCGGTGAGGCGGGCGGCGGTCAGCCACACGAAGAAAAGAAGGAAGACGTGGTCGACGCCGATTTCAAAGAAGTGAAGTAAGCGGCTGGCATTGAAACAAATGACCGACCGACGGACCTCGGCGCGATCCTGTGACACAGCGCGCCGAGGTCCGCTTACTTTTGGTCGCAGCGTAGTCTAGAATTGCGCCGATGCCGCCCCAGGCCAAAAAGCGTGACTATTACGAGGTCCTCGGCGTCGATCGCGGCGCGGGCGACGAAGATCTCAAGAAAGCCTACCGCCGCCTCGCCATCCAGTCTCATCCCGACCGCAACCCCGGCGACAAGCAGGCCGAGGAGCGCTTCAAGGAACTCAACGAAGCGTACCAGGTACTGTCCGACCCGGAGCGGCGCGCGCAGTACGACCGTTACGGCCACGCCGCGTTCCAGGGTCCGCAAGGCAACGGCTTCGGTTTCGAGTTCACCCAGGGCTTCGAGGAAGTCTTCTCGGATATTTTCGGCGACTTCTTCGGCACCGGGCGCGGACGCACCCGCTCGCGCTCGCGGCGCGGCGACGACCTGCGCTACGACCTCGAAGTCGAGTTCGAGGAAGCAGCGCGCGGTTCCGAGAAGGTGATCAAGTTCCAGCGCCTGGCGACTTGCGACGCCTGCGCTGGAAGCCGAGCGCGCGGCGGCACCGAGGGCGCCCGCACCTGTCCCAATTGCCGCGGCACCGGCCAAGTCCGCACCCAGCAAGGCTTTTTTTCCATCGCCACCACCTGCGGCCAATGCCGCGGCGAAGGCACGATCATCGCCGACCCGTGCCCCACGTGCCAAGGCCAGGGACGCATCCGCCGCCCGGAGTCGCTTTCGGTAAAGATCCCGCCCGGGGTCGACAATGGCTCGCGCCTCAAACTGCGCGGCGAGGGCGAGGCCGGATGGGGTGGCGGGCCGTCAGGCGACCTCTACGTGGTGGTCCACGTCAAAGAGCATGACCTCTTCGTACGCCAGGACAACGACGTAGTGATCGAACTGCCGGTAAGCTTTCCGCAGGCCGCGCTCGGCACCGAGGTCGAAGTGCCGACGCTCGACGGTAAGGTCAAGCTAAAAATCCAAGCCGGCGCGCAATCTGGCAAGGTCTTCCGGCTCAAGGGCAAGGGCTTTCCCGATCTGCACGGCTACGGGCGCGGCGACCAGCTCGTGCGGATGGTGGTCGAGACGCCGCGGCGGCTCACCGCGCGTCAGCGCGAGCTGCTCGAGGAGTTCGCGAGCATCGACGGCGAGGCCGTCAACCATCCGCTCTCCAAGGGCTTCGTCGACAAGCTCAAAGAGATGTTCGGCTAACGCCGACGCTCATGCGAGCATCGGCGAGAACCGCCTACGGAAATCCGCCGCTCAGCCGCGAATAACCGCGGGCGAGAGAACAAAAAACATTGCTAGCGGGAATCGCGGCCGAGGCGCTCGAAGAGCGCACGGCGCATCACGCCCGGCGGCGGCGCCACGCCGTTGAAAAGCTCGAACGCCAGTTCGCCCTGATTCACCAGCATCCCGGCGCCGTCGGCCCCGTGCCGCCCAAGCGCGATCGCCGGCCGCAAAAAGGCCGTCGGCCGGGCCGCGTAGATGAGATCGTAGAAAAAACATCCGCGCGAAGTGCGCGCGTATTCGATTCGCACGAAGCCGGCCGAAGTGAGGCCCATCGGCGTCGCGTTGATGATGATGGCGGCGCGCTCGAGCAGCGCCAGGTCGGCTAGCGCGTCGAGTCCGCGCACCGAAAACGCCGCGCCGCCCAGCGCGCGCGGGAGCCGCGCCCGCAACCGTCGCGTCAAGGCGGAGGCCCGCGCGGGAGTGCGATTGACGATCGCAACCTCGCGCGCGCCACAGCGCAGGCAGGCGACCACGGCGGAGGCGGCCGCGCCGCCCGCGCCGATCACCACCGCTGCCGCGCCTTTGAGCGCGACGCCGAGGCTAACCAAATCGCGCTCCAGGCCGCGCGCGTCGGTGTTGTCGCCATAAAGGCCTGCGGGACGGTTCACGACACAATTGATCGCCCCGAGCATCCGCGCCTCCGCGCTCAGCTTCGCGGCCAGCCTGAGCGCCCGCTCCTTGTGCGGCACGGTCAGGTTGACGCCGACGATCCCGAGGGCCGGAAGCGCGCGCAGCGCCGCTTGGAGCATCGGCGGCGTGACGTGAAACGCGGCGTAAGCGCGATCCATGCCGAGCGCGGCAAACGCCGCGTTATGCATCGCGGGCGAAAGCGAATGCTCGACCGGGTCGCCGAAGACGGCGGTGAGGCGGGTCGCGCCGCCAAGCGGCGCGACCCGCGCCACCGCCGCAAGCGCGTCCGCCGCCGTGCCGGCGGCCGCGGCGCGCGCCGCCGGACGGCGTCGTTCAGCCACCGCCGATTCGTGCGCGCTCCGCGCGCACTTCCTCGGCGGTGAAGAGCCAGCGGTACTTGAGCCCGGCGCCGGCGAAGGCCGCGGCCGCGCCTTCGCCGCGGTCGACTAGCGCGAATGCATGCTCCACCGTCGCGCCCGCCTCTTTGAGCGCGGCCGCGGCCTGCAGACTCGAACCGCCGGTGGTGATCGTGTCGTCGATAACCGCGACGCGCAGTTCCTTTCGGAACGCGCCCTCGATCTGCTGTTGGAGGCCGTGCGTCCGTACTTCCTTGCGCACGAAGAAGCCGCGGAGGTTCGCGCCATGACGATGCGCCGCAGCGATCAGTGCGTCGGTCACTGGCAGCGCCCCGGCCGCCATCCCGCCGATCTGTTCGATTCCCTCGGCGAGCACCAGCTCCAACATCAGCTCGCCGGCAAGGTACGCGCCGCGGGGCAGGTAGAGCGTGCGCTTGGCGTCGATGTAGTAGTCCGAGGAGCGCCCGGAGGTCAGCGTGACGGCGGCGCGCTCGAAGTAGGACTCGCGCGCGAGCAGGGCGAGCAGTTCATTGCGTTCGGTCTGATTCATGATGTCTTGCGCGCGATCTTACCCGCCGGCGCGCCGCGCACAAAGAGCCGCCGCCCCCACGCGCCGGCGTATGGCGGCGCGTGGGGGCGGCGCGTGCCACCGATGCGAAGGCTTGGTATTATCGCCGACCATGTTCTTTGCGCCGTTCATCTTCCTGTACGCGATAATCTTCTTCTTCGCGCTCGCCTTTTTGTTCGTGATGCTGGAAATCGGCGCGATCAACTACGCCTTCAACGCGCTCGGCCTGCCGCCGCATGCGGCCTTCTGGGCGCTGATCGTCAGCCTGTTCGGCAGCTACATCAACATTCCTATCTCGCGTATCGAGGGCGGCCACGGCGGCGGACCTTCCTCGCCCGACGTGGTGAGCTACTTCGGGATGCGCTACCGGGTACCGGAGCACCTGGCGGCGGGGCGTTCGACGGTGGTGGCAATAAACGTGGGCGGCGCGATCGTGCCGCTGTGCATCTGCGCATGGATACTCGCGGTCAACCCGGCCGTGTTTCTGCAAGCGGTGCTGGGAACCGCGATCGTGACCTTCGTGGTGCATCGCGCGGCGCGCCCGATTGCGGGGGTCGGAATCGCCACACCGATGTTCATTCCGCCGATCGTCGCGGCGCTGGTGGGAATGTTACTGAGCGGCGGTGCTCCGCATCATGCGGACGCGATCGCGTATATCAGCGGCGTGATGGGCACGCTGATTGGCGCGGACCTGATGAACCTCGGGCGGCTAAGCGAGCTGGGCGCGCCGGTCGCGTCGATCGGCGGCGCGGGGACCTTCGACGGAATTTTTCTGACCGGGATTGTCGCGGTGCTGCTCGCGTAACCAGCCCTGAAAACCCTCGGCGGCGGTCAGGCCGGCTTGAACTTGACCAGCGTATGCTCGGGGGTCACGTCGTCGAACTGCACCATTACCGGCATCCCGACCTTCACGGTCTCGGGCGCGGCGACGATATTGCTCGTCATCCGCGGCCCCTCCTCGAGCTCGACGATCGCCAGCACGTAGGGTCGATCGGCGAACGAGCGGCTCGAGGCGCGGCGCACCACCGTGTAGCTGTAAACCTTGCCGCGTCCGCTGACGCGCTCCCATGTAAGGCGGTCCGAGAAGCAATGCGGGCATCGCTCGCGCGGGTAATAGATGTACGCCTTGCATGCGGCACAGCGCTGGAGGCTCAGTTCATGGCGTCGCGCGGCCTCCCAGAATGGGCGGCTGGTCGGCGTCGGCTTGGGCAGCGGCTTGATGTATTCGCTCATGAACGTCGCTCCAAAATCAGGCTCGCCTGCTCGCTCATGATGCCGCCGTTGCCGTTGACGTAGGCGAGCCGCGCGTCTTTGACCTGGCGCTCGCCGCCGCGACCCATCAACTGGCGCACCGCCTCGGTCACGTGGCTCATCCCGCCGCCTAGCCCGGGCTGTCCGAAAGAGAGCTGGCCGCCGTGCGTATTGCACGGAAAGTCTCCGGCGTACGACAGATCGTGATCCCATACGAAGTTGCCGCCCTGCCCTTTCTTGCAGAACCCGGCATCCTCGAGCGTCACGATTACCGTGATGGTGTAGCAGTCGTACGGGCAGACCAGGTCGATGTCCTTGCGCGCGACACCGGCCATCTTGAAGGCCGTCTCGGCCGCAACTTTCACGGGCGAGTCGGTCAGCGACGGCGCGTAGGTGATCGACGCGTGATTGGAGTATTCGCCGGCGCCGAGCAGCCAGGCCGGCGGATGCTTGGCGCGCCGGGCGACTTCGGGCGAGGCCACCACGACCGCCGATCCGCCGCTGCACGGACTGACGATTTCGTAGAGATGGAGCGGATCGACGATCATGCGCGAATTGAGCACGTCGTCGATCGTGAGTTCGCGGTCGTTGAAGGTCGCAAGCGGATTCTTGACCGCGCTCTTGCGTTGGTCGACCGCGACCTTCGCCATCTGCCGCGCCGTGGTCCCATACTCGTACATATGGCGATTGGCGATCATCGCGTATCCGCAATTGGCGCCGATATTTCCGTAGGGCGCCTCGAACTCGCGCTGCACCGAGATGACCGGCGGCTTCTGGTCGCCGAACTTGTTGAGGTCGCCGACCACGCACAGCACCGCCTGGCACATGCCGGCGTTAATCGCCGCCGCCGCCCGCCACACCATCCCGGCCGGACTCGCGCCGCCGATGTCAACCTGGTTGAGCATCCGCGGATTGATTCCCATCACCTCGGCGACGCTTGCCGGATACAACATCCCGGCGTCCGCGAAAGCCATCCCGCAGAGAAATCCGTCGATCTCCCTGGTCTCGAGGCCCGCGTCGGCGATCGCCTCGGCCGCCGCGTTCGACATGAGGCCGAGCGCGGTCGCGTCGGGCGGCGCCTCCTTGGTAGGCTTCAGTTCGCCGATTCCGACCACGGCGGCCGTTCCCTTAAGACTCATCGCATCACGCTCCAGCTCCGTTCACTGTTTCATCGCAATCGCAATCGACTACCACAAACCTCACGCGATCGGTAAACGGCGCGGCGCGCCAGGCAGTGGGCTGACACGAGCGGCGCTTTCGGCTAGCGTGGTCGAATTCGCAAGGAGCGTTTTGCACGATGGCATTTATCATGTGCGACGACCACAACCTCTCCGTCGAAGCCGACGGGATAGACGTGGCCACTGCCAAGCAGACCATGTTGGGCGAGCCCAAGCCCAATCCGACCGCGATTGAAAAAGAGCTGACCGAGTTCGGCCGCGCCCATCGCGAATGTAATTTGCGTATCGTTCCGGATTAACGAAATACCCGGATTAACGGAATCCCCGACTGACGGAAGGGAATCATGTACGACGCGATCGTAGTGGGCGCGCGATGCGCCGGGGCGCCGACGGCGATGCTGCTCGCGCGCGCGGGTCATCGGGTGCTGCTGGTGGACCGGGCGACCTTTCCGAGCGACATCATGTCGACGCATTACATCCATCAGCCCGGGGTCGCGCGGCTCAAACGATGGGGGCTGCTCGACGCGGTGCTCGCCACCAACTGCCCGCCGATCGAGCGTATCCGCCTCGACCTCGGTCCGCTCGCGCTCGAAGGCGCGCCCGTGCCGTACGAGGACAACGCTATCGCGCTGTGTCCGCGGCGCGTGGTTTTCGACAAAATTCTGCTCGATGCGGCCGCGCAGGCCGGAGCCGAAGTGCGCGAGGGGTTCATGGTCGACGCTCTCAGTTGGGAGGGCGGCAGCGTAAACGGAATTCGCGGGCGCGACCTGCGCAGCGGGAAAGCGTGCGACGAGCGGGCGCAAATCGTGATCGGCGCCGACGGTCCGTGGTCGTCGCTCGCACGAGCGGTAGATCCACCCGAATACGATACGGTTCCCGCGATGACCTGCGGCTATTACAGCTATTTCAGTGGCGTGCGTCTGAGCGCGTGCGAAGTTCATCCGCGCCCGGGATGCTCGACGCTTGGCTTTGCCACCAACGACGGGCTCACCTGTATCGCGATCGAGCGGCCCAAGGCCGAGTTCGAGGCCTGGCGCTCCGATATCGAGGGCGGGTTTTTCAAGACACTGGAATCGGCGACGGATCTCTGCGAGCGAGTGCGGGCGGGCAAGCGCGAGGAGCGCTTCGCCGGCACGGGTGGGATCGCGAATTATTTCCGCAGACCATACGGTCCTGGCTGGGCGCTGGTGGGCGACGCCGGCTACCATAAGGATCCAATCACCGGCTACGGCATCCGGGACGCGCTGCGCGACGCCGAACTGCTGGCCGAAGCGGCCAGCGCGGGACTTGCCGGGCGTGAGCCGATGGAGCAGGCGCTGGCGCGCTACGAGAGCGCGCGCAACGCCGCCTCGATCGATCATTACCGCTTCACCTGCGACCTGGCGCGGCTGGAGGGGCCTTCGCCGATGGTTCAGGCGTTGTTGGCCGCGCTGAGCGGCAACGCCCAAGATACGAGTCGCTTCATGGGCACGGTCGCCACAACCGTCCCGATTTCCGAGTTTTACGCGCCGAACAATTTGATGCGGATCATGCGCGCGGCCGAGCACGCGTAGCAACCGCACGACGCGCTACGCGATGCGCCACGCGGTGTCGGCGGCGAATCATGTTGACCCAGCTCATCACGCGCCGATAGTATGCCGGGGCGGGGTGGAGCAGTCTGGTAGCTCGCCGGGCTCATAACCCGGAGGTCGAAGGTTCAAATCCCTCCCCCGCAACCAAAAAACCCGCATTAATGCGGGTTTTTTGTTTTTCATTTGATCATTTACGCGCGGAAAGCCGCGCAACAAGCTGCCCTTCACATCATTAGAGCGGCACCCGCGAATCAAACGAACTTTCCAGGTCAAACGATCTTGCGCGCGGTTTCCTGGACCCGATCCATCCAGACCGTGAGCCCCGGCGCGTAGACCTGCGGCACGCATTCGGCGCAGATGTCATCGGCGAGCGCACGGATGTTCCGGAGCGCGTTCTGGAGCGTCGGTGAACGGTCCAACCCGGCTGGTAGACAGGTCATAACATCGCTCAGCGTGCGCAGCGCGGAACCGAGTGCGACCAGGATGGCCTCCAGCACCGCCTCCCCGGGGGCGCGCTGCGGACTGTACAGAAGCGAATGGATTGCGCGCAGTTCACCGCCGAACACCAGCACTGCGCTCTCCAGTCGCGCGGCGACTCGTTGCGGCTGAGTCACGCCCTCGTCGCACAGCATCGCGATCGACTGCAACTCCGAGAGCACCAGGTGCAGGTTGGTCTGCACGCGGTCAAGCCGGGTTTCGAAGGTAACGGCGAAGATTTCACGCACCAGTTCGTCCTGGCGGCGCGAGACGAACTTGGCGACCAGCGCGCCGAAGATAAGCAACCCGGTGACCGCCTCGAAGATCGAGAGGATTCTGGCCAGTCCGATCGGCAATACGTCGCCGTAGCCGACCGAGGTGGTGGTGACGAAGCTGAAGTAGAGGGCGCTCAGCAGTCCGCCGAGCGTGGCTGCGATCGGCCTGCCGCCGTCGACCAGCCCGGGGCGATGCGCAAACCCGATCAGCCAGTAGAGGAATCCACAGACCACGACCATCCCGAGCCAGACCAAAAAGATCTGCGAGGCCGACAGGCTCTCCAGCAGATCGAGCAACGCGTTGCCCCACTGCTGACGGCGCGAGACGCTTGGCGGCGCGGGCCGTGTCCGGCGCGGCGGCCGCGTCTCCAACTGCGGCCCATCCTGCGGCGCGGCTTCGGCACCGCCCGGCGCGGCCTCGATCGGCAATCCGGCCTCCTTCCAGTCGGCGATGCCGCCGTGGTAGTACCGCACGTTGGTATAGCCCAGCCGCTGGAGCAGGCGGACCGCCTGCGCGCCGGCCGTTCAAGTGAATTTGGCGCAATAGGCGGCGATGTCGGCGGTGCGATCGGGCAGCACCTCGAGCGCGTGCTTTTCCACCTCAGCCAGCGGCAGATTCAGCGCGCCGGAAATGTGCTCGGCCGCATAGGACTCGCGCGGGAGCACGTCGACCAGCAGGAGTGTGGGATCGCCGAGGCGGCGGCGAATCTCGTCGCGCGCAATTTCGCGGACCTCCGCCGCCGCCGGGGAGGCCCCGGCGCTTTCAGACGAGATGTCATCCATACTCGATCAGAATACGGCGCGATGCCGTGGCTGTCACGCGCGAGCTTTCTGCCGTTTCGCCATTTTTTCCGTAGCCATGGTTGACTCTGTTTGCGCCGCCCGTGGCCGTGATATGATGCCTCCTACGGGTCCAACGCGCGGGCCGGCGCGGCGGGATTCGTGATTGAGGAGAATGGAGGATGAAGCGGCTTGCAGTACTATTCGCTGCCGCGGTGGCATCCTGTGCGATTGTGCTGGCCCAGGGATGTTCAAGCGGCGAGAGAACCACCACGACAACCAGCGTGACCAGATCCGACGGCGGAGCGGTAACCAATGACCCGCAAGCGGGTTATGCCCAGGCTCCGGCCACCACTACAACCACCACCACGAAACAATCGAATGAACCCGATAGCGTCCTGGGCGCGACAACGCATGCCGTCGTGACGGTAGTCCTGTTGCCGTTCAGGATCGTCGGTGATGCCTTGGACCTGATCATTTGAGTCCGCAAGCGCTATCAGCGATGGCAGACCCCAAGCGCGTACTGGTCGCCGAAGACCATCCCAGAACCCGGCAGGCATGGACCGAGCTTATCGCCTCGTGGGGCTTCAAGGTCGAGGCCGCCGAAGACGGCCAACGTGCAGTCGAGTTGATCGGGACTTTCGAGCCGCACATTCTGCTGCTCGACCTCAAGCTGCCGCTAAAGGACGGCCTTGGGGTGCTCGGCGAAATTCGCCAACGCGGCCTCCCGATCGTAACTATCGTGATTTCCGGCGAGGGCGACATTCCCGACGCCGTCCAGGCGATCAAGCTCGGCGCGTACGACTATCTGCGTAAGCCCGTCGATCCGCCGCGGCTGCGCCAAACGCTCAACAACCTGAGCGAACATCTAGCGGTGAGCGAAGAGAACCAGCGTCTGCGGCTGCGCCTGATGGGCGTGGGCCAACTGGGATCGATCATCGGACAATCGCAGGCGATGCGCCGGGTGATGGCGCTGGTCGAGCAGGCCGCGCCGAGCTCCGCCTCGGTCATCATCCAGGGCGACAGCGGCACCGGCAAGGAAGTCGTGGCGCGCACCATCCACGAGTCCTCGCCGCGGCGCAGCGGCCCTTACGTGGCAATCAACTGCGCCGCGCTACCCGAAGGGCTGCTCGAGAGCGAGCTTTTCGGCCACGAGCGCGGCGCCTTCACCGGGGCCGACCAGCGGCGCGCCGGATGCTTCGAGCTGGCCAACGGCGGCACGCTTCTGCTCGACGAAATCACCGAGATGAAACCCGAGCTGCAGGCCAAGCTGCTGCGGGTGATCGAGGACCGCAAGCTGAGACGGGTCGGCGGCACCAGCGACATCGCGCTCAACGTGCGGGTGCTGGCGGCCAGCAACCGCGATCTCGCCGATGCGATCTTTAGGGGCCGTCTGCGCGAGGATCTCTACTATCGGCTCAACGTATTTACCATCGTGCTGCCGCGGTTGGAGGAGCGCCTCGAGGATCTGCCGGCGCTGGTCGATCATTTCGTGCACGACTTCGCGCGCGCGAACTCCAAGCAGATCAGTGGCGTGGACAACGACTGTCTGGAAGCGTTGAAGGCGCGGGCATGGCCCGGCAACGCGCGCGAATTGCGCAACGTCATCGAGCGCGCCGTGATCGTCAGCCCGGGTCCGCTGATCACGGTCAACGATTTGCCCGCACTTGCGGCGCACGCCGCCCCGCCGCCACAGGCGTCCGAAGCGTCTGCTCCCGTGGCGGTGGCGCAATCGGCAGCGCCGGCCGCGGCGGACTCGCCGGCGCCAGGGTTGCCGCTAGGCCAGCCGCTGCGCGAGGTGGAACGGCAGCTCATTTTGAAGACGCTCGAGATGGCCGGCGGCAACCGGGTGCGAGCAGCCGAGATTCTCGGCATCAGCCCCAAGACGCTGTACAACAAGCTCGGCCGTTATCACGCCGAGTCCGAATCCGACAAGTCCGATTCTGAAAAATCCGAGCCGGAGCCGGCCGACGAAGCATAGCAGCCCAAGCGCCGCACGCTAATCGAGGAAACCCGGTTATGGGCCTGCGCACCAAAATCGCCGCCATCTTCGTTCCCCTGCTGGTAATCGCGGTACTGGCCGTCAGCGCCACCGAGGCGGACCACGCCGTGGGCGTGATGGTCGCGAGCCTGGGCGACTCGGGCAACCTGCTGGTCAACGAGACTTTCGAGCAGATTCGGACCGCGCTTGACCAGTCCAAGGGCGATCCGAAAAATCCGAAAACGGTCCTGAGCCAGGACCAGGGGTTGGCCGCCCTGCTCTCCTCCTCGCGCGCCTTCGGCAAGGGCGTGGTCTATGCAAAAGTGGTGACTCCCAGCGGAGACCTGATATCGGGAACCGGGGGCGACGCCGTCAGCGCCCCCGCTCCGCGACCGTTTGAGGAGTTGCGGCGGGCGGCCTCGCGATGGTCGCCGTTCGCGCGAATTCGTCCGCTATGGGGCGAGCACGTATACGAGATCAGCAGCCCGGTCGAAATCAACCAGAAACCGTTCGCGCTCATCAAAGTCGGCCTCTCGACCGCGCTCATCGCGACCGAAGTGCGTCACGCGGTGGCCAACGTGCTATTCATCGGGATCGCGTTCCTGGGGATAAGCCTGCTGGGCGCGCTACTGGCGGGCGCGCTGCTGCTGGCGCCGGTCGCCGCGATTACGGCCGAGGTCGAGCGGCTGGCCGCCGGTCGCGATAGCAGCAGCCTGCTGGTCCGTGGCCGCGACGAGCTGAGCTCGCTCGCCCGCAAGTTCAACGAGCTCTCGCATCGCGTACGCTCCGACCGCGTGCAGTGGGAAGACGAACGCGGCCGTTTCATCAATATCTTTCGCTCGATCGACGACGCCGTGCTGCTGCTCGACTCCACCGGCATCGTGCGTTTCTCCAACGACGATGCGCAGGGGCGTCTTGGACTTCCCGCCGGCGGCCTCGCGCTGGGCAAAGCGCTCTCCGCGCTGATCGGCGAGAGCCATCCACTGGTCAGAGTAGTGCGCACGGCGCGGGCGGCGGGCACGGAACTGCGCGATGTGGCGATCGAGGTGGGCCGCGGCAGGAACAAGGCGCGGCTGCTGGTTTCGATCTTTCCCCTGGGCGGCGATTCGGCGCGGGCCGGGCAGCTCGTGATCGTGCGCGATCTGGCCTCGGTCCAGCAGCTCGAAACCGTGGTTGACAATTCGGAGCGCCTGGCGCGCCTGGGCGGAGTCTTTTCCGGCGTGGCGCATCAGATTCGCAACCCGCTCAACGCGATCACGCTCGAACTCGAGCTGCTGAGCCAGGACGCGCGCGAATCCAGGCCGGTCGAAGGTCGCGTGCACGCGGTGCGCGAGGAGATGAGCCGGATCGACCAGGTGATCGAGGCGTTGATGCGTTTCATGCGGCCCGGCCAGTTGAAAATCGAGCTGGTTGCTGCCAACGATCTGGTGCGCGAAGTCGCCAAGGGCGTAAACGAGCCGCTGATCAAAGTCGAATGCGATCTCGATCCGGCGGCTGCCTTCGTAAAGGCCGACCGTGCGTTGCTGATGGAAGCCTTGCGCAATATCGTGCAGAACGCGATCGACGCGATGACCGAGGGAGGCATACTTACGCTAACCACCAGGCTGGTCGACGGCTTTGTGGAGCTTTCGATTTCGGACACCGGGGAGGGAATCGCGCCCGAGCATCTGGACAATATCTTTCAGCTTTATTTCACCACCAAGACAAACGGCAACGGCGTCGGCTTACCCCTCGCGATGCGCGCGGTCGACCTTCATGGCGGCACGGTGAATATCGACTCCAAGCTAGACGAGGGCACTTCGGTGCGCATCCGGCTGCCGATCGAGGCCCGCGCCTTGCGGCCGTCTGCGGACGTCAACGCCGACTAGAGCCATCTGCTGCACGGGGGGTTGTTAAGTGGAATGAAGGGCCGGTTTGTGGGGCGCGCCGCCGCCGCGGGAGCATTGTGCCTGGGCCTTTCGGGATGCTTTGGACCCGGCGGAAGCTGGCAGTTCCCGAGCTTCATGAGGCCGGCGGCACCATCACCGCCGCCGGCGACTCGTACGTACCAGCCAAGCGCGGGAGAAGAGATCAATAACACTTCTCCCGCCGCTGTATTCGAGCCACCCGGCGCTGAAGTCAAGATGCCCGAAGAAAATACGGGCTCGCTGCCTCCGGCTCCTCACGCAGCACCCGCCGCCGTGGCGACTCCGGCCCCGCCCGAAGCGCCAGTTTCGACGCCGACGGTAACCCTGGCCAACGGCCCTTCTAAAAAACGGGCTCAGCATCTGCTGGATGAGACGGCGTCGAAGCTGGCCAAGGTCGACCGCAGCACGCTCGGCTCCGACAGTGTCAACACTTACGATCAGGCCAATAATCTTCTGCAGGCTGGCCGCAAAGCCGCGACCGATGAGGACTATGTTGCGGCGTCCGGTTTCGCCGAGAAGGCGGCCGTACTGGCGGCCAAACTGGCGCCGACGACGCCCTGACCCTCACGCGCTGCTCGCAGTCTTTGCGCAGCAACGCGTTTACCACGGTTCACGCGCCCGCAGCACTGCGACGGGCGCGCACGAAGGCCTACGGATCTTATAAGGAAGCGTACACTCACGGTGGGGCCATCGGCCGCAGCGAAATCCCTGGGCCGGTCGTATAGGGTCCCGCTGCGGGCCGGATGGCTGTTCCACCGGAAAATGCTTGCGACTCGACGAGGATGGCGCCGACCGCGGCCAGGGCGAGCACGGTAAGCGCCAAGGCAGCCGGTATCAGGCGCGCCCGTGGCTTCGGCGCATGGACGGGGCTCGCGGCGGGGGTGCGTGCCTGTTTCGCGCTGAGCAAATCCTCGTACTCGCCGACTACGTCCTGGACCATCGACAGGCTGACTTTTTTGCTCGCCGCCGCGTATCCCCGGAGCATCGAATTATGACAGAGCACGTTGACCCGGCGTGGAACTCCGCCGCTATGGGCGACCAGGTAGTTGAGCGCCGCGGGGGCGAAGATCTCCCGGGCCGTGCCACCCTTCGCGCGCAGCCGGCACTCGATGTATTCGCGCACCTCAGTCGGGTTCAGCGGCCTGATCAGCGTGCGGGCGCCGAAACGTTGGTTCAGACTGCGCATCGCCGGACTCGCCAGCCGCGTGATCAGCTCAGGCTTACCGACAAAGATTATTTGCAAGCGGTGCTCCGCAAAGGCGTCCGCATTGGACAGCAGGCGCAGTCCCTCCAGCGCGTCGTCGCTCAATTCCTGAGCCTCGTCGATAGTAATCCGGACGCGCTCGCCCGTCGCCAGACTATCGAGGAATTCGGCGAATCCCTGGGTCAGCTCCGACCGCGTCTGCCCGCTCCAGCCCGGAGCGAGTTGTGACATCACCACCTGCATAATTTGGTCGAAATCGAGCCTGGGGTTGGTCAGGAATGCATCCCGCACATTTCGACGGCGTCGCGCCAGGACGGAGCAGACCAGCGTGGTTTTGCCGACGCCGCTCTCGCCCACCAGTAGGGTGAAGCCGGTTGGTTCGTGGAGCAAACTCCATTCGAGCGCGGCGAAGGCTTCGCGATGCGTTTGGCTGAGATACAAGGCGCCGGGCGCGGGTGTGAACTGAAAGGGCGGTCCGCTGAGACCAAAGTGATGATGATACATTACGGCATCAAATCGCGTTCGCGCACAACGCCAGGCGAGCCGTTCCACATTCAGAGGCCGACTGCGTCCGCCACTGGTGCGAGCGAGGCCGCATTTCCGGCTGGCGGCGATTAGACCCCAGGCTTTCAAACGACAGACTTTTCATCGCAATGCGTTATTAAATGGCCCGGAAGCTCGCTGGGAGGTAAAGCCGTTTGACGAAGCGGAGGCACCGCAAAGCGCATCATGCACGACACTCGGATTGGCTTCCGGAGCGGCTTCCGGGCCTGGTTGCTGAATCCACTCTCCGGCAGATCGGAAGATGAAGACGCAAACTCCGTGCCCACGGCGGTCTCGCGGAATCGGGCGATCCTGTAGGCGTCGCGCGAAGAGGCAGCAAAGGTTACCGACTTGTAGCGGTAAACCTTGCCAAACCGTCCGCAATAGCCCCAAACTCACCGCACCCGGCGAGCAGGAGCTAAATCGCGATTGCTTTGGCGCGCGCGTCGTAAGATCAAACGCGCTGAGGGAACGGACAGACCGCAAAGGAGGGAATCAACATGAATACCGATGAGAGTAAGAAAATCGTTTTGGGCTTCTTCGAAAATCTGAACGCAGGCAATGCCGCCGCCGCACTCGATGCGCTCAGCGATTCGGCAACCTGGTGGATTCAGGGCAATTTTCCGTTGTCAGGAACCAGGACCAAGGCGCAGTTCGTCGAGTTGCTCGGCCAGCTAGGCGCCGCAATTGACGGCGCACTCGCGCTGCGGGTCAAGGGAGTAACGGCGGAGGGCGATCGCGTGGCCGTCGAGGCCGAGTCGTTCGCCAAGATGAAGAGCGGCAAGACCTATCAGAATCGTTATCACTTTCTGTGCGAGGTCCGCGGCGGCAAGATCCAGGCTGTGCGCGAGTATCTCGATACGATGCACGCCAACGAGGTGCTGTGCTAGTTGAAGGAACGAAGAGCCGCGGTCCCGATCGGACTGCGGCTCTCCAGCTTCAAAAGTGCCGTGCGAACTGCGTCTTGCTAATGCGCCCGCGGTTCAGGCGAGCAGTGATTTCGCGACAGTCTCACGATGGATCGGCGCGTTGCCAAAGTTCGCTTCGCCGGCCAACGCGCGGCGATGGTACAGATGCATGTCGTGCTCCCACGTGAAACCGATTCCGCCATGCACCTGGATCGCCTCGCTGGTGACGTTCTTGGCCATGTCCGAGGCGTACGCCTTGGCCATCGGCACCGCGGTTGCGGCCTCGGCCAGCCGCTCGTCGACCGTCCAGCAAGCGTAGTAAGTGAGCGAGCGCGTGTTCTCCACCGCCACCATCATGTCGACGCACTTGTGCTTGACCGCCTGGAACGATCCGATCGGTTTGCCGAATTGCACGCGCGTCTTGGCGTAATCGACCGCGATATCGAGCGCCTTTTGCGCAGTGCCGACCATCTCGGCCGACAGCGCGGCGGTTGCGATATCCAGCGTGCGGCGCAGGATCGGCCATCCCTGACCCTCTTTGCCGAGTAAATTCGCGCCAGGGACAATGACGCCTTCGAACTTGACGTGACAAAGCCGCCGGGTCATGTCGACGGTTTTGAGCTGAGTCACGGTCACGCCTTTTTGTTTCGCCGGCACCATCAGCAGGGTCACGCCGTCCTCGCCGCTGCCCGTGCTACGCGCGGCCACCACGATACAGTCGGCGACGTGCGCATCGGGCACGAAAAATTTCTCGCCCGAAAGCGTATAGTCGGCGCCTTTCCTGGCCGCCTTCAATTCAATTCCGCCCGCGTCGAAACGCCCCGCCGCCTCGGCGATTGCGACGGTCGCGATGTATTCGCCCTTGGCCATTTTCGGCAGCAGATCTTTCTTCTGTGCGTCGGAACCGCCTTCGATCACGATCGGCGCGCCGAGCAGTGCGGCGGCGAAGAAGGGGCCGGGAACCAGCGCCTTGCCGGCCTCCTCGGCGATCACCGTCATATCGAGGAAGGTGCCGCCCTGGCCGCCGTACTCCTCGGGTATCAGTAACCCGGGCCATCCGAGATCGACCAGTTTGCGCCAGAAGCCCGCGTCGTGCGCGCTCTCATCGGCCATCATCTGCCGTACGAACTTGGTCGAGCAGTTGTCGGCCAGAAAGCGCTTGGCCGCGTCGCGCAGCATCTCTTGCTCTTCTGAAAATCCGAAATCCAATTTAGCTGTTCCTCCGTTGCCGGCTGGAATGCGCTCTTCGCGGAAGGGTCCGCGCCCGGAGCCAGATTCCAGCTACCACTAACCGTTTGAGCCCTGCAAGCGCGCGTCGTCCCAAATCGCGCGGCCCGCCGCTCAGCCTGTCTTGCCGCTGACCAGTGCCAGCACCCCCGAATATTGAAGCGTCCCGTAACCGGCGCCCAGCGGGCCAATCTCGAAACCGGTAAAGAAGCCGGCGATCGGCAGATGGCCGAGATAGCGGCCGATGTAAGCCGAGTCGTGGTCGGGAATGTTGTAGAGCGCGGCGCCGCGCGAGACGCAATCGAAATACAATCCAAAGACGGGCTGCGCCGCCGCGCGCGTCCGCAGCTCCTCGAGCATGTCCTTGAGGTCGTCGCGCGAGCGCTCGCCATTGCGCAACGCGAAACCCACCCGCTCGCCAATTTTCGGACGATGAGCGACGGCGAGCACCCCATGCTCGGTGCTCGCGCCCACGATGTTGCGGACCATGTAGCGCCCGCGCTCCATCTGTTCGGCCTCGGGGTCGAGCGGGACGCCCAGGAAGACAAAGGCGACGGCGCGCTTGAGGTCCTCCGCCAGCGGGCCCGCGGACTCGGCGAAGACGTCGAAGGCGCGCCGCCCGTCGAGTTCGACCAGTATGTTGTCGCGCGCGGCGGTGACCCGGTAGGTCTTGCCCAACGGCGTGCAAGCAAGCGACGCGCCCAGGTTGAGATCAAAATCGCCCGCGAGCAGCATTCCGGCCACCGCGTTGGAACTTACGGTGTCGCCGCAGAACTGAAAGGTCTCGCCGATCGATCCATCCTCGCTCGCTCCGCCTCCCACCACCGTCACGCCGGGAAGCTCGCGCGCCAGCGCACTCAAAAGCGCGTCGGGCTCAGTGTTGTAGGTGTCGGCGAAGAGGCAGAGCAGGTTGTTGTTGCCGAGCGCCGGGCGCACCGCGGCGGCGATCTCGCCGGCGGCCTCGCGCGCGCGACCGCGCAGCGAGGGTACAAACAGGCGCTTGGCGCTGAGCGAGCTACCGCCGAAGACCATCACCGCGACCGCGGGACCGGATTCGATTTCGCGCTCGGCCGCGATCACGCCCACGCTGGAGCATCCGGCCACCTCGCGGGTGCGCGCCTCGGCCGCGACCGTCCGCACGATCAACCCGAAGCCCGCGCCATGGGCGGTGGTCGCAAAGCACAGCGCGCCAGCCGCCTGACGCAAGCCCGCCTGGCGCATCGCCTCCCGCGTAGCTTCGGCGGCGGCAACCCTCGGATTATTCGAGATCGAGTATCCAACTCCCGCGTGCAGCATAGTCCCTATATCCCGGCTCCCATCCGCACCCCTCAGCCTCCGGCCGCGAAGCGCAACAATTCAACCATCCGCCGGATCCCGTTGCCCAGCTCTTTCACCTCGATCCGCTCATTGACTCCATGCACCGTATGCTCCTGGGCCGTGGTCAATTCAACCGGCACAAAGCCGTAGGCGACAAGACCGGCGGCGCGAAAGTAGTGGCTGTCGGTGAAGCCGGCGATCATCGTCGGAATGACCGTGTCGTGGCCGTCCTGCCACGCGACCGCGTTGATCGCGTTCATCAGGATCGAACGAGGAGGTGAGGAGACCGCGGGAAAGTTGAGCAAAACTTCGACTTTGATCGTGTCGTCGCCGATCACATGGCGGATCTGGTCGAGAAATTCCGCGGGGTCCGTGCCAGGCAGCAGGCGGCAGTCAACCTCCGCGTAGGCGGTGGGCGCAATCACGTTGGTTTTCTGGCTGGCGCCCAGCACGGTCGGCGTGACTGTGTCGCGCACCAGCGCATTGTACCGCGGGTTCAGAAGGAACTCTTTGCGGTAGGCGGGCTTGCGCAGCGCGAGCACGATGTTCTTGAATTCGCTTGGTCCCTTGTCGAGCTTGGCGACCGCGCGAAAATAGTCGCGCACCGTATCGATCACGTGGACGGGCGGGCGGTACGCGATGAGCTTGCTTAGCGCCGCATTGAGGTGCGTGACGGCGGTTTCGTCGGGAGGCACCGCGGCATGGCCGGCTGGTCCCTGGGCGGTCAGCCGGAGCCACATCGGAGTCTTCTCCGCCAAGGAAACCGCATAGAAGCGATGATGGCCGGGGGTCTGCGCGATTCCGCCTCCCTCGTTGAGCAGGTAGCCGGCGTCGGCAAAGACCTGCTTCTCGTGTCCGACAAACCATCCGGCGCCGTTGCGGCCGCCCTCCTCCTCGTCGCCGGTCGCGATGAAAATCACGTCGCGGTTGAGCAGGATGCCGGCGCGCTTGATCGCCAGCATCGCCATCATTTCGATCACGCCCGGACCCTTGTCGTCGATCGCGCCGCGTCCCCAGATATCACCGTCCTTGACCTCGCCCGAGAATGGCGGCACTTGCCATTGCTTGGGATTAGCAGGCACCACGTCCATGTGGCTGAGCAGCACGATGGCCTTGGTATGTTTGCCGATGCCATGCAACCGCGCCGCCACCACGCCGCGTCCCGGCATCGGCTCCCAGACCGTGGCCGGGATTCCATCGGCGAGAAATCTCTCGCGCAGCATGCGTGCCGCTCCGAGCTCGTTGCCTGGCGGATTGGTGGTATCGATACGGATGTACTGCGACAGCAGCGCCGTCGCCTCCTGGGTCAGCTTGTCCCAGTTGAAGGCCTTGGACGCCGGAGCTTCGCCGGCCGCGGCCCCGTCGATACGCTTTGGCACGTGGGCCGCCCACCCGATACTCACGCCGCCGCCCGCGCCGACGCCCATCGACAGCGTCAGTACCGCCGCCAATGCGAGGAAGCGAGGCGCGACGCGCTTCTTTCCAACGCTCGCGCGAGCGCGTCGCGTTTCAGAGCCGTAGCCGCCGGGCTGGGTAAGCATCGCTTGTGTCAGAGACCGGCCGCGCGCGCAGCCTAGCGCTCGCCGAAGTTGAAAATCTCGACCACTGTCTGAAGGAACTGCGCGGCCGGCGTGCCGTCGATCAACCGATGGTCGAAAGTCAGGCTGAGCGTCATCATCGAGCGCCGCGCGATCTCGCCGCGATGGATAACCGGCTTCTCGATGATCCGGCCGACCCCAAGAATCCCGATCTCGCCCGTATTGATAATCGGCGTGAACGCATCCACTCCGTAGGTGCCGAGATTGGTAATTGTAAAGGTTCCGCCGCTCACCTCTTCCAACCGCAGCTTGCCGGTGCGAGCGCGCTCGCCGAGCTCGCGCGTCACCACGGCGATTTCCCGCAACGATTTTTTATCTGCGTCGAAAATCACCGGCACGATCAGTCCATCTTCCAGCGCCACGGCCATCCCGACGTTGACCTGCGGCATGATCACGATCGCATCCTGTGCGAGCCGCGCGTTCATTCGCGGATGACGCAGCAGCGCGCGCGCCACGGCCTGGACCAGCAGATCGCCGTAAGTGAAATTGAACTGACGGACGAGCCGCTCGCGCAATTCGACGGCCGCGGTGACGTCGGCCTCGCTAACGATCGTAAGCTGCGCGCTCTGCTGCAGGCTCTGCGACATGCGATCCGCGATGGTCTTGCGCATCCCGCGCATCGGGATGCTACGCAGGAGCGGCTTGCCGGCGGCGGCAGGGGCAGGCGCGCCTGCCCCTGCCGCCGGCGGTGGTGGTACCGTGGCGCCGGCGCCGCCCGTGCCGGCGCTGGTAACGGGCGCCGCGTGCGCGGCGGACGCAGCGCGCTCGACATCCTCGCGCGTGATGCGTCCGCCGGGGCCGCTGCCGGTGACGCGCGCAAGCTCGACGCCGAGTTCGGCGGCGAGCTTGCGCGCGACCGGGCTGATGGCGCGGCGCGCCCCAGCGTCGTCCGCCGCCAAAGCGGCGGACGACGCCGGGGCGGCGCATTGGGCGCCGTCCGCGCTACCGGCGCGAGCGGGAGCGCCCGCCGCCGCGGCGGCGGGCGCTCCCGCTCGCGCCGCGGCACCATCGCCGTAGCGAGCACCGAGCGCGGCCACATCCTCGCCGCCCTCGGCGATTACCGCGATTATGACTCCGCACTCGACCGTCGCGCCCTCGGGGAACAACGCGGCGGCAAGCGTGCCCGAGGCCGGCGCCTCGACTTCGTACAACACCTTCTCGGTCTCGACCTCGTACAGAGGCTCACCCGCACGCACGCTGTCGCCGGGCGCCTTGAAGTAGCGCTGGATCGTGCCCTCCTGCATCGTGAGTCCAAACTTGGGCATGGTCACTTCGACGGCCATAGAAAATCTCACTCAGGGTCGAACGCGCGGCGTCATATCAGAAGAACGTTTCGCATCCGGCAAGCGCGTGGAAATCGGCGGAACTCGCAAATGTTGCAAAACCAGATGGACTCGATAGCACGTCGAACTCGAAGCTCAGCGCCCTGCCAATTCGCGAACCGCCGCCTCGATTTGTGCGTCGTTGGCGATCGCCGCTTTCTCCAGCGGCGGGCTGAATGGAATCGGGACGTCGAGCGAGGTTACGCGCTTGGGCGGCGCATCGAGCAGGTCGAAGCCCTTCTCGACGATTAGCGCGGAGAGATCGGCCGCCGCACCGCCGCGCAGATGGCCTTCGTCGGCGATCACCACGCGATTGGTCTTGGCGACGGACTCCAGGATCAGGTCCAGGTCGAGCGGAATCAGCGTGCGCGGATCGACGACTTCGACGCTGATACCGTCGGCGGCGAGCCGCTCCGCGGCCTTGAGCGCTTTGGGCACCATCGCGCCGATTGCAACCACGGTCACGTTGTCTCCCGCACGTTTGATCGCGCCCTTGCCGAGCGGAATCAGATGATCTCCGGCGGGCATTTCCTCGCGCAAGCGTCCGAGCGACAAGTGTTCGAAGACGATTACCGGGTTGTCGTCGCGAATCGCGCTCTTGAGAATTCCCTTGACGTCGGTGGGCGAGGACGGCATCGCGAGTTTCAACCCCGGCACGCTCAGGAACTGCGCATACACGGTTTCGGAATGTTGTGCGGCCGCGCCGCCGACCGCGCCATACACGGCCCGGAAGGTTATCGGCATCCGAGCCTGGCCGCCCGACATGTAGCGCAGCTTGGCCGCCTGGTTACACACCTGGTCCATCGCGCAGTAGAAGAAGCTCGCGAATTCGACCTCGCAAATCGGGCGCGTCCCGGCCATCGCCGCGCCCACCGCCGCGCCGACGAACCCGGCCTCCGAGATCGGCGTGTTGCGCACGCGGCTGGGACCGTATTTCTTGTGCAACCCGCGGGTGGCGCCGAACGCCGCGAGGATCACGTCCTCGCCCATCACGAAGGTGAGCGGATCGCGCGCCATCTCTTCGTCGATCGCTTGATTGATTGCCTGTATATAACTGACCAGCGCCATGGTGATGCTCCTCGCTCCGCGTCCGAATCGTTTTCGCGCGCACGCCTAGGCGTAAACGTCGTCGGTGACCTCGGACGGATCGGGCAGAGTGCCCTTGCGCGCGAACTCGACCGCGGCTTCGAGTTCGGCTTGTGTCTCGTTCACGATGCGATCGAGTTCAGCCTTGTCGATCTTGCCGCCCTCGAGCACGAACTGTTCGAATTTGATGATCGGGCATTTCTTTTTCCAGGCCTCGATCTCCGACTCGGTACGGTAGCCGGCCGAACCGAGGAAAGCCTGCTCGCCGACCACATGGCCCTCCCATCGGTAGGTCTTGCACTCCAGCAGCGTCGGCCCATCGCCGGCCCGCGCCCGCGCGATCGCTTCGCTGGCGTAGCGATAGACTTCGAACACGTCGTTGCCGTCGACGATTTGGCCGGGAATCGCGTAGCCCTGTGCGCGCACCGCGATATCCTTGACCGAGGTCACGGTCTCCATCGGGGTGAATTCACCGTAGCCGTTGTTCTCGCAGACGAAAACCACCGGCAGTTTCCAGACCGCGGCGAGGTTGAGCGATTCGTGAAAGGTGCCCTCGTTGGAGGCGCCGTCGCCGAAGAAGCAGGCGGTGACGTCGTCGCGCCCCGCGATTTGCGCGGCCAACGCCGAGCCGGTCGCGATCGGCAAGCCGGCGCCGACGATCCCGTTGGCGCCCAGGATACCGAGCGCGAAATCGACTATATGCATCGAGCCGCCCTTGCCCTTGCAGTAGCCTTCGCGCTTGCCGTAGAGCTCGGCCATCATGCGGTCGAGCCGGCCACCCTTGGCGATCAGATGGCTGTGGCCGCGATGGGTCGAGGTGATGCGGTCGGTCTTGCGCAACGCCGCGCAAACGCCGGTCGCGCTCGCCTCTTCGCCGATCGAAACGTGCACGAAGCCCGGAATCTCGCTGGCGATCGCGAGGTCGCGCACCCGCCCCTCGAACTGCCGAATCCGCTGCATCGAGCGGTACATCTCGATCATCATGTCTTTGCCGAGGTCCATCGCTAAAGCCTCCCCCGTATTGGCGAACGCTGACGGCCGCCAGCGCGCCAGCGAAAGGAAGGTATTACCGTTGAGGCCCAGCGTCAAACGCACGCCGGTTCATCGCGGCGCGCCGGACATGCTAGAGGTGAACCGCTATGGCCCCCGCGAACAAGATACTTCGCGCGGCCGCATCGCTTGCGCGCGCGGACGACGTCGCGCGCCAGACCGCCGGACGGCGCTCTCGCATCGATGTCGCCCGTGTCGAGTCGGTCGACCGGCGCACGGTGGGCCGGCTACTGAAACATTTGCGGCGCGCAGCGCCGGGATGGAATGCGCCGGTGATGGCTCTGGAAGCCGCCGAGCATGGCGATCCGTTCCGCACGCTCATCGGATGCATCCTGAGCCTGCGCACGCGCGACGAAACCACCGCCGTGGCGGCTCCGCGACTGTTCGCGCAAGCGGCGACGCCGCAAACGATGCTCGACCTCGGCGAGGACGCGATCGCGCGGCTTATCTACCCGGTCGGCTTCTATCGCACCAAGGCCGGCGTGATTGTCGGAATCTGTCGCGAGCTTATCGCGCGCTTCGGCGGACTCGTGCCGGAGTCGATCGAGGCGTTGCTGACGCTCAAGGGCGTGGGGCGCAAGACCGCCAACCTGGTCGTGACCCAGGCCTACGGCAAACCCGGTATCTGCGTCGACACGCACGTCCATCGGATCTCCAACCGCTGGGGCCTGGTCGCGACGCGCACGGCGGATGCGACCGAAGCCGCGCTCCGCGCGGCGCTGCCCCGCCGCTACTGGATCGAATACAATACGTTGCTGGTGGCCTTCGGCCAGACCATCTGCCAACCGCTGTCGCCGTGGTGTTCGCGATGCCCGGTCGCGCATCTATGTCCGCGCCTGGGAGTAACCCGCGCGCGGTAACCGGGGGCAATCAGCGTCAGCCGGCGCAAGCCGCGCCCAACCCCGAAGAAAAAATCACGGAGAAAGGACTTTACTACTACGATGAACAAGGAAATCGGATTTATCGGATTGGGTGCGATGGGCGCTCCGATGGCGGCTAACCTTGCCGCCGCCGGATACAAGCTGCGCGTCTACAATCGCACGGCGTCGAAGGCGGACGCGCTGGTTGCAGCGGGCGCGACGCGCGTGGAGCAGGCGGGCGACGCGGCGCTGGCGGGCGGAGTGGCGATCACGATGCTTGCCGACGACGCCGCGCTGGGGCACGTGACGCTCGGCGCGGGCGGCTTGGCCGAGCGGCTCGGGCCGGGCGGAATCCATATCTCGATGAGCACGGTGGCACCGGCGACCACGCGGCGGCTCGCCGAGCATCATGTCGCCTGCGGCAACACCATAATTGCATCGCCCGTGTTCGGCCGTCCCGATGCCGCCAAGGCCAAGCGGCTGTGGGTACTCGCATCGGGGCCGGCGGCCGCGAAAACTGCGGTACGGCCGCTGCTGGAAGCGATGGGGCAGGCGATTTTCGACTTCGGCGAGGAGCCGGGGGCGGCCAATGTCGCCAAGCTGGTGGGCAATTTCCTCATAGCCGCGAACCTTGAAGCGATGTCCGAGGCATTCGCGATGGCGGAAAAGCAGGGCGTCGAACGCACCGCCGTCGCCGACATGCTGGCGAAGACGCTGTTCGCGTGCCCGATTTACCAGGGCTACGGCAAGGCGATCGCGGAGAAGCGCTTCACTCCGGTGGGCTTTCGGATGCCGCTCGGGCTGAAGGACGTGGAACTGGCGCTGCGCACCGCGGAAGAGGTGACGATGGGGTTGCCAATTGCGAGCCTGGTGCGCGATCGATTTCTCGCCAGCCTCGCCAAGGGACGCGCCGAGATGGATTGGTCGGCGATCGCGCTAAGCGTGCTCGACGACGCCGGGCTGAAGCATTAGGCCTGACCGATCGGGCCCAGTTCATCCGGTAGTAAACAGCGGGATGTAACCCCACGGACCGATTTGTACCCGATGAAATTTGTAGCGCTCGCCACAGGTTTGTTCGCGCTCTGGCTCGCGTTGGACTGCGGGCGAGCCGGCGCGACAGACTTTTACGAACTTCAGATTTACACCGTCGAGACCACGCCATTTCAGCGTTGGTGGCTCGAATTGCATTCCATCTACGTGACCTCGGCTACCGGCCAGCAGGCCAAACAGGAACTGCCACTCTACCAAATACACAACACCCTGGAGTTGACCTACGGCCTGTTGCCATGGCTGGAGGTCGGCCAGTACCTCTGCACGGCACGGCTGGACCACGGGACCTACGAATACGCCGGCGCGCGCACCAAGGTCCATTTCGGGGTGCCCTTGACGGAGAGCTGGCCGGTGGCGTTCGGTGCCAACGTCGAGTTCCAATACATGCGCCGCGATGCGGCGGAGTCGCCGCTGGAGTTGGACTTCATGCCGATTGCGCAAGGCCACCTGGGGCCGTTCTTCATCGTCGGCAACTTCTCCTTCAACAAGCCCTTCAGCGGACCGGACACGCATCAGGGGATGACCCTTGAGCCGTCGGGTGAGGTGACCTACCAGGTCAATCGTTGGCTGGAACCGGCGCTGGAGTACTACGGTGAGATCGGCGCACTGGCCCATCTGCCAGGCGTCGAAGATCAACAATACTTCCTGGTCCCGAGCATCAACCTGCATCTGGCGCCGCAGTTGGAAATAAACGCCGGTTACGGCGTCGGGCTGACCAACGCGTCGCTCGGCCGCTTCTTCAAGGGTACCATCGGATGGATCTTTTGAGCCGGGTGGTGAGCCGGACTGCGCGCATGATGCGCCGGGCCCAGGCCGGGCGGCCCAAAACATTCAAGTTGCGCGCGGCGCAAGCCTAAATTATCCTAGTCGCTACCCCACCGCCGATTGGCGTCATGGCGGTGGCGCCTTCTAGATGGATTATGGAGCCGCAGAGTCACGTGGCGAGGAAAAGTTTCGGCTAATCCTTGGCCAGGTGGCCGCAATTCGTAGCCGGCTCAACGCGCTGGCTCTGCAACAGGGGCTGTTTGGCGGGCTCACCTTCATCCTTTGCGCCGTCGTATTGATAGTCGGAGCTGCCTTCGCCTTCAGTCCGCTCACCTTTCTGCTGCTCGGCGTCGCCGTCACCGCGGCCGCCCTGGTCGGAGTTGCACGCACCACGCGCAGGGCATGGCGGATGCGCACCAGCGACGAGCGCGCGGCACTGATCGCCGACCAGCGCGTCGCACTGAAGGGCCGGCTGACCACGATGGTGGACGCGGCGCGAATCGAGCAACGCTCCACGCTGTGGCCCTACCTGGTCGAGGATACGCTCGCTCTGCGTGAGGACTTCGTCGCCGACAAAGTCGAGCCGCGCCGGGTTTCGCGATGGCTATGGGCGGCGCTGGCATCCTGCGCGGTCGCTGCGCTGGTGATGCACCTGGCTTACGGCGTGCGCAAGTCCAGGTTGACTGCCGGCAATCGCATCGCCAGCGTACCGGGCGAGCCCACCGCCGACTTGGGCGACCTCGACATCCGGCCCGCGGATCCTTCGGCCGATCCGGGCACGGAAATAGATGCGGACGCTGCCACGCTACGCAAGCTGGCCGACAAGCTGCGCGCGGCACAGAACAACAGTGGACGGCGGGGCAGCCCGACATCGCGCCTGATGGCGGATGCGCGCGAGGCCGCCAGTGCGCTGCAGAATAGGCTGACCGGTGGCAAACCGTCCGCGACTGCGTCGCGCCTGAGGCTTACCGACCGCAAGGGCGGCGACGCGGGCAAAAGCGCAAAACAGAACCAGGACCACGCGCAGGCGAAAGGCTCCCAGGAGAACCCGCAAAATCCCGACAGCGAGCGGCAACCAGATCAGAACCGGACGCAACCCAACAGCGCTCCGCCCCCCGGAACGCCTGACATGAGCGGGTTGGCCGCGCTCAACGGCCTCAATAACGACGACCCCAAGTCCAACTCGATAACCCAGAACACGCCACCCGATTCGCGCAAACTCGGCCAAGCCGGCTCCCTCGGCGCGGGCGGCTCGGACCACGGCTCCGGCAGCGATCCGCGGCATCTTTACGGCGAAGCCGACAAGCCGCCGCTGGGCAACGACACTTTCAGAATTCCAGTCGAGGTCGAACCATCCGAGGACGGCTCGAGCAACACGGCGCCGGCCTCGCCATCACAACGTACAAAGAGCACGCTCAATGCGAGCCAGGCTCCTGACGAACCCTTCGAGCGCGCATCTATCCCGGCCTCCGATCGGGTGACGATTAAACGGGTGTTTGAACGATGAATGTAACTGCCGCCGCCGAAGTGCCCAGCGTGGCCGACTTCGCGCGCACCTTCCGTCATGTCCAGGCCGAGATTCACAAAGTAATTGTGGGCCATCAGCAGGCCGTCGAGGAACTCCTGAGCGCGCTCTTCGCCGGCGGCCACGTGCTCATCGAGGGTGTCCCCGGCACCGGCAAAACCACGCTGGTCAAAACGCTCGGCCTCGCGCTCAACCTGAGCTTCAACCGCATCCAGTTCACCGTGGACCTGATGCCGGCCGACATCACAGGCACCCGGGTAATTCTTTCGGGCGAGGACGGCCGGCGAGAATTCTCCTTCCAGCCCGGGCCCGTGTTCTGCCACATCCTGCTCGGGGACGAAATCAACCGCGCCACGCCCAAGACCCAGTCGGCGCTGCTCGAATGTATGGCCGAGTTGCAGGTGACCGTCTCTGGTATCACCCACGTGCTAAAGCCGCCCTACTTCGTGATGGCAACGCTCAATCCAATCGAGATGGAGGGCACTTACCCGCTGCCCGAAGCGCAGCTCGACCGCTTCCTGTTCAAGGTGCGGTTGGAGTATCCCGATGAGACCGAAATGGTGCGTATCGTGACCAACACCACCGGGCCCGAGGACGCGGGGGTCGAGCCGGTGTTCTCGGTGGCCGAAGCAGCCGAGCGGATCGAAGCGCTCAAGCGCCTGGTGCGCGAAGTGATGGTGGCGCAGCCCATCGAACATTACGCGGCGCGGATGGTGCGCGCGACCCAGCCCAGCAGCTCGCGCTACATCGGCCAGCAAAACAATGGCTTGCGCGTCGACGCGGTCGACCGCTACGTCAGCTTCGGCGCGAGCCCGCGCGGGGCGCAGGCGCTCATCATGGGCGCCAAAGTGCGCGCCCTGCTCGACGGCCGCGCCAACGTGGCCTACGACGATATCGACCAGGTGGCGCCCGCCGCCCTCCAGCATCGCGTGATGCTTAACTACGCAGCTCACTCCGACGGCATCGATGCGAGCCATATCATCGAGCGCGTCGTGCAGGCGGTCCGCCCGGCCCGCGCCTGAGCGGCTTGGCCTAGATGCTCGAGGCGCGCGCATTTGAGCCCGACTTTCTGCGCCGGCTGGACGGCCTGGTGCTCGGAGTTCAGCGTTCACGCACCGTGCGCGAGGGCCGCCGCCAACTCGGGCGCGTGCAGGGACTCGGCATCGAGCCCGAAAGTTTCAAGGAGTACACCGAGGGTGACGACCTGCGCTTTCTGGACTGGAATGCATTCGCCCGGCTCGACGATCTGACGATTCGCACGTTTCGGGCCGAGCGCGAGATCGAAGTCACCATCCTGGTCGACGCCAGCGCTTCCATGGGATTACCGCGCGACGACGACAAGCTCGGCTTCGCGCTGGGCCTGGCAGCGTCTCTCGCCTACGTCGCGATGGCGAGCAACGACGCGGTGCGCCTGGGCGCGTTCACCACCACGCGCGGCGGCGGGGCGCACTTGGAAACCTCGGCGCTCCGTCGCCGGCGCGAAACCTACCCCGGCTTTCGACCGTTCATAAGCGCGGTACGCGCGGCCGGCGCCACGCAGATGGTCGAGGCGGTGGGACGCCTGCTGCTCGAGCGCAGGCCGGCCGGCACCGTCATCCTGATTTCCGATTTTCTGGTCTCCGCGGGCGAATACGAGCAGGCGCTGCGCGGCCTGCTGCGCGCCCGCCACGAGGTCAAGGTCATCCACGTGCTGGGCGACCGTGAGAGCAGCGGCACTTATCCGGCGGGCCACTATCGCGTGCGCGATTCGGAAACCGGCGAGCTGTGCGAGGTGACCCTCGGCGCGCGCGCGGCCGAGACCTGCCGGCGGCGGGCCGAGCGCCTGTCGTCCGATCTGGCGGCGTTTTGCGCGGCCAACGGAATCCTCTATGCGCGGGCCTTCGGCGCAAGCCACTTCGACGATATCGTGATGCGCGAATTTCCCCGCCTGGGCGTGATGCGGTAGCGCGCGATGGGCCTGCTCGATCCGCGCAACCTGGCCTACCTCGCGAGTCTCGCCGTGCTGGTCGCGATTTACCTGCGCGCCCGCGCCAAGCCCACCCTCGAGGTTTCCAGCCTGATGCTGTTCGACGAGATCGCCGCCCCCGTCGCGAGCTCGCGCCTGTTGCGCACGGACCTGATGTTCTGGCTCGAACTGGCGGCGCTGGGCGCGCTCTCGATGGCGCTGGCGGGACTGTACATCCGCCGCGCGGAGCCGGCGGCCCATCACCAGACCCATGCGCTGATCTTCGACCTTGGCGCCGGGATGGGCGCGCGCGAGGATAGCGGCACGCGGCTCGACCAGGCCCGGCGCCAGGCGCTCGAAATCGTCGCCGCGGCGAGGGCCGGCGATAGCTTCAGCGTAATCGGCTATGCGCTGGAGGCCACGGTGCAGCGCGCTCCCACCGCGCATCTGGCCGATGTCCGCCAGGCGATCAATGAACTCAAACCCGCGGCGCTGCCGGCGCGGGCGGCCGCGATGCGGGCGGCGCTGATGCGCGCGCGCGGCACGGCCGAAATCGATGTCTTTACCGACCGCGCGCCGGCCAGCGACTCGCTGAATGCGGCCGGCGCCGACTCCCGCGTGCACCTGCATCAGGTCGGTACGCCCGCCGCCAATATCGCAATCGTCGCGCTCGAGCCCGGCACCGTGGGCGCGTCAACGGGCCGTGTGGTCGTGCGCAGCTTCTCCGACCATCCCCAGCTTTGCGAGGTTGCTGTCGACCTTGGCGGGGAGAGCGTGCTGCGCAACACTATGGTGCTCGAGCCGCGCGGACAAACCGTGCTGCCCTTCGGTCCGCTCACGAAGGGCGGTTTGCTTCAGGCGCGCATCGTGAATGCCGACGCGCTCGAGGCCGACAACAGCCGCTGGGCGCTGGCTCCCAACGACAAGCCCGACAAGGCGCTGGTGATGTCGCCCAGCCCCGAGGCGCGTGACGATCTGGCGCGGGTGCTGCTGGCCGTCAACCAGAACCTGATCGTAACCGCGGTCGATCCGGTCAAATTCGATCTCGCGACCGCTCCGCGCTATCGCCTGGCCGTTCTGAACGACGCTTACGACCCCGGCATCAAGACTGCCGCGCGCCTGATCATCTATCCTCCGCCCTGGCTGGAGCACTCGGCGCCGCCGTCATGGCAGTTGCCGGTGGTAGGCAACGTGGCCATGGCCGAGATGCAGGAGCGCGCTGACGGCGAGCAGCTTGGCGAGCCGCTCGCGTTGAGCCCGGCGCGCATCCTGAGCCTGCCGCAATGGATGGACGTGCTGGCGCACGGCACCGGCGCCGGCAGCAGCGGATCATTTCCGCTGGCGGGCTTTGGCTACGACGCGCGCGGCGCGGTGGGCGTGATCGCGTTCAGTGTGAACGACCATATGCTGCTCGATCCCGACAAGCTCGAGGCGCTGGTGCTGACCGTGGATGTGGTCAAGCGCCTGCTGGCACCACAGGATTTGCAGGTCGTGTCGACCGGCGCCTCGGTCAGCGTCCCGGCCGTCGGGCTCGCCAGGATCGTCGCACCCGACGGATCGGTCAGCGAGGTCAGGGCCGACGAGATGGGCCGCGTGCGCGTGCGTCCGATAGAAGCCGGCCGTTACGAGATCAGTTCGGCGGGCCCCAAGGCCGCGATCTACGCCAACTACTACGACGCCGGCGAATCGGACATTTCGGCCGCACCGTCGGCGCCGGCATCTTCTGCCACGGCCGCGCCCGCGACCGCCGCGGCCGTGGCTACCGCCGCAGCGACCCAGGTGATGCCGCTCACGCTGTGGCTCATCTTCTTCGCGCTGGCCGCAATGCTGCTGGAGTCAGCCCTGCTGACGCGCAGAGCGATGCGCTGGAGGGCGCGCGATGTTTGAACGGCCCGAAGTACTGTGGCTGCTGCTCGCCGCACCGCTGGTAGTAGTACCGGGCCTGCTGGCCGTGCGCGCGGGGCGGCGTGCGGCCGGCGCGGGCGCGGCGGCATTGCGCGCGGGCCTGTTCGTGATACTGGTGGCTCTGCTCGCCGGCTTGCGCCTGCCGATCAAGACGCCGGCGCGGCGGATGGCAGTGGTGGTCGCGATGGATGCCTCGCATTCGATCGCACCCGACCAATTCCAGTGGATGCGCGCGCAGATGGAGGCGCTGCGCGCGGCGATGAGTCCGCGCGACCGGCTGGCGGTGCTCGAGTTTGGCCGTGGCACGCGCCTGCTGGCGCCGCTGAGCGATCCGCGCCTGGTACACGTCGATCCTTCGCGCCGCGGCGCAGATCCCGGCGGCACCGATATCGCGGGCGGCCTCACCTCCGCGCTCAGCCTGATGCCCCCGGAAGACGAAAAACGCATCGTGCTGCTGAGCGACGGCAACGAGACCGCGGGCAACGCGGCGGCCGAACTGCCGCCGCTGGTCGAGCAGGGCGTGCGGCTGTATGCCGCGACGCCGCCGCCATCGTCGGCGGGACGGGTTGCGATAGTCGATTTTGAGGCTCCGACTCCGGTGCGCGCTCACTCAAGCTTCGCGCTCAGACTCGATATTCTGAGCGAGGCCCGGGTGCCGGCCGTTTCGCGCGTATGGCTGACCAGCAACGGCGAGGAATTGGGCCATCGTTCGGTCGTGCTCCAGCCGGGGCTCAACCGGTTTGCCCTGCCCTACCAGTTGGATCATTACGGCGCTTACCTGCTCGACGCGCGGATCGACGTCGATTCGCCGCTGGTGGCCGTCAACTCGGGCGCGGAGACTGCGGTCTCCGTCATCGGCCCGCCGCGCGTGCTGGTGGTCTCGGCCAATCCGCCCGATAGCCTGCTGAGCGCGCTCAGGCTGCGCCAGTATGAAGTCGAAGAGACCTCGCCGCATGGACTGCCGACCGATCCGGAGACTTATCTCGCCTACCAGGTTGTGATTCTGGTCGACGTCACCGCGGAGGCGCTGACGCCTGACGTGCAAGCGGCGCTGGCGCGATACGTCGGCGACTATGGCGGCGGCCTCATCGTGACCGGCGACGCGTTGCGCGACGAGAAGTTCCATCAGGGCGAACTCGAAAAAGCGCTGCCGATAACCTTCACCCCGCAACCGCCGCCGCCCTCGCGCGAACCGATCGCGGTCTACCTGTTGATCGACCGATCCAACTCGATGAGCTACAACTCGCGCTACCCGGCCGTGCGCGACGGCGAACGCATCCGCTACGCCAAGCAGGCCGCGGGCGCCCTGCTCAACCAGCTCGACGACACCGACTACGCGGGCGTGATCGCTTTCGACTCGGAACCCTACGTGCTCTCCCATCTGCGCCCGGTGGGCGAAGACCGGGCCGAGCTGACCCGCCGGATCGAGCGGCTGGAACCCGGCGGTGGTACCGACTTCAAGGAATCGCTGGAAATCGCCGAGCGCGAGATACTCGCCAGCGGCATTCCGGTGCACCAGGTGATCCTGATCACAGACGGCGACACCAATCGGCAGTATCACGATCATGACCAGCTGATGGCCGATTTCAATAAGCAACACATCTCGGTCTCGACTATCCGCATCGGACCCGACCTGGAGAACCTGCGCCTCCTGCAAGACTTCGCCAAGAACACCGGCGGCACCTTCTACCGCGTCGAGGACATTCGCAAGCTGCCCCTGCTGCTCGTCCGCCTCACCCACCAGGCGATCGCCGACAAGCGCCATCAGCAGAGCCATCTCGAATACGCCGGCGAAAGCACCATCCTAAGCGGCATCAGCCCGCGCGAGATTCCGCCGATCGGTCTGTTCGCCACCACCGTGCCCAAGGATGGCGCTGCCGTGCCGCTGCGGATCAGGCGCAACGACACCGCCTCGCCCCTGCTCGCCGCCTGGCAGTACGGCCTCGGGCGCAGCGCCGTCTTCGCCGCCGACACCGACTCGACCGCGTCGCTTAGCTGGGTCAAATGGAATCGGTATGCGGAATTCTGGTCGCAGCTCGCCAGTTGGGTGATGCGCCAGGGCGATTCGGGACCGTTCAGCCTGCGCGTGCATAGTGCGGCGGGTGGCGTCCTCAGCCTGCAGGCGGAAAAGGCCGACAACGGACCGGTCAACAACCTGGTCTGCCGGATCAGCGGCGCCCGCAACGCGATGGATGTGCCGATGACCGAGTCGGGTCGCGCGATCTATACCGGCGAGTCGGCGCCGCTGCGGCGTGGCAAGTACAATGTCACGCTGATGGTCAAGGACGGCGACTCCGAACGCGTGCTGGTGCGGCGCGAGGTCGCGGTGCCTGCGGCGGGGCCGTCCGACCAGGCGGAGCTGAGGCTGCGGCCTGCCAACCTCGACCTCCTACGCGAGCTCACGCGCGCCACCGGGGGCGCGGTCGGCGTGTCACCGGCGCGGATGCTCGAACATCGGAGCCCGCTGGTAAAAGTCTATCGCAACGCCAATCCCTATCTGCTGCCGCTGGTGATCGTGCTGCTGCTGGGCGAAGTCTTCGTGCGCCGCCGCTATCTCGGCGACTGACGGCGCCTCCGTCGGCACCGCGAAGCTGTAGTGAGACGGCGCGACCAGGCGGCCACGATCATGCGCTCGCGACGGCGCGATGCGGTTCAGCGAGGCCGGCGCGCGGCGAGCTTTTCGCCTAGGTGCGCAAGGCGTTCAGCCGCCGCGGCCAGCGTCTGATCGCTTTTCGAAAAGGTGAACCGCAGCATCCGATGGCCGAGTTCGTTGCGATGGTAGAAGCTTGAGCCGGGCACCGCGGCAACGCCAACCGCGTCGAGGAAAAAGTCGGCTGCCTCGAAGTCGTCCTTAAAGCCAAGTTCGCCGATGTCGGTCATGATGTAGTAAGCGCCCTGCGGCATCCAACAGCGGAGTCCCGCGCCCTTGAGTGCTGCGAGCAGGACCGCGCGCTTGCGCTCATACATCGCTTTCAACTCAGCATAAAACGACTCGGGCATCGCGAGCGCCACGGCGCCGGCCTCCTGGAGCGGGTGCGGCGCGCCGACCGTAAGAAAGTCGTGGACCTTGCGAATCGCCCCGGTCAGCCGCTCGCAGGCTATCGCGTAGGCCAGCCGCCAGCCGGTTATCGAGTAGGTCTTGGAGAGCCCACTGATGGTTATGGTGCGCTCGGCCATCCCGGGCAGGCTGCCGATCGACAGATGACGCGCGCCGTCGAACATGATGTGCTCGTAAATCTCGTCGGTCACTGCGAGCGTGTCGTGGCGCTGACATAGCTCCGCGATCAACTCCAACTCCGACCGGGTGAACACTTTGCCCGAAGGGTTGTGCGGCGTGTTGATGACCACCGCCTTGGTGCGCGGGCCGAAAGCCGCTTCGAGCTCGCCGCGATCGATCGCAAAGTCAGGCTCGCGCAGCGCCACGTAACGCGCCGTCGCGCCGGCCAGGATTACGTCGGGACCATAGTTCTCATAGAACGGCTCGAAGATGATCACCTCGTCGCCCGGATTGATTACCGCGAGCATCGTCGCGACCATCGCCTCGGTGGCGCCGCAGGTCACGGTGACGTTGCGATCGGGATCGCATTCGAGCCGATTGTAGGCGCGCGCCTTGTCCGCGATCGCGCGGCGGAAATTAGGCGAGCCATGCGTGATCGCGTATTGATTATAGTCCTCGTCGATCGCGCGCTTGGCCGCCTCCTTGAGTTCCGCGGGCGCGGCAAAATCGGGAAATCCCTGCGCCAGGTTTACCGCGCCACAGGCGAGCGCTCGCCGGGTCATCTCGCGGATGACCGATTCCGTGAATAAACGCGTCTTGTTTGATATGTCAGTCGGCATCGCCCGCACAGTCTACGCGCGTGCCGCCGCGGCCGCCAAGTGCCTGCCGCCGCCACCAGTCGCGCCTACAGCCCAAGGCCGGGCGCGGGGCGGATCGATACGCTGGCGATGACTATTGCGCACCACGGGAATTGGATTGGAACGGCGGAGCGCCGCGCGACCCACTCCGACCGCGCGTGGCGAGCGTGGTCAGGGGGGATCAGTGACCGACTTCGGCCCGTAGCTCTTCGAGTTGCGCTGCGCCTTGATGCATACGCCATTCGTCGATCGCTTCAACATTGAAGCGCCAGTCGCTGCCGATCTTGAAGCCCGGCAACTGCCCCTTTTTCAGCAGCCGATAGATCGTCGAGCGATGCACCCGCAGGTACTCGGAGAGCTCGTTGACGGTTAGAACTTTTGCGCCAGTCGAAGGCATCTTTCCTATCCCCTTTTGGAGCAAGCTATGCCCAACCCCCACTTCTGCACTATGCCGACTACCGTCCAATTGTGCCAATCATGGGCATCGATAAGCATTATTAGGACAGATTTCTGGTAAAAAAAAGCCCTCTGCGAACTCTCCTAGACAGTTTTTTCGATATTGTTCATCATCGCGATTGTTTTGGTTATCAGGATGCCGCCGAACGCTGGTCCGAATGTTGCCTGCGCAAAGTTTGCTTACGCGGCCATCCGAGGAGGCATCGCCAATACATCCGCGATCTCGGGCCGGCATCGCTGCGACTTGTTCAAACGGACGCGCGCGAATAGGTTCGATCGCGGATGGCCCCGCAGGTAAGGATCGGCGCTTCTGGCTTCAGCTACAAGGAATGGCTCGGAACCTTCTACCCGCCCAGGCTGCCGGGTCCAAAGATGCTCGCCTACTATGCCGAGCGTCTGCCGACCGTGGAAATCAATTACACGTTTCGAGCGATGCCGAGGCGCGCGATGCTCGAGCGATGGGCGCAGCAGACTCCGGCACACTTCCGCTTCGCGCTCAAGGCGCCGCAGCGCATCACGCATTTCGCGCGGCTGCGCGACACCGCCGAGACCGTCGGCTTCTTCGCCGAAACCGCCGCGGTGCTGGGCGAGCGCCTCGGCCCCGCGCTGTTCCAACTCCCGCCGGATTTCGCCCGTGACGTGGTGTTGCTGCGCGATTTCATTGCGATGCTTGGCGGCCGCCTGCGTACGGCCTTCGAATTCCGGAACCGCTCGTGGTTCGACGACGACTCGGCCCTGCAAGCGCTGAGCGACGGTGGCGCCGCACTGTGCATCGCCGAGAGCGATCGGCTGGCGAGCCCGGTCGAGCGCACCGCGCCGTATGTCTACGTGCGGCTGCGCAAGGAAACCTACGACGACGCGGCGCTCAAGCAATGGGCCGCGCGCCTGGCACGCGTGGGCGAAGGCGCCGAGGAGCTCTACGTCTACTTCAAGCACGAAACCGGCGCGCCGGAACTCGCCGCGCGGCTCGCGCGCCTGCTCGCCGATGGCATCTGAGCAGACACCTATGGCGGCCGCCGCACTGCCCGCGGGCGAGTACCGCTACGAGCTGCGTCGCGGCGGCGAACTAATCGCAATCGAGGAAGAAACCTTCGCCGCCGGTTTCATTCGCGGCGTGCGACGCAGCCCCGACGGCCTCAACCGTCACGAGGTCGAGGCGCGTCTGGACGCCGGCGGCTTCATCGTCGCGGTCGCGGCCCGTTATAGCCGCGGGCCGTTCAAACGCAGCGCCAGCTACGAGGCCGCCGGCGATCTCATCCGCGGCCATCTCATCGCGGCCGGCGGACGTGAAGAGGTGAGCTCCAAGCTCGGCCGCATGCGCGAGGTCGACGCCGACCTGATGCTGTGCAAGGCGCTGATCATCGCGCACGTCCGCGTTCGCGGGCAGGCGCGATGGATCGGGCGGGTCGCGATGATCGATCCGAACACGCTGGTGGCCACCTCTCCCAAGCAGACCTACCGCCGGTGCGACGAGGCGGGGCGGCTATGGACGTTCGAGCCGCGAATGGGTGACGCGGAGGAATTCGAACTGGACGAGGCCGGCCGCGTCGTGCGCCGCCGCGCGCGCGACGCCACCGAAACCACACTGGTGAGTTTCGTTGCCGCTGCCGCTTGAGACTCTCCGATCAGTGCGAGCCGGCCTGGCGCGGATGGTGTGCGCAGTGGCGGCGCGTGCCGCAGCCCCGATCGGCTTGTGCCGCGGCGCTTAGGCTGCCATCCGGTCGCGCGGCATCCGGCAATCGCCCTCGAATTGCGCGCCTTCGTTGAGAACAAGGCTGGGCGTGTTGATCGTGCAGTGCAGCCGCGCCGACGACAGCAGTTCCAGGCGCTGGCGCACCGTTATCTCGCCGCTTACGGTGCCGGCGATGGTCAGCCGGGTCGCCGTAATCTTGGCCGAAACCACCGCGCCCTCGGCAATCACGACCTCATCGCCGACTATCTCGCCATCGGCCTCGCCCTCGATTCGGACGGTGCCGTGAAAATGCAGATTGCCCGAAACCTTGGTGCCCTTGCCAATTCGCGATTCTTCCGTGGCTGCCATTTATTCCTCTTGGATCGACGGGGAGACAAAAACTATGACGACAAAATCATCGGGGTGCAAACTTCCTCGTTACGCACGAATTCTTTGCTTATCTGGAGCAAATATTCTCTGCTCAAATAGAGTCCAGTGACGCATACGCAAGCTTCCCACGAGCTGGCTGCCGCGGTTCGTTCTCTACCAAGGCTTTTGCCGAAACTTTTGATAATCTCGCAGCGATGGGCGAGTTCGAAGACAAGGTGGCGATAGTAACGGGCGGCACGCGCGGTCTGGGCCGCGCGACGGCGCTGCGGCTGGCGCGCGGCGGCGCGACACTGGCGCTCAACTACCGCCGCGACGAACAGAGCGCACGGCACACGCTCCAGGAAATTCGTGCATTCGCGCCGCGCTCGATATTGCTACAAGCCGACCTTGGCGAGGACGAGCAGGTGCGCGCGATGGTTCGCCGCGCCGGCGAGCAGCTTGGCCGCGTCGACATTCTCATCGCCAACGCCGCTGCAACCGCCTTTCGGCCGCTGCTCGAGCTCAAGCCGCATCACCTGTCCCGTACCTTCAATCTGAGCGTCGGCGGCTTTGTCGCCGCGGTGCAGGAGAGCGCGCGCTTGATGGGCGCGGGCGGCCGCGTCGTGATGATCTCGGGGATCGACTCGATCCGTTTTACCACCGGCCATGGCGCCCTGGGCGCGGCCAAGGCGGCGCTCGAGAGCATGGTGCGCGACTTCGCCTTCGAGCTCGGCCCGCGCGGCATCACGGTCAACGGGGTCAACTTCGCGCTGATCGACAGCGACTCGTCGCGCCTTTACATGGGCGAGGACTTCGAACGAATCGCGCGAGCCGCGGCCGAGCGCTCGGCGCTGAAACGCGTCCCCAGCGCCGACGATATCGCCGCCGTGGTCTGTCTTATCTGCAGGCCGGACGCCGCCTTTCTCACTGCTCAGACCATCATGGTCGACGGCGGCCTTTCGCTGGCGTCGCCGTTCGTGGTCTGAGCGCGAAGTAAAAAACAATTCACATCGGAGCGTTTCGGAGGTGAAGACGGATGGATCAGGACGACAAGACCGGCGAGCGTGCTCGCGGCCCGTTCGGAGTTTTCGCACTCGAGGACGCGCGCCGTCACGTGGCGGACGAGCCGCAATGGCAAAAGAACGACCGCGCCTCGATGAGTATCGTCAAGAACGACGACCTGACCGTAACGTTACTGATGCTCAAGTCCGGCGCGCATCTGAAGGAGCACGCCACACGCAAGGCGGCCAGCGTTCAGGTCTTGTCCGGGCGTATCCGTTTCAGCAGCGGGAATACCGCGCGCGAGCTGGGAGCGGGCATGCTGGCGATGGTCGAAGGCGCGGTATCTCATTCGGTCGAGGCACTCGAGGAGAGCACGCTGCTGGTGACCGCCGCGCTCGGATGAGCCGCGGCGCAATCACACCCGGCAGAGCAGGCCGCCGTCGATCGCGACCGCCTCGCCGGTGACAAAGCCCGACGCCGGCGAGGCCAGGTAGAGCAGCGCTCCAGCCAGCTCCTCGGGTTGCACCAGGCGCTTGTATGGCAGGTACTTGAGCAGATTGGCCGCGAACTCGTCGCCGGCCAGCGCCGGACTTCCCTCTTCGGTCATCCAGCCCGCTTCGAGCAGATTGATACGGACGTTCACACGCGCCCATTCCAGCGCCAGCGCGCGCACCAGGTTCGCTACCGCGCCCTTGGCTGCGCAGTAGAGCGACGCGCCGGGTACGCCGCGTTCCGCGAGTACCGAGCTGATGACCACGATCGAGCCGCCGCGCTGATGCATCGCGCGCGCGCCCTCCTGACACGCCATCCACACGCTTTTCACGTTTCGTTCCATCACGCGATCGAAAATCGCGTCATCTCCCGCCTCGGCCGGCGCATAGTAGGGCACATCGAGCGCCGTCACCATCACGTCGAGCCCGCCCAGGCGCTTGACCGCCTTGTCGATCGTCGAACGCACGTCGGCGCGGATGATCGCGTTCTGCACCTGGGTTATCGGCGCCGCCTTGGCGCCCGCCGCCTGCACCGCCTTGACGGTCTCCTTGATCTGTTCGTCGGTGCCCGGCTCCTGCGATGCGATCATCAGCCGGGCTCCGGCCTCGGCCAGCGTGGCGGCGGCAACCCGGCCCGCCGGATGCTCCGCGCCAATCACCAGCGCCGCCTTGTCGGTCAGCGCGAAATCGTTCAGTCCCTGGGGAAGCGCCATGATGCCCTCTTGCCTGCCTTCACGTAGTCGGTCGCGGCGCGACGCCGGTGGGTGTGATGCCGCCGGCCAAGCCGCCGCCGTCGATCTTGATCAGCGCGCCGTTGATATGGTTGGAAGCTTCCGAACTAAGGAAGATCGCCAGCGGACCCACGTCGTCGTCCTGTCCGCCGCGGCCCATCGGGATGAACTTGCCACCCTTGAAGAATGCCATCAGGCGTTCGTTGTGCGGAAAGATACCGGGCACGATGCAATTGGTCTGGATGTTGTGGTCGGCGTAAGTCAGCGCCATCGAGCGCGTCAACTGCAACACCGCGCCTTTGGAGCAGGCGTACATGTAGTTGTGTTTGCCGCCGCGCAGTCCGTAGCCCGAGGCGACGTTGATGATTTTGCCGCGCTTCTGCTTGAGCATCTGCGGAATCACCGCACGGCAGCCGTAGAATTGGCTGGAGAGGTTGATGTCGACGCCGCGGCGCCATTCCTCGTCGCTTATCTGGTCGATGGTCTTGCCGAAGGAGTCCTCGCCGGCGCCGGCGTTGTTGATGAGCACGTCGACCTTGCCGAACTCCTTGACCGCCGCCACGACCATCGCGTTGACGTCCTCGGAACGCGAGACGTCAGTCGGCACGACCAGGCACTTGCGCCCGAGCTTGCGCACTTCGGCCGCGGTTTCTTCGAGTTGCTCGACCGTGCGCGCCGCGGCGACGATATCGGCGCCGGCCCCGGCCAGCCGCGTCGCCATCGCGCGGCCCAGCCCGCGGCCGGCCCCCGTGATGACCGCCAGCTTGCCGTCGAGTTTGAGATTGTCGGCAACCATACATCCTCCAGCATATGTGCGCGTCCTTGATCAAATCCCGCTAAACCCGCGCCGCTGCCCCCTAGCTACTAACACAGCCATACCACGCCCAGAAAGTTGCCCCTTTTGGTGCGCCAAGGGCCCTTTTGACCGGGCGATGGAACGCGGCATATATTCAGACACGAGGAGCGAAGGCGATGGCGATTAACATCACGATGTTCTCCGATTTCATCTGTCCGTTCTGTTATGTCGGCTTCGCCACGTTGCGAAAGCTCAAGCCTGAATTCGATTTCACCGTGCGTCACCGCGGCTTCCAGATACATCCGGAATGGCCGGCCGAGGGGATGCCGGCCGAGCAGTGGAAATCCGGCATGAGTCCCGCAGCGCGAGAGGCGTTGTGGGAGCGGATACGAGCGATGGGCGCGGCGGTCGGCGTTGAAATGAAGGCGCCCCATACGTTCGCCAACTCGATGCTGGCGCTGCAGGCGAGCGAGTTCGCGGAGGAGGCTGGTGTGGCCGAGGCTTTCGAGGAACGCGTCTTTCGCGCTTACTTCAACGAAGGGCTCAATATCGGCAAGCGCGACGTACTCCTGGACCTTGGCGCGCAGGTCGGACTCGATCGCGCCGCGTTGAACGAGGCGCTCGAATCAGGAAAGTACGCGATGCGGATCAAGAACAACGCCATGTCGGCCAACCAAAAGGGCATCAACGGCGTCCCGACCTTGCTAATCGGCGACTGGCCGCTGGTCGGCGCACAAAGCGAAGATGCGATGCGCCGCGTGCTGCAGCGCGCGAGCGAACTGCTCGGCGCCGCCAAGTAGTCGCAGTGAGATGCCCCGGCGGCGCCCCATCCGATGCGCCGGTGGCATGATAGGATTGACGCCGTGAAGCTCGCCGGCGAGGTGATTCGGCTCGATCTCAGAGGTCTCAAGTGTCCACTCAACTGGGCGCGCGCAAAGGTGCGCCTGGAACGGATGACGCCCGGCGAGATTCTGGAATTGACGCTCGACGATCCGCGCGGCGCGCGCGACATCCCGCGCGCGGCCGAGGCCGAAGGCTACGCCATAGTCGAAGCGCGGGCGGCTGACGGCGTCTGGGTACTCAGAATCGAGAAGTAGCTACAGCGAACAGTACCTCGGGATAACTACATCCCAATCAGGTCGGCGCGCTCGATAACGTGGCGGATGCCGCGTATGGTCGCGACGTCGATCATCACACCCTCATAAGTGACCGCACCAAGGCCGTCGGCCTCGGCTTTGGCATAGACCTCGGCCATCTTGCGCGCGCGTGCGACTTCATCCTTGGTCGGCGAGTACACTTCGTTGGCGAGATCGATCTGGCTCGGATGAATCGCCCATTTGCCGACGAAGCCGAGAATCGACGCCCACGTCGCCTCGCGCTGGTAACCCTCCGGATCGTGAAAGTCGGCGAACGGACCGTCGATCGCGTCGATTCCCGCCGCGCGTGCCGCGACCACTATCTTGTTGCGCGCGTAGTGCCACATATCGCCCGGATATGCCGCGGCACCCTTGGCGGGAATGCGCACGCCCTGCGAGGCGCTGAAGTCGCCAGGGCCGAAGATGATCGCTTCCAGGCGCGGCGTGCAGCGCGCGATTTCTTCGACATTAATGAGCGCCTGCACCTCTTCGATCAGCACCTCGATCCCGATGCGCCGCTTGCGCTTGAGCCTCATCTCGACTCCCGAGAGCAAGGTGTCGACGAACCACAGGTCGCGGGGCGCCTTGACCTTGGGAATGATTATCAGGTCGAGGTTGTCGCCAGCCTTTTCGGCCAGGTCGATCACTTCCTGGTAGGCGTATTCGGTCTCGACGTTGTTGATCCTCACGGCGCGGGTCTTCTTGCCCCAGTCAAGGCCGTTGAGCGCGTCGATGACCCTGGCGCGCGCGGCCACCTTTTCGCTCGGCGCGACCGAATCCTCGAGGTCGAGGAAGACCAGGTCGGCGCTGCTGGCCGCAGCGCGCTCGATCATCCGCACATTGCTGCCCGGGGTGGAGAGTTCCGACCTGCGTAGACGCATCGTTGTGGTCATTCCCATGTAGTCCCCTATGTGATCCCCAATGTAATCCTTGCCTTGCCGACCGCCTCGCCGCTGCCGCCCGTCCCGAGGCGGTCGAACGTCGCCGCGCGGTTACGCGGCCGGCGGGGAGGCGGCGCAGCCAATGCCGCGCCGCCTCCCCGCCGATCCGCATCGGCGGCCTGCTCTCGGCGCCCGGCTATCGCCGGCGCCGGCGCGCGCCGCCCTTCTTGGCCGCCGTGGCGCGGGCGCGCACTGCGCGCCGCGCCGGCGGCTTCTGCCGTGCCGCCGCGCCCCGCACGGGCGCACGCGAGCGCGCCGGCTTCGCCGGCACGCTCGCGCGCGGCCGAAACGCGCGGCGCTTGAGCAGCACCCGCCGCTCGCCCTCGAACACCACGTCGCCGCGCTGGTTCACTCCCCAATGGCGAAAACGCACTTCGCCGACTTCCGCGGGGTTGAATCGCGCGAGGTCGGGCCGCCCGGCCGCGCCCGCGTCGAAGTCGCCCGTCTCCAGCACCTCGGAAAACGCGTAGAGCGTGTCGCCATGCAGCACCGGCGTGCGAAACCGAATCTTGTCCAGCGCCAGTTCGGCAAGCGCCTGCTCGCCCGTATCTTCCATCGCCAAGCCGATCACCATCGAGGCGGTGACGCCGCCGAAGGTGATGCGATGGCCGATCGGGTTGGACGCCATCAAATGCTCGTTGAAATGACCCTGCGCCGTGTTCATCACCAGGTTGGTGATGAGCACGTTGTCGATCTCGCCGACGGTCTTGCCGCGCGCGTGCTCGTAAACGTCGCCGGGGTTGAAGTCCTCGAAGTAATTGTCGCCGCCGGTCAGGGTGCGCGGCTCGGGCGCGAATCCGTTTCCTGTCTCTGATGCCATCGTGTGGGCTCCCGCCCCATACCCGCCTGGTCTTAACCCGTCTAGTCCCTGTCTAGTCTTGCGGCCCCAGCAGCCGATCCGAAATCACGCGGAGCTGGATTTGTGAGGTGCCCTCGAAAATCTTGGTCAGCCGCGCATCACGCCAGTAGCGCTCGATCGCAAAATCCTTGGTGTAGCCGTAACCTCCGTGAATCTGCAGCGCTTCGCTGGTCACCCGCTCTGCCATCTCGGAGGCGAACCACTTCACCATCGACGCTTCCTTGTCGCAGCGCCGTTTGCTGTCGACTTCGTTGGCGACGAAGTACATGAGCTGACGCGCGGCCTCGATATTGGCGGCCATCTCGGCCAGCTTGAAACGGATCGCCTGGAAGTCGCCGATTGGATGACCGAATTGCGAGCGGCGCTTGGCATACTCGACGGAATCGTCCAGCGCGCCGCGCGCCAGGCCAATCGCGCGCGCCGCGGTATGCACCCGAGCGGTCTCCAATCCCGCCATCATCGCATAGAATCCGCGTCCTTCCTCGCCGAGCAGCGCGGCGGCCGGCAGACGAAAGTTGTCGAAGTGCAGCTCGAAAGTTTTCCAGCCGAAGTAACCGATCTTGCGGATCGGCGATCCGGTAATCCCCGGCGGAAAGCCGCCGCGTTCCTTTTGAACCAGGAACTGGCTGATCCCGACGTGGCGGCGCTTGGGATCGGTTGACGGCGAAGTGCGTGCGAACAGCACGATGTAATCGGCGCCGTCCGCGAACGTGCACCAGGTCTTGGTGCCGTTGATCACCCATTCATCGCCCTGGCGCGTGGCCTTACACGCAACACTGGCCAGGTCCGAACCTGCGTCGGGCTCGGACAGCGAAAACGCCCCCAGCCATTCGCCCCGCGCTATTTTCGGAAAATAGCGGCGCTTGTCCTCTTCGCTAACGCCGCCCCACAGCGAGTTGCCGCGCGCGATGATGCTGGCGACGCTCATCCAGGCCCGCGCCAGTTCCTCGGTCACCAGCGCGTACTCGAACACGCCGAGTCCCAGGCCGCCGTACTCCTCCGGAATCAGGATGCCGAAGTAGCCCAGTTCGGCCATCTGGTCGCGCAGCGACATCGGGATGTCGCCCTGCTCGGGATCCAGCTTGTTGGCGATGGGCAGGACCTGCTCGATCGCGAAATCCCGCGCCATCTGCTGTATAAGCTTGCGTTCCTCGGTGATGTAACTCATGGATGGGCTTTCCTCTTGGTCACTAGATTGGTGCGGCGGAAATCGATCACCAGCTCGCCGCGGCTGTTGTGGCCCTCGGTGTGCCAGCTCACGATTCCGCTATCGGGCCGGCTGGTCGACTCGCGCTTGTCCAGCACCGTGCTGCGCGCGATGAGGGTCTCGCCGGGGTAGACGGTGCGATGGAATTTCAGATCGTCCACGCCCAGGAACAGGCCGCCCGCTTCACTGAGGTCCTCGACCGAGAGCCCGAACACTGTCAGAAAAACCAGCATCGGGTTCAGTACGACGCCGCCGTGACCGTGGGCATGCGCGTAGTCGGCGTTGAAGTAGAGCGGATTGAAGCTGAGCGTCAGGGTCGAAAACAGGCTGTTGTCGCCGTCGTTGAGCGTGCGCCCCCAATGATGCTGATATACATGACCGAGCTTGAAATCCTCGTAATGATTTCCCTTAGGCCATTTTTTGGCCCGCGATCGAAATTCTTCACTCATCCCCATGCTCCGGATTCATTCGCGTATGCCTCGCGGCTTCGCGATCGCGTCGATACGCCCCCCAACGGGAGCATAGACAATCGGCGTCATATTGGCGGGTTTGGCCCCATCGAAGCAAGGCTGTATTCGCCCGCCGCGAACCCTCCTTGGCCAATATCCGACGTCCGTGGTATCGTGAATTCCCTGTTGGCTGGAAGTAGTGAACGAGACTTTGGGAGAGCACTGACATGCGCAGAGCCGATGTGCGCACCGAAATGCGTAAATGGTCGATCTCGATAGCTTTGCTGGCGCTGTTGGCCCTCGCGGCCGCCATGCCGGCACGTGCCGGTGATGGCTCGTCCGCATGGGATAAGGTTACCGCGCTGCTCGGCAATAAGCATGAAGATGACAACTTCAAGCTCATCCACGTCGCCGACCTTGCCGCGCTCGAGGCCGATCCCAATTCGCATGTCGTAGTCCTCGACGCCAACGTCGAGCCCACGCGCGAGGAATACGGCGTGATCCCGGGAGCGCGGATGCTTCCTTCCTACAACAAATACGATGTTGCGACGGAACTGCCGCCCGCCAGAAATGCCAAGCTGGTTTTCTACTGCGCCAACACGCATTGTATGGCCTCGCACAGCGCGGCCCGGCGCGCGGTCAAGGCGGGCTACACTGACGTGAGCGTGATGGCGGACGGAATCATGGGGTGGGACGCGGCCGGCCAACCTCACGCGAACCCGGCGGCGTCTCAACACGCAGCGATGTGAACGTCGCTGCGCCCGCGTCCGATAATCTCTCGGTCCGATAAGCTCTCGGATGACCTCGCGGAGAATTTTTCGATAGGCACTCCCGTTCGTCGCATGGCGGTACGGCGAATCGCGTGGCGCGGCTGACCGGAACCCCTCCGGACGCCGCGGACGTGGCGCCGCGCGAAATAACGCCGCGCGCGATCGTGCTTGGCCTTGGGCTCGCGCTGCTACTCGGCGCGGCCAACGCGTACCTCGGGCTCTATGCCGGGATGACCGTCTCGGCGAGCATCCCGGCCGCAGTGATCTCGATGGCGGTGCTGCGCGCGCTCGGCCGCGCGACGATTCTCGAGAACAACGTGGTCCAGACGATAGCCTCGGCCGGAGAAGCGGTCGCGGCGGGCGCGATCTTCACTTTTCCCGCGCTGATGGTGCTGGGCGAGAAAGGCGCGCTGCCATACCTCGAGGTCACGATGCTGTGCGCGGCGGGGGCCACGATGGGCAGTCTGCTGGTGGTCTTTCTACGCCGCGCGTACATCGTCGAGGAGCGGCTGCCGTTTCCCGAAGGCGTCGCCTGCGCCGAGGTCCTCCGCGCCGGCGAGGCCGGCGGGGCGAGCGCGTTGCCGCTCTTGTGGGGCGGGATCGCCGCCGCCGCGCTCAAGGCGTTACAGGACATCGTCGGAGTGCTACCGGGCGCCGTGCAATCCGCGCGCTGGATCGGCACACGCGTACTGGCCGGATCGGCTGACATCTCGGCGGCGCTTCCAGCCATCGGCTATATCGTCGGGATTCCCATCGCGAGCCTGGTCTTCGGGGGCGGCGCCTTCGCCTGGCTCGTCGCGATACCATTCGTGAGCGCCTATCATCCCGAGTTGCGCCACCTCGATCCCCGGGCCGCGGCGCGCGCGATATGGAGCGGACAGGTGCGTTATCTCGGCGTGGGCGCGATGCTGGTCGGCGGGCTCGCGACGCTGTGGCGGATGCGCACGCCGATCGGACGCGCGCTCGGCGAGAGCATCCGAATGGCGCGGGCGACGCAGGTCGCGGCTGTCGCGCGCGAGGACCAGGATCTCTCGACGACGACGGTGCTGGGCGCGGCGGCGCTCGCCATCCCTCTCATCTTCGCGATCTGCCTGATTCTCTCCGACAGCGTACTGCTTAGCGCGGCGCTGGCGATCGCGCTCGCGCTCATCGGCTTCTTCGCCACCGCGATCGCCGGCTACCTGACCGGAATCGTCGGCGCGTCGAACAATCCAGTTTCCGGCGTGACGATCATCGTGCTGCTTGCGATCGCCGTGCTGCTGAAGTTGTGGGGCGTGCCGGCTGCTATCGGTCCGCACCTCGCGATCACGGCCGGAGCGGTGGTATGCACGGCGGCCGCGATGGCGGGTGACTCCTTGCACGACCTTGCGACCGGACTCCACGTCCGCGCGACGCCGCGCGCGCTCGAAATTTCGGTGTTGGTGGGCGCGTTGGCATCGTCGTTCGTGATGGCGCCGATCCTCAACCTGCTGATTCGGGGCTACGGAATCGCCGGCACGCCGGGCGCGCGCCCCGGTGCGTTAGCCGCGCCGCAGGCTTTCCTGATGGCCAAGGTGGCGCAAGGCGTGTTCGAGGGCGGCCTGCCCTGGGGCGCGGTCGTCGCGGGCGCGCTGCTCGCCGCGGCGCTGGTCGCTATCGATTCGATATTAGAGCGGCATGGCGCGCGATGGCGGACGCCGGTGATGCCGGTCGCGATCGGCCTTTACCTGCCGTTGGGGCTGAGCGTTGCTATTTTTCTGGGTTCGCTCGCGCGCCTGATGCGCCGCGACGGCGACCGCGACAGCAATAGCGGCCCCGGATTGCTGTTCGCGGCGGGGCTGGTAGCCGGCGAGGCGCTGATGGGCGTGTTCAGCGGGGCGCTCGTGACCGCGGGCGTCAGCCTGCCACTGAGGTGAGCTCATCCCCTGCGAACCCGAAGAAGCCACGAACTTGTGTTCCTGCCGAAAATCGGTGGAACGAGGGGAAACAAGAGTGACAGAAAGGGATTGATCGCCGTGGCTCCGCAGATGATAATTATTATCAATGACCGAAGTTAAACTACTTGGCGGGCAAGGACGCGGCCACTACGCCGAGGCCAGGCTCGCGGAATTCGTCGCCAACTGCCGGCGCAAGAAGATGGCAGTGACGCCGCAGCGGCTCGCCGTGCTGCGCGCGTTACTGGAGTCGGGCGACCATCCGCGCGCCGACCGCATCTACGCCCTGGTCCGCCGCCAGCATCCACGTATATCGCTCGCCACCGTCCATCGCACGCTCGAGCGCCTGTGCGACGTCGGCGAGGCGCGCAAGGTGACGCCGCTGCACGAGACCGCGCGCTACGACGGCAACACCCGCCCCCATCATCACGTGGTCTGCGTGCGCTGCAAGCGGGTCGAGGATCTCGAGGCCCCCGAGTTCGACACCTTGCTCGCCGGGCGGCAAACGCTCGGTGAATTCCAGTTGCTCGGATGTTCGGTCGAGGTGCGCGCGCTGTGCCATCGATGCCGCAAACGCACGACCGGCCGCTCCCCTTCGCTAGTCTGAGCGCCTCCTCGCCTGCATCGCGGTGCGCAACGAGCCTGCCGGACCACCACCACGCCCGGCGCCGACGCAGAGCGTCCCGCGACGGATAAATTTTCGCGCCTGCTATGGCGGCGCCAGGTAATCATCGCCGGGATATTTCATCCGGGCCGCGCGCCTGGTACTCGCGGAGAGCGCGCGATTTTTGCATAATGTCCGCCACGTTAGTGTTGGTGCGAAACTTCCAGTCTGGACCACCGCCTGAAACAGCCGCTGCGGCCGCGCCGCGCACTGAGTTCCGTCGCCGGGCCACGTCCCGGTAGCCTGACTCATGGCAGAAGCCGCAACGATAGCAGCGCCCGAGCAGCCACACGCATACATAGAAGGGGCGCTCAAATGGCTGATCGCGCTGGCCGTCATTCTGTGCACCATCCTGGAAGTGCTCGACAGCTCGATCGTCAACGTCGCGCTGCCGCACATGCAGGGCAGTTTCTCGGCCAGCGTCGATGAAGTGACCTGGGTCGTGACGACCTACCTGGTGGCGGCGGGCATCATGATCCCGACCACCGGCTGGATCGCAGGCCAATTCGGACGCAAGAACTACTTCCTGGTCTGCATCGTCACCTTCGTCGCGTCCTCCGCGATGTGCGGCGCGGCGCAGACGCTCGATCAGATGGTGGCGTTCCGTTTCTTGCAGGGAATCGCAGGCGCCGCGCTGCAACCGCTCTCGCAGGCGATCCTGATGGAGACCTTTCCGCCTAACGAGCAAGCCCTGGCGATGGCGATGTGGGGGGTCGGTCTGATGGTCGCGCCGATCATGGGTCCGACGGTGGGCGGCTGGATCACCGACAACTGGAACTGGCGCTGGAATTTCTACATCAACGTGCCCATCGGAGTCGCCGCCGGGTTGATGGTTTACACTTTCGTTCACGATCCTCCGTATTTGCGCAAGCTCAAGGGCAAGGGCCGCGCCGACTACCTGGGAATCCTCTGCCTGGTGCTCTCGCTGGGGCTGGGCGAAATCGTGATGGACCGCGGCGACCGGGCAGACTGGTTCCAGAGCGCGTGGGTCGTCTACTTCTCGGCGATCGCGCTCAGCGCATTCGTCGTGCTGATCGTCCACGAGTGGCGCATCCCCAATCCGATTCTCCAGGTGCGCCTGATCACCAACCGCTCCTTCGCCGTGCCGACCGCGCTGCTCATCATCCTCACGTTCACCGCCTATGGCATGCAGATACTGAACCCGGTCTTTCTCCAGGAATTGCTCGGCTACACGGCGTGGAAGGCGGGCCTCGCGATGGCGCCGCGCGGGATGGGCGTGATGGCTGCGATGTTCCTGCTGGGCGCAATCGCGCGCAAAGGTTTCGACACCCGCAAACTGGTATTCCTCGGCTACATCCTGATCGGTGTCGCGCAATGGCAACTGTCGACGCTCGACCTCTCGATGAGCATCTCGGACTTCGTCTGGCCCACGGTGGTGCAGGGGATCGGGATGGGACTGATCTTTCCGACGCTGGCGGGCGCCGCGCTAAGCTCGGTCAGCCGCGAGAACATGGGCTACGCCGCGAGCTTTTTCTCGATGGTGCGCAACATCGGCGCGTCGATCGGAACTTCGACTCTGACGACCTATCTCACCCATCTCGAGCAGACCCGCCAAAGCTACCTGGTCAACCATCTCACCGTATTCGACGCCTGGCGCCTCGGAGAGAGCGGTCCGCACATGCCGGGAGCGACGCGCTTCGACTACATGCATCAACTCATCACCGGCCAGAAGCAGGGACTCGCGATGATCTATGGCCAGGTGCAGCGCCAGGCGATGATGCTCTCGCTCAACGATATCTACCGCGCATTGTGCTACCTGATGGTGGTCGCGCTCATCATTACCACCTTTCTGCCGCGCACCCGCTCCCAGGGCGGCGCGGGGGCGGCGCACTGAAGCCGTGTCGAACGCCGGCGCGACGCGCCCAGACGCTCGCTATTGCCCGCCTTACGCGAATGCTCTAGCGTGATTTCGTGATCGCCGAGTCACCAACGTCGCCGCGCGCCGCGTCGCGCGACAACTGCCCCTGAGGATTCGCGTCACGCCCTTCGCCGCCTTGGCGAATCATGTGAGCAAATCGCCCGGAGAATTCCAACTGATCGAGCGGCTGCTGAAGCGCCTCGGCCCCGGCCGCCGTGCCATCCTGGGGCCCGGCGACGATTGTGCGATTCTGCGCCCCACCCGCGCGCGCCAGCTTCTCACCATCGACTCGATGGTCGAGGACGTGCATTTCAAGCTCGCGTGGGGAACGCCGGAGGCGCTCGGCGCGCGCGCGTTGACGGTCAACCTGAGCGATATCGCCGCGATGGGCGGGAAACCAACTGTATGCGTGGTCAACCTCGCAGTGCGCGAAGGACTTGGCTTGCGATTCTTCGATCGGATGTACCAGGGGCTCGGCAGGGCAGCGGCCCGCGCCGAAGTCGAGGTGGTTGGCGGAAACGTCACCCGCGCGGGCGCGCTCGAAATCACTGTCGCGCTGCTCGGCGAAGTCCGCGGCACGGCGCTCCGGCGCGACGCCGCACGGCCCGGCGACACCATCTACGTCACCGGCACGCTGGGCGATGCCGCCGCGGGACTGCGTATTCTTTCAGGACGACTGCGCGTTCTTCCGGGGCGGCTCCGCGCTCGCGCCGCCGCGCGCAAATTCCTTATCGGCCGCTTCCTGCAGCCGACTGCGCGCCTTAAGGCTGGGCTCGGCCTGGCACGCATGAAGCCGGCGCCTGCCGCAATCGACCTGAGTGACGGGCTGTGGCAGGACCTTGGCCATATTCTCGAACGCAGCGGTGTCGGCGCCGAAATCGACGCGAGCGAATTGCCGCTCTCCGCGGCTTACCGCGCGATCATCGGCGACGATCCGGCTCTCGCGCTCGGCGGCGGCGAAGACTACGAACTGCTGTTCTGTCTGCGCCACGCCGTTGCGGCGCCCGCGCTTAGCCGCCGCTTGGGTGTGCGCGTGAGCCGTATCGGGCGCATAACTTCTTCCCGCACGGCGATCCTCCTGGATGCGCGCGGCTCGGTCCGCGGTGGCGCACCGCCGCTGCCGGGATGGGACCAGTTGCGCTCGCGCCTTAGCGGGTAGCCAGTCGAGTCATCGATGCTGTTGCTAGTGGTCATTGCGCTGCTCGGAGTGAGCGCCCTGCTCGCCGCGTCGGAGACCGCGCTATTCGCGCTGGCTCGAATGCAGCACACGCGCGCGAGCCTGGGCGAGGCGGCCGCAAAAGCTGTCGATTCGTTGCTGCGCCGCCCGCTCGAATCGCTGATGGTGACCATCGGGTTCAACGAAGCGGTCAATGTCTTCGCCGAATGCCTCGCGACCACCTTTCTGCTGACCTGGCTGGGCCCGGCGGGGGGATGGATTTCGGTGCCGGTGATGTTCGTGCTGGTGCTGCTGGTCAGCGACATCACGCCCAAGACCTTCGCGCTCGGCTTTCCGGCTGCGGTCGCGCGGCTCACCGCCCGCCCACTGGCCGCGGTCGCCTTGGCCTTTCATCCGCTGGCGCGGCTTTTTGTGCCGGAAGAGCCGCCGCCGGCCGCGCCACTCTCGGAGAGCGAGTTCAAGGCGCTGCTTATCGCCAGCGAGCGCACGGGCCAGGTGGCGCCGGCCGAGCGCGAATTGATCGACAAGGTGTTTGCGTTCGGCGCGCGGCGCGTCTCCGAGATCATGACGCCGCGCGAGCGCATCTTTGCGCTCGACCTCGACACCGCCGTCGACCGCATCATCGCCGAAGTCGCTCACGGCCATTATTCGCGCGTTCCCGTCTACCGCGGCAATCCCAACAACATCGTGGGCGTGCTGCGGGCCAAGGATTTGGTCGCGCGGCGCCTGGAGTCCGCGCCGCCGCGCCTGGAGCGGCTGGTGCGCGAGCCTTCTTTCGTGCCGCCGGGCAAGACGCTCGGCGAATTGTTCGACGAGATGCGCCGCCGCCGCTTCCAGCTCGCCTTCGTGGTCGACGAATATGGCCACCTGCTCGGACTGGTCACGCTCGAGGACCTGCTCGAAGAGCTGTTCGGCGAGCTGCGCGACGAATTCGAGCTCGAAGGACCCGACCTTACAGAAGTCGGCACGGGCGAATGGCTTGCGGCCGGTACCATCAGCCTGGCCCGTCTGACACAGACGCTCGACGGCGGCGATTCCTTCGTTGCACGCGGCCACGAGCGCACGCTGAGTTCGCTGGTGCTGCGCCGACTCGGCCGCATTCCGCAGTCGGGCGAGCAGATCCGCCTGGGCGGCTTCGAGGCGAAAATCGAAAAGGTGCGTGGCGCGACGATCGAGCTGGTGAGGCTCACACGATGGACCTAGGCGCGCTGATCGCCGCGATCGCCGCTTGTCTGCTGGTGCAGGCATTCTTTGCCGCCAGCGAAATCGCGATGGTGGTGACCGACGAGACCAAGCTCGGCGCCGCCAATCAGCGCGACGGCCGCGAAACTCCACTGCTGCTCGCGCTGCTGCGCCGCCGTGAGCGCGTGCTGGCCCTGACGCTCACCGGGGCCAACCTGGCGACCGTTATCGCCGCCAGCGTACTCACAACCTTCCTGCATCAGTTCGGCCCCAACACTTCCTATCTCGCGCCCTTCATCCTGGCTCCGCTGACTCTGCTGATCGGCGAGTCGTTCCCCAAGCTGTGGACCTTTCGCCATTCGATCAGTTTCGCGCGGATCGCCGCACGCCCGTTGCGCGCGTTGGAGGCTGCCTTCTGGCCGCTGCTCCAGGCCGAAACGGTGGTCAGCCGATGGTTGAGAAGGATCGCCGGCGTGCCCGCGGAGATGCAGAGCGTGTTCATCACGCGCGAAGACCTCGCGCTGATGATTCGCTCGCTTGGCGATCAGCCGCACCAACCGATCGACGACGCGATTTTGCCGGCCGAGCGGCAGATGATCAGCCGCATCTTTCGTTTCAAGAGCGCGGAGGCGCGGCAAGCGATGGTGCCGTTGGTGCGGGTGGAAGCGGTCGCGCTGGAAACCACGCTCGCCGAGGCGGCCGAAATCGCCCGGCGCACCGGCTTCAGCCGTATCCCGGTCTTCGACAATCGCATCGTGAACATCGTGGGCCTGCTGCACGTCTTCGACCTCCTCGAGGCGCCGGACTTGAGCCGCCCGGTCGAGGAAGTGATGCGCCAGGTGGCTTACTTCGCCGAGTCCACGCCGCTCGACGAAATTCTGCTAACCTTCCAGCGCACCGGCCAGAACCTCGCCGTAATCGTCGATGAGTACGGCGGCGCGGCGGGGATTCTGACGCTCGAGGATCTGCTCGAGGAGATCGTGGGTGAAATCGAAGAGGAGCACGGCCCAGGCGAGGAACTGGTCAGGGTGATAAGTCCGCGCGCGCTGAGCGTGTCGGCGCGCGCGCCGGTGGCCGAGCTCAACGAGCGCTTCCGGCTCAGGCTGCCGGAAAGCGGCGAGTATGCTACGATTGGTGGGCTCGTGGTCGAACGTCTAGGTCATATTCCCCGGCCCGGCGAACAGCTCAAGGCAGGCGAAGCGACACTCACGGTGGTGCGCGCCGACGCTCGCGCCGTGCGCGAGATCCTGATCACGCCGACGCGGCCGCTGAACCCCGAACAGACCCGCCGTCGATAACCCACGGGCGTTGGCGATGACCCAAGAGTATTTGCGATGACCGAGGAGCGTTTGCGCCGGCTGCTGGAGCAGGTCGCGGCGGGCAAGCTTGACGCCGCGGCGGCGCTCGAGCGCCTGCGTCATCTGCCTTTCGAAGATCTCGGCTTCGCCAAGGTCGACCAGCATCGCGCGCTCCGCCGCGGCGTGCCGGAGGTGATCTTCGGCGAGGGCAAAAGCGCCGCACAGATCGCGGCGATTGGCGCACGCGTCGTCGCCACCGGCGCCAACCTGGTGGTCACCCGTTTGGAGCTGAAAAAAGCCCGCGAGCTGCGCCGGCGCCTGCGCGGCCTCACCTACCATCCCGAGGCCAGGCTTGGCGTGATCGTCAAGCGCAAGCCGGCGCCGAGCGGCCACGGCAACGTGTTGGTGATGAGCGCCGGCACCTCGGACCTGGCGGTGGCCGAAGAGGCGGCGCTGTGCGCCGGACTTTTCGGCAACGCGGTCGAGCGCCTGTACGACGTCGGCGTGGCCGGCATCCATCGCCTCACCGCCAACCTCGAGCGCGTGCACGCGGCAGCGGTTCTGATCGTGGCGGCCGGAATGGAGGGGGCGCTGCCCTCGGTGGTGGCCGGGCTGACCGACAAACCGGTGATCGCGGTGCCCACGAGCGTCGGCTACGGCACCGCGTTCGGCGGAGTGGCGGCGCTGCTCGGAATGCTCAATTCATGTGCGAGCGGCGTCACGGTGGTTAATATCGACAACGGTTTCGGCGCCGCCTTCGCGGCGACGCTGATCAATCGAGTCGGCATCGCGCGAGTCGGCATCGCGCGCGAGCGGCCGTGATGGATAAGCCGAATAAATCGATCACCTCGGGGCGCACGCGCCGCGCGCTGAAGATCGGCGGACTCGCCTCGCAGGTCGGCACCAGCTACCTGTGGACTTCGATCCGCAAGCCCTTCCTCGACGCCGCGAGCCACGAGCGCGAGCTGCTGGACACCCACATTCGCAACGCGCGGCGCCTCGTCGAGAGCTCCACCCAACTACGCGGCGCATTCATGAAGCTGGTGCAGATGCTCTCGATGCGGGAGGACTTGTTGCCGATCGAGGCGATCGACCTGCTCAAGACCACGCGCTCCGGCGTGCCGCCGATGGAATATTCGATGATCGCGCAGCAGGTTCGCCGCGAACTCGGCAAGCGCCCCGAGCAGCTCTTCGCGAGTTTCGAGCCGCAGGCCTTCGCCGCCGCCTCGCTCGGCCAGGTCCATCGCGCGCGTCTCAAGACCGGGGAGGAAGTCGCGGTCAAAGTCCAATACCCCGGCATCGACACGACGGTGCGCCAGGATCTTGGCAATCTCAAACTGCTGCTGCGTACCTTGCAGGCGATCGCGGGCGACCTGATGCGGCAGAAGATCGAGACGCGCACGGTCTACCGCGAACTCGAGGAACGGCTGGTCGAGGAGCTCGACTACCGCATCGAGGCGCGCAACACGATGGAGTTCCATCGGCTGTACGCCGACGACCCCGAGACGATCATCCCGCGCGTCGTCGGCGATTTGAGTTCGCGCCGCGTGCTGACGATGACTTACCTCGACGGTTATCATCTTTCGGACCTGATGAACCCGGCGGCCGATCTCGAGCTGCGCAAATGGGTGACGCGCAAGTACTACGAGCTGGTGTGGCGTCAGCTTTTGGAATTCGGCGTGCTCCACACCGACCCGCATCCCGGCAACTACCTCATCACCCATCATCCGCACATTTGCGTTCTCGACTTCGGATCGATTCGCCGTTATCCCGAACCGATTCGCCGCGCCTATCTCCAATTCGCCCGCGCGCTGGTCCAGCGTAACGATCGCGCGCTCGGGCAAGCGCTGGTCAAGCTCGGCTACCTAGACCGCACGCAGAATCCGCGTCCGATGGTTGAGGCCGTTCACCTGCTGTTCGAGCCGGTCCTGGAAGACCGGCTCTACGGACCCGACGAGTACGACCTGGTCGGCAAGCTCGCGCTGGTGGGCGAGATCGCGTTCAAGCACAAACTCTACAAGTCGCCCGCGCACGGCGTGTTCACCGTGCGCGCGCTGGTCGGGCTCGACGGCATCATGCGCGGGCTGGGCGTACGCGCCAATTACCACGACCTGTTCCGCGAATGCGTGGCGCGCGTGCGGGCATAAGCGCGGTGCCCGCGCGGAATAATTCGTCCGCGGCGCCTGCGCGGAATAATTCGTCCGCGCGTGTCGCGTCGGCGCCACTGCCGCTGGAGGCGCTCGAACGCCATCGCGACCATCACTTCCGCCGCGTCCGCCATCGTCGCATCACGGGCGAGCGTGCGGCGCTCGGCTTCATCGAGGAGGTCGGCTTCTGCGCGGCGTTCACGGCCGGGATGGGCGTGCCCTGTCTGCGCGAAGCGATCGAGGGAATGCGCGACCCGCCGCTGCCCGAGCATATCCAGCACGACCGGGCGATCATGATGACCTGGAACATCAAGGATACGCTGCCGGCCAAAAAGCTCGTCTACTATGGCAAGGTGCTGGGCGGACGGCCGGGCTTCATCGCGTGCGGCCTGCTGGCCGCCTTCCTGCGGCTGCGCGCCGAGCCGCGTGGCTACCGCGCGCTGTATGAGCGCGGGATGCTCTCGCAGTGCGCGAAGCTGGTGATGGACGCGCTCGCGCGGCGCGGCGCCGCCGAGACCAGGGCGCTCAAGCTCGGCGCCGGCTGCGCGCAGCCGAAGATGCGCGGCGAATTCGATCGTGCGATGAAGGAGTTGCAGGAAAAGTTTCTGGCGCTCAAGGTCGAAGAGCGTTACGACCCTTTTACTTACGTGTGGGACACGATGGAGCATCGATGGAGCGAGGCGCTGCGCGAGGCACGCTCGCTCACGCGCGGCGAAGCCGCTCATCGCCTGGTGAGCCGCTATTTCGAGGTCGCCGGCTTCGGCCATGAACGCGCCGTCGCGCGCTTGCTGGCGATCGATCCGGCGTTGGTTGATAGCGCGGCGCGCCGGCTCGCGCGCGAACATCGGCTAAGACGCGCGCTCCGCGTCGAAGGCCTGATCGGCGAGCACAGCGTTCTCGCCGACCTGACAGTTTGAAAGAAAAGGACTATCTCATGAAGCAGCAAACCGGGAATCGCGCGATGTTGATTGCGGCGTTGATGGCGGGCGCGTTGGGCGGCGCGGCTTCGGCGCGAATGTGGCCCGCGCCGGCATCGGCGTTCGCCGACCAGCAGTTGTTGACCAGCATCAGCGCAAAGCAATTCGAGGTGATGGACAATCAGGGAAATATGCGCGCCAAGCTGAACGTCTCGGGCGAGGGAATGGCGCATTTGGGCCTGTACGATCAGCAGGGCGTCGAGCGTGCCGCGCTGGTCGTTACGAAGGAGGGCACCTCGATGCTGGCGTTGTCGGGCGACGACGGCAAGCCGCGCCTGGCGGTGAACGTCGCGACACATGACGGGCCGGCCGCGTTTACGCTGCTCAATCCCGACAGCAGCCCCGCGGCCCAACTGACCATGGACAAGGACGCGCGCTCACTCCTGCTCGCGGACGATAAGGGCGCCGCTCGTGTGCGCCTGCAAACTGATCTGGCAGCCAACGGCGAGTCGGCGCTGACGATTTACGACAAGAGCGGCAAGCCGCTCAAGAAAATTCCGTAAGGCGGCGCCTGCGAAGACCTCACCATTGCTCGTAATGGACGGCGCGACGCTCATAGCCAGCGCCGCGCAACAGATCGCGCAACCTGAGCACCCCCTTGCCGACGCCGCATACGTAAAAGTGCCGGCTGCGATCGGAGTCGGCATCGATCCAGCGCCGCTGAACCTCGACCAGCAACCGATCGTAAAGCTCGGCCGCCGGCGCAAGAAGCGGAGCGACGCTGACTCCCTCCGCCGCCCACGCGGCGGTGTCCTCGCGATACAGCAGATGTTCGGAGTCGGGCGCGGCGTAGAGCAAACTTAACGGCGGCCGCGTTGCAGCGCCTAGCGCGCGGCGGATCATCGGGCGAATCGGCGCGATCGCGGTGCCCTCCGCGATAAAGACGCACTCCCGTTCTGGCGGCCGATCCATCGTGAACGCGCCGAACGGCCCCGTGAATTCGAGTTCGTCGCCTACCTTGCGCTCGAACAGGTATCGCACACCACTGCCGCCCGGCACCTCGTTGAAGCAGATTTCTATCGCGTCAGCTTCCTCCGGGCTCGAAGCGATGGTGTATGGCCGCACGCGCGTCTCACCCTCCAGCGCCAGCGAGACCGAGATGAACTGGCCGGGCACGAAGCCGAGCCGTCCGCCGTCGACTAGCCGAAGGAACAGCGACCGCGTGTCGGCGTTGTGATCGCGCATCCGCTCGACACGCGCACGGTAGACCGGCCGGCGCGGCGGCGATGTCGCGGGCGCCCCGGGCTCAGCCATCGCGAAGCCCCCCAACAGAATCGCTGCGTGCGCTCATGGCTCCGGCTTGGCCCCGCCTTCGCTTATCTGGTTGATGGTGTAGCGAGGAATTACGACCACAATCTCGGCGTCGGGATCCTCGATCACGGCCTGACATGCCAAACGTGAGGTCGGAGTCAGCCCAGGCGCCTTGTCGAGCAAATCTTCCTCCTGTTCGGAAGACTCGGAGAGCTTGTTGAACCCGGACTTGACGATCACGTGGCAGGTCGTGCAGGCGCAATTGCCGCCGCAGGCATGCTCGAGGTGGATGTGGTTGCCGAGCAATACATCGAGGATCGAGCCAGGTTGGCCGTCGTGATGAAAGGGTGCATCGGCGGGGTTGAATTCGATAACCCGCTCGGGGTCACCGCTTTCAAAGATAACGCGAATTTTGGCCATTTCTTGTCAGTGGATCAGTTTTCGAGACGCAATGCGAGCGCTTTTCCAGGTACTTGCCGATTCGCCCGATTTTCGCCATCATGTCGGTGCCGCCAACGAACGTTCCGCTGGAGGTTGATGATCTGATGGCCACGCTGACCAAACGGCAAAAACAACTTGTCGATTTCCTCGAGAACTATATCACCGAATACGGCTACGCGCCGACGCTGAGCGAAGTCGGTCAATATTTCGGCCTTTCCTCTCTGGCCACGGTGCACAAGCATCTCCACAACCTTGAGCAGAAGGGCTTCATCAAGCGCGTCCACAATCACAGCCGCGCGCTCGAAATCACGGTCGAACGCAAGCGGCCGGCGGCGCACGAACTAAGACTGGTCGGCACCGTCGCCGCGGGCGTGCCGATCGAAGCGGTCGAAGGCAACGATACGATTGCGGTGCCCGAGGAGTTCGTGCGGCGTGATAACACCTTCTGCCTGCGCGTAAAGGGCGAGTCGATGATTGACGAGGGCATTCGCGACGGCGACTACATCATCGTCGAGGGACGCGACGCGGCGAGCGCGGGCGAGACGGTGGTCGCATTGATCGGCGAGGAAGCCACGGTCAAAAAATATTTTCCCGAAACAGATGGCAAGGTCCGCCTGCAGCCTGCCAATGCAACGATGGACCCCATCTTCGTAAGCGAAGACGACCTCCGGATTCGCGGTGTCGTAGTTGGCCTGATGCGCCACTACCGCTAGGCGCACCTGACAAGCGAGGTTGGGTGGTGCGGTGCGAAGGAGACTCGCGCCTCCGTCCATTCACCGATCCTGCGCACACCGCTTAGATGAACACGACGGGGGTGGTTCCGGTGCCGGCGGTTTTGCGCGGCGACGGTGACGGTGGTTCAATGGCCGAGGGAGCGGGGACGTGCTTGCTCCTGTGGGTGCGGTCAAATATTCGTTTGCCCATTTTCCCCACGCCCTGCTCAGCCACCAATTGTGTCGTGGGAATCCGCACCACGAAACGCGATCCGTGGCCGGGTGTCGAGCTGACTTCGAGCTTGGCGCCCAGCGCCGAGACGTTGCGATGCACCACGGCGAGCCCCAGACCGACCCCGCGGTACTTGCGCGCGCTGGACTGCGAGAGCTGCGCAAACGGCTCGGCTGCCTGCTTGATCAGCGCCGCACTCATTCCCAGCCCGGTGTCGGCGACCTCGAGCACGAGGCCGGGCTCCGCGCCGCGCGCCCGCGCGCTGCTGATCCTTACCGTCACGCTACCGCGTTCGGTGAACTTGATCGCGTTTAGCACCAGGTTGGAGAGGATCGAGCGCAGCGGGCGGCGCGAGGTGTGAATCGTCCGCGGCGCGCGTTCGAGGTCAATCTTCAGCGTCAGTTCCTTGTTGCCCTTGGCCGCGTCGATCGCCGACTCCAGGTCGTTCACCAGGCTGCTGATTGACACGTCCTCTTCCACCCGGCCAGTTGCACCGGCTTCCAACATCACGAACTCCATGATGTTGTCGACGGTCTGAGAGAGGTCGTGCAGATTGCTGTTCATCCGCTCCAACATGGCGCGCGGCTCGGGGTCGAATTTTTCAGCCCATTCGTCGCGCAGGATGTCGAGATAGCCGAGCAGCACCTGCAACGGCGTGCGCAACTCGTGTGCCAGATTGGCCAGCACCTCCACCCGCATGCCCTCGGCCCATCGCCGCAGCGGACTCTTGGACTCGGTGAAGGCTTGAGGCTTCGATTCCGAACCGCCCTCGGATGAAAGTCTATTTGCCATGAGCGTCTCCTGTTTGCCCTTGCGACGCGCGGGTAGACGAGCCTGGAGGGCGAAGCATGGGCGAATTCATGCTTCGCAAAGTAGTTCACGCGAAGCAGATGCCCAATCGGGAAACCGCTCAGGGTGCCAAGAAAAAGTGCCTATTTTTCTAAGGAAAAGTACCTAGAAACGCATACGTCAGAAGCGCGCAAACCACTCAGCAACAGCGATTGGGCCCGTTGCCACGATGCGCCAGCGCCTGCTTCACGAGGCGCACCCGCTCGCCTCGGGAACCCGCACCCGCCCCGATCCGATTGAGGCGGCGCAATTCCCCGGCTATGGGTGAAACGACTACGCCCAGTGCGCGGGCGATTCGCCGTATCCCCGCGCGCAGCGGCGCGGCGTACAGCCCTGGATGACCGGCATATCGATTCATCGCGAGATTAATCTTAGTCAGTATCGCGCCATGCGCCAACCGATCGTCGATCCCCCGTAGTCATCACGCCGACACGACCGCTTCACGCAAGCTGCTGGCGGCGTCCGCGAACGGTTGCTATCAAGATAGGTCATGACTTCCGAGCCGCTTCGTATCGCGCTGGTCCAGATGAGCTGCGAGGCCGAGCCGCGACGCAACCTGGACAAGGCCCTCGCGCGGATCGAGGAGGCGGCCGCGCGCGGCGCCAAGATCATCTGTCTGCAGGAGCTATTCCGCTCGCGCTATTTCTGCCAGTCCGAGGAGGCCGGCAACTTCGACCTCGCCGAGCCGATTCCCGGGCCGAGCACCGAGGCGCTGAGCGCGGTAGCCGCCGCGCGCAAGGTCGTCGTCGTCGGATCGCTCTTCGAGCGGCGCACCGAGGGTCTCTACCACAACACGGCGGTGGTGCTGGACGCCGACGGACGCCTCGCGGGCCGCTACCGCAAAATGCACATCCCCGATGACCCGCACTATTACGAAAAGTTTTACTTCACGCCGGGCGACCTCGACTTCACCGCGCATCGCACCGCCCATGCGACGGTCGGCGCGCTGGTATGCTGGGATCAGTGGTTTCCCGAAGCCGCGCGGCTGGTCGCGCTGGCGGGCGCGCAGATCGTTTTTTATCCGACCGCGATCGGCTGGGAGCGCGGCGAAGTCGAGCCGGTGCGCCGCCGCCAGCTCCAGGCCTGGGAAACGGTGCAGCGCAGCCACGCGATCGCCAACGGGATGTTCGTCGCGGTGACCAACCGGGTGGGCGCCGAGGACAGCCTGGAGTTCTGGGGCAACTCGTTCGTAGTCGATCCGTTCGGCGAAGTGATCGCGCACGCCGGAGCAAGCGCGGAGGAAATTCTCATCGCCGATTGCAATCTCGGACTTATCGAAGAGACCCGGCGCAACTGGCCGTTCCTGCGCGACCGGCGTATCGACGCGTACGGCGATCTGCTGCGCCGCTTCCGCTCCTGATCAAGTGAAAAGTGAAAAAGTGAAACGTCCTGCGCCTGCGTCGCCGCGGCTTGCGGTGGCGTACCGGATGCCGGCCGAATGGGCGCCGCATCTGGCGACCTACCTGGTATGGCCGCACAACCGCGACACCTGGCCCGGCAAGTTCGAGACGATCCCGCCGGTGTTCGCCCGGATGGCGGCGGCGATCGTCGAGTTCGAGCCGCTGCGGCTGCTGGTCGGCGACGAGGAAATGGCCGCTACGGCGCGCGCGGCGATCCAAGCGGCGGCGGGCCCGGCGGCGCGCCTGGATCGGATCGCGTTCACGGTCGTCGCGACCAACGATTCATGGATTCGCGACCACGGACCGATCTTCGTCAATCGCCTGGCGCCCGGCGACGCTCCCGCGCAGGTCGCGCTGGATTTCGGCTTCAACTCGTGGGGCGAAAAATACGGCGCCTTCGATCTCGACGACGTGGTGCCGCGCCGGCTGGGCGAACGATGGGATTTCGAGGTGGTCGAGCCGGGGATGGTGCTCGAGGGCGGCTCGATCGACGTCGACGGCGCGGGCACCCTGCTCACGACCGAATCGTGCCTGCTCAATCCCAATCGCAACCCGGCGCTGGACCGCGCCGAGATCGAACGGCGGCTCAAGTATTGGCTCGGCGTGAGCAGCGTGCTCTGGCTCGGAGAAGGGATTGTGGGCGACGACACCGACGGCCATATCGATGACCTGGCGCGATTCGTCGCCCCCGCCACCGTGGTGACCGTGACCGAAGACGACCCGAGCGACGAAAACTATCGCGCGCTCGCCGACAACCTCAAGCGCCTGAGCGCGATGCGAGACGCCGAGGGCCGCGCGCTCATGGTCGAGACGCTGCCAATGCCGCCTGCGCTGTTCCATGAGGGGACGCACGTGCCGGCGTCGTATGCGAACTTCTACATCTTAAACGGCGGCGTGATAGTGCCGACGTTCGATTGTCCGCAGGACGCGGCCGCGATCGCGACGCTCGGCCGGCTATTCCCCGGGCGCCGCGTCGTCGGCCTCCCGTCGCGCGACCTGGTCTGGGGCCTCGGCGCGATTCACTGCCTCACCCAGCAGCATCCGGCACCACCCGCCACACGGGCCTGAGGCATCAGGGCGCCGCCAGCATCCCGCCTTCCAGCGGAATCGATTGGCCGTTGAGAAAACTCGCGGCGGGACTTGCAAGGAAAACGACCGCGTCCGCAACCTCGCGCGCTTCGCAGAAGCGGCCCAGCGGGATGCGCGCCAGCTTGGTCTCACGTTCCTTCACGCGGGCCGGATCGTCCCAGATTTGCTTTCCCATTTCGGTAAGCACGATCGTCGGGCACACCGCGTTCGTCTGGATGTTGTGCGGCCCCCATTCCACCGCCATCGTGCGCGTCAGTTGGTTGAGCGCCGCCTTCGACGCCGCATACGCGCCCAGACCGGGCGTGCCGATGAATGCGCCGATCGACGAGACGTTGACGATCTTGCCGGCGCGCCGCTGGATCATCTGCGGCACCAGCAGTTGCGCGAGTATCAACGCCGCCCTGAGATTGACCGCGAAGATCGCTTCCAGGTCTTCCGCTTCTAGCTGAAGCAATGGCGCGACCCGGGCGATCCCGGCGTTGTTCACCAGGATGTCCCAGCGCGGCGAGTGCTTGAGCGCGAGTTCGCCGGCTTTGCGCGCGCCGTCGATGCTATTGAGGTCGGCCTCGATGACCACGCATTCACGCCCCGTGCGCATCACCGCCGCGCGCGTCGCCGCGAGCCCCGCGCCGTCGCGGCCGACGATCGCAACGTCGGCGCCGGCACGGGCGAGAGCTTCTGCGCTCGCGGCTCCGATACCCTTCGAACCGCCGGTTACGAGCGCGCGTTGCCCCTTGAGGAGCTCGGAAGAAACGGCACCGATGGCCATCGGGTGGTACCTCCAGGTGGTTTGCGGCGCCCGCTACAATTCGCGGTCGCGGCGAGCCGCGGCAAATCGCGGGCTGAATAAAGTACGCCCCGCAACCCGGCGCGGGATTGCGCTCGGATGCGGGGCGATGAGGCCCGGATGAACGAAGTCGTTTCAGGAGTGCGGCCCGCCTGACTTGGCCTCGACGCGCCACTCATTGTTAGTGCTGCGGTCGCCCGCAAGCCACTTGCGCAGGTCTTCATGTGCGCTGGCGGTTCGCTTGGCCGTGATCATGTCCGCGGCCGGATGATCGACCGTAAACTCGAGGTTCAAACCATTGGGGTCGGTGACATAGAGCGACACGCAATAGCCATGGTCGATCACCATGGTCTCGAAACCGGCCGCTTCGAGCCGCCGCTGCATCTCGTGCTGGCCAGGCGCGTCGGCCACCTTCAGCGCGAGGTGGACGAACGGCGAATGCGGCCCGTAATGCGCAAATTTTTCGTGCTGCCTGGGATCCGCGAAGTGAAAGAAGGCCAGCGCTCCGCCGTCGGCGATTTGGAAAAACAAGTGGCAGTAATACAATTCGTCCTCGCCGAACACCTTGTCGCACTCGCGCCAGGCCGCCACCATCGGCCAGCCCAGGATGTCCTCGTAAAACTTTCGCGTCTGCTCCAGATCACGGCAGACGTAGGCCGCGTGATGGAGCCGCGTCGGAACCGTGTTCAATTTGCCGCTCGCGTGACCGTTGGTTTGTGTGGTGCTCATGGCGCTTGCCCTCGTAACCCGTTTCTAGTCCTTGTATCGGGCTTCGCGCAATAGGACTTTGCGGCCGGCCGGCGCCAGGCCGCGCTGGAGGAACTCGGCGCCCTGGACCGCGTCGGCGTCGAGATTGCGCTTGATGCGACCGAGTTGCTCGCGCAGCGCCGGTATTTTCTTCGGGGATATTCCAGCCAGTGCCACCTGGTTCACTTCCATCGCGCAGCGCAGCAGCACTTCCCGCAGGCGACGGCCCTTGTCCGTGAGACGGATATTGACCTTGCGCCGGTCCTGGGTGTTGCGCGTGCGGCTGATGAGCCCGCGCCGCTCCATGCTTTCGAGCGCGGTCGCCGTGGTGGGCTCCATCATCTTCACTCGCCGGCTGAGCTCGCGCTGGGTCAGCCCGTCCTCCTCCCACAGCGCGCGCAGGAAGTACCACATCCCGATACTCACGCCATGCCTGGACACGCGCGCGCCCAGGGCGCGGAGAAACGCGCGATGGGCTTCGCGCACCAAGTAGCCGACGCTCTGGTCGGGCGGAAAATCCGCGCCTGACTTCCGGGCCGGCGAAATCGCGGCCTTGGCAGCGGCCGCCTTGGTGGTCGTTGCTCTTTCATTGTTCACGATGGGCCGCTTAGCTTCCACGCTCTGTTCTCTTCAACACCGATGCTCCCGAAATCCCGTAACCGCCCGCGGCATAGCAGGCCCCGGAGGCCGCGCCGCCGCTTTTTGCGGGCTTGACGCTAGCCGGGAGGGGGATTACTAAGAATACTTAGATATCTTTGCATTTAGCTATCTGGAATTTAGACAGCTTGGCATTTGGCGCCCTGCCCGCGAGTGAAGCTGTTCGGCGCGCCACCTCATTGGACGGAGAGTACACGTGGAAGCAGTCGCGCAAAACTCCCACCGCTGGCCGCCCGAAGGTCTGGGCCGCGTCCCTTACTGGGTCTATACCGATCCTGAGGTCTACGCGCTGGAGCAAACGCGCATTTTTTCAGGCCCTTACTGGAACTACGTCGCGCTCGAGGCCGAAATCCCCCAGCCCGGCGATTTTGTCCGCAGCCACGTCGGCGAACGCCCGGTGATCGTGGTGCGCGACAAGAGCGGCGGGATCAACGTGATGCTCAACCGCTGCGCCCATCGTGGAGTTCAGTTCTGCCGCGCCAACTGGGGCAACACGCGCTCCTTCACCTGCCCCTATCATCAATGGAGCTACGATCTGAAGGGCAACCTCACGGGAGTGCCGTTTCGCCGCGGCGTCAACGGCAATGGCGGGATGCCCGAAGATTTCGACCCGTCGCAAACCGGACTGACGCGGCTCAGCATTGCGACGCGCCACGGCGTGATCTTCGCCAGCTTCGACTCCGCCGTGCCACCGCTGGAGGAATATCTCGGCCCCGCGATGCTGCCGTATTTCGATCGCGTGTTCGACGGACGCGAACTGCGCGTGCTCGGCTATTCGCGCCAGCGCATCCCCGCCAACTGGAAGCTGATGTTCGAGAACATCAAGGATCCCTACCACGCGAGCCTGCTGCACGTGTTCCTGGTCACCTTCGGCCTGTTCCGCGCCGACCAGCCCTCGGCGGTGAAGATGGACTCGAGCGGGATGCATTGCGTGCTCACTTCCAGCAAGGGCGAACAGAAGATCAACGCGACCACCAAGGAAATGAAAAACTTCCGCGCCGACTTCAAACTGAGCGATCCGCGCCTGCTCGATCCGGTGCGCGAGTTTTCGGGCGCGGACACAGTCGTGATGCAGACGCTGTGGCCCAACATCATTATCCAGCAACAATCGAACACGCTGGCGATGCGCCATCTGGTGCCGCGCGGCCCGGAAGTCTTCGATCTGATGTGGACGTTCTTCGGCTACGCGAACGACACCCCCGAAATGACCCAGCGCCGGTTGCGTCAGGCGAACCTGATGGGCCCCGCGGGGCTGGTCTCGATCGACGACGGCGAGGTGATGGAGTTCTCGCAGCAGGGCGTCCGGCAACGCCCCGGCGGAGCCGGCGTGCTCGAGATGGACGGGCGCGGCACCGACGACAAGGACCACATGGTGACCGAAGCGGCGATCCGCGCCTTTTATAAGCATTACCGCGAGGTGATGGAGTTCTGATCCTGATGGCGCGCGCGCAACAGGACCTCAGCTTGCGGCTCGAAATCGAAGAGCTGTACACCGAGTACGCTCACGTGCTGGACAATTTCGAGCTGGAACAGTGGCCGGAGTTTTTCACCGACGATTGTCTTTATCAGATCGTCTCGCGCGAGAATCGTGAACGCGCGCTGCCGCTCGCGTTGATGCGATGCGAGAGCAAAGCGATGCTGACCGACCGCGTGGTCACGATTCGCCAAACCCAGATGTTCGCGCCGCGCGCGCTGCGCCACCTAGTCAGTTCGCTCAAGATCGCGCCCGCGACGGCCGACGGCGTCGACGTACAGGCCAACTACGCCGTGCTGCAGACTCTGGTCGACGATGAAACGCGGATCCTGAGCGCGGGGCGCTACATCGACAGGCTCGTACGCGACGGCGACGTGCTCAAATTCAAATCGCGAACCTGCGTGTACGACACCGTGATGGTGCCGAACTCGCTGATTTATCCTCTATGAGCGCGCTCTGGATCACGGAGGCCGAGGTCGCCGCGCTGGTCGACATGGGCGACGCGATCGCGGCGCTGGAGCGAGGACTCTCGGCGGAGGCCGCGGGCGGCGCCGTCAACATGGTGAAGACTCATACGACATTCGGTCACGGCGACACGCTGCATGCGATCGGCGCCACCATGCTCGCCGAGGGAGTGGTCGGCACCAAGACCTGGGCGCATACCGAGGGCGGCGCGAATCCACTGCTGATCCTGTTCGACGCCGCCAACGGCCAGCTTGCGGCGGTGATAGAAGCGTTCGCGCTGGGACAGTTGCGCACCGCCGCAATCAGCGGGCTCGCGACTCGATGGCTCTCCGCGCCGGATGCATCCGAAATGGCGCTCGTTGGAGCGGGCAAACAGGCACTGGCGCAAGTCGCCGCGGTTGCCGCGGTGCGAAAACTGCGGCGCGTGCGGGTGGCCAGCCGCAACCCCGAAAACGCCGCCGCCTTCGCCAAGCGCGCGAGCGCGGAACTGAAATTGGAAGTCGAACCCGTCGCGAGCGTCGCGGCGGCCGTAAAAGACGCCTACATCATAACCCTGGTCACGCGCGCGACCGCGCCCTTTTTGCACTCCGCGATGGTCGCGCCGGGAGCGCATATCAACGCGGTCGGAGCGGTTGTGCCCGAGCGCGCGGAGTTCGAGCCGTCGATGCTCGCGCGATGCGCCGTCGTCGCGGCCGACACGGTTCCCGGAGTGCGCAGTCTCTCGCGCGAGTTCACCGAGTTTTACGGCAACGACGATCGAGCCTGGAATGGCGTGGTCGCGCTGAGCCGCGTGATCGCGGCGGGTAAAGGCCGTCCTGCCGCAGCGGACCTGACGCTGTTCAAGGCGATGGGCATGGGCATTTCGGATCTTTCGGTCGGAGTGGAGGTTCTGCGCCGAGCGCGTGCCAACGGCGTGGGACGGCCAGTGGCTCCGACGCTTCGGGCCAAGCCGCGGCTGGGCGGCGGAAAAGTATAGAAGCAGCGCCGGCGCGCAAGATTCCGGCGGCTGCAAATTCAATCGCGAGGCAATATCAATGAGCGAAACAAAATCCAGATTCGTCGATCGCAGCGGTTACGTAACTCCCAAGCTCGACCTGTGGCCCTCGATCGTCATCTCAAAGGAAGAGATCGAAGCGGAGGTGGACCGGCTCGCGAGCTTGCCGCCACCGGCAAATGGGCGGCGACGTTCGCTCATCGTTCATCCCAACGAAAACGGCACCGGGCTTGCTCCCGGCATCCAGGTCGCGCTTGACGTGCTCAAGCCGGGCGAGCGCACCAAGCCGATCCGCCACAACTCCTCGCAGGTCAACTTCTGCATCCGCGGCCGCGGGCACGCGATCGTCAACGGCCGGCAGATCAACTTCAGCCAGTACGACGTGTGGAATACGCCCTCGTTCAACGTCTACCAGAATTTCAACGACAGCGACGACCTGCAGGTGCGGCTGACCTACAGTAACGCCGCGCTGCTGGAAAAGATGAACGCACATATCGTCGAGGAAAACCCGCCGGCCGAAGAAGTCAAGGGCGAGGCGCCGTCCGGCGAGCCTGACGCGCGTCACGTCAACCCGTTCGGCACCTTCGCGCTCAACAGCGACGGCGCCTACCTGCTGCCCTACGAGAAGCTGATAAGCCCGGACGTGCTCGAGTCGCCGGTGCTATTCTGGCCGTGGCGCCAGGTCAAGGAGCATCTCGACAAATTGCAGGCGCTGGGATCTTCCTACGTCGGGCGGCGACTGTACCTGCTGTATAACCCGGCCACCGGACGCACCAACGGCACGACGCACAATTTCTTCGCAACCATGACCGTGCGGCCGCCGCGCATCGTCGACAAGCCGCATCGTCACGCCGCCGCCGCCATCAATTACTACTTCTCGGGCAGCGGCTACAGTACGGTGCAGGGCAAGGTGCTGCCGTGGAAGGCCGGCGACCTGATGCTGTCGGCGCCGGGATGGGCGGTGCACCACCACGCCTCCAACGACGAGCCGGTGTACGAACTGACCATCCAGGACAGCCCGCTCAACATCGCGATGGATTCGCTGATGTGGCAGGAGGACTTGAAGCATCCGGCGCGGCTGTTGGGTTCGAGCCACGGCTTCGACACCAACCGGGCCAAGGTCGCTTGACGCGATGCTGGCGCTGAACAAAAACTTCCTGCGCGGCTCCTACCCGCCCCTGGTCACGCCCTTTCGCGATGGCGCGGTGGATTATGACGTCTACGCGCGGATGGTCGAACGGCAGGTGGCCGAAGGCTCGCACGGAGTCGTCGTCAACGGCACCACCGCCGAACCGAGCACGCTCAGCGTCGCGGAGCGTAATGAGTTGGTGCGGCTCGCTGTGCAAACCGCGCGTGGCCGCGTACCGGTGGTCGCAGCCACCGGTTCGCAATCGCATGCCGACACGATCGAGCTGACCGCGGCCGCCGAAAAAGCGGGCGCCGACGCGGTGCTGGTCGTGACCCCGTATTTCATCCGGCCGCCGCAGCGCGGCCTGGTCGAATACTATGTCGATATCGGACGGCGCACGCGGCTGCCGATGCTCATCTACCACATACCCGGACGCGCGGCGGTGAACGTCGAGGCCGTCACCATCGAACGTATCGCCGAGCGCACGCCCAACCTGGTCGGGATGAAGCACGCGGCCAATGACCTCGCGCTGGTTACCCAGGTGCTCGCGCGGATGGGCAATGATTTCCGCATCTTCGTCGGTTTGGAGGAACTGAGTTTTCCAATGATGGCGATCGGAGCGTGCGGTCTGATGAATGCGGCGGGAAATCTGAAGCCCCGGGCGCTCGCGCGGATGTGCGAGGACGTCTTCGCGGAGCGGCTTGCGCCGGCACGCGCCGCGCACGACGCGCTGTTCGAGCTCAACCAGGCGATCTTCTTCGACACCAATCCCACGCCGCTCAAATACATGATGAAGCGGATGGGGCTGCTCGAAACCGAGGAGCATCGGCTGCCGATGATGCCAGCGACGCCTGAGCTCGCGGCGCGGCTGGACGGGGTGCTCGCGCGAGCCGGCCTGCTTGGAGCAACTTGAATGAGCATGCACAAAAGCGCGGACGATCCGCGCCGCAAGACCAATCCGCTCTTCAACGACCGCAAGCTCAAGCTCGGCACGTTCTCCAGCAACCTGAGCCACGGATGCGCGATCACCACCATCGACGGCACGCTGAAGGCCGACTGGCAGAGCACGCTAACGCTGGCGCGGCTGGCGGATGAGATGGAGTTCGAAGCGCTGGTGCCGGTCGGCCGCTGGAAGGGCTTCGGCGGCGTCACGAATTTCAACGGCGCCGGCTTCGAGCCATACACCTGGGCCGCCGCGATCGGCGCGGCGACGAAATACCCCGCCGTATTCGCGACCTCGCACGTGCCGACGGTGCATCCGATTATGGCCGCCAAGCAGGCCACGACTATCGATCACGTTACCGGCGGCCGTTTCGCGCTCAACATCGTCACCGGCTGGTTTCTACCCGAGATCGAGATGTTCGGCGCGCCCCAGATGGATCACGACCTTCGCTACGATTGCGCGATCGAATGGCTGGACATCATCAAGCGCCTTTGGACCGAGGACGAGGAATTCGATTACAGCGGCAACTACTACCAGATCAAAAAGGGAATTCTGCGCCCCAAGCCGATCCAGGCGCCGTATCCGGTCGTGATGAACGCGGGCGGTTCCGAAAAGGGACGCCACTACGCGGCCAAGTATTGCGACGTGGCGTTCGTCATTTTCGATCCCGACGATGCGGCCGGCGCCAGGGCCCGGGTCAGCAGCTATCGGGAGCTTGCGCGCCGCGAATACGGCCGCGACCTGCAGTTGTGGACCGCCGCCTACGTCGTCCAGGGCGAGACGGAAAAAGAAGCTCGTGACTTTTTGGATTACTACGTAAATCAAAAGGGCGATTGGGTGGCGGTGACCAACCTGGTCGAAACGATGGGCATCAACGCTAATATTTTGCCCCCGGAGACTCTGCGATCGATGAAGCGGCACTTCATTGCGGGATGGGGCGGTTATCCGCTCGTCGGCACCAACGAACAGATTGTCGAAGGGTTGGAGCGGCTCTCGGAAATGGGGCTCGATGGCGCGGTGCTTTCGTGGCCGCGTTACATCGACGGGATGCGGCAGTTCAAGCACGAGATCATGCCGCTCGCGAGACAGGCCGGGCTTCGTTAGAGAATCGAAGCGGCGTCGATCTCGGAGCGCGCGCAGAAGGAAAATTTCCCCAAGGAAAAATTTCAAATGTCTGACGCAATGCAGCAAACGATCGACCAAAGAGAACTGGTCGCCTCGATTCCGCGCGAACTCTACCACTCGGGCGGCTGGCACGCCGCGACCGAAGGCGCCCGCACCGAGGTCTGGAGTCCCTCGACCGGACAGTCGCTAGGCAAGGTCGCGTGGGCCGGGGCGGAAGACGTCGATCGCGCGGTGCGCGCGGCGCATGCGGCATTTTTCCAATGGCGCGACGTGAAGCCGCTGGAGCGCGCGAAGATTCTGCGCGAGGTCGCGGCGCTGCTGCGCCGGCACGGGCGCGAACTCGCGCTCATCGACGCCGCCGATTGCGGCAATCCGATCGCCGAGATGATCAACGATTCGGCCATCGGCGCCGCCAGCGTGGAATACTTCGCCGGCCTGGTCAGCGAGGTCAGAGGCAGCACCATCCCGATGGGCCCCGGCGTGCTCAACTACACGCTGCGCGAGCCGCTCGGAGTGATCGCGCGTATCAATGCCTTCAACCATCCGTTGTTGTTCGCCGCGATGCGCACCGGCGCGCCGCTCGCCACCGGCAACACGCTCATCGTCAAGCCGCCCGAACAGGCGCCGCTCTCCTCCTTGCGATTCGCCGAGCTGGTCGGCCCGCTGTTTCCGCCCGGCGTGTTCTCCGTGCTTCCGGGCGGCCGCGAGTGCGGGGCCGCGCTGACGACGCATCCGCTGATCGCGAAGGTTGGCTTGATCGGTTCGGTGCCGACGGGAAAGGCGATCATGCGGGCCTCGGCCGATTCGCTCAAGAAGGTCGCGCTCGAACTGGGTGGCAAGAATGCGCTGATCGCTTATCCCGACGCCAACCCCGACAAGGTGGCCGCCGGACTCATCCGCGGGATGAACTTCACCTGGTGCGGCCAGTCCTGCGGATCGACCAGCCGCGCCTTCGTGCACGAGGCGATCCACGACGCGGTGCTGGAGCGCGTGGTCGCGGCGGCGCGCGCGATCAAGCCCGGTATCCCCACCGAACAGAGCACCATGATGGGCAGCCTGATCAGCAAGGAACAGTTCGACAAGGTGATGCGCTACATCGGCTATGGCGTCGAAGACGGCGCGCGGCTGGTCGCCGGCGGCAAAGCGCCTCAGGATTCGCATCTAAGCAAAGGCTTTTTCATCGAACCGACCATTTTCGCCGACGTCACGCCCAAAATGCGCATTGCGCGCGAAGAAATCTTCGGCCCGGTGCTCAGCGTGTTTCGCTGGTCGGACGAAGCCGAGATGTTGCGGGCCGTCAACGACGTCGAGTATGGCCTGACGGCTTCGATCTGGACCCGCGATCTTGCCAACGCGCATCGTGCCGCCGCGCGCGTCGAAGCCGGCTACGTATGGGTCAACTCGTCGAGCGCGCATTACCTCGCCGCTCCGTTTGGCGGTTACAAGCAGTCGGGTGTGGGCCGCGAAGAGTCGATCGAAGAAATGATGGACGCCACGCAAATCAAAAACGTGCACGTCGAGTTCGATGTCTGAATTTTCGGACCTGATCCACGAGCTGGTGGCGGCGAATCATATTTTGTTCGACCAGGGCGTGGTCGACGGGTTTGGACATGTCAGCGTACGTCATCCGACTGCGGGCGGCCGGTTCCTGCTCGCGCGCAGCGTCGCGCCGGCGCTGACTACAGCCGGCGACATCATGGAGTTCGACCTCGACGGGAATCCTCTCGACTCCGAAGGCCGCGCGGTCTACCTCGAGCGATTCATCCATAGCGAAATTTACCGCGTGCGTCCCGACGCCGGCGCCGTGGTGCATAGTCATTCGCCGGCGGTCGTTCCCTTCAGCGTGGTCAACGACGCGCCCCTGCGCGCCATCTGGCATCTCGGCGGAATTCTCGGCGAAGGCTGTTCGGTGTTCGAAATCCGTGCGGCCGCCGGACCTGGCACCGATCTGCTGATTCGCGACCGCGCTTTGGGCGCGGCCCTGGCCAAATCGCTCGGGCGAGGGTCGGTAGTGCTGATGCGCGGCCACGGATGCACGGTTGTAGGATCCAGCCTGCGGCACGCGGTCTTCAACGCGGTCTATACGGAGAAGAGCGCGGCGCTGCAGTCCGAGGCGATGCGCCTGGGCGCGGTGACCTACCTCACGCGCGAGGAGGCGGAGGCCGCCGCGGCCTGCAACGCCGCGCAGATCGATCGGTCCTGGGAGTTGTGGAGGATGCGGGCGGAGCGGCGCCGGTTTCAGCCCCAGACCTGACGCGCGGTTTCCACGATCAGTTCAAGCTTGCGTTTCTGATCGTCCTCGCTGACCAGATTGCCGACAAACTCGGATGCGAAACCGCACTGCGGGCTGAGCGCGAGTTGTTCGAGCGCGAGGTAGCGGCCGGCTTCATCGATTCGCCGCTTCAGATCGTCAATCGTTTCGAGTTGCGCCACCTTGGTGCTGACCAGGCCGAGCACCACCATCTTGCCCCTGGGTACGAAGCGCAGCGGCTCGAAGCTGCCGGCGCGCGGCGTGTCGTACTCGAGCAGGAAACGGTCGTGGCCGAGTTCGTTGAACAGCGTCTCGGCGATCGCGTCGTAGGCGCCCTCGCGATGCCACATGCTGCGCTGGTTGCCGCGGCATAGATGAATCCCGAAGGTCACTTCGCCGAAGCCTCGAATCAAATCGTTGTCGGCCTTGAGCGAGCGCCTGAAGTTGGCCAGCGGATCTTCACCCCGCGCCCGCATCGCGTCGAGCGATGGGCCGTCGACGTAGGCGATATAGCCGGGCGCGTCGATATGAACGTAACGGCATCCCGCACCGGCGAGCCCCGCGATCATCGAGCGCTCGACTTCGACCACGTCGGCGAGGAAGTCATCCATCGTCGGATAAACCTGCGCGGAATTGGCCAGGTCGACGCGCTGCGAAATCCGATCGGGTCCGATCAGCGTGACCTTGACCGGCTTGCGCGCGACCGCGGCCGCGTAGCTGTATTCCTCGAGCACCAGGTTGCGCCGCAGACGCAGCCGCTCGACCACGCGCTGGCGCTGTACCACGGGCGTTCCCTTGTGGCGTTCGTCGCTCAACCGGAGATCGAAACGCTGGAGCGGCTGGGCGCCCGCGGTGCGCTGGTCGTAGAAATCGAGCGTCGCCTGTCCGCGGTCGTAGCCCGAAACCGCTTCGCCGAAGCTGTCCTGGAAATTGAGCCGGCGAACCTCGCCGTCGGTGATGACGTCGAGGCCGATTTGCTCCTGCAAACGGATCGCGCGATCGACGGCTTCGTTTTCGGCCGCGCGAAATTCGCCGTCGGAAATCTCGCCGCGCTCCTGGCGAAGACGGGCACGCGCCAGCGCGTCGGGCCGCAGCAGGCTGCCGACGACGTCGGTGCGGATCCCGTCGAGACTCTTCACCTAGATGAACGCCAGGCCGCCGTCACAGTTGATCGTCTGGCCGGTGATGAAGCCGGCGTCGTCCGAGGCGAGGAACGCGGCCACGCCGACCAGGTCCGCCGGCGTTTCGTGATGTTTGAGGCACTGCATCTTGAGCATCATCTCTTTCTGTTCCGGCGTGACGGTCGCGCGCGCGATCTCCGTGTAGACCGGCCCCGGCGTGATCGCGTTGACGCGCACGTTGAACTCGCCGAGCTCGCGCGCCATCGCGCGCGTCAAGCCGAGCACTCCGGCCTTGGACGCCATGTAATGCGCGTAACCCGGACGCGCCAGCAGGTAGGCCGCCGACGATATGTTGACGATCGCCCCGCTCTTCTGCGCGCGCATTGGCGCGCTGCACGCCTTGCCCGCGAGCCACACGCCCTTGAGGTTGACCGCCATGAGGCCGTCCCATTCGGCGACGCTCATTTCCCAAAACGGCTTCATCGTGATGGTCGAAAAGATGGCCGCGTTGTTGATCAGCACGTCGACGTGGCCGAACGCTTTGAGCGCCTCGTCGACCATCTGCTTGCACGACGCTTCGCTGGAGACGTCGGTGGTGCAGAAGATCGCGTTGGCGCCGGCGTCGGTCACTTCGGCCAGCACGCCGCGGCCCTTGTCCGCGTTGACGTCGGCCAGCACGACGTTGCATCCCTCGTCGCGGAACCGGCGCGCGTACGCGCGGCCGATACCCTGAGCGGCGCCTGTGACGATCACGGTTTTGCCTGCCAATCCGTTTAGAGGCATGGGTCACCCTTCCTTTGAGCGATAAATTGTTTCGCCCGCCGAGCACTCCCCCCGGGCTTGCGGCGCAACCAGGCGTCCGGGGCAACATCAACGACGAAATACGATCCTTTCGTCAACGGATAACGACGTAAAGCCATGGCCCTCGAACAAACACTTAGCAATCTAAGTAATTTCCCCTCTTACCATCCGTGCGGCTTGAGCGTCAAGCCTCTCCCGGTTGGCGCGCCACGCGAGCTTCGACCAGCGCCTTGAGCCGCGATGGCAGGGCGCTGTGGAATTCCATCGGAGCGCCCGAAACCGGGTGATGAAATTTCAGCTCGCACGCATGCAACGCGAGCCGCCGCGCAGGATCGGTTTTCGCGCCGTACTTGCGATCGCCGGCAACGGGATGGCCAAGCGCCGCCAGTTGAACGCGGATCTGGTTGCGGCGTCCGGTTTCGAGCGTACATTCGAGCAGCGATCGGTCGCCTTGCGCGCGTAATACGCGGTAGTGCGTGATCGCCAGTTCGCCGCCCTCCTCCACGCGACCAGCCATCCGACGAACTATCAACGACTTGCTTTCGATGAGCCGGTCCTTCAGCGTTCCCCGCACTTGCGCCGGCACACCTTCGACGACCGCCAGATATCTTTTGACGACGCTCTTCCAGTTCCGCTGCAGCGCGGCCTGCGCCGATTCATTCCTTGCGAACATCATCAGGCCGGAGGTTTCGCGATCGAGCCGATGGACGATGAAGACCTGCTGCAGCGGCGATTTCATGATCGCCTTCAGATGCGTGTTGAGGATTCGATACGCGGTTCTTTGCTTCTCGCGTTCCGAGCCCATCGAAAGCAGCCCGGGCGGTTTCTCGACCACGGCGACGGCATCATCCAGATGCACGAGTCGGAGTCCGTGGCGTTCAAGCGTCCCGTCGCTGGCCTGCTTGCGCACCGCGATGGTCACGATGTCGCCTGGCTCCAACTCCGTATCGTGACGCACTATCGCCTTGCCTTGCACAGTTACCGTACCGAACCGGAGAAAGTCCTTCGCCTGTTTGCGCGACAAGCCAATCGGCGGTCCGGTCAGATAAGGCAGCAGCTCGCATCTGGACGCGACGCGAAACTGACGGCCCGTCGCCATCATAAGGCTCCGCGCGTCATCATAAGGTTCTCGCATAAGGCTCCGCATGGCTCGTGCGACTCGACGCAGACAGGGTGGAGCTTAGCTGCAGATTGCGCCGATCGGGAACGCCGGCGATGGCTTGGATTTTGCTAAACTCGTGTCAGGATTGACCTATGAAAGTGCACGCCTTCAGCGATTTCGAACTCGATATCGCACGCACCCGTATTGTCCTGTCCTTGTTGGCGATGCTTTCGCTGTGCGTCGATCCAAGCGCCGGCGGCCTGTTTCACCTGACTCCCTGGTTGGTCGCGACTCTCCTTTGCCACCTGGCTTACAGTACCGGGACCTATTTCCTGCTCGAGTACCAGGTTGCGCAGCGCTGGATTCCGGCAGCCACGACGCTGCTCGATCTACTTTTTGCGACGGTGGTCGCGTACCTGACCGAAGGCCAGACCAGCCCTTCTTACATTTTTTTCGTGTTCGCGATTATCGCGGTCGGTGCGCGCGCAACGCTGCGCGCAATCATCCGGGTCACGCTGTGCGGGGTGGCGCTCTACCTGCTGGTGATTTCCGCCGCCGACCGGTTGACTATCGCCTACGCGATGCGCGCGGTGTATCTAGCTATCGCGGGCTACCTGGTCGGCTTCTTCGCGCAACAGCGGGCCAATTACGAAGACCGGATGCGTGAGCTCGAGGCGCAAGGTGAACGGCATTTGATCGCGCGATTGTTGCACGACAGCTATGTACAATCGCTGGCTGGCGTCAACCTGCGGCTCGAGAGTTGCCGCGAGTTGCTGCGCAGGGGGCGCCCGGACGACGCTTCGCGCGAACTTAAAGAGCTCCAAGTTGGAGTGAAGCGTCAATTCGACGAGGTGCGCGAATACGTGCGCTCGCTGGCCGGGGTCGACTCGAATTCGACGAACGGGATTGCGGATATCTCGGCCGATCCGAAAATCCAGATAAACGGCGTGTTCAACGGCAGTAGCCTGCTGGGCGAACGGATACTCCAGATAATGCTGGAAGGGCTGCGCAACGCGCGCAAGCATGCAAGGGCGACTTTGGTGCGGATCGATGCCTCCGAAATCACGGAGCGGGTGCTGATTACAATCGCTGACGATGGGGTGGGCTTTCCGCCCGCCGCCGATCCGCCCTGGACGATTGCCTCTCACGTCGCCGAGACCGGCGGCCGGCTGAGCTTCAGCGAGAGCGGCCCGGCCTGTCTGCGAATCGAAATACCCAAGGCCTAGCCTGAAAGGAGCGTGTCAACTGAACCCGTTGCGTTTGATAATTGCCGATGATCATGCGCTTTTCCGGCAGGGATTGCGCTCGCTGCTGGTGCTTGAGGGTCTCGAGATAGTCGCCGAAGTCGAACAGGCGGCCAGCCTGGCGGCCGCGCTCGCGGCCAATCCGTGCGACATTTTACTGCTCGATTTGCAGATGGAGCAGTGGTCGATGGACCAGATCCAGGAGCTCTCGCGCAAAACGGCCGTGATCATCCTTACCGCCGACGAGCGGGTCGAAATCGGCCTGACGGCGCTGCGCCTGGGAGCACGCGCGATCGTACAGAAACGCTTCGCGATCGAGTCGCTCATGACGGCTATCCGGGCCGTCGCCGAGGGACTGGTCTGGATGCCGCCCGCGATACAAGCGGCATTGGTCGGACAGGACGGCCCGGCGGCGAAGAGGCTGACGCCGCGCGAATCGGAGATCGTGCGCTACGTGGCAGTGGGGCTGCGCAACGCCGAAGTGGCGGCGCAACTCTCGCTCAGCGAAAGCACGGTCAAAACTCACCTGACCAACATCTTTCAGAAGCTTGGAATTCGCGACCGAACCGAGCTCGCCCGCTACGCGATCAAGACAGGCCTGGTAACGGTCCAAGACCACTGAAAGCGCCGTCGAAAGTCCTGCTTCCAAGGTCCGCCGAGCGATCCGTTCGGATTTAGCCGGATTTCACCGGATTTCGCTAAAAGCCCCCAACTCCAGCCTCTTAGCGCCCGCCAAGCGGGCGGCATCTGCCCGCCTCGCAAGCAGCCCTTCCTGCGAAGAGAGTCCTGTGAGCTGACTAAAACCTTACGAACACGCGGTGAACCTCATGCGCACGAGGTGAACGCTCCATCTCTGGACTACTAGATTATCAATCATTAGTGCTAGGTCGTCTACATCTTTCGAGTGAAATAAAGGCTGTCTGAGCGATGGCCCCTTGATTGCTTTTGCCATCGCGTCTGCGCGGCTTTCGACAGAGCGCTTTCTCACTCGGTATCGGGTTGGGGCATTTGCGGATCATCAGTAGGCGATACCGGGGTTGTAGGGCTGGTCACGTAGAACAAAAGCTTATCTGAACCGGAGGAACTCACCCTATGGGGGCGAATAGCAAACAAGGTTGGTACCTGCTCCTGTTTATCGTTGGATTCACCTTCTTACCGGCGGGACTAGCCTATCTAGGGCCCCTGTTTAGTCTGGTCGGGTTGGTCTGCTTGATTACGTCTTTGGTCGGATTCTACCGCATCAAGCCGCTCGAGCATGCTGTAACGCCCGAAGGGCTCTCGGCAGTGCCTCCGCCCAAGTCCGCTGGGTCACGCTGAGTCGAATTACGGATATCAAAAGGAAAAGCCAATGAGAGTTCTAGGTCTGGTAATGGCCGTCGTTGGATGGCTGATCGCGGTGAGCAGCGTCGAGGTGTCGAGTGTTGGACTTCAGGCCTTTGTCGCGGTGCTTGGACTATTGGTCGCCCTGGTTGGAGTGCTCGGGGTTCTCAATAGCGCTCATCTCAAGAACGCCATCTGGAAGAGCTGAAGCTCGATTCCTGTGCAAGACCTCTATGAAGACATTGGGGAGACATTTGAATGATCGCTAGAGTCAACAAGCTTAGGCGCACTGTTTCACTGCTGCTCGCGACCCTGTGGTTGTGCGCTGGCATGATGCCGGCAGTCGTTTGGGCAACCGATCCACCCCCGGCGCAGGTGGCGCAGGCGGAACCCGCTCCGGCCGCGGCGCCGGCTCCAGCTCCGGCTGCGGCCGCAGCGCCAGCCGCGAAGACCCCTCCACCGGTTCCCATCACCGACGCCGACCTTAAGGCCATCACCGGTCCCAAGGCCGAGGACCTGGCCAAGGGCGATCCCGGCGGCACGCTCACGGGCACTGTGAACGACATCGTCGTGAGCGATTCCAAAAAAGGATTGACGCTGGCGGACCTGGTCAACATGGTCGGCCAGAACCGTATCGCCATCAATTTGGTCTGGACGCTAATCACGGGCTACCTCGTAATGTTCATGCAGGCGGGCTTCGCCGCGGTCGAAACCGGCCTGTGCCGCGCGAAAAACGCCAATCACACCATGATGATGAACTTCATGGTGTATGGTTTCGGATTGTTCGCCTATTGGGTGATGGGTTTCGCACTGCAGCAGGGCGGATGCGCGCCGAACGCCAACCTGGGCGGCCTCAGTCCGCTCAATTCGGAATTCGCGGTCAACTTCATCGGCGGCAAGCCATGGGGACTCTTCGGACAGAAGGGGTTTTTTCTCAGCGGCTCGACCTACGACGTCGGCGTGATGGTGATGTTCCTGTTCCAGATGGTCTTCATGGATACCGCTGCAACGATCGTCACTGGCGCCGCGGCCGAGCGCTGGAAGTTCGCCGCCTTCGCGGTATCGAGCATGTTCCTCGCGGCTATCACCTATCCGCTCTACGGCAACTGGGCGTGGGGCGGTGGATGGCTGTCGCAACTCGGCGTCAACTATCACATTGGCCACGGCTACTGCGACTTCGCGGGTTCGGGAGTCGTGCATGCGGTGGGCGGCGTGAGTGCGCTGGCGGTTTCCATGATCATCGGGCCACGGATCGGCAAGTACAAGCGTGACGGCCGTCCCAACCCGATGCCAGGCCACGACATCACGATGGTGCTGATCGGATGTTTCATCCTGGCCTTCGGATGGTTCGGATTTAACCCTGGCAGCACTCTGGGCGCCTCGGGCGCGGGCAACCTCAGGATCGGCTCGATTGCGGTCAACACGATGCTCGCCGGATGCACTGGCTCATTCGCCTCGGTGCTTTACATGTGGATCCGCTTCGGCAAGCCTGACGCCTCGATGGGCGGTAACGGCTTGCTGGCCGGGCTGGTGGCCATCACGGCACCCAGCGGCTTCGTCAACACGGTCGGCGCTGTGATCATCGGCTTTGCGGCCGGGATGCTGGTCTGCCTCAGCGTCGAGTACGTCGAGCGTGTCCTCAAGGTTGATGATCCAGTCGGAGCAATCTCGGTACACGGCACCTGCGGGTTGTGGGGCGTACTGTCGGTCGGCTTGTTCGCTGACGGGACGAGCAACTACGGCGGAAGCTGGAACGGGGTGGATGGTTCGGTGCGTGGCTTGTTCTACGGTGACCCCAGCCAACTCGTAGCACAGATCATTGGATGCGCGACGCTGGTCGGGATCGTGTTCACCATATCTTATCTCGGGAATTGGCTGATAGACGGATTGGTCGGCCAGCGCGTGGGTGCGGCCAGCGAATTGGAAGGCCTCGACCTACCGGAGATGGGCGCGCTCGGATATCCTGAATTTCAACTGGTGACTTCGGGCCTTGGACGCTCGGTGGAAGTCGCTGCGGACTGACGGAGGATTCGGATCATGACAGGGCAAATCATTTTCGGAGTGGTGCTGCTGATAGTGTTCGCGCTGTGGCAACTTGCCAAACCCGGCAAGAGCGTGTTCGACAAGTAGGCTGCAGCCGCTCAGAGGCCCATGGTAATGCAGAGCGCAATATCTCAGGATGGTGGGTTGGTGGCAGACAGGAAACCGACGCCAATCATCCGCGACGCCGAGCACTTGTTCAGGCGGGGGATCGATGCGCTCGAACATGACCGCTTCGAGGAAGCGGCGGGACTGCTGCGACAGGCGGTCGATCTGGCCCCGGAATTGCCGATGGCATCGCTGGGACTGGGCATCGCACTCGGCCGCCTGTTGCGAATTCCCGAGGCGACAGCCGCGCTGGAAAATGCCATCGCGCTCGATCCGCAGAGCTTCTATCCGCACTTTCGGATGGCCGAGCTCTGCATGCGCGTCGGACTGGTGGCCCAGGCCGAGGAGGAACTCACTCAGGCGATGGATTTCAGCACCTGTGACTACGAGCGCCGCCTGGTCCGGGAAATGCGCGCGATCGATCGCAAGCGGGCGCCGCGGCGCATCTGGCGGCCTGACTTCGCCGGCTTCTTCGGCAAAAAGCCCAGATCGTGACAAAGTCCAGATCGTGACTATGACCAAGCAGCGCCACATCGCATTAACTCTCGGCACGGGAGCACTCGCGGCCGCAGCCGCGATCGCGATCTTCGGCGCGCCGCCGATACCGGTCGCCGCGGGAGTCTTAATAACGGTTCTGTGGTTGATTAAACGCGGCCCGGTCGTCTGAACGTCAGAGCCGTCCCGGAGGAGTTCAAGTGAAAAAGATTGAAGCCATCATCAAACCCTTCACGCTGGACGGCGTAAAGGAAGAACTGCAAAAGGTCGGGATCACCGGCATGACTGCCTATGAAGTCAAAGGCTTCGGCCGTCAGAAGGGCCATACCGAGCTCTACCGCGGCTCCGAGTACGTGGTCGACTTCCTGCCCAAAGTAAAGCTGGAGATAGTCGTGCGCAACGATCAGCTCGCGTCGGTTCTGCAAGCCATCACACGCAAGGCGCAGACCGGAAAAATCGGCGACGGCAAGATCTTCATCACCGACCTCGACGATGTGATCCGCATCCGCACCGACGAGCACGGCGACGGCGCCATCTGATCCAAGATGAATTGGGTTACGGTCCAGGATGAACGGTCGCAGCGGTCCTGATTGATGGTACTGGCGCTTGGCCTGATTTTCCTCGCGGTATTACTGGGGCCGGTGCTGATAAAGCCGGTCGAACGTAACATCGAGGTCTTTTTCCTGGTCGTCGGGACGCTGGCGGCGACGGTCAGTGGGCAATTGAGCTGGTCCCTGCTGCACGCCGCGGTTACAGAGCCTGTCGCGCTGACCGTCGCCGTCCTCGTCTTCGGCGCGGTGGCGCGCCTGATGCGCTCGACCTTCGATCGCTGGATTGAGCGCCTGCTCGGAGTGATGTCGGCGCACTGGATTTATTTCATACTGATCGTCGCACTCGGGCTACTTTCCAGCGTAATCACCGCGGTCATCGCGGCGCTCATCCTGGTCGAAGCGATCTCGCTGCTCAACCTCGACCGCAAGAGCGAAATCGCCGCGGTCGTCCTCGCCTGCTTCGCGATCGGCCTTGGCGCCGCCCTGACGCCGGTGGGCGAGCCGCTGGGAACGATCGCAATCGCTGCGCTTCATGCCGATTTCTGGTACCTGGTCCGATTGCTCGGCTGGCTCGTGGTCGCGGGAATACTGATTGTCGGGCTGGTGAGCCTCATTTTCCCGGTCCAGCACGGAAAATCGCTCAAAGCCGAACGCGACGATCAAACCTGGGCGGACGTAGCGATTCGTGCCGGCAAGGTGTACCTGTTCGTGGCCGGCCTGGTGGGCCTGTCCTGGGGTCTAAGACCGCTGGTCGATATATTCATAAGCAGGATGCCTGGGGCGGTGCTCTTCTGGCTCAACAGCATCTCCGCGGTGGTCGACAACGCGACACTCACCGCCGCCGAGATAGGCCCCTCGCTTACCATCGCGCAACAGCGCGCTATTCTTATGGGCCTGCTCATCAGCGGAGGCATGCTGATTCCCGGCAACATACCCAACATCGTGGCAGCCGGGCGACTGGGCATCGGCAGCCGCGAATGGGCGCGCGTCGGCCTGATAACGGGCCTGCCGCTGATGGCTCTGTGCTTTGCCGTTCTGCTGTGGATGGGTTAGCGGCCGAGCACACGGCCCTTGGTTAGTGTGCTGAGTCACTTCGAGTCAATAGTTATAAGCACTTCGCGGATATACGACCTTTAGACGATATGCTCGTATCTGCGAGAGGTAGATATATCGGTCATTAGTTGCAGAATGGCCGTCATAATTTACTTTTTTTGCGTTCAAAATAATCGCGTGTAGCCTCATCCCCACCGAGAGTGAGAGCGCCGCGTCGCATCTCGCTACGACCTATGGTAATGCGTTGTCACTCGAGCGGATAAGGTCCAGCTGCTTCAGACTGAATTTCCGAATGAATGACCTGGGCCTCGAGTAAAATCAGAATCCGCTGATTAGAACCGGCTGCGCTTGCGTCGAACCCAAGATCGTCCAGGGAATCGTGTCGAAGAGAACAGATACCATTCCCGACGGCGAGCGGCGCACGCTAACGGGCATCTTCATCGGCCGTCCGCGCGACGTCAAAGATCCCGAGATCTTTCACTCGATGTCGCTGGTGGCCTTCCTTGCGTGGGTGGGCCTTGGATCGGACGGCCTCAGTTCGTCCTGCTACGGCCCGGAAGAGGCATTCATCGCGCTCGGCCCGCATCAGTACCTGGCGGTATTCCTGGCGCTGCTGATGGCGCTGACCGTATTCATAATCTCCGCCTCGTATTCCCAGACCATCGACCAGTTTCCCGCCGGCGGCGGTGGCTATCTGGTTGCGACCAAATTGCTCGGGCGCCAAGCGGGCCTGGTCTCCGGATGCGCCTTGATCGTCGACTACGTGCTGACGGTTGCGATCTCGATCGCCAGCGGGGCCGACGCGATCTTCAGCTTCCTGCCCGTCCAGTGGGCCCCGCTGAAGATGTACGTATGTATCGCCGTGGTGCTGGCTATGGTCGGGATGAACCTGCGCGGGGTGAAGGAATCGGTGCTCACGCTGCTGCCGATTTTCATCTCATTCGTCCTGATGCACACCCTTCTCGTCGTCTACGCCCTGGTCGCCCGCGAGGGGGAACTGCCGGCGGTCGCCGGCAATGCCATCCGCCAGGTTCATGACGGCTTTGGCTCGCTCGGTGTGCTCGGGCTTGCGGTGGTGTTCTTCCGCGCTTACAGCATGGGCGCGGGAACCTACACCGGAATCGAGGCAGTCAGCAACGGCTTGCCGATTCTGCGCGAGCCCAAAGCCGCGACCGGCAAGCGCACGATGATTTACATGGCGGTGTCGCTGGCATTCATCGCCGGCGGCATCCTGATCGCGTACCTGCTGGAGGGGGTCGAACCGCACCCCGGCCAGACGCTCAATGCGGTGCTGTTCGAAAAGCTGACCGCCCAATGGCGCATCGGCGGACTGAACCTGGGGCCCTGGGTCGTCACCTTCACGCTGCTGTCCGAGGGCGCGCTACTGTTTGTGGCGGCGCAGACCGGCTTCGTCGGCGGGCCGCAAGTGTTGGCGACGATGGCGGTCGATCGCTGGGTGCCGCGGCGCTTCGCGAGCCTGAGCGAGCGCCTCGTCACGCAGGACGGAGTGCTGGCGATGGGTCTCGCCGCGGCGGTAATTCTTTTAGAGACCCGCGCCGCGGTTAGCGTCCTGGTGGTGCTTTACGCAATCAACGTTTTCGTGACTTTCACCCTCTCGCAACTCGGGATGAGCCGGCTCTGGTGGAACGCGCGCGCCACGGAACCGAAATGGATTCGCAAACTGCTGGTGAATGGAATCGGATGCGTCTTCACGGCGATGATCCTGCTCCTGACGGTCACCTTGAAATTCGACCAGGGCGGATGGATAACCGTTGCGATGACGGGCGGCGTGGTCACGGCCTGTTACCTGGTCCGCCGCCACTACGAGCGCGTCAACCGTGCGATTGAGCGGCTTGAGGTGGAAGTGCTGCCGCAACTCTTCGACGCCCCGGCAAAAGAGGCGCCGCCACGCGATCCCGCGCTGCCCACCGCGGTTCTGATGGTCAGCGGCTTCAACGGACTCGGGCTTGCGACGCTGACCAGCATCGCGAGCCTCTTCCCCAATCAGTTTCGCAACGTCGTCTTCGTCAGCGTGGGCGAGGTCGACTCGGCGCTCTTCAAGGGGCCTGAGGACTTGCAGCGGCTCGAGGCCCGGATCACCGACGACCTCCTGGAGTACTGCCAGCTCGCGGCGGACCTTGGCTTCCATTCCGAGCTGCGCGCCGCTATCGGGACCGACGTGGTGATGGAACTCCGCCGGCTTTGCTTCGACGTCGCGCGTGAGTTCAGTCATTCGGTATTCTTCGCGGGACAATTGGTTTTCGGCGACGACCTCAACAGCTTCATGAGCCGGTTCTTGCACAACCACACCGCGCTTGATCTGCTCCAGTCGCTCCAGATGCATGGCTTGAGTCTGGTCATCCTGCCGGTGCGGGTCGCGTCGGTGGGCGCGACGGACGCCGTGCCCGACGAGGTCCCGGCGGCTGCTTCCGCTTGAGCGCGGGCTACGCGGGCCGGCTGCGGGCCTCGTTTCAGGCGTGCACGGATGAACTCAAGGCTCAGGCGAATCCCAGTTCCGCCGCGGCGATCATCTCCAGAACTTCGTCGCGCTTGAGCGTATGCAGCGGCGCCGAGCGCAAGTCGCGGAAGTAGCGTTCCAGCGGATTGCCCTTGAGATAGCCCTGGCCGCCGGCGATGCGGGTCGCCAGGTTGGCGACCTCGAGCATGTTCTCCGCCACAAAAGTGCGCAGCGTCTCGATCGTCATCACCTGCCGCTCGCCGTAGGTCCGTCCCTGGGACATCTCGCGGGCAAGGGTGTAGATGAGGGTGCGGCAGGCCTCCAGCCGGTTGTGCATCTCACCGAGCGCGAAACGGGTCGCCGGCAAACTGCCCACCGACTGCCCGCTCTTCTGCAATTTGCGCGTCCGCGCGTATTCCAGCACGTAATTGTACGCGGCCTGGCCGATCCCCAGATAAACGGCAGAGAAGGACAGGCAGTACCAGTGCGCCACCTTGACGAATTCCTCGAAAAAGTGGCCTTCCTCGCCTATCAATTGATCCTGCGCCGCGAACACGTCGCGAATCATGATGGTATGGCTGCCCGTCGCGCGCATCCCCATCGCGTCCCAGGTTTCGACCACTTCCAGGCCGGGCGTATCGCGCGGCAGCAGGAACACGCAGCCGCCGGAAGCCGATCCCTTGTAATCTTCGAGCGAGGTACTGATACCGAAGTAGTCGACCGCCGGCGAAAGCGTGCAAAAGACCTTCTGGCCGTTGAGCAGATAGCCGCCCGGCACCTTGCGCGCCTTGGTATTGGGCGACAGGATCGAGCGCGCACCGCCGCCCTCGGTGTAAAACCCGTTCAACAGCATCCCCTTGCGGCCCACATTTTCCAGGTACAGGCCTTTCTGCGCCGCGGTCATGAACGGCGCATAGAAGCCCACCGAATTGCAGTGCATGTTGATCGCGAAGCCGGTGGCGCAGCAGCCTTGCACGAGCTGCTCCTGGGCCAGGATGAAAGTCAACGGATCGGCGCCCCAACCCCCGTACTCCTTCGGGGTGGTGAGCGTCGTGTAGCCGGTCTCTTTGAGCCGCGCGATATTTTCGAAAGGAAAACTGCCTTCGCGGTCATGCTGCTCCGCGCGTGGCGCGAACTCCTTCGCCAGCGCCTTGGCAAGGTCGATGATGCGGTGCTGTTCCGGGGTAAGCTCGAGAAACATTTGATCTCCTGCAAATGGATGTGAACTCTTACGTGCGCTTTATCGCGATCGCCTCGACTTCGATCAGCAACGCGGGAAAGGCCAGCGCCGCGACCACCACCGCGGTGCTCGCGGGTGGATCGTTGCCGAATACCTCGCCGCGCACCGCGAGCATGTCCATGAACTTCGAGCCGTCAGTGATGTAAGTATTGATCTTGACGATATCCTTCAGACCGCTGCCGGCGCTCGCGAGAATGCTCTTTATGTTATCGAAGACCTGGCGGGTTTGCGCCTTCATATCGCCTTCACCCACCAGCTTGCCGCTTGAGTCGTAGGCGATCTGTCCGGAGAGATAGATCGTGTTGCCGATCTGTTTGGCCTGCGCGAGCGGCAGACGATCGTCCCACGTCCATCCCGGATCGATGGTTTTCCGTGGCGCGGGCGGAGCGAGGGTCCGACGCACCTTGGGAGGACTCGTTTTGGCACGTTTGCGGATAACCTGTTTCTTTTTGCCCGGCATATTTCCTCCTCTTTCGCTGTCTGAATGGTGAACCAGCAGTGGTATAGAAAAGTCTTATCCGGGAAGCTAAGAAAAAGGCAAAAGATCCGGCGCAATTGTCCCTGAGAGCGACGCCAGGATCTCAGATGACCCTCAGATAGGCTCAAATGCCGCGGCAGCGGCGCGGAGGTCCCAGGTGAAAAGTAGGCTGGCTAAGTTGACTGGCTGGATGCTGCTGGCCGTGTCGTTCAGCCTCGCCCTTGCGAGCACCGCGCCGTCCGTCGCGCTGGCCCAAGGCGAATCGCAGGCAAAATCACTTGCCGAGGCGTACAGAATCATCGCCTCGAAGCAGTTCGTCGATCTGACCCACTCCTTCAGCCCGTTGACCCCGGTATGGAAAGGGTTCGGCCCGGCTACTTTCTCCGCGGGCGCGGATCCCGCGACCGGACGTCCCTACACCATCGAGAAGGACGGGTTTCGCGTGTATTTCTACTCGATGGTCGGGCAGTACGGCACGCACGTCGACCCGCCCGCGCACTTCGACCCCAATGGCACGACGATGGACCGGCTTCCGCTCAAGCAGATGATCCTGCCGCTGGTGGTTTTCGATATGACGCCGATGCTCAAAACGGACCCCAATCATGCGCTCAGCGTCGACGACATCAAGGCGTGGGAGCACAAGCACGGCCGGGTCCCGGCCGGGTCCTTCGCGGCACTCCGCACCGACATGTACAAGGATTGGGACGCCAATCCGGAGCGCTTCAAACGCGATCCATTTCCGGCATGGTCGCTCGACGCCATCCGGTTCCTTTACGAACAACGCGGCATCGTGGCGAACGGTCACGAATCGATGGATACGGCCACCGACGACCTCAAGTCCGAGGCCTGGGTGCTCAAGCACGGACACTGGCAGATCGAAGTAATGGCGAACCTGGACAAGGTTCCGGCCACCGGCGCCTTGATTGTGGTAACCTGGCCGAAAGTGGCGCACGGGCTGGGCTTTCCGGCGCGCGCCTTCGCGATACTGCCGTAAGCTCGCGCCGCGAACCTTGGCAAAGTGCTCGGCATGAAGATAAAAAAGAACACCATCACAGGAATTGGCAGGAGCTAGTGACATGAAAACGCAAACCCTCGAGTACCGCGACGGCGACCTCAACCTGCGCGGGTTTCTCGCGTTCGATGATAAGAAATCAGCCCGGCGGCCGGGAGTTCTCGTGATGCCCGAGGCCTTCGGACTGGGCGCGCAGGTCAAACGGCGCGTGGAACGGCTCGCGGAACTCGGTTACGTCGCGCTGGCCGGCGATCCCTACGGCGACGGCCTCCAGGTCAGCGATCTCCAGGAGGCAATCAAACGCGCGACCGCTTTGTTCGCGGATCCTTCGAAGTCGCGCGCGCGGGCGCGCGCGGCACTGGACAAACTGGCCTCGCTGCCCGAGGTCGACCCGAGCCGCCTGGCCTCGATCGGCTATTGCATGGGTGGCACTCTATCGCTGGAACTCGCGCGCGACGGTGCACCGGTCAAGGGCATCGTATCTTTTCATGGTGGCCTGCAGACGCAGCGCCCCTGCGCCGGCGAGATCAAGGCAAAGATCCTGGTCTGCACGGGCGCCGACGATCCCTTCGTACCGGTTGCGCAGGTCGCCGCGCTCGCCGACGAGATGACCAAAGCCAAGGCGGACTGGCAGATCATCAGCTATGCCGGCACGGTGCACAGTTTCACCAATCCCGACGCGGACAAAATCGGCGCGCCCGGAATCTCCTACAACAAGTCTGCTGACGAGCGGTCGTGGAAAGCGATGGCGTCGTTATTCGAGGAGATTTTCGCGGCCGCCTGAGAAACTTCGCGCGCTCCGTCTCTTGTTCGATGAAACGAGGCCGAACCGCGCGTGAAGGCGGGGCATCGTTTGGCGGAAATCGTCCGCGACCCCGGCGACTTGCCGGTTCGCCTAGCGTGGAGCTATGAACTTACCGGCGATTTGCTCGAGGTCGGTTAGAAACTCGTTGCCTGGCTGACGCGCCAGGAAAATCATTCGATGAGCGCCCGCCTCCTGGTACTCGCGCACCATTTTCCGCGCCGCCTCATCACTGACCTCATGGGCCGCCGCGCCCGCTCCGGCGTCGGTATAGATGGAGATCTCCATCTTCGCGAAATCGCGCCCGGCCTCCTCGCACAACTTCCGCAAGCGAGCGAGTTCGGCGGCGAGTTGCTCCGGGCTGAGACCGAGCGGAGCCCAGCCGTCGCCATAATCCACCGTCATCTTGAGCGCGCGCAAGTTGGGGCCGAAGCCGCCCGCGCCCAGATGGATCGGCGGATGCGGCCTTTGCACCGGCTTGGGATAGGACTTGACCTTGGGAAAATTCACGTACCGGCCGGAAAAGCTCGACTCCGTTTCGGTCCACAGCGATTTCATCGCCAGCACGCATTCTCGTGTGACTTCCCAGCGCTTCTTGAACTCCACTCCCATGATTTCGGTCTCGTCCGCCAGCCATCCAGCCCCGATGCCGAAAATGAAACGGCCGCCCGAGTAGTAATCGATCGTGGCGACTTCCTTGGCCAGCATTATCGGGTCGCGCTCGGGCACCAAACAAATGCCCGTGCCCAGCCGTAGGCGGCTGGTGGCGGAAGCCGCCAGCGCCAGCGAAATAAACGGATCGGGCATGTGCGCGTACGGCTCAGGAATCTTGCCGTCGCCTAACGGATAGGGAGTCTTGTGTTCGACCGGGATGATGGGATGCTCCGGAAAGAACATCGATTCGAAGCCCAGCGCTTCGCACTTACGCGCTACGGTTGCAGGATCGGGAGTGTCCTCATTAGTGAAGGTCAAAACACCGATTTTCATGACGCTTCGCCTCGCTGATTCTTTGACCGCCGACGCGACCGATTCTCAACCCGTCGAGCGGCGCGCGGCGCTGTCGGCTGACCAGTTGGAGCACACGATGCACTCCTCGGCGAGCTTGCCTTCGGCGGCTGCGGCCATGTCGTCCGCGGTCTGATAAGTAGGCTCGTTGGTACGCGGCGTGCGATTGTCGCTCTCGCCGGCTCCCGCATGTTTCCAGGAGTGGTCGGCGCTCCATTCAAAGGGGAGCGTCTCGATCGACCCGGGCGTTCGCATCGTTTCGAAGGCGCGCAGCGTTTCGACCATGATCGCGCGCTGCAGCTTGCGATCCAGCGGCTTGCCCGCGGTATGTCCCAGCGGAAAGTCAGTGAAGACCGCCCGCGGCGGATTTACCGCGCGAGTGATATCCAACGCGCTGCTCATCGTCATCGTGGGCAAACCGGCGGCCTCGACATGACGTGCGATCAGTCCAACGGACTGATGACACACGGGTCAAACAGGCACCAGCAGGGCGACGTCGGCCTGTTCATCTTTCAGCCGTGCGCTGATCGCCGGGGCCAGTTCCTCGGCCACCCGTCGGGACGAATAGATGCCGCCCATGAAGGTTAAGGCGTGTTCGGTCAATCCGCCAATTAAGCCCTCCTGGACCAGGCCGCGGAGAGTGTCGATCGGGAAAACGACGTTGGGATCGCTGCGCGCGTCGGTCTGATCGTAAGCAAAATGCGCGGTGCGCAATTCCTCCGTCCGTACATCGGTCGGAATCAGCCGGAAGCTCGTGTCGTCCTTGGTATGAAAGGCCACCTGGCCGCGGCGATAGATGCCACCCGAGGCGATGAGCGCCACGCGGGATTCCGCCAGCGGCTTCCGAAGCGGCTGCCATGGCGGAGGGTCAGTGTTGTAGACCCATCCGTAGGGCTTGTAGCCGAGTTTGGCGTACTGCCTGGTGATGCTCTTGATATATTCGACCGGTGCCTCAGCCATTCCATACGCTCCCGCAACCATTTTAACCAAACTAACCCGCGCATGCTAACCAAAGCAGGCCGTGCATGCCGATCAATGCCCTGCTGCAAGTTCGCGGGAGATCAGAATTTTCTGCACCTCGTTGGTGCCGTCGTAAATCTGAAAGACGCGCGCGTCGCGATAGAATTTCTCGACCGGGTAGTCGTTGATGAAGCCGTAGCCGCCATGGATCTGAATCGCCGCCGAGCAGACCCGCTCGCACATCTGGGAGGCGAACAACTTGGACATCGAGGCCTCCTTGATGCAGCGTACCTGCTCCTCTTTCAGTTCGGCCGCGTGACGGCACATCTGCCGCGCCACTTCGATCTCGGTCGCCATCTCGGCCAGCTTGAACGCGATCGCCTGGTGTTCGGTCAGCTTCTTGCCGAACGCCTCGCGCTCTCGGGCATAGCTCAGCGCGGCGTCGAAAGCGGCGCGCGCCACGCCGATCGACTGCGCGGCGACCCCGATCCGTCCGCTGTCGAGGCCGGAAAACGCGACTTTCAATCCGCGCCCCGGCTCGCCCAGCAGGTTCTCGGCCGGAACTTCGAGATTCTCCAGCTCGATCTGGCAGGTGTCGTTGCTGCGATGTCCGAGCTTATGCTCGACTCGAAGCACATGATAACCGGGCTGATCGGTGCGGGTGAGAAAGGCGGAGATGCCGCGTTTGCCGGCGTCAGGATCGGTGACCGCGACCACCACCGCGACGCTGGCGGAGCGGCCCGACGTTATCAGGGATTTAGTGCCGTTGATCACAAAATGGTCGCCGTGGCGCACGGCGCGAGTGCGCAGATTGGCCGCGTCGGATCCGGCCTGCGGCTCGGTGAGCAGCATGCAGCCGAGCTCGCGGCCGCTCGCCACCGGGCGCAGAAAGCGTTCCTTCTGCTCCGGCGTGCCAAAATCGCGAATCTTGAAGCCGTACGAGTTGCTGGCGCTGACCATGTTGCAGACCCCGGCATCGCCGTACGCGATTTCCTCAGTCGCCAGCACGTAGGAAATAAAATCCGCGCCGCTGCCGCTCCATTGCTCCGGCACACACACCCCGAACAGACCCAAGGCGCCAATTTTGCGGAGCGTGTCCAGCGGCACTGTCGCGTCGCGGTCCCATTGCGCAGCGAACGGAGTGACCTCTTTGCGGACGAACTCACGCGTCATGTCGCGAATCGCGACCTGCCGCTCGGTGAGCCGGCTCATGTGCGCACTCGCGGGCGCCGAAACGCCCGCACCATCATGACAAATTCTGTTTGCATCACAGACCCGCTGTAGCAACGTTGATGATGAATTTCAAAGGTCAGCTCAGTGTTGTTAAGCTGCACCGACGAGGCAAGAGTAATGGGCTTTGAAACCATAATCACGCAGCAGGCAGGTCCGTCGTTTATCGTCACGCTCAACCGACCGCATCGGCGCAACGCCGTGGATCTTCGCATGATGGAGGAAATGATCGCGGCAGCGCGGCAGGCCGAAGCCGAACCCACCGTGCGCGCGCTGATTATTACCGGTGGCAAGGACTTCTTCTCGGCCGGGGCGGACCTCAACGACGCCCTGGCGGTTAAATCGCCGGCCGCTGGCGTCGAATACTTCGGCCGCTGGCATCAACTCAACGCGACGCTGGAAAAATTGGGCAAGCCGGTGATCGCCGCGATCGAGGGATTTTGCCTGACCGGCGGATGCGAGATGGCGCTCGCGTGCGACATCCGGGTTGCCGGAGAGGGCGCCAGTTTTGCCATCACCAGCTCCCGCATCGGCACCGTTCCGGGCGCGGGCGGCACCCAGCGCCTGCCGCGTATCGTGGGCCTCGCCAAGGCCCTGGAATTGATGTTTTCGGCGGAAACGATTGACGCCGCGGAAGCTTACCGCATCGGGCTGGTCAATCGTCTGGTGCCGACGGGCGGCGCGCTTGAGGCAGCCTTTGCGATGGTGGCGGTGTATGAAAAGCGCGCGCCGCTCAGCCATGCTCTTATCAAACGGGCCGTGCGTCAGGGGATTCAGATGGACCTCGCCTCCGGGGTGGAGTTCGAAACCTTCCTGGTCACCACCATCTACGGCACCGAGGACAAGCACGAAGGAATTTCCGCCTTCCTGGAAAAGCGCGAAGCTTCTTTCAAAGGCCGCTAACCCCGACTTCGGCGTCCGGCTGCCCTCAACCAGCCGCCAGGAGACAAGAATGGACTTCGCAATCGCATACCCGGCCCGCCCCGATGCGTGGAAGGATCTCGCAATTGCCGAAGAAAGCGGGTTCACCCACGCCTGGTTCTACGATTCGCAGTTGCTCTACAGCGACGTCTTCGTCTGCCTGGCGCTCGCCGCGGAGCACACCAAACGCATCAAGCTTGGCCCCGGCGTTGCGATCCCATCCAACCGCATAGAGCCCGTCACCGCTCAGTCGATCGCGACCATCAACCTGCTCGCGCCGGGCCGTACGATGCTGGGTATCGGCACCGGATTCACCGGACGCAATACGATGGGCCTGCCGCCGATTCCGCTCGATAGTTTTCGTGACTACGTTCGTAGCTGCCGGACGCTGTTACACGGCGACGAGGTCCTGTACCACGAAGGCAAGGGCGAGCGATGGATTCGCTTTCTGCATCCCGACCGGGGTTACATCAACGTCACGGACCAGATTCCGATTCACATTGCCGCGAACGGCCCCAAGGCGATCGAACTGGCGGGCGAGCTCGGCGACGGATGGATCACCACGCTCTCGGACCCGGACCGGATGCGCAATGACTTGATCCATCTAAGACGGGGCGCGGAACGCAGCGGGCGCAAGCTCGTGAACTTCCCAATCATGAGCATAACGACGGGATGCGTGCTCAAGCCGGGCGAGTCGGCGACCTCACCGCGGGTGATCGAGCGGGTAGGTCCGCGCTCGATCGTCCCATTCCACGCGATGTGGGAACGGTCGGCGGTCACGCCGCCGTGGATGGCGCAGAGCCAGTGGGAACGCTATCGCGACGAATACGTAGCGAAGATGAAAACGCCCGAGGATCGCCGCTATCTCGAAGTTCACGAGGGACATCTGATCTATCTGAAGCCCGGCGAAGAGAAGTACCTGGACGAGGCACTCATCCGCGCCACTACGCTGACCGGGACGGCCGAGGAAATAATCGCGCGGCTAAAGGCGCTGGAAGCGGCGGGCATCACGCAGGTCGCGATCCAGGTGGTCACGAAAGGGCGCGAAATGATCGAGGAGTTCAGTCGCGAGGTAATCGCAAAGTACTGAGTAGCGGCCGCTTTGACTTCGCGGCGCCGACCAACCAGTGATATGGCATGACCGACTACGGCTCAATTCTCGACGGCCGCACCTTCGAATCCGCAAACCCGGTTCACGTCACGAGCGACTTCCTCGCGAACTTCTGCGCTGCGGTCGGCGAAACCAACCCGCTCTACACCGATTCTGAAGCCGCAAAAGTGGGACCTCATGGTGGCCTGGTGGCGCCGCCGTCGCTCGCCGCAATCTTCGGCGACGGTGAAAATATCTTCCAACACTACCCCGAATTCGACACGCGCCGGCTCCTGGCCGGAATCGACGTCGAATTCCTGACGCCGATTCGGGCCGGAGACTCGATAACGACGATTTCCCGGATCAAGGAGATCTACGAAAAGACCGGGCGCAGCGGACCGATGGTTTTCGTCGTCATAAGTTCCACGCTACGGAAACAGAACGGTGAAATCGCAGCGCGCGTCGAGCACCGCTTCACGAATCCACTGTAGCGCTCCGGAATCCGGGTCAGAGTCGGGGTCCCAGACGTCGACATCTAGCTCGGCAGCGAGACATTTTCCGCGGGAATAGCGACGTTCCCGGCTGCCGCCTTAATCTCGGCTTGAACCTCGCTCGGGACGTAGGGCGCCACACTGAGCCAGGCTAGGGGCGGACCAAGCAGTAGCGCGATGGTCGCATACACCCACGGTCCGAACAACGCCGGTATCGTGCTCACTTGCGCTGCCAGCGCAACTCCCACGTAACAGGTGAAGCCGAAAAAGATTCCCGGAACCAGCGCAAAGACCGGAATCCGCGCAAGGTAGAGCAGACCGAGCGTCATCCCGAAGACGAGCGCGCTGTTAGGCAGCACAACTGAGCTTACGATTGGGTCGAACGTAAAGGCCAGCATGAAGAAGATAACCCCGCAGACCGTGCCGACGATCAGGGTCGGGTAGAGTTTCCTGATGGCCTCGTTCGGACCGACCAGGAAAGCCCCGGCCCAGGTGACGTAGGTCGCCCACGTCGGCACCTTGGTGTAAACGGCGAGTGGTACGGTAAGCGCCGCGAGCCCGGCGATGTACCATTCCATCGGAATGGGATTCTTTCGCATCGCTGAATCCTCTTTTCTCCACGATTAGCCAGGCGGCCCGGATTAAATTCGCGGCCTATCGCAGAGTGCGGTAGCATCGCAGCAGCATCAATTGTTCGCATACCTACGCAGCTTTCGCGCCCGCGTCAAGCACCGTCCGAGGCCTCCCTGGAAAGCCCCCGAGCTCGGCCTGCTCGCGCTTGCCGTTCCCTATCGGGACCACCTGCAAGGTCATAACTGGTCCGTATCTGTCGCGATAGTTGAGAATCTGCAGACGGCTCTCTCCCAGCGCCTTCTGGTAGGTCTTTTGCTTACCCATAAACGCCAGATAGCCGGCGCTCGGCTGTGCAGGCAGTCCCACCTTGGGCGGCGCCGCCGCTCCAGGGGCGTGGCTGGCGGCGTCACCGTATTGGATCTCGTCAGCCAGGCGGTCGAGCCGTTGAACGTCCTCACCCGGTGGAGCCTCTCGCAAAAATCTCTGCACGACCTGTCGGGCGACAGGCTCACTACCGCCCGCGTCAATGAACGAGCGGCGCAGCCACAGTTGTACCGCGAGCACGTGGCCGGTCTTGTCGACGGTAACCGCAACGTCGAAGTGCAGGGTCGGTTGCGCCGGTTTGAAAACCACGACGCCCGCCCCGTAGGGAGTCTCCCGCTTGGCCAGCTCCGCAAGCTGAAACTGCTTGAAGAAGTTCTGCTGTTCGACTTCACGCAACGGCCTTCCGAGGAATCCGCCGGCCGGTGCCGAAGCCGCGATGGCCATTCCTGTCATCACAAGATTAGCCAACAGCGCCAGCGTGATCGTTCGAACGGTCATCACGGCCATGCCAGCGTGCTCCAAACCGATCGGAGTTGTACGGCTCCTCGAATCCTATTGTTTTGCCGGCGGACGGGTCATGCTTCCCATCGCCTGCGCCGCGGTGACTTTGACCGGGTATTGAGAATAGTTGGCCTTGAGCTCGATCATGTATCGGTCGGGATCGAGAATGTATATCGAGGTGCCGAATCCGGTGGCACCATATAGCTCGCGCAGCGGCGAAGCCATTTCGACATGATGCTCCGTCAGGTATTCGACGATTTTGTTCATGTCGCCGCGAACGCTCAGGCAGAGATGATCGATGCCCCGCTGCGCTCCCGGGGCCAGAGTCGCGTCCGGGGGCAGCACGCAGAGGTCGATCAGGTTTCGGCCGCATCGGAGCTGATAGATGCCGATGTCCTCGATGATTCTTTCCAGGCTGAGTCCCAGCACGTCCACATAGAAGCCGAGGCTGCGTCTTATATCCGTCACCCGCAGCACGGTGTGATCGATTCCGTCGAATTCCAGAGGGCATGTTGACATGGCAGCCTCCACTATTGTTCAAACCACTATAACAACAGATGCGCGCCGACAAGTTTTCGATCGAGGAGGCAAAATCGATCCCGGAAGCAACTCAATCAGGGTGGCAAATATGGACCGTCGAGTTCAGCTTGCGCTAATGGTGCTGGCCGCGATCACGCTGCCGGCCTTGGCGCGGGCCAACGATACGGAAGCGCTGGCGAAGCGCGCCGCGCTGTTCACACCCCAGGGGCGCGCCGCAGGGTTCCGCAGCATGGATACGGCCTATCCGTACCATGTGATCAGGCGCGGCGGTCCGGTCGCCGAGCTTCCGCGCGCGCCGCGCAAGCTCGACGTGACTTACACTTTTGCGGGGAAGCGGCACAGCCTCGACGATCTTCTTGCGCGCTCCCGTACGCAGGGTTTTCTGGTCATCAAGGACGGAAAGATCGTCGATGAGCGTTATTTCAACGGCGCCAGCGACAAATCGAAATTCACCTCCTGGTCGGTCGCGAAATCGTTCACCTCGACACTGGTCGGCCTGGCGCTCGCCGACGGCAAGATCAAAAGTCTCAACGACCCGGTCACCAACTACCTGCCCGAGCTCAAAGGTTCAGGCTACGACGGCGTGCCGATCGAAGACATCCTCGAAATGTCCTCGGGCGTGAAGTTCAACGAGGAGTATGGCAAGGGCGCGTCGGACGTCATGATCATGTGGCGCAAGACGATGGACGAGGAATCGGAGACGCTCGCGGGCTACGCGAAGTCGCTGGGTCGTGCCGAGGCGCCGGGCACGAAGTTCGTCTATCGCAGCATCGATACGGCCGTACTCGGGATGCTGGTGAAGCGCGTAACCGGCGAATCGCTGGCTGATATGCTCTCTCGGCGAATCTGGCGGCCGCTCGGAATGGAAGGCGACGCGACCTGGCTCACCGACGGTCCGGGCCCCGGCGCGATGGAGGCTGCGTATTGCTGTATCAACGCGCGGCTGCGGGATTACGGACGCTTCGGTCTGCTGTTCCTCAACCAGGGAAGGGCGGGCGGGATGCAGGTCGTTCCCGCGTCGTGGGTCGCACAGGCAACCACTCCGCACGGTCCGGCGGTGCAATGGGGACATCTCTTTCCCAACGATCCCGGCGGGTACGGTTATCAATGGTGGCTTATCGAACCGGGCCTGCGGCATCCGTATTCGGCCGAAGGCGTATTTTTCCAGTTCGTCTACGTGATGCCGAAGTACAACGTAGTGATCGCAAAAGCCAGCGCGTATGACGATTACTGGAGCGTGCCGCTCGAAATCGAACAGTTCATCGCGTTCGACGCGATCGGCAAAGCGCTCGAGAAAAAGTGACCCGTCGCCACTAACGTTGCCGGTCCCACGCCGGATCGGTCCCGCGCTTTGACCTTCCACCCCGGGTCCTATTTCGGCCGGGTACGCACTCCCGGCGCGAGACTCTACTTGATTGGGACGATCAGACGCTTGGCCCAGCCTTCGTCATGCGGAGCTAACATCCTGAGATTGACCCGCAGGTGCTTGTATTTCCACTGGCCGTTGAGCTTTACGTATTCATCCTTGTACTGCAGCGCCAGCCATCGCGCTTGTTCACCCTGGCGAAACTTGAAAGGGCCCATGAAGTACCATTCGCCTGTCGCCTTGTCGCCGTGGACTTCGATGATTGGGTTCATGACATTGTGCTGCGAGAATTCGATCAACTTTTGGAATCCTTGGAAAAGCTTGCGGATTTCCGCGTGCCCTCTGCCGGTCCCAAATTCGGCGCTCTCCCAGACCCCGTCTTCGGCGAATACCGAGGTGATTCTTTCCGGATTATGATCGTCGTCGCAGATTTCACAGTATCTGGCCTTGAGCTGTTTGATTGCCTCGATGTCTTCCAGGCGGGTCAGCCGCCGCTCGATTCCCTCAAGATCCATTTTTTGATCCTCCCATGTTGCTTGCGCCCTTCCAGCAGCGCGCAGGCATCAGCGAATGACTCCCAGTTACACACACCATCTCTCGCCCAGTCCATAGTCGGGCGCCATTTCAGCAATGCTCGATAGCGGTGATTGCGTCAATATGGTTTGCTCAGAAGGCTGCGCCAAGTCTGCAAAGACGCTGATGGCGGCCTTGGTGTTGGATTGGCGTTGGTCAAGATCCTGGTAGAGATGCCTGATGACTCCGTGCGCAACTGTCCCTGAAAACGCGCGCCGCCTGATATGGCGCCGCGTGATGCTCTGGCCATCGAGCCTCGGCAGTCTGCGACGCAAGAGTCGCAGCGCACTTGTGGGCATGGGCGTTTGCCTCGCTGTGTCTTTGGCGGCGTGCGCCACCCAAACAGGATCGTCGCAAGCGCCGATTACTCCCGTAGTGGCTCAGCCGCCGCCTGCTGTGCCAACGCGTTCCGAAACGAGCACCAAAACGAGCAGCAAAGCATCGAAGACGGTTAAGGCCTCTTATCAAGGCAGCAGCACTGCTGGTCACTCGACAGCCAGCGGCGAGCCCTACAATCCCAATGGCCTCACGGCCGCCTCGCGCACTTTGCCGATCGGCTCGACGGTCAAAGTGACCAACCCTGCCACGGGCCGCTCAGTGAAGGTGCGCATCAACGATCGCGGCCCCTTTGTTCACGGTCGCGACCTCGACCTCTCGAAACGCGCGGCCGAAAAGGTCGGAATTACACACAAGGGTGTCTCTCGACTCAAGGTTACGCCGGTCGAATCACATCCAACCTCAAGTGAATCTGAGGCGCCCGCTCCGGTCGCCACGCCGGGAGCGCGAAACTAACTGACCTACATGGACTAAACTACAATGTTGCCAACGTCGGGCGGATGCGTTGGATTGCTCGACCCGATGCCCCACATATCACTTCAGTATCGAATGCTTGCGGCAAAAGTCGGTGGCCAATTTGGCGGTAAGCGACGGATCCTCGAACATCGGATAGTGCCCGATACCTTTTAGATAGGCCACCTCGACGTTTTTCAGAAGCTTGACGGTTTCTTCAACCAGCGGCTTCGGCACCCAGAAATCGTCTTCGCCACATACCACCAGCATCGGACACTCGACAGCGCCAAGCAGAGCGCGCACGTCATGAGTGGCCCACGCCTCCAAGTCGCCCACCGCGCTGACTTGTGGACCGCGATGCTGCCAGCGCAACTCCATAATCTTTTCCGCCGAACAGTTGCGATTGAGCGACTCGGTCGCCGCCCGCTCGAGCTGGTCCTGCCATCCCGGCCCCCAGGCCGGGTGAGTCACTCCGGTGGGGCTCGGAAAAGTTGGTGAGCGCGACAAGCCCTCCATCGGTATTCCCGCGGCCATCTCGCGCCAATGGTGCGCGGCGTAATCGAGCGTGATGTCGCCGCCGATCGAGCATCCCATGATTACGGGTTTCTTCAAGCCGAGGGTGTTTGCGAACGCGTGAACGAACTCGGCGTGCTCATGAATGGTGCGATGCGGCTTCCAATTCACCGGGTACGAACGGAAGTGGCCCGGGAGATCCAGCGCATAGGCGTGAAAGCCCCGCTCGGCCAGCAGCGGCAAAAGGTAGGTGTATTCCAGCGAGCACGATCCGGCGGTATGGACACAGACTATCGGATACCCTTCGCCAATCTCATCATAGAAAATCCTGGTGGCGTTGACTTTGACATAGTGCCCGCGAATATCTTCGGTGCTTGCCATAATCCTATTCCTTCAACGCGAACTTCCGCGCACACAATCGCGCAGGACGTAGGCCATTTGAAACATCGCCTCCGACAGGCGTCCGGCCTCAAGCAGATTTCCTTCGGTACGAATTTCGACGTGGGGCGTGCCGACGGTCGAAAGCGTCGGGTCGTCATCGAAGTATCGTTTGCCGGGAAAGGTAAGATCCGCCCACTGCCTTTGCGCGCTGACGAGCAACTTCCAGGAAGCTTCGCTGCCCGAGAATTTGAAAGTGTAGCCGAAAGGAGAAATGGTCGGCTGATGGTCGATTACTTTTCCCTTGTAAATCTTCAGCCAGAGCAAATCGGCTCCGACTTCGAGCAACACCGAGCCATCAAACCATTGCGCCTGTTCGTTGAACCCCGGATGCGCATTGAGCGCGGAAACGAAGCGGTCCTGGAACGCGCGATCAGCCAAAAATGACATGACATTCCTCCGTTATTGCGCTGATCGGGAAGCTATACCGTTACGTCGCCAACAAGGCCGTCGAGCCTTGAGCGGCGAATCCAGCGTCATGCTTTGCGCCGAACGAAAAAAAAAGTCAAGTATCGGCGCCTGTAGGCGCCAGGCCGGCAATGTTCTTTCGTACGGTACGCTTACTTCAACATCCTTCCCGCTCGAGCCTGCTCGTGACCGAGAATCGGATGCGGCCGGTAGGGTTTTTCCAGAGCCCGGACCTCTTCCGCGCTGAGTTTGATATCGACCGCCGCGAAGGCCTGTTTCAGATGATCTGTTTTGGTGGCACCGATAATCGGCGCGGTCACGCCCGGCGCCTGTAAAATCCATGCGCAAGCGATTTGGGTGGGCGTCACTCCGTGTTCTTTGGCGATTTTCTGAGCTACCGCGGCGACCTCGAAGTCGTCGTCATGGAAATACATATCCTTCTGCATCTGGTCGGTCTGGGCGCGCTTGGTCGGTCCTTCCCCACGTTCGCGCTTGCGACCGCCCTCGAGGAATCCGCGCGCGAGCGGACTCCAGGGAATCAGTCCGACGCCCTGATCGACGCAGAGCGGAATCATCTCGCGTTCCTCCTCGCGGTAGATCAGGTTGTAGTGATTCTGCATCGTCACGAACCGGTGCCAGCCGTGTTCCTTAGCCAGATAAAGAGCCTTCGAGAATTGCCAGGCCGCCATGCTGCTGGCGCCGAGGTAACGCACTTTTCCAGCGCGCACGAGAGTATCGAGGGCGCCGAGAGTCTCTTCGATCGGGGTCGAAAAATCCCAGCGATGGATCTGATACAGGTCGATATAGTCCGTCCCCAACCGACGCAACGAATTATCGCAGGCCTCGAGAATATGCTTGCGGCTGAGTCCGCGGCGATTTGGCCCCGGGCCCATCGCACCGTTGACCTTGGTCGCGATGATGACGTCGTCGCGCGACGCCATCTCGTTAAGCCAGCGCCCGGTTATCTCTTCGCTTCCGCCAATCGAGTAGACATCGGCGGTATCGAAAAAATTGACGCCGGCGTCCAACGCGACGGAAAAATGCTCGCGCGCTTCTTCGGCACCGAGTGCCCAGTCGCGGCGCAGGGTCCACGACGGCAATTCGCCACCGCCATAGCTCATGCAGCCGAGACAAATTCGCGAGACGGTGACGCCCGTATTGCCAAGTTTCGTGTATTGCATCGCTCTCTACCTGATTTTCCCTGGTACGCTAATTCTCTTCTCGAAATCCACCTTTATCATGGCACACCGGTCATTCTCGCAAAGCAAGGGGCTCGGTCTCATAGCAACGCTAAAGCTTCACATACACGGATTTGATCTGCGTGAACAAATCGAGCACGTGCTGACTTTTTTCGTGGCCGAAACCCGACTGTTTGTTGCGGAAGAATTCGAGCGCCAGGGACCAATCGGCCCCGGCGCTGAAACCGAACCTGATGAAAATGGCTAGAGCTTCGAGTTCAGATAGTTGACTATGGCATTGGAATAGCGGCGGATGCGGGATTCCAGAAGGTGTTCCCGTCGACACCGCCGGTAGGGCTCGCGCCAAAAACCGGCCGCGAAAGATCTATCCGGATCAAAAATAGCGGTGTGTCGGCACCTGGGCACCACGGATGGGGCGCCGGATCGGTATCGGCAAGCATGTAGACCAGATTGCGTTTAGGATCTATCGCGAGCGAGCCCGGGTCATCGACAACTCCGAGTTGAGTTGGGGTTCCGCCGACGTCTCCCATCGGAATCACACTGGCTGCGATGGTGTAGGCGGAACTGCCATTGGGAAGGGTATTCGTACCCGGCTGCCCGTTGTTGTCCAAGTCGCCTTTCACCGAACGCCTGGGCAATTGGATCAGCTTGAAATTCCGCCCGAACTGATCCGCGATGAATCCTTGATGAGTCATACAGTTGACTATCGCCAGTCCGCCCGGCCCCTGTCCGACCGGTTCCAGGAATCCCAGACCGCCGATGTAAACATTGGCTGCGAATGCCGGCGAGGCGCTTAGATTGACGTTTCCAAAGTTGAACGCATAACTGCTGTCGGACTTGTTCATCTGGCTCTGAAGCAGGATGTCGGTCCCGACATCGAACGCAACTCCATTGGAAAGACTTTCGTTGGGATCGATCTGAAAGACGATCGGTGTCAGCGGCGCGTTCCCGGTATCGACCACGAGGTTGTTGCCGAGATTGGAGATAAAGAGCAACCCGGTGAAGGAGTTCAGCGCGATTGAATCGATGGTGATTTCCATCGCTGACAGATCGATGATCGACGCCGGATTCCAGATCGGCGGACTGGTCGACGTGTCGAGGATTCCGAGATCGCTGGTGCCCGCAACGATAGCCTGATTGGTAACAAAATCCTCCACCATGCCACCGCTCATGCCGGTATGACTCAAACCCGTTGCCAAGGTCGAGCTAACGACAGATTGCGTCGCCGGATCGATCTCATAGATGTGCACCTGGTTGGCGGCGTCGCGCGCCTCGGCGAGGATCGACGGCCCCTGTGGATTGTAGACTGCGGAGATCGGTTGAATGGAGCCGGCCAGCGAGATGGTACCAAGTACCGGATTCGCGGCACCAACGGTAAGATCGACTATCGCGAGTTGCGCGTTGCCGCTCGGATCGAGCTGGTAAATTGCGACATATCCGACGTTACGAACTGGATCGATCGCGACTAACGACTGACCCGAGCAGGCTTGGGGGAAGGGCACCGGCGTGGGCGTCGGTGTAGGCGATGGCGGCGCGGGCGTCGACGTAGGGGAAGGCGTGGGCGCCACTGTAGGGGACGACGGCGTGAGCGTCGATTCAGATGATGGCGAGTTGCTGTCGTTTCCGCATGCCATCAGAGCCAAAGCCTGGCTTACCAACAAGGCGGATAACAACAGCCAAGATAGTAATGACAGGCGATACCGAATCGCCAGTGCGCGCGCTGGAGCTATCCATTCAGCCATGGTGAATGAAGTGTGCAATGTCTTCTGCGATTAGCTCCGGCCGCGTATGGTTGGGGGAATACTGGCTCTGCAACGCGCCGTCGCCGCGCACCAGAAAAAACGCCAGCACATGATCGATCGAACCGTCCGAGTCACGCACGCGTTGTAGCTTAAATGCCGACATCAGCGCGGTCACCTGTGCGGGAGTGCCAGTCAGAAACAGCCATCCGGGGCGGTTAGCACCCTGTTCCCTGGCGTAATTCAGCAACTTCAGCGGGCCGTCGTGCTCGGGATCGATGGTCACCGAGACGAACCGTACTTCGGCTCCGAAACTTGAACCTAGATCGTCGGCGACCCGCGCCATACGCTGCGTCATTATCTCGCAGGGCCCGGGGCAGCTCGTATAAATGAAATCGAATAGCACCGGCTTACCCTTCAATGACGCGAGGTCCACGGTCCGCGCGTTCTGATCGGTAAGCTTGAGGTTTGGCAGGCAATCCGCCGACGAAATGGCCGCGCTGGGCGGCGTCGGGCGCGAATTGCACGCGGACAATAGCGCCAGCGATATCGCCAGAATGATCAGCGTTACAGGCAAATCGGTTCGAATACGCATCGGCTACCTTTGCGAAATTACCGCTGGCGTCGTGGAACCGGCGGGCCTGGCCGCGTCGCGGGCGGTATTGGGAGGGGGCGGGAGGACCACCAACGGACGCATCATTTCCTGATCCTCATGCTCCAAAATGTGGCAATGCCAGACGTATTGGCCGGTGAAACCTTCAAACTTCGCAATCACCTGGGTAACGAGGCCTGGCTCCGAGCGCACCGTATCTTTCCATCCTACTTCGTTGGGATCGGGCGGCATGGTCGGCCCCGTGAAAATGAGCTCCCCCGTCGCGACATACTGGTCGACATCGAAAGGAGTGCGGCCGGTTATCTGAAAGCGAATCAGATGGATGTGAATCGGATGGCCATCGCCGGTGGTGTTAACCAGGTTCCAAATCTCGATCGTATCTAAAACCGGGGTTTCCGAAACCGGATCCGCCCAACGTTTGTTGTCGAGCAAATCGATCAGCGGATAGTCGAGATCGTCATCGTATTCGACCAGCGACAGATCGCGCGTATTCGACGCCATCGCGGGATTGAGCGGCACGATTGGCCGCAGTACCGGCGGTAGTACGCTGTTGTCCTTATGCGCGAGATGCTTGGCCACCCGGAACTGCATCACCAGAGTGGGCGTAATCTGACCGCCCCCTGGCCACGGCGCTGGTGCATTATTGGTTAGTTCGATCTTCTGTCCGGCAAATTGGGAAAAGTCCAGCACGATATCGAACCGTTCGGCGGGCGTCATCAAGATGGTTTGCAACGTGACCGGCGCCTGTAGCAGACCCTGATCGGATCCTATTTGAATGAAAGGCTGACCTGACGAGAGACTCATATTCAGGAAGCGTCCGTTGGAAGCATTGACGATACGGAAGCGATACTTTCGCGGCTGGACGTTGAGAAACGGCATCACCTTGCCATTGACCATCATCACGTTGCCGAAATATTCAGGCACATGAGGAACCGTCGGATTACCTGAAACGGGGTAGTTGAATTGTCCGTTTGGTTCGAACGATCGATCGAAAATCACCAGAGGGATCTCGAACTTGCCTTTGGGCAGATTCAGCGAGGCCTCGAATTGGTCGCGAATGAAGAAAGCCCCAAGCAGACCGGCGAAAACGTTGAGCCGCGTGATGCCTAGCGCGTGGTCATGGTACCAAAGCATCGTCGCATCCATCTGGTTCGGATAGAAATAGTTCGCCTGATTTCCCGGAGTGAACCAATCCTCGGGAAATCCATCACTATCGGGCTGCACCTTCGCCCCGTGCAGGTGCACCACGTTGCGCACGTCAGGCTTGTTGGGCTCAGCGCCATGAATCGTGTGATCGATGGTCAGGAAGTGGCTGGTCGGAAGATCGCTGATCCAGTTGACAAAGATCGATTGACCGCTTTGCGTATCGAAAGTCGGGCCCGGAACCCGACCGTTGTAACCCCACACCAACGTCGGCTTGAGATCGCGATGTAACTTGAGATGTGTCTGCTTCATCGTGATCGAATAAACCGGTGACAATCCCCCCGACCCATCGAGCGGCTGGCGATAGCCGGTCGGGCGTGCGATCGGCATAATTGGAAGAGGATCGACAAACGGCTGCAGCGCGTATGCGTCGACCAGAGGCTTCGTCCAGGCATAGTGGAGCTTGTGATTGTGCCGGGGGCCGGCGAGAAACGCTGAGCTGGTAAGTGATCCGCGCTTGCAGAATTCGCGTAACCCAAAGGGCAGCGCCGCGCCGAACAAAAGCCCCTTTCTCAGAAATTCGCGACGATCGATGAGGCTAATCTTCCTCATTCAGCTCACGCTACCGCATGTGAGATACATCGACACTCGACACGTTATTTAGAGTTGGCGAGCGTATTAACACACGCTCGTGGTCAAGATCAAGTAAATTCGACTACAAAGCTCCGCCGCGATGTTGCTTGTGGCGGAAAGCTTGTTACGGAAGGATTCGCGTCGCCGACCGATGGTCAGCGGCGTCGAGGCGGCACAAGACCGGACAAGAGGAGACGGTCTAGGGCTTCGAGTTAAGGTCTGCCTTTGCGGTGTCGAGATCGACCGGCACCGAATAATGCTCGTGCACGATTAGCCATTTGCCGTCTGCCTTGCGGTAAACGTCGGTGGCGCGCAGTGTAACCGCGCTTTTGTTGCCCTTCGAATCGGTGCAGGCGAAACGCTGGATGCTGTGCGAATAGGCCAAGGTACCCGCGGTTTCGATCGCAAGATTGTTGATTTCCATCGTGGGATTGTCTGCGCATCCTGCCAGGGCGCTCTGCCAGTTCTTCAAATAGGCGTCCGGCCCACGGCACTCCAGCGGCGGGATCACATCGAAAACGACGAGCGCATCGCCTTTGGCGTAGTTCGCCATAATAGCGTTGGCATCCTTGGCCTCGATCGCTTTGACGATTCGGTGTTCGAGCGCGGTGATTTCCTGCTTGTCGCCCTCGCCTGACCGCGCCGCCAGCGCCGCGGCGCTCAGGGCGGCCGCGATGCCGATTAATCCTAATATGGCGAGCAACTGTTTCATGTCACTTCCCCCGGATTCTATTCCTGTTTGGGCTGTTGCACCGGCGAGGTCTGTGCGTCCTCGACGCATTTCGTGGGCGGGATGCTCCAGGCCAGGCGACGCCGGCGACTTGGATTGTTTGCCGCGTTCGCATATTTGACCTGCTTCTTGTAACTGGCCTTCCAGGTGTCCGCCGCTTTCTCACAGGCCTCCTTTGTTGGAAAGCCCGTTTTGATCGTGCTCGGGCTTGGTTCGGTAACGACTAACGCCCAGCTCAAAAGCGCCAGCGCAGCTATGTGACATGGCTTCACGTAATACCTCGCTTGTTGGCACGCGCGTTCCCGACCCATGGCAACGCATCGTACCGTTGGATAGTTGAAAAAGGTAGGGCGGCAAACAGAGCGCGCCCTACAGGGCAGCGGCGCTTGACCTCGCCTCTCCACTTCGCCTAATCGTCAGTGTGATCGTACGATGACCTGCACAGGGAGAGAACCTTATGATTTATGAGTTGCGCGTCTATCATTGCGTTGCTGGACGGCTTCCCGCTCTAGTCAAGCGCTTCGAAACAGTCACCGTACGCCTGTTCGAGAAGCACGGTATCCGCCAGATGGGCTTCTGGACAGTCGTGGTCGGAGAATCGAATCAAGATCTGATCTATATCCTGCAATGGGAATCGCTGGCAGATCGCGACAAGCGGTTCGCATCCTTTCAGGCTGACCCTGAATGGATTGAAGCGCGCCGCAAGAGCGAGGAGGACGGTCCGCTAGTCGCGTCGATCAGTAATATGATCATGACGCCGACCGCATTCTCGGCGGCGCGATGAGGCAACTGTCGAGAGATGCGCAATCTCGCGCACGCGAGCGGTTTCGCACTCCGCTGATCGCGAGCGCGGCGACTCGATGCGCGTCGGGATGGTGACGCTCACTTAGTGCTCTACATGTTCGAACTGACGCTCCGCAGCAAGAAACTGTTTCATCGCCTGGGGCGGGATGCGCGATTCGAGTTTCGGATTCAACACCACCTTCACCATACCGTCCTCCATCCCGAACTCGAGCATCCCCGGATGGAACTGTTTATTCTTGACCTCCGTCGCAATCTTGAGAAATGCCTGCGCGTTCGAAGTCACCGCGCTGGCAAGGACCACGCCCGGCACGACGTCGTTTTGGTTTCGGATCGCGCCGAACGCCAGGATGTGCGTCTGAGCGGCCGCCTCAAACACTCCCAATCCCGCCGCGTCGGCATCGTGAACGATTACGTCCGCGCCCTGGCTGATTTGCGCCAAGGCCGCCTCTTTAGCGGCTCCCACGTCGTCGAATTTGCCGATATAGCTGACCAGCAAGCGTCCTTTTGTCCGCACCGAGAGGAAGCCCCGCCTGAATCCCTCAAAGGTCAGTCGGATCGACGGCAGTTCGATGCCACCGATCGCACCTACGATTCCGGTTTTTGTGACTCCGCCGGCCAGTACGCCCTCGGCGTACGCCGCCTGATCGAACTTGAAGGTTAGCGACGCGACGTTGCGCGACGACTGACTACCCGAACTGACTACAAAGTAGACCTGGGGGAAATCTCGCGCGATACTAATAGCGGAATCTGTGTACTCGTAACCATGCGCGAAAATCAGGTTAAATCCCCTCGAGGCAAAGTCGCGAAATCCATCGTCAAAGTCGGCGGGCGATCTGGTCTGCACCAACGCGGTTTCAGCGCCCAGTTTCTCTTTTATGAGCTGCAAGCCGTCGAATGCCGCGGCGTTCCAGCCGGCATCGCTGACCGGCCCCGGTGTCAGCAAGGCGACGCGGAAGGTGGAAGTACTGGCCGGGCTTTTGCGCGGCGGGGTGCAAGCTACGAAGGCGACTGCGGATAGTACGACCAGGACCGCAGCCCGGCGGGCCTTGACTACAATAGTACGTTTGTCCGCGAGCGTCATTTGCGACCGAACGAGCTATGCGTCCTTCCGGGCACAGAGGACCATCCGGCGTGATTCGATCCCATACGGTTCGCCGTCGAAGCCTCCGCATGCCTCAAGGCCGCCGAGGCCGACACGCTCCAGGAGACGCGTCATTTCGGTAAGCGTGTAAAGCCGGATGTCGTGACCTATCGAATCGTGGCGTTCCCCGTTGGGACCGACAATGATGAACTTAACCCGCATGCGGCTCGATGCGAGATCGAGCGCCCGATGCTCGACATATAACGTTCCGTCAGTTTCGGCATGCCAGTCATTTTGGATATAATTTGCTACGGCCCATTCACGGTTCAACATGTCCAGCAGGAGCCGCCCTCCCCGCTTGAGCGATCGTGAGATGGACTCGAGGACTTTCAGATCTTCGGCTTCCGACTCGAGGTAGCCAAACGAAGAATACATATTGATGGCGGCGTCGAAATAGTCATTGAACGGAATCTCGCGCATGTCCGCCGACACCGTGTCGAACGCCACCTTGCTGTCGGTGGCGGCGCGCTGGGCGAGATCGAGGTAGGGCTGGCTCAAATCAAGACCGGTCACTCTGTATCCGCGTTTTGCCAAAAGCACGCTGTGACGCCCTGGTCCACAGCATAGATCGAGCACGCGCGCGCCGGCCTTCAGCCCGAGTTGTCGCTCCGCGAAGGCAACCTCCTTTTCGGTCCGCTCCGCGGTAAACGTATGACGATAGATGTTCAAATAATCATCGCCGAAGAAGTTCACGTACCAGGCTTTCTGTTCGGTTCCCATGCAATCCGCTCTCGTGTTAGACTTTTCGTTCGCTCATCAAACTTCCATACTAGATCGACTTATCGGTGGGGAGAAACAGCTTGGACAGAATCGCGGTCTTGTCGAGCGGCGGCCTGGATAGCTGCGTGTTGCTCGCGGAAGAGGCCAAAACGGCCGAAGTCTATCCCATCTATGTGCGATGCGGGCTGGCGTGGGAGGAGATGGAGCGTGAAGCGCTCGGGGTGTTCCTGCGAGCCTTGAATGACCCGCATGTGAAGGCGATAACCACGCTATCGGCGCCAATCGAAACCATGTACGGCGGCCACTGGAGTGTCTCAGGCGACGCGGTGCCGGGAGCGGAGGAGTCGGATAGCTCCGTATATCTTCCCGGCAGGAACATTCTTCTGATCGCTCTCGCCGCGGTCTGGTGCAGCACGCACGACGTTTCGAGAATCGCGATCGGCTCGCTGGCTGGAAATCCGTTTCCCGACGCTACGCCGAAATTCTTCAGCGACTTCGCGTCCGCATTGAGCAGCGGGCTGAATCACAACATTGAGGTGAAGGCTGCGTTCCGCGATCTACGCAAATGGGAGCTCATAAAACAATTCAGACACCTGCCGCTTGGATCGACCCTGACCTGCATGGCTCCGCGCGGTCTAAAACATTGCGGTCAGTGCAACAAGTGCCGGGAGCGTCAGGTCGGTTTTGAAAAAGCGGGCGTATCAGATCCTGCCGATTACGTCTGATCGCGATAGCGGGAACGTCCTGGGAAAAAGGATTGCCTGCGAAGAGAAGCGTCGCGTGGGAAAGGAACGGATCGCCAAATTCCTGGCCCGCGCCGGTGTCGCTTCACGCCGCGAGTCCGAACGGCTGATCGAAACGGGCCGCGTGACGCTGAACGGCGCCCTCGTGACCCATCCCGCAACTCTGGTTGGGGCAGACGATGTGCCGGCGGTCGATGGCAAAGCGGTAGCGACTCAGGAGCGATCGAAAATCTGGCGCTATCACAAACCTGCCGGACTCGTGACGACGGCGCGCGACCCTCAGGGACGCCCCACGGTCTTCGCCGCGCTTCCCAAGACCCTGCCCCGTTTGATTTCGGTCGGACGCCTCGACATCAACACCGAAGGGCTTTTGCTCCTGACCAATGATGGCGGCCTGGCGCGCTATCTCGAACATCCGGCCCAAGGGATTTCCCGCACCTACCGCATCCGGGCTCATGGCCATGCCGATGAAACGGCGATTGCCAAGCTTGCCAAAGGCCCCACCATCGATGGCATCCGCTATCGCCCGGTCCAGGCGACGCTCGACAGCCGCCAGGGCAGCAATTGCTGGTTGACCATGACGCTCCACGAAGGCAAAAACCGCGAAATCAAAAAGCTGCTCGAACAATTGGGGTTACAGGTGACTCGCCTGATCCGGACCGGCTATGGACCGTTCCAGCTCGGAAGGCTGGCGCAAGGGACAATCGAAGAAGTGCCGCTGCGGCAGCTCCCGAAGCAGCTACCCGGCTATTTCGTAGGATAAATCGTCGCAGAGTTATAAACCAAGGCGAGGCAGAATTGGCCCGTGCCCAAGCCTCCTTGGACTCAAAGGACTCAAAATTCGGCGGACACTTGCGTTTGCCAACTACGGGGTATCAATGCGAAGCTGATTTGGCTTAAAAACGGAAATTGCGGTCAATACTGGGTCAATAGTGATAGGAAGACTATAGTGACAAAACAATACACCCAGATCTATTCGCTGCTGTTCTTGTGCGGGAGCTTGCTTTCTTTTATCTCAAGCGCGAGCGCACAAACAGCCTGTATGCCTGTTGTCTATGCCTTTCGCCATGCCGAAGATTCGAACGAACCAGTGACCGCGTACCCTTGTTTTCCAGGCGCGAAGCTACCTGACGGGTCCCGGGCAAACTGTACAACTAAACTTAAACCGACGGGTACCGAGCATGCCAATCTTTACCCCGAAATGATAGAGAATTTTCAAGCTCCCGAAGGGCTAGTCGATTATTGCCCGGTAAAATACGTGTTTTCTGTAAGCCCGATCAAACCGGTCCCAGACCGGTACGGGCTAATAGGCACAAATAATCCATATTATACGGCCAGACCTTTAGCTGATGACCTGACGAACGCCGAACCCAACATACAGATTCATCCATCTATCTGTGGGGATTCAACGCCACCCGTATACATAGACGCCGGTTTGATAGCCGTTACCCCTGAGTTTTTACGATGCGAACTCTCTTATTTGACGCACTTCAACGGACCAGCCTCCGTTGCAATGTTTTGGACGAGTGAAGGGTTAAATAGTCTTGGCCGAGCGTTAGTCCCGGGCTTCAACGGTATTCCAGTAAAAGGGGCAAACACTCCGCCCAGAAACGCGGTTTATATTTTTGAAGCACCAACGGGCAGCGGTTTTATACCACCGAAAGACGGACCTCCTTATCAAAACAGCACACAATACGTTCAGTGTTTTAATGTCAAGGGAACCACAATTGAACCGCCGACCTCCAACAAATACTGGTGTGGAAAGGGAAATTTCCAGTTAAGCGACAGCATAAAGCCACAAGACCTTTATAAATTACATGGAAGGATTTGCGATACAGCCCTGCTTTCTGGAAAAAACACAGTAGCCGGTTATTATGGCTACTGCGAATCGCCGCCTTCGTCACAGTAGTTGGCGCCATCGGCTCACGGTAAGATATGGCATGGCCTCTCTCTTCAAAATGATGTGGATGGACCATTAAAGGGCATATGCATTTTTCAGTATATACGGCCAGTGCTCCCGCGCGCCAAGCAATATGATTATCAGTGCTAAAATAACTTGAATAGTTAAAGACTCGGCGGCAAAGAACAGGCAATTCGAACTCTCAGGCCGTCTTCGGAAACCGCTCTATCGAAGGATTTTTCATGGCAGGCAGCTGAGAAAGAGCACCGCCGCCTGTCATTAGCATCGTTTCACGCCCGCGATGGATTTTCGTTTCCGCTATCGCCCGACAGGGCCTGAGGACTGGATGTACGATGCGAATCGAGCAATGTGTGGTGCTATCCGCCAGAGGAGCGGGGAAATAAGAGGCTCGAACTCGCAGAGAGATCCCAAAAAACTGACGGCCACATTGGAGCAGCTGCGCGAAATCCACCATAAGATAATCGCAAAAAAAGTAATCCGCCCCTGCAAGGATCATGGTGTGATATGACAATAGGTAAAATTCCCTGCGGCATCGCAATCCCGCAAAGCTTCGCAGACCCCGCGAGCGATGCGGCGCTCATCCGCCAGTTTCTTCCGCGAGCGGAAGCGCTCGACTACGAAGGCTTGTGGGTCCAGGAGCAAATCATCGGCGACTCTCCGATCCTTGAACCGGTTACGCTACTCACATACGCTGCTGCGCTCACGTCGAAACCTCACTTAGGCACCTCCGTGCTACTGACCGTGATTCGCAACCCCGTTCAATTAGCTAAAGCCCTGGCCTCACTGGATCAACTGAGTCACGGACGGCTCATCGTCGGCGTCGGGATCGGCGGCCCGCACGTGCCCGAGGCGGTCTTCGGCGTCTCCGGCGAACGCCGCGGGCGTCGGTTCGTTGAAGGGCTTCAGGTCATGAAGGAGCTGTGGACGCAGTTCAGGGCGACGATGAGCGGCGAATTCTGGCGGTTTGAGAACGTGCCGATGGAACCGAAGCCCGCGCAGAAACCTCATCCCCCGCTATGGTTCGGCGCTCGTGACGCTGTGGGCTTGAAGCGCGCGGCGCGTCTTGGCGACGGCTGGATGGGCGCCGGTTCGTCTTCCTCGGCCGACTTCGTCAAGCAGGTCGAGTTGTTGCGGGGCTTTCTTGACGAAGCGAAACGCGATCCGAACGAATTCATGGTCTCGAAGCGAGTCTACATCGCCATCGACAACGATCGGTCGCGTGCAGAGCGCCGGCTTCGCGATTGGTTTGGTATGCGCTACAAGAACGCGGATATGGCTTCGCGCGTTTCCATTTGGGGCAATCGCGCGGAATGCATTGACAAGCTGGGCGAGCTCGTCAGCGCCGGAGCGCAGCACCTGTTGTTGAATCCGGTCTTCGATGAAATGGAGCATCTGGAACTGCTGGCGAGCGACGTGATCCCGAAACTCTGAAGCAGCCGTCCGCCGTCGGTAAGCTGGTTTGTAACCGCCGTATCGGCCTTGATAAACTCGATTGCAACTAGCTGAGCGGATGAGGGGCTGCGCATCGCGCAGGCCAGGGCATCTTCCATGATGAGCGTGCAGCGCAACGAGCTGATCACCCGGACCGGGTCGGAGACGCCGGCCGGAAAGCTGATGCGGCTCTATTGGCAGCCTGCCGCACTGGTTGAAGAATTTCCGGCGGAGCGTCCGGTCAAGGCGATCGAGCTGTTGGGTCAGAAGATGGTCCTCTTTCGCGACGAGCACGGCCGCTATGGACTCGTCGACCGCGTCTGTCCACATCGCGGCGCGGACCTGGCCTTCGGGCGGCTCGAAGACGGAGGACTGCGCTGCGCGTTTCACGGCTGGTTGTTTGACGTTGGCGGACAATGTCTCGACACCCCGGCAGAACCGGAGGGGAGCAAGCTCTACACCAAGATTCGCCACAACGCCTACCCGGTCCGCGAACGCAGCGGCATCCTGTACGCCTATTTAGGCCCCGGCGAACCGCCCGCGTTCCCGCATTTTGACTGTTTCATCGCTCCCGAATCCTACACCTTCGCGTTCAAGGGGCATGTAGCGTGCAACTGGCTCCAAACGCTCGAGGTCGGTATCGATCCCGCCCACGCTTCGTTCCTGCACCGTTTTTTCGAGGACCATAATCCGGCGGGAAATTATGGAATACAGTTTCGCAGTACGTCGGCAGACTCCGCGCTGCCGATGACGAAAATCATGCGTGAGTATCCGCGCCCGCAAATCGACACTGAATACACGGATTACGGCTTTCGAATCATAACCCTGCGCGCGATCGATGACTTGCGAACTCACATACGCGTGACGAATTTGCTATTTCCTAACGCCTTCGTAGTCCCGTTGAGTCCCGAGATGACGGTTACCCAATGGCAAGTTCCGATCGACGATGTGAGTTGCTATTGGTACGCGATCTTCACCAGCTTTGGCGATCCGGTCGATAAGGAAGCGATGCGCCGCCATCGACTCGAACTGTATACGCTTCCGGACTACAAGCCACGGCTCAACGCCACCAACGACTATGGATTCAACCCGGCGGAGCAGCGGCGCCAGACCTACACGGGCATGGGCGACGACATTAACGTGCACGACCAGTGGGCGGTCGAGTCGCAGGGACCGATTCAGGATCGCACGCGGGAGCACCTCGGCGCGTCGGACAAAGCTATCGCAGTTTATCGCCGAATCCTCATCGACGCAATCGAACGGGCGGCGCAAGGCAAACGGCCGTTGATGGTCCTGGATGAAGCCGCCGCGGAGCGCATCCGTGGTCCGATCACGCTTGATGGGATCGCTGACGGCCGGGCGCTCGAATCGTATTGGCGGGAATTCGATGCCAAACGCCGAAAAGACTCGCGCTGGGCGGTGATGCATCCCGCTGAATGAGGCGCCGGCCGGGCGACTATCTGAAGTAGAAGCAGCGCATGCGAAGACGCGGAGCGCGATGAGTTTCGTCGAACGTCATGGCCTCTGGACCGACGAACGGTCGAAAGCGGCGAACGAGGTCGAGAAGCTCGTCGAAGCGCAAAAGCTCGAGGTTGTGCGGCTGTCCTTCGCTGACCAGCATGGCGTGTTGCGCGGCAAGACGGTGGTCGCCGACGAATTGCCGCGGATGATGCGCGAGGGAAGCACCTTCCCGATGACCCTGCTGGCGAAGGACACCGCGCATCGCACCGTCCCCGCTGTCTTGTCGCTGAGCGGCGCCGGCTTCAGCAAGCGCGACATGGAAGCGGCAGCCGACGTAGTAATCGTTCCAGACCCGGCCACGTTCCATGTTCTACCGTGGGCGGCGGCCACGGGCTGGCTGCTGTGCGACCTGTATTTCACCAATGGCCAACCGGTTCCGATATCCACTCGATATCTATATCGGCGCGCGCTGGAGCGCCTGAGCGACGCCGGCTTCGATTACGTGGCGGGGCTCGAAGTCGAATTTCACATCTTCAAGATCGAAAATCAGCGGCTGCAGCTCGGCGATGCCGGCCAGCCGGGGCCACCGCCCGAGGTCAGCCTCCTCACTCAGGGTTATCAACATCTGACGGAGTTGCGTTACGACCAGCTCGATCCTGTGCTCGAAATTCTGCGCCGCAATATCATGGGGCTCGGGCTGCCGTTGCGCACGCTCGAGGTCGAATATGGACCGAGCCAGTGCGAGTTCACGTTCCAGCCGCGCCAGGGGCTTGAGCCGGCCGACATGATGATGCTGGCGCGCAGCGCGATGAAGCAGGTCTGCCGCCGTCACGGCTATCTTGCGAGCTTCATGTGCCGGCCGCGAATTCCGAACGTATTCTCCAGCGGCTGGCATATGCATCAGTCGCTGCGCGACACATGCACCGGCGCCAACGCGTTCGTCCCGGCCGGCGGCGAAGTCCTGTCACCGGTCGGACAGCACTACCTTGCCGGACTTCTTGCGCACGCGCCGGGTGCGGCCGCACTTGCGACGCCGACCATCAACGGATACCGGCGCTACGGCCGGCATCCGCTGGCGCCCGACCGGGCAGTGTGGGGACATGACCATCGCAACGTGATGGTCCGCGCGCTTGGGGGGCCGGGTGATTCAGCGACACGGCTCGAGAATCGCGCGGGCGAGCCTGCCGCGAATCCGTACCTTTACATGGCATCGCAAATCCTCACGGGTCTCGACGGGCTCGAGCGCCAACTCGACCCGGGACCACCGACCGACGAGCCGTATGAAGCGGCGGCGCCGATGCTACCGCGCTCGCTCCCCGAGGCAATCGCGGCGCTGCGCAAAGACTCGTGCCTGCGCGCCGGGCTCGGCGACACGTTCATCGAATACCATTCGCTCATCAAGGAAGCCGAGGTTGCGCGCTTCGAACTCGAAGTCACCGAGTGGGAGCAGCGTGAGTATTTTGAGATCTTCTGATCGCGCCGGAGATGCTCCTGCTGGACAGTAAAAAGGAAGTTCCACATGGATAGTTTCAAATCGGCGGGCGACGCGATCTTGAATTGCGTCATCAAGTCCAATCCAAGGGTTCCGGGCGTCGTCGCTATGGCGACGGACCAGCGCGGCAATTTCTACGAAGGAGCGGCCGGCCAGCGCGTGATGGGCGGCGACGATATGACGACCGACAGCGTCTTCGCCCTTTTCTCGACGAGCAAAGCGATCACCGGCACCGCGGTGTTGCAAGCGGTCGAGGAAGGCAAGCTTGATCTCGACGCACCGGCGAAAAATTACGCGCCTGACATCGGCAAGCTTCAGGTGATCGACGGCTTCGATAGCGCTGGCAAACCCCGATTGCGCGCGCCCAGGCGCGACGTCACGACGCGCATGCTGATGTTGCATACCGCCGGCTTTGGCTACGATATTTTCAGCGAGACTTACTATCGTCTGGCCCAGGAACATGGACAACCTGGCGTAATCACTGGATCGAAAGCATCGCTCATGACGCCGTTGCTGTTCGATCCCGGTGAAAGCTGGGAATACGGCAGCAGTATCGACTGGTGCGGGCAGGTGGTCGAAGGGGTGCGCGGCAAACGCCTGGGCGAAATATTTCAGGAGCGCATCTTTGCGCCGCTCGGTATGAACGACACCGGCTTTACGCTTTCCGCGTCGATGCGCGCGCGCCTGACCGACGTTCACGCGCGCGGCGCTGACGGGTCGTTGACGCCAATGCATTTCGAGCTGACCCAGGTGCCCGAAGTCCAAATGGGCGGCCATGGACTGTACGCGACAGTCGGCGATTACATGCGCTTCATCCGCTGCTGGCTCAACGACGGCGCGGGCGATAACGGGCGTGTGCTGACAGCCGAAACCGTGCGCATGGCGGTGAAAAACGGCCTCGGTGACAAGAAGATCAAAATGCTGCCAGGCATTGATCGCTCGCTCTCGAACGACGCCGAGTTCTTCCCCGGCTTGTCAAAATCCTGGGCGTTGACTTTCATGGTTAACGATACGGACGCACCGACTGGGCGCCCGGCAGGCGCGATCGGCTGGGCTGGCCTTGGCAATCTGTTCTACTGGATCGATCGGCAAAACGGCATCGGCGGCTTCTGGGCGACGCAAATCCTGCCCTTCGCGGATCCGGTCTCCTTCACCGGCTACATTGATTTTGAGACCGCGGTCTACAAGAACCTCACGGCGAAGAAGGTGGCGTAGCCGCAGCTCGGAGGGCGCGACCCGATCGTCTGGGGCTGGGCTGGACAACGGTCTTCGTTGCGCCTGGGAGGACGCGATTTTAATTTTTCAGGCCGCGATTCTAGTTTTATTTAATTGATAAGCGCCCTCACCAGTTGCTTGGTCGTTTCAAGGTCGAATTCGCGATACATCTGCACCCGCTCCGCGGCCGGCGATCCCGACCCGTGGATAATCTCGTTGTACCACCATCCCGCGTACTCCGAGGAACACAGGTCCCCGATGAAGTGAAAAAGCTTGATCCGATCGGCCACTGAGACTCCAGGAGCCGCCTTGAAATACTTCTCTATATACGGAGCCACTTCCGGATTCTTCAAATCCATCACCGACGGCATCGTTACCGCGGCGCCACCGGCGATTTCGTTGAGCAGACGGGCGCAGATGTAATGAGCCTCCATAGTCAGGTGCTTCCCCGCGTTGGTCATCACCGCATCGGGGAAGGCGACGCCGTTGATTATGGTATTTTTCATCGCGGCTGCGATTCCGAGCGCATAGATCGCGCTGGCCAATTTGATCATCTCCGCAATCTTGTCACGGATGTGAGGTTTGTCAGCGACTCCGTTGTACTCCGCAATGAGAGCCGCGGCGCCAATAAACAGTTCCAACTTGCCGTAATCCGTTCCCAGGTAGCCGTGACGATTGATGGTGGCGAAGTTATTGGCTACGTCACCGCAGAATTCAGTTTCGCCGCACAGAAATATCCGCTCCGTGGGCACAAACACATCGTCAAAGATGGTCAGAGATTCGACCACGGCGCCGCTATGACTTAATGGAGCCTGCTGCGCGTCGGGCGGCATCCCGATGCCGCGCGCGACCAGGGTGATACCCGGAGTGTCGACCGGAATGGCAAAGGCGACCGCATAATCGCGGTCGTCGTCACGCATCGCGCGCTGCGCGATCACGATCAATTCCTCGCAGACCACGCCGCCGCTGGTGTGGGCCTTCGCTCCGCGCACGACGATGCCATCTTTTCTTCGCTCGACTATGCGCAGATACATATCCGGGTCGGGCTGTTGCGAAGGGCGGAGATTGCGGTCGCCTTTTACATCGGTGATGGCGGCAGAGCCGATAACCTGACGACGCTGAAAACTACGCAGATATTCCTTGAGACGTCCGCTGTAATCGGTTTCGTATTTTCGATCGACCTCGGGCAGGACCGACAGAAGCCCAGCGAGCTCGTCCCGTGCGATACTGGTGTATCCGGAAATCGGTACGCGCTCGGCCAGCTTGATCGCCGCGTCGAAATTCTGGAGCAAGCCGGCGGTGTCGTTGGGAATGTGCCAGAAAATGTGCACGTCTTCGCCGGTCAGTTCGGATTTTGCGGTCATGAGGCTCCGCAACTTCGGCTCGAACGCGGCATCGCATACCCATTTGCCCCATGCGAATATGGTCGATTGGAACAGGGGATGCTCCGCCAGGTTGTCGACCAGCTGGCCTTGAACGAAAACTCGGCTCTTTAGATGCCTGAGGCTATCGACGTAGTTTTGTCCTTTTCGCATTACCAATGTCTCCGCTGCGGCGCTTTGCCGGCCGTTGAAAGCCCAGAGAGTTCAGGACCCAGTCGACGAACACCTCGGCCACGTCCAGACGCGTCAATCGACCCGAGGGATTGAACCATCGCTCGATATGGATGAGCGCCCCGTCAATTCCCAAAAAGGCGAGCTTCGGATCCTTGATCCTGAAGACGCCGCGTTTCTGCCCGTGGTCTAGAACGTCGAGCCAGAGATTGCGATATTCCCTTTGTTTGCGAGCTATCGAGGCACGATGCGACGGCTGCAGATTCTTAAGTTCTGACTGCAACAGTGCCGTTTCATAAGGTCCCGGCTGGCAGATATTGGTGACGACCAATCTCCGCACCAACTCTTCGGGCTCGCCGCCCGCTTTCAATGCTTCGTTGGCGCGAGCGAGCACTTCATCCATAAGCCGTTCCATAACCCGGAAAAGCAGTTCCTGCTTGCTCTTCACGTGGCCATAAATGCTGGAGGGGCGAAGGCCCAGATTACGCGCCAGATCGCGCATCGAGGTGCCGTCGTAGCCGTTGCGGACGAAGAGTTGGGCCGCCCCATCGTCGATTCTGCTCCGCGTACTGACAGCGGGCTTCAACGCTTTCGTTCGCTTCGGGGTAAGTCTGCGGGCATCCATCGGAGTGTCGCGTACCGGTCGATGATTATCCGTCCGAACGTTCGTTCGGACGCTGACACACACCGGTTTGGGTTGTCAAGCGAGCGTGGACAGGGATTTCAATACATCGAGGCCGAGCGTGCGAATCGTCAGGCGTTCTTGTCTTCGCCCCGCCACTGTTTGGCTTGATCGCGAAAGCGAGACTCGGCGTCCACAGGATTGGTTGCGCGAGTTTTGGTGAAGTCGGGCTTCACCACCTTGATTGGGTCGCGAACGTCGTCCACGTAGCCGAGCGCATAGCCGCCGTACGAATATCCCATCAAGCGCAGCAATTCGACCGGCAAAGTTGCCGCGACCGCAAAGGGCACCGACAGGTATTGGTTCTCTTCCTGTCGCAGCCATGGGAGGCTGTAGGTGAGATTGATACCGCTTCGAGTCGTATCCGAGCGGTTGGCGCCGCCGGCGTGATAGACGCTTCCGGTGTAAAAAAGCGCCGACCCCTTGGCCATCGCGGCTGGCTCGGCGTCCTTTTCTTCGAACTTCAAACCGTCATCGAGCAGATGGCTCTTGGGAATGACGAGGGTGGCGCCGTTTTGCGCCGTGAAATCAGTCATCGCCCAAATCGTGTTGAGTTGGACCTCGAAGCCTTTCGGGAACTGAAAAAAATTGAATACCCATTGGTCGCGATGAATTGCTTGAGCCTCCGCCCCGGGCTGGATCGTAATGACCTGAGTCAGATGGACTTGGAAAGTCGCGGCATGCGCCAACATCTTCTTGGCCACCGACAGCACGAGCGGATTCATCACCAGGTCGCGGCAGGTTTCGGAGCGCGCGATCAACCCGCCTGTTCTGCGCGTGCGGCGTCCCGCGAAATCATCACGCCCGATGGGCGTCGCATCGATATATGGCTGCATTTCCTGCGCCGCCCGGTCCATCACGGACGCGGGCGCCAAAGCGTCGACTATCGCGGCTCCATCCTCGGTGAGCGCGGCAGCGATCTCGTCGGCGGGGGAGGTTGCGGCAAGATGCTTGATGCTCATTAGAATACTCCTTAGATGCTCCTGCGAATTTCGCGCTAAGGTTCCGCCAAATGCGGCGGCCTCGTTGAATCTTAAACACTTCGCGGAGCCGCGGACAACCGGAGAGTCGCGATAGTTCGCCGCATAAGGAGCACCCACCCCGTAACGCCGGTTTCACTCATCGACACGTCCGACGTTGCGTTTGTCCGCGGGTAACGCTATCGAAAGGGCAGGACGCCAACACGGTTTGAGGGCGTACTCGCCGCCTGCCGGGCTTCCTACGATTCGACTGCGAGGAGGCTGCAAAAATGCAATTCGGAATCAGCTATCCAACTTATATTCGCGCCTGGCAGGACGTGAAGATGGCCGAGGAATACGGCTTCAGCCACGCGTGGTTCGACGATTCGCACATGTGTTACAGCGACATCTTCGCCACCATGGCGCTGGCGGCCGAGCATTCGCGTTCATCGGTGCTGGGAACCTTCGTGCTATGCGCGGGCAACCGGGCCGCGCCCGTCAGCGCGTCCGCCCTGGCGACGATTAACGAACTCGCCCCCGGCCGCGTGATCGCCGGTATAGGAAGTGGTTTCAGCGCGCGCAATGTCATGGGGATGCCGGCCACGCCACTTAAAGTTCTGGCCGAGGAAGTCAAGGTATTGCGCAAGCTGCTGGCCGGGAAGGAGGCGCTCTATCGCGAAGACGATCGCGAGCGCGCGGTACGTCTGCTGCATCCCGAGATGGGTTTCATCAACGTCAAGGACCCGGTTCCAATCTACGTTGGAGCCAATCTGCCCAAGGCCATCCGCGTCGTGGGCGAGGTAGGCGACGGCTGGATTACGGTGGGCGCGGACCCTGGGATGATCCGAAACGGACTTTCCGAGATTCGCGATGCGGCAAAAGGCGCCGGCCGGAAGTTGGAACGGATCCCAACGGTGATCGTAACGGCCGGCTGCGTATTGCGCCAGGGAGAAGACATCATGTCGCCCCGGGTCTTCGCTCGCCTGGGCTCCTGGGGCGCGCTTAGCCTGCATACCATCTGGCATCCGGAAAACACTCCGATTGGTCCCTTTGCGCCTCCGGAGTTTCAGCCGTTAGCCAAGCGTTATTTCGACGAATACATAATGAAGATGAAAACACCCTGGGAGAAACGGTATCAGGAGATTCACCTGGGGCATCTAATCTTCACCAAGCCAGGCGAGGAACAGTACGTCACCCGGCAACTGCTCGAGGCGACGACCGTGACCGGACCGGCGCCGGCCGTAATCGAACGCATCAAGGAACTCGAAGAGTCCGGCGTGACAGGAATCGCGCTCCGTCTGACCGGGACGGACAGCCGCGAAATGATTCGTGAGTTCGGCAACGAAATTATCGCCAGATACTAAAGCGGTACTGGAGGCGGGCGCAAGTTCTCATCCACGCAGCCATGTTGAAGCGTACGTTCCTGGCTACCCGGGACAGGCTCCCTGGTTTTGGAGGATTATCGCCAGATCGGAACCGTCGGTCAGTCCGTCCAGGTTAAGGTCGGCCCAGCTCGAGTTGCCGAGCGAAAGCTCCTGGAACATCTCCCAGTCCACGATATCCAGGTAGTCCACGACCCCATCGAGATTAATATCGCCAGGGCACGCGGGCTGCGACGTCAGGAGCGTCCTCAACTGTGCAGTCAAGGAATCGTAGTTCTTCTGCTGCTGCGGCCCGAGCTTCGCTCCGGATGCCAACAAGTTGGCATCCGACGTGTCGAGCTTCGGAACAGGAACGTCTTCGTTGATCCTGTAAAACTCCTTGGTCGACGTGGCGACGCACGAGTTGGAGGCCGTGTCGTAAGCCTGGTAATCATTGATCACCAGCTTGTAACGATCGTTGCGCATCGCGAACGCCTCCAACGGATAGATGTCGGTGGAAATTGTCTGGGCGTGGTTGGCCTGCCATACGGCCACGTCACAGCATAACTTCAATCCGCTCGATGGAATGCCCGCGGTGCTGGGATCCGTGGCGCCGGCGCCCCACCATATGCCGCTGTTGTCCTCGCATACGCTTTTCGTCGGAGCGATCTGCGTGCAGGTGGTGGTATTGTATTGGCAGGGCCCGTTGATTTCGCCGTTGGCGTGCAGGTTCGTGCCGATCTCGGTAAAATTCGTTTTCCGGATGTTGGGCTGTGCTGGATTGACCAGATACGGAAGCATGGACACCGAGTCGACGGTTCGTGGAACGCTCTTGTCCACGGCGATGCCAGCGAGCTGGCCGAACAGCTGATAAAGGTCTGCGATATTGACCATCGCTCTCACATTGCGGCCCTGCTGCACGACTTGCGGGCCAGCCACGATCGCAGGACACCATACGCCGGTCTGATAGACGGTAGATTTCGAACGGGTCGCATCAAACGGTACCTTCACTACGCTCCCCAGGCTTCCGTTGTCGGTGACCAGAACGACAACGGTGTTGGTTTTCTTAGGATGATAGACCAGCCGTCCGCTTTGGCCGCGGCTGGCCAGCCCGGTTGCGACCAATAGCCGCCCCACTTCCGCGTCGAGCGCTTCCTCCATCTGGTTCGTCAGGGTTCTTTGGTCGATCGTGCTGGAGCAGTCGAGATTGCTGGTGTCTGGTTCCGCTATGGGCAGCAATGACTCCGGCGGTTGTTGCACGGGCGTATGTGTCGTCGCGAAAGCCAAGCTTACTACCCATGGCTGGTCCGCGGGCTGCTGATTGATCCAGTTAATCGCGGCGTCGACCGGCTCCGTCCCGCGAAACGTACGTGAGCGAATGTCGGTCGGCGGCACCTGCTCGATCGATCCGTCCTCATTGTTGATCACGAGCGGCGAAACATAGTGTCCACTCAGCGTGGCAAAGTTAATATAGCCAGGTGCCGGGTCACTGCACGCCTGGTTCGGATCAAAGATGCCGCCGGCGTCTCGACAGACACGGCCGGGGGCCTCCGTCCCGGACTTAGTAATCACTTCGCAAGTATTATTGCCGGCGTAGCAGGCGCCCGTGTCCGCGCCGCCATGGGCTGCGTCCCGGACGAAGCCGCACGACCAGGTGCCCGGAGGTGACACGCCGCCAGCGGTTTGATCGATCGACGACGGATCGCCGGTGGCGTCCAGCCAGCCGTCGAAATAATCAAAGCCCAGCGCCTGTACCATGCCATAGCCGTACGGGTTGTTGCTCTGTATCCCGAGATGGAACTTGCCGAACAGCGCGCTTTTGTAACCGCGTTGTTTGAGCAACCTGGGCAAAGTTGTCTCATTCGGGTTGACCATGAAGTTCGCAAGATCATTGTTACCCAGCGCGGTGAAAACATGAGTGCGAAACGGATAGCGGCCGGTGAAAAGCGTGGCACGGCCGTTCGAGCACGCCGGCATCGACCAGAAGTTACGGAATCTAATTCCGGCTTGTGCGATCGCCGTTATGTTAGGCATGGCCGCTGGAGTCGCGCCGCCGTACCCGAATAACGCCAACTGGTCGATACCTATATCGTCCATCACGATTAAAAGGATATTGGGCCGTGGTTTACCGGCGGCGCGCACCGGCCCGGCAACGACCGCGACACCAATCAGCACCAGCAACGACGCAAAGATTCGCGACATTACCTAACCTCGTTAGATCAATTCCGCACAATTGGCGGATTAATCTCTTACCGATCATGTGCGACACTTCCAGCAGTTGCTGCCTATCACCCGCCGCACGCTGATAACTCTGACGCGAAATGTATGCTTGTACCGGCAGCGCTATCCAGAGAGCGCTTCGACCGTGATCATCGAAAGTAAAGTTAGGCCAAGCGATGCGACTGTTTGGTCCCCTACAGAACCACCAACGAAGTGCGTCTCAGATTCGAGCGGTTGGACTGAAACGCCACTTCATGTTGTAAGGGAAGGCGAAGGGCGTGGAACTATGCGGCAGGTTCGACGAGCGGCGTGACTAGCTAGACGCCGGCGATTTCCGGCCTGATCGCGGGCTTGCGCGAAATGCGTCTGCGCAGGTTTTCACCCCACAACCGCAGCCGTTCCATGTACAGGTAGATCACCGGGGTCGTGAACAGCGTGAGCATCTGGCTGACGATCAAGCCGCCAACGATCGCTATTCCGAGCGGACGGCGCAGTTCCGAACCAGTGCCGGTACCTACGGCCAGCGGCAGCGCGCCGAGCAGCGCCGCCATCGTGGTCATCATGATCGGCCGGAAGCGCAGCAGGCAAGCCTCTCGAATGGCTTCCAGAGCGGGCTTACCATGCCTGCGCTCGGCCTCCAGGGCAAAGTCGATCATCATGATCGCGTTTTTCTTGACGATGCCTATAAGCAGGATGATCCCGATGAGCGCGATCACGGTCAGATCGATGCGGCAAATCATCAGAGCCAGCAGCGCGCCGACCCCGGCCGACGGCAGCGTCGAGAGAATCGTGATCGGATGAACATAACTCTCATAGAGGATCCCCAGCACGATGTAGACGGCGCACAACGCGGCGAGGACCAGCATCGGTTCGCTCGCGAGCGAGTCCTGAAAGGCCTGCGCGGTTCCCGCGAAGCTGCCGTGGATACTGCCGGGAAGCCCGAGGTTGCGCTGGAGTGCATCGATTGCCTCGACCGCCTGGCCCAGCGAGACGCCCGGAGTCAGGTTGAACGAGATCGTGACCGAGGGAAACTGCCCCTGGTGGTTCACCGAGAGCGCCGTCGTGGCGGGCTGGTAATGCGTAAAGGTAGTCAGTTTGACCTGGGCGTTGTTGGTCGAACGCACGTCGATCTGCGATAGCGAGGCGGGGTTCTGCCAGTACTTGGGCGCGACTTCCATCACGACGTGATATTGGTTCAACGGCGTATACATAGTCGATACCTGCCGTTGGCCGAAGGCGTCGTACAGGGTATCGTCGATCACCTGCTGCGTAAGTCCAAGGCGCGATGCCATATCGCGGTCGACCAGAAGCGAGGCCTGCAGGCCGCTATTCTGCTGGTCGCTGTTGACGTCGGTCAAAATCGGCATCCCGCGCATTTTCTGAAGCAGGCGCGGAGCCCATTGGTTCAGCTCCTGCAAGTCGGATCCTTGCAAGGTGTACTGATAGAGCGCGTTGCTCGAGCGGCCGCCAATCCGCAGGTCCTGCGTGGCCTGGAGGTAGAGAGTCGCGCCCGCGATGTGGGAGGTCTTCCGGTGCAGCCGCGCGATCACCTGATCGGCGCTGAGCTTGCGCGCGCCCAGCGGCTTGAGAGCGATAAACATGCGGGCCGAGTTGGTGCTGCCGGCGTTGCCGCCGGCAAATCCGATCACGTGATCTACGGCCGGATCGGCCTTGATGATGTCAACGAACTGCGTCAGCCGATCGCGCATCGCCTGAAACGAAGTGTCCTGGTCTGCCAGGATTGCGCCCATCAGGCGCCCGGTGTCCTGCTGCGGGAAGAAGCCCTTGGGAATGACCGAGAACAGGTACACGCTGAGTCCGAGCGTCGCCAAGGCGATTGCGAGCGTCAGGCGCGAATGCCTGAGCACCCACGAGAGGCCAACTGAGTATCCAGCCAAGGCCTGGTCGAAGACAGTCTGACTCGCCCGGTAGAATTTCCCGCGCGGCTCGTCCGCCTCCGGCCGCAGCAGCTTGGCGCACATCATCGGCGTGGTGGTCAGCGAAACGACCATCGAAACCGCGACCGCCGCCGACAGGGTGACCGCGAATTCGCGGAACAGGCGTCCGACGATTCCGCCCATCAGCAAAATCGGGATGAACACCGCGACCAGCGAGACGCTGATCGAGACCACCGTGAAGCCGATTTCGCGCGCCCCGCGCACGGCCGCCTCGAAGGGCGCCATGCCCTGTTCGCGGTAGCGGGAAATGTTCTCGATCACCACGATCGCATCGTCCACGACGAAGCCGGTCGAAATGGTAAGCGCCATCAGTGACAAGTTGTCGAGGCTGTAGCCACACAGGTACATGACACCGAAGGTTCCGATCAGCGAAATCGGCACGACCACGCCTGGAATCATCGTGGCACGCAGATTTCGCAGGAAAAGAAAGACCACCAGGATGACCAGCGAGATCGAGATGAGCAGCGTCAACTCGACGTCGTCGACCGACGCGCGGATGGTCGTGGTCCGGTCGAGAACCACGGACATATCAATCGCCGGGGAGATCGAGGCCTGCAACTGGGGCAGCGCCGCGAGCACCCGGTCCACCGCGTCGATGATATTGGCTCCGGGTTGCCGGAAGATGATGATCATGACCGACGGGGTGCCATCGACCATTCCCGCGTTGCGCACGTCTTCAACCGAATCCAGCACGTCGGCGACGTCGGAAAGGCGGACGGCGGCGCCGTTGTTGTAGGCGACGATCAGCGGGCGGTACTGGTCCGCGCTGAGCAGTTGGTCGGTGGCGCTGAGCGCCCACGCATTAGTCTGGTCGGCCACCTCGCCCTTGGGACGGTTCGCGTTGGCCTTGCTCAACGTATTGCGGACTTGCTCGAGACTGATTCCGTAGTTATTCAATGCGTTGGGGTTAAGCTCGACGCGGACTCCGGGCAGCGCACTGCCGCCCACCGTCACCTGGCCAACACCCTGAATCTGGGAGAGCTTCTGGGCCAGGATCGAACTGGCCGCGTCATAGATGAGCCCGCGGCGCAGGGTCTTGGAGGTCAGCGCCAGGATCAGAATAGGCGCATCGGCCGGATTCACCTTTTTGTAGATCGGATTGCTCGGCAGATTGGCGGGCAGTTGGCCGCGCGCCGCGTTGATGGCAGCCTGCACGTCGCGCGCGGCCGCATCGATGTTACGGTTCAGGTCGAACTGCAGGACGACGCTAGTGGTGCCAAGCGCGCTGGTCGACGTAAGTTCGGTCAGCCCCGCGATACGCCCGAATTGGCGCTCCAGCGGAGTCGCCACGGAAGACGCCATCGTCTCGGGACTGGCGCCGGGCAGGCCTGCGCTAACCTGGATGGTTGGGAAATCGACCTCCGGCAAAGGCGCCACAGGCAGCATCCGAAATGCCGCTGCTCCCGCAAGTGCGATCGCCACGGTCAAAAGCGTGGTCGCAACGGGCCTGCGTATGAAGGTCTCGGAGAAGCTCATGAGGCGCGCGAGGTGGCGGGCTCCCGGTAGGCGCCCTCATCGGGCGCCTTTGCCGTACGGGCTGCGAGGCGCTCGAAGGCGAGAAAAATCACCGGGGTCGTATACAGCGTCAACAGTTGACTCAACAGCAGTCCGCCGACCATCGCGATTCCGAGCGGACGGCGCAACTCCGAACCGGTGCCGGTGCCAAGCGCCAACGGCAAGCCGGCGAGCAGCGCCGCCATCGTGGTCATCATGATCGGGCGAAAGCGCAGCAGGCACGCCTGGTAGATCGCTTCGGGGGCGGACTTGCCTTCCTTGCGCTGAGCATCGAGGGCGAAGTCGACGATCATGATGCCGTTTTTCTTGACGATACCGATCAGCAGGATGATGCCAATAAGCGCAATCACGTTGAGGTCATTGCCGCAGATCAGCAGGGCGAGAATCGCGCCGACACCCGCTGACGGCAAGGTCGAGAGAATCGTGATCGGATGAATATAACTTTCGTACAGCACGCCGAGGACGATGTAGACGGTGACCAGCGCCGCCAGAATTAAAAGTGGCTCGTTTCTCAACGACACCTGAAAGGCCTGCGCGGTGCCCTGGAATGCGGTTGCGATACTGGCGGGCATCCCGATCTCGCTCTGAGCCGCCTCGATCGCGGTTACCGCGTTGCCAAGCGAATAGCCGGGCGCCAGGTTGAAAGAAATCGTGACCGCCGGAAATTGTCCCTGATGGCTAACGACCAATGGAACGTTGCTCGGTTCGAAGTGGACGAAAGTGCTGAGCGGCACCGACCCTCCCGTAGGCGAAGATAGATAAATATCTTTGAGCGAACGCGGGCTGCTCTGAAACTCGGGATCGACCTCGAGTATCACGTGATACTGGTTCAATTGCGTGAATATGGTGGATACCTGCCGCTGCCCGAACGCGTCGTAAAGCGTGTCATCGATCATCTGGGGCGTGATTCCCATGCGCGAAGCCGTGCCGCGATCGATTACCATTTGAACTTGCGAACCGTTGTTCTGCTGATCGGTCGCAACGTCCCGAAGCTCGGGCAACGTGCCGAGCTTCGCCAGCAGTTTGGCGGTCCAGTTGTTCAACTCATCCACGTTGGGATCTTCCAGGCTGTATTGATACTGCGTCCGGCTGACCCGGTCCTCCACGGTCAGATCCTGCACCGGTTGCAGAAACAGCGTGATGTCCTGAACCTTGGCAAGTTGCGTCTGCAGGCGATCGATCACCTTGCCGATACTGACTTTGCGTTGCGCCAGCGGCTTTAGGTTGATCAGGAACCGACCGCTGTTAACCGTGGTGTTGGTCCCGTCTATGCCGATGAACGACGACAGGCTCTCGACCGCGGGGTCGTTCAGAATCACCTTCGCCAGCGCCTGTTGCCGCTGTACCATCGCGGGGAAGGACACCGACGGCGACGATTCCGAAACACCCTGGATCACGCCGGTATCCTGTATTGGAAAGAATCCTTTCGGCGCGACGATGTAGAGAAGGATCGTCAGGACGAGCGTGCCCACCGCTACTGTCAGCGTCGCATCCTGATGGCGCAGCACCCACTGCAGCGTCGTGCCGTAGTACTCGATGGTGGCGTCGAACATTCGCTGGGTCACGCGGTAGAACCGCCCTTGTTCGACCTCGGGCGTATGATGGAGCAGTCTCGCGCACATCATCGGCGTCAAGGTCAGAGAGACCACCGCCGAAACCAGTATCGTGACGGCGAGGGTGATCGCGAATTCACGAAACAAGCGGCCCACGATATCGCCCATGAAGAGCAGCGGAATCAACACCGCGATCAACGAGACGGTCAACGACAGAATGGTGAAGCCAATCTGCTGGGAACCCTTCAGCGCGGCTTCGAGTGGTCCCTCGCCTTCCTCGATAAAGCGGGAGATGTTCTCGATCATGACGATCGCGTCATCCACGACGAAACCTGTGGAGATCGTCAGCGCCATCAGCGTGAGATTGTTGAGGCTATACCCGAGCAGGTACATCACGCCGAACGTACCGACCAGCGAAAGCGGGACCGCGACGCTGGGAATGATCGTCGCCGACAGATTGCGCAGGAACAGAAAGATGACCATCACCACCAGCGCAATCGTGAGCAGCAACTCGAACTCCACGTCCTGCACCGAGGCCCGAATCGTAGTGGTGCGATCGGTGAGCACGGTAACCTTCACCGATCCGGGCAGCGAGCTTTGCAGACGCGGCAACAGCGCCTTGACCCTGTCCACTACCGTGATGATGTTGGCACCGGGCTGCCGCTGAATGTTGAGAATCACCGCCGGCTCGGTATTCATCCAGGCCGCCTGCTTGACGTTCTCGGCATCGTCGATGACCCGGGCGACGTCCTCCAGCCGCACCGGCGCGCCGTTGTGATAGGCCACGACCAGGGGCCGATAGTCCGCGCTCGAAAGCAATTGGTCGTTAGCGCCGATCGTGTAGGCTTGCTGCGGGCCGTCGAAGTTTCCCTTGGCCTCGTCGACGTTGGCCGCCGCGATGGCACTGCGAAGGTTCTCGAGGCTCAGGCCATAGGAGGCCAGCGCGGTCGGGTTGGCCTGAACGCGCACCGCCGGCTTCTGTCCGCCGCTGATGCTGACCATTCCAACGCCCGAGACCTGCGAAATCTTCTGGGCCAGCCGGGTGTCGGCTAGATCCTCTACCTGGGTCAACGGAAGCTGCGTCGAGGTCAAGGCCAGCGTCAGAATCGGAGCGTCGGCGGGATTGGTCTTGCTATAGATCGGGGGATTGGGCAGATCCGCGGGCAAATAGGTGGAAGCCGCATTGATTGAGGCCTGCACTTCCTGTTCGGCTACGTCGATGTTGAGGTTGAGTACGAACTGGAGCGTGATCACCGAACTGCCGAACGAACTGTTCGAGGTCATCTGGTTGAGGCCGGGAACTTGTCCAAACTGGCGCTCCAACGGCGAGGTCACCGACGAAGCCATCACGTCGGGGCTCGCCCCCGGATAGAACGTCAGAACCTGGATCGTCGGGTAGTCGACCTCCGGCAGCGCCGACACGGGCAACTGCCGGTAGGCCACGACGCCCGCGAGCAGGATGCCAGCCATCAGGAGCGAGGTCGCCACGGGGCGCAGAATGAACGGCCGCGACGGATTCATTGGGCGCTCGTCTGCGCCGTCGGTTGGGCTGCCACCTGGACCGTCACCCTGGTGCCCGCGCGCAGCTTGTCCAATCCGTCGGTTACGAGTACCTCGCCCGGCGTCACCCCGGAATCGAGAGCGATCACGTCTCCCTGCGTGGCGCCGACCGTCACCGTGCGCACTTCGACGGAGCCGTCCGGCTTGACCACGTATACAAACGTGCCCTGCGGATTTCTCTGCACCGCGACCGCCGGCACCAATAGGGTGTCGCGGATGGTATCCACGAGCAATTTGACATTGACAAACTGATTGGGAAAGAGTGAATAGTCATTATTCGGAAAGACCGCTTTTAACTTGATCGTTCCAGTAGTTTGATCGATCTGGCTATCGAAAGTTTCCAGCGTGCCTATAGCGAGTTGCTTCTTGAGTTCCCGGTCGAACGCATCCACGGGCAACTCCTGCCCATTGCGCATGTCCTTGCTTACCTGCGGCAGATTGTCCTCGGGAATGCTGAAATCCACCGCAATCGGCTGTAACTGAGTAATCACGGCCAGGCCCGTGGTATCGGCCGCATGGACGATGTTACCCTCGTCCACCAGGCGCAATCCGATGCGTCCCGTGATTGGGGCGGTGATCCGGGTATAGGCCACCTGAACCTTGGCCGCCGCGATATTCGCCTGATCGCTGGCTACCGCTCCCGCGGACTGGCCAACCAGGGACTGCTGGTTGTCGAAGTCCTGTGCCGCGATTACGCCCTGTTGGTACAAGGATCGGTCGCGCTCCAGAGTGATCTTGGCATTGAGCAGCGTGGCCTGGTCCTTCACCAACTGCCCTTCAGCCTGGGCCAGGGCCGCCTGGTAGGGACGCGGGTCGATTTCCAGCAACAGGTCGCCCTTATGCACCGTCTGACCTTCCTTGAAAGCGACCTTCACAATCTGGCCATCAACTCGCGACTTGAGCGTCACGGTGTTGAACGCAGTCACGGTACCTATGGCAGTCAGGTAGCGGTTGAGGTCGCCGCGCTTCACTTCCGTTGCCGAAACCGGCACACTCGCGCGGACTGCGGCCGAGGCTTGTGGGGATGTGCTACGCGATCCGTCGAGGCGGGTCAGCAAAAAATATCCGACGACGACGACGAGAATCGAGGGCAGCAAAAGCCAAATCCATCGTCTGGACAGTCCGCGGCGTTGCGGGAGGTACAAATCCTTGGCGCCTCCCCCTGGTGGAGCGCTTGAATCCATCATTTCCTTCGCTTTTATCACCCGCCGGAGTTTCACCGCGCATAATCGGGTGTGCTCCTCGTAACAATTTATTCCTTATAAGACGCTAAAGCACGGGCTCGGTTACGACCCGACCTAGCACCAAAGCGGATCGCGACGTCGTGCGGATTTTGTTCACGGAAAGCGCCAACAGGAAGATTTCAGTCGCTGCTGAAGGACCTTATCGCAGTCGCCCCGATACGATTCTTCAGGCGCAAGGCTCCACTTCGCGAGGCGCACAGGAACCGGCGCGAAGCGCGTACGCGAGCGTCCAGGCGAGCGTACAGATATGACTGACTATGTAGCGCCGCTACTCAATCTCCACCGCAAAGTGGACATCGTCGTGATTTTGTGGAAAAATTCACGCCCGATGTACAACAAATCACTAATCACATTCCTGCTATTGGCCTGCCTGTTGATGCTGACTCGGCCCGCGAGGAGCGCCGACGCTCCGTCTGGCGGCGTGGAAGAGGGCGCTGGTGATCAACTTAATCTGCCCCAGGGGACGGGCTGGGAGGATTGGCAGGTGGTCCGGGACCAGCGCGAACATCACGCTACGGTCAAGGTCTTAGTGCGCAAGGGTCAGGCGCCGGCAACCGCGAAAGTGCGCATAGTGCTTGCCCAGACGCCCAAGCCGACGTTCGATTCGCCCCAAGCGGTCGCTGATGCTCTCGTTCAGACCGCCGACCGGCAGTGTCAGAAAGTTACCTCGACTACGGTTAGCAAGAGCGCCGAGGATGTGACCTTCGAGATGCGCGGTTTTGGATGCCCTGGCCAGAAGGGCGAACGCTATCTCCTGCAGCGGATTGCCTACATCGGACCATGGGAACTCCAGGCAACTTACGCGCCGATGGATCCGATCGACAACCTGCCTTCCGCCGAAAAGCAACAGGCTCTCAAACTCATTTCCTCGGTCACGATAGCGCCGGCCCCAAAGTGATCGTGTTCATCCGGGATTTTCCGCGCCGTGAGGATTGTCGATCGCAAACAGCCAGGTTCCGTCGCCTTGGCGGCGCACCACTTCGGTGCTGTTGCCCGACAAGGTAATCGGCTTCCCTTCGGGATCGGTGCCGGTGGCAGTCCATTTGAGACCGGTCAGGGCCAGGCTGCCGTCTGCGCTCTGCACTGAGCGCGACTTCACCGTGAATTTTGGCTTGATCGCGACATAGGCTCTGAGAATTTCGCGAATCGCCGCTCGGCCAACGGCCACTTCTCCGGATTCCTGGACAAAGCTCGCATTGGGCTCGTAAAGGGCCACCGCGGTCTCCAGATCTCCTCGGGTGAGAGCCTCGAGCAAAAGGCTGTCGCACTCCTCAGGACTTCGCGCCGGCATGGGACAATCTCCTTTATTTTGAGCTCGTATAAGTGGACAATAATGCGCGCGTCCGTGGGTGTCCAGCATGCACCCATCAAGCATCACGCGAAGGCCATGCTCGACGTATTTCCGCCGCCTCTCTGATGCTCGCGCAGGAGGCACCGATGGCAGTGACCATAATCTACGAAGATAAGGCCGTGTCCGTCGAGAACGGCCAGGCCCAGGGTGACGACCTCTGGATGCCGGCGCGCGAACTGCATGCCGCCACGGGTTGGGAGCTCAAACCCCAGGGCCTTTGTCGCGATGAGCGCTGCGTCCCAATTCCTCCTGGCCGCCGTGACCAGTTTTTGCGCGCCGGCGACTTCGTCAACCTGGCCGCTCTGGCGCACCAGCTCGGCCAGCCGGTAGTCCACGACGACTCGCATGCGCTCTGGTTTTTTGGCGAGTCGGCCGATGCCCGGCGCGACGCGCTCGCTTCGCTTGAGGCGCCCGACTTCACTCTCCCCGATATCGACGGCAACCTGCATTCGCTTTCGGACTACAGGGGCCGCAAGGTTCTTCTGCTTTCATGGGCAAGCTGGTGAGGATGCCGCTTTGACCTGCCAGTCTGGCAGGCTATCTACGACGAGTTGAAAGATCGCAGCTTCGTGATTGTCTCGGTGGCGTTCGACAGCGGCGGGACGGCCGCGGTGCGCGACTTCATCCGGCCGGCGGAGCCCGTGCGGATCGAGCCGCTATTTCAGGAAATCATGGGATGGGACGCGGCGCTATGTGACCGCGCGGCGGCTCCCACCTATCCGAATCTGATCGACGAACGCCACGTGGTGGCCGAGCTCTACAACATGACCAACGTTCCGATGGCCGTATGGATCGACGAGCGCGGAAATATCGTGCGGCCCGCGGAGGCGGCTGGCACTAACGATGGTTTCCGTTCGATGGATCGTTCTACCTTTCAGATGAAGAAGGAGGCAACCGAGCGGGGAAGGGCCATCCGGAGAAGTTACGTGGACGCCATCCGTGACTGGGTCGCCAAGGGTGAGTCCAGCGAGTACGTGCTGTCATCCGAGGAAGTCCGCCGACGGATTAATGCCCCCGTCAGCGTCGACCCGCTCGCCACGGCCAATTTCCGGCTCGGGCAATATCTCCATCATCAGGGGCACACGGAAGATGCCAAGCGCTATTTTCGGGAGACCCGGCGTCTGTGCCCGGAGCGCTGGAACTATCTGCGCCAGACGATGCAGCTCGAAGAGGACGGAAGCGCATCCGGCGCGGAGTTTTTCCGCGCCCTTGACGCTCTCGGGGACCGGCCTTTCTATGCGCCGGTCGAGCTGAAAGGACCTCGCGGATAGGGAAAGAATTCTTCATCAACCCTGCGGGGTCGCGGGTCAATTTGTCCGCTGGCCCCCGGTCTGCGGCACCGAAGCCGGCGCGTCCCAACGAGTCGTCGCAATGTAGAGCGGATGGCTCGCCTCGGTGGGCGCGTCTTCGGTAAAAACCGATGCGGCCGGGTACAGCGCAACGCCGTCGGTGTCTGCGATCGTGAACTGCGTCACGGTCGAAACGTCACGGCTGACCACGTATAGATTACGTCCGCCTGGATCGGCCACCATCCCGGTTGGATAACCCATCCCCGTCGGGCATTCTCCCACAATCTCCAGTGACGTGTCCGGCTTCACCGCAAGGGAGGAAACCGTGTCGCTTCCGCGGTTGCCGGTGTAGAGGAAAACTTTCGGACCGACGCTGGCCAGTGAGATACCGAAGGGTCCGGAGGTCGAAATTCCCACATGATAGGTTTTAGTCACACTGAGCTTACCGTCCTCAGCGGGTTTCGCCACTACCACGAGGCCCAGCAAACGGTCCACTGTGTAGACGAAGCTGCCTGAAGGATGCACCGCGACCAGCCCGGGCCGTCCCGGCTTATCGCCCAGGCTCGGGGTGCTCGCAACCAGTTGGAGCTTTCCAGAGGGCTCGACCGCGAAGGCGACAAGCGTTCCGGCTCCGACGTCGGAAACGTAGACGAATTTGCCATCGGGCAGGATCGCGATGCCCAGTGGCTGCCGCAGACCGCCGCCGCGAAACGTCTCCTGCAGCTTGAGCGCGCCGCTCGCGCTGTCGATCGCGTATTCCGCAATCGATCCGTCACTGCCTTTGCCGTCGCTGCCCTTGCCGGAATTGGTTACGTATACGAAATCACCGAGCGGACTTATCGCGATCTGCTGCGGGCGATTCGCGGCTCCATCGTCCACCGACCCCTCACCCACTATCGCAAGGTCGCCCGTGTCGCGCTTGATGCTGAATTGATAGATTCGACTGTCGCCCTCGTTAGCCACGTAGAGATACCGGCTGGTCGGATCGACGGCGATTCCGGTGGGACCGTTCGCCGCCCCGGCTTTCGCCACCCGCAAGAAATTCAGGCTACCGTCAGCCTGCCGGCTGAACTCGGACACGGTGCCCTCGCCATTGTTCGTTATATAGATGTAGCCCGCTGGAGGTACGGCAGTGGGCGAAGCGGTTTGCACCGTCTGTAACGCCGGATTCGGCGTATGTTCGGTGCGATTGCATCCAAAGATCGCGAGAGCAATCGTCGCCACCAGCAGCGCGGCGGCCGCCGACACACTCGTCTCGGTCGCAACTCTCACTTTTCGTCCCGATGAGCACCGAAATACATCGAACATAGACCTGCCTTTTCGCGGCTGCGGCCCAGTCAATCCAGACTGTCCAACGCTCCTTACAAGCGACCCCGCCGCCTTTGGAAACAGATTCAACACCCGCCAACGCTGGCCATGCAAGCTTGTACGGATCCAAATCCTCCCTGCCGGCACACCCGCCGCCCGTCCCCGCCAGGCAAAAGTGCCGAAGCTGGCCTTGGCGCGCAAACAGCCTCCCGGTGTGCCCGCACGTAAGTCACCTCGCCCGCATTGCTCGCATTGCGCCAGTCTTGAAAGCCCAGCAGTCCGGTTCTACCTGCGTGACTATATATCTGTCGGCGCTCCGGCCGCTACTTACTCCTGTTATCCACTAGGATACGGGACTGGAGCGAGCTCAGGCGCAAACTGATGAGGGCCAAGCATTTAGCGAATTCTGTTAGTGCTCATTGTGTCGGCTACTGCCGCCCGTTTCAGCAGCGCCTCGGTAGTTGTTCTCTGTTTGACCCACCATCGAGGTAGGTTGTATGCTTGCGCTCGGTCTATGCAAGTCATAACCCTTTTCGCGATTCAGGCGATCAAGCATGAAACCAAGCATCCGTTCCTACGTAGTGGCCATTGCTGGAATCATCGTTGTGATGCTGCTGGCTCTGCGCAGCGAGTTAAACTCCGCCGAGGCGTCCCACTCCAACGCCGGCGCGCCGCCGCCAGGTACGAAAATCACTTACGCCAACTGGGAGCAGTACAAGGAGTTCATGCCGCCCGCCATGCAAGCGCTCTTCGCCGGCAAATACTTTTGGAAAATGCCCGCCGACGTAGAGATGGAGGTCGGGCCCACTTTGCCGATACCGCTTCCACCGGCCTACCTTGCCGATACTGAGAAGAATGCCGGCCGGGTGACACTCCAAAAACTTCCCGGCGCCGGTTACATACCGGCCGGATACACGACCGGTCTGCCTTTCCCCAACCCGCTTAGCCAATCGGCGCTGGCGCCATATGCAATCTTCTACAATCTGTACTATCATTACAATCCGCGTGTTCAACAATCCGTTTTCTGTGACTATTCGGGAGATTCCTACGGCAACTTTACTTCCACCAGCCAGATAGAGACTGTCTATTCCCAGTTGGCGCATCTGAGCGAACCAAATATGCCGGCGACCGTTCCGACGTCGGGCGGTTACTATTTCGCCAAATTCATCCAGCAGATAGCGCCCGAACAAGGGAAATATACTACCTCGCTCGACCTTACCTACCAGGACATTACAAAACTCGACGACATCTACACCTATCTGCCGACTTCTCGCAGGCCGATTCGTTCCTCGGATGCCGCCCGCTGTGCGCCCCTGCAGAACACCGATTTCACCTGGGAAGATGCGGCGCTTGGGCCTCCGGGCCTTCCGCAGCAATTCGAAATTAAGTATCTGGGCGAACAGCGGATACTGGCGCTGGTCCATGCCGAACCCGTCGCCCTGAAACAGTGCGGGACGGCGACACAACTACCGAGTGACTACTATTATCCGGCCGCCAAAGGTATTTTGCCCTGGGCAAAGCCGAGTCTCGGTAAGTGGGAGTTGAGAGATACCTATGTAATTGACATGTCCCGCCTGCCAGCTTACAGCCAGGGTTACTGCTACAGCCGCAGAGTCATCTATGTCGATAAGGAGACGTTTTTTCCGCTGGCGATAGAGCTTTACGACCGGCAGGGCGTACTTTCAAGGTTTATTACCCAATTCTGGACGCCACAGGCCATTCCCGGTGGCGGTTCGGCGCTGGGCACCAACGGGCCGCAGGCCGGATGGTCGATTAATTTTACCGACAGACACGTTACGATAGCCGTGACCCAAAGCTCGTGTTACGACACGAACTGCGACTCGCAGTTCCTTGACGCGAGCCAATACGCGAGCCCCGAAGGGCTGATGAAAATAATACAGTGACCGACTTAACCGGAAATTTACCGGCATCATAGGGCGCCGCGGACGGCGATCCTGGACAGCCGCCCCGCCCCTAGGTCCTTTGGCCGTACACCCTGAAGCTTCGCTGATAACTCTAAGCCCCCCGCGTCAGCCAGGACACCCTCCTCCGCTGCCCGCCTCTGCCGTGACCGCGCCGTTCATCCGTGCGCTTGAAGCTGGACAAACGGTCGGGCAGACAGCTGAGAAAGATGCCCGCCTCAGATGCACTTTCGTCGCGGTTGGCGCAAAATATAACTTTAATGCCGAAGCCAACCGGCGGCGGCGGAGTTCAAACCATCGCGAAGAACAGGGACGGTCTGATGGAGACGATTCAGGACATAGACCCGGAGGAAACCCGCGAATGGCTCGATTCGCTGGAGGCGGTGATTGACGCCGAAGGTGTCAGTCGCGCCCATTTTCTACTCCAACAATTGATTACCACGGCGCGCTTGCGCGGCAGCTATCTACCCTACAACGCGAATACGCCGTATCTGAATACGATTCCAGCCGATCGTCAGCCGCACTACCCCGGTGATCGCGAGATCGAACGGCGCATCAGCTCGATTATCCGCTGGAACGCGCTGGCGATGGTAGTGCGCGCCAACCAGCACTCCTCCGAACTCGGCGGCCATATCGCGAGCTTCCAATCCGCCGCGACCCTGTACGATATCGGCTTCGGCCACTTCTGGCGCGCGCCGTCCGAGAGCCACGGCGGCGATATCATCTATATCCAGGGACATTCTTCCCCGGGAATCTACGCGCGAGCATTTGTCGAGGGCCGCCTGACCGAGCAGCAGATGCTCAACTTCCGGCGCGAAGTCGACGGCCACGGGCTCTCGTCTTATCCGCATCCGTGGCTGATGCCGGAGTTCTGGCAATTCCCGACCGTGTCGATGGGCCTCGGGCCGATCATGGCGATCTATCAGGCGCGCTTCATGAAATATCTGGAGGGGCGCGGCCATGGCGAGATGGGCGATCGAAAGGTCTGGGCCTTCATGGGCGACGGCGAAATGGACGAGCCGGAATCGCTTGGCGCAATCGCGCTCGCCTCGCGCGAAAAGCTCGACAACCTCATCTTCGTCGTCAACTGCAACCTCCAGCGGCTCGACGGTCCGGTGCGCGGCAACGGTAAGATCATCCAGGAGCTCGAGGCCGACTTCCGCGGCGCCGGATGGAACGTGATCAAAGTCATCTGGGGTAGCAACTGGGATGCGTTGCTGGCGCGCGACAAGCTCGGATTGCTGCGCAAGCGCATGGAGGAATGCGTCGACGGAGAATACCAGGCTTTCAAATCGCGCGACGGCGCTTACGTGCGCAAGGAATTCTTCGCCAAGTATCCCGAGCTGCTCGAGATGGTTTCGGGCATGACCGACGACGAAGTCTGGCAGCTCCGCCGCGGCGGCCACGACCCGATCAAGGTTTACGCTGCCTATGCCGAGGCCGTCGGCCATCGCGATCAGCCCACCGTCATCCTCGCCAAAACCATCAAAGGTTACGGGATGGGGGCTGCCGGCGAAGGCATGAACATCACCCATCAGCAGAAAAAGATGGGTTTGGAGGAGCTCAAAGCCTTTCGCGATCGCTTCAAGATTCCGGTGCCTGACGATCAGATCGCCGAGGTGCCGTTGTATCGGCCGGCCGAGGACAGCGTCGAAATCAAGTACCTGCGCGAGCGCCGCAAAGCGCTGGGCGGCAGTCTGCCACAGCGCCGGCGCACCTCGCAGACGCTCGAGGTGCCCCCGCTATCGGCCTTCGAATCCCAGCTCATCGCTACCGGCGATCGCGAGGTCTCTACCACGATGTCGTTCGTGCGGATTCTTTCGGCCCTGGTGCGCGACAAGAATATCGGCAACCGCGTCGTGCCGATCGTCCCCGACGAATCGCGCACCTTCGGAATGGAGGGGATGTTCCGCCAGCTCGGAATATTCTCGCAGGTCGGCCAGCTCTATAAGCCCGAGGACGCCGGCCAGTTGATGTTCTACCGCGAGTATCAGCACGGCCAGATCCTTCAGGAGGGAATCAACGAGGCGGGCGCGATGTCATCCTGGATCGCTGCCGCGACTTCATACAGCACGCACAACCTGCCGATGATCCCCTTCTACATTTTCTATTCGATGTTCGGCTTTCAACGCGTCGGCGATCTCGCCTGGGCCGCGGGCGACTCGCGATGCCGCGGCTTCCTGCTCGGCGGAACTTCCGGACGCACCACGCTCAACGGCGAAGGCCTCCAGCATGCCGACGGCCAGAGTCACGTCCTCGCCTCGGTTATTCCCAATTGCGTCGCCTACGATCCGACCTTCGCGTACGAGCTTGCGGTGATCATCCACGATGGCCTGCGCCGGATGCTGACCGAGCAAGAGGACGTCTTCTACTACATCACTCTGATGAATGAAAATTATGTCCATCCCGCGATGCCCGAGGGTGCGCAGGAAGGTATTCTCAAGGGCATGTATCCATTGACCAACGGCGCCGCCAACGGAAAGCGCCCCCGCGTGCAGTTACTCGGCTCGGGCACCATCCTGCGTGAGGCTATTGCCGCGGCCGATTTGCTCAGAGACGATTTCGGCGTCGCAGCCGATATCTGGAGCGTGCCGAGCTTCACCGAGCTACGGCGCGACGGAATCGACGTCGAGCGCTGGAACATGCTGCATCCTACGGCGCCTCAGCGGCGCAGCTACGTCGAGACTTGTCTCGCCGATCGCCCCGGGCCTGTAGTGGCGGCGACTGACTATATTCGTGCCTTCGCCGATCAGATTCGCCCCTATGTTCCGCGCCGCTATCGCGTGCTGGGCACCGACGGCTTCGGGCGCAGCGACTATCGCAAGCGCCTGCGCAGCTTCTTCGAGATCGACCGCCACTACATAACGGTTGCGGCGCTAAGGTCGCTCGCCGACGAAGAGCAAATTCCCGCTTCCAGAGTCGACGCCGCGATCAAGAAGTACGACATCGATCCGGAAAAGCCGAATCCTGCGACGGTGTAGTACGATGGGTGCGCTGGTCGATATCAAGGTTCCCGATATAGGCGAATTCACCGACGTCGAAGTCATCGAAGTGATGGTCAAGCCGGGCGACCCGGTCAGCGTTGACGATTCCCTCATCACGATCGAGTCCGACAAGGCCTCGATGGAAGTGCCGTCCACCGAGGCCGGCATAGTCAAGGAAATCCGGGTCAAGCTTGGCGACAAGGTTTCCGAAGGCTCGCCAATCGTCGTGATCGAGACCGCGGCGGCCACCGACGGCAAACCCGCGGAAGCGGCGGCGTCGGCCGCTGTCAAGCCCGCACAGACGGCCGCGCCAGGAGCGGCCAAACTAGCGCCCGCGCCCGCTGAACCGCCACAGCCACCAAAGTCTCCCGCCGCCGCGACCGCGCCGATAGGCTCTCAGAGCTCCCCTCCTGCGCCCGTCAAACCCGATACCCTCAAGCCGGTTGCGCCCGAATCAGTCGGCGAGGCCGAGCTCGGGGCTGAACACAAGCCGCACGCGAGCCCGTCCGTGCGCAAATTCGCGCGCGAGCTCGGGGTCGATTTGCACGCTGTCCAGGGTACCGGATTAAACGGACGAATCTTTAGAAGCGACGTGCAGAAGTTCGTGAAGTCCGCGATTGCAGCGCCCAGCCGTGCGGCCGGCGCGGGCGTAGGCGCCGGGGTGGATATACCGCCTTGGCCGAAGATCGACTTCGCCAAATTCGGCGAGATCGAGATGCGCCCGCTATCGCGCATCCGCCGGGCCTCGAAGTCGAACCTGGCGCGCAACTGGGTGATGATCCCGCACGTCACCCAATTCGACGAGGCTGACGTAACCGAGCTCGAGGCCTTGCGCCACGAGCTCGGCGAGACGCGCGCCAAGGATGGCGTCCGGGTCACGCTGCTGGCTTTTGTGCTCAAAGCGCTGGTCCCCACGCTGACCGAGTTTCCTGAATTCAACTCGTCGCTCGACGGTGACAATCTCATTTTCAAGAAATATTTCCACTTCGGCTTTGCCGCCGACACTCCTGAAGGACTGGTGGTGCCGGTGATTCGCGACGTGGATAAAAAGGGCGTGCTGCAGATCGCGCGCGACACCGCGGCGCTTGCGCAGGCGGCGCGCGAGGGAAAGCTTAAGATGACCGACATCCAGGGCGGATGCTTCACCGTGTCTAGCCTGGGCGGAATTGGTGGCACCGCGTTCACGCCGATCATCAACGCGCCCGAAGTGGCTATTCTGGGACTCTCACGGCTTACCCGGAAACCGGTATGGCGCGACGGCGCCTTCGTTGCGCGCCTGATGCTGCCGCTCTCGCTCTCCTACGATCATCGAGTCATCGATGGCGCGCTCGCCGCGCGCTTCGTCACCTACCTGAGCGCGATACTCTTCGATATGCGCCGCGCCCTGCTGTAGCAACGTGTGCGCGAGCCGAAGGCCCGGCATCTTTTTGAGCGAGCGTCGCGCGAGTAACCGCGTGAGAAGACCGGGGTGTCCCTTGACCTGCCGCTCCCGAGCTACCAGTCGAATCAGCCAAAGGCGGCCAGTGCAATCCCCGCCGCCACCATCACCGCTCCCGAGGCCGGGGCGGTGGAACCGCCCCAAGGCGTTGCCTTTTCGAGCAGGACAAAAATCGTCAGCGCTGCCGCCCATACAAGGTTCATGACCCCCGCCACGAACATGAGCGCCATCAGCATCCAGCAGCATCCGACGCAGAACACGCCGTGAGTCAGGCCCATTGCGAACGCGCCGCGCGGGCCGGCGCGCCACTTGGTCATGAAAAAGCCCAGCGGTGAACGGCACTGCGTCAGACATGCTTGCTTGAGGGGAGTGAACTGGTAGATGCCCGCGGCAATCAACAGCAGGCCGCCGGCAAACGGCTCCATACGCATCGCGTCGGCGACGATCCGAGTACGTTCCAGGGCATACTGCGTCCCGGTCATGACGGCGCTGTATCCCGACCATGCAGTCAAATATCCGATCGCAAAAATCCACACGCACCCGCCGCGTTCGGCGCTCTGGCCACGCGCGATCCGGGCGTACATCTCGATCATCGGGCTCGCGCTCGGCAGCATCATCGCCGCCATCATCACCGTCCACATCGCAAAGATGACCCACGCATCGCGAAGCGACCAAAGAACGGCCCCGGCATCCATGGTCGAAGTCATACCGCTGATCGCGCGGCCGTTCATGCCGGACACCTGCATCGGCATCCGGGCAAGCACCACCCACGAGATAGCCGCGACCGTCAGTATTCCGCCCCATACGATTAAGCGCTCGCGCGAAGGAAGCTGTGCCGGCGCATCGACACGAGCCGGAGAAGTCTCATGCAGGTCGATTCGAGTCATGGCCATCCCTTGCTCATTGCTTGCCCAGCGCGCCACGAGCTTCCCCCTGTACTTCGCGCTGCGGCTCTCCCCGCGCTGGCTGGCGCTGGAATGCGCACGGCTCAGCCTTCATACGTGAATGGAGAAAACTGCCCCGTTCTTCCTGCGAGATCGAGCGTGAATCCGTAATCGCGAAACTTGAGTTGCTTCGAGCGCGAGACGATGCTGGGATATCCGGGTGCGATTCCGAGCGGATGGTTGCTGATTGTAACGTCCGCGCCGCCTGCGCCCTGAAGCGCTTCGATCTCCGATTCGCCGATGTCTCGGATCGTCATGTGCCGGCCTCGGCCGGTTGCCTGGTAGGTGATTTCGGCGTTCTTTACCCCTAGCACCTTGCTGATGAGCGTATGGATGGCCGCGGGCGGTCCGCCAGCCTGTCCCGAGAAGATCCTGGTGAGAGCGTCGCTTTGCTCAGCCGAGGCGCGCGAATCCAGATACAAAGCGGCGCTCCAGTTTCCCTGATGCATCGGTCCGGGCGAATGGAACAGCGCGGCGACATTCAATCCATCCAGAGAGGCCGCATCGAATTTGCCGGATTCGATGTGCCAGCCTACCAGAACGGTGCAATTCCCCTCGGTCGGTGGACTCAGAAAGATGCAGGGGCATAGAGTCTGGCAGTTGCACGTCTCGAAATAATCCCCTTTTACGTTCCACTTCGGATCCATCGGAGCCTTCTCCTCGTTTCTAATTTCCTGACCGTCTTTAATTTTGGAAATCTGCGCCATGTCCGAAAGCGTACACGGCCGATTTATTTTACTCAGCGAACAGGGCACGCGCGCAGCTTCAATCCCGCTCGGCGAGCCAGGCCCCCACCTGCGGCCAAAACCTCTTTTGCGCCGCGCCGCTCACTATCATCCCGACGTGCCCCGCGGAAAACGTCAGATTGCGCTTGTCCTCGCTTCCCACGAAATCTATCAACGGCAGGCTCGAGGCCGGAAACACCACGTCGTCGAACTCGCCGATCGCGTTGAGCAGCGGGCAGACGATGTTGCCCAATTCCACGCGCTGGCCGCCCACCTTGAACTCGCCCTTCTTGAGCAGGTTGTTTTGAAAGAAATCTCGCGTTACCTCGCGGAATATCCGTCCGGCCAGCGGCACGTCACCGGCCATCCAGCGCTCGAACAGATCGAAGAACTCCGCGTAGTCCTCCTTCTCCTTGTTCCGGTAGAGCGCGACGTACTTGTCGATCGCGTGATGAACGACCGCGGTCGCCGTGAACAGCCCTCTGATGAACCAGGCCGGGCAATTTCCGTATACCGACGTGATCAGGTCAACTGTCTGGCCACTGAACCTGCTCTCGAGATTGAACAGTGGATTGCCCTCGACCGCTGTGTCGAAGGGCGTCGTCAGAGTAACCAGGTTCTTGATGTCTTCGGGATGCAGCGCCGCGTACAGCACGGTCAGCAGGCCGCCGAAGCAATATCCCAGCAAATTGACTTTCGATGCGCCGGTGAGGTTTCTGACGGCGTGCATGGTGTCGTCAAGATCCTGGTTCACGTAGGCGTCGAATCCCCGCCAACTGTCGGCCCGCGCCGGCGGGATCCATTCGACCATGTAAACATCGAATCCTTGCCGGGTAAGATTCGCCATCACGCTGCGGCCCGCAAACATATCGAGTATGAAGGGTCTCTTGATCAGCGCATAGACGAAGACCAGCGGCGTGCGATGCGCATTGCCCCGCGCGGCGTAATGCCGCAGCTTGACCTTCCCCCCTTCGTAGACGATCTCATACGGGGTCACCCCCGGAGGGTCCTCGCTGAGCGGATAATGGTCGCTCAGCCCCCGCCGCCTGCCGTCGAGCGCCCGCACGGCGCCATCCATCCAGTACATCGGAAGTTCCGTCATCAGTGACACGGCCCTTGCCTCCTTCGCGGCGCGACGATGCCGCCCTTGCTGTCTTACGGGGTGATGGAATCCGGCTTCTTATCGCCGGAGACATTTCCGTTTTGTCCGCGCCGGCTGCGCGGCGCTGAAGCGCGCGGCGGTGCGACGGGCTCGGTCGGTTTCGGCACCCTTGGCTCGGTGAGCCGCCGCACCTCGCGGCGCAGGCTTTCGATTCTATCGAACAGCGCCTGCGTCTCGGTCAGCGGCGTCAATCCGACCAGCGGCCAGAGCGGCGCGAACAGAGAACCCACCACCGAGTTGCCGATTTGTGCCGCGCGCAGGAAGGCGTTGAGAACCACCGCGGCCGCATCACCGACCGCCGGCGTCGCCACCACCTTCTCGATCGAGGCGTGGGCCGCGCGCACCCAGGCTTCATAGGCTTTCCAGGCGGCAGCCTCGAGCTCCTGGCGATCGCCTCCCGCCGCCGACGCCTTGCGAAGAACCTCCTGAACCTCTACCCCCAGGGCCTGATACAGCGAGGTTATGTCGCCATCGGTTTGTGGCTGTCCCATGCTCTTTCTCCCTGACACCTAGCGGCCCTTGCGAGGCCGGCGACGCCGGAAATTTGTCGAGCCGGGGCTCTGATGCTTTCCAGGGATCTGGTGAAGCTCTCGCCGCGAGCGATTGTCCGGTTGATGGTCCTCGTAATCTTCAGCTAATCGGCGGCCACCGCCGAATCGCGTTTCAGTACTTGTTCGTCCGTCTGGATCGACTGTTCTTCCCCAGGCATTACCCTTTGCGCCGCGGCCTTGAGTTCTTCGAAAGCGCCTGCGATACACGACTTCATGAAATCCACGTCAGGCATCAGCCGCGGTTCCGCCACCGCTCCGAAGTACAGGCTCTGATTGTAACTCACGATCGCCACGCCATAGCCAAGCGTGCCCGCCAGCGGCACCAGGCCCATGAATTCGAGCATCCGGCGTCCCGCCAGGTATAGCGGAACCTGAGCCCCCGGCACGTTCGTAGCAATGAAGTTGATGGCTATCGGCGGCCCCGCGATCATCCGCGCCATGCCGCCGGCGAATTCGGAGAGCCGCGTTGCGGCTTCAATCGCGATGTTGCTCATCGTCGAGTTCAGGTTCTGCAGGCTCGGCGAAACTGAGTCGGCGGTCGCCGTTAGCAAGTCCATCCCTTGCGGCTCCCGCGCAGCCTTGATGCGCTCGGTCTCGCGGACTACCGAGCGGTAGCGCTCGACAGGGTCCATAGGCACGGCCGCCAATTCGGGAAACATCATCGAGACCCGGTTGCCCATTGCTCCGGCTTCGCTCTCGCGCCGCACGTTGACTGGACATCCGATGCGCAGTGGAAGCCCGTCGGTCGCAACCTCGTGGCGCTTCAGATAGCGGGCGGCGCCCTCGCTCAGGATACTCAGAACGACGTCGTTGACCGTCCCTCCAAGAGCGCCGCGGATCGCGCGAAGATCGCCGAAGGAAACCCTCAACCACGCAAGCGAGCGAGCCCGGCTCACGAACCCCTGGTTCCATGACGCCGCCACGATAGGCCGCGACATCATCTGGAACATCTGCGCGGCCGCGCTGGCCATCGCGGCGCTCCGCTCGGCCAGGTCGGTCGGCGAGCTCAGTAGTCTCCCGGCATCACGCATTTCATCGAGCCGGCTCTGGACCAGCGCGACCGCTGCGCCCAACAGCGACCTGGAGCCGTCGGGCAGGCTCGCGGGCGCCCACAGTTCCCGCTCGGGCGCGGGCGCTGGAGCATCAGGCTTCAGATCCATCGCGGTCGCGATCAATTGCAACGCCGAGACCCCGTCGACTATGCAGTGATGGATTTTCCATAGCAGCGCCGAACGTCCGCCCTCAAGTCCCTGAAACAGATGCAACTCCCATAGAGGCCGGCTCCGCTCCAGCGGGGGTTCGTTGACCCGCATCGCCGCTTCGGCCAATTCGGTATCGCCGGCGCCGCTCGGGAGCGTATGGCGCTTGAAGTGATTGCGAAGCGTGAACTCCGGATCATCCTCCAAGGTCGCGTGAGCCAGGTTGAATGGGGCGAAAATCAGGCGCTGTCGGAAACATGGTAAAAGGTGGATGCGGCGCTCGAAATGCTCGATCAGCCTTTCAAACTCGATCTCGCCCTCGAAGGTTTGAAGAAGACCGACGTGAAGCGGACCGTTCGGCGTCTCGTTGTATAGAAAGGAGGCGTCTTGGGTGCTCAGGCGACGCGAAGGTTTGCTTGCCTCAGCCATTTTGACGCTCCCGATGTTAGCGGACTAGGCATCCAACGATGCGCCATTTGCCCGATTCGGTCAATTGAAAACTCTGGCCGATAGATACGATGAACACTCGGCAAAGACTCAACTCGTTTGATATTCTGCGTATGTAAATCACTCTTCCGATTTCCGATCCGAAGGCCCATAGCGGTGAGGGCCATTGTGGAGAAAGCCATGGCGAAACAGGAAGCGGGCGAAAGCTCTGGATATGCCAGAGAATTGAAACTTTCCGACGGCCGGCGGGTGTCACTACGGCTGATGGAAGCGGCGGACAAGCAAAAAGTTCTGAGCTTTGCCCAATCGCTCCCGCTCGATGATCTGCTCTTCTTGCGCACCGACATCACCGAGCCCGCGCTGGTTGACGAGTGGATGAGAAATCTTGAAAAGGGCGCAACGGTGACCGTGCTCGCGGAAGTGGACGCCAAATTGGCTGGTTACGCGAGCCTGCACCTTGACCAGGCGCGCTGGACACGCAGAGTCGGCGAGATTCGTCTCCAGGTCGGGGTCCCGTACAGGGGCGTGGGCCTCGGCAAGCAACTTGCGGCGCAAATTTTTCGACTGGGACAAGCGCGCGGACTCAAGAAAATGGCCGCGATGATGACGCCCGATCAGGCGGGTGCCCGTGCCGCGTTCGAGAAGATAGGTTTTAGCGTGGAGGCACTGCTGCAGGATTGGGTAGTGGATCGTAAAGGCCGGCCGCGCGACCTTCTGATTATGAGCCACGACCTGGAAGGACTGAGCGATCACGTGACAGCATAGAACCGCGACGGCTCGCCGACCGGATTCGCGACAATCGACCGACCAGAGCTCTCAACGCGAGGAGACAGCGCATTGCCCATACGCACCGGCAACGACGAATACACATACGAGATAGTGGAAGGATGGGGTATGTCGGGAACTACCGGCATAGACGGCACCTTCGACGTCGCGGGCGTGGGCATCGACTCGAAAGAGAACATCTATCTGTTCAATCGCGGCGAGCGTCCGGTGATAGTGCTGGACAAGGACGGAGAATTTCTACGGTGGTGGGGCGACAAGAAGGTATTCCCCAATGCCCACGCGGTCACGATTGGTCCGGACGACGCCGTGTGGCTGACCGACAACCTCGACCACACCGTTAGAAAATGTACTCCGGAGGGGAAGGTGCTGATGACGCTCGGAACCAGCGGCAAACCGGCTAAAGGGATGAGCGGGTTGCCATTGTGCCGCTGCACTCACATGGCGATCCATCCGGGCACCGGTGAGCTTTTCGTATCCGATGGTTACGGCAACGCCAAGGTTTACAAGTACACGCCCGACGGCCGATTGCTGTATTCGTGGGGAGAACCAGGAAACAAGCCGGGGCAGTTCAGTCTTCCACATAATATCTGCACCGACCGCGACGGCTATGTTTACGTCGCCGACCGCGAAAATCAGCGCGTCCAGGTGTTTACTCCGAATGGCAAGCTCGAAGATATATGGACGAACATGGCGCGCCCATGCGGAATGTATATCGACACCAGCGATTCGCAGTTGTGCTATATCGGCGAGCTGTCCACGTCATGGTGGTGTCAGATCGCCCCGGAGCTCTGGGAAATCCAGAATCATCCCGGTTACGGCCCCCGCGTGAGTATCTATTCGCTCGATGGGACGCTGCGCGCGACGCTGCTGGACAACGCACAAGGTGAAGCCCCGGACCAGATGATCGCGCCGCATGGAATTGCGGTGAGCCGCGACGGCGATATTTACGTGGGCGAGGTGTCGGCGACGGCGGGCCCGTGGTTTCCGCGCAAGGATCCCAAGCGGCCGTTTCGGACCGTAGTCAAGCTCCGCAAGGTGAAAAAAGCCGAAGCTTCGTCGGCCAACTAAGAAGTGCGCGGCTCAAAGTTCGCTGGGTAAATGCGCAAACCGGTCTACGGATTTGGAATGCTAGCGCCGGCATAGGTCGGCGGCGCGCCCGGGCCAACCGTCACGCCTTTGCGCGTGCGCACGGTAAGCTCCGGCCTTGCGGGGATGTCCACGCGCAGGCTGCGATAACCAGTCATCGAGGGATCGGGTACCACGAACCCCGCAGTATATTGTTCGCGCAACTCGTTGCTGATGGCGATACAATCCTGGCGCAACAGTTCACCGTCGCCGACTTCGCCCAGCAGGTAGGTGCGCGCACCAGTCTCGGTCGACAGCTCACGCAGCATCGGCGCATCAACGTGATCGCGATTGCCGCCGAATAGCAGCGGACCGATGCCGAAGCCAACCCGGCTCGAGTTTGGATCGCCGATTCCGATCGAGTAGATGAGGACACCCATCCGGCGCGCCCGTCCCACCACTCTCGGTAGCGTCGCCCGGCTCGCGTTGTCCATCCCGTCGGTCACTACGAGGAGGGCTTTTTTGTCATAGCGGCCGCGATTGACCGTGTACAGACCGTCCATGAGCGTGTCGAATATAGCCGTGTCGCCGTAAGCGTGAAGCAGGCCGAGCCGGCGGATCACCAGGTCATGATTGGTCGTAAACGGCTGCAACAGGAATTGCTCGTCCGAGAATGCGTACAGGAAAATATCGTCGTTCGCGTTGAGGTCGCGGACAAACTGAGCAATCGCCGCGCGCGCCTGCGGAATCTTGGGCTCCATGCTGCCCGAGGTATCGACCAGGATTCCGACCGACACCGGCGTGTTGACGTCGCGGCGAAGAAACTCGAGCGGCCGCTGGATGCCATCGACATATACGCGGAAGTCGCCCTTCTGCAGACCGGTCACGTAACGGCCGCCCTGATCCGTCACCGTCACGGTCAACTGCTCGTAACCGGTCTGAGCGCGCAACCTGGGTGCGGGAAGTTCCAGTTCCTGGCCCTGCTGCGGCGCGAGCTGCGGCATCGTGGGCGCATCCTTGCCGCCCTGACCCGCGGGCGCCGACGGCACTTCCAGCACCGAGCCGCCCTGGCCATGGATTTTCGAAGCAGGCGCGGAAAATCGGCCCTGCTGGGACGCCGCTGGCAAGGCTCCGGCAAGCAATATGGCGAGGCAGATCGCCAACTTCGACAACTGACGGTAGGACCTGCAATATCGCTTTCCCTCCCTTCGCATAGCGTCCTTGCCGCCCCTGTCTTTGATCTTCCCGTCCTCGCTATGGTCTATTCCTAAGCCAATAGCGACCGTCAATTACCCTTTCACAGCTCCTGATGAAATAGAAACAGTTCTCAGCGGCAATTTGTTTCAGCCGTTCCCTTGTCAGGGGCGAGGAACGGTCGAACGCGCGAGGCCCGGATCGATCACGGCGGCGAAGTTCTCTTCGCTGCCAGGCATGCGGTCCGATATGACTGGAGTCGAACTAATGAGGCGAGGCAGTCTTCTTGATATCCGACGCGATCGTTTCGGAATGAGCTGCGACGCCGTTATAGCGGCGCAAGCCAACACCGTCGGCGCTGAGCAGAAACAACTCCAGGACGTGGTCCGAATCGTCGTCTTCGGCCGATACTCCGTATAGGTCCAGAAGGCGGCGGATCGCCGCGGGCGAACCGGTCAGAAACACCCATCCGTCGGCATCCACTCCTTGCGCTTTGGCATAGGCGAGCAACTCGCGCGCTCCGTCCTCCTTGGGGTCCGTGGTGATCGAAATCATCGTGACATCGGACTTGAACCCAGGCCCCAGGCTCCGCGCGACCGACTTCATCTTGGTAGTGATCAGCTCGCAGGGTCCCTCGCATGAGGTATGGATAAAAGCGACCAGCGCCGGCTTGCCCTTCAATGACGAAAGCGAGATCGCCCTGCCATTCTGGTCTGTCAGGCTTACCTTTGGCAGTCCGTCGGCAGGACTCGCCGCTGCCTGCTGCCCGGCTTTGCCGAGTTCGGCCCGTGCCACGAGCGGGAGGGCTAACGCGAGAGTCGCCGCCGTTGCGATCCAAACTGCCGATTTCATGCGGCTCCAGCGAAAAGAACGTCGTGTCATCTAGAGGTTCCGCTTCGTGCTCTCGGCGGCGATGTGATCGGCTTGCCTGATGGCCAAGGTCACGATCGTGAGTGTAGGATTTTCGCCGCCGCTGGTCGTGAACTGGCTGCCGTCGGAGATGAAAAGATTCTTCACGTCGTGAGTCCGGCCCCACTTGTTGCAGACACCGTCGCCGGGGCGCTCGCTCATACGACACGTGCCCATGTTATGCGTCGAGGGGTACGGCGGGACCGCAACGGTCTTGATCGCCCCGACCGCATCATACACCGCGGCGCCTCGCTTATATGCGTAGTTGCGCATCGCGATATCGTTGGGATGATCGTCGTAGTGCACATTCGGGATAGGAAGGCCGAATTGGTCCTTTTCTTTTGGATGGAGCGTCACGGCGTTGGTCGCCTGCGGCATGTCCTCACCGACGATCCACATCCCGGCCATGTTCGGATACTGCTCGAGCACGCTCGTGTAGTCGCGGCCCCACGCTCCCGGATCGAGGAACGCAGCGGCGAAGGGCAACCCGAGCGAGATGGTCTCCATCTCGAATCCACCGGCAAAACCTCGCTTGGTATTTAACTCGGCTTCGTCTGTGATAATGCCGGCCATCACGGTACCGCGATACATGTGGACCGGTTTGTCGAAGATGGCGTAAACCGAACCGCTCGTATGCCGCATGTAGTTCCGTCCGACCTGGCCGGATGAATTGGCCAGCCCGTGCGGGAATGTGGCCGACGCCGAATTGAGCAGGAGCCGTGGAGTTTCGATCGAATTGCACGCCAAGCATACAATACGCGCCTTCTGCACGACGTGCTTACCGTCTTTATCGGCGTACAGCACGCCGGTCGCTTTGCCGTTGCCATCGTGCTGAATCTGCAGCGCCTGCGATTGGGGCCGCAAATCGAGCTTGCCGGTGGCCGCCGCCCGCGGAATTTCCGTATAGAGGGTCGACCACTTAGCGCCCGACTTGCACCCCTGTAAACAAAATCCGAGCTGCCAGCAGGACGAACGACGGTCGCGGGGCCGGCTGTTAATCGCCATGCGCCCGGTATGCACGGTCTTGTACCCTACGCGCGTGGCCCCATTGTACATTACTTTGAAGTTGTTATTTCCCGGCAGTCCCGGAATGTCGTTGGTCCGCGTCACGCCCATCTTATCTTCGGCCTTGGCGTAGTAAGGTGCCAAGTCCGCGAGGCTTATCGGCCAGTCGAGCAGATTCGCGCCACTGACATCGGAATAGGCAGTCTTCGCTTTGAACTCGTGCTCTTGAAAGCGCAGCGAGGCGCCTGCCCAATGCACGGTCGTTCCGCCAACCGTCTTGCAGGTCCAGGCCGGCAGATTCGGAAAGTCCTTCGCGACCCGCCAACTGCCCGAGGTCGTTCGCTTATCGAGCCACGCTAGCTGCTTGAATGCAAACCACTCGTTGTTGCGGAAGGTCTGCGGCGACTGACGCTGCCCCGCCTCGAGCATCACAACCTTGAAGCCCTTGTGGCAAAGCTCGTTCGCGAGTGTGCCTCCGCCTGCTCCCGAACCGATGATTACAACGACGGAATCGTCGTTCGTCTCGAATCGAGCCACGACGCAACTCTCCGTTCAGGCCGGTTTCGGGCTTGCCGCTTCGGGTGGTTCAGGCAGCCAGTTCAGATCGTTGAAGCCGTGATGCAAATAGCCGCCGAAAGGATAGGAGGCGCCCTGGTAGCCGAGCACCTTCCACACTTGTTCGTTGTTATACAGCGAAACCATCTCGGTGCTGCGGACCTTCTCGAAAAACGGCGTGTGCTGAATCTTCTCGAGCGCGGCGACTTGATCGTCCGTAGGCTGAGCGGCAAATTTGCCCTTCGTCGAGTGGTCGAGATTAGCTACTCCCGCACTTATCATCTTAGCGGTGGCGGGTTTGCTTGACGCTTCGGCATCGAGATCCTCGACTACCTTTACGTAGTAGCTATCGTCGAGGCGGTCGTGCGGAAATATCTGCCGCGCCATCTTGAGCAGTGCTTCACCCTCGTGCGCGGTCAGGGTTTTCAATCTCGCGGTCCATTCGGCGGCAAAGCCGGCCATCGTGACGCCAGCGGCGGCCATCGACGCTCCCGCCACTGCCAGCGCGCCTTTTTTCAGAAACTCCCGTCGCTTGATCTTCACGTCGCTCCTCGTTCAGCACTATGGCAAGTATTGCGGACGGAACTCCGTCGGCACGAGGTCAGTCCTCAACGTGACGAGATCCTCGTGGCCCTGCGGATCGGTAAAGCGCAGCAGCCCTGCGATTCGCTCCTGCGGATCATGGAGCGGGATAAGCCGCTCTTCATCAAACAGCGGACTGCTGATTTTCAGTTGAACCTTACCGATCTCTCCAGGCTGGATCGGGGTGTCGGGCTCAACTTGCATAGGTCCCACGTAATGCGCCGGCCCCGCCTTACCCTGTGCGTCCTTGTCGCCGTTGACGAACGTGGCCATCGCCATGATGTATTGCTTCAGGCTCAACGGGGTGGTTCCGTTGTTCTTTACCGCGAGATCGATCAACAGCGTATCGGTTCGATCGTCATAGGTGGAGGTGGCTTTCATCACCTGGGCCGAGTGCGTAGTGGAGTCGACAACATCAGGCGTAAACCGCACCGTCTGCTGAGGCAGACGCACGGGGAACTTCGCCGCCATGTAAGCCCAGCCACCAACCAGCATCACGATTATCACGCCCGCAAGCAGGTCCATCCACATGTGGTCGCGTGGTGTTATGAGCCCGATATCGGGAGCGTCGTCGTTGACCGGGATTTGCGTCGTCACCGCGAGACGGGTGACGGTACGCTTAGGCACGGTCCAGTAGACCATCCAGACCATGCCAACAATGAACCCGGCAAACGACCACCACCATACGAAGCTGCCGCCGTAGTGCTCGAGATTGACGGTTTGACCTGTGAGCAACGTCACATCCATCTTGAAGGGCTCGGCGCCCGGCTCCACCTTGACCCACTCACCCGGACCGATGAGGGTTCCGGTGCCTTGGATCGCGATGCCCGGATGCACGTGCCAGTCACCCGGGTGACGGCCTCTGATCACCATCTTGAAATGATAGGTTCCCCCCTTGTCGACCAGGATGGAGCCTGGAGTGGGAGTACCATTTACTTCGCGATCAACCAGCGCGAATACAGGACCCGGAACAACCGGCGTGATGTACGCGGTCTGCGGCGGATCGAGCGTGTAGGGCCAGGTCTCGAGAATTTTTACCGCCCCAGTGATGGTGACGGGCTCACCTACCTTGATCGCAGTAGGAGAGATGTGCACGTCATAGAACGCGACCGTCAAATCCTTGAGGAACGGTTCGTCCGCCGCTTCGCCGTGGGCAAAAGCGCGCGGCGCGTAAGACGCCATGAGCAGCAGAAGAGCCGCTGACAGAACGGTCGGAAATCGCATTCGCATTCCGCCTCCCCGGGTGGCGTGGAAAGCCGCCTAAGAGTCCCCTACTTCATCGCGCTGCCCGTCGGTTGCGCTTTTTGTTAGCGGCGGACCGGCCGCGCAGCGGCCATAGCATCATCAGCCAGTAACCTCCGATGCCGAGCACGGCCGAAGTGATGAACGGCGGGCCAAGCTCGTCGGGTCCGGCGATTCCTCCGTGCGCATAGGCGCGGGCGGCGAATACACCGGTCCACAGGAGCGCAATCATGACGGCACGCAAGGAGCGAAAAGTGGTTCGCATTACTGTTCTCGCAGCTTCTTCAAACGGTCTTGATGTATCTGCCAATCGGCCACACGGCGAGATAACGTCCGATAAACTGACCGATCCAATAACCGAGCATCGCCAGCGTGCCGCCGAACAACAGCGACACGTACTGTGTCTCACCGAGAAAGCTGCGCAGCGCGCCACGTTCGATATGCCGCATGTATTCGGGCGTCTGGGTGCGGATATAGACGATGCCCTGGACGTCGGCAACGGTGAGAATGTGATGCATGAATTGCATCGGCTGGAGGAACGGCGCGAGCGGTATATAATTAAAGCTCCACACCATCACAGCCCATATCCCTCCGCCGAAGAGCGACGTCAGCACGAAACTTTTCGTCCTCATCAATAGCCAGTCGAGAATTATGGCCGCCGGAATCGTCGATATCGGCCATATGAAATTCATCGGGTAGCCCTCGGCCACGTGCCATTGGAAATAACGCCCGATCCACGAGGCCATAAAAAGGCATACGCAGGTGTACGTCGCGCCGGTGGGAAAGCGCCATGCGGCCCACTGAATGTATTGGAGCGCGGAAGGAATGATGATGGTGGCAAACGCGGTGACGACCGGCCACCATTGCGGATCTTTCCAATCGGTCCAGAAATCCCAGTCGCCGGCGAACAGCAGTCGCGTGATGTCCGCCGCCCCGGCAACGACAAAGATGGCCGTGATCCAGAACACCGCGTCCCAGGTGCGATCGATCCACTGATATTTCGCGTTGAGCAGGTCGCGAAGCGCAAGCCTGCGCTGTCTCTCGGCCGCGGCGGCCGCGGCTATCGATGGTGCTGTCGCCATGCTTCCCCCTCGGAGGACTTGTGGATTCGAGAGGCGCCAACGCGCCGCTTAGCCGGCGGCAGCCGTATGCGTCGGGAGTTCCTCGACCGCGCGCGCCTTCTTTTCTATCTGAAAGAGGTACAGGATGGTTTCGCCCCACACCGCGAACATCCCGCCCGCCAACCATCCATAGATTACAAACGGCCAGTGGAAGGGCACCGAGAAGAATTCCTCCGACATCCACAGACTGTGGCCCCATTCGTTGAAGGCGACTTCCACGAATTCGAGCACCGCCGCGGCGATCAGCAGAAAGAAGGACCAGGGAAATCCCTTCTCGCGGCCATAGACTGCCGGCAATCTAAATCGTCCGTACAAATACGCGCCCAGTGCGAGCACGATCGACATCGGGAAGAAGAAGTAGAACATCGGGATGTGCGTGGGGGTGAGCGCGGTATCGCGGACCATCGTCTGATGCCACGCGCCGTCCCAGTTGGGCCAGAAGCTTGCCTCGATATAGATCGAGAGGCTGGTCGCTCCGATAATTCCCCACAGCACTACGACCCGGCGGATCTCTTCGGCGGGCGCCACCGATTCATTCAGCAGCGAGCGGCCCGTCCTCACCAGCCATCCGTACCACAGGCCGGCAAAGGCCCCCACGCTCAGCAGTTCACCCCAGAACAGCGTCCGGTAGTGAAGGGCGAAAGCGCGGGTCGACGAATCCAAACCCGTCGTAAAAGCGAAGTTGTAGTCCCAGATCCAAAGAAAAACATTGCAGGCCAAAAGCAGGCCGCACGCGACAAATAAGGTTTTCCAGCCGACGAGCCAGCCAGTGGGAGGACGTCCGGCCGCCACCTCTTCCGTAGAGCTCATAAGCAGACCCCCGCCGAAAAGTTTGCTTTACTTATGCCCGTGTAGACCGATTTTCATCCGCCGTCAACAGCCGGAGTCCTTCCGGAGCGGGCATTTCAGAGAACGTGGCAGTTTCAGCAGTTATGAGAGCGGGCGGGTCCTGCCCCTGGGCCGGCCAAGTATAGCCCGGCCCAGGGTTGGGTTGATTTCGCTTCAGGCCGTCATCGAAACGAGCGCATCGGCATTGCTAACCGGCTCGGGTGCGACTCCCGGGCGCAGCAGGCGCGAGCCCGGCGCGCGTTTGAACGGGTCGACCAATCCGATCGTCTTGCCGAACTCCCGCATGGCCGGAATCACGTCGCGGTTGAGCAGCTGCAGGCATCGCATCCGGTCCTTGGCCGGGACCGGGCCGTCGAGCCAGAACGAAAAGATTCCCGGCCGCAGGACGTCGAGCACTTTGTTGAGCTTGGGAATCACGTTGTCCGGCGTACCGGCGATCATTACGTAGTCCTTCAGTACGTCGGGGTAGCCGTCGTAGATGTTTTTCTTGACGGCTTCGATCTGCTCTTCAGACTCGTCGTTGCCGCCCTCTCCATAGAGCGATTTGGCTGCCGCGTTGGCGCCGAAATTCACTTCGGCCAGGCGCTTGGTCGCGGCCTTGGAATTGTAGCCCGGAGGGAACATCCATTCCGGCCGCGCGAAGTGCGCAAAGGCGCCGCCGAACAGAATCCGCTTGCCGAGTTCTTCCGCACGCTCCTGCGTATCGGCCACCACCACCGGCTGCAGGTAGCCGAAATTCTCGGGCCCCGCCTGATAGCCTTCCTGCGCCGCGGCCTTGGCATAGAAGTCCCACAACTCGAGCGTCGGTTGCAGCCTCGTGGCCAGGGCGACGTATGGATATCGCTTGCGGGCGCACCAGAAGGCGGTGTCGGGACTCACCAGGCCGGGAATCCAAAACGGCGGATGCGGCCGCTGCAGCGGCAGCACCCAGGGGTTCACGTTGCGGAAGTTGTAGTGTTTGCCCTCGTAACGAAACGGGCCGGGCGTGGTCCACGCCTTGACGATGAAATCCACGCCTTCCTCGAACAGTTCGCGGTTCATGGCGGGATTGGTGTTGTTGGCGAACTGCTCGGAGCCTGCGCCGCGCACCCATCCGGAGACCAATCGACCGCCCGAGATGAGATCGATCATCGCGAGCTCCTCCGCCAGGCGCAGCGGATTGCCAACGGTGGCGACCGGATTGCCAAGCAGGACCATCTTCAGCCGCTTGGTGGTCTTGGCCAGGATCGAAGCTTCGACATCCATCACGGCACCGAGACAAAACGGCGTGCCATGATGTTCGTTGAGCATCACGCCGTCAAAATTCAGCAGCTCGGAGTCGGTATAGATCTTCTCGTCGAGATATTGGTTGAGAAGTTTCGCTCCATGCTCGCGTTCGAAAAAGCGGTTGGGAGTATTGAAGAAGCTGCGCAGTCCGACGATCTGGTTCTCCAGCGCATGATACTTTGCCGGGTCGACCTCGGGATCGTAATGGTACGCCCGTTCCGTAAACCACATGAAATGCATTTTATATTCCGCTCCTTTAGCGACCTTGTCCCAAGGAATCGCTATGCTTTTGCTCAGCCTTTACGTTCCTCGATTACGAAAAGCCTGCCCTCTAACCTTATCTCACTATTCGCCCGCAGGGGTAATGGCGCCGCCGGATGAAATTGCCCTAGCGTTGGGCGCCATCGCCCACGATCGACTCGATTGCGTCTGCGCTGTAGCCCAGTTCCTGCAGCACCTCGCGCGTGTGAGCGCCCACATCCGCCGCGGCGGTGGGCTTTCGCTTCTTCACGCCGGAGACGAACAGTGGGCTGTTCACCGTCTCGAGGACACCGAAGCCGGGATAGTCCATCTTGACGAACGCTTCGGCGGCGCGCATCTGGGGATCCTTCACGACATCGTCGAGTATGGGTAACGGTGCCCATTTGATGTCGTTGCGTTTGAAAATCGTCTTCCACTCCGCCAGGTCGCGCGATTCGAACTGCGATTGCAGAATTGCGTGGAGCGCCGCCGCGTTTCGATCGCGGTCGGCGTTGCTGCCGAATAAATCACCTGTGCCCAGTTCAGGCTGGCCGAAGGCCTGGCACAGTCGCGGAAACTCGTTGTCCGGGTCGATCAGCACCAGGAGAAAAAGCTTGCCGTCGCCGCTGAGATACGCGGCCGTGAGCGGGTTGGGCGGATGCTTGCCCTCGCCGCGCACCGGGAATACCGCGTTTAACAGCTTCGCCTGGATATCGCACGCGTTGGCCCACGCTCCGCTCGCCAGCAATGACGTGCTGACCCTCGATCCGCGCCCGGTGCGCTCGCGCCGGTAGAGGCCCAGCATGATCGCGCCGAAAAGCGACATCGAGGTCGGATGGTCCCCCATTCCTGGCCGCGGTCCGCTCGGCGTTCCGTCGGCCCCCGTGACAGTCATCATCAAGCCCGAACGCGCCCAGTACGCCAGCGCGTCGAACGCGGGGTCATCCGCGTCGTCTCCTGCGTCGCCATAACCGGTGAGATGCGCATAGATGAGCCGGTCGTTGACGGGCGAGAGGTCTTCCCAGGTCAGGTGGAATTTCTCCAGCAGCGTTCTCTGGTAGTTGGTCAGGAAGACATCCGCAGTGCCGATGAGGCGAATCAATGCCTCGCGTCCTTCGGCCCGTCCCAGATCGAGCGCGACACTTTTTTTGTTGCGGCTGGTGAGCACCCAGCACCAGTCAAGCTCGGACTTGGCCGTGCCGGGGAGCTTCGAAAAAAGCCGCCACAGGTCGCCGCCGCCGGGTCGCTCGATTTTGATCACCTCGGCGCCGAAGTCGGACATGATGGTGGCGGCCGCCGGGCCGGCAACATAGGTTCCGCAGTCGATCACCCGGAGTCCCGAGAGCAGACCGCCGTCATTCCCATTGTGGCCATTGTTCGTGTCGTGCATATTCTGTCGCTCCAAAAACCTGGAGATGGAAACCGGAAACCGTTAGTCACGCTGTAGTACAGAGAACTAAGCCTCGCAAGGCGCTGAGCTATTTAGCGGAACTCGAGGCGAAGCTCGCGGTACGGGCGCACGCCCACATTGGTCACTTCGCGCTCACATCCGCCGAGTTGCCCAGGTTGCCAGAGCACCGTGCTGGAGGCCAGCTCGACCTCCTGTGAACGCTCCGTACCATCGCGCACCTCGCGCTGTCTGACTCGACTGCCTTCGATCACGAACACGGCGGCGTCGCGCGGATGCACTCGCGACCCGCTTTTGTCACCCGGAGCGAGGGTCACTTCCAGCGCCCGGATGCGGCTGTTCTCGAGCAGCATCACTTCTCCCCGTTCGGGCGGCCTGCCGGCGGCGGCTTCGGTCAGGGCGAAGCCGGGGTTGGCGATGCCGGCCGGCAGCGGACGGCGAATCTCGAACAAGGCTTCACGAAAACGGCCTGCGCTGACGTTGCGAGCGCTTTCGGCACCGCCGGCGGGGACATAGGAAATAGCCCGCGCGCCGACTTCCAGCTCATACGTGGTTTGGCCGGGAAAGCGGTTCGAGGTCATCGCGGGCGACTCTACCGCGATCCTGCCGCCTTCGAGGATGTACAAAACGTAGTCGAGTTTATGCCGATGCAGTCCACACATCTGACCGGCGGCGAGATCCATTTCCCACACGCGCACATGCTCGTTTTCGAATCGCAGATGAGTAGCGACCGGCCCGTAAGTTGCCTGCTCAGCCATGTCTTTTGCTCGTCGCCTATTAGGCCTCGGCTCGCCCAGGACTAGCGAATTGCGCCACGCGGCTCAACTGCGACGTGCCGCGTTTGTCGATAGCGGCGCCGGGCCGCCAAAAATAATCGGCAGTCAAAGGTAATCGGCAGTAATGTCGGCCAGCCCGGATTCCTTGTTGAGGCCGCGAAATCATTGGCCTACGATGCACGATCGCGCGCCGCGGGAGGTCTGAGCGGGACTTGCTGTTCAACTCGTACCAATTTGTTTTCGTTTTTTTGCCCTTGCTGCTTATCGGCTACGAACTGCTCGCGCTCAGCGGAGCCCGGTCGGCCGTGCCAGTGTTCCTCGTGCTCGGCTCGCTGTTCTTTTACGGATGGTGGGACTGGCGCTACCTGTTCCTGTTCGGATTTTCCGTCGCTTTCAATTACTTGTGGGCCCAGGCGCTTCGTCCGCGTCCGGCAGCCGGTGCGGATATGCGTTTCGCGCCGCGCGCGATGCTTGCGGCCGGCGTGGCGGTGAACCTCGGCCTGCTCGGCTACTTCAAGTACCGCAACTTCTTCGTGTCGAGCGCGGCGGCTGTGGCCGGCCGGCATTGGGCGCTGCCGCCGATCGTGTTGCCGTTGGCGATCTCTTTCTTCACCTTCGAGCAGTTAACATATCTGACCAGCGCGTGGCGCGGAGAACTCGAGACGCGCGACTTTCTGAGCTACGCGCTCTTTATCACTTTCTTTCCGCATCTGATCGCGGGGCCAATCGTCCGCTACAGCGAAATCTTCCCGCAGCTCAATCGCTCCGGCCGCTATCGGCTCAGCGCCGACAACCTGTCCGTAGGCCTCATGATCTTCGCGATCGGGCTGTTCAAAAAGGTCATCATCGCGGACACCTTCAGGCTCTGGCTCGATCCCATCTTCGACACGGCGGTTAATCCTGGATTCGTCGACGCATGGGCGGCGACACTGGCGTTCGCCTTCGAGATCTATTTCGATTTCTCGGGCTACTCGGACATGGCGATCGGCCTTGCGCGGATGCTCAACGTGCGCTTTCCGGAGAACTTCGACTCGCCCTACAAGGCGCGCGGCGCGATCGAGTTCTGGCGGCGATGGCATATCACGCTGTCGTTCTTCCTGCGCGACTACCTCTATATTCCACTAGGGGGCAACCGGCGCGGCAAGCTGCGGCAGCATTTCAATCTGTTCGTGACCATGCTGCTGGGCGGATTGTGGCACGGCGCGGACTGGACCTTCGTGATATGGGGCGCACTTCATGGCGTCGCGCTGTCGGTCAATCACTTATGGCGCGAACGCAAATTCACGATGCTCCCTGCGCTCGCATGTACGCTCACCTTCATTTTCGTGACGTTGGCGTGGGTGCTGTTCAGAGCGCATTCGATCGGGAGGGCCACGGCGATATTCTCCGGGATGGCAGGGCTCAACGGCTTCGGATGGAGCGGCGGCCGCGTCGGTCCGCCCGAGTTGCGGGAATGTCTGGCCGGGCTGTTCCTGGTGCTCTTCTGTCCCAACCGCCAGACGATCATGAGCTGGAATTGGCGCAGCGATTACCTTTACGCCGCGGCTTTCGCGGCGCTGGCCGGCGTGAGCCTGCTCCAGATGTCCAACCCACCGCCATTCATTTACTTCCAATTCTGAGACGCGGCCCGCAGGCATGAAACCTGTCCGCCGCCTGGTTATGATGCTGCTCGCGCTCGTCGCCCTCTGTGTGGCAGCCATCACGGTCAACTATTCGATAAACCCATACGGCGCGTGGCGGACAGCGCTGATCGATCCCATCTTCCGCGAGGATAACGACGCGCGCATGACTACGCCCTATCTGGTGCGTTCGACACAGTCGCACACTCTGCTGGTGGGAAGTTCGCGCGTGCGCGTCGGCATGCATATCGAGCAGGGATACCGCGACGGCGTACTCAATGGCGCGCTTCAGGGCGCCGACGCCGAAGAAGCAATCGCGGTTGTGCGAGTGGCACTGCGCAATCCGAAGCTCAAACGAATCGTGTGGGGTGTTGATTTCTTCTCTTTCGACGAGAGCAGAACGGTGGACCGTGACACGATGGCCCGGCTTCGCGGCGATGCATGGACCATGTTCAGCGAAACGCTGTTGAACCTCGAAGCGCTCGACGCCGGACGCCGCGAATTCAACCGCGCGTACCATGGCCGAAAGGCGCTGCGCGCTGAGTGGACAATCGCGGTTCCCTGGCCGCAAGCGGATTTGTGCCGGATGCTCGTCAGATCCGATCGCACCGGCCTGGCCTCTGCCGGCGACGCGAAAATCCATCTTGAACTCGGCGATGTTCCAGATTACACGGGCTACCGGCTGTCGGAGCGCAAGCTCGGGGATTACGCCGCGGCCGTCGCGCTTGCGCGGCAGCGCGGAGTCGAGGTTATCGCCTTCGTTCCGCCGATAACCGGCTACGTGCTCGAAATGATCCGACAATCGGGACAATGGCCGGCGTTCCAGCAATGGAAGCGCGAGCTACTGAGGGCTGGACCTTACTGGGACTTCTCCGGCTACAACGCATTCGCGCTGTCGCCCGAGCTTTTCAAGGATGTGATGCACTTTAAACCGCCCGTGGGACACCAACTGCTGCGCGGCCTGCTCGGCCTGAATACCTCGGGCTGCGAGCCGCAGACCCGCGTAATTACCGAAGCCGGCATCCGGGTCGATAGTTATACGATTTGCAGCCTGATGGCGGTCCAGGAGGCGCGAATGCGCGCGGCGACCGCGCACGAGAATGGCTTCGTCCGTGCCGCCGCACAGGCGCTCATCGCGCGCGGCTTCTCGCCGGCCGCGCTTATGGCGAAGTCCGCGGCGCTGGCGCTGAAAGACCCCATCGCCGCGTCCTGCCGCCCCGGCGCTCCAGGCAAATAGCGCCGAGGCGACGACCCGCCGAGGCGACGACCCGATGTGGCCAGAGCCGCCGGCTACGACGATCCCGCGTGCTTTTTCGCCCACGCGTCGACGGCCGGAATCTGTCGCGCGCGGAAGTCCGCCGCTTCGATGATCTCTTCCTGGGCGCGGGCCGCCGCGATCCGTCCGCCGGCCGTCTCGTGCACCGGCGCGAAGCTGGCAAGTTCCTCGGCGTGCGCGCGGTCGGCAAAGTTGGTCATCAACGAGGACATGAAAAACGCGCGGAAGGTGGGGCCGCGCTTCGCGGCCAGCGCCTCGAAGTTCGCCTTGAGGAACGCCAGGGCGAGTTCAGGATGCTCTCCCGCCGCGACCTCCAGAATGAGGCCGTTCGCCAGGTCGGTCGGCACCTCGTCGGTCAGTGTAATGGCGAGCGTGTCCTTCGCCAGTTGGGGATTTACGGCAGCCGCGAGCGAAATGTAATACCGCACGCGCAGCTCGGTGCTGGTAGCCTTGCGGCCGAGCGCTCTCAGCTCATCGTACGTCGCACGATCGGCCTCGCGGCCGGCCACGAAGATGACCGGGCCGCGCAAATTTACGTCGAGTGACGCCGGGTCTTTCACAAACTGCGCAAAGCGCCGTTTGACTTCGACCACCACGGCAGCGTCGTTCAAGCCACCCAGTGCCGTAACGAGCTTGGAACGAAGAATCGTCTTGTCTTCGGACTCACCCGGCGCACGATCCCATCCGAGCCGATCGAAGACGGGCCGCAGGCGCGATCGCGCATAGGCCTGAAAGACGGGCCTGCCGGACAGGCCGCGCTCGAGATCGTCAACGTGACCGACCGTGCGAATCACCTGTTCCCAGACGGCGCGATTGCGATCGTCCTCGACGGCATCCACCAGCCTGAAATATCCGCCTGCCGTGATGCGGTCCGCCTCGACCAACGCCCAGTTGTCGGCGAGCAGGTTGACGCGGTCGGCCGGCGCCATCATTTCGATCGACTTGGCCAGCGCGCTTTCGGTCGCAGCGTCGTACAGGGTGCGATAATAGCCCACGTCTCCGAAATTGAGCTTGATCGGCTCTCCGCATCGCCCGGCCGCGACCTGCATGGTTTTTCCTCGCAACAGTACGACTCCGCTCGGCGCCTTGGCGCCCGGCAGACCGAAAGCGATCGGTATCTGCCAAACTTGCGCGTCACCTTTAGCGGCGCCCCTGGTGAAACGCTCTTGTCGCAGCGTGAGCCGCTGTTGATCGTTCACACAGCTTGCACTGCTTACGATTAATGGCACGCCCGGCTGCTCGGTGTAGGGAATCGCGATGGACGCCACCTGCTTGCCAGAGGCGCGCTGCAACGCGAGCCACAGGTCGGCCGTGGTCGCATTGCTGTAGGCGTGGGCCGCCATGTAGTGCCGGATGCCGTCGCGGAATTTTTCCGCGCCCAGGTAGTTTTCGAGCTCGCGAATGAACGCCTGGCTCTTGAGGTAAGTGATGCTGTCGAAGACCGATTCCGCCTCGCTCTCATCGGCTACCGGCTGCTGAATCGGATGCGCCGTGGGACGCGCGTCCACATCCATCGCCACCTGCTTTGCGGCGCCGCCGTTAAGCCAGACCTGCCAATCCGGATGGAGGCTCGCGGCCACCTTGTTCTGCATCCAACTGGCGAAGCCCTCGTTCAGCCACAGATCGTTCCACCATCCCATGGTGACCAGGTCGCCGAACCACTGATGAGCCATCTCGTGCGCGAGCACGCCAAAGATGCTGCGGCGCAAGGCGTCGGGACTCGAAGCGGGGTCGAAGAGGAGGATGCTTTCGTTGAAGACGATGCCGCCCCAGTTCTCCATCGCACCGCCGACGCCGCCAGGAACCGCTATCAGGTCCAGCTTGGGGAGCGGATATTTGACCCCGAAATAGTCGTTGTAATAACGCAAGAGGCTGATCGCACTCGCGAGCGCATAGCGCCCCTGCTCGCGCTTTCCGGCGGCAGTGACGACGCCGACCGTGACCCCGTTCGCGTCACCGGTCAGCCGTTCTAGATCGCCTGCGACCAGCACGAAAAGGTAGGTTGACATCTTTGGCGTCGCGGCGAACGAGACGCGCTTGCTGGCTTTGCCGGCCGGTGCCTCGTGCGCAATCGGCATGTTGGAGAGCGCCAGAAAGTCACGCGGCACGGTCACGGAGGGCTCGAAGCTCGCTTTGAAAGCCGGCTCGTCCCAACACGGGAACACCCGACGCGCATCGGCCGGCTCGAGTTCGGTCGCGATCATCCGCTTGCGGCCATGCCCGGTCGGGTAGTCGACGACGAAAAGACCGCGGCCAAAACTGTTGATGCGGCCGGTGAACGCGATGTGCAGCTTGTGCGGCCCAACCGCGAGCGCATGGGGAAAAGCCAGCGTCACGGTCTGCGCTTTGGGCTGCGACGCAATCCTCGCCACCTGTCCCGCCTCGCCCTCGAGCGACGCCGACTGAAGTACAATCTCGACGGCGTTGAGGACCAGGCGATCCGTGAGCTCGAGAACCTTTATATCCACCACCTCGGAACCTGAAACCGCGCGGGTAGCAAGGTCGGGTTTGAGGTCAATCGCGTAGTGCGTCGGCACAACGTTTTTTGGCAGCCTGCCGGGTGTCAAGGCCAAGGAATAGACGGACTCTGCACGCGAGATGCTCGCGCCCGCGAGGAGCATCACGGTCGACACGAGCGTGACGAGCGCGGTGAATGCGGCAATTTGGCTTGCACGAAACAACGGTGAACTCCGTCGATGAAAAAGGATTATCCATTGTATCGCGAACGAGAATACCCGACCGGATCATCGGATACACGCCGGCCGCCGTGGAATCCGCGATGCAGTGCGCGCCATGCAGTACGGCGACTGCATCCGCCCGTCGACTGCACTGTTGGAGGACTAAAAGCCCCACTTTTCAGCGCTTTTTGTGGGCGCTCGCGACGGCATCATGCTTGCTCCTCATCTGGGTCAATGAAGAATAAGCTTTGGCAAGGCCGGCGCCACACACCAATCAATCAACGAAAAACGCGTATCGCGGCAGCGCTTTAAAATCATGGGTTTTCTTATTCTAGCGATAATCATTTTCGCCCTGTTCCAGCGGCGCAAATACCGACGGATCTACCGCGGGTACAAGCGCGACAAGTGGTCGCGCCGATGGGAACGGATGCAGTCTCACAAAGACGCAACAGGCGAGTCCGGCCGAGTTGCAAACGACAAGTGGGATAAATGGAGCTGCCAGTGGCAGGACTGGGAGCGCTGGGCTAACGACGCGAGGCATCAGGCCGCCGACGTCGGGCAGAAGGTCGCAAGCAAGCTTGAGATGGCCGAGGCAAAGCTGCGGCGCGAGGCCGAAAGGCTTCGAGGCGGCCCGGCGGCTCCCAGCGACGCCGCGAAGTCCGGTAATTCCGCGGATTCGCAATCGTCCAAAACGGCTGGCCCAGAGCGGCGCGGCGAGGCCGGGCAAGACCGCGCGCCGGAACGCGATAGCGACGAGGAACTGAAGGCGTACAAGCGCGCCCGCCGGCGCGCCGCGCACGAGGCCGGCTTTTACATGCACCTGATGTGGTACGGGATCGTTATCGGATCGCTCCTGATGGTGAACCTTATCGTCAGCCCTTCATTCGAATGGTGGATCTTCCCCGCGGTCGGATGGGGCATCGGGCTCGCCAGCCATTTCGGCGCCGTGTACGGATGGCGCTGGATCCACGAGCGCGTGTTCGAGCCCGCCGTGCAGCGCGAGGTGCAGCGCGAGGTTACGCGCGAGAAGGAGGCGCTCCGCACCGAGAAGCAGGCTTCGCTCGACGAGCTGACTGCCAGCTTTGCCCATGAAATCCGCAATCCGATCGCCGCTGCAAAAAGCCTGGTGCAGCAGATGGGCGAGGATCCGATTTCGAACGAGAACGTCGAGTACGCCAAGGTCGCGCTCGACGAACTCGAGCGGGTCGAGCGCAGCGTTTCTCATCTGCTCAAGTACGCCAAGGAAACCGACTACAGTTTCGAAAACGTGGGACTGGCATCGGTACTCGACCACGCGCTCACCGAGATGCGCGCCAAGCTCGAGGCGAACCAGGTCAGCGTTTCGCGCAACTATATAGGAGGGCCGACGGTCCGCGCCGACGCCGACAAGCTGCGCCAGGTTTTCACCAACGTGATCGACAACGCGATCGATGCGATGACGTCGAATACGGGCGAACGGCGCCTGGAATTCGGAATCCGAAGCCTCCATCCGGGCACCGCCACGGTGGTGATCCGCGATAACGGATGCGGTATCGCCGAAGACAAGCTCGCGAAGATTTTCAATCCGTTTTACACCACCAAGAAAAACGGCACCGGGCTCGGGATGGGTATCGCAAAGAAAGTGATGGACGCACACAGCGGCCGGATCGAAGTCCAGAGCAAACCCGGCGCCGGCACCGAGTTCAGGCTGTCGATTCCGCTCGCCGACGCGCTACGCGATCAGAGTCAATCCGACGAACCGGATCAACCGAATCGGGCCGGGTTCAATCACGCCTCGCCGTCCGATGCCGAGCGTGCGTCGGCCAATCCGGAGCAAGTGCCGGGTGACGAGCGCAACGCCCCGCGAGCGCCGGGTGTCGGCGGCAACGGGACCTCCACGAACCAACCGCGCCCCGGAGCTGGGGAACGCCGATGAAGGGGCGGCTCTTAGTCGTCGACGACGAGCACGGCATCCTGGTCGCGCTCAAGGGGCTGTTCGGCAAGGAGGGCTACGAGGTCGAAACCGCGGAATCGGGCGAAGAAGCGCTCGCCAAGGTCAAAGCCGGCTTGTTCCACGTGATCATCACGGACTTGAGCATGCAGGGGATGAGCGGGCTCGACCTGATGCGCAGCGTGCGCCAACTCGATCCCGGATGCGCGGTACTGATGATCACGGCGTACGGAACGCAGCGGATCGCGGTCGAAGCGATGAAAGCCGGCGCGGAAGACTACCTGCCCAAGCCATTCGACAACGACGAGCTCAGAATCAAAGTCCGCAACGTGATGGAGAAGCAGCTCCTGCGCCGCGCCTACAACCGCCTGGTCGAGCAGGTGAACCTCGAAAGCGGACGTTTTGTCGGCATGATCGGGCAGTCGCGCGCGATGATGCGCGTGTTCGAGACTATCGAAAAGGTCGCGGCCACCGACGTGACCGTGCTGGTGCGCGGCGAGTCGGGCACCGGCAAAGAACTGGTCGCGCGCGCGATCCACAGCCGCAGCCCGCGCGCCAATGGCCCATTCATTCCGGTCAACTGCGCCGCCTTCTCGCGCGAGCTGGTCGAAAGCGAACTGTTCGGCCATGAAAAGGGCGCCTTCACCGGCGCGGTCGCGCGCCGCGAGGGCAAGTTCGAGGCGGCCGACGGCGGAACGCTGTTCCTCGACGAGATTGGCGACATGAGCCTCGAGACCCAGGCCAAGCTCCTGCGCGTCATCCAGGAAAAGCGTTTCGAACGAATCGGCGGCAATCAATCGCTCGCGGCCGACGTGCGGATAATCGCGGCGACCAATCAGAACCTCGAGCTGATGGCCGCCGATGGGCGCTTTCGCGAAGACCTCTATTACCGAATCAAAGTGGTCGAAGTGCGCGTCCCGCCGCTGCGCGAGCGGCGCGAGGACATCGCGGCGCTCGCGACGCATTTCCTCGACGAGGCCTGCAAGCAGTTCGGCACTCCGCACAAGACACTGACGCCCGAAGCGATGCGGGCGTGCGTCGAGAATCCGTGGCGCGGCAACGTGCGCTCGCTCAAGGCCGCGATCGAACAGGCGGTGATTCTTTCCTCGGGCACCGAGATCACGCCGGCGGAACTGCTCGGCGGCCCTGCGAGCGGGAGTGCCGATGCCGCCGGCCATAGCGATGCGTCGCGGACGCAGCCGGCGGCTACGACGGCTGAAGCGCCGGGAGACGGCGGCGCGGTCACGTTCCGCGAGGCCAAGGAAAAATTCGTCGGGCAATGGGAGCGCGATTTCTTTATCAGCGCACTCAAGGCCACCGGCGGCAATATCTCGCGCGCCGCCGAGCGCGCCGGGATGTACCGACAGAACTTTCAGCAAAAGATGCGCGAGCTGGGTATCAGCGTCGACGACCTCGGACTGAAAACGCAGGATGAGTGACAACCGGATAAAGGACAAGACGAGTAGCCTCGATCGATCGAGCAAGCGGCGGCTCGCATGGAGACAAAAATGAACGAGACGGAATTTCATCCCCGAGACGGCGGTACATTCAGAATTTATCCTCCAGTTCTCGCCGGCCTCCTGTTGTTGGGCGTGCTCCTGTTGCACCTGCTCGGCGGACATCATCATCGGTTCATTCCTCCACATCAGTTGCTGGGCTTGTTGCTGGTCGCCACAGGCGTGGGCCTCGCGTCGTACGCCGCCGCGCTTTTCGGTGGGCACGCCACGACCAGGAATCCCTACGGACAGCCGACCGAATTTATTACCGATGCGCCGTACACGTTCACGCGCAATCCGATGTACCTCGGGCTTACGGTGATACTGCTCGGCTTCGCGATTTTTTTCGGCTCACCGACGATGCTGATCGCGCCTATTGTGTTCTACCTGGTGATCGATCGGATGCTGATCCCGCAAGAAGAGGCAACGATGGAGCGGCTATTCGAAGAGCAATATCTCGATTACCAGCGGCGGGTCCGGCGCTGGTTCTAGTTGTTTAATCAGGCGCGCCGCGACGCGCGGAGAAGGAGATGGTCATGTTTATTTCAAGGTTGAAGAGCCTGATCGGCGGAAAGCTCAGCCGCTGGCTCAAATCGCGCGAGGAGCACGACCCGGAAGCGGTGTATGAGGCCGCGATCTCCGATCGCATACGGCGCTATCAGCAACTCAAGAACGCGGCCGCCGGCGCGATATACATGCGCAACAAGCTCGAACGCGAGCTCAAGCAGAAATCCGCCGAGCTGGCCGAAGTCGCCGAGCAGGCCGCGCAGGCGGCGGACATCAACGAGGACCAGTGCGCGCTGATTCTGATCCGCCGCAAGCACGAGTTGGAGGCCGACTGCGAGCGCGTGAAAGAGGAACTGTCGCAGCTCACCGTCGAAGCGGAAGAGGCCAAGAAAAACCTGGTCGGGTTCAAGAGCGAAATCGACAAGCTCAAGACGGAGAAGGTCAGGATGCTGGCGCGCTTGCGCAACGCGCAGGCGAGGATGCGGGTGGAGCGGGCGCTGGAGGAGTTTTCTTACGACGAGGACTTACGCGCGCTGCAGGAGGTGCGCGAGTCGATTCAGCGGATGCTGACGCGGGCGGGAGTGAATCGCGAAATCCACGCCTCCGAGATCGATCAAAAGCTCGAAGAGATTCGCCGCCGCAACGCCGAAGCCAAGGACCAGGCCGAGCTCGACGAACTTAAGCGGACCCGTCGCCCGCCGCTGGTGCCGATGGACGTGTTCACGGGCGGCGTGCATGCCGACGCCCATCAACCCGCCGGCCCGGCGGTAAGCCCCGCGCCGAGCCGCGGCTGAGCGCCGCCACGGAGAGCCGTCCAGCCGCCGCCGCTATGCCGGCGGCTGCGGCTTGCCGGCGCCGAGCGCGCGCGCCGCGTCGGAAATCGCATTGACGATGAACTGATAGCCGGTGCATCGGCAAAGGTTGCCGGAGATGCCGTGCCGGATCGCGGCCTCGTCAGGGTTGGGATTGTCGCGCAGCAGTTGCAACGCCGACAGCACCATCCCGGGCGTGCAGTAGCCGCACTGTTGGCCGTGGTTGCGCACGAAGGACTCCTGCAGCGGATGCAGATGGTGGATGTCGGAGGCCAACGATTCGATGGTCTCGACCGCGCATCCGTCGACGTCCGCGGCCAGCACCGAACAGCTTTTGACCGTGCGCCCGTCGAGCATCACGGTGCATGCGCCGCAGCTTCCGGTGCCACAGCCGATGTGGGTGCCGGTCAGCCCAATCACCTCGCGCAGCAAGTCGGCCAGCACCATCCGGTTGTCGGCCTCCAGCCGCCGCGGCTGCCCATTGACCGAAACCGCAATTGCGGTCCGCAGCGGCCCGCCAATCGTGCCGGTCGCCGGTTTGCGCTGGGCCGGCGCGGGAGCGGCGGGTTTTCTTCCGACTTCGGGCGTCTGCTGCGAGGGGGCGCGTCCAACCGCGATCGTGAACGCACGCTCGGCGAAGACCGCGGCCATCTGGCGGCGATAATCGGAGCTGGCGTTGAGGTCCGCGGGCGCGTCGGTGCAGGCGGCGCGCACGCGCCGGCCAACGGCTTCGAGCGCGGCGCCGTTCACCCCGCGCGCGAGTTCCGCGCTTACGTCGAGCGCGACGGGAGTGGAACCGACGCCGCCCAGCGCGACCCGCGCGCTCGCATCGCTCAGAATTACCGCGGCGTTGACGATCGCGAAATTACCTTCGACGCGATGGAGCCGGGTGTACGCGCCACGCGCCGCCCCCAGCTTGGGCACAAGCACTTCGGTCACGATCTCGTCGGGCGCCAGCGCCGTTTCCATCAGGTTGGTAAAAAACTTATCCGCGGCAATCTCGCGCTCGCCCCGCAGGCTCCGCACGATCATGCGAGCGCCTGCCGCGACCAGCACCGGACTGTAGTCCGCCGCCGGATCGGCATGGGCGAGGCTGCCGCCGATGGTCCCGCGATTGCGCACCTGGGTGTCGCCGATGAAAGCGGCTGCCTCGGAGAGCAGCGAGCAGTGGCGCGCGATGAGCGGGTCGCGCAGGATTTCGTAGTGGCGCGTGCCGGCGCCGATTCGAAGCGCGTCGCGGTCCTCTTTTACGTAGCCGCGGTCCTCGATACGGTTGAGGCTGATCACCATCCGCGGACGCACCAGGCCAAGCGCCATCATCGGCATCAGGCTCATCCCGCCCGAGAGCAGCTTGATGTCGTCCCCGCCTTCGGCCAGAAGAGTTAGCGCCTCGTCGAGTTTGTCGGGCGCGCGAAACTCGAATTCCTGGGTAATCATCGAACGGGGCCTCCGCCGTTGGCTGAGCGCTTGGGCGCAGCCTGGATCGTGCGCCACAGACGCTCGGGCGCAAGCGGCATCTCGAGCAGCCGGAGATCCAGTTCGGGCAGGGCGTTTTCGACCGCGCCGCAGATGGCGCCAAGGATGCCTGACACGCCCGACTCTCCCACTCCCTTGGTCCCCAGCGGCGTAAAGGGCGAGCGGGTTTCCTGATGCGCGAGTTCGAGCGGTGGAATCTCGACCGCGGTGGGCAGCGTGTAGTCCATGAAGGTGGCGGTCTTGCACTGGCCGTTCTCGTCGTAGACCAGATGCTCGTAAATCGCGCCGCCGATGCCCTGAGCGATACCGCCGTGGACATTGCCCTCGGCCAGCATCGGATTGACCACGACGCCGCTGTCGTGAACCATGCAAACCCGCAGGAGTTTGAGCTTACCGGTGGCAGGGTCTACTTCGACGATCGCGCCGACCACCGCATTGGGCCACGAGGGATAGGCCGAGGAACGGCCCTCGGGATCGCCCTCCTGGTATATGTTGGGATGGCGGAAATAGCGCGTCGCCTCGAGGCCCGGTTCGATCTCCTTGGCGTGAATCCCGAAGGTGTCGCTGTAGATGGTATGGACGACCTCGTTGAAGGCGACGTAACGTGCGGGCGTGTCCTTGGGAAAAATCCTGCCGCCCCGGCATTCCAGGTCGGCCGGCATAACCTCGAGCATGTGGCCCGCGACCTTGAGAATTTTTTCCCTCAGATCGCCGGCCGCGACGAAGGTGGCGGAGCCGCCCATGATGACCGCGCGCGAGCTGTAGTTGCCCAGCCCCCAGGGACAAATCTCGGTATCTCCCTGGATCACGCGCACCGTGTTTACGTCCACGCCCAGCGTATCGGCGGCGATCTGCGCGATCGCGGTTTCATTGCCGCTTCCCGGCGAAGTCACCCCGGTCAGCACCGTCACCTGGCCCGAGGGGTTGACGCGCACGGTGGCTCCGTCGTAGCCCGCGACTAGCAGCGAGGTGGGCAGCGAGCAGCCCTCGGCGACCAACTCCTGACCAAGCCCGAGGCCGATGCGGCGGCCTTCGCGCAGCGCCTCGGTCTGCAGTTTGGGAAAGTCCTCGTAGCTGATGAGGTCGAGCAGCTTGCGCATCGCGCCCGGATAATTGCCGCTATCGAGAATCACCCCGCTCACCTGCTGATAGGGAAATTCCTCCGGCTGGATGTAGTTGCGCATCCGCACCGCCGCCCGATCCATTCCGGTCGCCTGCGCAACGCCATCCATGACCCGGTCCATCAGGAAGGACGCGGTCTCTTTGCCGAAACCGCGGTAGGCATTCCACGGGCACTTGTTGGTCGCTACCGGATAAAGCTCGACGCGGCAGTTGGGAACTTTGTAGACCGTGGGGATGCAGAAGGTGGTGACCAGACTCATCTCCCATCCGGCTAGCGCGGAGGGCGCGCCGACGTCGGCGACGATCCTGGCTTTGAGCCCGGTGACCTGCCCGTCGCGCTTGTACGCGGCCTCGAAGTAGACCTTTTGCTCGCGAGCGTGGCCGCCAGTCAGCAGATTTTCGCTGCGCTCCTCGATCCATTTGACCGGCCGTCCCAGCTTGCGGGCGAGATAGGCGGTGAGGGGTTCCTCCTGGTAGGTCGGAATCTTGGAACCGAACCCGCCACCCACATTGGGCTGAATCACGTGCACGCCGCTTTCATCCATGCCGATGATGTGGGCGATGTAAGTGCGCAACGGATGCGGACACTGCGTCGAGGCCCAGACCGTGAGCAGATCGCGGAAGGTGTCGTAGCTGGCGGCGTAGCCGCGCGGCTCCATCGGCGAGGCGGTGTAGCGCTGAGTCGAAAGACATCCACCGAGCGTGCCGTCGGCCGCGGCGAAGGCGCCCGCGACGTCGCCGGTCTCGGTCACCCGCTCCATCACCAGGTTGGTACCCCATGTGGGTTCGACCAGCGGCGCTCCAGGAGCCATCCCGAGCTCGGCGTCGCTGACCACCGGCAGCTCTTCGTAGTCGACCTCGACCAGCTCGGCGGCCTTGTGCGCGGTGTACTTGTCTTCGGCGACCACCACGGCGACGGCCTCGCCGACGTAGCGCACCTTGTCGTGGGCGAGCGCATACCAGTCGTATGCATGCACCCCAATTCCCGCTTTGTTGTAGGGCTGCGGAATAGGCTTGGTGTTGCGGCGAATCTCATCGCCGGTCACTACGCAGACCACCCCGGCCAAGGCCTGGGCGGCGCTTACGTCGATCGACTTAACCAGCGCGTGAGCGTAGATGCTGCGCACGAGCGCCATGTGCAGCATGCCGGGAAGAGTGATGTCGCCGACGTAGATTCCACGCCCGGCAACCAGCGCCCTGCTGTTGAGCGCAGGCACCCGGCTACCCATCGCGGGCTGCGACTCATGCCCGTTGGCCGAGGCGTCAGATCCGGCGGTTACATGCGATTGCTCAGTCGCTAACTCCGTCGCCATGATGTGTCGAACCCCCTAGATGTTGTCCCAAGTCCTGTGCGGTCGGCGGTTTCGGCCGTTTGCGCCCGCGAACCTCTGCCGAGGCTACCCCAGTTGCCTGGATCAGAGGGGAGCAGCTTCCGGCGCCGGGTTCTGCGCGGCGATGCCGGAAACCTGTCCTGCGTCGGTGCGTCGATACAGCTCGAAAAGCTTATTGTCATCCTGCGCGGCCGGTGAGATCGCTACGTCGCTGTAGTTCTTCCGCTCGGGGTCGCGCCGGATTCGCCAGCGCAACAGTTCCAGCCGGGCCAGATACCATAGCGCCGGAATGTAGGTGGCAACAATCTCGGCGATTCGCCGCGGATAGAAAATCATCGCGCTTTCGCGTGGAAAGCTGGCGCGACGCTGCGAGCGGCGCTTGCGCCGGAATACTCCGGATTGCAGCGGGTGCACGCCCTCGAAGGCGTGGCTCGCGTAAAAGTAAAAGATCATCGAGGCAACGCGGCCGGTGTTGAGCTTGGTGGCTGCGGCGCGCCTGAGCAGCGTTTCAACGTGCTCGGGCGAGTAATACAGGTGCCAGGCTTTTTTGTAGATCGCCTCCCACTGCTCGGATGTCATCCGCGCGTGCGCCGTGACCGCGTGCTCGGAGTCATACTGGTTGGTATCGGGCGACATCGGGACGCCTTTCAGGTAGAGCTCCTGGTGGTCCTGGGAACCGGGCCCCGGAGTCAGCATGAAAAACTCCATGATGTCGATCGGCAATTCACGCTGGATGATGCCGATGTCGCGCGCGATGCTCTCGGGCGTGTCGGCCGGGAAGCCTAGAATGTAGCCTGCGTAGGTGAGCACCCTGGCTTTGCGCCAGGCCTGTAGCATGGCGCGGTACTCGCTGATGTGGTTCTGGCCCTTGGAAGCGCCCTTGAGGCTATCGGGATTGATGTTCTCCAGTCCGATGAAGACTTTGCGGCAGCCGGCGGCCGCCGCCTTGGCCACGAAATTCGGGATTTTGTAGCTCAGCGTATCGACCTGCATGATGATGTTGATCTTGAGGCCGTCTTTTTGCTTGAGCTCGATGATGCGGTCGAGGATGGCTTCCCAGTTCTTGTTGCGGGCAAAATCGTCGTCGGTGATGAAAAAGCTGCGGACTCCCTGCGCATAACCGGCGCGAAGCACGCGCTCGATGTCATCGGCGGTCCGATAGCGGGATTTACGACCCTGCACGTTGATGATGCTGCAGAAGCTGCAGGCGTATGGGCAGCCACGCCCGGCATCGAAGCATCCCAGCTTCCCGGCGTATCGGTCCACATAGCGCTCCGGCAGAAACGGCAGCGGCCGATTCCCGAGGTCCGGCATGTCGTTCATGAAATTGTACAGGGGCTCAAGACGATACTCGTAGGCGGCGCGGAAAATCTCTTCCAACCGACCCTCGGCCTCGCCCGCGAAGAGCGTGATGCCGAGCGCCAGCGCTTCCTTGAGTTCGGGAGTCAATTCAGGAAGCATCGCGAGGCAACCGCTCACGTGAAAGCCGCCGATCGCGACCTGGATTCCCGCCGCGCGCAACTCGCGCGCGATGTCGACGGCGCGCGCGAACTGGTTGGTCTGCACTCCGACCAGGCATACGAGTCCGCAGTTTCCGTTCTGCGCGAAGCGCCGGATAATCTTCTTCACCGGGACCAGAACGTTGGTCTCGTCGCGGACTTCAATCTGGATATCGAGGTCGCCACCCAGCGCTCGCCGCTCAGCCACGTCGAGCGCGAGCCCATACAGGCATGACAGCGAGTTCGACGGGACGAAGCCACGCCACCATTGGATTACGTAGCCCTGGTCGTCGTAGTGCGAAGGCTTGATCAGTTCGACCAGGAATTTTTTTTGTCGCGCGCTCATCGTTCCGTTCAAATATCCCAGTCCAATGCTTCATCTGTAGGAAGCCGTCCGACATGCCGCCTGTCGGGAAGGCATAACCTGTTCTATCGAAACTTTAGGGAAGCCCAAGCCTGCTGATGATACTCCATCAACGCGGGCTCCGAGGCAATAATCGCCGCCCGATTATCTTGTACCGCGGGTTGTTCCCCGGGCTACACCTGTCCCGGTTGCCTGCGGCGCGGCAGCGACTGAATCGCGGATGCGATCTGGCGCGCAAGATCATCCACCGTGCGGCTGAGAGCGGCCGCGACCGGCTCCCCCGGCTGGGCCTGCGCGCTCAAGTTGGAATCGTTGGCGTACAGGAGTTTCCCCGAGCCGTCGAGAACCTGCCAGTGCGCGACGAGCTGGGCGTTGGCGCCGGGATCGGTCTCGAAACGATAGACGTCGATGCGCACCTGGTAGTCGACGCGAGTGGTTCCGGGCCACGGATAAAATGTGATCGAATGAGTGCCCAGCGACTGCGTCAAGTCTTGCGCAATCACCTGCTTGAAATTGTTGTCGAGCGGCTCGGCCCATCGATCCAGGTCGGACAATTGGAGCCGGTTCGGGCCGACTCGGGTCACCACCTCGTCGCGGTCGAGATATTCGGGCAGCTTGATCGGACCGAGCCCGATAGTCGGAATGGAAGAGGCGGCAAGCCCGGCCGGCGCAATCGGGCTGGCCGCCGCTCCGACCGGCGCGAGGACGAAGAACTTCGACGGATCCGGCCGCGGCGAAAGGCATCCGCCCGCGGCCAGCGCCCCCAAGACAGCCGCTGCGAAGGTGATTGGCAGGCGCCAGCGCATCACTTTTCCTGATCCGATATGTAACGCCCGCGCACCACCGAGCTGGGATTACGCCGCAGATAGTCGGAAAGCTCGCGCAGCGAGCGCGCCGCCGAGGTGGTCTGCTCCAAGGTCTGCGCGAGCTCGTAGTTCAGGGGCGAGCCCGGCGCGAGCGTCATCTGAACGGCGGCCAGGGTGTCCTGCGTTTGCTTGAGCGTGGCGCGGGTTTGCTCGGTGGTCAGACGCAATTCTTTGCCCGTCGGCCCGATCTCACGATCGAGGCTGACTGCGAGGCGATTCACGTTGGCGGAGGCCTGTGCCATGTCTCGTGCGGCGAGGGTCAGCGCGTCCGCGGCGTTCTGGATTTTCGGCGAATTCGCCAGCGCGGTGACGGCGTTCGCGGTCCTGGTCAGCGAACTGATCAACTTCTGGAAATCGATCTTGTCGAATTGGGCAAGCGCGTTCGAAATCGTGGTCTGCACCTGCTCGAGCTTGGTCGGGACGGTCGGAATCTCAGGATAAGGCGAATCGGCGCCCATGTAGTATTTCGCGGGCATGTCGGGATGAAAGTCGAGATCGACATAGAGCAGCCCGGTGAGCAGGCTCTCAACGTTGAGCTGCGCGCGCAGACCTCTTTTGACAGCCGCCGTGATCGTGGTGGGATCGTCAAAATTGGCGGCCGCGCGATGCCGGGTCAGCCGCTTGGTCTCGAGGTCGATGATGACCGGAATCCGATACCCCTGGGCTGCTTTTTCCGCCTGCTGGCTCTGCGAGGGCGTCCCGATGTTCAACAGCACGGCAGTGACCGAGCCGATGAGGACGCCCCGGAATTTGACCGGCGCGCCCACCTTCAGGCCGTTAACGTCGCTGCTGAAGTACAACGCGAACAGATGCTGCTCCTTGAAAAAATGTCCTGAGCCGAGGACCACGACGGAGGCAATCGCGAGCGCGAGTCCGCCCAGCACAAATCCTCCAACCAAGGTCGGACTGATTCTTTTGCCCATAGTGGTTACGCCGTCCGGCGCTGTTCCTCGTCGCGGGTCAGGAAGCGATGCACCCGCGGATCGGTGCAGTGCGCCAGCAGCTCCTTGGGGTTACCGCTCGCAATCATGGTTCGTGACTCCGCGTCCAGAAAGACGCTGTTGTTGCCAATCGCGAAAATGCTCGCCAGCTCATGCGAGACCACCACGACGGTCGCGCCGAGGTTGTCGCGCAGATCGAGAATCAGGTTGTCGAGCAGGCGGGAGCTTAAAGGATCCAACCCCGACGACGGCTCGTCGCAAAACAGAATCTCCGGGTCGAGCGCCATCGCGCGCGCCAGCCCGGCCCGTTTCTGCATCCCGCCGCTGATCTGGCTCGGATAGAAATCCTCGAAACCCTTGAGCCCGACCAGCGCAAGCTTGAGCGCCGCGATCTGGCGGATTTCCTTGGGCTCCAGGTCGGTGAACTCTTCCAAAGGAAGACCGACGTTTTCCGCCAGCGTCATCGAGCCCCACAGCGCACCCGACTGATAGAGCACGCCGAACCGGCGCAGCATCTGCTCGCGCTCCTCTGGTCCCGCCTTGGTAAAGTTGAAGTTGCCGTAGCAGATCTCACCGGCCGCGGGCTCGATCAAGCCGATCATATGGCGCAGCAGCGTGCTCTTGCCGCATCCGCTGCCCCCCATGATGACGAAAACGTCGCCGCGGCGGACCGTGAAGTTCATGTCCCGCATCACGACGAAGCTGCCAAAAGCCATCGTCAGATTACGCACGCTGATGCATACCGGCCGTTGGGCCGCCACCGTCGTGTCCGCTGCTGTCGTCGATTCGCCCATCAATTCAAACTTGTCAAATTGTGATTCGGTTCAAAACTTTCCAAACGATTCAGATTCCCGTTGGGCTCAAATTCCGATGATGTTGAACACCAGCGCGAAGGCTCCGCAGGCGACCACGATGAAGACGATTCCGGTCACCACCGCCGAGGTCGCCGCATCGCCAACCGCCGAGGAATTATTGCCGCACTGAAAGCCGCGCAGACATCCGGAAATCGCGATGATCACTCCGTAGACGGTGCTCTTGAACACGCCGCCAAGCACGTCGGAGAGCGTAACCACGTGCAGGGTCTGCCTGAAATAACTCGCGAACGACAGTCCCAACATCCCCGTCCCGACCGCCGCGCCGCCCAGCATGCCCATCAGATCGGAGTAGAAGCACAACAGCGGCATCATCAGGATAAGCGCGAGCACCCGCGGCAAGACCAGGAATTCCATCGGCGAAATGCCCATCGTGCTGAGCGCGTCGATCTCCTGCGTCACTTTCATCGTGCCGAGCTGCGCGGCGAACGCGGCCCCGGTGCGGCCCGCCATTATGATCGCCGTCATCATCGCACCCATGTCGCGCGCCATGCCGATGCCGACCAGGTCGGCGACAAAAATTGACGCGCCGAATTGCTCGAGCTGAACGGCGCCCATGAAGGCTAGGATGGTGCCGACCAGGAAACTGATGAGCGTGACGATCCCGAAAGCATTGGCGCCGCAATCCTGGATCGCGACCAGCAAATCCACGCGCCGGTACCGTGCGCGTCCGATCATAAACCGGCCCAACGCGATCGTCACCGCTCCGAGGAACGTGACGAAGCCGCCCATCGACTCGGCGTAAGCGATGGTCGCGGCGCCTACGCGCTCGACCAGCGGCGCGCCGGCCGCAGCGGAGCCGATGTCCTTTTTTTCGGGAACAGTCTCGGCCAGTTCGACCAGCCGTCTAAGTCCGCCGGGAAGGCCCGCGGGATCGACCGTCAGTCCGCGCGCGTGGCAGAGTTCAAGGACTTCCGCGACGAAAGCGACGAGGCTGCTATCCCACTCGCCTAATCCGGCGGCATCAAATGCGACCCGCCGTGGAATCGGAGGCCGCGTCAGCTCGTGTTCCACAGCCGCCCCCGAGGCAAATCCTCGCTTAAGGCGCCAATCACCGGTCAACGCGATCACCAAGGTCTCATCCGAGGCGCGGCCGAAGGAAAGCTGTGAGGAGCGGAAAGCTGAGGGCTCAGCCCGCATGCGCTGGATCAGGCGGCACTTGCCCGCCACGTGCTGACATTGCTTGCTTTGCGACCGTCATAAGGGCGGATACGCGCCACGCGACTCTGTTCAAAGCGTATCCGTCTAACGATAGCATGGCGAGCAAGTCGAAGGGATAGATATAGTTGCAGGGCACTCGGCCCGCGCGCATCGAACCGCGAGGCCGCGTCCGATGGAAGGTCACGACATGGCTGCTAACGAGACTGTAAATAAGCCTGGTAATGATCCTGGGCCAACGTCAGCGGACAAGCGCACGACACGGCCGCGTACTGGCGCACAAATCCTCGTCGATCAGCTCATCGTCCACGGCGTCGACACGGCTTACTGCGTGCCGGGCGAGAGCTATCTCGCCGTACTCGACGCGCTCTATGACACGCGAGAGCAGGTCCGCCTGGTCGTATGCCGGCAGGAGGGCGGCGCGGCCTACATGGCCGACGCCTACGGCAAACTTACCGGGCGGCCGGGTATCTGCTTCGTGACCCGCGGACCCGGCGCGACCAACGCCAGCGTCGGCGTGCACACCGCCTTTCAGGACTCGACGCCGATGATCCTCTTCATCGGCCAGGTCGCGCGCCCCTTCCTGGAGCGCGGAGCGTTTCAGGAACTCGACTTCGGCCGGATGTACGGCCAGATGGCCAAGTGGGTGGTGCGAATCGACGACCCCCGCCGCATCCCCGAACTGATGGCGCGCGCGTTTACGCTGGCGACTTCCGGACGGCCCGGCCCAGTGGTAATCGCGCTGCCCGAAGATATGCTGCGCGAGCACGCCACGGCCGACGACGCGGAAGCTTACAAAACGGTGCAGGCCAGTCCGGGTGCGGCCGAGATGGCGCGGCTCCGGGAGATGCTGGCGGCTTCACGCAGGCCGCTGATGCTGCTTGGCGGCACCACCTGGACGGCGCAAGCGGTCGGCGACATCGCCGCGTTTGCCGAGGCCAACCGGCTCGCGACCGCCAGCACGTTTCGCCGCCAGGACCGCATCGACAATCTCCATCCATGCTACGTGGGCGACCTGGGCATCGGAGCGAGTCCCACGCTCGCGGAACGCGTTCGCGAGGCGGACCTCATCATCACGGTCGGCTCGCGCCTTAGCGAGATCGTGAGCTCCAGCTACACGCTCTTCGACGTGCCGCGTCCCCGGCAGCGCCTGGTGCACGTGCACATGGCGGCGGACGAGTTGGGCCGGGTGTACCAGGCGGAGTTGCCAATCAACGCGGGCATGGTGCACTTCGCGGCCGCGGCCGGAGCGCTTAAACCGGTCGATTCGTCGGGCTGGGCCGCGTCGACCGAGACCGCGCATAAGGCTTACCTCGAATACAGCTCGCCGGTCTCCAATCCGGGGGCGCTGCAACTGGCCGAGATCGTCTCGAGCCTGCGCGAGCAACTGCCACCCGATACGATCGTCGCCAATGGCGGAGGCAACTTTGCCGGCTGGGTGCATCGCTTCTGGCGCTATCGCGATTTCGGGACGCAACTGGGGCCGACCAGCGGCTCGATGGGCTACGGCGTTCCGGCCGGCGTGGCCGCGGCGCTCGCGCATCCGAAGCGCACGGTGCTGTCATTCTCAGGCGACGGATGCTTTCTGATGAACGGCCAGGAGATCGCGACCGCGATCCAGTGCGGGGTCGCGCCGATCTTCTTCGTCGTCAACAATGGCATGTACGGCACCATCCGGATGCATCAGGAGCGCGAGTACCCGGGACGGGTGAGCGGCACCGCATTGACTAATCCGGATTTCGCGGCGCTCGCGCGCGCCTACGGACTGCATGGCGAGACCTGCGAACGCACCGCGGATTTCGCACTCGCCTTCGAGCGCGCGCGCAAGTCCGGACGCGCCGCGCTCATCGAGTTGCGCCTCGACCCCGAAGCGATCTCGACGCGCACAACGCTCAGCAAGATCAGGGAGACCTCGCTTAGGGCCCAAGCCAAGGCGAAGTAATCGGAGGAACTACGACTTGCAAGAGGAAAGGAAGTAGCCGATGGGCGGTCCGTTGGGCCATGTCCGAGTTTTGGAACTCGCCCGCGTGCTCGCCGGGCCGTGGGCGGCGCAGACGCTGGCCGACCTTGGCGCCAGCGTCATCAAGGTGGAACGGCCCGGCGCCGGCGACGACACCCGCGCCTTCGCTCCGCCGTATGCGGCCGCCCGCGACGGAAGCGCGAGCAGCGAGTCGGCGTATTTTCTTTCGACCAACCGCGGCAAGCGCTCGGTGACGATCGATTTCATCCATCCCGAAGGCCAGAAACTGGTGCGGGCGCTCGCGGCGAAGAGCGACGTCGTGATCGAAAATTTCAAGGTCGACGGGCTCGCCAAGTATGGTCTCGACTATCCATCACTGCGCGCGCTCAATCCCGGCCTCGTCTATTGCTCGATAACCGGCTTCGGCCAGACCGGCCCCTACCGCCATAAGCCCGGCTACGATTTCATGATCCAGGGCATCGGCGGCCTGATGAGCATCACCGGCGAGCCCGACCAGCGTCCCGGCGGTGGTCCGGTGCCCGGCGGTGGTCCAGTGAAAGTCGGGGTGGCAGTGGCCGACGTTTTCACCGGGCTCTACGCGACCATCGCGATTCTCGGCGCACTGGCTCATCGCGACCGCACCGGCGAGGGACAGCACATCGACCTCGCCCTGCTCGACACGCAGGTCGCCGTGCTGGCCAACCAGGCGATGAACTATCTCGTCACCGGCGTCGCGCCGCAGCGTCTCGGCAACGCCCATCCCAACATCGTGCCCTACCAGGTTTTCGGCACCAGCGACGGTCATATAATCGTGGCCGTGGGCAATGAGAATCAGTACGCGCGAATGTGCGAGGTCCTCGGCCGCCCCGACCTCGCGAGCGACGCACGGTTCGCAACCAATGCGTCGCGGGTGAACCATCGCGAGGAGCTGGTCGCGATTGTGCAGAGCGTCTTTGCGACGCGAACGATGCGCGAGTGGCTCGACGCGCTGGAGCGCGTCGGCGTTCCATGCGGTCCCATCAACACCATCGCCGACGTGTTTGCCGATCCGCAGGTGCAAGCGCGCGGTCTGCGGCTGGACCTGCCGCATCCGGCTATCGGCTCGGTCCCGTCCGTCGCGAACCCGATCAGATACTCGGCGACGCCGATCGATTACCGCTCGGCGCCACCGATGCTCGGTGCGGACACCGACGAAATTCTACGCGACATGCTCGGCCTAGCGCCTGCGGAGATCGCGCGGCTGCGACAGGCCGGTGTGGTTTGAGCGACCAAGCCCGGGATGGGAACCAAGCCAGTTTGCCTCTTCGGTCATCCTGAGCGAAGCGAGTCCGCGAGCGGAGTCGAAGGACCTGGCGCGGTCTTCCGCGCGTTATCCACGGCGTTACGTCATCCTGAACCGACGCGACACTTTGTCGGTAAAGTTTGCTTTTTGTCATCCTAAGCGAGCGCTGCGCGAGTCCCTCGACGCGCAGACTCGCTCAGGATGATTCCTACTTTTGCGGAACGAAGCCGCGCCGGCCGGGCGTTCGCTCAGCGCTTGATCTTCGACCCCACCACCACGCCTTTGTCGTGCAGCGCGGCAATTTCGCGTGATCCCAGCCCCAGCACGTCGGCCAGCACTTCGTCCGTGTTTTCGCCGAGCAGCGGCGCGCGCCGCACCGGCACTCGAGGCACGGCGGAGAAGTCCAGCGGCGAACCGGGCATCAGGTATCTGCCCGCGCCCGGATGATCGACCTCGGCAAAGAGCGGATTGGCGGTCGAGCAGCGCGGATCTTCCTTAACCAGTTGACGGAAGGTCTGGTACGGGCCCCACGAAACGTTGGTGCCGGCGAAGGTCTCGCGGATCGCGGCGAGGTCGCGCGAGGCGAACCATGGACGCAGCAGCGCCGCGATCAGATCGCGAGCCTGGAAGCGCCCGGTCTCGGTGTCGAGGTCGTGGCCGGTCGCGTGTTCGACGCTCGCACATGCTTCGCCAATCCCGGTGGCGTCTTTCAGCGCGTTCCACTGACGCGCCGTGAGCGCGACCACCATCACGCGCCGCCCGTCGCGAGTCTCGAAATCGTGGCCGAACGCGCCATACAAGTAATTGCCGTCTTTCTGCTGGTCGCGGCCGCCGAGTTCGGCCTCCGCGATACGCCCTAGATTCCCGACCATCGCGAACGCCACGTCCGACAGCGAGAGATTCACCAGTTGTCCCGCGCCCGTCAATCGCCGATGGCGTTCCGCGGCCAGCAGCCCGACGGTCGCAAGCGTGCCGAGCGCGATGTCCCATGCGGGCAGGATGCTGTTGAGCGGCTCGGCGAGATTGCGCGGTCCGGTCGCCCACGGAAAGCCGGTCGCCGGGTTGACCGTGTAATCGACTTCGCTGGTGCCGTCGGGGTTTCCGGTAAGCGCGACCATCACCAGGTCGGCGCGGTGCTTGCGCAGGGTGTCGTATTCGAGCCAGCCGCGGGCGGGAAAGTTGGTCAGAAAGATGCCGGCCTGTTCGCCCGGCGCGGCGATGAGCGCCGCCACCAGCTCACGTCCCTCGGGCATGCGCACGTCGATCTGAATCGAGCGCTTGCCCTTGTTCATCCCGGCCCAAAACAGGCTCTGGCCGTCGGTCGCCAGCGGCCAGCGATGGTAGTCGAGACCGCCGCCGATCTGGTCGAAGCGGATAACGTCGGCGCCCAGTTGCGCGAGCGTCATGCCGCCCAGGGGCGCCGCCACGAACGCGGAGCCTTCGACCACGCGCAGGCCCGAGAGGATTCCGCTCATGCCATCACTCCTACGAAGCGCCAGTCGAGAACATCCTGCGGACCGCCCTCGCGGTCGGCGCGCACGCGCGAGCGCAGATGCACCAGTCCGCCGCCGCCCCCAAGCGGCTCGGCGCGTTCGAGTTCGAGGGTGCTGCGCAGAGTGTCCCCCTCGCGGACCGGCGCGAGATGATCGCATCCGTGCCAGGCGACGATCGTGAGCAGGTTCGGCAGGGCGCGCGTCGCCTGGGCCGCCGCCAAGCCTATCGTATGGCCGCCGTAAACCAGCCGCCCCGCGGGGCTGGAGGCGGCGTCGTGATGCGCCATCGCGATGTTCAGCGTCAGCCGCGCCAGCTCCGGACCCGACGATACGACGTCGCCGCCCGTGACTTCCCAGGTTGTTCCGGCGGCAACATCGGCGAAGTGCGCGCCCGGCGCGGCGTCGCGAAAGGCCTTGAGGTTCCAACCCGCGACTGGGGCGGGCAACGCGCGCGGGTCGAGTTCCGCCCCGACCTTTTCGAGGTCGGCGTTGTGCCCCGTCTGGCCCTCGGGATTGCGCAACGGCAGCATCGCGCAACGCGTGTAGTCGAGTACGGCGCGGTCCTTCTGATCGACCGTGCACACGCGCAACGCAGCGAGGCCCGTTGCGGCGCGGCCCGGGCGCGGGCGGTTCTGCCGCAGGCCCACCACCTCGGTCGTCGTATACAGCGTGTCGCCGATCGACGGCGCGCGGCGGAACATGAAGCCGCGATAAAACAGGTTCGCGATTACGCGCTGGGTGAACAGCGTGGATTGTCCGTTCGCCACGTCCCATACGAGCGCGGGATGGGCGAGCGCGGAGCCGAGCACGCGGCGGCTCAACTCGGCGTCGAGCGCGAGGCGCATCCGGTCGCCGACGATCGCGGCATGCGCCGCCGCGACCCCTTCGGTCAGGGTCAGCGAGGGAGCGCTGTCGGCGACGAGTCCAAGGTGGAGATCGTCGAAGAACGGACCGAAGACCGTTTGCGTAGCCGGGCTCATGATTCCTCTCACTCAGTGGGCATGCGAATCGCTTTATACCATCTTGGCCGCGATTGAGCATCCGCGCGTACGGAGCGATTGGAGCGCGGCGACCGCACGCCGATCGACCGGCAGCCGATCGTTCATTCACCCATCCTGGGATAAAGGCGCGCCGCGATCGCGACCAGCGCGACAAATGACGCCACCAATACCGCGCAGTCCGTCGGGATTCCGATTCGGCTCACCGTGGTCGGAAGCATCAGCCCGCGCAATGCGTCCACTTCGTACGTCAGTGGATTGAGGCGAGAGACAATTTGGAGCCAACGCGGCATCAGGCGGATCGGATAGATGGCGTTGCTGGCGAAGAAGATCGGCATCGTCAGCACCTGCCCGATGCCCAGGAAGCGCTCGCGGGTTCTCACGATGCAGGCCACGATCACGGAAAAAGTGGAAAAGAGGCCCGCGGCCAGCGCGATGAAGAGGATGACTCCGAGCACATTGCGAGGCTCGTAGCTCAGGCGAATGCCCATGATCAGCGCCAACACGTAGACGACGATCGCCTGCGAGAATCCGCGCACCGTGGACGACAACGCCTTGCCGAGCACCAGCGCGCTACGCGGCGCTGGGCTTACCAGGTAGCGGTGCAGCACTCCCAAATCGCGCTCCCAGATGGTGTTGATGCCGTAGAAGATCGCCACGAACAATACGCTCTGGCCGAGTATGCCAGGTACCAGGTAGTCGAGATAATTTCCCTCGATTGTGATTCCTCGGACATGGGCCATCACCTGACCGAACAGGAGCAGCCACAGCGCAGGCTGCACGGCCCGCGTCACGAGCTCCAGCGAGTCGTGGCGCAGCTTGCGCACTTCGGCGTCCGAGACGGCGAAGATTTGCCAGCCATAGTCGGAAAGCACGGACATCGGGCTCTGCTCAGCGATGCTCGCGGATGCTCTGCCGCGCGCGCTGCGCTTCTCTATATGTACCGCCAGGCTGGATCTCGACTCCGACAAAATGCGCGAAGACGTCGTCGAGCGTCGCTCCGGGTTCAACCTGCTTCTTGAGCTCTTCCGGCGAGCCAGTCACTTCTATCCGCCCATCGTGCATCAGCGCGATCCGGTCGCACAGCTCGTCCGCTTCCGCCATGTCATGGGTTGTTATCAGCATCGTCATGCCAAGCGCCTCGCGCAACGCGCGAACCTGCTCCCGGACGACCCGCCGGGCCATCGGATCCAACCCGACCGTGGGCTCGTCCATTATCAGAACCCTAGGACGATGCAGCATGCTCTGAGCGATTTCCAGAGCACGTATCATACCGCCCGAGTAGTTGTGCACCAGGCGGCTGGCCGCCTCCGTCAGACTCATCGCATCGAGCGCCTCGGCGATACGCTGCCTGCGCTCGCGCCGCGGAATCGCATACAGACGGGCGGAAAGAAGCATGTTCTCAAAGCCCGTGAGCGATCGATCGGCGGAAAGAAGCTGTGGCACATAACCGATCCGCCTGCGCACTTCGGCGGACTGTTCGACCACGTCAAAGCCCGCGACCCGTGCGGTTCCGGACGAAGGCGGAAGCAGGGTGGTCAGCATTTTGATTAGCGTGCTCTTGCCCGCGCCGTTTGGGCCGATAAGCCCGAAGATCTCGCCATGCGACACGGCCATCGAGACGTCGGCTACGGCGATGAGATCCCCAAAACGGCGGGTAAGAGCCTCGGTGGCGATGGCCGGTTCTGCATCCGGCTGCGGAATGGTTGCGCTATCGCGACTGAGCACTGCGTCTTCTGACCAGTTCCATCGCCGATCGGCCCGCGGCGGGAAGCTACGACTCCCTGAATGCGAAGCGCGGGTCGGCGGCGCGAACCTCGACCTCGGGCAGCCTCAGTTCCTTGCGCACCATATTCGTTCCGAGTACCAGCGACACGCACTTGTAGAAGGCGATTCGTCGCGAGAGCCCTTCGCGCCCGAAGCCGCAATCGGCGCTGATGATCAAGCGCTCGGGCGGAACGTATTCGAGCGCCTTGCGAATCAGGTTGGCGACCAGTGCGGGCGGCTCGACTGTCGTGGCGGTATGATTGATGACGCCGATCGCGATCTTCTTGTCGGTCTTATGATGCTTGAGCAGCGGCAGGTCGCGCCCCTGGTTGCTCGAGCATTCCAGCCCGACTACGTCGGCATTGAGCGCCAGCAAGTATGGCAGCGACCGCTCGTAGCTCGGGCGCTCCCAAAAGAAACTCTGTTGATTCGGATTGCCCCAGCAGGTGTGCGCCCAGATTTCCGTATTCACTCCCTCGACTTCGCGATTGAAGGCCCGGGTGTAAAAATCGAGGTCCTTCTCCGTCGCCGGCGGCGTGGTGCAGCAGGCGAAGTGATGCGGCGGCTCCTCGACCTGGATCACCGGGCATCCGGCCGCCGCCAGTTCGCGCAGCTCTTCGTTGAGCGCCGCCGCGAGGTCCATCGTCAGCTCCTGGTCGTTCTTGTAGTGCTCGTTCCACAGCATCATCGGCAGGCAAGTCGCGCTGATCGCGCCGAACTTCACCGGCTTGCTGGTCATCTTCTGCGCGGTCTTCCAGATTGCGCTGTAGTGGAGCGGCCCGCGGGTGATTTTTCCGGTCACGGCCGGCGGATGGTACGCCTCTTGGACCTCGTAGAGGATGTGACCGGGCTTGATGTCGGCATATTCCAGGAAATGCGAGGTGTCGCGAGCGCCGGAGATTCCGCCGAGACGCTCGATGACGTAGAAGAACCACGAGCGCCCGCCCACCTCGAGGTCGAAGCGGCTGTCGCCGTCGGTCAGAATGTCGAGTCCGGCGCGTTCCTGCTCGTTCACGTAGCAGGCGACCGCGTCCACGTATTGCTCGCGATAGAGCGAATCGCCCATCGCGATCTTGAACGGCCGCCCGCGCAGGCTTTCGGTGAACCAGCCGGGCTTCGGGAACGATCCGACCATCGCGGTCGCCAGTTTCTTGTCGCGTGTCGCATTCAACATCGCACGTAACCTCCGGAGCCCTGGTTTGGCGCGCCCACTAATCCCGAGCGAGCGCGGCTGAAGCGCCTGCTGGAGGCTGATTTACAGCCTCCGCGGATGAGTGTAAAGGAGCGGCATAGGTATTCACGGTCACTCACGCTTTCGCACGTATTCACGGGTGCTTGATGCAGCAGGTAAAGATTCTTCTCGACGAGTCCGACATCCCGGAGAACTGGTACAACGTGGTGGCGGACATGCCCAATCCGCCGGCGCCGCCGCTTGGTCCCGACGGCAAGCCGATCGGCCCCGAGGCGTTGTCGGCGATTTTTCCGGGCGCGATCATCGAGCAGGAAGTCTCGCGCGAGCGCTGGATCCGCGTTCCGGAGCCGGTGCGCGAGATCTATCGCCAATGGCGTCCGTCGCCGATGTACCGGGCGCTGCGCCTGGAGCAGGCGCTCGGCACTCCCGCGCGCATCTACTACAAGTACGAGGGCGTCAGCCCCGCCGGCTCGCACAAACCCAACACTTCCGTCGCGCAAGCCTACTACAACCACGTAGCCGGCGTTCATCGCCTGGCCACCGAGACCGGCGCCGGTCAGTGGGGTTCCGCGCTGGCGATGGCCGGGCAGATGTTCGGCATCGAGGTCCGCGTCTACATGGTGCGCGTGAGCTACGAGCAGAAGCCGTTTCGGCGCTCGATGATGGAGACCTGGGGCGCCGAGGTGATCGCGAGCCCGAGCACGAATACCAACTCGGGCCGCAACGTGCTGGCGCACGACGCCGACTCTCCCGGCTCGCTCGGCATCGCAATCTCCGAAGCGGTCGAGGAGGCTGCCAGCCGCAAAGATACCAACTACGCACTGGGGTCGGTACTCAATCACGTGCTGCTGCATCAGACGGTGATCGGCCTGGAGGCGCAAAAACAGTTCGCCAAGGCCGGAGACTATCCCGACGTGGTCATCGCATGTTGCGGCGGAGGATCGAATTTCGGCGGCACCGCGTTCCCGTTCTTCGCCGACAAGGCCGCCGGGCGCCAGGTGCGCCTGCTCGCGGTGGAACCCGAGTCATGTCCCACGCTGACCCGCGGCCACTATGCCTACGACTCCGGCGACGCCGCCGGCCTCACGCCGCTGATGCTGATGTATACGCTGGGCCGCAATTTCGTTCCGCCGCGAATCCATGCCGGCGGATTGCGCTACCATGGCGACTCGCCGTTGGTCTCGCAGCTTCATCATGAGGGGCTGGTCGAAGCCGTCGCCGTGCCGCAGCGCGCGACGTTCGAGGCCGGGCTTATCTTTGCACGCGCCGAGGGAATTATCCCCGCGCCGGAAACCAACCACGCGATCCGCGTGGCGATCGACGAGGCTCTGGCCTGTAAACGAACCGGCGAGCGCAAGACCATCTTCTTCACTCTCTCCGGGCACGGCCACTTCGACATGGCGGCCTACGACCGCTATCTGAGCGGCCAGCTCGAAGACAGTGCGTATCCCGACGAAGCGATAAAGGCGGCGCTGGCGGAGCTTCCCAAGCTCGCCCATCAGTCATCGTGAATCCTGCGTCGTGAGATCGGAGCGCGCGGATGCGGCCGGCGGCTCTGCGAGCCGCAGTTCCGAGGCAAGACCCCTGCAAAGGAGCGCGGCATGATTAAGCCTTACACCGCGGTCGGGTTGATTCCGACGGTGCGCGGAATACGCAAGCGCGAAGATATCCAGATCAACCTCGAGCACCTGGCCCATATGTGCAAGGCCGCGGCCTGGCTCTCCAGTCTCGACCTGCCGGTGCGGCTGATCGCGCTACCCGAAGGCGCATTGCAGGCCTTCAACGACGAGGTGCTCGATCTCGACCACGTGCAGTACGCGCGCGAGTGCGCGATCGACATCCCGGGCCGCGAGACCGAAGCGCTCGGCGCCCTCGCCCGCCAGTACAACGCCTTCATCTTTGCGCAGGCCAAGGCGCACCATCCCGACTGGAAGGATCGCTTCTTCAACGTCGGCTTCATCCTCGATCCCCAGGGCGAGATCATCCTGCGCCACTACAAGGTATCGCCGCTGTTTCCAGTCGAGCATTCGGTTTGCCCGCACGACATTTTCGACTGGTGGGTGGAGAAGTACGGCCTGACCCTGGAAGCATTCTGGCCGGTGGTGGACACGGAAATCGGCCGGCTCGGGATCATGATGGCGAACGAGGGCTCATACCCCGAAAATGCGCGCGCGCTGGCGATGAACGGCGCGGAGGTGGTGTACCGCGGATCGTATCCGCATCCGGCCACCGGCAACGATCTATTCGAGATTCAGAGCCGGGCGCGCGCGCTCGACAACAATATGTATATAGTCGCGCCCAACCTGGGCTCGTACTACCTATATCCGGATAGCGATTTACCGATAGACACTTTCGGCGGCCGTTCTTTCGTCATCAATCACCGCGGCCAAATCGCCGGCAAGCAGGAGTACGGCGGGACGTCGACATACGTGGCCGGAGTAATCGATATCGAGGCGCTGCGCTACCATCGGGACAGCGCGCAGTGGGACAACTGGATGAAGGACCTGCGCACCGAGCTCTATCAGATATTGTACAAGGAGCCGATCTACCCCAAAAATCTCTACCTCGACCGCGCGCCGATGAAGCATCAGGAATACCGCAAAGAGGTAATCGAAAAACAAATCGCCCTGATGCATCGGCGCGGCATCTGGAAAAAATCCTGTTACGAATAAGCTTTGCGAACCTATCCAATGAACGCCACAGCGTCCGAAAATTTTCTCTTCGAAAAAGACGGCCTCATCACGACCATAACCTTCAATCGGCCCGAGCGGCGCAATTGCATGAACCGGGAGGTGATGGCCGAGTTCGAGCGGCTGATCCATCGCGTCCGCGACGACCGCGAAACCCGCGTGCTGATCGTCACCGGCAGCGGCGCCGCGTTTTCAGCCGGCGCCGACGTGTCCGGCGCCAGCGACGTAAAGGATCCCAACGAGCGACGGCGCATCTTCGCCGAGCGCGACGGGGGACTGGCGCGGATGATCGGCCGGGCTTTCGATCAGATAACCCGTCTCGACTGCATGACGATCGCGGCCGTCAACGGCTATGCGGTCGGCGGAGGATGGGCGCTCGCGCTCGCCTTCGATTTTGTGGTCGCGACCGAGAAAGCCGAGTTTTGGGTGCCTGAGGTCGATCTGAGTGCGCCGTTCACGGGCGGTCCGGCGGTCGTGATGGCGATGCGGATGGGCCCCTGGCGCGCCAAGGAAGCCGCTATCCTATGTCGCCACTACACGGCGCGTGAGTTGTTCCAGATGGGGATGGTCAGCCGGGTGGTCAAGGCGCGGCAACTGGCGAAAGCGACGCGCGAACTCGCGGACACGTTGCTAAAAAAGCCGTCGAAGGCCGCAACCGCCACCAAGCATTTCATCGACGGAGTGTTTCTGAGTCCGCGGCTTTACTGAAGTCTCAGATCGGTGCTCATCGCGGCGGGGGCTGCGAAAGGAGAGAGCACGCTGGTGTTAGGAGGACGGCCGGGCTACCGTTTTTACCGCACGTTGGGGGACCTACGGCGGTAGCCCGGCCTTGCTTGGGGACAAGCGCTGGAGTTCTCGGGGGAGACCGCAACGCACTTTGAGGTGAAGCAATTCGTGTGCCTCTGAAAATCAAGCTGCGAATTGCGACAATATTTTTCTCGCTGCCACCGAATTTCTTCGTGAAATGCGACCGTGACGCAGGATCGCTGTTGAAAATAGGTTCTAAGCGATTGATTTCAGCGGTTATTCGCAAAAAGCGCGTAAGTCGTGGTGCAAGCTCGCGATCGGCTCGAGCCGACGCGCGGGTGAAGTTCACCGATGATTTTTTTGACGCGACCGCGATCGATCATGTCTTAATTCCTGAGCAGCGTGCCTTAATATTGAGCGCCTGAAATCCGAGGCACGTCAAAGTGCACGCGCGCTCTCGACGCGAATGCGCGGAAGTCCGAGTGCGTATCGCGGTGCCGCTTCGAGCCGATACTTATCGGTCTCGCGAGTCGGGATGAGATCGCGATGCTGCCGTGGCGGCTTTTACGATTCGGACCGCGGACCGTGTCGGCAAAGCGCGCAGAATGCGTGTCGCGAAAGCGTGTAGTGCTCCCCCGGTATCAAGCCACGAGTTGGGGTTGGAGCGCGCGAAACTGACGCGGGCTGCGATAGCCGAGAGCCTGGTGAGGACGCCCGGCGTTGTACCATTGGATCCACTTGGTGATAGCGGCGCGAGCTTCGGTGAAGCTGCCGAAGTTATGCAGCCAGACGCACTCTTCCTTGAGACTACGAAAGAAGCGCTCGACGAGGCCATTTTGCTCGGGCGTATAGGGCGTGATGAACTCCTGACGCAGCCGGTAATCGTGACAGGCGGCGCGAAAGCGCCGGCTCTGGAAGATGAGGCCGTTATCGCTGCGAATTACCGGGGTTGAACCTTCAGGGCGGAGAGTGCCGAAGCGCGCCAGGCAGGCCTCCTCGAGTGCCCGCTCGGCTTCCTTGGCACGACCACGCAAAGCGAACTCGTAGCCGGTCACTTCCCGGTCATGGCAATCGATAACCGCAGTGAGATGGCCCCAGCCGTCAGCACCGCACGACACATGAGTCACATCCATCGCCCAGCGCTCATTGCTCTGCTGCGCACGGCTCCTGAGTCCGTGGACGCGGGGCCGCGGCGTCAGCGAACGTTGATGGACGAACCAGCCCTTGAGCATCAGCAATCGATACACTGCCTTACGGTTCACGCGGATGCCCTCGACAAAACGCAACATTGCCCAGAGGCGCCGATAACCAAAGGTCGGATGCAGCTCGATCAACCGTTGGATGCGTTCCGCCAGCACTTCGTCGAGCCGCGGTGGTGCCGCAGCAATTACCGCGCGCGCCCGCAGCCGGGCACGGGAAAACTTCAGAATTCTACACACTCTGCGCATCGATACGCCGGGCCACGTCGCTATCACTCGTCGGACGTCCCCGGCGTCGTAGGGCGCCTCGTGGCCTCACGCAGAATGTCCAGGTCCATCGTTAGCTCACCCACCTTGCGCTTGAGTCGATTGATCTTTTCCTCGCGCAGCGCCTCGTCTTCCTTCTGGCGAGCACGAAGTGCGTTCTCCGCCCCGAGCAGGAAGCGATCGCGCCACTCTTCCACCTCGGCGACCTTCAGCCCATGGCGCCGAGCGGCTTCAACTGCCGTCGTCTCACCCTTGAGCAAGCTGATTACCAGTGCTGCGCGACGCTTGGCCGTCCAACGCTGGACTTCTTCTGCTCGTTGATCCTCTGCCATTTGCCACCTCGAAGGTCTCTGCGACCTTGTACTATTGGTGGCTCAATATCCAAGGGGAGCAGGATAAGCGGCCACAGCACCGCCCCGAGGCACGCTAGGTTGAGAGGGCGACTGGCGTGTGTTAATCGATATATGGTTCGGGGCGTGGCGCAGCATGGTAGCGCACCTGCCTTGGGAGCAGGGGGTCGGCCGTTCAAATCGGCTCGCCCCGACTTCGCGCCAGTAGCTCAGGTGGAAAGAGCAACGGCCTTCTAAGCCGTGGGTCAGGGGTTCGAATCCCTTCTGGCGCGCCAAGCGTGTCTGGGATTTCGCTTGCGGCGGAACAAACGGGCCGGCGAACGATATAAGACGGTGGTGAGTGTAGCTCAGTTGGCAGAGCATCGGGTTGTGGCCCCGGCGGTCGAGGGTTCAAATCCCTTCACTCACCCCAACAAATCCTGCTAAGAACGTACTCCCCTCGGTGGGCCGTTAGCTCAGTTGGTAGAGCAGCTGACTCTTAATCAGCGGGTCCGCGGTTCGAGCCCGCGACGGCCCACCATCTAAACCCAACGCGCACAGCGAGTGTATGAATCGAGCGAGATCAGCAGCGCGAACGGGCGAACGGAATTGCAACCGGACTGCAACCAAACTGGCGCGATGCAGTTCTCCCTTGCCCTACCTCGGATTTGTTATTATTAAGGGCGACGTGAAGGTGCATCATGGCAGCAAAGGAAATACAGAAGATCCAGGACTCGCTGAACCTCGCATTCGACGGCTTCAGGCAGGGGAATCCCGAATTGGCCGAAGCGTTACGAGTACTCAACATTTCCTATGCAGAATATCTGCGCGTGTTGGCCGGACAGTCAGAGCCTGGCACCAGTTCGGGCAACTCTTACACCCCAGCCTGATTAGTTTCCCTAGGCAGAAGGGTCGGCGTCCGTAATGGCAATGTCGATCTGGGAGTCGGTTCTCAATGAACTTACCCGCCTCGCAATCCAAGAGCAGCAGCTACGAACGACCAGTCCGCCAGGGGCGCCCGTTAAAGGGGCATGGGGAAACCTGCTTGAGGACAAGATAAAGCAGGTCTACGAGCGAACAGGCATCCCGATCATCGTTTACGCTTCCGCCTGCACGGCCCCCGCAGGGAAAGCACCACCACAGTTGTTGCAGATCGACGTATCAGACAAGATCGCCTTCCATAACATGTTAGAAGGACTCGACGGTCCGAAACTCGACATTTTGTTACAGAGCCCCGGTGGCTTTCCCGACGCAACGGAGACGATTGTCGAGGAAATCCGTCGGAAGTTTGGACACGTTAGATTCATCGTACCCGCCTACGCGAAGAGCGCCGCGACCATGATGACGATGTCCGGCGATGAGATTCTGATCGATGAAGATGGCGAGCTAGGCCCGATTGATCCGCAAATGGTGATAGGCAACGGGGTAACGCCCGCCGAGGCGATCAAGGAACAATTCCAGAAGGCCCATGACGAGATTCAGGCTGACCCGAGGAAAGTACAAGTCTGGTTCCCGATCCTACAGGCGTTGGGACCGGGCATCCTAGTTCAATGCGACAAGGCGATCCAGCAGTCTAAGGATTTAGTAGCCGAGTGGCTCGCCAAGTATATGTTTCGAGCTGACGGGGACAGCGCTGAAAAAAGCAAAAAGGTCGCCGAATTTTTGGGAACGCATGGGAATTTCGGGTCACACGGACGTCGCGTTAAGATAGAGCACCTTACATCACTGCAACTCAATATCAGGAATCTTCGGGACGATCCTGAGCTTTATCGGCGCGTCTGGGAGCTCCATTGTGCACTCGATATCGTTCTGTCCAATACTCCGATCTACAAGGTCTTCTACAATTCGGCGGGCGTTGGGATGATGAGACAACAGGCTCCAGCCAATCTCCAACTAATGATGGGCCAACCCGGCCAACCAGGTGTTCCGGGTGTGCCCGCGATTCCAGCTCCTCCACAGCCGCTCAACCGCGCCGCAAGACGGCGGATCGAGAAAGGCCGCTAGTCCAAATTTGGATCGCTACCAAATGCCGCTTGAAAATATCGCAATGCGAGGTCGCCGATTTGGTCGGAATTGACACTAGGCGCATCGCGGATACTCGAAGCATCCGGCGGGAACGGCATCCCGGCCGTTGCCGCCGTTGAGAGAGACGGCGCGGACACGCGACCGGGTGATGAGTCCGGCCCGCGCGCCGCGCCGGGATTAGGGGGCGACGCGCCAAACCTTCAGCCGGGTAACTACTCCCGGCAAACGCATCCCCGCCGGGGGCGAGCCGGCACGGACCCTAAACTGTGAAAGCCCCCGCTGGTCGCTTCGTGCCGTGTGCCGCGACGGTATATTTCCTTTTTTCTCCGGCACACGAGTCTCCGAAGCCTCACCCGCGCCGATAGCCATTGGGGAGCGCCGGCGCTCTGCGCGTTGCGAGGGCTTTGGCGGGATACTACCCGCTCGGCGCGGCCGTGGCGAACGGGGATGAACACCACGGACCGCGCCGGCGGGTATGCGGGGCAGGGAAGCTCTTATCAGCCGGCGGCCTTGCCTACGCCGGTGATCGTGCAAAACGCTTTCGGATGCCGCAGAGCGATATCGGCGCGCAAATACACGCGGACCGCCACGGCCAGGTTCTCGAACGCACCGGGCGCCGTCCTCGAGACCTCGACGCGGGCCTCGGTTCGCATTCCGATCATCAACTCGCGCCAGTCGCCGACGAAGATCACGCTTTCAACCTTCGGCGTCGCCGAGCCGGTGAGCGGGATCTGGTTGGTGCGATATTTCGGCAGCGCCGCGACCGAAGGCGGCGGCAAGAGCGGCTGTCCCGAACCGTCCGCTATGAACTTGTCGGTCGCGATCGCCGCACTCGGATGCCAGATCAAGCCGTTGGGCTCGACGTTCGCCGTCCAGAGCTTAGCGATCGCATCCGAGATAACGGCGTAGTCGGCTAACGGCGCATCATGCGCGGTGGTTTGTACGTCGGTCGCGCCGAGTACTCCGCGCGGTTCCGGCGGCGTGCCGCTGCCAACCAGGGCCACGCGATCAAGTTCTTGTGCGAGCGCCTTGCCCAACATCGAGGCGATCAAGCCCTCGCCCCCGATCGCATCTTCGGCGACCTCCACCGAAATGATCGTCATTCCGACCAGGGTGTGAGCCGTCAGGAGCACGCCCTCTATTCCAGGGTCGGCCGGGACGATCGGCTCGAGTTCCGCCTTCCATGCAACCGCGGGATCGGCCGTCGCCCTGGCAAAGGCCAACGTCGACGAGTCCATCGGCAGCGTGATGGCACCGGCTTTCACGACTTGAGTTGCGTTCCGCAAAATGTCGATCAGCTCATTCGCCAGGGGTTGAGGAATGAGGTAGGAACCGCCGCTGAGCGTCGTCTCGGCGAGCGCGCGTTGCTCGGCCGGCGAACGCGCCCCGGTTATCGCGGCCCGGATGAACTGCCCCACGCTGAGATCGCTGCCCGGCCCGCCACGCGCGCCGACAGCCGCGGCGAAGCTCTCGCCGCTACGGACTGCCCGGATCTCGCGGCCGTCCTTGGTGCGGAAGATCAGAGGCGCCTCGCCATTGTGCGGGCGCGAGATGACGTCACCGCTTCCGTTGCCGGCCACGCTGACAGCTTCGCTTCCGCCGCCGGCGCGCCGCCGTTCCTGATCGTCGTAGCGCCGCTGGAGTTCGGCCTTGATCTCTTTGGCCCGCACGAAGCCGCGATCCCAAACGCCGCGTTCCTCGGGGGTGAGCGCGCGTTTCTCGTCGAGTCCTTTCTGGGTCACCGCGCGCAGCTTTTCGATTAGCTGGTCGCGCTCCCAAACCAGATCGGGCGTACGCTCTTTCTGGATATCGGTGGGCGGCGCCGCCGTCCGAAGTTCGTCAAGTTCTTTTAGCAAGTCCATTAGTCAGTCCTCGTTTGTTGGGCGCCGGGTAAATGAAAAAGCGGAGATCGTCCGCACAAGAAGCCCGGCGACAGTGTTGCCGCTCGAAACCTTCCCCTGCTGACGCCTCCGCTTAGCCCTATAAGCCTCGCTAGGCGATCCGATGTAGTTTCGCCCGGCAGCGGCTCCTATAAAGCCCCTGCCCGCGACTCGCGCATCCTGGAACGGCTCACGATCCGCGCTTGCCCTATAAGCTCGCGGGATCGGCTTGGGATTGCCGCCCGTCCCAAAGATATACCGCCGAGGGCGCCTTCGCCAGCCTTTCGCCCAGTCAGTTCGTCGAGGCCGCCCGCGCCGACGCCAGCCGCCGATCCGCTTCAGCGTCGGCATACCTAAGCGCCGCGATGCGGTAGCCTCGGGCCGCGCGCAGCAGGACGGCGGCGACCGCCCGAGCGATAACGCCGTCGGCCGTCGCTTCGCGCGTGCACGGCTCGATCATGAGATACGCGGCGCGGACGCTGTTGAAGGCATCCTCGAGGGTGCGCGCCTTGAGGTCGGCCGGGATGGTCAACCGCACCGGCTCGGCGGCGAGCCCGCCCGGATTGCCGGCCCGCGCCCGCATAGCGACGGTCCGACGCACGCGCTCGTCGAGTACAGCAGCATGGAGTTGCGCCCAGGGCGTCACTACTTGGTGGTGATAGGCGTCCGCCAGCCGCGCCAAAGCGTCGAGGTCGAGGTCGCATAGCTCGCCAAGGCGGAGATCGATCACGATCGGTTTCTTTCCCTGCCCATTATTGGCCATTTCCACGTTCTCCATGCGTTTTCAACGTCTATCCCGGCTGACCCATCGCGAACCACGCTCGACCACGGCTGACCGAGGCTTATCCCGCCGCCATCCGCGAGCTTCAATGCCGCCCTATAACCGGCCCGTCGAGGGCAAAACGGCCCCGGAAGGCTCAACCCCCGGCTTACCCTGCCCGGCGGCCTTAGCGCCCCGCACGGGGCGCCGAGGTCTTGCGGGCGGGGGTAAAACGCGCCCTTGGGCCTCGGCCTCGTCGACTCGGGCCTCGTGCCGGCCGAGGTCGGTGGGCATCTTCTCGACCAGCGTCACGCTTGCCGGGCTAAAACCGCGCCGCCCGGTGCGTTCCAGGTAGTCAAGGGCTATCGAATCGCGTGGCCCTCGTTGTGGGCGTTGGTTATCTCAAGCGGGTCGGCCAACCCGACCAGCGTTATGCGGAAGTCCGGCGTATGGCCTCGCTTCCCGCTCTTAGCTTCTTTCATATCCTAAAACCTAAAGTGTTCCTTAAAATGCTGACATTGCGTGAACGCCGACGCTGTGTCGGTTTTCTTTCGAGCCTTTTAAAGTTCTGCGATACCGCCCGTCATAGCTAACGTATGCACGCCATTGCTTCACGTTCCGTGTATTTACGCGGCTTCAGTTTCCGCGCTCCTGTTCGGCCGTGATGGTCAGCGTGAGCAAGTCCGCCTCGATCGCGATAAGCGCGAGCCTGAGCGCCACGATATCGGCGAGCGCGAATGCGGCAGCGACCAGTTCCTTGCCACGCGCGATGATTGGGCGCGCGCGATGCTCGACGTGGGCGCGTGAGTCTTTCGGCACGTCGGCGATCCTCGCCTCGATAGCGGCCATGCGTTCGGCGACCTCGGCCATCGCGGCGGCGATATCCCAAGTGCGGGGCTCTTTGAGATCTATGACCAGGGCGAGGGCGACAAGGTCTTGTTGCTGGCGCTGAAGTTCCTTGTCAACGTCGGCAGGCAACACCACGCCTTCGGGCAGCGTTATCGACACGTCGCCGTTGGGTTCGCGGGCAAAAGCGCCGCCGTGTTCCTTGAACAAGCGATAGAGTCGAATCAGGGTCATCGTCATCGCGCCCACCAGGTCATGCGAGCTATCCACGCGACCTCGACGATGATCGCCAGGAGCGCGAGCAACTCGAGCGCCGCCAAGACCTTTGGCGGGTTACGTCGTCGTCGAGGCGTCACGACGGCAGCACCTCGCCTGATAGTCGCGCGGCGATCGCGGCGGCGTGCTGCGAGATGGCGCGCAACAAAGCGATCGAGATTTTGCCCTCGACTTCGATCCCGTCGGCGCCATCGCTCACGCTGAGCGCGATACCTTCGCCGCGGCAGATATCGAGCAAGGCGCCGGCCGGATCGTCGGAAGCGAGCGCGGCCGCGATTTCGGTGTTGCGTGCGATGCGGCGCTTGAGTTCGGCAGCGAAGGTCCAGTCCTCGACGTCGAGGTCGGCGCGCTCGAGGTTCGCGAGATAGTCTGCGAGCGGTTCGCCGCATTCGTCGAGTCGGCGCGCGAGTCGGCGCGCCGCTTCGAGCACCGTGAACGGCGGCCCGCCAAGCGCCGCGATAAGTTCGCTACGGCGCTCACGCGCGAGGCGCAAGACCGCAGGCGTGACCAGCGCCGGCGGCGATAGGAACAAGCGGTTGGCCTGCAATTCGACTTTGAGCCCCTGACCCTTTAGCACTTCGAGCGCGTTCATTTCACCTCGACCCCCGCTGCGTTTAAAGGTTGCTGCGTTTCCGCTGTGGCACCGGACGGCCGGCGGCGATCAGCGCCGGCGAGCACCACCACCACGAAGCTGGCGACTCTGCTCGCGATCGAAGCGTCGTAAACTTTCGCGATCTGCTCGGCGGTCAGGTTCGTCGAGATCATGCTCATCCGGTAGTTTCCGATCCGCCGATCAAGGATTTCGTGCAGCGCGCCCAGGACGTGCTCGGTCACGGTCCCTTCGTGATTCAGATCGTCGATCACGAGCAAGTCAACGCCGCAGAGGCGATCGAGAATTTCAGCCTCGCTTTTCGTCGCGTTGTCGCGATAGGTCGAGCGGATTTCGCGAAACCAGTGGCGTGCGAGTCCGAATTGCACACTCGCGCCGGCGCGCAGCATGTGCTTGACCACCGCGACCGCGAGCCGGGTCTTGCCGGCGCCGGGCGGGCCGATGGCCAGCAAGCCGCGATGGCGCGCGGGATAGTTCATCACGCCGAGGGCAGTCGCGCGGACCTCGGCCGGGAAATCGTCGAGATCGGCGCCGTGAAAATCGAGCGGGATACCCAGCGCGGCGAGCGTGGCGCCGAGATTTCTGATCGTCGCCTGCCGTTGGAGATCTGGTCCCGCCTGTTCGTGCCGACTGTAGCAAGTTCCGCAAATGAACTTACCGGCCGGCGTGCAACGCCTGGGATGCTCGCGATCGGAACCGGCGGCGCATGGCTGGCCGCAGGCGCAGCACCGTGGATCGAGATCACAACCCGCGAGTTCGATTCTCGGCGGCGGCGCGTCGCTTTTCTTTGTCCCAATCAGTGGCGCGGGGATCTCGTTTCCCGTTGGAGTTTCCATTGTCGGGTTCCTGTTCCCATTTTTTGTCGGCGAAGAACTTCGCCATGCCGGCGACGTAGCGGCCGCCCTCGCGTTGCCATTCGTCACAGACGTTCCAGCGTTCAAGACCGGCGATGATCGCGGCTCGCTTGTCTTCGTCCGGCTTGAGCGCAACGAGTAGCCTCAATGCTTCGCGCCGTCCGGTCCGGCGATGCTGCGGATAGGCCGGGGCGAAACTCGAATCGAACCACGCGACCAAAATCTCTCTCAAGCGCGCCGCCTCGGGGCGCGCGGGTTTCTCTCGCGCTCTTTTCTGAGACTGTTCGGGTTCCTGTTCGTGTTCGGGTTCTTGTTCGTGTTCCTGAGAAGGCAAACCCACCTTCGACGGCTCGAAATAGTCTTTCGCAAATCGTTTGATTAACGGTTCCGCAAAAGGGGCGCTGAATGGTGCGGGGAACTGTTTGAGGTACGATGCGTAATAGTCATAGGCTTCGAGCAACAGGTCGCATTCCGGTAGCTCATCAAAGATAGCGCGCCAACCCTTAACGACGTTGGGATTGCTGGGTTTGTTGGACGCGAGCGCGCTCGGGATGAAGATCAGCCGCGCCTTAAAATCGGCCTTCGCCATCCCTTTCGATTCCAACTCCCGAAACGCCGCTTGAAATGGCTTGAGTTTCCAGTTGAGCGCTTCCGCGAGTTGCGCCCCGCCGGCTTTGACCAGTCCGGGCGCGGCGGTCGTATGTTCGCCAGTGAGAAAGTGCACGAACAAGGTTTGACCATTGGGTTGCGGCATGGATAGTGAGCGAAACTTGGAATCGCCCCACAACGAGACTGGAATTATGCGATATCTCATTTGTCGGCTCGGGTCGGCTGGCTATTCAGCGGCCACGGCTGGCGTCTCTGAAGTCGAGTGTACGCGGCGAGAGAGCGCCCATTGATCAAGGTCCTCTCTGCGATAGAGGGTGCGCCGCTCGCCGAATTTATAGAACGCCGGCCCGTCGCCGCTAATCCGCCAGCGCTGAAGTGTGCGCGTGCTCACGCCCATATAGCGTGCGGTGGCGACCTCATTCAGATATCCAGGCGCGATCGTCGAATTTGTCCGCTCGGTATGGTGAGCGGCGTTGCGCTTGATCGCCTTGCGCCGTGCGCGCGAAAGATTCGCCATACAATTTCTCCGGGGTGCCGCTCGGCACCGTGAGACAGATTATGTCGAAATGGTAAAAAGGATTTCCAGTTGCAACGAAAAGGGCGTTTTCGTTACCACCGATTTCAGGCGTGGAAAATAGTCAGTTCGACGGCCGCAAGTCGCAATGATCGATCGGATCGACTGCGGATAGCTCACTTGCCGCGCCGCCCTTGAATAGCTTGTTGATGCGCAGATATGAAAGCCGTATCGAGGCGCCGCTGGCTGCGGCGTCGCTTTTTTGATCGTGGAGATCTCGCGCCGCCGCCTCGAATACCTCGTTATCTTTCCACTTCGCGCCGTTCCATCGCGCCAGCTTGACCGCGAGGTAGCGGTCGAGGTCTTTGCGGTCCATCGCCAACCGTGGATCGGCGAGAATGAGTTGCCGGAGTTCGTCGAGGCAGCCGCGCCGGAGCCATCCAGGGATCGGATCGCCATCCTCAAGCATTGATAGGGCGAAGAATAGCGCGCTCGGCCGGCGGCCGCGCTCGAAAACCAATCGAGCCGAGGCTATAGAGTCCGCACGTTCCTCGCGCCACGCTCTTTCCGCGCCCGCACCTTGGCGAATGTGCCGCTTCACTTCGCCGGCTCCGCGGCTTTCGCGCCGCTCCACACTTCGGCCGGGATCTGTGCGCCGATCATCTCGACCGCGCGACGTTGCGGCGCGGCGGCCAGATGCGAATAGCGGAAAGTCGTTTCGGCGACCTTGTGGCCGAGCAATGCGCCGATCATCGGCAGCGACAGACCGCCGCCGGCGCCGAGGCTCGCGAAGCTATGCCGCAGATCGTGGATCCGCACAGCGCCGAGGTCGGCGCGCCGGCGGACCTCCTGCCACGGCTTGTTGATATCGACCAAGGGTTGCCCGGTGATATGGCCGACGATCACATGATCGTTGCCCTCGACCCGCGGCAGACTGGCGACGATCTTGAGCGCCGGCGCGTTGAGCCAGATCGTTTTGCGCCCGGTCTTGGAATCGCCGAGGCGCATCACGCCTTGCGCGATATCGACCTCGGTCCAGCGCAAGCCGAGGATTTCGCCCTTGCGCGCGCCGGTGAGTATCAACAAGCGAAGCGCGGCGGCCGCGAATACCGTCACCTTGTTCTCGCGCTCAAGCTCGCCGAGCGCGAGCCCGAGGCGGACAAGCTCGGCCTCGCTCAAGTATCGTTCGCGGCTTTGTTCGCGGTAGCGCTCGACGTGCCGGCATGGATTCGAGCCCGCCGGGCGCAAGTCGCATTTCTCGGCGAAGTTGAACACGCTCGAGAGCAGCGCGAGCAAGCGGTTAGCCTGATAGGGTCGCTTGCGCCGCGCCTCGTGGAAGCGCGCCACGTCGGCGCGCGTGACCTTGGCGACCGGGATCGCGCCGAGCGCCGGCAAGATATCGTGCTCAAGCTCGCGCTTGTACTCGCGCGCGGTCGAGGCTTTACGATTGGCTATCCGCTCTCGATCGAATCGTTCGACAAGCGTGCGGACAGTCGCGGCTTGCTTCCCCGCGTCGCGCTCGTCGGCGGGGTCTTTGCCGTGAGCGACCAGCCCGGCCAGGTGCAGCGCCCGCTTGCGCGCCGCCTCGGGCGTCCACGGCGAGCCGTGCCGGCCGATCGTGATCCAGCGCTGGCGACCGCCGATGCGATACTTGAAGACATAGACACGAACGCCGGACGCGAGCGTGCGCAGTCCGAAGCCTTTGACATCCGCATCCCATAGCAGAGAACCGGGACGGGCGGCGTCTACGATCCGTTTGCCGAGCCGCTGATTTATATTCAGTGGGTCTACCTTCCTTGGCGTGCAACCAGTGTGCAACCACTTGAGAACGTAACGATGTCGCGCCATGACGGCAAGCGGCGAAAATAGTCTCGCAATTATGGGGATTGTGTCGTATCGTGACGGTAGGCGGCAATCTACAGGGACAGACTCTTAATCAGCGGGTCCGCGGTTCGAGCCCGCGACGGCCCACCAAACATCCAAACGAAGAGAGGAGGAATCGATCGCGATGGCCATTTATCTGAGTATGCAGAGGGTGCGTTTTTCGAGCGCCGCCGGCTACGAGAAATTCAAAAACATTTTCGCCGACGTGCGCCATCATCTGAAGACCCTCCCGGGATTCCTGCATCTCACATTTTGGGTCCATCCCGAAGATCCCGGCTGGTACAACGAGGTCAGCTTCTGGAGCAGCAAGGAAGCGCTTCAGGACTGGCACATGAACACCTATCACAAGCATGCCAAGGAGTGGGCGGCGCAGTCGGGCGCGATCATGGAGGACATCATCACCAACTTCGAACTCGCGAGCACCAGGCTGCTGCGCATCTGCCCGGTCTGCAACAAGTTCCAGGACAAGCCCTACGACCTGGCAAAAGAACAGCAGGTGCTCGCCGGGCCATGTCCGCAATGCAGTTTCCATTTCCCGGTCATGCCGGAGACGCCGAGCAGCTTTGCGGTATTCAAGGACGCCGAATGATACTGGCGGGCGAAGCGCTCAGACGCTGAGGCGGCGGCCGGCTCGCCCGTCTCGCCACCCGTGGCGCCCTCGGGGCGTTTTTCATTCGCCTTCGCGGATTACCGGGTTGCACAGCGTGCCGATGCCGGTGATCTCGATCTCCACAGTGTCGCCGTGTTTCATGTCGGCGGTCTCGCCCTCGGTGCCCATCCAGATCACATCGCCGGGATACAGCGTCAAATAGCGGCTCATCGTCGCGATGTACCGTTCGATGCCGAAGATCATGTGGTTGGTCGGGAATTGGATCAGCTCACGCCCGTTCAGCCGAATCCTGGTCACCAGGTCGGCCAGCTTTACCTGAGTCTCGATCCACGGGCCCATCGGCTTGAAAGTATCGGAATTCTTTGCCCGCCACAGAGTGCGGTCGCTCTTTTGCCAGCTTCGCTCGCTCACGTCGTTGCCGATCGTGTAACCGAACACGCAAGAAAGCGCATCTTCCTCCCTCAAATTTTTCGCCTTCTTGCCAATCACCACCACGAGCTCGCCTTCGTACTGAACCTTGTCCGTGGCATCACGCGGAATGACGATCGGTTCGCCCTGGGCGATTAGCGCGTTATTGGCGCGATATCCAACGTCCGGCTGCGTTGGCAGGTTCGGACTTTGGCCGATCTTCTCCGCGACTGCGCGGATATGCTCCTCATAGTTCAGTCCACAGGCGTAGAAAGTGCGCGGTATTAGCGGCACCAGCAGTTTCACCGCCGACAGCGGAACCGGCGCGCCGGTCCGTTCCCAGCGATCGAATGGTGAGCCTGAAACCGGCTGGATGCTGTTTCCCTCGACCGTACCGTAGCTTGACTGACCACCCCGCTCGAACCGTGCCCAGCGCATAACCCCTCCGTCCGAAGTGCCTGATCCATACGATCGAACACGCGGCCAATCGAAACAATAGCTGCCCGGCCGACCCCGATTGTTCTATAGCGGAACCCGTTCTTCCGTGGTACGGTCGCGCGTCGAAAAGAGCGCCGCACGGTACAAACGTGGAGCGCGCGACTTCGACCGCCAAGGAAGGGCACGACCATGAGTAACTTGGACGCTTATCGTGAAGCCGGGAATCCGATGTTCAACGACAACAAATTGAAACTCGGAATTTTTGGTCCAAATTGCTCCAATGCCTGCGCCATGACGCTTGCCGAGACCAGCTTCGCGCCGACTTTCGAGAAGAACGTGGAGATCGCCAACCTGCTCGAAGCAGCCGGGTTCGAATGCATCGTGCCGGTTGCGCGCTGGCGCGGCTTTGGCGGGCCGAGCAATTTCAACGGCCGTAACATGGAGACTTATACCTGGGCGGCCGCTCTAGCCGCCGTTACAAAGAGGATAGTTCTATTCGCTACGTCACACGTCCCAACGATACATCCGATCGTGGCGGCAAAGATGGCAACGACGATCGACCACATCGCCAAGGGCCGCTTCGGTATCAACATAGTCTGCGGCTGGTTCACGCCGGAAATGGAGATGTTTGGCGTTAAGCAAATGGAACATGACACTCGTTACGAGTACGCGACCGAGTGGGTCGAGATCGTACTAAAGCTCTGGACCGAACAATGGTTCGACTACAAAGGTCAGTTTTTGACAATCAACCAGGGATTCTCCGATCCGAAGCCGTATCAAAATCCACGACCATTGCTGATCGGCGCCGGGACCTCTCCCAAAGGCCGAGAATTCGCGGCTCACTACTGCGATATCAACTTCGCAATTATAGAAGACCTGGAGAACGGCAAAGCCTGGGTCAACGCGATAAGAAAGCTCGCCTGGAACGGGTACAAGCGTGAGATCGGCACTTTTACTACGTGCTATGCTGTCGTGCGCGATACCGAACGAGAAGCGCGAGAATACTACAATTACTATGTCCATGAGAAAGGTGACTGGGAAGTAGCGAATAACATCTGCGATATTTTCGGAATCCAGAGCGAATCCTGCACCAAGGAGTATCTCGACAAGTTCCGTGAGAACTTCATTGCCGGATGGGGTGGCTATCCCCTGGTTGGAACTCCTGACCAGGTGACGGACAAGCTCCTCGAATTGTCCCGCACCGGAGTAGACGGCACCTTGGTCTCGCTGGTCGACTACAATGCGGAACTTCCTTACTGGAACGAGAACGTGATGCCTTTGTTGGAACAGGCCGGACTGCGCAAGTCTTTGAGCAAGAAAGGTGTCGCCGCCTGACGCGTTGTTATTCACCCTCGGATCCGTGGCCCCTGCAGTTCCAGCACGAATGCCACGCTGTGCGGCACGTGGGGTCGCCTCGCTCAATCCGTTTGCGAACAAGCTCGGCTATTCCCTATGCTCGCAAGTGGCGCACCAAGGCAAAGGCAACGCCTGCGACATAAACAGAACGGAGAGGTTCCATCGCTGATTGGTCTTCAGCCGCAATCGCACGCACCTGGCGGTGCCGCGCGAGCGATTGGAACTGCCTGAAATCCGTGAGGGAGACATCTCGTGAGCAGTGATTTTTCAATGACCGCGGCAATTTCCGCCGTGCGCGCGCGCCTGATGCGCGCGGGCGGCATCTTGAGCCTCGCACTGGCGCTGGTAACCGCCTGCGCGGCGCTGGCGCTCGCACAGGATCCCCGTAACACGACTCGCGCCGACATCGATCAGTGGATGGCGAAATACGGCGCCGCCAAGCCCGACTTCAAGCCTGGCGACGTGCTGACGGTCAAGGACTTCGAGCGGATTCGTCCATTCATGATGCCCGGGTATATCGAGCAGTACAAATTTCCCGGAATGCATATGGGGATCATCGCGACGCGCAACCACACTCCGCGCAAGGACTACATGGATTGCACGGAGAAGTACCAGGCGCAGGTCAAGATGAATCCCGACGGCTCGATGGACAATTACTTCTGCGGGCAACCGTTTGCGGACGCGTCGCTGAGCACCGCGGACCCGCTATCGGGATACAAGGCGGCGTGGAACTTCGAGGCTCGATGGTGGAACTACGGGCCGATCATCATGAGCGTCCTGTTTCTCTATGACCGCTTCGGCGGCAATCACCAGGGGCAGGTGCCCAACGTCATCGAGGCGCCGCCGGCAGGTTGGATCAGCGGAGTGGACTACCACAGCAAGCTGCCGACCGACGCGCCGAAATTCTTCGGCGGCGGCGGCACGTTTGTCAAAACGGCGAATATCCTTTACGAACGGGTCTACTTCAGCCATCTCGCGCCGCGCGCCGAGGAGGGCGGGCTGCTGCCGCTGCCTGAGGCCAAGGACGTGTATTACAAGGAGTTCTCCGGCTTCTTTTCACCCTTCGACGTGCGCGGCCAGGTCTTCATCACCTACCGCTATAACGATCCGCATCGTGCCGACGATGCCTGGGCCTACGATCCGGCGTCGCGGCGCGTGCGGCGGGTCTCGGTCGAAGTCAAGGAGGATTCGCTCGGCGGAAGCGATCAGACCAACGAGGACTTTTACACCTTCTCCGACCGCATCGCGCAATGGAAGTTCAAGTTCCTCGGATGGAAAGACATGCTGGTGGTGATGGACGGGAAGGACGACTACGGGCACTTCTACGGCCCCAACGGCAATCTTCCAGATGACGTCTGGTCAATCCGCCGTATGGCGGTGGTCGAGCGCATATCCAAAAAGCCCGATCATCCTTATAGCAGCGTCGTCATGTTCTGGGACTCCGAGAACTGGCATCCCTGGATGGCGGCGACGTTCAACCGCCAGCACAAGCTGTGGAAGACGATCGTCTACACCGGGCGTTGGACCGAAGACTACAATAAGGAATGGGCCGAGATTAACCATGGCGTGGATTCGACCCAGATCCAGGGCATCACGGCCACCGACTACATTAATCAGCGCGCGACGATTTTCGCCGATTTCGGAACCGGCTATCCGACGGCAAATCTCGAGCAGGTGGGCAAGATCTTCGACATCAGCAAGCTCGAGGAATTTCATCGCTGAGCTTCGCGCGCGCCGCGGCAGACAGCATCCTCCGGCAACAGGGCGCGCCGGCCAGCGATCGATTCGCGGGTCCGGCGCGCCGTTTTTCACTGTCGCTCCCGCACCCTGCTGCGAGCCGCATTCGTTCGCGACGGGCATGTGTGCGATCATCAATGGTCAATTGGTCGCAGGAGCGTTCTGGCAGATCGTATCAAATACGCATTATCTATGGCTTTGTTTTGCAAGCTCTCTTTTAGCTTATCTGTCTCTCTCTCACGCTGAGAAAATATTTCGCTCGATCTGACTCGCACACCGATTTTTTAGGCATGATGTAAAATCTCTCCCTTCCCTTCGGGCTTCGCATCTTGTTATGCTTATCTCTGTCTTTGGATGATTTTTAGCTATTCGCCACAGTTGAGTTAGCCATGACGTTAAACAAAAAGAAGTCGTCAAAGAGTGTCAGCCACCTGCGGGCAGGCCGGCCCAATTCTCTTGCGTGGCTGTTCAGTTCACAGTCGGCGAAAGAGTCGGCCAAGGTTGCGGGCACCCTCTTTTCGCTGAAGTCGGCGACGACGGCGACGCTTCTTCCCGAGGAACCCCTGGCTTCGCAAGTCCAGGCGCTGCTGAACAGCGCCACAAACGTGATCGAGTGCGCCACGGGCGGGCACGGGAGATGCGCCAACAGCGCGTGTCGATGCCGCTGTCACAAGTCGCGTGAGCGGACGCGCGCGAGACGACGCCTGAGTATCTGAGCTTCACCGAATTAGGAACGCGGCTATTCGCTGCGGGATGTAATTCCGAGGCAGCGCCTCAACTGGATCGGCGTCGAGGCCACGGGCCTGACGCCATGGGCGGCCTTGTCGCGACCGTGCCGCCCTTAAGCCTCGTGAGCAGCGCCATCGACCTCGCACCGAGCGGAAACCAGTCCGCGCCTTGAAAAAAGGCGTCGTTATTGGCGCCCGCCGTATCGAACACCACTCGCCATGCGTCGCGATCCGCCGGAAGGGGCAGCAGAAACGAAATCGGTTCGTGGTGGCTGTTGAGCAACAGGATGAAATCGTCATCGACGATTGGTCGCCCGCGGTCATCGTCCTCGTTGGTCGCGTCGCCCTGTAGATAAAGGCCAAGGCATCGCGCCTCCGCCCGATGCCATTCCTCGTCGGTCATCTCGTGGCCGCCGGGAGTCAGCCACACGATGTCTTTCACGCGCGGCCCCTGAAAGAAGCTGCGGCGGCGAAAACAGGGATGGGACTTCCGGAACTTAATTAGCCGGCTTACGAAGGACAGCAATTCGCGATCGTTAGCGTCGGAATTCCAGGACATCCAGCTGATTTCGTTATCCTGACAGTAGGCGTTGTTGTTGCCGTGCTGGGTGCGGCCCGTTTCGTCGCCCGCCAGTAGCATCGGCACGCCCTGCGACAGGAGCAGGGTCGCGAAGAAATTGCGCTTCTGCCGCGCCCGCAACGCCAAAACCGCAGGATCGCTGGTCGGCCCTTCAGCTCCGCAGTTCCAACTGCGATTGTCGTCGGTGCCGTCGCGGTTGTGCTCCAGGTTGGCATCGTTGTGTTTGTCGTTGTAACTGACCAAATCCTCGAGGGTGAAGCCATCGTGGCAGGTGACAAAATTGATGCTGGCGTAGGGGCGCCGACCGCTCAGCTCGTACAAATCGCTTGAGCCGGTGAGCCGGTAGGCGAGGTCTCCAATCAGCCCGCCCTCCCCTTTCCAGTACGAGCGCATAGTGTCGCGATATTTTCCGTTCCATTCGGTCCACAGAACCGGGAAATTCCCGACCTGATAGCCGCCCTCGCCGATGTCCCACGGCTCGGCGATGAGCTTGACCTGCGAAAGCACGGGATCTTGATGGATCACGTCGAAGAAGGCGCTCAGGCGGTTAACCTCGTAGAGTTCGCGCGCGAGCGCCGCGGCAAGGTCGAAGCGAAAGCCGTCGACGTGCATCTCGACCACCCAGTAGCGCAGGCTGTCCATCAGCAGTTGCAGCACCCGCGGATGCATCATGTTCAGCGTGTTTCCGCAGCCGGTGAAATCCATATACACGCGCGGCTGATCGGGCATCAGGCGGTAATAGGCGGCGTTGTCGATTCCGCGAAAGCTCAACGTGGGGCCGAGATGATTTCCCTCCGCGCTATGGTTGTAGACGACATCGAGGATGACCTCGATCCCGGAGGAGTGCAGCCGCTTCACCATCGATTTGAATTCATTGATGGCGCCGGTGGCCGAGTAGCGCATGTCGGGTGCGAAGAAGCCAATCGAATTGTAGCCCCAATAATTCTTGAGCTTCTTCACGACCAGCGTCCGCTCATCGACGAACGCCTGCACCGGCATCAGCTCGACCGCCGTGATACCGAGACGTTTGAGATGCTCGATCGCGGGGTCGGTGGTAAGCCCCGCGTAGGTTCCGCGCAGATGGGGCGGGATATCGGGATGCAGTTGAGTGAAGCCCTTCACGTGCAGCTCGTAGATGATCGTGTCATGCCACGGGGCCCGCGGCGGCCGGTCGTCGCCCCAGGTAAAGGCGGTATCGACTACGCGGCACTTGGGCATCCCGGGCGCGTCGTCGCGCCGGTCCATGGTCAGATCTTCGCGCGCGCCGCCGACGCGATAGCCGAACAGCGCGTCGCTCCACCTGATGTCGCCATCGATATGCTTCGCGTAGGGATCGAGCAGCAGTTTATGTGGGTTGAAGCGCAGGCCCTGTTTCGGATCGTAAGGCCCATGCACGCGGTAGCCATAGAGCAATCCGGGGCGCGCCTCCGGCAGGTAACAGTGCCAGACCTGGTTGGTCTGCCAGCGCATCGTAATCCGTTCGGTCTCGCGCCGGGTTCTCGAATCGAACAAACATAGTTCGACGCGGTCGGCGTGCTCCGAAAAGAGCGCGAAATTCACACCTTCGCCGTCCCAGTTCGCTCCGAGCGGTTGCGGCTGTCCGCGCCATACTACAGTCTTCGAATGATTCATCGCGATTGTCAGTGAATGAGGTTCCTACCGAATAATTTCTAGCGATACCTCGCGATTGCTCAGTGGCCAATCAGCGCGAGTACCAACGGCGTCAGATCCATCTGAGAGAGCGTATCGCCGTGGCTCACGTTCTCTATGATATCCTGCATGACCGCGCCGGAACCGCCGTCGAGAGCCAAAATGAGTGGCACGTTGCTATCCGACATATCCGGGCTGCCATGCCATGAGTAATGCGTGGTAGTGGCGAAATAGTATCTATCCTGGATCGGAATTGTTGAGCTGGCCTTGGCGAGTATAACTATATCGCCCGCCCGACCTCCGTAGGGGCCGTCGCCGAGCCAATTCATGCGCTCCTCCAGGTCGGCCAGATCGGGTCGAGGATTTTTTTCCAGATAGCGATGTATCGAAACCAGCCGTCTGCCGTCGAACACTTTGAATGGCTCCGCTTCCTCGTCCCGTTCAGCGGCCTCGCGCGCAAAGATGAGATCGATCGTTCCCTTGCCCTGCGGAATCGGGCGTCCGCTCTGATTCTCCGCGTATAACGCGCGCACCGCTTTCATCGTGTCCTGCCGGAAACGGGGCGGCTGGCTCCAGTCGCAGGTCTGCCCCGCAGCCTCGCAGGTCGAGCGGTCGGCGAGATAGACGTAGGCCATGAATCCCTGCGAAGCGATCACCGCCTGGTAGTCCTGTTCGCTCTGGCTCAGAGTGAGCGACGGCTTGCGGACGCGAAACCCGGCCGCCCCGAGAATCGCAAATGGCGATCCTTTGTCGTCCGGGCCAAGCCGATGGCGATCGTCGTTCAGGGTCGGCGTGTGACCGTGGTCCGCGACCAATATCACGTAGGTGTTGGATAGCGCGTTCAGCTTGCGATACGCCTCGAGCACCTGGCCCACGGCTTTGTCGGTGTAGTCCTCGATGTAGCCGACCTGCGCCTTCAGCGGGTCGGGTGAGGCGTGCGTGAACAGATCGATCCCGGGAAAGTAAACCACCTGCAACCGCGCCAGCCCATGCTCGTCGATGGCCTGGAGGAGTTTGGTGGTGGAAGCCAGATCAAGCGATTTACTGATGGACTCGAGCGCGGTCTCTCCGGCGAGCTTGCCTCCGACCAAATTGCCGACGATGCCGGCGAAAGTCGTTGGAGGCACCGTGGTGAAAAGCGTCGCCCCCCGGTAGATCATCAGCATCGAGACGTAAGAGCGGCGTTTGAGTTGCTCGTACAGCGTGGGCACCTTGAGCTGCTTACCGACCAGGTCGTTGTCGAGCATCCCCGAGAAATCGCCCGTATCGGTGACGGTGATTGGCACCGGCGCATAGAAGCGCCGGTGTTGACGGTCAAACCATTCGTCGCCCGGCACGCCGTTTTGCGCCGGGGGCTTTCCCGTGAAGGTCGCGGCCCAATCGGCGACCGTGCTCGACGGCAGCACGCTGAGTACGCCCGGCGTGGAATACCCGTGCTCAAATACTCCGTTGCCCTTTTCCTTGCCGAGCAACGCTGCGATGTGCGGCACTTTGCCCGATCGAATCGCCTCCATCAACTGCGGGTAGCCGGCGCCGTCGAGACAAAAGACGATCACCCGCGAGCCGACAGCCGGCGGAGCCTTCGCCGTGGTTACCACCGGGTGAAGCACCGGACGTTCTCCGCCGGTAGTGACGGTCTTGGCCACGAACGCGCAGGCCTCGATGACGCATAGCGCCAGGATCGCGGCAATCGTCAGCAGAAGAGAACGTGAACGCTTAGGGCGATTATCATGTCCTGTTTGCGGCACCGGATTATAAGATATGTTGCCCGCCACGTAATCAAGAATCGTTTGCGGCCCGCGAATGACAGGCGGGATTTAACGCCGGCCTCGATGCGATTGACCGAATCGCTGAGTTCCGCGCTCAATCTGAATAGCTCTGGGCCGCGTATCTGGAGAGCGTGAAGTGGCGGACACGCGACAGGGCATGCCTGCTGGACGATCGCAACCGACCGCCGCGTCAACGACCGACCGCCTTTCGCCCAAAGCAACCCGTGCCGCTCTTCCCGACTTGGCCCCCGGTTAGTGCTACAGTGGCCCACGATGAAGGGCGAGCTTAAGTCCCGCATCGGCGAGCGGGTTGGCGCGCGTTCGAGAGACCAGCTTCACATCGGCCGCGTGCCTCATCACTTCACGTTGAAACGAACCGCGCTGACCTGCGGGACACTGGCGCTCGCGCTCGTCGCCGGCGGATGCTGGATGGCCGCGATGCAACTGGCGCCGGTAGCCATCCAGGCGGTCGAAACGGTCGGCGGCGGCGTCGCCAGTCTTGCCGAGAGCGGCGCGATGGCGGCGCATCAGTCGCACGGCGACAAGAACATGCCACCGCCCGACAGCGACGTGTGCGACGAGTTGTCGCTCGAAATTCCGATGCTGGTCGAGCTTAGAACGGACGCGACCGGCGTCACCCGGTATCGCGAGTTGAGTCTTGGCGGCGCGGACCTCGACCCGCAATGGGAGGCGATGCCGAACCAGGACCCGCGCAACGGCGGATGGAAGCTGGCGACCAACTTCACCAAAATGCATTTCCAGCCGCCGCTACAGAGCGAGCTCACCGCCAACTCGGTCGCTTATGTCGCGTATGCCGCGGCAGATGCGCGCGACGCGACCGAACAGGATCAATTGAACGCCCTGGCGATCGGTTTTGGCTCCTCCCCCGCGGGAACTTTCACCTGGAACGAGCGCGCTTTCCGCTACGCGCTGGTGCACAAGCTGCCGTGCTTTCCTCCGCCGCCCGAACCGCGGTCCTGAGCCGACCAGGCCCAAGGTGCATCGATCGCCGCAAGCTCGAATAATCCTCCAGCGGTCGATCGCCAGCCACGCGAACTCCACTTATCTCGGCAACGTTATCTCGGCGCTCGCCGGCTCGACCGCGATTCGCTCGCCCACGCGCACGCGCTGCGCCACGCGCACGACGGTGCAATCCCGCTCGGCCACGATCGACGTGACCTCGCCCTCGCAGCGTACCGTTTCCTCCGCAAAGACCATCGCGCGCAAGCGAAAGCTCATCCGCCGGATGAACGCGTGCGGCCCCAGCCAATCCAGTAGCGCCTCGGCCAGAAGAGCGCCAAACATCTGCCCGTCCACGATCGGTCCCGCGATATTGCGCGCGGCGGCGTACTTCGGTTCGTAGTGGAGACGATGCCAGTCCCAGGTGGCGCCGCCGTAGGCGGCCATCCGCACCTGGGTCAGCACGCGCTCCAGCGGCGGGATGGGCATCCCGATTTCGATCGCGTCCGCGGCCGGCACCTGCGCGCTCATCGCGAAACCTCCAACGGCTGGAAAATGAGCGTTTCACGGTTGCGCGCCAGCATCTCGCCGCGCTGGTTGGTGTAGGTGGCAGCCGAGATCACTACTAGCATCGGCCCGCCGCGCGACGACCGATGTTCCGAAATGTCTTCGAGCCGCCAGGTGACGTTTATGCGGTCTTCCGGCAGCACAGGACGAAAAAATTCGTAGTCGTGCCCGCCGCGAATCATCCGGCATCCTTGAATCGGCAACTCCCAGGTGTGACCGATGTAGCCGTCGTGGTTGGGCGGCCGATGCGCGTACTGACAGGTCTCACATACAAAGGTCGGCGGCGCGACTATGGAAGGATAGCCGGCGGCGCGCGCGTAATCGTCGTCGACGTAGAGCGGATTGCCATCGCCGATCGCGAGCGCGAAGTAGCGGATCGACGCGCGCCCGATCTCCTCGGGCGCGGCGTAGCTAACCTCGCGGCCGATCCATCCCCGAAGCTCATCTGTCAGCAGCGCGCCGATGGACCGTCACTCCGTTGGGTTTATGCTCGCGCTTCGGGGATTATCGCTAGCGAGTCGACTTCGATCCGGAACTCCGGACGCAGCAACGCCTCGCAGAGGCATCCGGTGGAGGCCGGAAAGGGCGCGCGCAGAATTCGCGAGCGCACGCCGGCCACCTCGCGATAGCGCTCGAGCGCGGCCGGCGTTATGTATTCGACGGTCTTCGCGAGGTGCTCGGGGCCGCCACCCGCGGCCGCGACCACGCGCAGGATGTTGTCGTAGACGTAAGCGGCCTGCGCGGCGACGTCGCCCGCGTGCACCGGCTTGGCGCTCTCCGGATCGAGCGCCGTATGCCCGGCGATGAAGAGCGTCTCACCGGCGCGCACCGCGGGGCTGTAGGTCAACTGCGAATAGCGCGCCCATCCCGGGTTCACCGCGGCCGGCTGATGACGTGACGCGATGAAATCGACCTGGATCATCGCGTCGCGATGCGCCACGCGCTTCATTATGATGCCGGTGGCCGCGGGATAAACCGGGCCCAGGAATTCGCGGCGCACGTCGCCCGTGTGCTTGTAATTCAGCAGCGCCTCGAGCACCAGGTAGTCGACGGTCTTGACCACGCGGTCCATCCCGAGGCCAAGCGCGGCCAGCACGCGTGCTGCTCGCTCGAAGATCGCGCGCGTCTGCGCGACCGGATCGCCCGGCGCTACTAGCGCGCCCGCATCGTCGAGCGGCAGGATCGAAGAAAGATAGACAAACCCGTCCGCGACGCGCGCGGGTGCCCACGCGGGCGGCCATCCGCGATCCGCGTGCGGCGGCGCTTCGGCCAGCTCCGCCTCGACTTCGATCTCGATCAGTGCCTGCGGGCGCAGCAGGCGGTTCACTACCACGGTGTTGACTGCCGGGCGGTTGCCACCGAACAACTCGGCGCGCACCGCCATGGCCTCGGCGTAGCGCTCGATTCCCTCCGGCGTGACGTACTCGACTACCCGCACTATGTCGGCCAGGCTTCGCTGACCCGCCTCGAGGATGGCCGCGATTTTCGCCCACGCGGTGCGCGCCTGCTCGCGTATCCCGCCCTTGACCACCATCTCCCGCGCGCCCGCGTCATACTCCGAGGCGGAATGGCCGGAAAGCAGGACGCGTTGGCCGACGCTTAAGCCGAGCGAGAACGTGTAACGCGAGTAGTCGTACCAGGGAAACTGACGCGGCTTCAGTGCTGAACGTTCCATCGCGCCCAGATACTCCCCGCGCCGGATTGGCGCTGCTTCATCCGCTGGCAGGCTTGTGGCAGGCGACAGCGCATCCCGTGCGGCTCTTGTCCGCCGACGCGGACCGTGCGATTAGCTAGCGGTGTATGCTCTTAGCATTTCCAGTCAAAGCGAGGCCAGCCCATGGCGTATGACATCATCATTAAAGGCGGCACGATCGTCGACGGCACCGGGGGGCCACGCTATGCCGCGGACCTCGGGCTCACCAACGGCAGGATCGCGGAGATCGGCCGCGTGTCGGAAACCGCCGCCGAAACCATCGATGCTCGCGGCCTGATCGTCGCCCCGGGCTTCGTCGATCCGCACACTCATTACGACGCCCAGATCTGCTGGGACCCTCTCATCACTTCATCCTCGTGGCACGGCGTGACGTCGGTCGTGATGGGTAACTGCGGCGTGGGCATCGCACCGTGCAGGCCCGAAGTGCGGGAGATCGCCGCCTGGGACCTGGTCAACGTCGAGGCGATACCGTTCGACGTTCTGAGCAAAGGAATCACCTGGGACTGGGAGACCTTTCCCCAATTCATGGACGCGGCCGCGCGCCGCGGATCCGGCATCAATCTCGGCTTTTTCGCTCCACTGACGCCGTTTCGCCATTTCGCGATGGGCGAGGAGTCGATGGAGCGTGCGGCGACGCCAGCCGAGACCACACAAATCGCGGCGCTGCTGCGCGAGGCGGTGAGCGCCGGCGCGATGGGCTTCTCCACCACCATCTCGGCGCAGCATATCGGGTACAAGGGACGCCCGCTGGCCTGCCGCAACGCCAGCCGCGACGAGCTTAAGACTTACGCCGGCGTGCTCGGCGAACTCGGACGAGGCGCGATGGAAGTCTCGCTCACCAAGGCGCCGGGAATCCTCGCCGAGGACGAGTATGAATTCCTCGACATGCTGTTGAGCGCGAGCGGACGGCCCGCGACCTGGCTGGCGCTGCTTGGCCGCGACGACGATCCCGACGCCTGCCTCAAATCGCTGGAGAGGGCCGAACCGCTGGTGCGCCGCGGCGGAGTGCCGCAAGTCACCTGCCGCCCGCTGATCGTACAACTCAACCTGCGCGAACCGTTCATCATGGCCGCGATGCGCACCTGGAACCCGGTGTTCAACCAGCCGCCCGAAGTTCAGAAGAATTTCTATCGCGACCCGGGTTTTCGCGAGAGCTTTCGCCGCGAGCTCGAACGCCCCGGGATTTTCTCCGGCCGCTGGGAGCGGATGGAAATCAAGGAGGTCGGAAATCCCGCGCTGCGCGCGCTGGAGGGCCGCACGGTCGCAGACGTTGCGCACGAGCGCGGCCGCGACGGTCTCGACACCTTCCTCGATCTCGGACTCGAAGACGACCTGCGGATCGAGTTCAGCTTCGCGGTGTTCAACGCCAATGAGGATCGGATTCCCGAGCTGCTGCGCGACCCGCGCACGATGCTCGGGTTGTCCGACGGCGGCGCCCACGTCGACATGCTGATCGACGCCGGCTACACCACCTACCTGCTCGGCACCTGGGTGCGCGAACGTCAGGCCCTGACCCTGGAGCACGCGATCAAGCGCATCACGTCGGAACCTGCCGATTTCTTCGGCATGCGCACGCGCGGCCGGCTCAAGCCGGGGATGGCAGCGGACGTCGCGATTTTCGATCCCAACACGGTGGGCTCGGCGCTGCGCGGCACGATGCGCAACGACCTGCCTGGCGGCGGACGGCGCCTGGTGATGGAAGCGCGCGGCATGTATTGCACGATCGTCAACGGGCAGGTGCTTTATCGCGAAGGCAAGCCCACCGACGCGCGGCCCGGGACAGTGCTGCGCTGCGGCAACTGCTAAGCGGCGCCGGGCGCGGGCTCGCGCCGCCGACACAGTGAGGGAGAACGCGCACACGATGGGCAAGCTGAACGGCAAGATAACCTGCATCACGGGAGCCGCCTCGGGAATCGGCGCCGCCACCGCGCGCCTGTTCGCCGCCGAGGGCGCGCGCGTCATCATCGCCGACGTGGACGAAACCGGCGGCCGCAACGTCGCCGCCGAGATCGGTGACACCGCCACTTTTCTAAAGACCGACGTGCGCGATCCGCGCCAGGTCGAAGCGATGGTCAAATTCGCGGTCGAGCGCTTCGGCCGGCTCGACGTGTTGCACAACAACGCCTTCTACGCGACCTGGGGCGCGGTTGCCGAAACCTCGATCGACGGCTGGCTCAGGACCATCTCGGTGACGCTGTCGGGCGTGTTCTACGGGATGCGCTTTGCGATTCCGCAGATGATGGCGCAGGGCAGCGGCGCGATCGTCAACACCGCGTCGATTTCGGGACTCTACGGCGACTACCGGCTGGCCGCCTACAACGCGGCCAAGGGCGGCGTGGTCAACCTGACCAAGGCCGCGGCCATCGAGTACGCGCGCAAGAACATCCGCATCAACGCGGTATGCCCCGGCGGAATCGAAACGCCGCCGGTGCTGGGCATGCTGGCGCTCGCGCCCGATCCAGGGCGTGCGCGCAAAATCGCCGAGGAGCATCATCCGATCGGCCGCCTCGGCAAGCCCGAGGAGATCGCGCGCGTCGTGCTGTTCCTCGCCAGCGACGACTCCTCATTCATGACCGGCAGTATCGTGGTCGCCGACGGCGGCGCCACGGCATGGACCGGGATGCCGGGGCCACGTCCGGAATAACCCACGGATTTACGATGACCGACGTGCTGCAGGATATTCGCGTCGTCGAATTCAGCGACGGATGCTCGGCCGCCTTCTGCGGCCGGCTCTTCGCGCGGCTGGGCGCGGATGTCGTGCTGGTCGAGCGGCCGCGCACCGGCAGCGCGGTGCGATGGGAGCCGCCGTTCCTCGACGATCGCGCGGGAGTCGAGCGCGGCGGGCTCTTCATTTTCACCGCGTCCGGCAAGCGCAGCCTCACGCTCGACCCGGCCAGCCCCGACGGCGCGGCGATCCTGCGGCGCCTGCTCGAACTCGCCGACGTGCTGATCGACGACCGCGGCGTTTCCGCCGGCGACGTGGCGGATGGCTCATCAATCGAGCGCATCAATCCGCGGCTGGTGCGCCTTGCGTTTCGCCACTTCACCGCGGGCGGCCCGTACGAGAAATGGCTCGCGACCGAGCTTCAGCTCGCCGCGCTCGGCGGATGGATGGCGCAACTCGGAGAGCCGCGGCGCACCCAGCTCATCAGCAACAGCCGCACGATGACCGCCTTCGTGCCAGGCGTGATCGGCGCAATCACAGCGCTCGCGGCAGTGCGGGGCGCGAGAGCGAGCGGCTGCGGCCGGCGCATCGACGTCGCCGCGCAGGAGGCGCTGCTCTTCACCACGCGCTTCAACGAGACCTTCCTTTCGTACACCGGCGTCGAGATCAAACGCGCGGGCGATCGCTTCCCCGGCTGGGCCGCCTACCGCACGTTCAAAGCGGCCGACGGCGACGTCACCGCGGCCGCCGCCACCGACGCGCAGATCGAAAAGCTGATGGAAGTGGCGGGCGTTGACGACCCGCGCTTCAAGACTCGCAAGGATCGCGAGGCGCGCATCGACGAGTTCGGGGTCGAGATCGGCCGCTGGACCGCCGCGCACACCCGCGAAGAGATTTTCAAGGCGTGCCAGGAAGCGCGCGTGCCGATGGGCAAGGTCAACCGAATCGACGAGGTCGCCGCGATGGATCAGGTCAAGGCGCGCGGCTTTTTCGAGGAAATCGATCATCCCATAGCCGGGCGCCGCCGTTTTCCCGGGGGGCCGGCCAAATTCGGCGGCCAATGGCCGCCGCCGCGCCGTGCACCGCTGCTCGGCGAGCATACGAAGGAAATTCTGACCGGCGAACTCGGCTATCCGGCCGCGGAACTCGCGACGCTCGCGGAGATGGGGGTGATATGAGCGACGCGCCGCTGCCGCTCGAAGGAATGCGCATCGTCGACTTCACCGCCTATTGGGCGGGGCCGCTGCCGACCGCGATCATGGCCGACCTCGGCGCGGAAGTGATCAAGGTCGAGTCAATTCAGCGGCCCGATCAATTTCGTATCGTCGCCATTCCGGGCGACCCGGCGAAAGTCTACGAACTGTCGCCGCCCTTCAACGCCACCAACCGCAACAAACTCGGGCTGACGCTCGATCTCGCACGGCCCGACGGCGTGTACTCACTTGGCACCCGAGGTAAGACGTGTAAGACTGCAACATGAGCAGATCGCGACTCTCAACCAAAGGGCAGCTCGTAATCCCGGCGCGTCTGCGCGCGGCGCTCAACCTTAGGCCGGGAGACCAGGTCGAAATGGAGCTAGAGGGCCGGACATTAGTCCTGCGGCGCCAATCGCAGCGCGCCGCAAGACTCAAGCGAGGAAAGTTCGGACGCCCGGTTCTGGTGGCGGCGGAAAGCGCCCCGGCAATGACCACCGAGAGCGTGGCCACGCTGCTCGCGGAGCTTCCGTGAGTCACCTGCTCGATGTCAATTTCCTGATAGCGTGCGGATGGGAATCGCACGCCGAGTATATCCAAGCCAGCCGATGGCTCACCCGGGCCAAATCTTTCGCGACCTGCCCTATAAGCGAGATGGGCTTTCTCCGGGTCAGTCTGAGCCCTGCCTACGGCGCGAGCTTCGAGGATGCGATGACGGCGCTGGACGCAATCGTCACAATGAGTACGCATCGGTTCTTGCGAGACGCGACGCGAGCGAAATCTCTGCCGCAAGTGAGCACGGCTAAGGACGTCACCGATGCTCATCTCGTTCATCTGGCGCGGCGCAACAGGCTGAAGCTGGCGACCTTCGACGCGACACTGTGCGAAAAAGAGTGGGCGCGCGGGGTGGCGGAGGACCCAACCCGATGATTCCGCTTCCGCTCGAGGGGATGCGCATCGTCGACTTCACCGCCTATTGGGCGGGGCCGCTGCCGACCGCGATCATGGCCGACCTCGGCGCGGAAGTGATCAAGGTCGAGTCAATTCAGCGGCCCGATCAATTTCGTATCGTCGCCATTCCGGGTGACCCGGCGGAAGTCTATGAACTGTCGCCGCCCTTCAACGCCACCAACCGCAACAAACTCGGGCTGACGCTCGATCTCGCACGGCCCGACGGCGTGCGGCTGTTCAAGGAACTGGTGAAGCGCAGCGACGCGGTGGTGCAGAACTACTCGCCGCGCGTGATGCCGCAGCTCGGGCTTTCCTACAAGAGCTTGCGCGAGGTCAATCCGGCGATCGTAATGACTTCCGTATCGGGCTTCGGTCAGGAGGGGCCGTGGCGCGACTATGTTTCCTTCGCCGCGATCGGCGAGGCGCTCTCGGGAATCTCGGGGCTGAGCGGTTACACCGGCGAAGGCGCACTGATTCATGGCGTGGGTGTTTCCGATCCGTTCGCCGGCTATCTCGCCGCGTTTTGCACGCTCGCCGCTGCGCATCACGCGCGCGCCACTGGCGAGGGCCAGCACGTCGACGTCTCGCAACTTGAAGCGAGCATGCAGTACATCGCCGACGCGCTGGTCGAGTTCGAGTTCACCGGACGCCCACGCACGCGCGCGACCGTCGACGACTCGGCCATGGCGCCGCACGGCGCGTTTCCCGCGCGCGGCGAGGACGCGTGGGTGGCACTAAGCGTCGCGACCGAGCAGCAGTGGCATGCGCTAGTCGGGGCAATGCACACTCCCGGGATGAAGAATCAGCAACGGACCTCTGACGCGCGCTTCGCCACGCCGCTATTGCGCCGGCGTAACCGCGCGGCGCTCAACGAACTCGTCGCTCAGTGGACCGTGCGCTTCGACCGTCACGAACTGGCGCGCGACCTGCAAGCGCGCGGCGTCCCCGCTGCGCCCGTGCTCGCGCCTTCGGACCTGCTCAAGGATCCGGGTCTCGTGGCGGCCGGTTTTTTCCAGTACGTCGACCATCCTGTGGCCGGACACCATCCTTATCCCTCTTTTCCGGCGCAACTCGACGGCGCGCATCCACCGATCAGACGGGTCGGCCCGATTCTCGGCGAGGACAACCATTACGTGCTGTCGAAAATCCTGGGACTCGGCGACGCCGAAATCGCACGGCTGGAAGCGGACCGAATCATCGGCGGCCGGCCGCTGTACTGAGGCGACAATCAGCCGCGGTCGAGCAGGAGATCCAATCTGAGCGCGCGGCCGCCGCCGCTCACCGCATTGACGGTCGCCTTGGCGCCCATCACGGCGACCGGATTCTTCGCCGCGATCGCGCGCGCCATCTCGCGCACCGTCGGGTACAGCTCCTCCTTTTTCACCACCCGGTTCACCAACCCCATCGGCAACAGTTCCTCGGCGGTATAACGGCGACAGGTGATGATGACCTCCTTGGCGATCGCGGGGCCGCTCTGCGCCGCGAGCAGCGCGGTCGCCTCCGGACTGAGCGGCACGCCGAGATCCACTTCAGGAAACCAGAACTGCGCGCCGGCAACCGCGATTCGGATGTCGCAGCCGAGCGCGATGCCCCATCCGCCGCCGATCGCGTAGCCGTTGATTGCGGCGATAGTCAGCACCTCCAGATTAGCGAGCACACCGAGCGCCCGCCCGATGAGGCGCGAGCGCCGCTTGGAGAGCGGCGCGAACAGGCGCTGGCGCTCCGCGGGGTCGGTCACTTCCTTGAGCGTCGAAAGGTCGGCGCCGGCCGAGAAAGTGTTGCCGCTGCCGGTGACGATCAGCACGCGCACGTCGCGGTCGTCGCGCACCTGATGCAGCAATCCTTCGAACTCCAGCACGACCTCTTCGTTGAGCGGATTGCGCTTCTCGGGCCGGTTGAAAATCAGCGTTGCGACCCGGCCATCTTTTTCGAGTAAGAAACTTCCCGCCATGGCGCTCTCTCCTCGTTCGAAACAAACTACCGATTGCGCTAAACGCGGTCGGCGATAGAGAACACGCCGCCCGCGTGACGATTTCGTCGCCTTTTCATCAACGATGCCGAGACTGCCTTAAAGCGGTCAAACTTGACAACCCAAAACGCGCTTGTACTACTGCTGGTTGGACGCTCTCTTGCGCCGCACGCGGATGCGTGGCGTGTCTGATTCCGTCCTCGGACGACTGCATGAGCCTCAACCACCCGACCCACGTACTCGACGGCTACAAAGTCCTCGACTTCACCCAGTTCATCGCCGGGCCCACCGTCACGAAGATGATGGCGCAAATGGGCGCCGACGTTATCAAAGTGGAGATCGCGCCCGACGGCGACCGCACTCGCGTACTGCCGTTTTACCGCGACCATCGCAGCGGCTACTTCATCCAGCAAAACCTCGGCAAGCGCAGCCTTTGCCTCGACGTCAAGAACCCGGCCGCGCTTGCGATTCTCAAGGAGCTCGTTGCCAAGGTCGACGTCGTGGTCGAGAATTTCGCGCCCGGCGTTATCGGGCGGATGGGCCTGGACTACGAGACCGTGCGCTCGCTCAACCCGCGCATCGTGATGTGCTCGGTTTCGACCTTCGGCCAGCAGGGCCCGCTCGCACATCTGCCGGGCTACGACTTCATCGCGCAGGCGTATTCTGGGATTACCTACATGATCGGCGAAGCGGACGGGCCGCCTTACTTTCCGACCGCGGCGCTCGGCGACGTGAGCACCGGCGTACATGCGGCGCTGGCCGTGGTGGCGGCGCTGCTGCATCGCGAGCGCACCGGCGAGGGCCAGTACCTCGACATCGCGCTGCTCGACGCCTACTTCCACTGCCATCACACGGCCATCCAGATGTACAGCCTGAGCGGAGGCGCGATTAAGCCGGGCCGCACCGGCCATCATCTCTCCTACTCCGCGCCCTGCGGGATGTTCAAAGGGCGCGACCGCTACATAATCATCATCGCCGGCGTCGAGCATCAGTTCGTGCAATTGTGCGACGCGATGGAGCGGCCCGAGCTGGCGAGCGACGAGCGCTTCAGGACCAGTCCGCGCCGGCTCAAGAATCTTCCCGAGCTGATTCGCATCATCGAAGGATGGCTCGCCGCGATGCCGAGCGACGAAGCCGCGATGGAGCGTCTGGCCACGTATCGCGTGCCGGCCGCGCCCGTGCTCTCGCCCGACGAGGCGCTCAACCTTCCGCATCTTCGTCAGCGCGGCACGGTCGCCACCGTCGACGATCCGATTCTTGGCAGCTTCGATCTTCCCGGCTTTCCGCTTCACTTCTCGAGCTTCCCCGAGCCGGCCGGTGGCGGCGCACCGATGCTCGGCCAGCACAACGAGGAAATACTTACTGGCTATTTGGGCTATTCGCGCGAGCGGGTTGGAGAGCTCGAAGGCGCGGGCATCCTGCATCGCAAGCCGCGCTGAGCACGGCCAGACACGCAGCACCTCAAGATCGCATCACCTCACGGTAGTGTCGCCAGATTCCGCGCTGCGTGGTTTCATCGGTCTCATGGCCGGCGATCGTGCCGCCGCGCTCGCGTTGTTCGCGATCGAGCCCGCGACGGAGCACCAGCCACTCGTTGGTCCGCGCGCGGAAACCTTCCTGGTTGCGTTCGTACGCCTCAAAATCGTCGGGCGCAACGCGTCCCGCCGGCCCGTGGATTAGGTAGGTCTCGGCGAGGCGGCGCCGATTCATCTCCCCGGGCGCCCCTTTGAGCATCGTCGGATAGTAATAGACGATCGTCTCATTGACGCTCACCGGCTGGATAATGCGGAACTGGTTGAGTATGAAAATGATATTGGGGAATATGCAGAAGTGCGGTCCGCCAATGTCGATTATCTCACGCGCGCGGTCCGCTCCGTAGCGCCGTTCCATCGCGTCGAGGTACTGCCGCCACGCCTCGGCGCTCCATCCGTGCGGCACCACTCGCCCGCCGCGCTCGCGGTTGACCGGAGTCAGGTCGAGTTGTCCACTGCCGCTGCCCAGGTCGCGCGCGAGCGCGTCGGTGTGCTCGCCGAAAACCGATTCCATGTCGACCTTGCGCCCCTTGGCGATCAGCATCATCGCCGCGTGATGCAGGATGTTTGGATGGTAGCCGTCGACCGAGTTCTCCAGGGCCATTTTCCAGTTGCCCTTGAACGAATGCTTGAGTACGCCCGAGCGCAGCACCACCTCGCCTTCGGGCGACAGATCGACGAACTGGTCGATTAGCGCCGCGGCGTTGCCCAGCCGCTCCTGCAGGCTCGGCCCCGCCGGACTCATGCTGCCGAAGATGAGTCCGCGATAGGTCGCCATCCGCGCCACCCGCGCCAGCGGATACTCCTCGCGCGAGAACGAAGCGTCATAACCGGCGGCGTACGGAACTCCCACCAGCGCGCCCCGATTATTGTAGGTCCATCCGTGGTAGGCGCAGCGGAACGCGTGCGCGTTGCCGCGCTCGCTCTGGCATACGGTGTTGCCGCGATGCATGCAGCGGTTGAGCAACAGATTGATCGTGCGGTCCTCGTCGCGCGAGACGATGACCGGCTGCAAGCCGATGCGGCGCGTTACATAGTCGCCCGGTTCGGGAATCTCACTTTCATGAGCGACGTATATCCAGTCGCGATACCATATCTTCTCGAGTTCCTCTTCGAAGACGGCGGGATCGTAGTAAAGCCGCCCGCTCACGCGATCGTCCTGGACTAACTGGTTGTAGTCGGCCTGCGCGGAAAGCATGGTAGCCATCGGTCACCGCCCTCCTGTTACGATTCATTCACTCCTCGGGGTCATCGATCAATCGTCCCGCGGCGCCGGGCCGCGCCGCTCGAACCGCGCGGGGTCCAGGAACGGCAACAGATCTTCGTGCCGCATCCAGGCCAGCGCGGCGAGCTCGAGCGGATCGAGAAAGACGCAACGCCCGCTCTGCGTGTCACGGATCATGAGCCGCGGGCCGTTGCCACGGTCGTCGCGTCCGACTTCGACCGCCGCGAATTCGCTGACCAACCGCAGTATCGTGTCGCCTGCGTCGTTGTTGGCGGCCATGACTAAATCAGAAACATCAGGTTGGGCAGCGGCTCGTCGTTGTTGATCAGCACGACCTTCTTCGAGCGAATCCTGAAGCCGCCGCCGTTCGGGACCAGCTTGTGAGTCGAGGTCCCCGCCCACAGGTATTGCTGATGGCGATGCAGTTGGACAAGTATGAAATTGGAGTTGGCCGTCACGTCAGACGCCGTCTCATCCTCGACTTCGACGTTCGAGACCACCCGGCGCAGGCGCGGCGCCTGCTCGCGCAGCCACAGCGTCTCGCGCATACGCGTGATCCGGTTACGCAACTGCGTGCGAGTGTCGTAGATGATCGAAACGTTGACCGTCGGATCGATATCGTCGCCGTTGCATGGCACCCAGTACGTCACCGGGCCGTCTTCGGCCCACAGCGTCAGCCACTCGTCGAACCGATGGTTATCCATCAGGCGCGCCTCGTAGTAGAGAAATCGTTCGATTGCGCTTCGCTCAACGCCCATGGTGCAAATTGTCACTCATCTGGCGAAACCCTCCGTGACCGCCCAAGCGCTACAGAATTGTGCGTAGGCCCGGCACGCGATAAAAGTCAAGCCGCGAAAAGTGCGGCCGAGAAAAAGTAAGCCCAGGTCCGCTGCGCAGGTTGTTGCGAATGACGAGCGCGACCGTCCACAATGTGACTGTCCGCATGTTTGGCGGGGCTTGAAACGGCGCGGCACTATGCTCAAATCTTTCAAGCCGCAGGTGTGCGCGGCCGCCAGCAGTCCACTCGCGAGTTTTCACGGAGCGCAGCTTTGAACGCCACGTTGTATCTACTCGAAAAGGTCGCGAACGCGACCGTCGGTATCCATTCAGTGGTACCGGCCTCGCATCCGTCGGCCGGCATCGGTCTCGGCACCGACCGCAACGGCACCGGCACGCTGGTCAGTGCCGACGGTCTTATCATCACGGTCAACTACATGCTGATGGGTGCGGAGAGCGTAACGGTCACGCTCGGCAGCGGCCAGGAGATGCCGGCGGCGATCGTGGCGCAGGACTTTACGACCAACATCGCGTTGCTCAAGGTCGACGGCCACGGGCTGCCTTTTTTGCAGGCGATCTCCTCGCTGACCTGTTCGCCCGGCCAGGAAGTCTTCATGGTATCGAGCCTCGGCGGCGAAAAGCGATGCGCCGACGTCGGCCACATCACTTACCTTGGACCGTTCGACGCCGCGTGGGAGTTCGTGCTCGAGCGATGCGTCTGCGTGACCGCCTCGGCGCTCAACATCGGGCTCAACGGCGGACCGATCTGCAACACGCGCGGGCAGGTCATCGGCATCTCATATCTGAACTTCGCCGATTTGAGCCGCGCGATCCTGGGCATCCCCGGTGAATGCTTCATCCTGAGCCGCGACGAATTGGTGCGCCACGGCCGGCGCGTCAGCGTGCCGTCCCGGCTGTGGCTGGGCGTGCTGTCGTACACGCTGCGCGAGCACGTGGTAATAGCCGGGGTGATGCCGGGAAGCCCGGGCGAGAAGGCCGGTCTCAAGCAGGGCGACGTGGTACTTGCCGCCGACGAGCGCGAGATTCACGACCGGCGCACGCTGTATGAGACGATCAACAGCCATCACGCGGGCGAGATCGTCAAGCTGAAGATTCTGCGCGACAACCGGGTCCGCCAGATTCCGGTCACCGCGATTCGCGTCGAAGACTACCTCGGCTAGTGACGGCCGCGAGCCGCGCGGAAGAAAACCCCCGCCCCGAACCGCATCTGAGCGACACGCCGCCCGGTCTCACGCGTGCGCCCCCTTGCTACACAGTTATACGTCCTTGAAGGCGCGCTTGGTGCGGCGCTCCTCGATCGCGGCCTGCGCGGCGGCCAGGCGCGCGATCGGAACCCGAAACGGCGAGCACGAAACGTAGTCGAGTCCCAGGCGATGGCAGAACTTGACGCTCTCGGGGTCGCCGCCGTGCTCGCCGCAGATGCCGAGCTTGAGCTTGGGATTGGCCTTGCGTCCGCGCTCGATTGCGATTCGCATCAGGCCGCCGACGCCGTCGGGATCGAGCTGCGCAAACGGATCGGTCTTGTAGATGCCACGCTCGATATAGTCGCCGAGGAACTTGCCCGAGTCGTCGCGCGAGAGCCCGTAGGTCATCTGCGTGAGGTCGTTGGTGCCGAAGGAAAAGAACTCGGCCACGGCGCCAATTTCGCCGGCTTCGATACAGGCGCGCGGCACTTCGATCATCGTGCCGATGGAATACTTGACGCGCGTTCCGAGTTCCTTGGCAACCTCGCGAATCTCGGAGGCCAGCAATTCATATTCGCGGCGCTCGCCGATGAGCGGGAGCATTATTTCGGGAATCACGCGCACGCCCTCGGCACGCAATTGGGTCGCGGCCTCCAGGATTGCGCGGACCTGCGCCTTGTAGATCTCCGGGTAGCTGATGCCCAGGCGCGAGCCGCGATGGCCCAGCATCGGGTTGAACTCGAACAAGCTGTCGCGCACCTGTTTAAGATGATCCGGGGTGACGCCTATTTTGGCGGCAATCTCGCGAATTTCCGAGTCCTGGTGGGGCAGGAATTCGTGCAGTGGCGGATCGAGCAAGCGAATCGTCACCGGCAGGCCCGCCATCTCGCGCAGGATGCCGACGAAATCCTCGCGCTGCATCGGCAGAATTTTGGCCAGCGCGCGCGCACGCTGTTCGCCGTTTTCGGCCAGGATCATCTCGCGCACCGCTTCGATTCGCTCCGGCGCGAAGAACATATGCTCCGTGCGGCAGAGTCCGATCCCTTCGGCCCCGAACTCGCGCGCAATTTTGGCGTCGTGCGGCGTGTCGGCGTTGGCGCGCACGCCGAGGCGCCGCTCGGCGTCGGCCCATCCGAGAAATTTCTTGAAGAAGGGCGACATCACCGGCTCGACGGTCGGCACGCGTCCCTCGATCACCTCGCCGGCCGTGCCGTCGAGCGTCAGGTATTCGCCGCGATGAATCACCTTGCCCGCGGCACTGAGCGTGCCTGCGGCGTAGTCGATCTCGATCTCCGAGCATCCCGCCACGCAGCACTTGCCCATCCCGCGCGCCACCACCGCGGCGTGGCTGGTCATCCCGCCGCGCGCGGTCAGGATTCCCTCCGCCACCTGCATCCCATGGATGTCCTCGGGCGAGGTCTCGATGCGCACCAGGATCACCTTGCGCCCGGCCTTGCTCACCGCGACCGCCTCGTCGGCGCTGAACACGGCTTCGCCGGCCACGGCGCCGGGCGAGGCGGGCAGTCCACGGGCCAGCACCTTTTTGGGCGCGCGGGGGTCGAGACTTGGATGGAGCAGTTGTTCGAGTTGCACGGGCTCGACGCGCAGCAGCGCGGTCGCGCGATCGATGAGCTTCTCCTGCGCCATCTCGACCGCAGCGCGAACCGCGGCCTCGGCGGTGCGTTTGCCGTTGCGCGTCTGGAGCATGAAGAGCTTGCCGCGCTCGATGGTGAATTCGAGGTCCTGCATGTCGCGGAAGTGACGTTCCAGCCGCGACGCGACTTTCAACAGCTCGCGGTAGGCCGGAGGAAAGCCCTCCTCCAGCGTGGCATGTTTGGCGCTTCGATCGCCTTCGCTGACTCCGCCGCGCCTGGCCCACTCGCGACCGGCGGCGAGGCTTATCTGGCGCGGCGTGCGGATTCCCGCGACCACGTCCTCGCCCTGCGCGTTGGGCAGGAACTCGCCGTAGATGCCCTTTGCGCCGGTGGAAGGATCGCGCGTGAAAGCGACGCCGGTCGCGCAATCGGCGCCGAGGTTGCCGAAGACCATCGATTGCACGGTGACCGCGGTGCCCCAGTCGCCCGGAATGTTATTGATCTTGCGGTAGGTCACGGCGCGGTCGTTGTTCCACGACTCGAACACCGCTCCGATTGCCGCCCACAACTGCTCCCACGGATCCTGCGGTACGTCCTGGCCGGTGCGGGCGCGGATGAGATCGCGGAATTCGCCGACCAATTCTTTTAGATCGTCGGCAGTGAGATCGACGTCCTGGATAACGCCGCGCAGCGCCTTTTTGCGATCGATCAGTTCCTCGAACGGGTCCGGATCGTTTTTATTCTCGGGCTTCAGCTTCAGCACGACGTCGCCATACATCTGGCAGAAGCGCCGGTAGGAGTCCCAGGCGAAGCGCGCGTTGTTGCTCGCCGCCTCGAGCCCCTTGACGGTCTCGTCGGTGAGCCCAAGGTTGAGCACCGTATCCATCATACCCGGCATCGAGACGCGCGCGCCCGAGCGCACCGAGACCAGCAACGGGCTCTTCGCGTCGCCGAACCGCCGGCCCATCGCCTTCTCGATTCGCGCAACGCTCTTGGCAACGCCCTCCTTGAGCCCGGCCGGATACTTGCCGCCGTGCGTATAGAAGTAGGTGCATACGCGCGTGGTAATGGTGAAGCCGGGCGGGACCGGTAGCTTGAGCGAGGCCATCTCGTGCAGACCCGCACCTTTGCCGCCCAGAAGCTCGCGCATCGTGGCGCGGCCCTCGGCCACACCCGCGCCGAAAAAATAGATTTCAGGATGAACACGCGCCATCGTCGGAAATGATTCTCCCCTCCCCGCTCGCGCGCGAGGATCGTCAAAACAAAGGTCGCACCGTATCGAGGCCGCCAGCGTCCCGGACGCGGTCGGCCTAGCGATGCCAGCCGATGCGTTCGGTCAGCTCCGCAGGCAGCGCCGCGATTTTGAATCTTACCTGCTCGGTCGAATCACGGTCGCGCAGCGTTACCGTGTCGTCTTCCATGGTCTGATGATCGATCGTGATGCCGAACGGCGTACCCACTTCGTCCTGGCGGCGATAGCGGCGCCCGATCGAACCGGCCTGGTCGTAGGCGGCCGTGAAATTCCGCTTGAGCATGCGCAAGACCTCCTGCGCTTTCTCCGGCTGCCCGGCCTTGCGCAGCAGCGGGTAGACGGCGGCCTTTATCGGCGCGAGGCGCGGATCGAGACGGAGCACGATCCGCTCTTCGTTCTCGACCACGTCTTCGTCGTAGGCGTCGAGCATGAACGCGAGCATCGCGCGATCGACGCCCGCGGCCGGCTCGATCACCCACGGGCGGTAACGCGCTTTGGCCTCCTCGTCGAAGTAGGTCAGGTCCTTGCCGCTATATTGCGCGTGCTGGTCGAGATCGAAGCTGCCGCGCTTGGCTATACCTTCCAGCTCGCCCCATCCGAACGGATAGAGATATTCAACGTCGGTGGTGCCGCGCGAGTAGTGCGAGAGCTCGTCGTTCTCATGCGGCCGCAGCTTCAGATGCTCGCGCCGCACGCCGTAGTCCACGTACCAGTTAAACCGCTGCTCGACCCAGTAGTCGAACCATCGCGCCTCCTCGGTTGGATCGGGCTTGACGAAGAACTCCATCTCCATCTGTTCGAACTCGCGCGTGCGAAAAATGAAGTTGCCGGGCGTGATCTCGTTGCGAAACGACTTGCCGGTTTGCGCAACGCCGAACGGCAGCTTGACCCGCTGGGTATCCACTATGTTGGCGAAGTTCAGGAAGATGCCCTGCGCGGTCTCGGGACGCAGGTAGACCACGTTCGCGCTGTCCTCCAGCGGGCCCATGAAGGTCTTGAACATCAGGTTGAAGCTGCGTGCCTCGGTGAGTTCGCCGCCGCACTCGGGGCATCGGTTGCCCTCAACGTGGTCGGCGCGAAAGCGCTGCTTGCAGCTTTTGCAGTCGACCAGCGGGTCGGTGAAGTTCTGCAGATGGCCCGAGGCCTCCCAGGTGCGCGGATGCTGCAGGATGGCGCTGTCGAGGCCGACGACGTCGCTGCGCGTCGTCACCATCGCGCGCCACCAGGCCTCCTTGACGTTGCGCTTGAGCTCGATGCCGAGCGGACCGTAGTCCCAGGTCGAACCGAGGCCGCCATAAATCTCGCTGGCGGGAAAGACGATTCCGCGACGCTTGCAGAGATTGACCAGCTTCTCCATCGTGACCGCGCGCTTGGTGCTCGCGGGCGATGTTTCCTCGTTTCCGTGTGCGGACAAACCAAAACCTCCTGCGCGGCGGCCAATCCGCCGCCGGCCTCTTCGCCGACAATCCGGCCCCACTTCGCTGGCGTCCTCCCGACGGGCCTCGCCGGCGCTCTATTGTAAACGTCGCGGGTAAACGTCGCGCGAACCTAAAAACGTACCATGCACCGGCGGCCCCGGCAAATTTGCCCCGGTCGCCGACGTCTGCCGCATGGGCGCGGCGTCGTCGCTCCGAAAGCCTGCAATATCGTCGACCCTGTAGTATGGTCCCAGTGATATTGTCGAAGATATCTTGAGGCATGGCAGCGGTTCCGTGCACCGCAGGGGCGACACTCCGTGGAAAACCCAAAATCGAAATTTCACGCCGGTACACGATCTTGCCTGATGCTGGCGGCGATCGCGATCGCGATCGTGGCCATCGGATGCAGCCATCGCGTAGTCGCGAGCGCGGGCGAGCATACGGTCAAGGTCTATCCGGACCAGGCGACCTACGACAAGGTGGCGAAGATGAAATCCGCGGGCGGCACGATGGGAATGCTCGGCGGGATCGGGGCGAGCCTGGCGGCCAAGGAAGTGGATGACCAGACGCCGGTGCGAATCGTGGCCAGCAACGACGAAGGCAGCGTAATCGAAGTGACCGACGGGCCGTTCAAGGGTGTCAAGGGCTTCGTCCCAAGGCAAAACGTCAACTGATGATGCGGACGAGGGAGGCGGGACGGCGCTTACGCGCCGTCCCGCCTCCCTCGTTTTGTCGCCTGTTCGCCGGCCTTGGAGCGGCCGCGCCAGCGCGGCCGCTCCAAGGCCGGCCCATCGATACGCCTGCGAGATGAGAAGGGGAGGCGGCGCGCGGAGCGCGCCGCCTCCCCTTCTCATCTCGCACAAGCTATAGCGCCGCCGAGCCCCGTTCGCCGGTGCGAATCCGCACCACTTCTTCCATCGGCATGACGAAGATTTTCCCGTCACCGATCCGGCCGGTACGCGCCGCGCGCTCGATAGTCTCGACAACCTGCGGCGTCAGTTCATCCGAGACAATAATTTCCAGCTTCACCTTGGGCAGAAAATCGACCACATACTCGGCGCCGCGGTAGAGTTCGGTATGGCCCTTTTGACGGCCGAACCCCTTCACTTCGCTGACCGTGAGTCCCTGCACCCCGATACTCGAAAGCGCCTCTTTGACCTCGTCGAGCTTGAACGGCTTGATGATTGCCTCGACCTTCTTCATATGACTCCTCCCCGCACGTAGCCGGACGGACACTCCTTCCCCCTTTCGACCAGACTTATCTGTTCCAGATGAGCGCGGGCTCCTGCAAGCCCCCTCTTCGGCACGGCCTGGTGGGTTTCCGGTGGGCATCGGGGAATCCATGAGCAATCTTCGCGCCTCTCATGGTACGGAGACTTGGGCGCAATCATCAAGTGGAGAAACGATAACGTGCCGATGGGAACGACGGGTTGGCCTCAACTGCTGCCTTAAGCGGCAGCCGCGTGTCTATCCTGATATCTATTGGGAAACCGACCAATCGCCGGGCGCGCACCCCGGTAGGAGTGCCGGGCAGGATCGCCAGCCGGCGGGCTACCTAAAACCCCGCTGTGCCCCCGCCAGCGTCATTGCTGCCCAACGGCCGCTCCTCGCCGCTAATCAAACGCGCGATATTTTCATGATGGCGCAGCAGCACCAGCCCCGTCATCACGATCGCCAGGCCGACGTAGGGCCGTGGCAGCCCCAGGATCGCGGCGGCAGGCGGCAAAACAATCGCCGCGCCAATCGATGCCAGCGAGACGATCCTGAAAAGCGCGAACACGATGATGAACACCCCAAGCGCGATTAGCACCGGCAGCGGAGATATCCCCAGCCATATTCCGAGCGACGCCGAAACTCCCTTGCCGCCCTTAAAGCGCAGGAAAACGGAGCTTATCGCGCCGATGAATGCCCCAAGGCCCACGATAGCGACAAATACGGGCGATAACCCCGCCATCCGCGCCACCAAGACCGGAATCATCCCCTTGAGCAGGTCACCAACGAACGTGATCGCGCCAGCCCGTTTGCCGCCGGCCCGCGTAACGTTGGTCATCCCGATATTGCCGGAGCCGACGCCGCGCGGATCGAATCCGAAGGCACGGCCGACCAGCACGCCCACGGGGATCGATCCGAACAGGTATGCACCAATGAAGAGGAGCGCGATGCTCAGCAAGGGCGGCCTTTCGCGCGAGAAGAAAATGGTCGGGGTGACTGGATTTGAACCAGCGACTTCTGCGTCCCGAACGCAGCGCTCTAGCCAGGCTGAGCTACACCCCGCACGTCAGGGTTTCCGAACCGGGCCCCACTTATAGCATCGCCGCGCGCGTCATTGCGAGCCTTCATTTGGCGAACCTTCATTTGGCGAGCCTTAATTTTACGAGCCGTCGTCTCGCCGAGCCGTCCTTTCAGGCCATGGAGACGATACGGCCGGATAACCGCTCCCGGCGGACGCTCAGACGTGCGCCACACGCTCGCGCATCCTGGCGATTATCTCGCGATAGTTTTCATGGCCGAAAATTCCCGACCCGGAGACGAATACGTTGGCCCCCGCCTCGGCCACTGCGCCGATATTGTCGATTTTGATTCCGCCGTCGACTTCGACGTCGACTTTAAGCCCGCGCCGTTCGATCTCGCTCCGCACCGCGCGCAACTTCTCCAGGCTCTCGGCAATAAAACCCTGCCCACCGAAGCCCGGATGCACGCTCATCACCAGGATCATGTCGAGATGCTCGGCGGCGGCGAGCACCCGGTCCACGGGCGTCTCCGGGTTGATCGCGACCGAGGCGCGCGCGCCGAGCTCGCGGATGCGCGCGGCGATTCCCGGCAAGTCGTCACAAACCTCCGCATGCACCGAGATCGAATTCGCGCCGGCCTCGACGAAGGCTTTCAAATAGCGCGCGGGCTCCGAGATCATCAGATGCGTGTCGAGCGGCAGCCTGGTTATCTCGCGCAGCGATTTCAGCACCGGCACGCCGATCGAGAGATTCGGCACGAAATGTCCGTCCATCACGTCGAAGTGAATCAGATCGGCGCCGGCCTCTTCGACCCGGCGAATCTCCTCGCCCAAGCGGGCGAAGTCGGCCGACAGAATAGAGGGCGCAATCTTGTGTTCGAGTCCCATATGCAAAGACTATCGCCTCGGCTGCCACGCGGCAAAAGGCGCTTTCATCGCCGACGTATCCGGGCGGCGAAAAAACCGTCGAGTCCGCCGCGCTCGGGACTGGTCGCCATCGTCCCGTCGCTTTGCAGCCATGGAGCCAGTTGCACCGCCTGCGGCCGCTCGATCGCAAACTCCGGATGCTGCGCGAGAAAGCCGCGCACCACGCCCTGCCCTTCCTGCGGCGCCAGACTGCATACGGCGTATACGATCACACCGCCCGGCCGAACCAACGCGGCCGCATGCTCGAGCATCGGGCGCTGCACCTCCGCCATCCGGCCAAAGTCATCCGCCGCCAGGCGCCATCGTATCTCCGGATGCTCCCGCAGCGTGCCCGTGCCGGTACACGGCGCGTCCAGCAGCACGAAGATGGCGGATTCGGTGCGCAGCGGCGGCCCCGCACCGATGTCTGCGCGCGCGAATACGATATTGCGATGACCGAGGCGCCGGGCAAGGTCGCGCGCCGCCTTCAGTCCGCGCAAATTCAGATCGAGCGCCATGACGCGGCCACGCGCACCGGCCAGTTCAGCAAGGTGCGTCGTCTTGCCGCCCGGCGCGGCGGCACAATCGATCACGGTAGCGCCTGCCGACGGCGCCAGCATCCGTGCGATCAATTGAGAAGCCTCGGATTGCGGATGAAACAGTCCGGCACGGTATGAATCGGAGTCGAAGTCTGCCGCGCTCTCGAGCACCGCGGTCTCGGGTAGGTGATCTCCGGAGCTTATACTGATCCCGTCGGCTGCCATCCGCGTGACGACCTCTTCACGCGTGCCGCGGGCCAGATTGAGCCGCATCACGTTCGGCGCGGCCTCATTGTTGGCCGCCATCAGCGCCTCCGCTCGCGCGACGCCAAACCATTCGACGAAACACGCGACCAGCCATCGCGGATGCGAGTACGCAACCGCGAGATATCCGACTTCATCCACCGCCCGATCCGGCATCGCCACCGCGCCGCGCGCGGCGCGCCGCAGGACGGCGTTGACCAAGCCGCCGGCCCCTCGTCCGGCCGCCTCGCGCGCGAGCGACACGGCAGTATCGACCGCGGCGTGCGCCGGCACACGGCTCAAATGGCGCATCTGGAAAAGCCCCAGCCTGAGCGCTCCCAGCACCGAGAGTTCGAGCTTTTCGAGCGGCTGCGTGCATAGCTGCACCAGTTCGTAGTCCAGCCGCCCACGCCACGCGAGCGTGCCGAGCACGAGCCGTGTCAGCAGGCGGCGGTCGGCCGGTGCGAAGGCGGCGAGGCGATGGCCGAGCATCACGTCGGCGAAGGCTGCGTGGCTCTCGACGCGGACGAGGATTTCGAGCGCGGCGCGGCGGGCCTGAAGGCCCGCCGCGCCGCGCTCGAAATCCCTCGCCGCGCCAGCCGCCGCCATCCCGGGGCCGGGCGCGTTCGCGCCCGGCCCCGGGATGGCGCGGGGGCGCCGTTCCGGCTGCGCGGGTCCCGGCGGCGCGTTAGCGCCGCTGCGTCCGCGCGGAGCGATAGGCGGGCGACGCGTCATCCCAGGCGCTCGCCTGGGATGACGCGCCGCCCGCGCAGAAACTCCGCCGCACCCATCCGCTTGCGTCCCGCCGCCTGCACCTCGTCGAGTAGGAGTCGACCGCGCCCGCATTGCACTGCAACATCGGGCTTCACCCGCAAGATCGTGCCTGGCGCGTCCGTGGCTGGCACGGCATCCGACTCGCCGGAAGCGGATGGCGTCTCGGACGCACTGGGCGAAGCGGAATCATCGAGCCTTGCGCGCCATACCTGCAGCGCATCCCCGCCAAGCCGCGTGCGTGCGACCGGCCATGGATCGTACGCACGCACCATCCGCTCGATCCGCGCCGCGTCGGCGCTCCAATCGATAGCCGCATCGGCCTTGCTCACGGGCGAAGTGTAGGTTGCGAGGTTCTCGTCCTGCGGCGTCTCGACGAGCTGTCCAGAACGGAGCTTCTCGAGCGCTTCGAGCAGCGCTGCCGCACCCAGTTCCGCGAGCTTATCCTTGAGCGTTCCCTGGGTCTCGCCCGGCGCGATCGGAATCGCGCGCGCGAGCAGGATCGGCCCCGCATCCATCCGGCTGGTTACGCGCATGATCGTGACGCCGCTTTCGATATCGCCAGCAAGGATTGCACCTTCGACCGGCGACGCGCCGCGATGGCGCGGCAGGAGCGAGGCGTGAACATTGATCGGCATGATTCGCGCCGCCCCGAGCACCGGGTCAGGCAGGATTCGACCGTAGGCCGCGACCACCAGCAAGTCGGGATTAAGCGCGCTCAGCTCGGCGAGAAATTCCGCGGTGCGAATCTTCGATGGCTTCAGCACCGGGAGTCCGCAACGCTCCGCTACCGCTCCGACCTCGCTCGGCTCAAGCCTGAGCCCGCGGCCGCGAGGCTGGTCGGGATGCGTGACCACGCCCACGATTTCGACCCCCGCGCTCTCGGCGCCGCGACCGCTGGCGTCGGCCAGCCGCTCCAAAATATGGGCTGCCAGCGCCGGCGTGCCCATGAAGACGATTCTCAACGGTTTGACGATTTCAGATCCGGACACTGGAGGGCCGCTGGCCGTCGGCCTTGCCCTCCTTTATCAGCTTCGCGAGTTTGCGCCGGTAGAGTTCGCGCTTGATACGACTGACGCGATCGATAAAGAGCTTACCGTCAAGATGGTCGATCTCATGCTGCAGCGCGACCGCGAGCAGGTCGTCCGCCTCGATTTCGATCTCTTTCTCCTCGGGCGTCCACGCGCGCACCAACACCCGCGCGGCGCGCTTAACGTCGGCGGTGTAGTCGATCACCGAGAGGCATCCCTCTTCCCAAATCACGGAACCCTCGGCTTGTACGATCTTGGGATTGATAAGGCGCAGCAATTTCTTGCCCGGGTTCTGATGGTCGGTGTCGAGCACCACCACGCGGCGCGAATCGCCGACCTGCGGCGCCGCCAGACCCACCCCCGGCGCCGCGTACATCGTTTGCACCATGCTCTCAATAAAGCTGGTGAGGCCGCCGTCGATGTTGGCGACCGGCTTGGCCGGATCCTTGAGCGCGGGATCGGGAAATTTGCGGATGTTGAGCAGCGCCATCGTTAATTGGTTTTCAGGGGATATTTGCGAGCGCAATCGATCGATAAAGGGTGGAACAAAATCTATCAGAGCGTCCCGAGTGCCGGAAGCATGCAAATCGGCGCGTCCGGCGCGCTATTGCAGGAATCCGTGCTTGCGCAGGAACGCCTCCATCGCGCGGATACATTCGTCGGGACGCTCGATTTGAAGAAAGTGCGTGGTCTGCGGGATCGCTTCGTATTCGACCGCAGTCTCCTCGGCGATCGCGCGCCCGATGAGCGCCGGCGGTTGCTTGTGCTCGTTGGCCGGGTCACCGCAAATCAGCTTGCACGGCACCGGCAGGTTTTTCATCCGCGGCCATATGGTCGCGTCGCGATTGCTCTCGAAGACGTGCGCCTCAAGCTCGCGCGGGCAGGCCAGCACCCAGTCGCCCGCGGCCTCGTCGAGGCGGAGCGTCGCACGCGCCATCAACTCGTAAGCCTCCGGGCGCCACAGCATGAACTGCGGCACATGGGCGAAAAGCTGCGCCAGGTCGGCGGGAGTTTTGTAGCGCTCGGTGCGACGGCGAGCGCGCGCGGCGATCTCTCCTTCATGAAATATCTGGACCGCCTGCAACGGATGGCCTTCGCGCGGATGGATCGGCGGATCGAACAGCACCAGCGGATCCCAGCGCCGGCCCATCTCCAGTGTATGCATCACGGCGGTCACCGCGGAGAGCGAATGGAACACGCCGGCCATCGGCTTGGCGCCCCATTGCTCGCGGATCGCGTGCCAGATGCGCTCGTCGTCCTGGATGAACCTTTTCCAATGATGATGGACGGGAAGATGCGGCGGGTTCTGGCCATGATTGCGAAAGTCGTAAACGATCACGTCGTAGCGGTCGAGAAGTCGCCCCCAGAATGAAAAGTAGCCGTCGATCGCGAGTCCGTTGCCGTGGCTCAGCACCAGGCGCGGAGCGCCGGCGACGCCGTGGCGGCGCACCCGGATCGTCGCGCCGTCCTCCATGACCGCCTCGAACACAGCATGCGGCTTGGGGATAGTCATCTGTGTCGTTTCGGGCATCGCGGAGTTACTTTAGCAATTTCCCTCGGCAATTTTCAGCGCAGGGTTCATGTGGGTTCGCCAGCTCACCGCACTGGCCGAATCGCGTTTTCACATTGCCCACAGAATTTATCGCGGATATCGTCTCTCTATGGACAACAACGCTGTTCTAGTCACCACCATGAACGACGTTCCCGGTTTCAAAATCGTGGCCGTCTATGGCGAAGTCTTCGGTCTTATCTGCCGAGCGCGCAACGTTTTCTCCAACATGGGCGCAGGGTTGCGCACGTTATTCGGCGGCGAGGTCACGGGCTACACCCAATTGCTCTCCGACAGCCGCGAACAGGCTATCGCCCGTTTGCGCCTGGCCGCGATCGAGAAGGGCGGCAACGCTGTGGTCGCGATGCGCTTCGATTGCAACGAGATCGGCGACATCATGAGCGAGATCGCGGCCTATGGCACCGCAGTGCGGATCGAAAAGCTCTGAACGGCGCGCGCCAGCGCGTTTCGGCGTTCGTCTATGGCGGTCGGGTCAGTCGGTGCGCTCGACGTGATAGCCCTTCGAGCTAATCAGCCATTCACCGTCCACCCGATGATAGGTGAGATGATCCACATATACGCTTTTGTTGATCCTGACTCGCACCTTAACGAGCGCCTGGGTGGGGGACGCAAAGTCCATCAGCAGGATCTCCTCTTCGCGCGGAGCGTTCACCGATTTCGGCGACGGCCGGCTGGCGGTCAATTCCTTGTAGCCCTGTGAGGTGAACATCGCCATCTTGCCGTCGCGGAGTCCGTGCAATTGAGCGGTCGGGCGAAAAACGCCATCCCAGCGGGAAGTGTCTCCGTCGTACATCAGGTCGAAATAGCGTTGCACCGCTGAGGTCAGGCTCTGGATGCTGGAATTGTCGATCATAAGGTCCCTCCGAACATAAGTAATCCCTCTATGTCTATCACGTGCGCCGGTTTTCACCATCCAACGCGTGTGCTCACCCAGGCTCACAGCATTGGACTCACAACATATTGACCGGGTCGAGATCGAGACCGACGAAAACGCCGCCGCGCGCATCGCGGGCGCCAAGCTGCGCCTGCATCGAGGCCAGCGCCGCGCGCATCGCGGCTGCTTCGGTCGATCTCACCACCACCTGCCATCGATAGCGCCCACGCAAGCGTTCGATCGGCGCCGGCGCCGGTCCGAGCACGCGCATCGCGTCGGTCCTGAGGTCCTTGACGTCCTTGTCGTCTTTGACCTGGCACCGCAGCGCGGTGGCGGCCCGTTCCGCCATCGCGGCGACGGCGGCCGCGTCTGCCCCTTCGATTCGCACCAGCGCCATCCGCGAGTACGGCGGCCATCCCAGCTCCTGACGCAATCGCAGCTCGCGCCGGATGAAGCGGTCGTAATCCTGGTCGCGCGCCGCGCGGATGCTGTAGTGATGCGGCGCGTAGGTCTGGATTAGCACCCGCCCCAGACGCTCGCCGCGTCCCGCACGCCCCGCCACCTGGGTCAGCAGTTGAAAGGTGCGCTCCGCGGCGCGGAAGTCGGGCAGGTTGAGCCCGAGGTCGGCCATCACCACGCCAACCAGGGTTACGCCCGGCAGGTCAAAGCCCTTGGTGATCATCTGCGTGCCGACCATCACGTCGATCTCGCCGCGGCGTAATCGCTCGACCAGTTCCAGGCGCATCCCGCGCCGCCCGCTGGTATCGCTGTCCATCCGCTCGATACGCGCCTGCGGCAACTGCGCGGCCAGCGCCTCCGTAAGCCGCTCGGTGCCAAAACCCTGACCCACCAGCCCGAAGCCGTTGCACTCGGGACAGGCTTCCGGGGCCGCCACGCGCGCACCACACCAGTGGCATCGCAGTGAACGGTCGCGCATGTGGAACGTCATGCTGACGCTGCAGTTGATGCAGGAGATCACGACGCCGCAGAGATGGCATTGGAGGAAGTTGTGGAAGCCGCGGCGGTTGAGAAACACCACGCTTTGCCCGCCCGCGGCCAGGTTGGCGCGCAACGCGTCGAGCAGCGGCGCCGAGAGTGGTACCGCCTGTGGCTCGCTGGATTTTTTCGCAGCGCCGCTCGCCGCGCCCGCCTTTTCGCGCGCGAGGTCTTTTTTGAATTCCGCGCGCAGGTCGACTATCTCGACCTCCGCCATCGGTCGCTCCATCACCCGGCGCGTCATCCGCAGCAGCCTGTAACGTCCGCGCTTTGCGTTGTAGAACGACTCGGACGAGGGCGTTGCCGAGCCCAGCACAACAGGGCATCGGGCGAGCCGCCCCATCATCACCGCGAGATCGCGCGCGTTGTAGCGAATTCCTTCTTCCTGTTTATAAGCGGGGTCGTGCTCCTCGTCGACCACGATCAGTCCCAGGCCGTTTAGCGGAGCGAAGATCGCCGAGCGCGGACCGATCATGATTCGCGCCTGACCGCCCAGCGCCGCCATCCAGCTCGCCCATCGCTCAGCTACGTTCTGCGCGCTATGCGCGATCGCGACCAGCGGGCCGAAGCGGGCGCGAAACGACCTGACGATCTGATCCGCGAGCGCTATCTCGGGCACCAGCAGCAGGACCTGCCGGCCCGCTTCCAGAGCCGCCGCCGCGAGCTTCTGGTAGACCTCGGTCTTGCCGCTGGCGGTGACGCCCCACAACAGAAAAGTTCCCTCGCGCGCATCGGTGACGGCGGGCAGGATGGTCTCGATCACGGCCGCCTGCTCGGGCATCAATTCGAAATCGCCGCCGCCGATCGCATCGGACATTTCGGCGCTAGCGAACACTTCAGCACCGTCGGCCGCGATGCTATGCGGCATTGCGCTCGCTCGCGGCGCCGTCTCGACCTCGACGATCCCGCGCTCCGCGAGCGCGCGCACCGCGACGCGCGCGCCCCGCATCCGCTCCTCGAGATCTTCGAGCGCTAGCGCTTCGGGCGCGACTTCGCCGAGCATGCGCACGATTTCACGCTGCCTGATGCCGCGAAGTTTCGCGGTCGCGGCGGCGCCGGGCGCAAGCCGCACTGCGCTGGCAATCCGATGGCGGCCGCGAGTGGCCTCGGCCGTCTCCACGATTCGCTCGGCGGCGAGCAGGGCGAGCGCGGAGGCGACTTCGCGCCGCTCGCCCAGGCGGGCGAGTTCGCGTGAGGTCATCGCCCGGCGCCCGAGCGCCTCGACGATCGCGCGTTCCATCGGCGCCATCGTCGCCGCGCGCAAGGCGTCGGGCGGCGCGGCGAGCCGGAAAACCTTGCGCGATTCGATCCGCGCGGCGGCCGGCACCACGCTCTGCAGCGCGTCGCCCAGCGGCACCATGTAGTAGGACGCCATGAACTCGATGAGCCCGAGATGGGCGCGGTCGTAGAGCGGGCGCGATTCGGGAAGTTCGAGAATCGGCTTGAGCTCGCCGGCGCCGGCCTCCAATTCCGCGCCGACTTCGATGACGATGCCGGTCAGGCGGCGCGAGCGCAGCGGCACGATCACCCGATGGCCGCACTCAACGCGGCCCTCGAGCGCCGGCGGAATCGCGTAGGTGAGTTGCCCCACGCCCCGCGCCGCACCAATAAGGATCACTTTCGCCTGCATCGCGATGGCCAATGGCAATTTACATGGCGCAAGCAGCCGGGCAACCGTGCTCGCGCGTCAGCGCACGCGGGGCCGCGGCGCAACAATCGGGACGTGCGAGAGGAAGATTCGTTTATCGCGGGAGAAGTCGGCCTCAGGCCGGCAGACGGCGGACACTCATCGCCAGCATGATTTCCGTCCAACCGTCGAAGATCATGTCGATACCGATGAACAGTCCGATCACCCAGAGCCCGGAGACCGGCCACGCGTCCCAGATCATGACGCCCAGCAGGATCGAAATCGCGCCATTGAGGATGACCCATCCGCGATGATGCAATGGAGTCGAAAAAGCGACGAAGAGGCGGAACAGCCCGGCAACGATCAGGATTATTGCGATCAGGAGCGTCAGGGTTACCGCTGCGCGCGCGGGATTTGTGATCATCACCAGGCCCGCGACGAAGTATAGCAAGCCGGCCAGCAAATTGATGAAGAAGCCGCCCCATTGCCGGTGCCGGAGACCGTGAAACGCCTCGACCAAGCCGCCGATGATCAGCAGCCATCCGAGAAAAATCACCGAGATAATCGTCGTCTCGAACGCATAGCCGATCGCGATCATGCCGATGATCACCAGCGCGATTCCCAGCACCAGGAACCACGTCGAATGTTTGCGAACTTGCTCGATTCCGGTATTCAGCACCAGTGGGGTCATGGCCGGATCTCCTACAACGGGCCGCGCGTGCGCCCGAACGATGTTGTCGCGATGCGTCACCGCTAGCATGGTTGCGCACCGGAGCGCCACCGCGCACGGCTTACGCCGGAACAGGCCCAACCGAAGGGATCTCGCCGCCGCGGACCGGCTTTCCCCGCCGCGCCAAGTCTGGTTGAATCGACTGGTTGAATCGACTGGCGCCGACGCGGCCCCCAAGCGCGGTCTGCGCCGACGGACGGTCTCAAGATGCTGCGTTTCCTGACAGCCGGTGAGTCGCACGGTCCCGAACTGGTCGCGGTGGTGGAAGGCTACCCGGCCGGCTTCGAGGTCGACCTGGCGAAGATCAACTACGACCTCGCGCGCCGACAGAAGGGCTACGGACGGGGCGGACGGATGGCGATCGAGCGCGACGAGGTGCGGGTGGTCTCGGGCATCCGCTTCGGGCGTTCGATGGGCAGCCCCATCACGCTCATCGTCGAGAATCGCGATTTCAAAAACTGGCAGAAGCGGATGTCGGTCGATCCCGCCGACCGCGGCGAGGCCGATCCGGTCACGCGGCCGCGTCCCGGCCATGCCGACCTGGCCGGCGTGCTGAAATACAACCTCGACGATATCCGCGACGTGCTCGAGCGCGCCTCGGCCCGCGAGACCACGATGCGAGTCGCGGCCGGCTCGCTCGCCAAGCTGATCCTCGATCCCTTCGGCATCACCACGCTCGGTTACGTCGCGAGCATCGGCTCAACCGAAGCGCGGACGCCCGCCGACTTGAGTATCGAGGACCTGAAACGTATCACCGAGGCCTCGCAGGTGCGGGTCGCCGATCCCGCGGCGGAGCGCGCGATCATCACCGAGATCGACGAATGCAAAAAGACCGGCGATACGCTCGGCGGCGTGGTCGAGGTGGTCGCGACCGGATTGCCGGTCGGACTCGGCAGCCATGTGCAATGGGACCGCAAGCTCGACGGCCGCCTGGCGCACGTGCTCCTGAGCCTGCAGGCGGTCAAGGGCGTCGAACTGGGACTAGGCTTTCGCGCCGCGGCGACGCGCGGCTCGGCGCTGCATGACGAAATCGCCTATGACCCGGTGGCTCGCCGCTTCACCCGCCAGTCCAACAACTCCGGCGGCACCGAGGGCGGGATGACCACCGGCGAGCCGCTGCGCGTGCGCGTGGCCTTCAAACCGCTGTCGACTCTGATGCGTCCGCTGCGCTCGGCCGACATCCGCACCAAGGCCGAATCGGTGGGCAACACCGAGCGCTCCGACGTGTGCGCAATTCCGGCCGCCGCGGTTATCGCCGAGGCGGTGGTCGCGTTCGAACTGGCCAACGCTTTCGTGGAAAAATTCGGCGGCGATTCGCGCGCCGAGATCGCACGCAACTATGAAGGCTACCTCGAGCAGGTGCGCAATTTTTGACGCCGCCGGTGCCCAGCAGCACGATGGCTCCCAAGTTGATCCTCACGGGCTTCATGGCAACCGGCAAAAGCGCGGTCGGCCGCGCGGTCGCGGCGCGCCTGGGATGGCGCCTGCTCGATAGCGATGCCGAGCTGGTGGCGCGCGCGGGCAAGCCGATTCCGGCGATTTTCGCCGAGCAGGGTGAAGCGCAGTTCCGCGCCCTGGAGCGCGAGGTGATCGCCGCATTGGCGGGCGACCCCGCGCGCTGCCCGCAATGCGGCGAGCCGCGGCCGGCGGTCATCTCGACCGGCGGCGGTGCGCTGGTCGACGAACGCAACTACGCCGCGCTCAAGCGCGCGGGCGTAATCATCTGTCTCAGCGCGCGGCCCGAGGTGATCGCGGCGCGAGTGCGGCGCGCTCCACATAAGCGGCCCAAGCTGCTCGAAGGCGGCAAGCCGCTGGAAACGCGAATCAGCGAACTGATGGAAGAGCGGCGCGCCGCCTACGCGCGCGCCGATTTCACCGTGGACACCTCCGACCTTTCGGTCGCCCAATCGGCGGAGCGCGTGCTGGAAGCGTTCGGCCGGCACGGCAGGAGCGCCCATCGATGCGCACCTTCCGCGTAGAACTCGGCCCCGACGCGCATCCGGTGTATGTCGGCGCCGGCACGCTCGACCAAACGGGGCGGCTCGCGCGCGAGGCGGGGCTTCCCGCCGGGCGCGCGCTGATCGTCACGGATTCCAACGTCGCGCGGCTCTATGGCGAACGCGCGGCCGCGTCGCTCGAGGCGGCGGACTTCGCGCCGCGAACCCTAGAGGTCGCGGCCGGAGAGCAAAGCAAATCGTTCGCCACACTCGAGCGCGTCTTCGATGCGATCGTGGACGCGGAACTGGATCGAAGCGGCACGGTGTTCGCGCTAGGCGGCGGCGTGGTCGGTGACCTGGCCGGTTTCGCCGCCGCGACCTACATGCGCGGCGTGGCGCTGGTGCAAATCCCAACCACGATGGTCGCGCAGGTCGACTCGGCGCTGGGCGGCAAGACCGCGATTAACCATCCGCGCGCGAAAAATCTGATCGGCGCGTTCTACCAACCGCGGCTCGTCGTGGCCGACGTCGCGACGCTTCAAAGCCTGCACGAGCGCGAGTTCCGCGAGGGGCTCGCCGAGGTCATCAAGTACGGTGCGATCATGGATGCGCCGATGGTCGCAGCGTTGGAGCGCGGCCTGGCCGCGATTGTGGGGCGCGACCCCGTGGCGCTCGAGGAAATCGTCGCGCGATCGCTGCATCATAAGGCCACGGTCGTCGCGAGCGACACGCGCGAGGGCGGGCTGCGCAAGATCCTCAACTATGGCCATACGGCGGGCCATGCGCTCGAGGCATCGTCGGGCTACGGCAATTTCCTTCACGGCGAAGCGGTGGCGATCGGAATGGTCGCGGCGGGAAAACTCTCGCAAGCGTTCGCCGGTCTCAGCGCCGCCGAGGCCGAACGGCTGGAGCGGCTAATCGCGCGGGCGGGATTGCCGACCGCAATGCCGGCGGGATGGCGCGGCGAGGAGTTCGTGCGTGCGATGCGGCTGGACAAGAAGCGCGCGGGCGACGGGGTCGAATTCGTACTGCTCGATCGGCTGGGCCACGCGCTGACCCGCAAGCTCAGTTTCGCCGAGATTCTCGCCCACCTCGGCTGACCCCGGTCGCCCGATCGTCTGAAGGAAGCGCCGGGAAACAGATATTCGGCGCTTCCTATGGACCCCCACCCGCACCCTCCCCCAAAACACGGGGGAGGGACTGGAAAAAGAATCTCTCAAGATTTTTGAAATTGCGTAAAGCGCCCCTGAAACGGGGTGCTGGCGGCACCGGATGAGGAAAAGACTCGTTTGCGCGGCGTCACCCCACTCGTCACTTGCGTTCCATCAGTTTGACGCGGCCGAGGAACTTGGGTCGGATGAGCACTGTTTCCAGCGGCAGCACGCTCATCGCAAGCAGTCCGTTGAACGCCATCACCAGCGCCAGCATCAGACCCATCTCGGCCAGGAAGCGCAACTCGGACAGGAAGTACCAGGGCAACACCGCCAGCACCATGGTGAAGGCGACGAAGAAAGTCGCCTCGCCCGTGGTGAAGAGCGCGCGCGTCACCGCGGCCTGCACGTCGCCGTCGGCCGCGCCCTGGAATTCCTCGCAGATCCGGCTCAGCAGGTAAATCCCGTAGTCGATTCCGACGCCGAGTCCGACCGCCACCACCGGCAGCGTGTTGACGTCGAGCCCGACTCCACGGAAATACATCACCGAGTCGGTGGCAAACTGTGCGAACAGCAGCGGCACCAGCAGCATCGCCGCCGCCACACCCGAATGGTACGTCAGCACGCACATCACGAAGATGGTCGCGAGCAGGTAGATCAGGATTTTGAAATCGGCCGCACGCACGACGTGATCGAGCGCATATTGCAGTGCGACCGGCCCGGTGGCGAGCCGGATGCGGTAGATCGGAGAGGGCTTGGGCTGCACCTCGGCGATCGCGCGCTCCGCCTGCGCCATCGCCGCGTTCACGGTGCTGGCGCGGAGGTCCTTGTACCAGAGCACGACGTCGCCGTTGGTGCCGTTGGGCTGGATTATGTTGCTGAAGTTTTCCAGCGAGTGCCCGGTGCGGGTCCAGAACAGGTAGGCGCCGACGTCATGACCGGTGAGGTCGATCGGCAGCCACTTGGGATTGCCGCCGCGCATGATCAGGCCGGTATAAGGGATGTAGTCGGCGAGCGAGAGCGTGGCCACCGCGCCGTGGTTACGCTCGATCGTTTCCTGGAAGCGGCGCATCGAGTCGTAAACCTGAGGATAGTAAAGCGCGCGCGGGACCTTGCCCTCCCACACCACGTTGAGCGTCGCGGTGCCGGCGAGGTTGCGGTTGATCTCGCGTTCGGCGACGTTGAACTCGTTGTCGGGCCACAGCAGGGGACTGCCGATGGTGACGTTGCCAACCGGACGGCTCATCGCGAGAAACGCGAGCAGGACCGCCAGCGGGAGCGCAACCGCGGTCGTGAGGATCCGCATCCGCGGCGTCAGCAGCCCGGCCAGCACGCGCTGCACCGGCTCGATCAGCCGCGTGCTGAGCGAGGGAACCTCGTGGGTGATGAAGACGCTTACGTCCTTGGGCGGCGGCAGAATCGCCAACAGCACCGGCGTGAGCAGCACCGCCGACGGAATGATCAGCAGCGACCAGGTGCCGCAGAGGATGCCGAGCTTCTGGATTATCGGAATCGGGGCGAGGCAAATCATGTAGAGCCCGGCCACGTCGCACATGATCCCGAGAAAGGCCGGCGCGAACATCGAGGTCAACGCGCCGGCCGCACCGGCCACGCGCTCATGGGTTTCGTAGAGGATTTCGTAGTATCGGCGCGTGATCTGCAACGAATGGCTGAGCGCCCGCGCCATCAGCAGCACCGGCACCACCACGGTCAGCGGTTCCAGGTTCAAGCCGAGCCAGCCGCCCGCGCCAAGTCCCCAGATGGTCGACACGAGGGCGGCGATGATCGGCGTGAGTGCGCCAGCGAGGCTCCGCATATAATCGACGTGGGCCAGCACGATAAGCGCGAGCGAGAGCAGGAAAATCCACAGCGCATGGCGGCCGTAGCGGTAAACCCACGCTATGAGCATCACGCGCCCGGCCGTGTTGAACTCGACATTGGGGTCGCTCTCGGCCGCGAGCATCCGGTGCACGCGCTGGAAAACCTCGCTGTAGTTGAGCCCGTGCTCGAAAAAGGCGGCCTCGATCAGCGTCGCCTTCTCGTCGGGCGAAACTAAAATTCCGGTGACCCCGGCGGCGTGGCGCGCGCGATCCTGCACGGCCGTCGCGTCGGCCTGGGTGACCGGAATTTTGTTGGTCATCACCGGCTCGGAGCTGAGGCCGGGCGGCGTGGGCCGGATCACGCGAACCTTTTCGCTCGCGATCGAGGTCAGGGTGACATGGTCGATGCCCGGCACCAGGTCGAGCGCGCGCGTGATCCGCCAGATTCGGGCGAGCGTCTGGGGCGTGTAGATCGTGCCGTTCTTGACCTCGAGCAGGATTTCGACCGTGGCCGGCTTGCTGAAGCTCTGGTAGCGCTTGAAGACATCGGTGACGCGGTTGTGCGCCGGAATCAGGTCGGCGACCGAGGTCTCAGCCTGAAAGCTGCGCGCGATGCGCACGACCCCGACGGCAAAAAAAGCGGTCAGCGCCACGTATACGGCGATGACCTGCCAGCGCCAGCGAAGTAGAAAATCGGCAGTCCTCTGACCCATCGATTGCATAGCGAAACCAGCGCGATCCGTTTGCGGCGAGCGTGCCATCCGACCAAACCCGACCGCTCAAGTCAAGCTGACTCTCGCGGTCAGCATTAGCCGCGCGCGCCGCATTCGACGTGCGAAGTTATGCGCAATCCTTCGAGGTTTATTGATATTCATAATCAGTTCGAATGTTTACCAATTGTTTACGTTAATGAGGACGGTATATAGAATCGGGCGCGGTGCTTAGGAGCGGGGTGGCAGATGGAGGAGGAGGAGGAGGAGATTCTTTTAGACCATCCGCCCTCACACATCCGATCGTTCATCAAAGTCGCGGGCTCAGGCGCGCAAAGTGCTTGCCAGGGGGAAGAGATGGCTAACCATGAGTTCAATCGACGAACGGCGACCGGTTTCGACGCCGTCGTGCAGCGCGTAATGACCGTGCAGGACGTGTCGGTCTACCTGCGGGTACATACATCGACCGTCTACCGCCTGCTCAAGCGCAACGAATTGCCGGCCTTCCGAGTCGGCAGCGACTGGCGCTTCAACGTCGAGGCGATCGACCGTTGGCGATCGCAGATGGAATCGGGCGCTCACGTGCTCGACAGATAGAGCCCGGGCCGCTGTCAGGCTGGCGCTGAAACGCAGCGGGGCGGCCAAACCCGCCGACCCGCTGCCAATTCGCCTCGCGCTCGCGCTACTGCTCGAAGTAGTAGCGCGGGTTATCAACCATCAGCGTCTGGATTTTTTTCTCGCTGACGCCTGCCTCGCGCAACGCGGGCAGTATGTTCTTGAAGATGTGCGTCGGCTGCCAGTTGCGGATTCCCTTTTCGATCTCGGGCGTCAGGTCCAGGCCGCGCCCGAGCCAGCACGCGACCGAGTCGTGCGAGAGCACGATCTGTCTCTCGAAACCGATCCCCAAAAGCCCGATCAGCGCGGCCAGCCGCAGCCGGTCGGGATGCAGAAAATCCAGTCCAAAACGATCGAAGCCCAGGTAGCATCCGCGGTCGAGCATGTCGGTGTGGTAGCGCAGGTCCGACGCGCCGCAGCTATGTCCGACGATCACATGCTTGAGGTCGACGCCTTCAGAGGTAAAGATATCGAGTTGCTCGCGGCCCATCGTGCCCTCGTCGGTATGGGTGGTGATTGGCGCGCCGGTCTTGAGATGCGCGCGCGCGGCGGCGCGCAAGCACTTTTCCTCGTACTCGGTGATCTTTTCCTTGGAGGTCGCGCACTTGATGACTCCGGCCTTCACGCCGGTGCGGGCGATTCCTTCGGTCAGTTCGGCCACGTAGACGTCGGCTATTTCGCCGACCGGGCGTTGCTTGAAGTAGGCGGTGTTGCCGAGGTCTTCCTTGTAGAGGCCGGTCGCGCAGATTAGCTGAACGCCGGCCGAGCTGGCCGCCTCGGCCATGAAGTTTACGTCGCGTCCGATGTCCATCGGGCACGGATCGAGGAAAGTCCCCAGGCCGAGGTCGCGCAATTCCTTGAGCCGGTCGGTGGCGAACTTGAGCGCCTGCTTACGCTCGAAGCGCGGCGCGGTGCAATCGAGTTCCCACCCGCCCCATCCGACCATCAGATGCTCGTGCATCAGCGTCGTGCCGAGTTTGTCGGCGGTGGTTGTGCCGGTAACGGTGTTGATCGTTTTCATGGATCGCACCCCCGCTCGGTACCGGCGCAAGGGCCGGATGGAGCATCGCAAAATTAGCGTCAGGGTCGCGTTTCGGTCAAACGCGCCGATACGGGTGAGGTCAGGCTTCGGGGTCGTGCGAGCACAGGGAGTGGATGAGGATGATCGCCACGCCGATCGTGATTGCGCTATCGGCGATATTAAAGACCGGATAGCTCCACGAGTAGTAATGGACGTAAATGAAATCGACCACGCGGCCGCGCACGGCCCGGTCCAACAGGTTGCCCGCCGCGCCTCCCATGATCAGCGCGAAGGCGGCCGATACCATTGGCGGACGCGCGCCGCGCGCGAGCAGCACCCCGAGCACCACTACCGCGACGGCTGCCAGCCCGTCGAGCATCAGCCCGCGCACGGCAGCAGGCAGCGTCGCGAACAGGCTGAACGCGGCGCCCGAATTCAACGTGTAAGTTATTGCGAGCCAGTGCGGCACCACGTCGATCTGTGCGAAGAGTTGGAGATGCCGAACGATATAGACCTTGACCAACTGGTCGAGCACGAAGACCGGCAGCGCGACGAAACCGAGCATCATGCCGAATCGGCGCCAGTCCGTCGCCGTGCTCACACGGCCTGCGGTTGGCGCCAACGCTTGCAGCCCGGCCGGCCTCACGCGCTCAACGCCCGTACTACCGCGCGGCATCGCGGATCCAGGTCGGAGCCGGAATCGTCATCGAAGTACATCCAGCAGCGCTGGCACTTGCGCCCCGGCGCGCGCCGCCCCACCACGACCAGCGGCGGATCGGCCGAAACGCGTCCGTAAACCCCGTCGAAGCTGAACGCCTCGGCGCCGTTGGCTTTGTGGCGCAGATCCTCGGCCTCGCGCGCGTCGAGCTGCGCGACCTCCGAAACGATGAACAGCTCCTTGAGCGCGCCGCGATGACGCGCGAGCGCCTCGGCCATACCACCGTCGTCGGTGCCGACCGCGCCGATTTCGACCGCTGCCTCCAGTGGCGCGCCGATCGTTCCCGCCTGGCGCATCGTCTCGAGCAGCTTGAGCGCCTCGGCGCGCACCTTGAGCAGGCGCTCCCAGTGCGCTTCCAGTTCCGCGTCGCGCCACTCGGCGATCGGCGGAGCAAGCGTCAGCAGATGGACGCTCGCCGCGCGCTCGCCGGGCATGTGCGAGTAAATCTCGTCCGCGGTGAACGGGATCAGCGTCGCAAGCATCCGCACCAGGGCGTCGAGCAGGTGATAAAGCGCGGTCTGTACTGAGCGGCGCTCGGGCGAAGCGGCGGCCGCGCAATACAGCCGGTCGCGTGCCACATCTATATAGAGCGAACTCAGGTCGACCACCACAAAATTGATGATCGCGTGGTAGGCGGCCTGGAAATCGTACTCGTCGAAGGCGCGGCGGACGTCGGCTTTCAGACGTTCCAGGCGGGCCAGGATGTAACGGTCGAACTCGGTCATCGACTCCAGAGCAGACGCGTCGCGCGCCGGGTCGAAGTCGGCGAGGTTGCCCAGGATGTAGCGGCAAGTGTTGCGAATTTTGCGGTAGGCCTCCGCGACCGCCGTGTAGACGGTGTCGCCGAGCGCGATTTCCGTGGTGTAGTCGAGCGAGGCATACACCAGGCGCAGCACGTCGGCGCCGATCCGGTTGACCGCGTCGGCCGCGTCCTCGGAATTGCCGAGCGACTTCGACATCTTGCGCCCCTGCTCGTCGACCGTCAGCCCATGGCTTATGACGGCGCGAAACGGCGCATGGCCGCGCTCGGCGACCGCACACGCCAGCGACGAACCGAACCATCCGCGCGCCTGCTCGACCGCTTCGAGGTAGGCGTCGGCCGGCCAGGTAAGTTCGGGCCGCTTACCGAGCACCGCGGCCTGCGAGGAGCCGGAATCGAACCACACGTCGAGCACGTCCTCTTCTTTCTCAAACGAAGTGCCCTGGCACTTCTCGCACTTGAGACCGGGAGTGACGAAGTCCGCCACCGGGCGGCTGAACCACGCGTCGGAGCCTTCGCTTTCGAAGATTCGCTCCGCCGCGACCATCACCTCGTCATACAAGCCGACGTGGCCGCAGGCGCCGCATTTGAGCGCCGGAATCGGCACGCCCCACGCGCGCTGGCGCGAGAGGCACCAGTCCGGCCGCGTCTCGGTCATGTTGCGGATGCGGTCGCGCGACCACGCCGGAATCCATTGCACCGCGTCGATTTCCTCGATCACCCGCTGGCGCAGCCCGTCATGATCGATGCGCATGAACCATTGCTCGGCGGCGAGGAAAATCAGCGGATTCTTGCAGCGCCAGCAATGCGGATAGCTGTGTGAGAACTTCAGCGAATGAAGCAGCGCGCCGGTCGCGCGCAATTTTTCGACGATCGAGTCGTTGGCCTTGAACACGTTCTGGCCCGCCCACTCGCCGCCGTCGGCCGTGAATTTCCCGGCCGTATCGACCGGCGTAAATGGTTGCAGCCCGTACTGCGAGCCGACCACGAAATCTTCATAGCCATGTCCCGGCGCGGTATGCACCAGCCCGGTGCCGGCGTCGGCCGTGACATGATCGCCGTACATCAGCTTGACGTCGCGGTCGACGAACGGATGGCGGAAAATATCCTGTCCGTCGAGCGACTTGAGCGTCTCGCGATCGAGCGCGATGCTTTTTTCGACCGCGAGCGAGCATTCCTTCGCGACCGCCTCGGCCAGCCGCGCGGCGACGACGTAGTAGCGCTCGCCCACTTTTAGCGCGACATAATCGAACGTCGGGTTGAGACTGATTCCCAGATTGGCGGGGAGCGTCCAGGGCGTGGTGGTCCAGATCACGGCAAAGAGTTTGCCGGCCTTATGCGCCGCGGCAAGTTCCGCTCCGTTTGACGCGCCCGCAGCGAGCGCGGCCGCGTCGCGCAGGTTCGCGTTGAAGGCGAACGCGACGTAAATGGAGGGCGAGACGTGCTCGCGATATTCGACTTCGGCCTCGGCCAGCGCCGTGCGATCGGCGAAACACCAGTGCACCGGGCGCAAGCCGCGATAGACGTAGCCGCGCTCGACCAGGTTGCGCAACACGCCGATCTCCGCCGCGTCATACGCGGGGTCCATCGTGATGTAGGGGTGAAACCAGTCGCCGATACATCCCAGGCGCATGAAATCCTTGCGCTGGAGGTCGATCCATTTCTCGGCCTCCAGGCGACACAAGCGCCGCAGCTCTGCCTTGGGCATCGAGCGCGCCTTCTCCCCGAGGTCGCGCGACACTTTGAACTCGATCGGCATCCCGTGGCAGTCCCATCCGGGCACGAACGGCGTGCGGAACCCCATCATCGCGCGCGAGCGCACGACGAAATCCTTCAGCACCTTGTTGAGCGCCGTGCCCATGTGGACGCGGCCGTTGGCATAAGGCGGTCCGTCATGCAGCACCCAGGCGGTCGCGTCCTTGCGCTCGGCGAGCAACGCTTCGTAGAGCCGGATTTCCTCCCAGTGCTTGAGCATCTCGGGCTCCCGCTTGGGCAGATTCGCCTTCATCGGGAAGTCCGTCCGGGGAAGCTTCAGGGTGGTCTTGTAATCAGTCGTTTTATGTTCGGTCTCGGCCACGGGCAAGACGGCCGGCGTCCAAAGTATCCGCGCCAGCCCCTCCACATTTCGTTATATCGTTTTACGGTTGTGCGCGCTCAGGGTCGCGCACAGAGATTAACGTAACACGTTTGCGCGCGCGAGTGTGGCGCCGGGAATCCATGCGGCCGCGGCGCGGCGCCGATGATGCGCGCTTACTTGAAGATCTCGCGGAAAAAATCCTTCATCGCCTGCCACGAGTGATGGTCCGCTTCCTCGTTATAGGCCAGCGCGGCGACGTGATATTTGCCGGCGTCGGGATTGGTGAAACTGTGCTCGGCGCCGCTGTACACGTTGAACTGCCAATCGGCCCGGGCTTTGCGCATCTCGTCCTCGAAAGCCTGAATCTGCGCCGGCGACGTAAACGGATCGTCGGCTCCGTGGCAGGCGAGAATTCGGGCTTTTACCTGGCCCGGCCGGGCGGGATCCTTAGTGTCGTAGTGGCCATGAAAACTGACGACACCGTTAACCTTGGCGCCGCTGCGCGCGAGTTCCAGCACGGTGGCCCCGCCGAAGCAGTATCCGATCGCGGCGGTCTTACTCGGATTCACGCGCGGATCGCTCTTGAGTTGCGCCAGTGCGGCCTTGACGCGGGCGCGAAGCTCAGCGCGGTCGCCGGCCTCGAGCGCCTCGGCCCATTGGCCGGCCTGCTTGGGATCGGCGGTGTTCCTGCCGTCGCCATAAATGTCGACCGCCATCGCGACGTATCCCAGTTGAGCGAGCATCTTTGCCCGCATCCTGGGATAGTCATTGAGTCCCCACCATTCCGGCACCACCAAGACACCGGGGCGCTTGCCGCTTAGGCTATCGTCGTAGGCGATGAAACTATGCGCCTCGACCTGGCCCTCCTTATAGGTGACGGTTTCGGTTTTGATCGCCGCGCGTGCGGCGCCGGCGATCGCGACGAGAAATGCGGCCGTCAGAGCCGCGCCGACGAGTTTTATCCGCGCCGTTCGCATGGTCGAAGTCTCTGCTACGCGGGAATTCAGCCGCTTACTTAGCGCCAATCGCGGCGCGGGATCAAATAGAGAGCCGTAGCGGCCAGGGCGGTTAGGTCACCGCCATAATGATAACGATCGCGATCGCAACAAGGATCGCTCCCGGCAGCACGAAAGCGGCCAGTGCGCGCCAAGCCGAAAAACGATGCACCTCGCCCACACAGTGCAGCATCAGGATGAACGACCAGATCGAGATGATCGCCTCGACCCCACTCGTTGGCGTTAACAGATTCGCCGCGGCTCCAACCGAGACGTTGGGCGCCGGCATCGAGGGGACCAGAACGTGCCAAACTCCGCTGCTCAGAAGGGCTAGCAAGGTCACGCTGGAGAGGCAGACCTGCGGCACCGCGGACCAGGCTAGCGCCGCGCGCAGCGTGAGCGCGTTGCCGACGCCGCCGAGCGCGCGGCCGCTCCAATCCAACATGAGCGCCGTCGAGTAAAGCCCCAGTATTCCAAACGCCGCGCCAACAAATGGGCTAGCCAGTGTCAGGATTGGCAGGTACGGCACCACGCTGGTGGGCAGCGGAGTGGCCGCGAAGTCGAGGGCCGTCCCCAGCATGGAATTGAGCATCGCCAGCGCGCCAGCCAGCGCCCCGAGCATGATCACCCGGTAGGTCGGGTCGCGATCGACGATCTGACGAATCGTGTCCCGCGGGCTCATCCATATTGCGATCCATGGATTGTCCAATATCGTGGCCAGACCGTGCGTCTTTTTCTGTGCTGTCCGGAGCGAAAAGAATATCTATTATAAATCCGATATGAGTCCGAAAAGGATATCTCTTATGAATCGGGGATCGCAGTATCGACACGAGCACTTCCCTGCCCGGATCGAGTCAATATTGCCCGGCTTCGCGGTTTGAAAACTAATTCCCGCTACCTTATCATCCCTGCTCGTACAGCCCACGCCAGTAGCCTTTTTTGAAAAACATGGCACTTAGAAAAGTTACCTTTTTCGACCACCCCGGTGTTGCCCTCGAACCTGTCGAAGAGGACGGCCAGGCCAAGCCCTGTGTCTTCGGCGTGCGCTGGGTCAATCCCGACACCTTCGAAACGATCCGCGCGCGGGGCGGCCGGCGCACCGGCCCCAACGGCGAGGTGGTTAAAGAGATAAGCCCGACGCGCGATCTCAGCCCGTTCGAGCCAGGCAAGGGCCCGATTGAAATCGAGGGACTGGCCAAGGCGCCGGCCAGGGTAGACAAATGAGCGAGCGCGGCGCGCTGGCCGGCCTGCGCGTCCTCGATCTAACCGACCTCAAAGGGCATCTGTGCGCCCGCCTGCTGGCTGATATGGGCGCCGACGTGATCAAGATTGAGCCGCCCGGCGGCGACTCGGCGCGGCGTGTCGGGCCGTTCGTCGACGACCGTCCGCATCGCGACCGCAGCCTGTTCTTCTGGTTTTACAACCTCAACAAGCGTTCGTTGACGCTTGACCTTAGCCATCCCGAGGGCGCGGCCATCCTGCGGCGTCTCGCGGAGGGTGCCGACGTCGTGGTCGAAAGCTTCAAGCCGGGTGAGATGGCGCGGATGGGCCTTGGATGGGACGTGTTGCACGCGCTCAACCCGGCGCTGGTCCTGTGCTCGATCGCGCCGTTCGGACAGACAGGGCCGTACAGCGGCTACGCGGCTGACGACAGCGTGCTGACGGCGCTTTCCGGGATGCTCTACGTCAATGGCTTTCCGGACGCCGCACCGGTGCGGCCGTTCGGCCTGCAGGCCTACCACTCGGCGTCGTACTACGCCGCGATCGCCACGATGTGCGCGCTGTTGGCCCGCGACTCTTCGGGCGAAGGTCAATGGGAAGGCCAATGGATCGACCTCAGCATGCAGGAGGCGACGGCGTCCGCGGTCGAGCACGTGGCGGCCAGCTATTTCGGCACCGGTGAGATCGAACGGCGCCGCGGCACGCTGCACTGGAGCCGATTTTTTCGGATCGGGCGATGCCGCGACGGGTATGTGATGCATTGCACGCTGGGCGATTGGACCACGCTGGTCGAATGGGTCAACGGCGACGGCAAGGCGCGCAATCTTACCACCGACCTGACCGCTCCCGAGTGGGAGGATGTAGCCAAGCGGCGCGCGGACGCCGAGCATCTGTTCGACGTTCTCGACGAGTGGGTCAAGGACTACGCGCGCGACGAGCTGTTGGAGCGCGCACAACTCCTGCGCCTCCCCTATGCCTCGCTGCGCAACCCCGAAGATTTGTTCGGCGACGAGCAACTCCTCGCGCGCGGCTATTTTCACGAGGTCGAGCATCCCGAACTCGGCCGCACGTTCCGCTATCCCGGCGCGCCCTACCTTTTCACCGGCTCGCCGTGGCGCGTGACGCGGCGGCCGCCGCTGGTCGGCGAGCACACCGGAGACATCCTCGGCGGCGAGCTCGGCCTGGGCGCGGAGGAACTCGCCGCCCTGGCCGCCGAGGGAGTGATCTAACCGTGGCACAGGTGGCGATGGCGCGGATGGCACTCCAGGGCGTGCGCATTCTCGATTTCACCTGGGTGGTCGCCGGACCTGTGGCGACGCGGATTCTCGCCGACCAGGGGGCCGAGGTGATCAAGATCGAGCGCGGCGACGAAAATGCGATGAGCGTGCTCGGTCCGCGGCGCATCGGACTCCAGGGCGAACTGCATCGCAACAAACGCTCGGCCGCGATCAACATGAACAATCCGCGCGGAGTCGAACTGGCGCGCCGTCTCGCCGCGATAAGCGACCTGGTGATGGACAATTTCTCGGCTCGGGTGATGCGGATGTGGGGGATGGACTACGCGAGCCTGGCGAAAATCAGACCCGACATCATCTGCATCAGTATGTCGGGGTTGGGACACACCGGGCCGCGGTCGGGCTATGTCAGCTATGGACCGACGCTGCACGGGCTGGCGGGATTCACGCGCATGATGGCCGACGCGCGCGGCGAGCCGGTGGGCTACGGCTACTCGTACGCCGACATGGCCGGCGGCTACAGCGGCGCGCTGGCGGCGCTGATCGCGCTCTGGCATCGCAGACGCACCGGGCGCGGCCAGTTCGTCGATCTCTCGCAGTTCGAGGCACTGGCGAGTCTGGCCGGGCCGGCGCTGCTCGACATCTCGGTCAACGGCCGCACGCAGGCGCCGCCCGGATGGCGCTCGCAAGAGGCGCCCGCCGCGCCGCACGGCGTGTACCGATGCCGCCCGCGCGGCGACGACGACGATCGCTGGATTGTGATCGCGGTGCGCTCGCAGGCCGAATGGGAGCGTTTCGTGAGCGCAATCGGCAATCCGGCATGGACCGTGGCGCCGAAATTCCGCACGCTCTACCTGCGAATGCGCAATCGCGAGGAACTCGACGCCCATATCGCGCGATGGGCCGTTACTCAAGAGGCGGACGCCGCGATGGCGCTGTTGCAGCGCGTCGGCGTCGCCGCCGGCGTGGCGCTAAACGGCGCCGACGTCGCCACCGATCCACACCTGGCCGCGCGCGGTTTTTTCGCTCCGGTCAAACTTCCCGATAGCGGTTCCACGCGGCTGACGGGTGTGCCAATGCGCCTCTCGGCGACGCCCGGATCGGTTCGCACGGTGGCGCCCGAAGTCGGCGAGGACAACGACTACATCCTCGGCGAGCTGCTGGGGCTCGGCCGCGTCGAGCGCGCGGAACTGATCGCCGAGGGCGCCGTCTGGGGCTGATTCCCCTCCTCTATAGTCCGCTCTCAATTGTTCTCAAACAGCGGCACCGTCGGCGATTCAGTTACGTCTGCTGGTTCAAACAAGAACTTCGAAAGCGGGTTGTGCAGGCGAAATCGGCGAAGCGCGAGTTCTCGATTCTGAACAGCATAGCAATACACACATCCGTGCGGGCAGGTGTCGTATTCGCCTATATCGCGAGACGCAAAACAAGCACATCCCGCTCTGTTACCCTTCTGTTCCGCTTTTACAATCTTGGCTCCGACAAGCTCCAGACGACGCGTGTCCACGCATCTTGCTTCTACAGCGCCCGGCACAACTAGGTCGCGCTGCGAGCAGATACTTAGTTGAAACGACCGTTCGCGAGCTATGCAAGCAAGATTGGTAATAAGCTCCCGTTTCTCTTCTATCGCCGGATCTTCCCACCCGAAGCCGTTCTTTTTAGCCGCAGCGTCCAAATTGTGTTTGGTTTTTTTATATAATTGAGCGAACGATATCACTACTTCATTGCCTAGACCGGATAGAGCACGTGCCAGACGCGAGAAATTGGCCAAGTGAAACTCATAAGGAGTAAGTGACGACAGCACAATCGTATCGTAACGCCATACTAAAACACATGATCCAAACTTTTCCCTTAGTGTTAGAGCATGACGTACCGACTGTTCTGCAGTTGACGATAAGATTTCGGCCCAAGACAGTATACACACGCGAACTGTCTATTATCCCCTCGACGTCACACGCACTGAGACCTATGCGGCGAAGGCAAAATATTTAAAGTCCGATCTCTTCACTATGATCTATTTTGTTTCAGAAGTTTACCGCTTCCTACAGAATGGCGCTGAGGCCTACTTTGACCATCTGTTCGCTGGTATGCGGAAGGGCGCTCTCTAGTTTTGTATGTTGACAATAATGTTTCCGATTTCACGAACCGGATAGATGACAAGTTTAAAGAGCATGGCCTGACCATCTTGAACTCTCGGAGAGGCAGGGAGAGTCTACCAGTCGACGAAGAAAAGAAAGATCTCGGAAAATATTTTGACAAATTCAAGTCTTTTCCGAGGCTAGAGGCCGACGTTTCTTGGCGACTTGCTCAAAAGGGGTGACGCAAATGATTATATCTGCCAGCTACAAAACCGACATTCCCACCTTCTATGGGGAATCGCGTGGCTGGTTCAGAATAATCGATAGGATCGGCTTCTCTCTTGAGATCTGTATAACGACGCGTAAGCATCGCGAGCTTGCCATTTGCGGCCGCGGCCTTGGCTGTTTCCGATCCGGAAATTTGCGCGTATAGCTCGTCAAGAATCTGCTCAACCAGCTTGAAAATCTCCATTGCGCCTCCTGTACCGGCGATGTGCAGCTCATAAGATGTGCAGCGCATAAATTGTAGCGCCTTTGGTCGCTAAAGTCCGCCCTGGGCGGCCTTGCTTCAACAAGCGCGGCCGGAGAATAGGGATAGCTGCCTAGCCCCTGTCGGACCTGACGCCAAGGATCTTTCGCAACAGTCTGGGGCTAATTGTTTCACTGCCGCGTCGCGCGCGAGAGTACGGCGCCGAATCAATGAATCGGTGAAAATTCACCAACCCTCTCGCGCACAGGCCGAAAGCGCTCTTGCGCCCGCGCGTCCATCGGAATGTACTTAGGCATCGTCGTCAGCCACTGAGAACAGTGGCGCATCGGAGTGTGCGTTAGCGATTGTCAGCCAGCGTCCTTTCAAGCGCCCTTGCCGGGGTGGATGCGTTCCCGGTCGAAGTCGAGGTTGACATCTCGGGTGGAGTACCGCAGCTCAAAACCGTGGGCCTCGCCGAGGGCGCGGTGCGCGAAGCCCAGGAGCGGGTCAAGGCGGCGATCAAAAATTCGGGCTACGAGTTTCCCAACCGCAAGATAACCATCAACCTTGCGCCCGCCGACACCCGCAAGGAAGGCTCGTCGTTCGACCTGCCGATTGCGCTCGCCATCCTGGCCGCCAACACCGGCGCGCTCAGCGCCGAGCGGATGCGGAATTACCTGATTCAGGGCGAGCTTGCGCTCGACGGCCGAATCAAGGGAATCCGCGGCGCGCTGCCGAGCGCGCTGCTCGCGCGCTCGAAACATTACGCGGGAATCATCCTGCCTAACGAAAACGCCGCCGAGGCCTCGGTGGCGAGCAACGGCACGGCGGTGCTGGGCGTCGAAACGCTGCGCGACACGGTCGATTTTCTCGAGGGGCTGCGCGAGATCGAGCCGTACGCCTCCAACGTCGGCGACTTGTTCACCGCCGCGAGCCACTACGACGTCGACTTCAGCGAAGTGCGCGGCCAGGAGCAGGCCAAGCGCGCACTGGAGGTCGCCGCCGCCGGCGGCCATAACGTCCTGATGGTCGGGCCGCCGGGTTCGGGCAAGACGATGCTGGCCAAGCGGCTGCCGACGATCCTGCCCGCGATGACTTTCGAGGAAGCGATCGAGACCTCCAAGGTGCATAGCGTGGCGGGCCTGATGGACGGGCGCGCGCTGATCGCGACCCGCCCCTTTCGCGCGCCGCATCACACCATCTCCGACGCCGGGCTGATCGGCGGCGGCACGGTGCCGCGCCCGGGCGAGGTCAGCCTCGCCCACAACGGCGTGCTCTTCCTCGACGAACTGCCGGAGTTCCGCAAGAACGTGATCGAGGTCCTGCGCCAGCCGCTGGAGGACAACCGCATCACGATCGCGCGCGTGATGGGCACCATGACTTTTCCGGCCGGCGTGATGCTGGTGGCGGCGATGAATCCGTGTCCGTGCGGTTTCTACACCGACAGCCAGCACGAATGCACCTGCATGCCGCTGATGATCCAGCGCTACCGATCGCGCATCTCGGGGCCGCTGCTCGACCGCATCGACATCCACGTCGAGGTTCCGGCGGTCAAGTATCGCGAGCTGACCGCGCGCACGCCGGGCGAGAACTCGGCGGCAATACGCGAGCGGGTCAATCGCGCGCGCGCGGTCCAGCTCGAGCGTTACGCCGGCACGCGGGTCTTCTGCAATGCTCAGATGGGCGCGCGCGAGCTGCACCGCCATTGCCAGGTCGAGGCCGCGGGTGAGCGGCTGCTCGAGCTCGCGATCAACCGGCTGGGCCTGAGCGCGCGCGCCTACACGCGCATCCTCAAGGTCGCGCGGACCTGCGCCGACCTCGACGGCGGCGGCGCGATCGAGGCGCGCCACGTGAGCGAGGCGATCCAGTACCGCTCGCTCGATCGTCCCGCCGCGTAGGCGGCTCGGCCGGCCCGTCCTTATCATCGGGCTTTTCGCTATCCCCGTCGTTTTCGGTATATCTGCTTAGACCATCGCGAGGCGCCTATCGAGCGCGCCGCGGCGGTCCAAGATGCCAACCGACCCGTTAGCCGAATTCCTGATCTCGCACGCGCAAGCGATTGTGCGCAGTCTGCTCCGGGCGTGCAAGATAGATTTGGATCGGATGAGAGGTTTCTTAGGATGGCTTCGAAGGACCAAGGCGGGCGTCCAGACCGCTTCGTCATCGGGGACGACCTGAACTGGGATGCGCCCTGGGTCGATGTCTGGCTATGGGTCGAACTCCCGTTCTGGCTCATGGTGGACAACACGACAATCACCACAGAGGTGGAAAGTCACGAATTTCAGGTCGCCGTGCATGACAACTATTTCGAACTTCACAGCGAGCTGGCGACGGATTCGAGGCAGAGTGTGCTCTACAGAGGGCCACTGAGAAAACTCCAAGATCTGAGCGATAACATACAACAAGTAATACAAAAGAACCCCGATCTGTCTCTTATGTGGCGCAAGTGCAAGACCGTCCTCAAGATAGCAACACGGTGCAATGGAGAGGTGTGGAATTCGGCGATCGCGGTCAGGAGATTGAGCGAGGGTACCGTCAAGCTCTATCTATGGGCACTATGCAAAGCGCACATACCCGTAGTCAACAGGTTAGTGCAGGGCTATCGCCTAGCCACATATGACTATTTCGCCTTCGAGATTGCATCATGGGACGTCCCAAAGTGGCAGATTGAGCGCGGCGGGCAAGCCGTCAGTTCTCTCCTTGTGCCGTACCGAGGGTGGGACATGAAACCCGTGATATCCGAACGCGGGACATCCAGATTCAAGCCGCCCGTCGGATCCACCGATCCCCCGAAGCTATACCAGCTGATTAGCGGCAAAGACCTCCGCAAGCATATCTCCGCGACTGCGACTTCAGGCGAGTTCGAGTTGCTAGATGCATTAAATCTCATGGAGCGCGGCGACTATTCCGGAGCAGTCCGCCGAATCACAACTGCGATCGAGGTCGTCGTCGAGGCCGTGGTCGGCAGAGGAATCGAGGCAGCCGAGGGACAGCCACGCGCCCATAAGTTTCTCAGAGATACGAGGATGAACTTTGACAGACGCGTGTCTAAGTACGAAACACTCAACGGACGCACTCTGTCGGATGGATTGCGTAAGCAGCTTACCGAAACTCGGAAGCTCCGACATCGCATAGTACACCAAGGCTATCGGATTGGGTCGAGTGAACGCGGGATTGCGCAGCGAGCAGTCGACACGGGGCGTTGGATCTTCAATTGGTTCGAAAATGACGAGTTGCGGCGAACGGTCAGGGAAAAACGAATAGGCTTCCGCTCGCTTGGGCGCGATCTTGGCGATGGCATCTTTCTCGCGAAGATTACGCCTGAAGGTGTGATCGTGTCGCGGGCCGCGTTTTCCAAGTATCCCACGGAATGAAAATGTCAGACCGAAGCCTCCGACCTAGTTTCTTACTTGGCCGTTCAAGGAGGTCCGCCCCGCCAGCGTCATCGAGCCGAGCCACCGAGTGACCAACACCAGCGGGGCGACGAAGGACCCCACAGGGGGTCACGAGGGGATTCCCGAGCGCCCCGCCGCGTAGGCGGCTCGGCCGGCCCGTCCTTATCATCGGGCTTTTCGCTATCCCCGCTCTTTTCGGTATACCTGCTTAGACTCTCGCGAAGCGCCGATGGGGCGCGCCGCGGCGGTCCAAGATGCCAACCGACCCGTTAGCCGAATTCCTGGTCTCGCACGCGCAGGCAATTGTGCGCCTGCATCGGCGCGGCAACGCCGACGGCTTCGGCCTCACCGCGGCCGACCTCGGGACGGCATTGCATCGCAGCGTGCGCGCGTGGAACGCCGCGGCTAAGCCGGCCGAGATCGACGAATACCTCGACAAGCTCCGTGCCGACGATTTCGTGCTCGCGCTCGCCTGCACGCAGGGCAACGAGCGCGCGTGGGAGGGCTTCGTCGAAAAGTACCGGCCGGTGCTGTACGGCGCGGCGCACGCGTTGACCCACGACGAGACCGGCGCGCGCGAGCTGGCGGATTCGCTATGGGCGGACTTGTACGGGATGGACCCGCAAGCGGACCAGCGCCGTTCGCTGCTCGGCTACTATGGCGGACGCAGTTCGCTTGGGACCTGGCTGCACGCGGTGCTGGCGCGCCGTTTCGTTGATTTGACGCGCGCGGCGGCGCGGACCAGGCCGCTGGAAAGCCGCCCGAACGAGCCCGCGACGCAGGCGGATCCGCCCGACCCCGATCGCTCCCGCTACGTGAGCGCGCTCAGCACGGCGCTCAGCGAGGCGCTCGGCGCGCTCGAGCCACGCGACCGGCTGCGCCTGGGCTATTACTACCTTGAAAGCCTCACGCTGCGGGAGATCGCCCGGCTGCTCGACGAACATCCTTCCAGTGTGTCGCGCAAGCTGCACCAGACGCGCGGTGATCTCAAGCGCCGGGTCGAACGCTCGCTGCGCCGCGAGCAACATTTGAGCGAAGAGCAAATCCGGCTGTGCTACGATTACGCGGCCGAGCAATGGCCGTTCGACCTGAGACGCGCGCTTTCGGAGTCGAAGTGAAGTGACGCTCCACAAAAATTGCACGTTTTGGCGGTTGCTCCGTTCTAATCAAATGGGGTCCGTTCATAGGGAGTTCCGGCTTGGCGCTCGATGACTTCGAAGACCGTTTCGCGACCGCGGTCAAGCTGGCGCTTGACGCCTCGCGCGGCAGCGGCGACGACCAGTCGGACGCCGGCGGCGGCGCCGAGTGCCCCGCGGCGGACGCGATCGCGTCGTACTACGAATTCACGCTGAATCGGGGCGAGCGCGCTCGCCTGGAGACCCACTTCTCCGGATGCGCGCGATGCCAGGGCACGCTGGCGGCGCTGCTGCGTGCGGCGCCGATGGTCGATACCGCCTCCGAGGCGGGAGGATTCGCCGCGGCCGCGGCGCGCAGGGCGGCGGCCGAGTCGGGGCGCATCCGCGAGCGCTGGTTCGGGATCAGCCCCGCCTGGCGCATCGCCGGAACAATTGCGGCGGCCACGGCGATGCTCACAGTGGTCGTCATCGCGGTGGGTGCGCACCATGGCAGGCGCGGGCGGGTGGGGGAAAGGGTGATCGCCTTAAACGCGGCGTCGTTGCATCGTAATAACGAAGCGCATCCCTCTTCGGGCAACAACGAGTTGGCGCTCAATGAGCGCAGGTCGTTGGTGCCTGCCGCACCCGGCGCGCCCAAGGCGGCCACCGTGCCATCCGCTGGCGCTGCGAACGCACCCGTACGTGCCTTTGGCGCTTATTCCGGGGCGTCTGCCGGGGCTTCTGCGGGCACGTCTTCAGCCGCTCCTTCCTCTGCCGCTTCGCCAGCTTCGACTGGTGAGGCGACAGCCGGCTCCTCCACCTCCGCGGAGCCTCCCCTTCCCTTCGAGGAGGCTGCCCCGCCGGATACGGAGCAGGACGAGGCTACCGCGGGAGCCGCCGCTCAGGCGGCCGCCGCCCTAGGCGCGTTGGCCGTCACGCCGGCTCCGGCCGCTACCGCCGCGCCATCAATTGCCACGCCCGCCGCCGAGGCTTCGGCGGCAGCGGCCGCGACACCGTTGGTCACGACACCCCCGACACCGGCTGGCTCAACTGCGGGCGAGTCGCACGGCGTCCCGGCGGAGACCGCGCCCGCGCCCGCGGCCGGCGCTATTGAAGGAGGGATGGCGGCGTCGATCGCAGCCAACGCGGCGGCGACGCCCGCTTCGGAAACCACCGCATCGGCTCCCACGGCCAAAGCGCCCGGTGCCGTCAAGCAAATGCAACCGGAACGTGCGGAGATCGCGGCATCGATGTCGCGCCCGCAATACCCACAGCACGGGAGCGTAGCGGAGACGCCGTCCGACGCGTCAGCCTTATGGGCCCGGCAGCAGGCGCAGCAACAACTCGTAAAAGAACGACTTGCGAAGCATCAACTTGCCGAAGAAAAGCACGAGGCGGAACTGGCGCTGAAAGCGCAACGGGCGAAATGGGACGCCGACCTGAAGCGGCAAATGGAGAGCGCGCGACGCGAGGCGCTAGCCAGATCCTCCAAACTCTCAACCGCTGGAACTTCGTCCTTCCTACCTGCGCCGCAGTCAGGGACTTCGATTCATATGCAGACGCCAGGCGCTCCGCAGCCCACGGCTCCGTCGGGGACCGCCAGCGCGGGCGCGGGTAACGAGACCGCGATGGCGGAACGTCCGGTCGCCAGCGCGCCGGCTATAGCGCCGCTGGCACGCGGCATCCCGGTTGCCCCGCACGCACTTCTCATCTCGCCGGCGGATCATTCGATCTACTGGTCGCTGCAGAATTCAGGGGTGATATATCGCAGCAATGATCGCAAGAGTTGGACTCCGGAGTACACCGGCATGCCAGCCGAGTTCCTGGCCGGCATGGCCCCATCGGACAAGGTGTGCTGGGCGGTCGGCCGCAAGGGCGTCATTCTGCTGACCAGGGACGGGATACATTGGGAGCGAGTCAACTCGCCCACAGCCTCCGACGTTATCGGTATCACCGCGGCCAGCAAGGACGTAGCCACCATCTTCACCGCGGGCGGCGTGACCTACAGCACTTTCGACGGCGGCAGCAACTGGCAACAGGCCAACTGAACCGATTGCCGAACCCGGCGCCGCGGACGGTGTGAGCGGGCTGCCGTAAAAAAATCGCGCGCGAAAAATTTCACACCAAGAAACTTCCACAAAGGAACTCGCACAAAAAAATCCTGCAAAGGATCGCGGCCTCGCTCGTTCCAAGCTTCGAGGAACGGGAGCATGGAGTTCGGCGCGGTCGCGGTTTCCACTGATTTACTGGCTATAGATGAGCCGCCGATACTGGTGGCCACTCGCGGACTCAGACCGCGAGCCGCGGCGCTGGTGCCGCGCGACCCTCGGATTTTCCAGATAGCGTTCCTGGGAGTGCTGCTTGCGGCCGGCGCGTACCTTCGCGACTTCAGCCTGCGTCCGGCACAAATCGCACTGACGTTCGCCGCGGCGCTCAGCGTCCAGCGCCTGCTCGACCGGCATACCCGCAAGCCCTCGCCCACCCTGCTGAGCGCCACGATCACGGCGCTCAGCCTGACCCTGCTTTTGCGCGCGGATAATTTGTGGGCGCTGCCGGCGGCGGCCGCTTTTGCGATCGCATCGAAATTCATACTGCGCGTGCGCGGCAAGCATCTGTTCAACCCGGCCAATTTCGGGGTCGGCGCGGCGCTGCTGCTGTTGCCAGGAACCTGGATTTCACCCGGCCAGTGGGGCAACGACGTGGCGCTGGCGGGATGGCTGGTGGTGCTGGGCGCGACGGTCGCGAGCCGCGCGCGGCGCGCGGACATCAGTTGGATGTTCCTGGCTTTCTATCTCGGCGCGCTGGCGGCGCGCGTCGCGTGGCTCGGCCAGCACTGGGCGGTGTGGACGCATCAGCTCAGTAGCGGCGCGCTGCTGCTGTTCGCGTTCTTCATGATTTCGGATCCGATGACCACGCCAGGTCACGTCAAAGGCCGCATCGCGCACGCCGCGCTGGTGGCCGCAATCGCTTACGCGTGGGGCTACGGCCTGTTCGGCACTAACGCGGTCCTGTGGGCGCTGTTGGTCACGGCCCCGATGGTGGCGGTGTGGGACTGGCTGTGGCCGGCGCCCAAATTCGACTGGACATCCGTACGAGAAAGTATCGACGGGCAAGGAGGCCTCAATGGTAGCGCTAATATCCGCAGGTCGGCCGAGTTTTCGGCGTGTGAAGAGAACTCTGTCGGCGAGGCTGGCGCTCGGCGCGTTGACGGCCGCGATATTGGTGTTGTGGCCGCCGGCTGAAGCGCGGGCGTTCTGCGGCTTCTACGTGGGCCGCGCCGACGCACAGCTTTACAATCACGCCTCCCAGGTCGTGATGGTGCGCGACGGCGATCGCACCGTGCTGAGCCTGATGAACGACTATCAGGGAGAGCCCGCGGAGTTCGCACTGGTAATACCGGTGCCGGTGGTTTTGCAACAGGGCCAGATTCATATCGGTAACCGCGAACTCTTCCAGCACATCGATAGCTACAGCGCGCCGCGCCTGGTCGAGTACTACGACCCCAGCCCGTGCCCGCTGCCGATGCCGGAGATGCGTTTGGGGATGCAGGCGGCAGCGCCAGCCAGTGCGTTTGCCGATTCGCATGCGCGGACGAACGCGAAGGCGCTCGGCGTCACGGTCGAAGCGCAATACACGGTCGGCGAGTACGACATCGTGATTCTCTCGGCCACGCAATCCGACGGGCTCCAAACCTGGCTGGCGCAAAGCGGCTACCACATTCCCGACGGTCTCGGCACTGCGCTTGCGCCTTATATCCGTCAAGGAATGAAGTTTTTCGTCGCGCGGGTCAACCTCAAGGAGCATCAGCGGACCGGGCTCAGCTATCTGCGGCCGATCCAGTTCGCTTTCGAATCGCCCAAGTTCATGCTGCCTATTCGCCTGGGGATGATTAATGCCAATGGGCCGCAGGACCTGATCATATACGTGCTATCGCGCGAGGGCCGGGTCGAAACCACTGACTATCGCACGGTGAAATTGCCGAGCGGGAGGGACGTGCCCGAATTCGTGCAGGGCGAGTTCGGCAAGTTCTACTCGGCGATGTTCGACCAACAGGTCAAACGCGACGAGATGCGCACCGTGTTCACCGAATACGTATGGAACATGGGATGGTGCGATCCGTGCGCCGCGCCTCCGCTCAGCCGCGAGGAGTTGCGCCAGCTCGGGGTCTTCTGGTTCGACGACAATTCGCAAGCTGGGCCGCAACCAGGAATGTCGAGGATGAGTCCACGGATCTTCCCGATGCCGTCGAGCGGCCAGGTGCAGGTGATTCTGACCCGTCTGCACGTACGCTACTCGGCCGCGACTTTCCCGGAGGACCTGACTTTCCAACAGACGCAGGACCAGGAAAATTACCAGACACGCTACGTCATCCGCCACCCCTGGTCCGGATCGTCCGACGCGTGCGCGGCCGCGCCCAACTATTTCGCGGGGCTCAGGCATCGGCACGAAACCGAGGCCGCCACGCTCGCCGACCTAACCGGATGGGACCTCGCCGGTGTGCTCAAACAGGTCGGGCTCAGTCCCGCCGATCGCCCGGAGCCGTGGTGGCGGCAATTGTGGGACGCCAAGCAGAATTGAACTCGCGCGCGAGCGGGTCAGTGGCGCAGGGACGGCGAATCGACCCCGTCCCCGCGCCCGGCGGCCAAGCGGCGCGATTCAGTCTGTCAGTGCCAACAAAAGCCCACGCAAAGCGGCGTTTTGAGGGTTTTTGTTGACTTGACCCATATATGTGGCTTAACTTTCTCTGTCTGGACCGAGTAATCATCACAAAGCCAATTCCGCCAACGGCCCTTCATCAGCCTGCTCCATGTTTGACACGTTAAGCGATCGCCTCGAAGGCGTTTTCAAAAAACTCAAGGGTCAAGGCCGGGTCACCGAGCGCAATATTGAAGAGGCGCTGCGCGAGGTCCGGCTCGCGCTGCTCGAGGCCGACGTCAATATCCGGGTCGTCCGCGACTTCATCGAGCACGTCAAGCGCAAGGCGCTTGGCCAGGAAGTGCTGGCTTCGCTGACGCCCGAGCAGCACTTCATCCGCTTCGTCGCGATCGAGCTGCGCGAGATGATGGGTGGCAGCACCCATGAGCTGGACCTCAAGGTCAAACCGCCGGTCAAGATCATGCTGGTCGGGCTGCAGGGCTCGGGCAAAACCACTTCGGCGGCAAAGCTTGCGCGGTTTCTCAAAGAAGAACGCAAGCGCCATCCAATGTTGGTTTCGACCGACGTACGGCGGCCGGCTGCGATGGAACAGTTGCGCGTGCTCGGCGCTCAAATCGGGGCGCCGGTGCTGGAGACGCGCGAGACCGAAGACCCGGTCGAGATCGGCAGCCGCGCACTGGCGCGTGCCGAGACCGCCGGCTACGACGCGATCATCTTCGACACCGCCGGCCGGCTGCAGATCGACGAAGAATTGATGGACGAGCTGGAGCGCCTGCGCGCCACCGTCCAGCCCCATCACATCCTGCTGGTCGCCGACGCGATGACCGGTCAGGACGCGGTCAACGTCGCGCAGGGCTTTCATGAGCGGCTCAAGATTTCCGGCCTGGTGCTGACCAAGCTCGACAGCGACGCGCGCGGCGGCGCGGCGCTCTCCGTGCGCGCGGTCACGGGCGCGCCGATCCTGTTCGCCGGCATGGGCGAGAAGCTCGCCGCGCTCGAGGTTTTCCATCCCGACCGCCTGGCCTCGCGCATCCTGGGAATGGGCGACGTGCTCAGCCTGATCGAAAAGGCACAACAGAACTACGATCAGACCAAGGCCAAGGAACTCGAGCGCAAGTTCAAAAAAAACGAATTCACCATCACCGACTTCGCCGAGCAGTTGCGGACGCTGCGCAAGATGGGATCGCTGGGCGACCTGTTGGGGATGATTCCCGGGCTCAAGAAGATCGCCGGACAGGCCGATTCCGAGGAAGCCAAGCGCGAGCTGGTCCGCATCCAGGCGATAATCGATTCGATGACGATGCAGGAACGTAACAACCATCTGATTCTCAACGGACGGCGCCGCGCACGCATCGCGACCGGCAGCGGGACCTCGGTTCAGGAGGTCAACCGCTTCGTCAAGCAGTTCGAACAGACCCGCAAAATGATGAAAAAGATCACCAGCGGATCGGGCCGGAGCATGATGCGCGGCCTGGGCCTTGGGAGCTAGAATACCGACAGGAGAGCTTATCGTTTATGGCACTTGTTATCCGGTTGCGCCGTCATGGCAGCCGCAAAAGACCTTTCTACCGTATCGTGGTCGCTGATAGCCGCTCGCCGCGCGACGGCCGCTGTGTGGCCCAGATTGGCACGTATGACCCGTCCTTCGATCCGCCGAAGGTCCATCTGCAAAAGGACCAGGCGCAGCGATGGATCGGCTCCGGCGCAATGCCCTCCGCAACGGTAAGGAAGCTCATGTTGCAAGTAGCCAGCACTGCCTAACCCCTCGGTCTAGGAGCCAGCCATGAAGGAGCTCGTACAGTTCCTGGCGCAGCAGTTGGTCAACAATCCTGACGCGGTCGAAGTCAAGGAGACCCAGGGCGATACTGCCTCGGTGCTTGAGCTGCGGGTGGCGAAAGAAGACCTGGGGCGGGTAATCGGCAAGCAGGGGCGCACCGCTAAATCGATCCGCACGATTCTCAACGCGGTAGCCTCGAGGACTAATCGTAAGGTTGTCCTCGAAATCATCGAAGATAAATAGTCGCCGTTCCGACGCTCGTAATTCCAGAATGTCCAATCGCCGAGTGCGCCCGCTAAACGACCGGCGCTCGACGGCGGCGGCCACGGAACGGGCACGGCGTCCACTTATCGGGCCCACCGCCGACGGCTTGCTGCGCATCGGCTATATCGCGGGAAGCCATGGCCTGCATGGCGCGCTGCGCGTGCGTACCGACGATCCCGGCTCGACCACGCTGGCTGCGCTGAAGCGGCTGTTCGTCGAAACCGCGGACGGCCGGCGCGAATTCAAGGTACTGGGCTCAAGCGCGCTCAGCGCCGGCAACCAAAGGATCGTCCTCGAGGGCATCGGCGACGCCGACGCGGCTGAGGCGCTGCGCGGAGGGGCCGTGATGGTCGTTGCGGCCGAATTGCCACCACTGAAGGAAGGCGAATTCTATCACTTCCAGCTCGCCGGCGCGGAAGTGATGCTGACCGACGGGCGGCGCCTCGGCACGATCGAGGACATCATGTCGACCGGCGCGCACGACGTATGGGTGGTGCGCGACGGCGAACGCGAGGTGCTCGTGCCGGTTATCAGCGACGTGGTCAAGGCGATGGACCTCCAGGCGCGGCGGATTACGATCGAAGCGGTGCCGGGGCTGCTGGATTAAGCTCGGCGTCGGATCACCAACGATGGAATTTCACGTCATCACGCTTTTCCCTGAGATGTTCGCCGCCGCCAACTGGCCGGGGATGGTCGGGCGCGCGCTCAAGGCTGGCCTGATGCGCGTCGAGGCGCACGCGCTCCGCGAGCATGGGCTCGGCAACTATCGCCAGGTCGACGACACGCCGTACGGCGGAGGCAGCGGGATGGTGCTGCGGCCCGAGCCGCTGTTCGCCGCGATCGAAAGCGCACTGGGCGCGCATCCGGGATTGTGGCGCGTGCTGCTCACGCCGCAGGGCGAGCCGCTCGACCAATCGATCGTGCGCGAACTGAGCGCCCGGCGCCCCGGACTGCTGTTGGTCACGGGCCGCTATGAAGGCGTCGACGAGCGCGTGCGCGGCCAGGTCGACCAGGAAATCTCGATCGGCGATTACGTGCTGAGCGGCGGCGAGCTGCCCGCGATGGTGCTGATCGAGGCGGTCGCGCGGCTGGTGCCGGGCGTGCTCGGCAATCCCTCCTCGCTCGACGAAGAATCGTTTGCCGGCGGCCTGCTCGAGTACCCGCACTACACGCGGCCCGAGGAGTTTCGCGGGATGCGCGTGCCCGAGGTGCTGCTGAGCGGCGACCATCAGAAAATCCGCGAGTGGCGCAAGGCCGAAGCGCTCAAGCGCACCGCGCGCCGGCGCCCTGACCTGCTCAAGCGCCGCCGCCCGTAACCCCCTTCGTGGCCCGCAACCGTGGCTGAAATCTTCCTCGCTCTCGTTCATCATCCCGTCGTCGACCGCAACGGCCGCATCATCACGTCTGCCATCACCTCGCTCGACCTCCACGATCTCGCCCGCTCCTCGCGCACCTACGGCGTGCGCGCGCTCTACGTAGTCCATCCGGTTCCCGAACAGCGCGAGTTCGCACGCAGCGTGATCGACCACTGGCACGTCGGTTACGGCCGCAGTCACGACTCGCGCCGGGTCGAGGCGCTCAACCTGATCGAAATCGTGGACGACCTCGACACGGCGGTCGCCGCGGCCGAACGCACTGCGGGCCGGCGGCCGGAGATCGTTCACACCTCGGCGCGCGAAGAGCAGGGCCTAAGCTTCGCCGCGCTGCGCGAGCGGATGGCGCAAGCGGACGCGCCACCGGTCCTGATTCTGCTCGGCACCGGCTTCGGCCTGGCGCCGGCGGCGCGCGCGCGGGCCGACCTCGCCCTGGAGGCGATTCGCGGTACGGGCGACTACAATCATCTTTCGGTGCGCGCGGCCGCCAGCATCATTCTCGATCGCCTGCGCGGCCGCTAGGCGGCCTCGCGCCGGAAACGCGCGCAAGCGGCGCGCCGGCCTTTGGAAAGCACGGGAGCACGTCGCGGGAGTAACTCGCGGAATAGAAGAGAGGAACGATGAGTCTGGCAGCCGACCTGATGATAGTGATTGGCGCGACCCTGCTGACGTTCGGGACCGACATGGTGGTAAGCTCAGCGAGCGCGCCAGCGTCGGTGGGCGCACCGCTCGGCGTGCTGGTCTCGATAGTAGGTACACCGCTGCTGGTAAGCGGATTGCTGCTCAACCGCCGCCGCCGGATCCAGCGCGAGATGGCCCCGCCGCAGTTATGACTAATGAATGCAGCCGCTGAGCGGGCTCGTGATAGCGAACTGGTTCGCGGTCCACAGATTAGTCGCGCAGTTCGGGTTGCCATCGAGCGCGTCGACCCCGAAGCTGCCGTTGCCGTTGCCCGAGCCTTCGATGCCGACGATGCGGTTGCCCACGTTGCCGGCCGCGATCGCCACTCCGTAAGCCTGCCCGGGCTGGCTCGGCCCGTCGGCGCTGCTGGGGTCGCCCACTGAAGTCAGAATATTGCCGTTACTCGGCGGCGCAGGCGGAACTGTCGTGCATGCCTTGCCTAGCAGGCCGCCACTGCGGCAGCATCCGAGATATATCCCCGCGATGGTGTTGCGCGAGACGCTGAAATTGGCGATCACGTTGCGCGAAGAGGACAGCAGCCACACGCCGTAAGTCGCGCTGCCGGTGACCGTCAGGTTGTTGAGAAACGCCCCGTGCACGCCGTTGAGCTCGATCCCCGCAAAGCCCAGGGTGCTGTCCACGCTGACGCCGGTCAGGAAGGGGCCCGGGGCCGGTCCATTTATCAGGATGCCGGTGCGCGAACTGTCATTTACGGCAAGCGCGCTGCCGTAAGCCGCTCCGCCGTTGATCTGAATTCCGACGCCATTAGCTTGCGCGATAAGATTTTCCAGCGTCACGCTCCGCGCATCGATCTGGACTCCGGTGGTGAAACCTGTGACCGTCGCCGGCGCGTTCAAAGTCCCCGTCACGACCGCACCCGTCGCGTGCGCCAGCACGTGTACGCCGACGCTGGCAGCGTTGGATGGAGACGAAGAGATGGTCGCGTTCGCAAGGTCCAGCGTGACGCCGGGCACCGCGACGCGGATGCAGCCGCCGGGCGGATTCGCGATCAAGCCCGGGCCGGAGATGGAATAGTTGCCCGCCGAGCGAATCGCACAGGGACAGGCCGCGATCGGATTGGTGCAGGTGTTTATCGTGGCGCGCGCCAGGCCGGGTGCGATTATCGCAAACGCGACTGTCACAGCTATCAAAATCGGCAAGGCCGCCAGAACCGAAACGCGCCGGCGTATCGGCCGCGGCGCATCACCGGAAAATCTAGCGGACGGTGTGCCAACGTGCGACTGTGCGTATCTCGGCAATGTCCGGCCTTCCGCAAAAACGTGTCGGGTTCCGCCCTGGTAATTGCGCGGAGGTGAAGGCGCCCATCACCGAGACGTTATCGATATACTAATCCGGGCGGCTATCAGACGGAACGTTTTCGACGGCGGGCGCAGAAATAGCTGGTCAAAATGAACTCAGTCCGGTCGAGCGCTGGCTAATTCTGTCCAACCTCGGCATTGCCCGTAGCCAGGGGAGGCAGACGCCCGGATTCGTGGTCGAGCAAGTGGTTTGTAACCACAGATTGCCGCCGCAGTTGGCGTTCTCGTCAGGGGCGTCTTCCACCGCGTTCCAGACTCGGTGGCGTCAAACACGTGATTGGCTTCGTCGCCGAGCCCCGGTGAATTTGCGCGCCGCGGCTTTTGCTTTTGAAAGGGTGGCGCAAAGGCCCTGCCCCCGGAGATTGAGTCATGGCGGCCGTTACGGTAAGCTTGGCGGCTCTACTCAAGGAACCAGTCTCCCATGAATGCAACCATACAGAAGCTCGAAGATCGCGAAGTGCGCAAAGACCTCCCTGTCTTCCGCGTCGGCGACACACTGCGCCTCCAGGTCAAAGTGGTCGAGGGCGAGAAAGAGCGTATCCAGTCCTTCGAAGGCATCGTCATCAAGATGAATCGGGGGGGCAATCGCGCGACTTTCACCGTGCGCAAGGTCTCCTACGGAATCGGAGTCGAGCGCATTTTCCCGCTGCACTCGCCCCGGCTCGAAAAAATCCAGGTGCTGAGCCATGGCCGCGTGCGCCGCGCGCGGCTGTACTACTTGCGCGACCTCTCGGGCAAAGCCGCTCGCGTCGCCTCGGCTTGAACACTGCTATCGGCTGATACTAAATGAAGTGCGCCGGAGCGAATCGCTCCGGCGTTTTTCGTTTTTTCCGCGGCAGGCGAGGCTCGAAGACGCTAGCGCGGCGCCGGTTCGCCGCACGGCACTCGCACGTCTCCATTGAGCCGTGCGCCTTCGCATACGCGCAGGACATCGGTCTCGATACGTCCGAAAACCCGCGCGCGCGGGCCGAGCACGACCAAACGCGTGTCGGTGATATCGCCGCGCAATACGCCCAACACCAGCAGACGCGGAGTGCGCACGCGGCCCTCGACGCTGCCTTGATCGGAGATCACCACCAGCTCGTTGGAGCTGAGATCGCCGCGAAAATTGCCCTCGATCCGCACCGGCTCCTTGAACGCCAGGCGCCCCGAAACATTGACGTTAGGCGCGACCGCGACCCGCGTCCGTTCTTCGGCCCAGTCCGCACCGGGCGCCGCCGGGATAGCGGCCGGGGACTGCGCCGCAGCCTGGTCCGGGCCACTATGAACTTGTTCCGGGATACCCACCTTGGTCATCAGCCGACACTGAATTCGCGCCTACGGCGCTGGAAAAACGTGGCAGGCGACCGCGTGCCCGCCACGGCCCGTCTCGAGCCGCGGCTCGACGGTCCGGCAGATATCTTTCGCATAAGGGCATCGCGGATGGAAGCTGCAGCCGGGCGGCGGATTGAGCGGACTCGGCATCTCGCCCGGCAGCTTGATACGCTCGCCGGCCGCGGCGCCGTGCAACGCCGGGATCGCCGAGAGCAGCGCGCGTGTGTAGGGATGGCGCGGGTTGGCATAGATCTCGTCGCGGTCGGCCAGCTCCACGATCTTACCCAGGTACATGATCGCGGTGCGCTGGCTGATGTGCTCGACCACGCGGAGATCATGCGCGATGAAAAGGTAGGTGAGATGGAGCCGCTCCTGCAGGTCCTGCAGCAGGTTGATAATCTGCGCCTGGATCGAAACGTCGAGCGCCGAGACCGGCTCGTCGAGCACCAGGAAGCGCGGATCCACGGCGAGCGCGCGGGCGATTCCGATCCGCTGGCGCTGGCCGCCGGAAAACTCGTGCGGGTAGCGCTCGAGCGCGTCGGCGCCCATCCCTACCATCTCGAGCAGGCTGACGATCCGCTCCTCCTTCTCCCTGCCGCGCGCGAGCCGATGAATCTCGATTCCTTCGCCGACGATCGCGCGCACCCGCATGCGCGGGTTGAGCGACGCGTAGGGATCCTGGAAGACGAGTTGCATCTGCCGGCGCAGCGCGCGCAGCTCACGGCGCGAAAGCGCCGCCAGGTCGCGTCCGTCAAAGAGCACCCGCCCCGCCGTCGGCTCGAGCAGCTTCAGCACCAACCGCCCCAGCGTCGACTTGCCGGACCCCGATTCGCCCACCAGTCCCAGGGTCTCGCCGGGCCTGATCGCCAGGTCGACGCCGTCGACCGCGTGCACCACCAGCCGTTTGCGGCCGAGCAGGTCGAGCGAGCCGGCGGGAAATTCCTTGCGGAGACCCTCGGTCTTCACCAGCGCGCCGGACGCCGCGGGCGCCGCGGTGGCACGGTCCTCGGCGGGCGTCGGATTAGACACGGATGCAGGCCACCAGATGTTGCGGGGCCTTGGCCACCAGCGGCGGATCGACTCGCGCGCACTCGTCGACCACCATCGGGCAGCGCGGATGAAACCGGCATCCCGAGGGCGGATGGAGCGCGTTGGGGATGCTGCCCGCGATCGCCCGCAGGCGGCGATGATGGCTCCCGTCGACGCCGGGAATCGATTCGAGGAGCCCGCGCGTGTACGGATTGAGCGGATTGCGGAACAGCTCGGCGGAAGGCGCCTGCTCCATCACCCGCGCGGCGTACAGGATGGTCACGTCGTCGGTATACTGGGCGACCACTCCGAGATCGTGCGTGACCAGGATTACCGCCAGCTTGAGCCGCACCTGGAGCTCGCGAATCAGGTCGAGAATCTGCGCCTGGATGGTGACGTCGAGTGCGGTGGTCGGCTCGTCGGCGACCAGCAGCTTCGGCTCGCACGCGAGCGCCATCGCGATCATCACCCGCTGACGCATCCCGCCCGAGAGCTGATGCGGATAGTCGTTGACGCGGCGCTCCGGATCGGCGATTCCGACCAGGCGCAGCGCCTCGATGGTGCGCTCGAGCGTCTCGCGCCGCGAAGTATGCTGATGCAGCCGCACCGCCTCGCCAATCTGGCTGCCGATAGTGAACACCGGATTGAGCGAAGTCATCGGCTCCTGAAAGATCATCGCGATCTTCCCGCCGCGCACCGCACGCATCTCGGGCTCGCTCAGCTTCAGCAGGTCGCGCCCCTCGAACAACACCGCGCCGCCCATCACGCGCGCCCGCTCGGGCAACAGCCGCATCACCGAGAGCACGCTCGCCGTCTTGCCCGATCCCGACTCGCCCACCAGGCCCATCAGCTTGCCCGGCTCCACCGCGAAGCTCACGCCGTCGACGGCGCGCACCTCACCCGCATCGGTAAAGAACGAGGTCCGGAGATCTTTGACTTCCAACAGCGGCTGCACGCGGGCTCTAACCTATCATCCGGCGCGCCGCTTTTTCACCATCCCCGACGCGCGTCGCACTTTACATCTCTCCTGGGACTTGGACGAGAAGAGGGGATAGAATCGTCACCAGCCGCGACCTCGGAGCGCCGGGTCAGAAATGTTGTGAAAACAGTGAAACAGAGAAACCGTGAAACCGTGCGACAATGAAACTCGAGCGGCTTGACCATTTCGGAATCGAAGTCAGCGACCTCGCGCGCGCCGAGCGCTTCTACACCGAAATCCTCGGGCTCAGCGTGGTCACCCATCTAGGCGACCAGGTGCTGCTGGATTGCGGCGGGCAGAACCTCGCACTGTTCGGTGTGGCGCGTCCGCCGATACCGCCGGCGGAACGCCAGGCGCGAATTTCGCGTCCGCTCGGGCGGGGCCATCACGCCTTTCGCGTGAGCCGCGCCGATTTCGCCGCCGCCAAGGCGCGTCTCGCCGAGGCCGGGGTCGAGAGCGCACGGCCGATCGATTGGGGCGATCACGACTGCATGTACTTCCTCGATCCCGACGGCAATCTGCTCGAGCTCGTGAGCTACCGGCGAGCGATCGACTGAACATCTGACCAGCCGCGCGCGCCGAACAGCCGGCGCTATCCTCCAGCGGCGAGCGCCTCGGCGCGGGTTGCCGTGGCGGCAAGCGTTGTGCAATGAAGCACTCAGCCGCGCGCGTGCGGAGGCGCGCCCCGTGCGCGGGTCCGCGCACGAACCATCCGCGTATGGACGCCGTGAACCGGCGCCACGAGGGGGGTGTGATCGTGAAGTTCGGCCTTTTCTACCAGCTACCCTGTGCAGCGGAGCAATCCGAGCCCACCCGCTACCAGGAAACCATCGAGCAGATCGTGCTCGCCGACCAACTCGGCTTCGACGTCGCGTGGCTGGCCGAGCTGCACTTCTTCAAGACCTTTTCGATCATGCCCTCGCCGCTGATGGTCGCGGTCGCGATCGCTCAGCGCACTCGGCGCATCCGGCTCGGCACCGCTGTGACGCTGCTGCCGTTCCATCATCCGCTGCGCGCCGCCGAGGAAGCCGCCACCGCCGACCTGTTGACGGGTGGCCGGCTGGAGTACGGCGTCGGGCGCGGCACTATCGCGGTGCACTTCCAGGGCTTCGGCATGTCGCGCGACGAGAGCCGCGAGCGCTTCGAGGAGGCGCTCGAGATAATCGTGCGCGCATGGACCGACGAGCGGATCACTTACAAGGGCCGCTTTCACCAGGTCGCCGATGTCGCGGTGGTGCCCCGGCCGCTCCAGAAGCCGCATCCGCCGATACGAATCGCCGCCAACAGCCCCGAGACCGCTCAGTTCGCGGGTAGCAAGGGCTACGACGTGCTGGTCGCCTCGCCCATCAATCCAGTGCCCGGCTTCTACGAGCACATTCGCGCCTATCGTGCGGCGCTCAAGACCGGCGCGCGTCCCGAGCATCCGGGCGACGTCGCCGCGCTGTTCTTCGTATGCCCGCACGCGAGCCGCGCCGCCGCGCGCGCCGAGGCCGAGGGCAGCCTGCTGCACTACTTCCGCACCATCGGCGAGCAGGCAGCGATCGGCGGAAGCGGCCAGTATCAAGGCTCTTACGCTTATCTCAAGCAGGTGCGCGAGTGGGCGGCGACGATAACCTACGAGACGGTCGACCAGACGATGGCGGTTTACGGATCGCCTGAGGAATGCATCGCGCGCATCAACGACGTTTATGAGCATAGTGGAATCGACCAGCTCGTATGCTGGTTCAACGCGGGCGGCCAGATACCGCATCGCGAGGTGATGGCGACGATGGAGCGTTTTGCGTCGAAGGTGATACCGGCCGTGCGCGGCTTGGGCGCGCGCTAAGCGCAGGGCGTTGATACCTCTCTCCTTGTCTCTTACTTCTTCTTTATTTCACGCCTTCGCCCCTTCGGGGGAAAGGGTAAGAGTGAGGGGATAACAGCTACTGAGAATTGAATGAACTAGTCACTTGCCCAGTCACGCGCCAAATCACATGCCCAGTGACTTGCTATGACCGAGCATCCTGAAATAGCTGAAATAGCCACTTTCCCGCGCGGCGCGAAGCGCCCGGCCGCGATCGACGAGCTGGCCGCCGCGATCGAGTCCGACGGCGGCGCGGCGCTGGCGGCCTACCAGGAACCGCTGGGCGCGCATTGGCAGCTCTTCGCGCTGGTGCCGGCCGCGATGCTCAAGGGGACGCCGTTCCAGCGCGATCTCAGCCCGGCCCATCTCAAGCGCCTGGGCGAAGTGATGAAGAAGCTCCGCCGCTTCACCGAGCCGGTGGTCGTAGTGCGCGCGGACGGCGGCTACTGGACCCCCAACGGCAATCATCGCCGCGCCGCCGCCACCAAGCTCGGCGCAAAGACGATTCCCGCGATCGTGATAGCGGAGCCGGAGGTCGCCTACCAGATTCTCGCGCTCAACACCGAGAAGGCGCACAATTTGAAGGACAAGGCGCTGGAAGTCATCCGCATGTACCGCGCGCGCCTGGAGACGGCGCCGCGCGCGATCGAAAAGGACTTCGCTTTCGAGTTCGAGCGCGCCCACTTCATCACTCTCGGAATCCTGTACGACAAGACGCCGCGCTTTTCGGGCGGCGTGTACGCGCCCTTGTTGAGTCGCGTCGACGGTTTCCTGACCAGGACGCTGCGCGAGGCCGTCGAGGAACGCGAAGAACGCGCCGCGCTGGTGGCGCGCGCCGACGAGGTCCTGACCGCGCTGGTCGCGCGCGGCAAAAAGCGCGGCCTGATACATCCCTACCTGAAAAATTACATCGCGGCGCGATGTAATCCGCTAAGCCGCGCGCGCAAGAATTTGCCGACCTGCCGCGCGGCGTTGAACAGCATGATCAAGGCGCTCGAAGAATTTGACCTCGGCAAGATTCATTTCGGGCAGATTCAAAGCGCCGCCGCGTTGGTGGCAGCGGCCACGGTCGAGCCGTCGTAGCGCGAGACAGATCGCGCTCGGATGCACCCTCAGTGCCTCCTAAACTCCCGCTCCGGTCGAAGCAAGCGTCGAAGGACGCGTGGCGAAGCTGCGTTGGGTAAGCCGACCCAGCACCCAAAATTGTCGGTCATCAACTGACTCGAAAATGTAGCGGCTACTCCGGTTCGGCCCAGGGCGTATGTCTCCGATAGAACCAAACGTTGGTCCTATCGGAGACACCCCTGTGAAACGCTGATCCAATATCAGTCGATTCGGACGCCCGCCTTAGCGAGAAAGATCATTTCCCAGCCGCAAACGATGGCATGGTCCTTGCGCCCCGATAAGTGAGTTGGTCAGCCCTTGGCAGAAAAGGTGAAGCAAATGGAAACACCGAACAGCTCGAGTCGCACCGACCTGGATTTGCTGAATCGGTTGGAGCCCCTGTCATTTCTTTCAACCAGCGCGCTGCGCGAGCTTGCGAGCGGCCTCGATTCGGCAAACTTCAAAAAGGGCGAGGTTATTCTGCCTGAAGAGGCCTTGGCGGCAGGTTTTCATGTCCTGCTTAGGGGCGCGGCAAAAATTACCTGTCTGAATCGGTGTGGTCAGCGTGTAATGTTAGCTTTACTCGCCCCTGGTCCACTCCCCGAGTTTCTTTCTCTCGCAGTCAGCCGGTGGCATTTTCGCTGCGAGGCTCATAGCGATTGCAGGGTCGGCAGTATGGGCTGGGCCCAATTCGACCTCATTACCAGGACGGCGCCGCGATCCGCTTTGGAGAGATTTCACGCGAACGATCTGACGCAATGGTATCGCTTCTTCGAAGGCGGCGTCAGTTTACTCCTGGGCCTCGATCTGCGCACCCGTCTCGTGTCTGCACTTCTTCAACTATGTTCGAACTTCGGAGTCATAGAGTCACGTGGCACCCTTTTGCGAGTCTCTCTTAGCCACCAGGACCTGGCAGATTTGGTGGGTGCCTCGCGACCCAGAGTCACCGAACATTTAGCCGAGTTGGAGCGCGAGCATCTGCTTATTCGTCAAGGTCGGCAGTTAATCGTGCGCGTGGATAGGATCGAGAATTCAATGGACGTCGAGCCGTCCAACACGAGTGCATCGTTCGCAAAAGCCGGCGCGCAACTACATCTTCCGAAAGGAAGCGGAATCTATGGTCCGCGTTCGCTCGTAGCGGGGTCTTCTCTGAAGCCGTCGATACGTGAATCATCCGCTGGCCGAGAATATTTTCTCCCATAATAACTCTATCGCTGTAGCTTGAGAGTTGATCTGGATCGTGACGGGTGGCGGGTTGACGCAGTGAGCGACTGTCATCGGGGGAGTGTCAATCGAGGAGAAAGATTATCTGCGGACCAGACCTCGGCGACGTTACGATCTGTTCTTTGGAGAACTGATACTGACCTCGGGACGCCTGCTGCGCTTGCCGCGGGGCGAGCAATATCGAAGTGTGGAGCGTGCGGCCATGCGTCGAAGTATGCTGCTGAAAGTTAATCCACATTAAGAGCTAAGAGGTAACCACAATGACATTTGAGGAGACTGCAAAATCGACGGTTCGCGACGCAGTAGATCAGGGTCGCGAAACCGCGCAGAAAGCCGGTCAGGCGGTAAAAGGCGCCTACAAGGCCGCGCAGCAGTATGCCGAGGACGAAGGTCTCAATTTTGACCTTGGCGACTTCGTTCGGCGCGAACCGTGGATAGCTGTGGCAGCCGCCTTTGCGATCGGCTACGTCGCTGCGCAGATCGTCCGGCGTGTTTCCTGAGAGAGTGGTCCTTGGATATTTCAGCCGATACCGCCGCTCCGCAGCGCTGCCAACCTCGTCGCGTAAGCGAGTACGTCAGGGACGAGCCGATTAGTTCGCTGGCGCTTGCCGCTGCGGCAGGATTCATCGTCGGCGGAGGGCTTAACTGCCGACTCGGCCGGGCGATGCTGACAATTGTTGGCCGGATTGCTCTTCAAAGCGCCGCGGCCAGCCTCATCGCTGGAATGGTCGCCGGCACTCGCGAAGACGGAAGGCCGACCGGCGCAAAGTCCTCACGAACCTAAAAACATGACAACCAGACATGACGACTCCAGACATGATGACTAAGGACATGACAACCGAAGAACAGATTTCCGAGACTCGGGATGAACGAGACGAGGCGCGTCAGAATCTTCGGGACACTTTGGCCGAGGTCAATGCGAAGGTCGAGCGCGCGGGACAGGACCTTCGTCCCGACCGTCTTGTCGAGAGCTATCCCGCTGCCGCTTGCTGGGTGGCAGGCGCCATGGGCTTTTTCATCGGCTCAACCGCCAAGAATCGCGTGACCGGGCCAATCGTAATCGCCGCTCTGCTGGGCTTCGCCCTCTCGAGACGGTCTTCACGCGAAGAAAGTGGAACGCGATGACGGACAAACATCCTCCGACGAATGATGTCGGTCTCCCGACCTACCCGGACTGGCCGACCCTGATTGAAAGGGCGGTAAACGATGTATCGCGCATACTCCAGTCCGAGCTGCATATGTTTCAAATCACAATGCGCGCGGCTCTGGAAGCTCAAATAGCCACTGCGGCAGCGTTCCTGGCAATAGCCACCCTGATAGTCTGCGGTGCGATATGCATTCTGGGCGCCGCGATCCTGCTGCTCCATCAGTCGTTCCCATGGTGGGAGGCTTTTGGAATCGCGGGCGTGGCCACCTGCGTCGTCGGGATCGCGAGTCTCGCAATCATCAAGCCCGCAAGAACGCGGCCGCACGCGTGAATCACAATGGGAATGGGATCTATCGGCGGCCGGAAAATGAGACTCCTTGGAGCGTTGCTCTTCGCAACTCTGGTAACGGGTTGTTACGTCGGTGGATGGAGAGGAGGAAGGCCGGGCTACTACTCAAGTCCGGGTTACTACGGCAATAGCTACTACTCGAACAACCCGTACCGGGGGTATGGCGCGTATCCGCAGCCCGGTCTGTTCGGTGGCTATCCTCCGGCTCACGAGGCCTGGGCCGCGAGCACCCGTGGCCGGACCAGCTACGGCAGCGTTGAACATCACGGTGGCGCAAGTCGTGGATATACCGTCGGTGGAGGCGGACACGGCGGAGGCGGAGGCGGACACGGTGGAGGCGACGGTCATGGCCACTAATCGCCGCTGGCGAGAAAAAGCAATGCGTCAGCCAATGGGCGGTGATCGAAGAAGCACGACGGGTTGGCTAGCTCTGCCGGTATTGGGGGTCGGTTTCGTGCTTATGCTTGGCTGCTCCCAAGCAGCCTTGGCACAAGAGCCCGGCCAGAAAGCCTTCAATTCGGCTACGGAGGCGACCGACGCTTTCGCCGCGGCCGTGGGGAATCACGATGAGGCGGCAATGCTGGCGATTCTGGGCCCATCCGGCCGGGACTTGATTTCCTCCGGCGATCCGGTCGCCGACCGGAACAAACAGAATACCTTTGCCGCCCAGTATCATGTATCGCATCAGTATGCTGCTGCTGGCGATGGAAGAACCTTCCTTTATATAGGCACCGAGAATTGGCCGACTCCTATACCACTCCAGAAAAATGGATCTCAATGGTATTTCGACACGAAATACGGCAAGCAGGAGATTTTATATCGGCGGATCGGTTCCGATGAACTGAACGTGATCAGGGTCTGCGCTGCAATCGCCGATGCTCAACGAGACTATTACGCCGTGCTGCACGACGGTGCGTCGGAGCATCAATACGCTCAGAGGTTCCGGAGCACCGCCGGAACGCAGGACGGATTATTCTGGGAGGTCCAAGCGGGCGTGCAGCCGGAAAGTCCGCTCGGTCCGCTGGTCGCCGAGGCGGCCAGCCAAGGCTATCAACAACACACCACCGGCCAACCCCATCCCTTCCACGGCTACATTTATCGAATTCTGACCAGTCAAGGAGTCGACGCGCCGGGTGGCGCCAAAAACTACATCGTCGACGGCAAGATGACCGGAGGATTCGCGCTGGTTGCCTATCCTGTCAGCTATCGCAACTCTGGAGTAATGACCTTCATGGTCAACCAGGACGGTCAGATTTATCAAAAGGATCTGGGTCCCAATACCGACCAGATAGTCAGTCAGATGGTGGCATACAATCCGGATGCGACGTGGCAACCAGTCGACAAAGCAACTGCTGCCGCGCTTAAATAGGAAAGGGACCGATCGCTCCCATCAGGAATTTCTTCCCGTACGCGAAAAAAATAAGACCTCTTCCCTCGAGGCCGGCTTAAGCGCTCAGGCCGCGGCGGGCGCCAAGCTTAGCTCGAAGCTGCCCGGCTCTAGACTTTCCATCGCGCGGAGCACGATTTTAATCCCCACCCGGCGCTCGAGCGCTTCGAGGTCGCGCGCGCCGTGGTCGTAAAGGTAGCGCGCGACGGCGGGATGGACTTTGACCAGCAGCATGTCGTCGCCGCCGCGGCGGCGGGCCTCGCGATGGACTCCACGCAGGACCTCGGCGGCAAGCGTCGGCACGGATTTGACCACGCGCCGGCCCTCGCAGTGCGGACAGGCGTCGGTAAGCAGTTCCTCGAGGCTCTCACGGGTGCGCTTGCGGGTCATCTGGACCAGCCCGAGCTCGGAGATCTTGAGCGCCGAGGTGCGCGCCTTGTCGCGCCGCTGCGCCTCGCGCAATGCGTCGCTGACTTTCTTGCGGTCGGGCTCGCGCGACATGTCGATGAAGTCCACGATGATGATCCCGCCGATATTGCGCAGGCGTAGCTGCTTGACCACTTCTTCGGCCGCTTCGAGATTGGTCCGCAGCACCGTCTCGTCCTGGTTGGTCTTGCCGACGAAGCGGCCGGTGTTGACGTCGATCGCGGTGAGCGCCTCGGCCTGGTCGAAAACCAGGTAGCCGCCGGACTTGAGCCAGACCTTGCGGTCGAGCGCGCGCTCGATCTGCGGCTCGATCTTGAAGTGGTCGAAGATCGGCTCGGCGCCCTGGTACATCGTAAGCCGCGCGCGCAATCGCGGCATGTAGTGCTGCACGAATTGCTCGATACGCTCGTAGGTCTCGGGATCGTCGCACCAGAGTTTGTCGATCTCGCTGGAAAACAGATCGCGCACCGTGCGCAGCGCCACGTCGAGGTCGCTATAGAGAATCGAGGCCGGCGGGCTGCTCTCGCTCTTCGCCAGTATCGACGCCCATAACCGCGTGAGAAAATTCGCGTCGCGCTGGATTTCGCGCTTGCTCACGCCCTCGCACGCCGTGCGCACGATGAATCCGCCCTGCACGCGGCCGAGCTCTTTGACCGCCGCGCGCAGCCGCGCGCGCTCCTCCGCGCTGCCGATTCGCCGCGAGACGCCGACGTGGCCGCTGGTCGGCATGTAGACCAGATGGCGTCCGGGCAGCGAGAATCGACGAAGTCAGCCGCGCCCCCTTGGTGCCCATCGGCTCCTTGGCAATTTGAACGATGATCTCCTGATTGCGCTGCAGTTGCTGCTCGATCGGGATGCGAGTGCGCTGTTCGTGCACGCGCGGACGCGAGCGCTTGTGCGCCTTGCCGCCGCGCCGCCGCCGGCGGCGCCGGCGTTTGGTGACCCCCGGTGCTGCCGTTTCGCCCTCGAGCGCGGGCGTCGCCGACGCCGTCTCGGTCTCACCCTCAGGGGGCGTTGCCGACACGTCGCTCACTTCGCTCAGTTCATCTTTTAGATTTCGTTCCGCTTCTTGTTCTACATCCTGCTGGACGCCTCGGCGCGTGTCCTGTCGCAGGTCCGGCCGCGGGCCTTGTCGAGCATTTTGCCGCGAACCTGGACGTTCGTCCCGCCGCACATTTTGTCTATCGTCTCGGCGCTCCAGCGGCGGCGGCTCCAGCTCTTCCAGCTCCGCCAACTCTTGCAAATCCTGTGAATTTTGCGAGCCTTCCAGGGACGTCGGTTCGTCGCCGCCGTCGCCGTCGACCGGGTAGGTCTCGACGTCGTCTTCGCCGATTACCTCTGCGATCGAACCGACCGCCTGTACGTCGTCATGAAAGTCGGAGACGTGCAGGAAGCCCGCCTTCTCCAGGCCGATATCGACGAACGCGGCCTGCATCCCGGGCAATACCCGCGTAACCTTGCCTTTATAGATGTTGCCGGCAAGGCCGCGATGCTGCTGGCGTTCGAGATAGAGCTCGGTCAGCGAGCCGTCTTCGAGCAGTGCGACACGCACTTCGAGCGCGCTCGCATTAATGACAATTTCACGTTTCACCAGAGACCCGGGGGCGACGGACGGGAAGGCGGGTCACACGGGACGGCGTTGCAGGGCGCGCCGCACGCAGCGCCGACGGACAGCGCCACCGCTTTCCAGCAGTCTAAATGCAGGCGCGGCTGCGTTTTCGTCGCTTACCCCTCCACCCATCCAATATGCCATCGAACACGCCATCGAAGCTTAAATCGAATCATAGCAGAGGCCGCAAAGTCCGCAAGCCGCACTGGCGCGGAGCATAAACCTGTTTTGCGCCGGCCCAGCCGCCTTGACTTGGCTCACAGGTGCCGATACTCGTTTTGTAATGTCTGCCGCGGCCGACAGTCTGACCTTGCCCCCGTCGGGGATGGCCCTGCTACATAGCAAGGTCCTGATCCTCAACCGCTCCTACCTGCCCGTCCATGTGACTTCGGTCAAGCGTGCCTTTGCGCTGCTGTACCAGGGGGTCGCGCGGGCGGTCGACGAGCAGTACCACACCTTCGACTTCGCGAGCTGGCGTGACCTCGCCATCGAGACCCATCACGAGCGCGTAGGCGTGGTGGGGGGCTTCGTCCGCGTGCCGCGGGTGCTGCTGCTGACGGCCTACGAGCGGGTGCCGCGTCGCCACGTACGCTTTTCGCGCTTCAACATCTTCGCCCGCGACGGCAACACCTGCCAATACTGCGGGCGGCGCTTCGCGCGCACCGAGCTTAACCTGGATCACGTCATGCCACGCTCGCGCGGCGGGCTCTCGACTTGGGAGAATATCGTCTGCTCCTGCCACAACTGCAACCGGCGCAAGGGCGGCCGCACACCCGATGAGGCCCGGATGGCGCTGGTGCGCAAGCCCGTGCGCCCGCACTGGACGCCGTTTAGCGCCGAGATGTTCAGTCTCAAGCGTTATCGCGAGTGGATGCCGTACCTGACGGCGGTCGACAGTGCGTACTGGAATACCGAGCTGCAAGAATAAGCCGGAATTTGCGCTATCAGCAGCGTCTGGACCGCACTCCGCCCAATCCCGCACGATATCCACAGGCTGCTCTCCGCGTAGGGGATACGATTCGCCGTGGGCGGTTTCACGGCCAAGCGCTTTCGGCTAAGCTCGGGATGCGGATGTGGTGAGGCGGAGGCGATGATGGTATGCGGCTCAAAAGCCTTGATTTAGTAGGCTTCAAATCATTTCTGGAGCCGACAAGCGTCGGCTTCTCGCCTGGGATTACGGCGGTCGTTGGTCCCAACGGCTGCGGCAAATCCAACGTGGTCGACGCCATTCGCTGGGTCCTTGGCGAGCAGGCGGCGACGCGGCTCCGCGGCAAGAGCGCCGAAGACCTCATTTACGCCGGCAACGACTCCAATCCGGCGGCCGGGATGGCCGAAGTCTCGCTGCTGCTCGAGGCCGACGACAACTGCGCGCTTCCGGAGCCCTTCGCCGCACTGAGCGAAGTATGCGTCACGCGCCGGGTCTACCGCTCGGGCGAATCCGAATATCTCATCAATAAAATTCCCTGCCGGCTGAAGGACATCACCGAGTTCTTCATGGCCGCGCAAATCCATAGCCGCGGCTACGCCCTGATCGAACAGGGCCGTATCGAAGAAATCATCCAGTCCAAGCCCGCCGAGTTGCGCGGGATGATCGAAGAAGCGGCCGGGCTTTCGCTCTTCAAAGGACGGCGCGAGATGAGCGAGCGCAAACTCGATCGCGTGCGCGAGAACCTCGCCCGCGTCGACGACGTGCTGGCCGAAATCGAACGCCAGTTGGCTTTCGCCCGCCGCCAGGCCAAAAAGGCCGAGGCCTACAAGGCGATCCGTATCGAGCTGGGCGAGCTGGAACGGCTCACCGCCGCGCGCCGGCTGCTCGAAGAGCGCGCCCGCCTCGAGCAACATCGCGCCCGCTCCGAGGAACTCGACGCGCAGCGCGAGGCGACTCGCCAAGCGCTCGCCGGACTTCAAGCGCAGACCGACGCGGCTGCCGCCCGGCTCGCGGCCGAGCGCGATCGCCTGACCGCGCTCGGCCGCGAGCTCGACAACTTGCGCGCCGCCGCCGCTCAGCGTGGCCATACGCGCGAGTTTATCGAGCGCCGCCTGAGCGCGGCCGACGCGGCCGCGCCCGAGCTGGCGGCCCGGCTCGAAGAACTCGAGACCAAGGCAACCGCCGCGCGCGCGGCCCGTGCCGAAGCCGCCGCGCGCCTTGCACGCGAGCGCAACGAGGACGACGGCGGCGAAGCCGCCCTCGCCGCGCTGCGCGAGCACCATGACGAAGCCGCGGCCGCGCTCGGCGACGCCGAGCGGCGCGGCGAAGACGCGCGCGACGAAGTCGCCGAGCTGATGAGCGAGGCGGCCGCGATACGCGGCCGCCTCGGTGCGCTCGGCGGCGAGCGCGCCGAGCTCGAAGAGCGGCTGCGCGCCGCCGCCGAGCGCATCCCGGCGCTCGACGAGGCGCTGGGCGCCGCGCGCTCCGCGCTGGACGCGGCAGGCGGCGAACTCGCCGCCCGCCGCGACGCGCTCGCGACCCTGGAAGGCCGCGGCAAAGAGGCCGCCGAACGCGAGCAGGAGGCCCGCTCCGCGCTGGATGCAGGCGCGGCACGGCTGGCCCTGCTGCGCGAATCATTGAGCGCCGCTCGCGCACGCGCCGAGCGCGACGTCGCGCGCCGCGCCGAGGGCGGCGCCGCCGAGCGCCTGCGCGTGGTGCTCGACTCACTCAACGGCGAGCGGCCGGCCGAACGGCCCGCGATGCTGGCCGAGGTCCTGCGGGCGCCGGTCACGATGCGCGCGGCCTTGGGCGCAGTGCTCGGCGAGGAAGCCGAGGCGGTGATCGTCGAGTCGCCTCATCTGGCGCTCCGCGCGATCGAGATTCTCAAAGCGTCCCGTGCCGGCCGTCTGAGCTTCATCCCCGAGCCCGGCCCGGCCGATTCCCATTCGGCGATCGAAGCGCCCGGAATCTCCGGCCGCCTGCTCGACATGATTGAAGTCGAACCGCGCTTTCGCCATGTCGCCGAGGCGATGCTCGGTCACGTAGTCGTCGCCGACGATCTGCGCGCTGCGCTCGCGGCCTCGAACTTAAACGGCCACGGCACGCTTTTCGTCACCCGCGAGGGCGACTTGGTTTCTCCGGGCAGAATGATCGCCGGCGGCAGCGGCGCCGCCTCTGGCGACGACGCCGAGGAGGCGGCCGCGCCCGACGCGCCAACGCTCGAGGAGGCGGCCGCGCGCGTCGAGCAGGCGGAGTCCGAAACCGCTTTGCTGCGCTCGGCTTTCGAGGCGGCGCACGCCGCGCTCGAGACCGCGCGGCGCGAACTCAATGAGGAGCGGGACGGTCTCTCGCGCGCCGAACGCGCAATGAGCGAGCGGCATAGCGCCCTGGACCGCGTCGAGAGCGAGATTGCCGCCACCCGCGGTCAGCACGAGCAGGCCCGCGTGCGCTTGGAGGAAATCGCGCGGCTCATCGCGGAGTCCAACGCGCGGCTCGAAGAACTCGCCCATGGCGAGGCGGCGGGACGCGAGCGCCTGGCTGCAATCCGCGCCGAGATGACCGAACGCAAAGCGCGCGCCGAGGAATCGGCGGCCGCGATGCTCGAAGCGGCCTCCAGGGTCGAGGCGCGACGCGCGCGCCTGGGGGCGGTCGAACAGGAACTGGGACATCTTCGCCGCCTGGCCGACGAGCTCGAGGCGCAGATCGGGAAGGACCGTGCCTCGCTTTCGCGTTTGGGCGACGAGCGCGTCGAGCTGGTACGCGAACTCGATCAGTTGGCCGAGCAGGCCGAAGCCTCGCGTACGCGCGAGGTGGAGCTGGACGCCGGGGCCGAAGAAATGCGCATTGCGTGCGAGGCCGCGGCTACGGCGCTTCAGGTGCTCAGGGCCGAACTCGACGAGACGCGGGCGCGGGCCGAGGCGCTGGAGCGCGACGCGATGGAGTGCGCGCTCGGATGCGAACGCGCGCGCACGCTGGCCGGAGAACTCGGACGCAGCTTCGCCGAGAAATTTCAGACCGAGTTTGCCGCGGTCGAGGATGAGCTTGCGGCCGCGCTCGCCGCGCGCGACGCCGTGGCCGACGAAGCCCGCCTGGCCGAGCTGCGCGCCAAGGCCGAGCGCCTGGGCGAGGTTAACCTTGCCGCCGAGAGCGAGGTGAAAGAGCTGGAGCAGCGCTCGGGCGTGCTCAACACCGAGCGGATCGATCTCGAAGCGGCGGTTAAAGACCTCACCCATACGATCCAGAAGCTCAACCGCGAGGCGCGCCGGCGCTTCAGCGAAACTTTCGAGGGCGCGGCGCGCAACTTTGCCGAGCTTTTCCCCAAGCTGCTGCGTGGCGGCAAGGGCCGGCTCGAACTGCTGCCCGCCGACGACGTGCTGGAAGCCGGTGTCAACATTCTGGTCCAGCCGCCCGGCAAGAAGGTCAAGGAGATCGGGCTGCTCTCGGGCGGCGAGAAGGCGCTGTGCGCGATGGCGCTGATCTTTTCGCTCTTCCTGCTCAATCCCAGCCCGTTTTGCGTGATGGACGAGGTCGACGCGCCGCTCGACGAGTTCAGCCTCGCCGCCTTCACCAGCCTGGTTGGCGAGCTTAAGGGCCGCTCTCAGTTCATCGTGATCACGCACAACCAGCGCACCATGCAACGCGCCGACCACATCCACGGCGTGACGATGGAACGGCCGGGAATCTCCCGATTGATCTCGCTGGCGATTCCGCGCGCCGCGTAGCAGTCGCGCGTTGCAGTCCGTCTCGCGAGGCAGTTCGCCTCGCGTAGCAGAAGTCTGAATATGCCACGCCTCGCGGGCTGCGATTTGGTTGACCGCTTCGGTTCCGATCACGCTTGGGTATTGTTATTGTGTGAGGCGTTCGGCGCCGGGCGCCGAAGACAGGTGAGAAGACCGGCGGTTCGATACGCGCAGCAGCCCGGCCGGACGCAGCTCCGAAATCTTTTTCCCCAAGGATCGCCCTCCGCGTGCCCGATTACATAACCAAAATTCCCGCCAGACTGTCGTCCGCCATAGCCGCGATTCTGGCCGCCGTGTCCTCGGCCATAACTGCGATTTTCGCCAGATTGTCGTCCGCCATGGCCGCGATTTTCGCTTGGCTGTCATCCCTCGACCATCTCACGCTGTCCGAAATTGTCGCCAAGCTGTCGTTCGTGGATCGCCTCGCCCTAATAGTGGTGGCGAGCCAGGTCGTACTGCTGGTATTGGCGATTTTAATTGAATTCAGCGCGCGCAAGCGGCGCAGGTTTCGGACACTTGAGAGCGCTGCGGCGCAGGAATTGGCCGCGGCTCCACCCGAAATCCCTCCGGCCGAAGAGATAGCGCCTTTACCGAGCGCGCACGCACCTCCCGCAGCCACGCTCGCCGAGCCAGTCGTCGAACCTGCGCCGGTCATCGAAGCTATTCCGGCCATCGAGGCTGCTCCGGCCATAGAAGTTGCTCCGGCCATAGAAGTTGCTCCGACCGAGCCAGTGGTCGAAGCTGCTCCTGCCGAGCCAATCGCGCCGCCGGCTGTTGCGGTTCCGCCTAAAGCTCCCGCGCGAATCGGATTGGGACTGCGCCGCACGCGCGAAAATCTGCTCGCCCGTATCCGTGCCGCGATAACCGGCAGTGCAAAGCTCGACGAAATCTGCGAGGGTCTCGAGGAGGCGCTGATTGCCGCCGACGTGGGCGTCCAGGCCAGCCTCAAGCTGGTCGAGGCCGTGCGGACTCGGGTCAAGGACGGCACCCGCCCGGACGCTATTCGTGAGGCGCTCAAGGATGAGATCGCGCGGATGCTCACGGCGAGCGAACGCCCGATGAACATCCCGGCCGAGGGACCGCTGGTAGTGATGTTGGCCGGGGTCAATGGAGTAGGCAAAACCACGACGGTGGCCAAACTGGCGGCGCGGATGAAGGCCGAGCGCGGCACGGTGATCGTTGCGGCGGCGGATACCTTTCGTGCGGCCGCGATCGAGCAGCTTGAGGTGTGGTGCGGACGGGTCGGCGTCGATCTAATCAAGCAGAACCAGGGTTCCGACCCGGCAGCGGTGGCCTTCGACGCTATCAAGGCGGCGGTGGCACGTAACGTATCGACGGTGCTGATCGACACGGCAGGGCGCCTTCAGACCAAGACCAATCTGATGGAAGAGCTGAAAAAGATCGCCCGCGTGTCCGGCCGCGAGCTCGCCGGCGCGCCACACGAATGCTGGCTGGTGCTCGACGCCACCACCGGGCAGAATGCGCTGAGCCAAGCGAAGATCTTTGGCGAGACGGTGTTGCTCACGGGCGTGGTTTTGGCGAAACTCGACAGCACGGCCAAGGGCGGTGTAGTGATCGCCATAGCCGAGCAGCTCAAGCTCCCCGTGCGGTTCGTCGGCGTGGGTGAAAATGTTGAGGACTTGCGGGCTTTCGACCCGCGTGAATTTGTGGAAGCGCTGTTTGCCGAAGACGACTCGCGTCCTGAAGCTTCCAGCGGTTCTTATGCAGCTTGACAGCTTTATTAATCCAAAATTAAACTGAAGGTGGAAACAGCATCGGCCATGACTCTTGAGGCGCTTAAGCAACTCGACGACAGAATCCAGGCATCGGTCAACCGAATCCAGCAATTGCAGCAAGAAATTGCGGCACTGACGAAGCGGCTGGCTGAAAGTGAACAACGTTTTAACGAGGCTCAAGCCCGCTCCAGCTCCGAGCGCCAACAACATGAGGCCGAGCGCAACGAGATAAAGGTGCGGATCGAGAAAATCCTCGCCCGCTTCGACGGGCTCGATCTGGGCTGACGTTTGGGTCGAGGCAGGCCGCCGCTGAGTGCAAGCTGAGGCGATGATGAAAGGCATCAACGTCGAAATCATGGGCCAGAGCCTGACCGTATTGAGCGATAGCGGCGATGAATGGGCGAAGACTCTGGCGGCGACCGTCGATGAAAAGATAAACTACATTCGTGCCAATAGCCGCGCGGTAAACTCGGTGAGCGTGGCAATTTTGGCGGCGTTGAATTTTGCCGACGAACTCGAACGATTGAAGCGGGATCATCAAGCGTTAATCGATCAGATCGAAGCGCTGAACCGCCGGCTGTCGGTGGCGATGGATTCGTAGATGCCGCGCCAGCACGGCTTTTCCTGGAGGCTTCGGGTCGGCGGGCTCGGCTAGTGATGGCGGGGGGATAGAGGATCTCTGTTAGAAGCGCGATGCGGCGCTCGCAAGATATAGGACTGGTGCCGGTTCTCGGTTACTCATGGCGTGGCCCCGGGCCGCGTGAACTTATGGAGCCCGCAACGCCCGCAGGGCCGCCGCGGCAACGCCGATGGCCGAGGGCGCTCGATCGCACAGCGCAACCGCCGAATTAGCCCGAACCCGCCACCGCTAAGAGCAGTGGCGGACGAAAAACAATACTTGCGCGCCGTCCTCTCCGAGGCGCGTTCGGGTCTGTCTGCCGCGCATGCCGGCGCGCTGTCGGCGCGCGTACAGCACCGTCTGCTCTCCACAGACGCTTATCTCGCAGCGGCAAAAGTCGTGCTCTATGCGCCGTTGGGCCGCGAGGTCGAAACCGATCTCATAGCAGCCGACGCGCTCCGCTCGCAGCGCCAACTCTACTACCCGATAGCCGACCGCAAGCATCGCCGGATAAGGCTCAGCGCCGTGTCCGACCTCAGCGAATTGCGCACCGGCGCCTTTGGAATTTTGGAGCCGCCCGCCGCCGGAGCGCTTGAAGCTGAGGCGCTCGGCGCCGCGCTGGTGTGCGTCCCGGGGATCGCATTTACACCGGATGCCGCCCGCCTGGGCCGCGGCGGCGGCTATTACGACCGCTTGTTGGCCGCGCTCTCTGCCCAAGCGGTGACCGCCGGGCTTGGCTATTCGTTTCAGTTGATTGACCGGCTGCCGGAGCAGGCCCATGACCGGCGGCTGGATTTTATCGTGACCGAGTCCGCCGTTTACGCGGCCAGCGGAGCGCCAGCCGCGGCCGCGCAAGCGACGGACCAAGGAGGTCAACCAAAATGGGCGTGCTGACTGGCGTCCTGTTCCTGATAATCGGTGGCGCGATGATGATTTTCGCGGTCTACCTTTCCGGGCGGCGGCATCAGGTCGCCGATGCCGGGACCGCTCATCGCGAAGCGCAGACGATTGTCGAAGATGCAAAAACCAAGAGCGAACTGATCGTCAAGGAGGCGGAACTAAAGGCCAAAGACCTGTTGGTCGAGGTGCGCGCGCAAGCCGAACGTGAAATGCGCGAACAGAATCGCGAGCTGACCGCATTGGAGACCAAGCTCGCCGCGCGCGAGGAGAGCATCGATAAGCGGGTGGAGGCGTTCGAGCGGCGCGAAGGCGACCTCAACCGGCGCGAACAAGGCCTTCGCGCGAAGGAGAAAAGTCTGGCCGACCGCGAGACCGAACGCCAGGAACTGATCGAGGCGGCGCGCGCCAAGCTCGAAGCGGTGGCCGGACTGACCCGCGAGGAAGCCCGGCGCCAGGTGGTCGAAGAGATGGTCGGGCAGGCGCGCCATGACGCCGCCCGCCAAATCCGGGTGGTCGAGGAGGAGGCGCGCGAGGAATCCGACCGCCGCGCCAAGCGCATCGTCTCGATCGCGATCGAACGGCTGGCGGGCGAATTCGTCACCGAACGCACTGTCTCGGTACTGGCGCTGCCCAACGACGAGATGAAGGGCCGCATCATCGGCCGTGAAGGGCGCAACATCCGCGCCATCGAGGCCGCCACCGGCGTCGATATCATCATCGACGACACGCCCGAGGCGGTCGTGATCTCATGCCACAATCCGATCCGGCGCGAAATCGCACGGGTCTCGCTCGAGCGCCTCATCTCCGACGGCCGGATTCATCCGGGCCGGATCGAAGAGGTTGTGCGCAAGGCCGAGCAGGAAGTCGAGGAATCGATCCGCGAGGCCGGCCAGCGCGCCGTCATCGAAGTCGGCGTCCACGGTATCCATCCCGAACTGGTCAAGCTGCTGGGGATGCTGAAGTACCGGTACAGTTACGCGCAGAACGTCCTGATGCATTCGCTGGAGGCTGCGTTTCTGTGCGGCGCGATGGCGGCCGAGCTTGGGCTCAACGAAAAGCAGGCCCGCCGCGCCGCGCTCCTGCACGACATCGGCAAGGCCTTGACTCACGAGGTCGAGGGTTCGCATGCGCTGATCGGCGCCGAGCTTGCGCGCAAGTACGGCGAGTCGGCGAAGATCGTCAACGCGATCGCGGCCCATCACGAAGAGGTCAAGGCCGAGACCATCCTGGCGCCGCTGGTCGACGCGGCCGACGCGCTCAGCGGAGCGCGCCCGGGCGCACGGCGCGAGGTGCTGGAGAGCTACGTCAAGCGGCTCGAAGACCTCGAGACCATCGCCAAGTCGTTTAAGGGCGTCGAGAAATGCTTCGCCGTTCAGGCCGGACGCGAGATGCGGATCATCGTCGAGCCGGGCCAGGTCTCCGACGACGACGCGACGATGCTGGCGCGCGACGTGGCCAAGAAGATCGAAACCGACATGACCTATCCCGGACAAATCCGCGTGACGGTCATCCGCGAAACCCGCGCGACCGAGCTCGCGCGCTAAACTCGCCGCGGGCGGCGCCGGCCTTGGCGCGGTGCCGCCCGCGGGCTATCATCAGCCTCACGATGCCGACGACGGGCGAAGTTCTCCAAGCCACCATCGCGCTGGAAAGGCGAAGCATGGCGCTCTATGTGCGCTTCGCCAAGACTTTCGCCGGCCACCCGCGCCTGCACGAGTTCTGGTTTGGGATGGCGCGTGACGAAGCGCGCCACGTCGGCGCGCTCGATCTCGTGACCACGGTGCTCGACTTCGAAGGCATGCTCGACCGGCCAAGCCCGGTGGTGCTCGAAGACGCGAGCGTGGCGAGGCTGGGCGCGCTGCTGGAGCGTGGCGCACGCGAAGCCGAGAGTGGAATCACGATCGAGCAGGCGCTGGGACTGGCGCTCGAGGTCGAAGAGACCGAACTCGAGGACAAGGTCGGCGATCTGCTCAAGGCACTGCAGCAGCAAGACGAGTACGAGCGCTGCATGCGCTTGCTGGTCCACGATCTCGGCGAGCTGAGCTACATGATCGAGCAGTATTGTCAGGACCCGGCCTTGCTCCAGCGCTGCGACGAGCTGGTAAACCACCACGCCGAGACGCTGCGGCTCTCCGCCGCACGCTGAACGCGCGTTACATGCACGCGCGCTACATGCACGCGCGCTACATGCACGCGCGAGATGAAGGAGCGGCGCGCGGTCGCCGCGTCCGTGGCGGCGCGGCGCGCATGGACGCACGTCCCGGCGTCGGCTATAAATGATTGCTTGCGCGCTGAGGAGTAGCCGAATTGGCAAGGCACCTGACTCTGGATCAGGGGATTGGAGGTTCGAGTCCTCCCTCCTCAGCCAACTCTCCCTTGTGGAGAGGCGCGCACCGCCTGGTCCCATCGTCTAGTGGTTAGGACACCGGCCTCTCACGTCGGTAACGCGGGTTCGACTCCCGCTGGGATCACCAAACAAACAAATCACCAGAGGCTATGCGCCAGGTTCATCGCGGATTAGCCGGCTGCGACGATCGTGCGGGTTACCGAGCCCGGAATCATTTGGCGAAGCAGCGGACGCGGCGAATCACCGGGCTGCCGTCGGGAAAATTCACGCCGCGATCGAAAGTCACCCCGCAAGTCGCGGTCATGGCGGGGAGCTTACGGTAAAGCTGCTTCGAGGTGTTGCTGTAGCCGCAGGCAAGCCAATATCCCTCTTTGCTCGACGGCAGATTCCACGTCTGAACGATTTCGGATTTCCGTTCGATCTCCCTATCGTACTTGAGCGAGGCCTGTTGTTCGGGCGGTCCCTCGTAAATCGTCACCCGTTCGAGCTCCGGTTTCTCCCCTGAGTCGCGGACCTGCCATTCGCCGACGGCGGCGGCGCTCTCCGTGACCGCTATTGTATCCGGGCACATCACCTCGGCCGCAACCGGCACCGCGGCAGAAAAGATCGCGCCGGCAACCAACACGAATCCGATCGCTATGAAAGCGTCACGGGTTCCGCTGCACAAATGCAAAGTCATCGCCAACCGGTCCTCTCGCGCCAAATACCCAGCCGCTAGCACGATGCCGTCGCACTATACGATCCGGAAGGCCTTGTGTGCGTTGGATTTGCGGGCGCCGGCTGACCTTACATCATGCTCTTTGAGATTTCAGCACTTTCGTTCGCACCTGCCAGCAAGAGTCAAATGATTCGATAGATTTCCAAGCCGACGCTTGCGCGCGGTCGAGGCGCTGATTCGGAATTCATCGCCGAGCAGGTCCGCGGCCCGAATCTAGTCCGGCTTGGTCGCAGGCGTGGCGGGGACGAAATCGAGCGCCGCGGAATTCATGCAGTAGCGCAGACCCGTCGGCGCCGGGCCGTCGTTAAACACATGCCCCAGATGCGCGTCGCATCGCGCGCACACCACCTCGGTACGACTCATGAAAAACGAGCGATCGACGTCGGTGCGCACGTTCTGTTTTGCGATCGGCTGGTAGAAGCTCGGCCATCCGGTGCCCGAGTCGAACTTGGTATCCGAATTGAACAGCGCCGTGGCGCAGCATATGCACCGGTAAAGCCCCTTCGCGTGGTTTTCGTCATACTTGTTAGTATACGGCGCCTCGGTGCCTTTGCGCCGGGTCACATCGAATTGCTCGGGCGTCAGGAGCTTGCGCCATTGCTGATCGGACTTCACTACCTTGCTGACCATGACCCGCCCCTTGCTCTGGCCGTCGCTGGAGAACTCTACGATCTCGACCTCGCCGATTGCGTCCGAAGATGCCGTCGCGGCGTCGGCGCCATCCGACGAGCGGCCGCCGCCGAACAGTTCCCAGGCGATCGCTAACGGGACCGCGGCGAGCACGCCCAAAATGGTCCGACGGCTGGGAATTTTCCGGCCGGGAATCTTCGCGTGATTTTTCTCCCGGCTTTTTTGCTCATCTTGTACGCGGTCTTGTTTAGGCTGCTGCGGCATCGCGCGGTTCATCTCCTATGCCTGTCCTTCCTTCGTGCTTGCGATCATGCTTGATCCGACAATCGCATCAAGGGACACGCGGTTCCTCTCGAGCCCACAGCTTCGAGCGGCGACCCTGCTCCTGTTAGTACCCTGCGAGATTGCGAAAGTTACAGAAACCTATAAAAGGGCGGGTTCGCAGCCGATGTGAGTGGAGCGGCCCTGAGCGCCGGAAAATTTCCGACGAGCGTGGATCTTCGCTCGCGCGCAACGTTTGGGCGTCAGCGCCTCAAGAGGGAGTAGCTCCTTGCGTGCTCGTTGAGGTATTTGCGCAGCGTTTCGACACCCCGGTCACGAACGCTGGTCTGCCGGTCGCAGCCAGACCGCTGCTCGATCCACCACTGGGCCGTCCCGAGCTTGATGTAGATTATCTTATCGTCGCCGATGTCGGCGTTGCCGCGGCGACCGAAATGGCGCAATTGAAAACCGAATTCATTGAGCAACTCCTGCCAATATATCCAGGTCATCCGGAAACCGGGCGTCCACGAGTGGACGGGGATGTCTTCAGCCTTGATCGCGTAGCGCTCCATGAGAACTTTCGCCAGACGAGCCGCGTTTTCCACCTCGGTCGCCAAGGCGCCGTTCTCGGTCCTCACCTGGCGCAGTAGCCTGATTTTTCGCAATGCGTCTTCGGTCCTCACGGGACTACTCTCGCTCTATAGATATAAGGTCATAACGCATTCAGAGTCAGTTAAAACAAGATAAAATAAATGTTAGATGGAACCGCGCTTTTTACCATAGCGACCCTTCTCTTGCCATTTATTCCACCAATGTTTTGCGCGCCTGCCCGACGCTGACACTCGTCACCAGACACGACAGGAGCAAGAGCGAGGCCCTGACGGCGCGCGAAAATTCGAGCGTCGCGGCGACAATCGCCGCCTCTGGGAGCGACGAATCGGAGCACGCACCGTCCCGGTATCGTACAGTCCGAGTCCCGCCGCAGAGACGCGCGTCCCGTTCGAGGGACATCGCCGCGCCTGCGTCACTTGATAGTTGCTGCGCAGGCGATGGCATGACGGGCGGCAACCGGCGATAATCGCGCCCGTCCGTGGGAGAAAAAGAAAGGGGTCGCAGCGATGATTCTGAAGGTCGCCCGTCTTGGTTACCCGGTGCTGCGGACGATGGCGCAGCCGGTCGCGCCGGAGCGCATCAACACGCCCGAGTTCCAACGCCTGCTCGACGACATGGTCGAGACGATGCGCGAGTACGTCGGCGTGGGGCTCGCCGCGCCGCAGGTGCATCTGCCGCTGCGCCTCGCGGTGCTCGAGGTCGAGCATCATCCGCGCTATCCGGAGATGCCGTCGGTGCCGCTGACGTTCTTGATCAATCCCCAGGTCACGATTCTCGAGCGCGCGACCGTCGAGGACTGGGAGGGATGCCTGAGCATCCCCGAGATGCGCGGGCGGGTGCCGCGTTTCAAGCGCCTTCGCGTGACGGGAGTGGGGCGACACGGCGAAGCGCTGGATTTCATCGCGAGCGATTTTCACGCGCGCGTCATCCAGCACGAGACCGATCACTTGAATGGCGATGTCTACCTGGACCGGATGCCGAACATGCGCTCGCTATCGCATCTGGCGGAATGGCATCGCTTCGCGCTGGCGCCGCCACCGGAAGATAGGTAGGCCGGCGAACGCGCGCAACTTGTCGCGAAGTTGCAAGGCTGCGCGTCACGAGATTGCGCGCGCGGCGCGTTCACTTAGGCGGATACGGGAGCTTGTCGGGAATCTTGCCGGTCAGCTTTGCCTGCTCGAGGGTCTTGGTCAGCAGGTCGTTTTCGGTGACCAGGCGCTGCTCCTCGGCCTGCACCTTGGCGAGCGCCGCGTTGAGTTGGTTGTTCTGATCCTGGAGCTGCCCGATGCGGCCCGAAAGTTCGCTGATTTGCGCCTGGTCGCGCTGATGGTCAGCCTGCTCCTGCTGATGCCACTTCCATCCGATCGCCGCGGCAATCAGCGCCACGACGATCGCGCCGACCAGATAACGATACATCGCGTATAGCCTGCCGCGCAGGACCAAGCCCGTGCGGCGTCCTACCCCTGATGCCCACGTCTATGATGCCCGTGCGGATCTTGTGAAGGCGGCGGCGGGCCCACGTCCGCGATGCGTGCCTCCAACTCCGCGCCACCGACGATTCCCTTGGCCTTGAGCAGCCGGATCAGCGCGCCGAGCCAGTGATGGTAGTAGTCGGCGCCGCCTTTGACGGTGCGGCCCGTCTTTTCCGCCGCGCCGATCTCGGCGATCAGGCTCTGCTGAAACTCCGCCCACTGGAACTGTCCCGCCTCGCACAGCGCCACCGCGACGGCAAAGGCGTGCGCCTCCCACGGCTCGCCGAAGACCGCTTCGGGAGCCAGCGCGCGGGCGGCCGCGATCAAATCTTCCGAGGTTTTAGCGGACACTCGATGTGCTCCCCTCGCCGCGCGCTCGAGCCGGCCGCGCGGTTTTTATCCGCGCGCCTGCGCGGGAGACTTCGCCAAGCCCGTTCCGATCATGGAATCGCGCGTCACGAGATCGGCAAGCTCCTCTTCGCTTAAGCCTTCGGTGCCGGCGGGCCGTTCGGGAATCACGAAATAACGCATCTCGGAACTCGAGTCCCACACGCGGACTTCCTTGTCGGCCACGTCGACCTCAAACTCTTTGAGCAACCCGCGCGGATCGTTCACCGCGCTCGCCCGGTAAGCGGTGCTCTTGTACCACACCGGCGGCAGTCCCAGGACCGACCACGGGTAACACGAGCACAGCGTGCAGACCACGAGATTGTGCACGCGCGGCGTGTTCTCGACCACCATCATGTGCTCGCCCTGCGGGCCGGGCGGAAAGCCGAGCTCCTCGATCGCCCGGGCGGCGTTGTCGAGCAAACGCTTGCGGTATTCAGGGTCGACCCATGCGCGAGCCACCACGCGGGCCCCGTTGCGCGGGCCGACGCGCCGCTCGTAGGTGTCGATTAACTCGTCGAGCGCCTGCGGATTGACCAATCCCTTCTCGACCAGCAACTGCTCGAGCGCCTTTACGCGTTGGGCCGGCTCGGACAGCGGAGCATTGTGATGGTCGTGTCCGTCGTGATGATCGTGTCCCTCGCTCATCGTCTTTTACTTCCCTTGCTGACGGCTGTGCGCGTCCGGACCGCGAACTTAGCGGCAGACTTACCAGCGGACTTGGCCATGCGCGCTTTGACGGCGACCTTAGCCATGCGTTTCTTGACGACGGTCTTGCTCGTGACGGTCTTGTTTTTAACGGTCTGGCCGGAGGCTTTGGTGGCGGGCTTGATCGCCGATTTGGCGGCGGTGCGATCGCGCTCGAGGTAGTCCTCCCAGCAATCGAGGTATACCGGCGCGCGCTCGTTGCAGTCCGGGCCCCACAGCTCCTGGGCCTCGAACACCACGGTGTAGACGTGCTGCGGCTTGCTGCCCTGGCCGTGGGCGTGCGTATCGGGGAAAACAAAGACGCCCTGGTCGTAGCGGATGACGCCGCGTTTGCCGTGCGCGTAGCGCGGCAGGCGCGTATGATGCTCCGGATTGAGGTTGCGCGCGACCACGCGGTCGCCAGCCTTGAAGCCGGGTTTGAAGCTTTTATCGAAACGCAGCTTGACCGCCGAATCATCGAACGACTGGACACCGCCGCCGCCGAGCGATCCGGTCGCCTTGGGCGGCGCGGGCGCCGCGGCATGTCCGCTGGCGATTTCCTCGCGGGTGGCCACGCCTTTCTCGACCAGCAGCGACTCCACCGCGTGAAGCCACTTCTCGTAGTAGGTCGCGGCAAGGTAGCCCGCCGGCGGCATGCGCTCGATCGCGCGGCGAAACTCGTCGACGTTGCACACGCCGCGTCCCATCGCGGTCAGCGTCATCGCGAAGACTCGCTTCTCCCAGTCCGCGTGGAAGACGGGCTCGTTCTGCTCGCGAATTACGGGCCCGAAACCATGCATTCCGCCCAGGTCGTGAACGCCATTCATAGATCCGGTCGCTCTCCAAAGTGCTGCGCGATTTTCCAGTTTTCAAATGTAGGCTAGGCTTGGGTGTCGCTGGCAGTCAAGGCGGGCCGCGCGCGCCCATGCGCGCGAGATTGATCCGCCGCGGCGCGGCATCGTGCGCATCAGAAACTTGTCGAGACCCGGGAGACAACATGAAGAGAAGATTTGCGAGCGCGAAATTCGCGGGCGCGCGGGTGGCGCGCGCGGCATTGGCGAGCGCGCTATCGGCGGGAATGATCTGCGCGGCGATGGCCGCGGCCGGATGCACGCGCGGCGCCCGGACGGGCCTCACGCAGTATTTTCCGCTCAAGCCCGGGATGGCCTGGACGTTTCGCTTCACCGGCTCGACCGGAGCCACCGGTGAGCTGACCACGACCAACCAGGCGCCGCGCAAAACGTTCGGCTTCATGGCGGTCCCGCAGCAAAACGCGGGCGGCGATAAAACCTACACCGAGTTCTACGCCGACGACGGGGTGGGAATCCGCCACGTCGCGATCGACGAAGGCGAAGGGCTGCAATCGCGGCTGAGCGATCATTCCTATGTGCTCAAATTGCCGATCGCGGCCGGAACCAGTTGGCGCGAAATCGATCGCACCTTCGACGGCATCGTGTACGATGCGACGACCAGGATCGAAAGCGTCAGCGACAACGTTAGCGTGCCGGCCGGGACTTTCAGCGGATGCATTCGCATCCGGAGCACCGGCACCGCCTCATCGGCGAAAAGTACCGCGCGCGCACCCGGCGCGGCCGCTGGCCTGCGTCTCGCAGCCGACGACGACGAGGTTAGCGTCGAAGACTATTACTGGCTCGCCCCCGGCGTGGGCCCGGTCAAGGCGACGCATCAGGAGAGCCGGGGCGAGGGCCCGATGGCTCAGTCGATCGGGTTCACGATGGAGTTGGAGCACCTCAAGCAGTAGCCGCGCGATCGGCGCGTCGGGTTTGCGGCCGAGCGCCGCCCAAAGCTACCAGGCGCCCGCCATCAGCAGCCCCAGCCGCGCCGGGGAGCGTTCATCGGCTCCCACCGCACGCAGGCGGCCGCGGCTGATCACTGCCAGCCGCCCGCATAGCGCGATCAGCTCGTCGAGATCGCTCGAGATGAGCAGCACCGCCCCGCCCTCGCCGGCGAACGCGGTCAGCATCCGATGCGCCTCGGCGGTGGCGGCAAGGTCGAGTCCGCGGGTGAGATTATGCGCGACCAGCACGCGCGGGTGGCTCTCCAGCGCGCGCGCCACGCACAGCCGCTGCCGATTGCCGCCGGAGAGCTCGGCCGCGAGCGCCTGCGGACCGCCGGCCCGGATGCGGAAGCGCTCCAGCAGCTCCGCGCATAGCGCGGCCGCGCGCGACCCGCTGAGCCATCCGAAACGCCCGCACGCGCGCGCCAGCAGCGGACGCGCGAGCAGCAGGTTCTCCCACAGCGGCATCTCGAGAATCAGGCCGTCGAGGTCGCGATTCTCGGGAATCACCGCGACCGCGCAGCCGCCGCCGCTGCCGACACGATTTTCCGCACCCGCCGCGCCGGCGCGAATCAATCCGCTGCCGGGTCGGCGCGCGCCGGCCATCGCTTCGACCAACTCGCTCTGACCGTTGCCGTCCACGCCGGCAATCCCAACGATCTCACCGGCGGCGAGCTCGAGGCTGACGCGGTCGAGCGCGCGCCGCCCGTCGCGCTCGACCACCAAATCTTTTATTTCAAGCAGGTTTTTTATTTCGCGTGCGACTGCAGCAACGGCGCCCATCGCGCGCGGGCGCGGCGGCGGCGGTGCGAGCTCGCCGATCATCAGGACCGCCAACTCGCGCTCGGTGACTTCGCCGCGGACGCGGCGCGCCACGACACGACCGCGACGGAGCACGGTTATCCGGTCGGCGACCGCAAGCGCCTCGGCCAGCTTGTGGGTGACCAGGATGACGATACGGCCCTCGCCCCGCAGTCGGCGCAGCACGTCGAGGAACGCGGCCAGCTCGCCCGGCGCAAGCAGGCCGGTGGGCTCGTCGAGGATCAGCACGCGCGGCTCGAAGCTGAGCGCGCGCAGGACTTCCATCCGCACTCGCTCAGCCATCGAGCGCTGCTCCATCCGCACTCCCGGCGCCGGCAGCGCGAAGCCCAGCCGCGCCGCCATCGCGCCGGCGCGCGCCGCGACTTCCGGCAAGTCGATCGTGAATCCCGTGCGAGCGGTCCGCGCGGCGCCCGCGCCGAAGCCGCCCAGCGCGAGATTTTCCTCCCACGTCATGCGCTCGAACAACATCGGGCTTTGATGCACCGCGGCAACGCCGGCCGCCAGCGCGGCTGCGGCCGCGCCCGGCCTGAGCGCACGGCCGAACAGCTCGATCGATCCCGCGTCGGGGCGCAGCCGGCCGGCCAGGATGTTCATCAGCGTGGTCTTGCCGGCGCCGTTCTCGCCAAGCAACGCCACGATCTCGCCCGGCCGTGCCTCGAAGTCGACGTCGTCCAGCGCCAGGACCGGGCCGAAGCGGCGCGTGATATGGCGGGCGGCGAGCATAGGTGGAGACTCGCGCTCAGGCGGGTGGCGGCCCGTAGCGCGCGCGCACATAGTCGACCGCGTCGTCGCGCGAGGCCAGTGCGCCGTCGAGCTGCTGATCCTCGACGTCCTTGAGGATCGATTTGAAATGCGGGCCCGGCGCAAAGCCCATCGCGATCAAGTCGTCGCCGCCGAGCAGGCGGGGCGGACGAATCTCTTCGCGACCAATCGCGCTGAGCGCATGCGCGCAGAAATGGTAAAAGCCGAGATTGGAGCTGGAGGCGAGCGCGTCCAGGCGCGAGAGTTCGAGCAATTCGCCGAAGCCGTCCTCGGCCAGCATCCGCTTGAGCGTGGCCCGGCGCATCCGCGGCGCCATCACCAGGCGCAGATGATTGCGCACCAGGTAGGCGACGCGCTCCTGCACGAAACGCGAGCGCCGCATCCGCCGCATGATTCCCTCCGCCATCTCGGCGCCCTGTTCGGTATGCCCGTAAAAGGTCACCTTGTCGCCGTTCTCCGCGCGGCACTGCGGCTTGGCGACGTCGTGCAGCAGAACGCCGAAGGCGAGCGTCTCGGCGCATCCCGCCTCCAGCATCGAGAGCGCCAGACAGGTGTGGCGGTAGACGTCGCCTTCGGGATGAAAGTTGGGCGGCTGCTCGCATCCGATCATCGGCAGTACCTCGGGCATCACGACTTCGAGCAGTCCGCTCTCGCGCATCAGCTCCAGCCCGCGCGCAGCCCGGCCGCCGGTCATGATCGCCACGACTTCCTCGCCGACGCGCTCGGCGGCGATATTGGCGACCTTGGGCGCGGCCCGGCGCATCGCGGCCCACGTCGCGGGATCGATCTCGAAGTTGAGCCGGGTGGCAAAGCGCACCGCGCGCAGCACCCGCAGATGGTCTTCTTCGAAGCGCTCGGCGGCGTTGCCGATAGCGCGGATCAGGCCGGCGCGCAAGTCGCGCATCCCGCCCACCAGGTCGATGGTCCGCCCGCTGGCCGGGTCGAAGTACATGCCGCCGATAGTGAAGTCGCGCCGGCGCGCGTCCTCCTCGACCGTGCCGAAGCGCACCGCCGAGGGGCGGCGCCCGTCGATATAGGGCGCGTCGGCGCGGAAGGTGGCGACCTCGAAGGCGTCGCCGTCGATGACCACGAGGATCACGCCGAAGCGCGCGCCGACGTCAACGGTGTTGTCGAACAATTCCTGCACGACTTCAGGGCGCGCGTCGGTGGCGATGTCGTAATCGTGCGCCGGGACACCGAGCACGCGGTCGCGCACGCATCCGCCGGCGAGGTAGGCGATAAACCCGCGCTCGCGCAGGCGGCCGACTATCGCCAGTGCCTTATTTTCCTTTTCGATACTCATGGTCCAGCGTTCGTTTCCACCGCATTCATCGGCATCCGGCCGCGCGCATATCGCGGACTTATGCCCCTGCCCGATGGCGTTTAATCTAACCTCGCGCGAGGTGCGCGGCCACGGGGTGCGCGGTGGCGTTTCAGACGAACGACGACGGTGGACGCAAGGTGTAGCTCCGGCGGTAGACGCGGATGAGCGCGGCGAAGACCGCAATCACGGCGGGGCCGGCGAACAAGCCGAGCGGTCCGTAGAGCTCCAGTCCGCCGGTGATGCCAAAGAAAAGCGCGACGGCGGGTAATCCGCTGCCCTGTCCGATCGTGAGAGGCTTGAGCAGGTTGTCGATTACTCCGACCACGAGCACGCCCCACACCAGCAGCGCCACCGCCCAGCCCGATCCAGCCGTGAACCATAGATAAATCACTACCGGGACCCAAACGAAGGCGGTGCCGCCAATCGGCAGCAGCGCCGCCGCGCCCGAGGCCGCGCCGAGCAGCATCGAGTTGGGCACGCCGGTGACCATATAGCCCAGGCCGAGCAGCACCGCTTCGAGCAGCGCCGTCAACAGCAACCCACGCATCGTGGCGGACAGCATCGAGCGCAAGGTCTCGAACACCATCGCCTTGTCTTCGTCGGGGAGCGGCGTGAGATCACGGACGAATTCGAAATAGTCCTCGCCGTCGCGCAGCAGGTAAAAGAAGCTCAGCAGCATGATTACGACGTCGAAGAGGAACGTGACCAGGTTGCGCGCCAGGGTCGCGGCGTTGGCGGTGAAATAGCGGGTCAGGTAGGTACTGGTCTTCTCCATCCAATGGCGTATGTCCTCGATGCGCAGGCCTTCGTGCTCGAGCCAATCCTCGATCGAAGTGATCGTGCCGAAATGGATCGTCTGGTTGCCGCCTTGCGCGAATCCGCCCTGGTGAAAGAACTGGCCCAGCGAGACCCAGGGAGCCTCGACCGCGAGCTTGCTCGAAATCCATGCAGTGGGAACGATGACCATGAGCGCCATGACCGCGGTGACCAACAGCGCGGCGGCGGTGCGGTTGCGGATGAAGCGCTCCAGCTTGACGAGCGCCGGATGGAAGATGAAAGCGAGCAGCATCGCCCACGCGATCGGCACCAGGAAGGAGCTGAGCAGCAGGTATAGCTCGTAGCCCATCACGGCCAGGAAGCCGAAGAAGAAAATATGTGCGATTCGCTCGCGATCCATGGTGGCGCCGTTGGCGGCAAAGCTTAGCAGATAGGCCGCGGACGGTCGCTCGCGAAGGGCTTGGTTGCCCGCGCTCGGGATATTTGTTACCGATTCGGGGTTGCGGCCGATGCAGCCGCCCAGGACGCTCAGACTTGCAACGAAGGCACGTAGCTCAGTGGTAGAGCACTTCCCTGACACGGAAGGGGTCGGCGGTTCAAACCCGCCCGTGCCTACCAGCTTGTCTTTCGCTATAATGGCGTCATGAGTTTCCCCGGCCTTCAACTCCGCGTGCGCGTTCGTCTCATGACTTCGTGCGTCCATTCATGATCGCCCATCGCCTGCCCGCCGCCGCGCCGCCGATACCGCCGTCCGCCGTCCGGAACGTTCACCCTGGCGCCGTCCACCTGGAATGAGCGCGAAAGTTAACGTATCGCTCGACGGGCAGCTTCGCAGCGTGCCGCGTGGGACCACCGTCAGCGAGGTGCTCAACGGCGCGCGCGGGCGCGAGGTTGTCGCCGCGCGACTCAACGGCAAGCTGGTCGATCTCAGCCATCCGATCGAAGACGACGCCACGCTCGAGCCGGTCAAGGGCGACAGCCCCGAAGGACTCGACGTGCTGCGCCATTCGACCGCCCATCTGATGGCCCAGGCGGTGCAGAGTCTTTACCCCGGCACCCAAGTGACAATCGGCCCGACCATCGAGGACGGCTTCTTCTATGACTTCGCGCCGCCCACTCCGTTCACGGTCGACGACCTGCCGAAGATCGAAGCCAAAATGCGCGAGTTGGCGAAGGCCAATCTCAAGGTCGAGCGAGTCGAGGTCGCGCGCGCCGAGGCGCTCGAGCGCTTCGCCGCGATGGGCGAGCACTACAAGGTCGAAATTTTAAGCGGCATCCCCGACGACCGCGTTTCGATCTATCGCCAGGGCGAGTGGATGGATCTGTGCCGCGGGCCGCATGTCCCGGCGACCGGCTATATCCGCGCCTTCAAGCTGACCAGCGTGGCCGGCGCGTACTGGCGCGGCGACGAGCACAACGCGATGCTCTCGCGGATTTACGGGACCTCGTTCGCGAGCAAGGAGGCGCTGGAGGAGCATCTGAAGCTGCTCGAACTGGCGCGCTCGCGCGACCATCGCAAGCTCGGCCGCGAGATGGGCCTGTTCGTGTTCGATTCGATCTCGCCCGGCTCGCCGTTTTTCCTGCCCAAGGGCGCCATCATCTACAACGCGCTGATCGACTACATGCGCCGCCTTTACCGCCGCTACGGTTTCGAGGAAGTGATCACGCCGCAGGTTTTCAAGAACGAGCTGTGGCACACCTCGGGTCACTGGGACAATTTTCGCGAGAACATGTTCCTGACCAACGATCGCGAGGGCGCCGAGACCGACCAGATCGATTCGAGTACCGAGGGATGGCGCACAGGCTACGCCTTCAAGCCGATGAACTGTCCGGGGCACACGTTCATCTACCGCGCCGAGAAGCGTTCGTACCGCGACCTGCCGCTCAGAATCGCCGACTTCGGCCGGCTCCATCGCGCCGAGCGCTCGGGCACGCTGCATGGGCTGACGCGCGTGCGCACGATGGCGCAGGATGACGCGCACGTCTTCTGCACCTCCGCGCAAACCGCCGGCGAGATCGACCTCAACCTGCAGATGGTGCGCGACGTCTACCAGGCGCTGGGCTTCGAGCGGCTGGAGTCCAAGGTCGCAACCATGCCCGACAAACATCTCGGTACCGAGGAGCTATGGCGGACCAGCGAGGCGATTTTGTGCGACGCGCTCACGCGCAACGGCCTTAAGTACGAGATCAATCCGGGCGAAGGCGCCTTTTACGGGCCGAAGATCGAAATCTACGTGCCCGACGCGCTCAAGCGGCGATGGCAACTCGCCACCATCCAGCTCGACTACAACATGCCCGAGAACTTCGGGCTGACGTTCACCAACGCGTCGAGCGCGGAGGAGCGTCCGGTGATGATCCATCGCGCGATTCTCGGCTCGCTCGAACGCTTCATCGGCGTGTTGCTCGAGCATACCGGCGGGGTGCTACCGTTTTGGCTCGCGCCCGAGCAGGCGCGAGTGCTTTCGCTGAGCGAAAAGGTCGAGACCTACGCCGCCGAGATCGCCGGCATGCTCAAGCGCGAGGGACTGCGCGCGGCGGCCGATCTGCGCAACGAGAAGCTCGGTTTCAAGGTGCGCGAGGCCGAGTTGGCCAAGGTGCCTTATATGATAGTCGTAGGTGAGCGCGAGGCGGCCGCGCGCAGCGTGTCGCTGCGGCTTTTGCGCGGAGCCAAGAGCGAGGTGATGGCCCTTGAAAATCTTGTGGAGCTGCTCAAAAGTGAACCCCTGCCGGGCTAGTAATCGCGCCGGCGGCGATCGGAACGATGCAAACAGTATTGCCCAGTATTGCCCCAGTGTTGCCATCGACGTGACAATTCAAAGCGGCAAGTCGGCTGGGATGCCGACGGAGGTGATTTATCCGTAGAGATTTCCGTACCCCGCCCCCGCGCGAGCCGGCGATAAGGGTGAACAACCAGATCCGCGTCCCGGAAGTCCGGGTGATCGACGTCGACGGCCGCCAGGTCGGAATCCTGAGCACTCGCGAGGCGATTCGGGTGGCCGAAAGCCGCGGCCTGGATCTGGTCGAGGTCGCCCCGACGGCCCAGCCCCCGGTTTGCCGCGTCACCGATTTCGACAAGTACCGTTACGCGCAAAAGAAAAAGACCCATGACTCCAAGCGCCATTCGACGGCCACGGCGATCAAGGAAGTCAAGATGGGCGCGCGAACCGAAAAACACGACGTCGAGTTCAAAATCAAGCACATCCGGCGCTTTGTTGGCGAGGGCCAGCGTGTTAAGCTCTCGATTTCGTTTCGCGGCCGGGAGATAACCCATCCCGAGCTGGGGCGTGCGTTGCTCGATTCGATCGTCGCGCAAGTGCAGGACATCGCACAGGCCGACGGTCTGCCCCGGATGGAAGGGCGCAACATGTCGATCCTGCTGACGCCGCGCTAAGCGCAACGAATCGCACGAGCGGGATGTTGCAATCGGACCGCTTAAAAATGAATCGGAACGAATGAGTATAGACTGAATCTGGAGCGAGAGAGCCGCAACCGATGGGCAAACTGAAGACCAATCGCAGCGCCGCCAAGCGCTTTTCCGTCAGCAAGACCGGCAAGGTCAAGCACAAGAAGGCCTACCTGCGCCATCTGCTCACATCCAAGGGCCGCGCGCGCAAACGGCATCTTCGTCAGCCCGGCATCCTGAATGCCGCCGACGCGCGCAATACGCGCAAACTGGTTCCGTACCTCTAGATAGGGCAACCTTAATAGGGCAATTCTTGATTAGGGCAATCTTTAGAATTAAGGCAATCTTTAAATTAAGGAAGGACTGACCGCCGATGCCTCGCGCCAAGGGTGGCCCCAAAAGACGCCGCCGCCATAAACGACAGCTCAAGCTCGCCTCCGGTTTCGTCGGCGGCCGCAAACTCTACCGCCAGGCCCGCAGCACGCTGGAGAAGGGGCTCACTTACGCCTACCGCGATCGCAAGCAAAAAAAGCGTGATTTCCGCTCGCTCTGGATCACGCGAATCAACGCGCTCGCCCGCGAGCACGGGCTGAGCTACAGCCGCATGATCGACGGGCTCAAGAAGGCCGGCGTCGAAATCGATCGCAAGCAGCTCGCGGTGCTCGCGCTGGAACGCGACCGGCTCTTCGGCGAATTGGCCGACACGGCCAAGAAGGCGCTGGGCGCAGCCGAAGCCGCAGCCGCGTAAACGGCCGGCGGCCCTTCGCGGGGCACACAGGGACCATGTGGCGCGCGTCCACATGGTCTTTTGTTTGACGGTCTTGTGGTTTGATGATCTTGGCGTTGGGCGCGCCGTCGCAGCGCGCACCCACGCGGGAATCGACGGCGCGCATTCGGACTTGAGGACGCGATGAGAGAACAGCTCGAGGCTCTTCGGGCCGCGGCGATGGCGGAGTTGGGCGACGGCGCCAGCGCCGATCAAATCGAAGCAGTGCGCGTGCGCGTGCTCGGACGCGGCGGCGAACTCACCGACGTGATGCGCCGGATGCGCGAGGTCGCGGCCGCGGAACGCCCGGCCATCGGCCAGCTCGTCAACCAGATAAAGCGCGAGGTCGAAACCCGGATCGAGGCGCTCCAGGAGCGCCTGAGCGCCGCCGCGCTGGAGCGTTCGCTCGGCGAGGCTCGCCTGGACGTGACCCTTCCCGGCGCGCGTACCCCGCGCGGCCGGCTCCATCCGCTGACCCTGGTGATGGAGCAGATGCTCGACATCTTCGCCTCGATGGGCTTCGAGGTTGCCGCGACCCAGGACATCGAGGACGATTTCCACAACTTCGAGGCGCTCAACTTTCCGCCCGACCATCCGGCGCGCGAGATGCAGGACACTTTTTTCCTGCCCGGCGGGATGCTCCTGCGCACGCATACCTCCAACGGCCAGATTCGCGTGATGCAGCGCCGCAAGCCGCCGCTGGCCGTGGTCTGCCCCGGCAACTGCTACCGGCGCGATGAGCTGAGCGTGCGCGCCTCGCCGATGTTCGGCCAGATCGAGGGCTTCATGGTCGACCGCGCCGGGCGGGTCACGATGGCGCATCTGAAGGGCGTGCTGAGCGAATTCGCGCGCGCCTTCTATGGGCCGCAAACCGCCGTACGTTTCCGCGCGAGCTTTTTTCCCTTCACCGAACCGAGCGCTGAAGTCGACATCAGCTGCCTGCTCTGCGGCGGCGCGGGATGCCGCGTGTGCAAGCAGAGCGGATGGACCGAGATTCTGGGCTCGGGGATGATTCATCCCAACGTGCTGCGCAAGGTCGGTTACGACCCGGCCGAGTACCAGGGCTTCGCCTTCGGAATGGGTGTCGAACGGCAGGCATTGCTCAAGCTCGGAGTCGACGACATGCGGCTGTTCTTCGAAAACGACCTGCGCTTCCTTGGACAGTTCCCGTCGTTTGTCGCAAGATCTTCCGGGTCGAGCCCGTCCGCCGCCAGCGCTTCGGCCACGAAGACTTCCGCCACGGACACGAGACCGGCGTCATGAAGCTGCCGCTTAGTTGGCTCGCCGAGTTCGTCACGCTCGAAACCGATGTCGACGAGCTATGCCGCGGCCTGACGATGGCCGGGCTGGAGGTCGAGAACGTCGAACGTGCCACTGCCGGATTCAGCGACGTGTTCGTGGCGCGCGTGCTCAAGGTCGAGCGCCATCCCAACGCCGACCGCCTCAACCTGTGCGACGTCGATGCCGGCGCGGTCGGCCGTTTCAGCGTGGTCTGCGGCGCGCCCAACGTGAGGGCCGGGATGACCGCGCCTTTTGCGCGCCTGGGCGCGCGGCTCATCGGCAGCGGACACGGCGGCGGCCATCGCCCGGCCACCCTGCAAGACGCGCCGCCTCTTCAGGCAGCAGTTATCCGCGGCGTGCGCTCGGAGGGAATGCTGTGCTCGGAGCGCGAGCTGGGTTTTTCGGACGATCACGCGGGCATCGTGGCGCTGCCGGACGACGCGCCGCTGGGAGTCGAGCTGGCCTCGTATTTGCGTTCTGACGACACGGTGCTCGAGGTGGCGATCACCCCCAACCGCGGCGATTGCCTCTCGATACTGGGGCTGGCGCGCGAGGTCGCCGCATTGTTCGGGTTGAAACTGAAGCAGCCCGCCGTCAGCTCCGCGATGCTCAAGCCGCGGGGCGAGCCAGCGACGGGGCCGCAAGCGGAGTCCCGGGTGGAGTCCCAGACGGAGGCCGTCCACGGCGCGGGTGGCGCGCTCGCGGTCGAGATATTAGCGCCGGAGTTGTGCCCGCATTACGCGGGGCTGCCGATTGGCGGAGTGAAGATCGGCCCCTCGCCGCTGTGGATGCGCCGGCGGCTGGAACAGTGCGGGATGCGTGGGCTGAACAACGTGGTCGACGCGACCAACTACGTGATGCTCGAGCTGGGACAGCCACTGCACGCCTTCGACAGCGCGCAAATCGCCGCGCGCCGGATAGTGGTGCGGCGCGCCGACCAGGCGCCCGGTGGTGCGCTGGACCGCGAGTTCGTTACGCTCGATAACGTGCGGCGCACCCTCGATCCGGCCGACCTGCTGATTGCCGACCCGGAGAAGCCGCTGGCTATTGCCGGCATCATGGGCGGGATGAACTCGGAAGTCAGTGCCACGACTACCGACCTGGTACTCGAGAGCGCCTACTTCGAGCCGATAACGATCGCGCGCACGGCGCGCCGGCTGGGGCTGCGCAGCGAGGCGAGCTACCGTTTCGAGCGCGCGATCGATCGCGGCGGTCAGCTACGCGCGCTGGCGCGCGTGGCCGAGCTGATCGTCAAGAATGCCGGCGGCAAAGTTTCGGCGGCGGCGGTTGACGCCGAGCCGCGGCCGGCGCCCGAACGCCAGGTGATGCTGGATTTGGGCGCAATGAATTCGATCCTGGGCGTTGCGGTTCCCAGCGCCGAGGTCGGCCGGCGGCTGCGCGCGCTGGGCGCGACAGTCAAACCAGCCGGCGCGCGACGCCTGACCGTGACACCGCCTTCGTTTCGTCCCGATCTCAACGAGGCCGCCGACCTCGCCGAAGAGATCGCACGGCTTAAGGGGCTGGCCGAAATTCCGGCCGCGGTGCCCGAGCGCGTGGCCACACCCGCGCCGCCCAACGATTACCGGAGCTTCATGGGCGCGGCGCGCGAGATGATGGTTGGGGCAGGCCTGACCGAGTTGAAGACCCTCGCGTTCATCGCGCCGGCCGACAATCAGCGCTACCCGGGGACGGGCGGTGAAGCGGTGCGAGTCACCAATCCGCTCTCCGCGGAGCTGAGCGAGCTGCGTGTAAGCCTGGCTCCTGGGCTGCTCGGCGCGCTACGCTTCAATCTCAATCGCGAGGCGGCTGCGTTTCACGCTTTCGAGATCGGCAAGGTCTTCGCAATGCGTGACGGCTCGCCGGTCGAGCACGAGCGGCTCGCCGCCCTGAGCTACGGCGACTACGCGCTGGGCGCAGTGGGACAGCCGGCTGTGGCGGCAAGCTTCTGGACGCTCAAGGGCGTGCTCGAACAATGGTTCGTCGCGCTGGGGTTGGGAGGGCGTGTCGGGTTCGACAAAGCCGGTGAAGCGGAGTATCGCTTCCTGCATCCGGGGCGCGCTGCGCGGGTGCTGCTGCACGGCAAACCTATCGGCTATGTCGGCGAACTGCACCCTGCGGAAGCAATACGACTCGAACTGCATAGTCCTTGCGTGCTTAGTGAACTTGACTTAGTACATCTCATCGCCTATGGTTTTCTGCCGCGTCAAGAAGTCATCGCTCCGCCTAGATACCCTGCTGTTCGGCGTGACCTCGCTCTGGTGGTGGACCGTGACATTTCAGCGGCTCGGGTGATCGCGGCGATTCGCGAGAGCGCATCGCCATTGCTTGAAGGCGTGGAAGTGTTCGACGTGTACGAGGGCGGATCGATAGCGCCAGGCAAGAAGAGCATGGCGCTATCGTGCCGTTATCGCGGGAAAGATCGCACACTCACGGATGAGGAGGTGAACCGCACCCACGGCGAATTGATCGACGGGGTGCGGAGGGGGCTGGGGGCGGAGTTGCGGCAGTAGAAATCCCGCTGCGGGGGAGTGGTTTGGGGGACGATACGCCGCAGAATATGACCAAGGCCGATCTCGTGGATCTAATCTACGAGCGCGTAGGCTCATCCAAAAAGGAGGCCTGCGAGATCGTGGAGGAGGTCTTCAAGATAATCGAAGACAGCCTGCAGCGCGGCGAGAAAGTCAAAATCTCCGGCTTCGGCAGCTTCACCGTCAACCATAAGCGCGCCCGCCGGGGACGCAATCCTCAGACCGGAATTACTATCATCATCGACTCGCGCCGCGTGCTATCCTTCAAGCCGAGCCAGGTGCTCAAGGGACTGATAGCTAACGGGGCCAAACGATCCGCATGATTTTCCGCCGCATGACTTTCGCCGCATGATTTTTGCCACATGAGTGCCTCCGCTCGCACAGCTCGCCCTTCGCCGCGCAAAGGCGCCCGCCCGCAAAGCGCCGGGGCCGGCGGCGATAGTGAACAATTGCTCAAGATCGGCGAGGCCGCCAAGCTGCTCGGCGTCGAGGCCTACGTGCTGCGTTTCTGGGAGACGCAGTTCCCGTTCCTACGCCCGCGCCACGCCCACTCCAAGCATCGCTTTTACGCCGCGCAGGATCTTGAGACGCTGCGGCTCATCAAGCGCCTGCTCCACGAAGAGCGCTTCACCATCGAGGGTGCGAAGAAGTACATTCGCGAAGTCGGACTCGAACGCGCGCGCAGCGCCAAGCCTGGTGCCGCGGCGGCTCATCTCGAAGCTCCCGGCGCGGCGCGTACGGCGCACGCGACAGGCGCGGCTGGCGCAAGCGGAGCCGGCGACGACCGCGCCCGTCGCGCGCTGGCCGAGGTCCGGCGCGAGCTCGAATCGCTGCACAAGCTGCTCGAGAACTAGAAAATTCAGCGAAGGACGCGGCTGCGAGGGTCAGGCCCGATCGGCCGCGTGCTCACGTTCGGGATCGTGCGCTGGCGCCGCGGCCGCCGCACTCGCCGTGCGCTCGAGCAAATCGCACACCGTGAGTCCGCCCAGCGTCTCGCGCTCGGCCTGGCGCAGCTGCTCGACCATCGCGGCCACTCGCGCGTCGGACGAGACCACGACCGCGCCACCGCCCCTGACACATTCAAGTATTTCGCTGAGTCCGATGGTCGCGGCGTCGCGGGCGAGGAACAATCCGCGCTCGCCGCCGTCGCCGCCCGCGGTTTCGATAACGAGTCCGCCGCGCTCGAGCCGCCGCAGCACCTCGACCAGCACGGCCTCGTCGATACCCAGTTCCGAGGACAGCGTGGCGGGGGTGACCGTGCCGGACCGCCCGGCCATCCGCTCGCCCAGCCGCAGGGTGACGGCCAGCGCGACGGCGCGCTCGCTCATCGCCCAAGGGTCGGCGACCAACGGCTCGTTGCGGCGTTCGAAGGCCACAGTCACCTCGGCGCCGAGCAGCACTATCACCCAGGTCATGTAGATCCAGGTGAGCAACACCGGGATTGAGGCGAGCGCCCCGTAGATCGCGGCGTAGCTGTTGACGCCGTACTGAAAATAGATGAAGGCCCATTGCGCGAACTGGAGCAGGATCGAAGCCACCAGGGCCCCCACGGCGGCGGCCTCGAGACGCACCCGGCGGTTGGGGAAAAATACGTAGAGAAAAAGGAAACCGGCCCAGACCGCGAGGCTCGAGCTGATCCATCCGGCGCCGGAGACACTGGGCAGGCGATGGATCAGGATTTGGCGCACCCCGAGGGCGCCGGCCAGCAACACCGGCACCGCGAAAGTCATGCTCAGGTAGTCGGCGAACTTGCGCGCCATCGTGCGCCCGTACACGACATGGAAAATGTTGTTCAGCGCCTGCTCGACCGTGCCCAGGGTGAGGACCACGGTGAAGAGCAGCGTGGCCGCGCCAACCGCGCCCAACGTCTTGGCGTTGACGTTGGAGACGAAGGACATCAGGCGGTCGGTAATCTCGGGCGAGTTGGCGGTCAGGTAGCGCTCGAGCAGCGGGCGGATCACCTCGGCGCCGCCCAGGCCGTTGAGCGCCGAGAGCGCTACGGCGAGAATCGGCACGATCGACAGCCCCGTCGTGTAGGTCAGCGCCGAGGCCCACAGCAGGTTGTTGTCGCGCTGGAAGCCGTCGACGCAGCGCTTGAATACGCCGACCGTGCGCGACTGGAGCACGCGGGCCAGGGGCGAGTCGTCCGCCCGTACGCGCTCGATAAACTCGAAGAGGAAGCCCTGTGCCATCGCTTTTGCGCCTCAGCCGATCGTCTACTTCCTTATACACGAATGAAACATATGGCGATTGTTCCCGGCGAGTCCGGAATTCTTAGCCCGTCTTTGCTACTGCGCCTTAGGTTGATCCGGCCAACCATCAGGGTTCTTCGCCACGGCGGCGCGGTCAACATGCCAACCGCCGAGCTGTACGATTCGGCCGCTAATGCCATCGTCGCCTGGCCCGGTCCGATGAACTCCAACCGCCAATACCACAGCGCGACCGCGCTCGGGGACGGCACGATTCTACTGGCCGGAGGATGGGATACCAGTGGAACCGACCTCGCGACGGCGGAAATCTACGACCCCAAAGCCCGGACTTTCACGCTGACCAAGAACAATCTTAACACCGCCCGCGAGGGCCATACGGCAACGCTGCTCCAGAACGGCGCAGTGCTGATCGCAGGCGGCTTCAACGACTTCGTCCCGCAGAGTTCGGCGGAGCTTTACGACCCCACGACACAAACCTTCGCGAGCGCCGGAACGATGACGGACGCCCGCAGCTTTTTCACCGCGACGCTGCTCGGCAATGGCAAAGTCCTGCTCGCGGGCGGCGGCGATAAAACCAGCAACAGCGTCGACACTGCCGAGTTGTATGACCCGGTCGCCGGGACTTTCACGGCAACGCCGAACATGACGGTTGCGCGAGCCAGCCAGGCCGCCGCACTGCTCAACGACGGCACCGTGCTGCTGGTCGGTGGCGACAACGGTGGCACGGCGGAAATTTACGATCCGGGCGCCAATACCTTTACCGCCGTCCCCGGCATCTCAGGTGTCTATCCGCGACACGCGTTCGTGCTGAATGATGGGACCGTGCTGCTGGCGGGCGGCTTTTCCACGCTGGCCTATATCTACAACCCGACCTCGAAGACCGTCGCGCCGACCACTGGAAACATGTTAACGCTGAGAAAATTTGACGCGGCAACGCTTCTGACCAACGGCCAGGTGCTGTTCGTTGGAGGTTACTCGGGCGACTTTTTTGACGAAGGGATAGCCACCACTGAAATTTACGATCCGACCTCAGAGACCTTCAGTGCCGGACCGTTGATGGGCGCTTACCGCGACGCTCTGGCGGTCACGACGATTCCCTCGACGGGACAGGTTCTAATCTCGGGCGGCGAAGCCAACTTTGCCGGCTCATCGGCCGCCGAGGCCTGGGATCCGACCCAGCAGCAGTTCGTCACGACCGGACCGATGACACTGGACCGCAGCTTCCATAGCGCGACCTTGCTACAGAACGGCAACGTACTGATCGCCGGCGGTGTCACCGCGATCGAATCCGGAGGGCCGACAGGCGGATCGATTGTCAGTTCGGCCGAGCTTTTCAACCCCGGAACAAGTGTTTTCACCTCGCCGGCAGCCTTTTGTACCGAGCCTCCCAGTTCGCCGATCGCCAAGGGATGTATGAACAGCGACCGCGCAGGTCATACCGCGACCCTGCTCGGCAACGGCAAAGTTCTGCTCGCCGGCGGTTTCGACGGCACGCAGGCACTTAAGACGGCGGAAGTTTACGATCCGTCCAGCAACACTTTCACGGCGACCTCGAGCGATATGACTTCGGAACGCGTCGGCGACACGGCAACCCTGCTGACCAACGGCAACGTCCTGCTGGCGGGCGGGCAGCCGGGGTCGCTGACCATTGGGTCTTACCTGCCGCTAGCGAGTGCGGAGCTATATTCGCCGGCGACCAACAAATTCTCCAAGACCGGTTCGATGACTTCGGCGCGCGAGGAACCCACCGCGACTCTGCTCCGTAACGGCGAGGTGTTGATGACGGGCGGCGTCAATGCGGCCGGCACTATACTCAAGACGGCGGAACTGTATAACCCGGCGAAGGGGACATTCGCGGCAACCGCCCCGATGACCGACGCGCGCGCCGGCCACAGCGCGACTCTACTCGGCAACGGCAACGTTCTGATCGCCGGCGGCTTTGACGCCAAGGGGCTGGTCGCGACCGCTGAGATTTACAATTCCGCGACCGGCAAATTCAGCGCGACCGGCGTGATGACCGACGCTCGGGCGGGACATGCGGCCGGACTCCTGCCCGACGGGACCGTGATGGTGGTTGGCGGCTACGGTGCCGGGACGCCGTTGAGTCAGCTACTCAACGCCCCAATGGTCAACGGTCTCACGCTGTCGAGCGCCGAGATCTACAATCCAACCAGCGGAAAGTTCACGGTCGCGAATGGCTCGCTGCCACAGTCGTCGGTAGGAATGGCGGTGACGCTGCTCACCACTTCGCCGCCACGTGTTCCGGGCAAGTTGATCTTCACACCGGCCGAGTTGGCTTTCGGCAAGGTCGACTATGCGGCGGCCGGTGCGGCGCACGAAGTCAAACAAATCGCCATCACCAACCCAAAAAAGTACAAAGCCAAGGCCACGATCGTGTCGATCGAGGGCACTCCCGGCTTCACCGCCAATCCGGACTGTAATACGAGTATCGCACCGGGTGCCACACTTAATTGCAATATCAAGTTTACGCCCCAGATGCTCGGCCCGGTGAGCGCCGCCTCACTGACCATCACCGACAACGCCAGCAACAGTCCGCAGACCGTCGCGCTGACCGGCAAGGGGGTCGCGGGTATGCTGACGGTCACACCGACTTCGCTCAGCTTCGTGAAGATTCCGATCGGAACCGTCAGTGCGCCGAAGCCGATCACTGTGGAAAACGCGACCGGCGCGACCTTCACGATTACCAGCCTGGCAAACACGGACGCGGCGTTTATGGCCGGCGGATGCACCTCTGTGCCGGCGCATTCCAGTTGCAAAATCAGGGTGACATACGAGCCGAGCGCCAAAGCCGAAGTCACCGACACGCTGCTGATATCCGACGACGCCGCCCGCAGTCCGCAGAAGGTCAAACTGACCGGCACCGGCAGAGCGAAATGACCCGCATCTAGCGATGCGTGCGTGTCCGGCCGCTCGACACGCGGCAAAGCCGGCACTTGGGATAAAGTTGGCTCGACCGGACGCGCGCCACGGCTAGCTCGTCGCGGCGCGGAAAATAAAAGCTGCGAGGCGGACGGCGCATCGCACCGCCCGCCCCGCTATCCACACTTCCCTCTTCCACCACAAGTCCGGCCGCACCAAAAATCCGCGCGGCCGCGCGCCGGATGGGAGTTTCTGCCCGCTTACTCAGTCACGGTCCGCCTATTCCGCCGCGGTTCGGTTGTCGGCGAACAACTTGGCCGACGACGTGATCGGCTCGGTCGCCGCACTGGGCCGTGCCGCGGCCGCCGCGCGCCGCGCCGCGGCGGTCGGCTTGCCAAGCGGAATCAGGTTGAGTTCCTGCGCACACTGCTCGACGGCCTGATAGGCAAGCCGTCCCGATTCGACCGCCTGGCTCACCGCGCACATCGCGCTCGCCATGGTGAGCGCAGTCAGCACCGCCGCCATCACCGACAGTCCTATCGCCGCGCACAGCACGGTCGCTCCCGCGGCTATCGCGAGGCCCGCCAGGGTAAGCCGGCTCAACCTGACGCGCACGGCGACATGGTTTTTCAGCCGCGCTCCCTCGTGCTCCTCGTCGGCGGTCTTGAAGCGCAGCCGCGTCCAGGGGTCCGGACGAACTTCGAGGTCGAAATCGTTCCATCCGGGATCCGGCGTGACCGCGAGCCCGGCGCGCGAGAAGCTCCGCGTCAGACGCTCGAGCAGGCTCTCGCGCGTGGTCCACGCCTCGTTCCAGTAGGAGAGATGGAGGCTGCGGCCGAGCCATCGCAGCGTCGGGCGCTGAAGCGGTTGGAGTTCGCTGCCGAGGCTAACCGCGCGCATCCGCGTCTTCCATCGGGTCCAGGTACGCACCATCGGTCCGCTCCAGGCAAGGAACGCGACGAACAATCGCGAACCCAGCGAGTCATGACATTTCTCCAGCGGCGCCTGCCATGCGTAGTGTAGCGCCCACACCAAGCCCAGCGAGATCATCGCGAGCGCCGGCAGCACCGTAAAGCCGGCGAACCAGGTGAAGACCGCCGCAGCCGCAAAGACCAGGTTCCATTCCAGCGTCTGCGGCAGGAAGCTCAGGATTCCCGGCACCTCGTCGCGCACCGTTTGCGCGGCGCCGGCCGTCCGCGTCCATCCGATACGACGGCGCAACGCGCCGGGCACGGTCGCCGCGAGGCCCGGAATCGTGCCGCGCCATTTGATCTGGCCCAGCGCGTTGAAGCGCTCGGGATACTTCAGATAGAGCGCCGCCTCGGCCCGGCCGTAACCGCGCTGCTGTCCGTAGTAAGCCTTCACCGTATTGCGGCGGAAATGCCAGACGAAGGCCGCCGGGCAGTAGCCAAGCGTGAGGCCCGCGTCCAGGATGCGCCAGCAGATGTCGACGTCGTCGCCGGCCGAAGTGAATTGCGCGTCGAAGCCGCCTACCGCCACCAGCGCCGCCTTGGTGAAGACCATGTTGCATCCGGCCAGATGCTCGGCGCGGTCGTCGGCGACCAGCACATGACAAGGCGCGCCCGGCGCGGCGGCGACGCAGCCCTCGACCCGGCCTTCTTCATGCGGCGCATAATTCGGACCGCCGCAGCCATCGAAGCCGCCTTCGACCATCGCGCGCACCATCAGGGTCAGCCAGTCGGGATCGACCACGCAGTCCGAGTCGGTGTAGGCGATAATCTCGCCGCGCGCCGCGAAGAGCCCCACGTTGCGCGCCACGCTCAGGCCCTTGTTGGCCTGGCGGATGAGCCGGAACTCGGGAAATCCCATCGAGATTTCGGCGGTGCGATCGCGCGAACCGTCGTCGACGATTACGACCTCGTAGTTGGGGTACTTAAGCCGGCGCAGCGATTCCAGACACGGCAGCATGGTGCGCTCGGCGTTGTACGCGCAGATAACCACCGACACCATCGGGATGCGCGGAGACGCCGGCGGACAGGTTCCATTGAGCGAGACGAATGGGCTCGCCTCTTCAACTCGCATCGGGCGCGTCGCAAGCCAGTCCGCGACGGCCGGGCGGGAAACCGTCGGCGCAACCACACCAGCCGCGCCGACGCCGAAAGCCGTCGCCACCAGTTCGTCCTGTTCGAGGCCCTGACCCGCGATGGCCTGGGGAAATTCGATCACCACCGGCCGCGCCATCGCGAGATTATGCAGCGCGATCACGAAAGGTGCGAGTTCCGCCGGAGTGAAGCCGCCGACGTCGGCGTAAAGAAAGTCTTCAGCTCTGATCGCGAGCGCCACCGTGGAGGGGCGATGCTTCAGCGCGACCAGCGCGCGGCCGTCGCGCAAATGAATCTCGCGGACGATCCGGTCAAGCGCGCGCCGCAGACGCTCCACACCCAGCATCCTCAAGTGCTCGGGAGCAATCGGACAATCGACAAGGTATCCGATGAGCGAGGGATGGTTACGCCAGCTATTGACGGTATCGACGATACGGGCGGCGGTTTCGCGAGCGCGGGCGGATTCGAGCAAGTCCTCGGGCTTGACGGCTAGCTCGACCAACGCGTGGAGACCCGTGAAGGTGGCGAGGTCGAGGACGGACTTCGCCTGCTCCTCGCTCAGAACCAGGGCCGTGGTATGCGCCTCTCGCAAACGTTGGAGCCGATCCTTGAGCAGGAGTCTTCGGCCAACATCCTCTGCGGGCTGGGCATCCGCCAGACGCGTCGCCTTAAGAAAGAATTTCTGACCAGCGCGGGAGAAAAATTTCCCCTGCGCAAGGATAGTCGGCCGGGAGCAGTCGCGTGGTAGCACGATACTCGCATACAGCCAAAGCTGTGCCACCAAAAAAGCCTCGCAATCCCTTGGCTTTTTACGAAAGAGAAGAGAATAACGGTCAACGTATTGGGATGTTGGCTAACCCTTTTGCGACTCCGCGAATCGCGGACCAAGGCTTTCGCGCCTTGCAAAGCGCCCGCTCCGCTCCTAGAAGGCCGATTTTCGCGGTGTTATAAGTCGATCGGTATCAGCGTGGAACAGCATCCCAATAGCCGCCGCGCGCCGCGCAAGGCCGACATTCATAAGCGCAAAACTGTCGTTCATAAAAGCACGACCGGCGGGCCTCGCAAAAAGCCCGCGTCGCCTCGCGCCGACGCAGCGGCGTCGCGCCCGCCCCGGATGACCGAGACGGGATGGCGCTCCGCCTCGGACGTGCCGATACAGGCCGCGCCCGAAGAACTCGCGGCGATCCGCACCCAACTCCGCACGATCGAGCAGGCACTTTCGGCACTGTTTGGCGCAGTGTATCGCCGGGGACCGGAAAGCCAGCGTTCGCGCCGTGCGGCCGCCGACATAATCGACCGCCACTTCAAGCCAATCGTTGAGGAGTGGGTCGCCGCCATCCGGGGGATGTTCGACGAAGGCTCCTTGCCTCACAACCAACAGGTGCCGCGGAACTGCGCCAACGCGCTGATCCGGTTCATCGAAAACTTGCGCGACCGTGACAACCTCGACACCTACGTCTATCTGCGCCGGCACTGTCAGGAAGGGATGCTGTCGCGGGTCAAGCCGTCGGAGTTCAACGTCCTGCACATCGCGCTCAAGCAAATCATCCTCAAACGGGTGCGCGCCACATTCAAAGGATCGCGGATGGAGCGGGTGCGCGAGGCGGTGGTCGCCGCGCTCGACGAACGGCGCCTGATGGTCTCGCAGTTCTACATCGAATCGCGCGAGCATGCGCTGCGCGCCTCCGAGGAAAAATACCGCAACTCCATCGACCACGCGCCTGACCCGATGTACGAGATCGAGCCGTACACTTGGATCGTGCAGGGCGCCAACGCCGCGGCCGAGGCGCTCTATCGGATCGTTCCAGGCCATGAGGACCAGCCGCTGGTGGGCCGCCGCTTGACCGAGCTTGGCCCGCCCGAGGATATCCCGCACATCCTCAAGCACGTGGAGAAGGTGGTGCGTGATGGCTCCGACCAGATCCGCGATTGGCCCGAGGCCGGGCGCTACTTCGACGTCAACTCGGCGCTGATCTCGTTCGGCAAGGTGCGGTTCGTGCACATGATCCTGCATGACGTGACCCAGCGGCGCGAGATGCTCGACGAGCTGCTGCGCGCCGAGCGGCTGGCGGCGGCCGGCACCTTCGCCGCCGGCGTGGCGCACGAGGTCAACAACCCGCTCGGCTCGATCTCTTCCCTGGTGCAGTCGCTGCTTCCCGATGAGACCGACCTCGCACGGCGCACCACGTTGCACACGATGCTCGCGCAGATCACGCGCATCTCGACCACGCTCAAGGATCTGGTCAACTTCGCCCGGCCCTCGCCGTCCCAGCGCCATCGTTTCGATCTCAACGAGCTGGTGCGCGACACGCTGCGCCTGGTGGCTTACAACAGCCGCTTCCAGGGTATCGGTTTCGAGCCGCAATTGGCCGCCGACCTCAAGCTTGCGTTCGCCGACAACAATGAAATCCAACAGGTGCTGATCAACCTGATCTTCAACGCCGCCGACGCGAGCCAGCACCGCGGCGGCACCATCCGGGTCGTGACCGAGAACCATCCCGCCCGCGACAACGCCGGCCGCGTCAAGAAGGTCCTGATGCGCGTCGCCGACAACGGCATCGGAATTCCGCCCGAGCATCTAAGCCGCGTCTTCGATCCATTTTTTACGACCAAGCCGGCCGGCGCGGGCGTGGGGCTGGGGCTTTCGCTCTGCCAGCGCATCATTCTGGCCAACCTCGGCACCATCCGCATCGACAGCGAAATCGGCAAGGGCACCGCGGTAACCATCTGCCTGCCAATTTTCGAATCCGAGTCGGACGCGGCGGACGCGGCGGCATCATGAACGAAACCGAACCGCTTATACCCGAGAGCCTCGCCGGCCAGAAGCGCCCGGTGCCGGAGTCGCAGCGCGGTCCCTACCACGTGCTGGTGGTCGAGGACGAGGATCTGATGCGCTCGATCATCGCGCAGCTCCTGCGCAGCGAGGGCTACACGGTTTTCGAGGCGCACGCGGCGGAAGCCGCGCTGGGAATCTTCGAGCGCGAAAAAATCGACCTGGCGATAATCGACGTCAACCTGGGCGGCGGCGGCAGCGGCCTGGACCTCTTAAGCCGCGTGCGCGGGCTCGATTCCGAGGTGATGGGCATTATCGTGACCGCCTACCCGAGCGTGGAATCCGCGGTGCACGCGCTGCACGAGGGCGCCTACGACTACATCACCAAGCCGTTCGCCAACGACCATCTCAAGGCCGTGGTGCGCAACGCGTTGGCGCAAAAGGCGCTGTTCCAGGAAAACCGCTTCCTGCGCCGCGAGCTGCGCGAGAAATACCGCTTCGAGAACATCATCGGCAAAAGCGACGCCGTCGAACAGGTCTTCCGCATCATGGAGAAGGTCGCGCGCACCGACTCCAGCGTCCTCATCACCGGCGAGTCGGGCACCGGCAAAGAGTTGGTGGCGCGCGCGATCCATTTCACTTCCGAGCGCGCCCACGCGCGCTTCCTGCCGATCAACTGCGGCGCGCTGCCCGAGAACCTGCTCGAGAGCGAGCTCTTCGGCTACAAGCGCGGGGCCTTCACCGGCGCCGCGCAGGACAAGATGGGCCTCCTCAAAGCGGCCGACAAGGGCACCGTGCTGTTCGACGAGATCGGCGAGATGCCGCTCGCGCTGCAGGTCAAGCTGCTGCGTGCTTTCCAGGAACGCGAATGCTATCCGCTGGGCTCCAACGACCCGGTGAGCTTCGACGTGCGGGTGCTGTGCGCGACCAACCGCAACCTCGAACGCGAGATTAAAGAGGGCCGCTTCCGTGAGGAGCTGCTCTACCGCATCAACGTCATCACTATCGCGCTGCCCGCGCTGCGCGAGCGCCGCGACGACATCCCGCTGCTCGCCAACCATTTCCTGCGCAAGTACGAAAAGCAGCTCGGGCGGTCGGCGATGCGTTTTTCCAAGGGCGCGATGCGCGTGATGGTCGGCTACGCGTGGCCCGGCAACGTGCGCGAGCTGGAAAACACCGTCGAGCGCGCCGCCATCCTGGCCGAGACCGACGTCCTTCACGCTCACGACCTGCCGGACAAACTCTCCGACAAGTCGGTAACACCGCCTGCGGCCTCTGGCGACGGCTCGGGAATGACGCTGGAGGAGCTCGAGCGCGAGCATATCCGGCGTGTTTTGAGCCGCGTCCAGGGTGACAAGGTCCGCGCCGCCGAGGCCCTGGGCATCCATCTCTCAACGCTCTATCGCAAGGTCCAGCGCTACCGGCTGGAGAACGTAGGCGTAGGTGAAGCCTCGGCGCAATAGGCCGCTCGGCGCGGCGCGACGGGGGGCCGGGAATAGGATTTTGAGGCTTGCGCGGCGCCCAAACCGCTGGTAGCAATCGGCATCGGCACGCGATAGACTTTTAACAGCACGGTCGAAGTCCCACCGTGCGGAGATGACCATGGATATTTTCGCACCTTCTCATTTGTTGGTTCTGCTGGTGATCATCCTGATCATTTTCGGCCCGAGTAAGCTCGGCGACGTTGGCGGCGCGCTCGGCAAAGCGATCAAGGATTTCAAGCGGGCGATGAACGATCCTGAAGTCCCGAACCAGCAGGCGCAGAAGACCGCCGAGTCCAAGCCCCCGGTCGAAATCACCCCGATCAAGCCGTCCTGACCTGCTGCCACTGCTGCGCGCCGAAGGCTATTGCGGCGCTGGCCTACATCGGGCGCTTGCAAAGAGCGCCCGGTCTCTCCTAAAAGCATCATCCAATAGTTGCGCACGCTTGAGTCCCGAGCGTGCCGGCGCTGCTGCGGCGGGCGTCTTGGGATAGACGGCTGCGCCCGGAGAGCATGGGGGAGTCTTGAAGGCAGCACGCATCCTCACCTGGATCGCGGTGGCCGCGCTCGGCGCGGGCGGTCTCGCCTACATCGCGCTCGCCCGCGGCGAGGATCGTCCGAGCGCGTTATGGTTCGTGATCGCCGCGGTCTGTATCTACGCCGTCGGCTACCGCTTTTACTCGGGCTTCATCGCGCGCCGCGTGCTCGAACTCGACGATTCGCATCCGACGCCCGCCGTGCGCCTCAACAATGGACGCGACTACGTGCCGACGCCGCGATGGATCACCTTCGGCCATCACTTCGCCGCTATCGCCGGTCCCGGTCCGCTGGTCGGCCCGGTGCTGGCAGCACAATTCGGCTACCTGCCCTCGACGCTATGGATCGTCATCGGCGCGGTGCTGGGCGGATGCGTGCAGGATTTCGTAATCCTGGGCTACTCGCTCAAGCGCGACGGCCGCTCGCTGGGCAAGATGGCGCGCGACGAAATCGGCCCGGTCGGCGGCTTGGTGGCGCTGGCCGGCGTGCTGTTCATCATGGTCATCCTGATCGCGGTGCTCGGGCTGGTCGTGATCAACGCGATGAAGCAGAGCACGTGGGCGACTTCGACCGTCGCCGCGACGGTGCCGATCGCGATGCTGGTCGGCGTGTACATGACCTACCTGCGCCCGGGGCGGCTCATCGAGGCTTCCGTGCTCGGCGTCACGCTGATTCTCGCGGCGGTGCTCGGCGGGCGCTACGTCGAGGCGTTTAGCTGGGGGCATTTCTTCGCGATGGACGCGCCGCACCTGGCCGTCTGGATCATCGGCTACGGCTTCCTGGCCTCGGTGCTACCGATCTGGCTGTTGCTCGCGCCGCGCGACTATCTGTCGGCCTTCATTAAGATCGGCACTATCCTGGCGCTGGCGGTGGGAATCGTCGCGATGCATCCGCCTACCCTGATGCCGGCGCTGACGCGGTTTACCGACGGCAGCGGGCCGGTGTTCGGCGGCAAAGTCTTTCCTTTCGCCTTCATCACGGTCGCCTGCGGCGCCATCTCCGGTTTCCATTCGCTGATCTCCTCGGGCACCACGCCCAAGATGCTGGAGCGCGAGGGCGATGCGCGGATGGTCGGTTACGGTTGCATGCTGATGGAATCGTTCGTCGCCGTGATGGCGATGATCGCGGCGATTATCATCAAGCCCGGCATCTACTTCGCGGTCAACGCGCCGGCCGGCGTGGTCGGCACCGGAGTGGCGGCGTGCGAGAAGATTTCCGCGTGGGGCTTCGCCGTCACCGACCAGGAGATGCGCGCGCTCGCCGCCTCGATCGGCGAGCAGACGCTCTACGCGCGCACCGGCGGCGCACCGTCGCTGGCGGTCGGCATGGCACATATTTTCGCGCACTCGCTCGGCGGCAGCGCGGTGATTGCGCTGTGGTACCACTTCGCGATCATGTTCGAGGCGCTGTTCATCCTGAGCACGCTGGACGCCGGCACCCGGGTCGCGCGTTTCATGTTCCAGGACCTGCTTGGCCAGCTCCATCCCGCGCTCGGCGACACCGGCTCGTATCCCAACATCGTGGCGAGTTCCGCGCTGATCGTCGCGGCCTGGGGTTATTTCCTGTATTTCGGCACGATCGATCCGTTCGGCGGAATCAACTCGCTATGGCCGCTGTTCGGGATCGCCAACCAGATGCTGGCGACGATCGCGCTGTGCGTCGCGACCTCCGCGATGGTCCGGCAGGGCAAGGGACGCTACGCGTGGGTCACGCTCACTCCGCTTTGCTGGCTGGTCGCGGTCACGATGACGGCGGGGGTGGAAAAGATTTTCAGCGCGGCGCCCAACGTCGGTTTCCTTTCCCATGCGGCTCAACTCGCAGCCGAGCAGGCGCTCCCAGCGACAACCGCCGCGCGCGCCGCGACGCTCGAGCGTCTGATATGGAACGATCGGGTCGACGCCGCGATGACTTTCATCTTTATCGCGGTCGTGATGGTGATCCTGGCGGACTCGGCGCGCGTGTGGCTAAAGCTCGCACTGGCGAGTCGCGCGGGCGCAGCTACCGAGTCGGTCGCCGCCTGATGTGGACGACTCCCAAGCGGGGCGGTTGCATGCTTGCGCCAATGGGAATTTAATTGGAGACTCAGCGGTTGGCCGCGAAGGGGCTGCCCGCCGATGATAGCTGGGTCCTGCGCAAGGGAAGACCGCGAACCCCGCCAGGTCCGGAAGGAAGCAACGGCACCGGTTGCCACCCTGTGCCGCAGGGGTGCCTAGCTATCACTCGACGGGCAGCATGCCGCTTTATCCGTAATCGCTTGATGGCCGGTTATCGCTGATGGCCCTCGATCCGTCACCGCACCTGGTGTTGGCGCGCAAATGGCGCCCCGAACGCTTCGCCGAACTGGTCGGCCAGGAGCACGTCACTCGCACGCTCGGCCAGGCCCTGCAAAGCGGGCGCATCGCACACGCCTTCCTTTTCACCGGCATCCGCGGCGTCGGCAAAACTACCGCCGCGCGCATCCTGGCCCGCTGCCTCAACTGCGAAAAAGGGCCAACTCCCGAACCCTGCGGCGAATGCGCGGCCTGTATCGAGATTCGCGAGGGGCGCGCGCTCGACGTGGTCGAAATCGACGGCGCGACCTACCGCAAGATCGACGACGCGCGCGCGATTATCGAAAACCTGAGCTACCGGCCGGCGCGCGACCGCTTCAAAATCTACATCATCGACGAAGCCCATCAGCTAACCGACCAGGCCTTCAACGCCCTGCTGAAAACGCTCGAGGAGCCGCCCGCCCACGTCAAGTTCATCCTGGCGACCACCGAGCCGCAAAAGATGCCCGAGACGATCCTGTCGCGCCTGCAGCGCTACGACTTCCGGCGCATCCCGCTCAACACGACGCTGGCGCGCCTCAAAGAACTGGCCGCGCGCGAGGAGATCGAGGTCGAAGAGGCGGCGCTGCGCCTGCTCGCGCGCGAGGCCGGCGGCAGCATGCGCGACGCGGAACGGATGCTCGAAACGGCAATCGCCGCGCTCGGCCGCAAGGTAACCGAGAGCGAGATCGCGGCCTCGCTCGGCGTCGCCGGACGCGGCGCGGTGTTCAAGCTCGCCGAGGCGATTCTCAACCATGACGCGGCGGCGGCGCTCGGCGCCATCCGCGAACAGCATCGCCGCGGCGCCAATCTGGAATCGCTCGGCCGCGACCTGCTCGAAACTCTGCGCAACCTGGCGGTCGCCAAGCTGCCGGCGGGCGACGAACTCAATCCGCTCGCCGACCTGCCCGACCACGAAGCGGCCGAGCTGCGGCGCATCGCCGAGCGCCCCAGCGCACGCGACCTGATGCGCCTGTTCAAGCTGATGGCCGATGCGCAGGAGCAGATCATTCGCTCGCCCTACCCCGACCTGTTGCTGGAGATGATCGTCGTGCGGATGGCCACGCTGGCGCCCGTGATGGACGCCGACGAGCTGTTGCGCGCGCTGGGCGCGGCGGGCGGTACACCGCCCGCCGCGCCCAGCGCCGCTTCCGGCGGTTCGGGGTCGGGGACGCGCGCCGGAGCGCGCGTCCCCGACCCCGAACCCGCCCCGTCAGCGGGCACACGACGCCTGCGCGTGGAGGGCGAGGTCAAGGCCGACGCGCCGCTGCGCGGCGCGTCGGCCTTGACCTCAGATACAAGCGCCGCGGCCTCGGCAGCCGCCTCCGCGGCCGCAACCGCGTCCGCTGCGGCACCAGCGCCGTCCGTGCCGTCGCGGCTCGCACCGCCAGGCGCGGCCGGCGCTGCGCGCCCGGAGACGGCGCCGGCCGGTTCCGACCTGCCTGAGCTACGCGAACATATCCGCGCGCGCCGCGCGGCCCTCGCCGGCTTCATGGAGCAGGGCGCATCGCTGGCGCTCGAGGGCGATTTGCTGCGGGTCATCCCGCGCAACGACATCTACATCCGCTATCTCAACGACAACCGGGCGTCGATTGGCGAGCTGGCGAGCGAGCTATACGGACGCAAGCTGCGAGTCGAAGTATCGCTGACCGGTGCGGCGAACGGGCCCGCCAGCGCTTCTTTTGCCGTAAACGGCGGCGACGGGGGGGACGGGGGGACGGCGCGACGCTCCGCGTCGCGCCGTCCCCCCGTTTGCGCAGCCTCTCTCGCCCGCTCCCGCGGCGGCCGCAGCCGCGGCGGACTCTCCGCCGGCGCCGCCGCTGCCGGCGCGCAGCATAGCTACCGATCGCCAAGCGCTATACGCGGACCCCGTTGTGCGCCGCATCTTCGAGGAGCTCCAGGGACGTCTAGTCGAAGTCCGCGAACGGCCCGCAGTCCCATCCGCGCCGTCGACCGAACCGTCGGCCGCGCTCGGCGCATCAGCGAGCAATGATCCGGCGGCGCCGGCGATGCGGCGCCCCTCACAGGAGTAACATCGTGCCCGACGAATTCGATTTTTCCGCGATGCTGCGGCAGGCCCAAGCCCTGCAAGAGAAACTCAAGCAGTTACAGATCGAGGCCGGCGAAAAAACCGTCGAAGCGCAATCCGGCGGCGGGATGGTGCGGGTGGTGGTGGACGGCGCGATGCGCGTGCGCAAGATTGAGATCGATCCGTCGATCGCCGCCGCCGATGACAAGGCGATGATGGAAGATCTGATCGTGGTCGCGGTCAACGACGGCCTGCGCCGCGCGCAGGAGCTGGTCGCCCAGGAAATGGGTAAGCTGGGGCCGATGGCCGGGATGAATTTGCCCGGCATCTTGGGCGGCGGCCGCGGCTAGCGCGGGCAAGCCGCGCGCATCGGCGCACATAGAATCGATGGCCGAGAACAATCTTAGGCGCGCCGACGGCTTGCCGCCCGCGATGATGCGGCTGGTGCGCGAGCTTTCCCGGCTGCCGGGCGTGGGCGAGAAAACCGCCTCGCGCCTGGCGTTCAATCTGCTCAACCGTCCCCGCGACGAAGTTATCGCACTGGCCGAAGCGCTGCTCGAGATGAAAGAGCGTGTGGGGCTCTGCTCGCAATGCTTCGCGCTTGCCGACACTGCGCGCTGCCGCATCTGCGAGGACCCCGAGCGCGAGCACGACGTGATTTGCGTGGTCGAGGGACCGGCGGACCTGATGGCGATCGAGCGGGCGCGCAGCTTCGGCGGCCTTTATCATGTGCTCCACGGCGCGGTCGCGCCGCTCGACGGTATCGGTCCCGACGACCTCAAGATGAAGGAACTGCTGATGCGCCTTGAGGATTCGGCGTCCGTGCGCGAGGTCATAATCGCGACCAACGCGACCGTCGAAGGCGAAGCGACCGCGCTCTACCTGGCGCGGCTGCTCAAGCCGTTGGGGGTCAAGACCACCCGGCTCGCCCGCGGCCTGCCGGCCGGCGGCGACCTGGAGTACAGCGACGCTGCCACGCTCTCGAGCGCGCTCAACAACCGCCGCGATTTCTAGCCGGCGCATCGGCGGCGGCGCGGCCACGAAACTTGCAAGCCGCGTGACGGGCGGGTTAGGCTATTCACTGTAGCAGCCACGTGCGCGCGCAAGTCTTTTGCGCCCGCCCGGATGAAACCGCTCCGGTATTTTGCCGGCCGCGGCTCCACAAGACTAACTCTCCCAGAAGGAAGGTACTCCGATCATGGCTTTTGAACTTCCCAAGCTGCCTTACGCGATAGACGCTCTGGCGCCCAATATCTCGGCCGAGACGCTGGAGTTCCACCACGGCAAGCATCACGCCGCCTACGTCACCAATCTCAATAACCTGATCAAGGGCGGTAAGTTCGAGAATGCGCCGCTCGAGCAGATCATCAAGGAAGCCGGCCCCGGCGGCCTGTTCAACAACGCGGCCCAGCACTTCAACCACAGTTTCTACTGGACCTCGATGAAGCCGAAGGGCGGCGGTGACCCGGCAGGCAAAGTAGCCGACGGGATCAAAAAGGCCTTCGGTGACTTCGCCGCCTTCAAGAAAAAATTCTCCGAAGCGGCGACTACCCATTTCGGCAGCGGATGGGCCTGGCTGGTAGAGAAGTCCGACGGCGCGCTGGACGTCATCGCGACCCATGACGCCGACACGCCGGTTGCCCACAATATCAGGCCGATTCTGACCTGCGACGTGTGGGAGCACGCCTACTATATCGACTACCGCAACGCCCGCGCGAAATACGTCGAGGCCTGGTGGAACCTGGTCAACTGGGATTTCGCCAACTCCAACCTGAAGTAGGACGGCGAGCGCACTCGCAGCGCTAACCGCCACGGGTGCGTTAGAGCCGGCAACGCCGTATCGCGTACATCCATATGCGATGCGGCGGTGCCGGCCATGCTTTGCGTTCGTGAGGATCCGGCCGCGCCGCTCGAACAGGGAAAGACGCGGCGGGGCTCGCCAAAGCACAGCGGATCAAGCTCGCGGGGGAGGACTCATCGATGGAACTTCTTGAAGGCCGTGTTGCGATCATCACCGGCGGCTCGGGTGCGCTCGGCCGGGCGGCCGTTGAATATTTCCTCATCGCGGGCGCAAAAGTCGCCGTGCCTTACATCGTCGACGCCGAAGTTCCGCTACTGGAGCAACGCCTCGGCAACCGGTTTCCGTCCTCGCAGATATTGATGCGCAAGTATGACGTCGGCGTCGAGCAGCAGATCTCGAAGCTGGTCGAGGAAGTGCTGCACGGCTTTGGCAAGCTCGACATCCTGGTCAACCTGGTCGGCGGATTCTGGGGCGGAAAGCCGGTGGCCGAAACCACGCTCGCCGAATGGCAATCGATGTTCGACCTCAATCTCAAGCCGACGTTTCTATGCTGCCGCGCCGCGGTGCCCGCAATGAAGCGCAACGGTTACGGACGTATCGTCTCGGTAAGCTCGCGCAGCGGACTTACCGGCGCCGGCGACTACGCCGCGTACACGGTGGCCAAGGGCGCGATCAAAACCTTCACCGCTTCGCTCGCCGAAGAGGTGCTCGGCGACAACATCCTGGTCAACGCGATCGCTCCGAGCACCATCGACACCGAGGCGAACCGCAAGGCGATGCCCAAGGCGAAGCACGAGAACTGGGTCAAGCCCGACGACATCGCGCGAACCATCGCGTATCTCTGCTCGGAGGATTGTGGTGTAACCTCCGGCGCGGTAATTCCGGTATACGGCAAAGCTTAAGATCAGATTTAAAAATCAGATTTGATACATCACCGCCGACTTGCGACGGTCGGCGAGCGATTGCAGCGTCGCATTGCGCAGGATAGCCACCACGCTGTCGCGCACGTCGCGCCATACATCGCGCATCGGGCATCCACTATCGCGCGGACAGAACGAATTCGCCCCGTCCTCCAGACACTCCACGGGCGTGTAATCGCCCTCGATTATCTCGACCACGTCGGCCATCGTGATCCGCGCCGGCGGGCGCGCCAGCATGTAGCCGCCATTCGGCCCCTTCTGGCTCAGCACCAGTCCGCCGCGCTTGAGCTCGATCAGCAGGCGACGCAGGTAATTCTCCGGCACCCCCTGCACGGCCGCGATCTCTTCCACGCGTAGCGGCTGCGTGCTCGGATAGCGGTCCGCCAGCATCAGCAATGCCTTGAGCGAATAATCGACCCCAACGCCAAATTTCATTCGAATCCTCTGGCGAATTTTTTAGCACGCGCGTGGGCAATTAAGAAATAGCTGACTCAATTAGTCATCTAATAAATTGACTTAAATGATTGATTAAGTCATATTTAGATTTCGCCGCTTTTCCAAAGGCTTTTTCAGGGAGAATACCCCGTGACCAAAGAAATTCGCCTCAACGCTTTCGATATGAATTGCGTCGTGCATCAGTCGGCAGGCCTGTGGACTCATCCGCGCGACCGCGCGGTCGACTACACCAGCCTGGAGTATTGGACCGACCTTGCTCAAATCCTGGAGCGTGGCTACTTCGACGGCCTGTTCATCGCCGACGTGCTCGGGGTCTACGACGTCTATGGCGGCAATGTGGACACCGCGCTCAGCCAGGCCATCCAAGTACCGCTCAACGACCCGGTGCTGGTGATTCCGCCGATGGCGCAAGTCACCAAGCATCTCGGATTCGGCGTGACCTGCACCCTTTCGTTCGAGCCGCCGTACCCATTCGCGCGCCGGATGTCCACGCTGGATCATCTGACCCGGGGGCGGATCGGATGGAACATCGTGACCGGCTACCTGAACAGCGCCGCGAAGGGGGTCGGGATGAACGCGCAGAATGCGCACGACCATCGCTACGACATCGCCGACGAATACATGGAAGTCGTTTACAAACTGTGGGAAGGAAGCTGGGAGGACGACGCGGTAGTGCGCGACCGCGACAACCGCATTTTCGCGCGGCCCGACAAGGTCCATAAGATTCACCATCACGGCGAGAACTACCGCGTCGACGCGATTCACCTGTGCGAGCCCTCGCCACAACGCACTCCGCTGCTCTACCAGGCGGGCGCCTCAAACCGCGGATGCGAGTTCGCCGCGCGGCACGCCGAGTGCGTGTTCCTGCTGGGGCCGTCGAAGCAGGTGGTCGCCCCGCGCGTCGCGGATATTCGCCGGCGCGCCGCGCGCTACGGCCGCAATCCGGCGGAAATCCTGATCTTCACCCTGATGACGGTGATCGTCGGGCGCACCGAGGCCGAAGCCAAGGCCAAGTTCGACGACTACCGCGGCCATATCAGCCACGCGGGCGCGCTGACGCTGTTCTCGGGATGGACCGGGATCGATTTTTCGCGTTACGCGCCCGACGATCCGATCCGCTACCTCAAGAACGACGCGATCAACTCGGCGGTCGAGGCCTTCACGCTCGCCGACCCGAACCGGACCTGGACCGTACGCGAGATCGCCGAATTCGTCGGCATCGGCGGGATGGGCCCCATCCTGGTCGGATCGCCCGAACAGATAGCCGACGAGCTCGAGTCCTGGATCGAAGCGACCGACATCGACGGCTTCAACCTGTGCTACGCGGTGACGCCCGAGAGTTTCACGGATTTCGTCTATCTGGTGGTGCCGGAGCTGCAGCGGCGCGGTGTCTACAAGCGTGAGTACCGCGAAGGCACACTGCGCGAGAAGCTCTACGGGCCGGGACGAGCGCGGCTGCCGGAGAGCCATCCGGCGAACGCCTATCGCCATCGCGCGGCGACCGACGACACGGCGCCGGCGACGATCGTGAATGACAATCAGAGCCTCGGAAGGTTATCGTGAGCGCATCGCAGGTGCTGCCCCGCCTGCACGCCGCAGAGGCGCTGCTTGAGCGTCCCGGAGGCTTGGTCACTGGCGCAATGCTCGCACCCACACGCTGCACGACCCGGTGCGCTGGAAATACCACGCCGTCGGCAACTCCTACCTGAACAAGGTCAAGCCGCCACGGCATGCGTGGATTTGAGGGCGCAAGAAGCTAACGCATCGTCCCATCCTCTGAGCGAGCACTCGTGAAATCCGATCTCGCAAGCGGCGCTCGCCGCTCAGCGTAACCCGCCAACTCAGCAGCCGATTCTTCGCGCGTGAGGCACGCGCACCCGCGCGCCTCGCGCATGGGATGCACGCGCTTTTGGCTTGCCGCATCCGTCGGCGAGGACGTCCAGTTGCGAGACGATACTTCTTGCCGCGACGTAACCAGAGACCTCGGAAACTGCTTTCTAACAGGTCCTACAGGATTTTAGGCCAACGTAGATAAGAAATATATTTAATAAAGGATATTAAGTTATCTCAGACAATATAGAACATTAAATAACATATTAGTCTGACTTTAAAAATATTTTAAATAGTTAGAATTGTATTAAGGATCAATCTGCGTTAGACCCACGATTGATACAGCCAAATGTAGCTAAGGAGGGGAACAAGGATGTTAGGAATTTTTAACGGTTTGTACGCGCTCGTTATGGCCGTCGTGACAGCGGGTTCTCTCAGCGTAGGCCCGCTGCAGTTCGCAGAGGTCAACGTTCTCTATGTTCCGGGCGTTGCGTCGGACCCGGATTTCAGTCCACCCGACCCCTGCGTAGTTGATGTCGCGATACTCGACGGTCAGGGCAACCAGGCCAAGTTCCAGGAGTTCTCGCTCGAGCCTGGTCAGTCGGGGCATCTTTCGGTCGCCTACGGCGACCTCAAGGGTGGCGGCCAAGCCGGCGGCGGCGTCCAGGGAGTTTTCACGGTGCAGTCGGCGGTGCAAGACACCTGCGGCAACGATCAGAGTTGCGACGCAACTCTCTGCTCAGTCACTCAGGCGGTCGAGGTCGTCGATAGCAAAAGCGGGGTCACGCGCGTGCAGGTTGACGGACCGGTGCGACTGGGTCCGACAGTCCTGCCGGCCCGATGATCTCATGGGAGTGCAGGGAACAATCGGCTCAACCGAACAGCGAGTACAAAACTAGTCAGGCGAGAAATTGAAGGAGCGGTCTTATGATCTCCAGAATCTCAATGGCGTTGATTTGCACGACCATGCTTATCGTCTTTGGGTGCGATATGGGACCACCGCAGGTCCAACCACCGCAAGGGAGACAGCAACCGCAGGCCTTAGCAGCGCCGGCTCCTGCAGGGATGGCTCTACCGGCAGACCAGGTTCATGCGGTCGATAGTTGTCAGCAGATGATCATGTACTGGGGAGAGCAATTCACCAGTTTGAAGGAAAAGTATCTCGACAGTTGCCTGTACGAGGTTCTGGATACACAGGTTCGGTTCGAAACCGGGCAGATTCAATCGACTCAGTACAATCAAGAGTTATCAAAGGAACGTCGCGACTGCTCGCAGTGGTTCAAGCAGATTGGTCAGGGTTCGACAAGCTTGGTTAACGGGATCGTCAAGGCCTGCGGCCCGGTCGAAAGTCTGATTCTTCCCAACTCGGGCTACGACCCTTTGCAATTCGGGGCGCTGACCAGAGCGGAGAACATTTTCCTGGTCGCCGATGCAACGGGATTGGCAGGGAGAATCTGCGGAGCAAAAGAGATATTCGTCGATGCCTCAGTGGCGATCCAGGTGCCTCGTATGGTCGGGCTGCTCAACATCCTGGATAACGGCACTGGCCAATTCGCAACTTCCGGTCCACCTTCCAGCTTACTTGGCCTCAATCCAACAATACCGAATATCCCGCTCGACACCAGGTGCATCTTCCCTTCGCTTCCTTGATGCCGGGAGATTCCTCGTAGGTCACGACAAGTTCGGTTGTCAAAACAGAGAGGTTAAAAATGTTACCATTACCGCTTACGACATTGATCATATTTCTTAGCAGCCTGGTCGGACTCGGAACTGGCCAGAGTGCGAAAATCATTCTGACCTATCCACCACTGGTCCTGGTGTCCCTGCCGGGACCGCCGAGTACCTGCAAGGTCGGAGTCGAGTTCTTCGACGCCAACAGCAACCTGGTCAACGCGCAGACCGTGTCGCTGGTTCCGGGCCAGTCCGCCCAGGTGACCTTTACGCGGAGCCAACTCGGAGGCCCGCCATCGGCTATTCATCCGCTTTTCTGGGTGAAGGCCGGACTGATCGACACCTGCAACGGCGATCCGAACTGCGATCTAACTCAATGCGACGTCAGCGCAACCGGGGAACAAGCGGATACATCCGGCAGCACTGACCTACTGATGGATAATCTGCGCCGATTATTTGATTTCAATCTCCCAATCAAGGACTAGCAAAATCTAGGAAGAGGCCAGGACCGGATCCTGGTCTCTTCGCTTTTTTTGGCCTTTGCGTTTTTGCCGGATCATCTTTTCGGCTCCGCGCACGCGTTTCTACCAGGTCTTGCCAAAGCTTGGGGACACGATAAGCGCGAGCGGCCGATCGCGAGACAGCCAGCGCCGCATAGCGGGCTTCACGCCGGTCACGATTCTTCTGGGCGAATTGACTCGAGGCTTCCGAAAATATCTCGTACGACGCCAATAGGACTCTCAGCTAACGTTGCTAATGAAAATATATAAAAGACTCCGTTAAGTTGTGACAGGAAATATAGAACACTAAATCGCTACTTAGCACATCTATAAAATAATTATAAGGAGCGAGAATTGTATTAGAGGTCAATCTGCGCTAAATGCACGAATTGTACAGCTAACTGTAACGAAGGAGGGGAACAAGAATGTTAGGAATTGTTAAAAGCGTGTACGCACTTACGGCCTTGCTTATCGCAACCGGTTCTCTGAGCGTAGGTCCTCCTCAGTTTGCGGAGGTCAACGTTCTCTATGTTCCCGGCGGTTTGTCGTCGGAGCCGGGTTTTACTCCGCCGGACCCCTGCGTGGTTGACGTCGCGATACTCGACGGCCAGGGCAACCAGGTGAAGTTCCAGGAGTTCTCGCTCGAGCCTGGTCAGTCGGGGCATCTTTCCGCCGCCTACGGCGACCTCAAGGGTGGCGGCCAAGCCGGCGGCGGGGTCCAGGGAGTGTTTACCGTACAGTCGTCGGTGCAGGACACCTGCGGCAACGACCAGACTTGCGACGCCACTCTCTGCTCAGTCACTGAGGCGGTCGAAGTCGTCGATAGCAAAAGCGGCGTCACGCGCGTGCTGGTCGACGGACCGGTGCGACTGGGTCCGACAGCCTCTTGATCGTCGGCCAGATGATCTCATGGGAGTGCAGGGAACAATCGGCTCGATCGAACAAAGAGGTTAAATGATACCGATGCCACTTATGACGTTCATCATCTTTCTTAGCAGCCTGGTCGGACTCGGGACCGGCCAAACCGCGAAAATCATTCTGACTTATCCACCATTAGTCGGATTATTTGACGGCACGAACCCACCCAGCACCTGCATGGTCGGGGTAGAGTTCTTCGACGCCAACAGCCAGCTGGTCAACACGCAGACCGTGTCGCTGGTACCGGGCCAATCTGCCCAGGTGACCTTTACACGCGCTCAACTCGGAGGCCCGCCATCGGCTATTCATCCGCTTTTCTGGGCGCAGGCTGGGCTGATCGACAACTGTAAGGGCGATCCGAGCTGCGATGTCACTTTATGCAACATCAGAGCAACAGGAGAACAAGCAGATTCATCCGGCAACACTGACTTGGTGATGGACAATCTGGCCCGGTTGGCGCTTCGCTTCCAGTGAGCATCGTCGATAGCAAGCCACCCATAGCAAGGGAGGGAAACAAGAATGTTAGGAATTGTTAAAACCGTGTATGCATTTGCGGCCTTGCTTATCGCAACCGGTTCTCTGAGCGTAGGTCCTCCTCAGTTTGCGGAGGTCAACGTTCTCTATGTTCCCGGCGGTTTGTCGTCGGAGCCGGGTTTTACTCCGCCGGACCCCTGCGTGGTTGACGTCGCGATACTCGACGGCCAGGGCAACCAGGTGAAGTTCCAGGAGTTCTCGCTCGAGCCTGGTCAGTCGGGGCATCTTTCCGCCGCCTACGGCGACCTCAAGGGTGGCGGCCAAGCCGGCGGCGGGGTCCAGGGGGTGTTTACCGTACAGTCGTCGGTGCAGGACACCTGCGGCAACGACCAGACTTGCGACGCCACTCTCTGCTCAGTCACTGAGGCGGTCGAAGTCGTCGATAGCAAAAGCGGCGTCACGCGCGCGCTGGTTGACGGGCCGGTGCAATCTGCACTGGTGGCAACACCATACTGACTCGCCAGCCAGGTGATCTCATGGGAGCGCAGGGAACAATCGGCTCGATCCAACAAAGGGGTTAGCAAATGTTATCGTCAATGATCGCACTGGTCATCTTCATTAGCAGCCTGGTCGGACTCGGAACCGGGCAGACCGCGAAAATCATTCTGACTTATCCACCGACGGTCGGATTACTGGACGGCACGAACCCACCCAGCACCTGCAAGGTCGAGGTCGGGTTCTTGGACGCCAACAGCAAGCTGGTCAAGTCGCAGTTCGTGTTGCTGGTTCCGGGCCAGTCTGCCCAGGTGACCTTGTCACGTAGCGAGCTCGGAGGCCCGCCATCGGCTATTCATCCGCTTTTCTGGGTGGGGGCTGGACTGGTTGACAACTGTAACGGCGATCCGAGCTGCGATGTCACTTTATGCAACATCAGAGCAACGGCGGAAGAAGCGGATTCATCCGGCAGCACTGACTTATTGCTCCGCAATCAGAGCCTCCGAGCTCGCTTCGTTGCTACCAATTAGTGAAGGTCGAGCGCCCGCAAAACATGCGAAAGGGCTGGGATCGGATCCTAGCCCTTTCGTTTTGCCGCCCCTTAAGCCCGAGACTGTCGAGCGGGGCGCGTGCCTACGGCTTGGCGAAACTGTCGGCCAGGTCGGCAAGTTCTGGGATACGGTAACGCTCGCCGGTATAGGCTTTGTACATCAGGAAAATCCACATGATCGCCAGCGCCAGGTTGACCAGCCCCTGAAGCCCGCCGAGCAGTCGGCCCAGTGCGAAGGGTAACACCGCGATGAACACGCTGAGCACGATATTGATTACAAACCAGGCGATCGAGAACGCAATCGACTGCCGCGCGTGAAAGCGCACGAACTCATCCTTGTCGTACGGCTCGAGATAGAGAAAGATGATTCCCGTCACCAGCCCCAACAGATAAGCCGCTGCCGCGACTATCTGATTTTGCGGCGTGCCGCTGCCGCTTTGTGCATCCATCTCGCTTCTACCTCCTGTCATTTAGCGAACGCTCGCCAACACGAACCCTCGCGAACGTCGCTAGCATCGCAGCTCATAGGATATCCGGTTTCCGTAGCGCATCTCGATAGCAGCGCTGCCGTTGCCGCGCAAGACCGAAGCTGCGTGCGCTCGGGTTTGTGCGACCCGGCTACTTCTTGGAGTTGCCGCCGCCCTGGAGCCGATGGAGCGCCGCTTCGTTGGCGCGCGCGGTAGCAGCCATGTTGAGCTGGGCGCGGATGCGGCTGGCGAGCTGGCGGCGAAAGACCGGCTTGGCGAGAAAATCGCTCACCCCCAGGCGCATCCCCTCGGCACGCGCGTCGAGGTCGTCGCGCGCGGTGATCATGATGACCGGAATCTCGGCGGTCGAGGGATTTTCCTTGAGCTTGCGGCAGACCTGAAAGCCGTCCATCTCGGGCATCATCAGGTCGAGCAGAATCACGTCAACCGGGTTTTCGCGCGCGAGCTTGATGCATTCCGCGCCGGAGGCGGCTTCGATGGCGACAAAGCCCTCGCGCTGCAGATGGCGCGCGAGGATCGAGACCGTGTCGGCATCATCGTCGACCACCATGATCTGCGGCAGTCTGGCCGATTGCTCCATCATACCGATCATCGCCTCACGACTCATCGTTCCAGCCTGAACCGGCCGGCGCAATCACGCCGCAGCGCCGCAGCTTGGCTGAAAAGGTCGTCCGCTTGAGCCCCAGCAGACGGGCCGCCGCCTGCTTGTTGCCGCCGGTCTGGCGCAGGGCCTCGTTGATCATGCGACCCTCGAGCTCGCGCACTATCGCGTTGAGATTAACGCCGCCCTCGGCCAGCGTCACGGGAACATGATTCTCGGAGGCTCGCGTGGTGGCCACCATGCCGGGCGGCAGCAGCTCGGCATCGATCACCTCTCCCTCGCACATGATCACCAGCCGCTCGATCATGTTCTCGAGCTCGCGCACGTTGCCCGGCCAGTCGTACGACCACAGGCTGACCATCGCCTCTTGCGAAACCGTCCAGTGGCGGCCGGTAAGGCGGGCGTGCAGGCGCGAGAGAAAGTATTCGACCAGCAGCGGGATGTCCGAACGGCGCTCGCGCAGCGGCGCGATGGCGATCGGCACCACCTGCAAACGGTAGAACAGGTCCTCGCGGAAGCTGCCCTTCTTGACCCCGGCGACCAGGTCGGAATTGCTTGCCGCGATCACCCGCGCATCGATCCGGCTGGCGCGGTCCGAGCCCACGGGCCTCACGATCCCGTCCTCCAACACGCGCAGGAGCTTGGCCTGAAGCTGCAGCGGCATCTCGCCTATCTCATCGAGGAAGATCGTTCCGCCGTCGGCCGTGGTGAACAGCCCGTGCCGCGGACCGGCGGCGCCGGTGAAAGCGCCGCGCTCATGGCCGAACATCTCGGATTCCAGCAATTCATGCGGAATCGCCGCGCAGTTGACCGGCACGAAGGCGCGCGCGCGCCGTGACGACAAGGTGTGGATCGTCCTTGCGACCACCTCCTTGCCGGTGCCGCTCTCGCCCGTGATCAGCACGGTCGCGTCGGTGGCGGCGACGCGGTCGACCAGTGCCCGGAGTTTGACGACCGTGATATGTTCGCCGATAAGGCTGCGTTCGCAGGCTGCCGCGCGGCGGTATCAGCCTTGGTCTGAGGCGCGATCACTGCTTGCCGATCCCCCGCTGACATTCGGTGAGTCCCGTGAAACGGAGTCAGATTGTCTCATGCGGAACACTAACCAACAAGTGACGACATTTGTCCGATACGCCAGCAGCCCGCGACGCTGAATCGTGAGACGCAGTTCTGAGTATCAGCACCGGCCTCAGTAGTATTTAGCAAGCCTCAGGCAAGGCGGCGAAATTTTACCGCTCGTCCACTTGTGCGCGGTAAATCGCCGCCTGGCCAGGCCCTTCGGCCACCGAGATTTCGATTGACATTATTCCCTGGAGCGCCTGCTGAGCGTTCAATGCCTCGCATAGCTCCTTCCAGATGAAGCGCGCGAGTTCCTCCGCCGAGCTGTGCGCGATTGGCAACAGACAGGCGTCGCGCGCGGGCAGCCGGAATTCATCCGCTCCGTAGCAAATCCTCAGTTGCCCATTGTCCAGGTGTTCGATCTGTAGACAGTCGCTCTCGGCAGGCACCAGCGTGCGCTCATCGAGCCGGTCGACGATCTGCTTGGTGAGGCGCTTGATCAGGCCGAAGTCGAGCACGTAGCCGGTCGGCGACAGTCGTCCTTCGACGCGCACGCCGACCTGGTAGTTATGCCCGTGCAGCGGCTCGCGAAAGCCGGGGTAGGCGATAAAATGCGCCGCCGAGAATTTGAGGTTTTCCTTGGCGACGTAGATCGAGAATCCGGATGACACGCGCTTACTCCGGTCCGCGATTTTCCGCCGGCGCGCCGAGTTGGGCGAGACATTCGTGAGCGACGCCGGTGAACTGCGCGCGATAGCGCGCGGTGTCGAGCGAGGAGGCCCGCAGGAAACGCTCGAGTTCGCCGGGCGCGGCCAACATGAAGCGGCGCATCAGTTCGCCTCCCCAGTCGGTCTCGAGATCGACCTCCTCCATCAGATCGTCCACCGCCAAACCGTGCATCCCGCCCAGCACGCACTCGGTGAAATAGCCGGCCTGGCCCGCGCGATCGATCTCGAAGTTCCGCACCTCCATCGCCTCGCGCATCGTGAGCAGCCGATCCATCCCCAACTCGTTGCGCTTGGAGCGCACGGCCGGATCGCCGCTGCCCTCGTAGCCGGAGCCGATCGCGGCGATCCCGACGCGGCCGTCGGCCAGCGGCACCGGATGAAAGATGTAACCCGGCGAGGTGTAGCCAAGCAGGCCCCGCAACTCGATGCGATAGGCGAGCAGGTCGAAGTCCGTGCGCTGCGCGATCTCGAGCAGGAATTCTCCCAGGCTGGCGCCCGCGGCGTCGGCGCGCGCGATAAGTTCCAAGAACATCGCCGGGTCGTACTCCTCGCGCCGCGCGATCAGCGCCGCCCATTCGCGGTCGAACACCAGACCCACGGCGCCGATCCCATCGGCGCCGATCTCATCTGTACCATCGAGGCCCGCGCGCGCTACGATCGGTTCGCCGCGCCGCACCGGCTCGAGGTCCATCGCAAGGTAGCGCCCGTGGTTGGAAGGCTTGGCGAGGCCGCGTCGCGCGTTGCCCAGCCGCACCGCGAACGCGTCTCGCGCAATCAGCTTGCTCCCGCCACCGCGCCGCTCGGCCAGCAATCCATAGCCGCTCAGCAGCGAGCCGTAGCCGATCACCAGCAAAGTGTCGTTGGTCCGATTTCCCACTTTTTCACTTTTTCACTGGCTCAATCGTAGCGAAGACCCCAAGCCGTTAAAACATGCGTTCAAACGCACATCAGTGCGCCGCGCGCGGCGCCGCCCGTGCTCTGGCTTATCGCGCGCAGGTAGAGCAGCACTTGCACGCGATACTCGTCCAGCCGCCCCGCGATCTCGGCGTCGGTCTTGAAGTCGACCACCACCCATCGCTCGGCGCCGGCGACGCGCTCGGGGAAGGCCAGGTCCACAACGCCCTCGACCGTGGCGCCGTCCTCCAGCCTCAGGACCAGCGCGCACTCGCGCCGGACCTTCGGGCCCGCGGCGGCCGCGGCTTTCATCAGCGGCGCGCCGAGCGCGGCGGCCACCGCTTCACACGCGGCCGCAACCTCGGCATCGTCCGCGCCGAGCACCCTGGCAAAGAAGCGGGCGGCCTCGGCAATCGGCGCACCGTCCGCGTCCAGCGCGACCCGCGAGAGTATCGAATGAACCAGCGTCCCGAAGCGCAGCCCGTGCGGACGCGCCGCGGCGCGCGCGACGCGCTCGATCTCGATCTGATCCGGATCGCCGAGCCATCCCGGGCGTTCGCCGCGCTCGACAATCCGCGCGGCAAGCTCGGTCGCGGTGACTACCCGGTAAGTTTCCGTCTTGCCCGCCGCCAGCACGGTGCCGCGATGCGCCTTCCATTGTTCGTATTCGAGCGCGCCCTGCGACGCCGCGTGCTCGCCCTTATCCGCCATCAGCAAACGATGCTGCCGAAGGCCCATCGTCTCGCGCGCATCCAGCTTGAGTCGGGCGGGGTCCCACCAGACGACCTGATGGTCGCCGGCCTGCGCGCGATGAAGCCCGGGGGCAACGACGCGCGACTTTGGCGGGGCCTTGGGCGGGCGCACGACGATGCTGTCCTCGCCGAAAACGGGACATCCGGGCGGCGCCTGCTCGAGCGGCGCGCGCCAATCCTTGAGCGCCGGATAGATCACCGGGTTGAGCCGCCCAAGCCATCCCTCCTGCGGCTGGCTGCCGACCGCGGGCACGATCAACAAATCGCGCGCGCGGGTCGCGCCGACGTAGAGCAGGCGCATCGCCTCCTCGTGGTCGCGGCGCGTCTCCTCCTCGGCGTGCTCCAGAAGCTCGCCTGGCGCATGACCGGCGAGCCTCATCGCGCAGAGCCCGCTTACGGGGTCGACCCATCGATGAGCGTCGCCGGCGGTTTCATTGCAGGTCAGATCGGCGAGCAACACGATTGGGAACTCGAGGCCCTTGGCGCGATGCACGGTCATGATGCGCACGCCCTCGGCTCCCTCTTCGACCACCGGCGCGTCGCCGCTCTCCTCGCGCTCGGCGCGCGCCTGCAGCTCGTCGACGAAGCCGCGAAACGAGCGCACGGCGCGCCGCGCCTCGTAGCGCCGCGCGAGATCCATCAGGCGCATCACGTTGGCCAGCGCCTGCTCGCCGGTCGGCCAGATCGCGATCGCCGCGTGCGCGCGCACCGCGGCGAGCAGCCGCGCAATGGTCTCGGCGATCGGCCGGCGGTTGCGTCCGCGGCCGAGCTCGCGCAGCACGGTGAGCGCGGCTGCGATCTCGCCCAGCTCGGCGGGCAAATCGGCGGGTAGCTTGCGAAACGGATGCAGCGTGCCGGCCAGGGCGCGAAACCGCAGCAGCGCGCCATCGTCGAGCGCGAACAGCGGGCCGCGCAGCGTGGCGAACACCGCCAGCTCGTCATCGGGCCGCTCGATCGCGCCGAGCGCGTTGCGCAGCGCCTCGACCTCCTCGCGCTCGTTGAACGATCCGCCCTTGACCAGGACGTGCGCGATATGGCGCGCTTCCAGCGCGCGCACGTATGGCCGCGTGACGTCGCGGCCGTAGGTGCTGAAGCGCCGAAAGAGCATGCAGATGTGGCGCGGCTCGATCGCGACGCGCAGCTCGGGCTGGTCGCGCGTGGTCACCGTCCATCCGCTCTCCTCGACCAGCCATCGCACCAGCGCGCCGGCGGCGTCGGGCGTCGATTCGTCGATCTGACGCTTGGTGACGTAGCCGCGTTCGCTGTAGGGCGCGGGCACGGGCAGCACCACCAGCGACGGCTGCGTGGGGCAGTCCGCGCGAAACGGCGTCAGCGGCGAGTAGGCGGGGTGAGTCGGCGACTCCGACGGCATCAGCGGCGCGAAGGCGGCGTTGACGGCGCGCTGCAGTTCGGGCGTCGCGCGAAAGCTGACCGTCAGATGCTCCAGCTCGGCGCCGCACTGAAGCAGGCGGTGCTTGACGTCCTGATAGAGCGCGACGTCGGCGCGGCGGAAGCGATAGATCGATTGTTTGGGGTCGCCCACGATAAACAGTTTGCCGGGAAGCGGGCGTGCGCGGCGCCAGTCGGACTCGGCCGGATCATCGGCCGCGAGCAGCAGCAGAATCTCCGCTTGCAGCGGATCGGTGTCCTGGAACTCGTCGACGAAGATATGGCTGATGCGCCGCTGCAGCCCGGCGCGCACGGCGGCGTGGTCGCGCACCAGGTCGCGGGCGACCAGCAGCAGGTCGATGAAGTCGAGCACGCCGGCGCGCTTCTTGGCCTCTTCGTAGTAGCCGACGATCGGCCACAACTCGTCGCGCAAAAGCGGCGCAAGGTTGGCGCCGGCGTCGTCGCGAAAGCGCGCCAGGCGCGCCCGCAGCGCCTCGCGCCGCGCCATCACCTCGGCCCGCGGCAGCGGCCCGAAATTCTCGCCCCACCCCTTCCATCGCCAACGCCCGTCGTAGCCCCGCAGCAACGCCAGCAGCGCGGCCTCGAGCGCGTCGTAGTCGCGGCCGCGCACGGCCTCCAGGCGCGTCGCCTCGTCGATCGGACGGGCGATTTCGGCGATCGCCTTGCCGAGCCAGTCCTCTGAATCGATCCGCGGATCGGCAAGCGCGCCGAACGCTCGGATTTCTTCGACCAGCGCGTCGATTTCGGGATCGCGATCGAATGCGTGATGGCTCCATGGCGTATGGAAGTCGCGCCACTGCAAGAGCTCCCACGCCGCGGAGCGGACGATCGGCCGCGGACCTTCGCGGTCGAAGCCCTCGCGCCGGCGCAGGAGCCGTCGCAGGCCTTGGCCCGGCGCGGCGAGCGCCTGCTCGAACCAGCGATCGAAGGCGCTCTCGAACAATTCGCCCGCCACGTCGTCGGCCGCGACCTCGAACATCGGATCGACGCCCGCCTCGACCGGGCGCTCGCGCAGAAGGTCGGCGCAGAAGGAATGGATCGTGCCGATGCGCGCCTCCTCGAGCTGGGCCAGCGCGCTGGAAAGCCGCGCGCGCTCGGCGGCGGAGCGGGCGGGATCGCTGCGCGCGCGCTCGATCTCGGCGCGCAGCCGGAGCTTGAGTTCGCCGGCGGCCTTCTCGGTGAAAGTCACCGCGACGATATGGCCAAGCTCGGCTCGCGCGCCCGCCAGCGCCGCGACGATCCGGTTGACCAGTGCGGTGGTCTTGCCGGTGCCGGCCGCGGCCTCGACCACGAGCGTGGTGTCGAGGTCGTTGCGGATGCGGTCGCGCACGCGCTGATCGGCGATCTCCCGCGGCACTCCGTTGAGCTTTGCGCCTGCGCTCATCGCAACCCGCGCAGCCGCTCCAGTGCGGCCAGGCGCGCCGGCGGCTTCTGCGCGACGCGCATCTCCTCGTATGGCCCGCAGACCATGCGATAGTCGCACCAGCGGCAGCCGCCTTCGGCCGGCGCGGCGGGCAGGAAGCCCTTCTCAATCGCATCGGTGACAGCGGCGGCGAATTTGCGGGCGGCGTCGCGCGCGGCGTCATCGAGCGGCACGACGCGCTCCTCATAGCCACCGCGCGACGAGCAATAGTAGAGCCGCCCCGATTCAACCGGCTCGCCGAGCAGCCGCTCGGCGGCAAGCGCATAGAGCACCGGCTGCAGCACGCGGCCGCCGCCGATAATCACGTCCTTGGGCGCGTCGGCCTTGCCGCTTTTGTGATCGGTGACGCGGAGCCGCCCGCCCAGGCCGCGCTCCACGAGATCGATCGAGCCGCGCAGGATCAGGCCGGCCTCCAGCGGCACCGGCTCGGCTCGGCTTGCGGGGTCGGCCTGATCGCGCCCCTGAAGCCCGAAGGCCAGCTCGAAGCGCTCAGGCGTCCAGGGAATCGGATCTTCGGCCGCGCGGCGGAGCCACTCGCGGAGGTCGGCGCGAATCGCGTCGATTCCGTCCTTCCACACGCGCTCGATCGCCGGCGCGAGACGGTCATGCCAAACCTCGGCAACGGCTTCGAGCGTCTGGTCCATCGCCTGGAGCGCGGCGTCCAGCGCGGCACGCACGACCGGGAGCCGGCCGGCCGCGCGGAGCCGGGTCAGCAGCTCAAACTGCACTTCGTGCAGCAGCGCGCCACGGGTGAGAGGGTCGATCACCTCAATCGCCTCGGCTTCTTCGCGCGGCTGGATTCGATGAATCGCGTAGAGCAGAAAGCGATACGGGCAGGCCGCGAAATGCTGAAGCGCGGTGGCCGAATAGGAACGGGCGCCAGGACGATGCTGGTCCAGGACGGCGCGCACCTCCGGTCCGGGATCGACCATCCCGTCCGCCGGAGTCCAGCGCTTGAGCCATCGCCGCGCCCGCGCCCGCAGCGCGCGCGCGAGATGAGGGTTGGCGTCGAGCAGGTAACGGGCCGCGCCGGTCGTGGCCTCGTCGTCCTGGCCTGCCAGGCGATTGAGCACGGCGAGGTCGAACTCGGCGTCGTCGATCGCTCGTAAGGCGTCGCGCGGCGCAGGCCATCCCAGGCGCGCCCCCTGCTCGCCCGCCGCGCGCTTATCGAGCTCGTCAAAGCCGGGCAAGCGACCCTCGGCCGCGCGCAACACCTCGAGTGCGTAGAACGAGGGCACGCGCGGCCGCCCTTGATCGAGATCGACGCGCGGAAAGGAAAACAGCACGCGACGGCGCGCCGCACCCGCGGCCAGACGCAAAGCCAGACGCTCCGCAGCGACGCGGTTTTGCTGGAGCTCGAGACCATACCCGAGGCGCACGCGCGCCGCGTCGGGCAGAATCGGATCCTCGGTGAGCTTTTTCGGAAAGATGCGCTCGGTCAAACCGGGCACGATCACGATGTCGAAATCCAGGCCGCCAAGGTCCTGCGTGGGCGCGACCATCACGGCGCCGTAGCGTCGGCGCGGCGCCGGCGCCTCGAGCCTGCCAAGCCGCTCGGCCAGCACCTGGCGCACTTCGTCGAGACCGACGGGCCCCACCGGCGCCATCGGCTCGAGTTCGGCCAACGCCGCGAGCACCGGCGCCGAGTCGCGCACGGCGAGCGCGGTGAGCGCGCGCAAATGGCCGAGCCATTCGCCCCACATCGCGCGCGGCGGCAGCGCGGCGAGCGCGGAAATCTGCGGCATCGCCACGTCGCCCAGATGTTTGAGGTCGAGAATCCGGCGTTCGGCAGCCGCCACCCGAACGTCGTCGTCCTTCAGCTCGGAGCGTCTGAGTTCCAGCTCCGCGCCAAGCCCGCCGAGACGCCGCTCCCAGCGCTCGCGATTGCCGATAACGGCGGCGTCGACCAGCAAGCGCTCCCATCGCCACGGCGCGCGCAATGCGCCTTCGACGACCGGGACCGGATCGGCGGCAATGTCGACGATGTCGGGATCGGCTCCTACGGCGGACGCGACGTCCACCGGTTCCGGGGGCGATGCGGCGCCGGCGAGCTCGAGGTCGGGTGCGATGAAGCGCCGCGGCTCGTCGCGATCCGGATCGGGCACCTGCGCGAGCGAAAGATATTCGGCGTAACGGCGCGCGGACAGATGCTCGGCGGCGCAGGCCAGCAGCGCGAGCAGAGCGCGGCCGCCGGGCTCGGGCCGGGTGGCGCCGCGCGCGAAGCAGGCCGGAATCGCGGCGCGGTCGAGCGCCTCTTCGAGATACGGCACGTAACGTCCGGGCGCATGCAGGGCGACCGCGATACGATCGAAGGGAACGCCGCGGCCCGCTTCAGCCAGAATCCGGCGCGCAATCTCAACGCATTCCTGCATCTCCCCAGGCGCCGAGACGACTTCGACGGTATCGTCGAGCGGACGCGCGGGAGATGTGTCGTCGCTGAAGAGATAATCCTGCAAACGCTCGATCGATTTTGCCGTTGCCTCCGAGGCACGCGCCGCGGGCGGCGCCGTGACGCCGAGCGCCGTGCTGAGCATCGCGAGCGTGGCCGTGTCGCCCTGCGGCACGGTCGCGAGCATCGCGGGCGAGCGGGCGGCGAGCGCCGCGTAAAGTTCGCGCTCGAGTGTGGAGGCGACCGCGACGTCGAGCATCAGGATCGGCATCGTGGCGTGGCGCGGCGGCGGATCGGCGTTCACTATCGCGGCCGCCAGCGTGAGCATCGCCGCGCGGTCGACCAGGCGCGCGTCGTGAAGCTCGTCCTCGAACTGAGTCAGCATCGCGGCCAGCGGAACGCCGATCGCGTCGAGCGACGCCAACTCGTGCGCGCCGATTCCCGCCAGGCGGACCTCGCCCAGCGTGCGCGCGAGCGCGCCCGGAAATCCGGGACGGTCCGCGACCGGAGCGAAATAGCCCAGCGCGCCGGTGGCGGCGAGTTTGTAGATCGCGCGCGCGGCCACCGCTTCGGCGCCGAGCCCGGCGGCCGGCGCCAGGCCGTCGCGAAACAGACGCTCGGCGCAAAGCACGCCGAGTAGCCGGGCCGGGGTCATTCGATGAACGCCGAAAAGCGCGCGCCGCGCGCTCAAGGCGCGCACCAAGTCGTCGGCGGCCGGCTGGCGCGACGCCAGCACCATCACCTCGGCGGAGGGCTCAAGCTCCTGGAGCCATCGCGACGCCGACTCGAGACGATCGGCGGCGCGCGGCGAGCAAACGATTGAGCAGCGTGGAAGCATCGGGTCGGGCGCCGGCGCTTAAGGCCGAGCCCAGCAGTAATCGTCTGCCGCTAAAGCGCGCGCCGCAAGAGGGAACAGGAGGAATCGCGTCAGCTACGCGGAGTCTCCATTACCTGAAGAGGTAAACCGGGTCGCCGACGCGCACCGTGCCCGGGGCGCCGATCTCGGCGAATACGCCGAGCGTGGCCTGATGATGGCGTGCGGCGGTGCGCAGGATCGAAAGGTCGCGCGGCAGGTCGGTCTGCGCATGCGTCGTCATCACACAGCGCAGCGCCGGCTTCATCGCGACAATCTTCACACTTTCGCCGACCTCGAGCGTGCCTTCGAGCCATTTGTCCTCGACAAAACCGTCCGCGCCGGTGCCGCTGGTGTCGACGAGGATGTTGGGACGAAAGCGGCGCGGATCGAGCCTCGAGTCGCCGCCGCACAGGCGCTGCATGTGCTCGAGCGAGCCGCTGGCGAGAACGTGAATCGGCGCCGAATCGAAGAACGCGCCGCGCACCAGGCCGAACGTGTCGGGCATCGTCTGGAGGGTCAGGCCGGGCATAATCTCTTCGACTGGGAGATCGGCGAAAATCGTTTGCGGATCGATTTCGGCGCGCGCACGCTCGCCGGCCTTCGCCTGTTCAAGGTGCACCGGTCGGCCCAGCGCCTCCGAAAGCCGCGCCGAGGCATCGGGGTCGGCGGCGTGGATACTGCCGCCGTCGGGAAAAGCGATGGTGACCGGCGCAAGCTCTCCCGTGCGGGGCGGCGAATCATAGGTCGCGCGGAACCCGAACATCGCCGCCCACTTCTTGGCGGTCGCGATGCGCCCGGAGGCCTCGCGCACGGCCCAGGCCCGATCGCCAACCGTACCGTTGGTGGTCAGCGTCAACTCGGCGGGGCTCTCCCCCAACATCGATTTGACCGGGTAGCGAAAAAGCGCGCTCACCACTGCGACCTTGCGTCGTTCCATCCTTTGCCTCCCGTCGCGTCGACGCGATCAGAGACTACCGGCCACTCCCGTCCGTTTTGGAGGGAGCTGAGCCAGGAGTCGATGAAGCGCTCGGCGGTGAAGCGGGAGTCGGCGCGGCGTAAGGCGCCGTTGGAGAGGCGGAAGGCGTCGCAGGCGCCGAAACGGTGGCGCTCGGCATCGCCGTCGCGGCTTCACTGGCGGTGGCGGCCGTAGTGGGGACGGCGGCCTCCGGGGTCACGGTCGCGGTCGGCACGTAAACCGTCGGGATCGGCGTGGCCGGGCCTGTGGCCTCGGGCTGTGGAATGGGCGACGACGACGCGCCGCCGTACAGGGCAGTGCCGACCCCGTACTCGTAGACGAGCTGTCCGCCCAGATAACCTTGATACGAGATCGCAACCGCCGCGAGCACAGCGAAGAGCAGGTAGAGCCCGCGCGTTACCGCCATAAAGCCGAAGAGCTGAACCCCGAGGCGCCATACGGCCAGGACCAGAAAGACCCACGGCAGCCAATCACCGAGCTCCGCATGGCGATGAAGGGTGGCGTACGCCGGACCGCCAGCGGCCTTGACCGCATCCCATACGCGATGGGCCTCCCATCCGCCGGTGAGTTGGGAACCCCAGGCAGCGGCCGTGCCGGCGATTATCAGCGCCAGCGCTGCGTAACGCAGCCACAGGCGCGTCGAGAATATGCTGGCGAAGAGATCGGCGAGGACCGCAACGATCAGAAGCGCGACCGTGAAATGATCGACGGCCGGGTGGATATGCCATTTTTGGATCGTTTCGAGAAGACCTTGCATCCGAATTTCCTTTGGTGAAACTACCGCGCCTGAGTCGGGAATGCCTTACGGCGCCCCACACATCGGGCCGAGGTGATCCCGGTCTTTATTACAGAGCGGCGCACTGCACGCAAACCGTCGCGCAGTGCTGCAAAGCGTCGCATATGCGAGCGCGGATCGGATGTTGCTACCCAACGACGATGCGACTGACGAGTCGAATCCCCCAGACCAGCGCCGACGGCCACATCGTCATCGCGACCAGCGCAAGGATTGAAAGCCAGACCGGCGTATCGTGCAAGGAAGCGACGGCGGCCGCCGGCCGCTGGACGGCAGCGGTCTTCCGACCTGCTACGGGCCTCAGATACGTCCGCGCGGGCGTGCGGCGAGCCACGCTCCTTGCGCGCGAGATCGGCACTACGTTGCTATTCATCCGCTCGCCGCCCACCGCCGCCGGATAGGCTAGGTCAGAAGCATTTACCAAACCGCGACCAAATTCCACTGGGCGGCGCGCGTGGGTCCAAGAAATATCCACCGTCGTGCGGCCACCAGGCGATCAGCGGGCGTGACGGCTAGCGCTGCCGGCACGTGTACCGGCAGCGGTTGCGGCATGACTGCGTAAAGGACCGGCCGAGGGAGTAGCCAGGGGCGCCGCGGAGGGAGTGGCGGCCGGAGTGCCGACCCGTGTGGCAGCGCGAGTAGCGGCCGGAGTCGAAGCGGGAGTTAAGCCGGGAGTTGAAGCGGAAGTTGAAGACGGTGGGTTGCCAGCCGCGGAACCAGGTGCCGGCGTGGCCGACGCTGACGGCGCAGGCGAGGCTTCCGTGCCGGGTGTGGCGGACGCGGTCGGTTCCGTCACCGGTGGCGGTCCGACCGGGGCCAAAATCACCGTCGGTGCGACCGTGATGATTGGGCGGACGGCGATCGTTACGCGACGCGAGGCGAGCGGCGTCCATGCAATTGCGCCGAGCAGGTAGTGCAGTGCGGCTGGCGGCGAAAGCGACCGCCACGCCGGATACCAGGTGTCGCTAAGCTCGAATTCATAAGTCGTGAACCCCTGTGCCTGGGACAGGCTCGCCTGCTCGACGCTGCCGACGATTGCGGTTGCGCGTTCGGCCGTGGCCGCCGGAGCCAGCGCACGCAGGTACCATCGCAGCACCGGCGAGTCGATGGCAAAAAAAGCACTCTCCCCATGCGGCGGCATCTGGGCCGTCACTCGTGCGCACTCGATCGGCGTCCGCGACGTGGTCGCGGGCTCGGTCCAATACAGCAGCGCGGTGCGCGCCCAAGGCGCCTGGCTGGCGTCGGGCGCATACCAGATGAAGTTGTTCGAAAACTGCACGTACAGCGTCAGCAGTACCAGCAGCGCTAACGGATAGCGAACGATGCTCCAGGCCACGGTGTGATGCAGGTAGCCGATCACGAACGCTCCCAGCAGCGCCATCGGTACGATCATCTGAAGCACAAAAGCGGGCGAGCGCGCGGGCGTCCAAAGGTAGAAAGCGACCGCCAGGGTGCTCCACACCAGCACGCCGGTCGCCAGGCGCGAGCGGATACGCAGCGTCAGCACCCCCAGCGCTCCGATCAGCGCGAGCAGCACGACGAGAAATTCGTAGAACGAGAGAATCGGCAGGTAGAAATCCAGCCCGGCCCTGAACCCGCGATGGCTCGTCGTTTGGAGGTTAGACAAATTCGATCGGAAGGTGGCTACGATAAGGTCGAGCGGCGAGCGGGTGAAAAAGCCGCTCACGCATCCCAGCGAGACCACCGCCGCGACCAGGATCGCGATCAGGAACAGCGCCTTGCGCCGGGTCCACCAGACCCGCACCTGGAGCCGCACTCGCGCGCCCGCCAGAGCCACCGTCACGCCGACGATCGCGAGCGCGACCAGCATGAAAAGCGCCGTCATCAGCGCGGTCTCGCCGCTGGCCAGGCTCAGGCCCACCGCTACGCCCAGCGCGGCCGCGACCAGGCGTCCCGGCTCGTCGATCAGTTGCAGAAACAGCGCCAGCGCGAGCACGGCGAAGGCCAGCGCGGGCTCCACGCTATCGGCGGCGCGCGAAAAATAGGCGACGCTGGGCGAGAGCACGAGCAACGCCGCAAAGGCCATCGCGCCGGCGCGGCCAAGCTGGCGGCGCATCGCAAAGCCCGCCGCGATCAGCAACAGCCCGCTCAACGCAAAAACCAGCCGCGCGCCAAAGTCGCCGGCGCCCACCGCCGCGAACACCGCCGCCTCCAACAGATGAATCCACGAGAGATGGGCTCCCGCGGGCGGCCCGCCGCGCAACAACGCCAGTTCCGCGAGCGCATGCCCCGCTTCGGCGGAATCCAGCGGGCGCGCGCCGAGCATCACGAGCCGGCTCGCGAGCGCGACCACGCCGACCGTCGCCCATCCGAGATGCTCCGCCGTGACAATGCACAGCGGCCGTTCCAACCGCTCAGCCGAGTGATTGCGGGGCGCGTCGGGTTCTTGGGGAGCTTCCGGGGCTTCGTGGCCGCCGGGCTCGACACCGAGCCGCCACTCCTCCGTTTCCTTGCCGCTGGCTGTCATCTGGTGAAAACCGGTATTTGGCCCTGCCCCGATTGTCAACGCGGGCGCCGGCCGGCGGGACAAGTTTATCAATTCACGTGCGTCGTCACATCGCGTTAACGCTGGCGGCGTTTGAGCCTGCGCGCCGGATGGTTATGCTGAGAGGCTCGGCAAGGGGGGCGATGGAGCAAGAGGTCAATTCGCGAAGGGCTGTCGGTGGAGCTGTCTCGATCCTGATCGTGGCGGCCCTGCTCGCGCTGTTTTTCGGCTTTCGCAATTATATGCCGGCGCTGCATGGGCCGCAGCTCAGCGTGTCGGCGCGCCATCTGCCCTACTACGCCTTCTGCTCGTTCAACCGGATGCTCGCGGCGTACGTGCTCGCGCTGCTGTTCTCGATCGCTTACGGGATGCTGGCGGCGCGCGGGCGGATTTGGGAACGGGTGATGATCCCGGCGATCGACATCGCGCAATCGGTGCCGGTGGTCGGTTTCTTTCCCGCCGCGGTCTATTTTTTCGTCGCGCTCGCGCACGGCAGCCGTCTCGGCGTCGAGATGGCGGCGGTTTTCCTGATCTTCACCAGCCAGGCGTGGAACCTCGCGCTCGGGGTATTCGAATCCATCCGAACCATCCCCGACGATTCGCGCGAAGCGCTGGAGGCCTTTGGGGCTAGCGGATGGCTGCGCTTTCGCAAACTCTCGCTCCCCGCATGCGTGCCCAAGCTGGTGTACAACTCGATCCTGTCGTGGGTGGCGGGATGGTATTTCCTCATCGCCTGCGAAATCATCACCGCCGGACCCTCGACCTACCGGCTGCCCGGCCTGGGCAGCTTCCTGATGGAGGCCGCCAACCGCGGCCGCAACGGCGAGATGGGGCTGGGCCTGCTCGCGCTGCTCCTGATCATCGTCGCGATGGACCTGGTGGTATGGCAACCGTTGTCGGTGTGGGCGGAAAAGTTTCGCTACGAGTTCACCTCCGGAGCGGAGGCTGAACGTTCGCTGGGGATGCTGCATGCGATTGGACTGCTGGGCCCCAGCATCTATCGCGCGGTGCGCCTGGTGGTGCGCCCCCTGGTGGTCATCGCGCAGGGCCTGCTCGACGCCATTCCGCCGCTCGATACCCGCGCGCGCGAGCGCGTGAACCGGATCGCGCGTTTCGCCGGGTACACGGCGTTGATCGCCTTTACCGCGGTTTTCATCTACGCGATCGTTCGCGGACTGGACGCGCTGCTGGGGGCTCTGATGATGCCCTGGCCGCGCGAGGTTCGGCAGATTCCGGCGGCGACGCTGGCCTCGACCATCCGGATGGTCGTCGCCTATGCGATTTCGCTGGGATGGACGCTGCCGTGCGCGCTGGCCGCGACCAACAGTCCGCGCTTCAAGCGATGGCTCTCGCCGATCGCCGAGATCGTCGGATCGATGCCCGCTACCGCGTTATTCCCGGTGATCGTGGTGTTCGTGATCGAGGTGACCGGCGGGATGAATCTCGCGTCGATCCTGCTGATCCTGACCGGGATGCAGTGGTATCTGCTGTTCAATCTGCTGGCCGGAGTCAACCAGATTCCCGAGGAACTCAAGGAGTTTGCGCGCGCCTACCGCCTCGGCCGATGGGCCACCTGGCGCAAGCTCGACGTGCCGGCGCTGGTGCCTTCGATCGTCACCGGGAGCATCACGGCCTGGGGCGGCGGATGGAACGCGCTGATTCTGTCCGAGTACTTCGTCTACCGCGGCCACACTTACAAGGTCCTGGGCCTGGGAGCGCTGCTCGACGCCGCGACCTATGAGACCGGCAACAACCTGATGATCTTGCTTAGCCTGCTTTCGATGGTCGTGGTAGTGATAGGCCTTAACCGGTTCATCTGGCGCAGGCTGTATAACGTGGCGACAGAACGCTACAGATTCGATTGAACCCATTTTGAATCTATCGATCTTGCGGTGCATCGACGATGCGTGATTCCGACCCAGCCGACCCATGGCCCTGCTCGAGCTCAAACAGGTCTCCAAAAGCTACCCGCACGCCAAGGGCAGCCTGCGCGTGCTCAACGAGATGTCCTTCAGCATCGAGCGCGGCGAGTTCATCGCGATCGTGGGGCCGTCGGGATGCGGCAAGTCGACCCTGCTGCGGATCGTCAGCGGCATCGTGCCGGCGACCTCTGGCCAGGTGCTCTATAACGGCCAGCAGGTCGACGGCATCAATCCCGAATGCGCGATCGTTTTTCAGTCCTTCGCCCTGCTGCCGTGGCTCAGTGTGAAGGCCAATATAGAGCTGGGCCTGGAGGCGCGCCGCCTTCCTCCGGCCGAACGCGAGCGGCTTGCCACACGCTACATCGATAAGGTGGGCCTCGACGGTTTTGAGGAAGCCTACCCGCGCGAGCTTTCGGGTGGGATGCGCCAACGCGTGGGGCTCGCGCGGGCGCTGGCGGTCGAGCCGGCGGTGCTGCTGATGGACGAGCCGTTCTCGGCGCTCGACGCGTTGACCGCGATCGGGCTGCGCGAGGAATTGCTCGACCTGTGGCAGGCCGCCGACAGCCCGGTCAAGACCATCATCATGGTCACCCACATCATCGAGGAAGCGGTCGAACTCGCCGACCGCATCCTGGTGCTCTCGACCGGGCCCGGGCGGCTGGTCGGCGACATCAAGGTGGAGCTCCAGCGTCCGCGCGACCGGCGGGGTGAATCCTTCAACAACCTGACCGACAAAGTCTTCTCGCTGATCGAGGAGCGCGCCTGATGCCTCCGACGCCTCCTCCGTTGATTCATCCGATTCCCGACGCACAGCTCACGTGGGTCTTCGGCCTGCTCGAGATGCTCGAGGACCGCGGCGGGCGCGAGGACGGCTACAAGATCGCGCGCGACCTGAGCTTCAAGTTCTCCGATCTGCTCAAGGTGATGAAGGCGGCGGAAATCCTCGGGCTGGTTTCCACGCCGGCCGGCGACGTGGTGCTGGAGCCGCTGGGACGAGAATTTCTCGCCGCCGACATGAATACGCGCAAACGTATCATCCGCGAACAGCTCACCAGGCATTCGCTGTTCAGCTATTTCGTACGGCTGCTGCGCGGCCAGGAAGATCACTCGCTGACCAAGGAAGTAGTGCTCGAACATCTCGCGATGCTCTTGCCGGACGAGCGGCCGGAACGGATGTTCGCCACGATGGTCGGATGGGGCCGCTTTGCCGAGTTATTCGGCTATAACAAGGACGACGACCGCTTCTACCTGGACGAGGAAGCGGACAAGCCCTGAAACTCAAACCGTCTGAAAGGAGAATCCCAAGATGGCTACCGAGAACGAACGGGTAGTGAGCGAGTTTTGTCAGACCTGGGCGACCCTCAACATCGACAAGGTGATGGAATTCTTCACCGATGACGCGGTCTACCACAACATCCCGCTCGCGGCCGCCAAGGGCAAGGCCGAAATTCGCAAGACCATCGACGGCTTCATGCCCGGGACCACGAAGATCGAGTTCAAGATACTCAGCACCGCGTCGGCGGGCGCCACCGTGTTCAACGAGCGCGTCGACTCGTTCATCGTCAATGGCCATCCCGTGGTAGTGCCGGTGGCCGGCGTGTTCGAAATCAGCGGAGGCAAGATCAAAGCCTGGCGCGACTACTTCGATCTCGCGACCTACATGAACCAGGTCAAGGGCAAGTAACGCGGCCCGGCCGCGCAAGACCCGGACGGAACGGCGTCGCTCTCGGCGGAGGCCCGGTTCGCCACCGCGTGTCCCTTTCCTCGGGAAGAAGGGGACACAAAAGTCGGCGAAATTGGGAAAATCTTCCAGCTCGCCTGCAATGGTTACCCAGAAAACAGTGCCGGGTTCAGAAAAGTCCTAACCGAACCTCGCTTTTCCGGGGGCTGCTATCGAGCGGCGGAGAGGCACGGAACATGCTCTCTTTGAGAATGTCCCGCGCCCAGTCGGATGGGCGGGCTCGGTTCTACCCCCCTCCGAGTCCGTCCACCGCTGGGCCCTCCAAACGGTTGCGTTTAAGAAACGGGGTAGCGGGAGAGATTAACGATGGACGATTACGTAAAGCGGCTACATTTGCGCGCATACCTGATTTGGGAGCGCGACGGACGGCCGGAAGGCCGCGAAGTTGATCACTGGCTTGCAGCCGAACGTGCGCTGGCGAAGGAAGAGGAAGATGCCGCGGGCCTGCGAGCCGGTCGCGCGTATGACGAGGGAGTCCAAGAGTTCGAAAAATCCGGACGAGTCGCGGAAGCAGCCGAAAAAGCACGGAGGGCTCTCGACAGTTCCGCGCGGGAGGATCTAGAAAACGCGCAGGAAGCTGCGCGGCGAAAAGGCCGCGGGGATGATCGTTCCGCTGAACGCTAGCCTGAGCCGCCGCCCTCGGACTGAGAGAGCGGCAGACCGACGACGTCGGGAAAATTTTCCGACTCGTTCCCCGATCTTCCATAGAATCAACGGGAACCCGTAAATCTTACCTCTGTCCGACGTAAGTTCCCGTAACATCAGCGCACCGGGTTCAGAAAAGCGTAATCGTAGCGCGCCCTTTGATAACGGCTCGTCGAGCGCGAAGAGGCGCGAAACTTGCTGGCTGGATAAACGTCCCGCGCCCATCTGGATGGGCGGGCTCGGCTTTCACCCCCCTCCGAGCCCGTCCAATGGGCTTTTCCACGCCGCATCCTCTAAACCTCAGGGCTTCGACAGCACCTTGCGCGAGCGTTGCGCGCTTTTTGCGATGGCGCCGCGCGGAGTAAGCTCTGTTCTCACTTCGCGCCCATGGCTGCCACCGTCACTCCTCATACCGTCACCCATGCCATCATCGGCACGGCGGGCCATATCGATCACGGCAAAACGGCGCTGATCAGGGCGCTCACCGGCCAGGACACCGACCGCCTCAAGGAAGAGAAGGAACGCGGGATTTCGATCGACCTGGGCTTCGCCTATTTCACGCTTCCCGACGGCACTCGCGCGGGCGTGGTCGACGTCCCCGGTCACGAGCGTTTTATCCGCAATATGCTGGCCGGCGCGCACGGCATCGACCTGGTGCTGTTCACGGTCGCGGCCGACGACGGCGTGATGCCGCAGAGCGAGGAACATCTCGACATCCTTCATCTGCTTGGCATCGGGAGCGGCATCTTCGTCATCACCAAGGCCGACCTCGCCGATGCCGCGCGCCTGGCTGAGGTTCGCGACGAGATTGAACTGTTGGCCGACGGCACGCGGCTGGCGGGCGCGCCGATCGTTCCGGTTTCATCGGTAACCAGCGCGGGCCTGGACGAACTGCGCGCGGCGATCGCGCGCCAGCTCAAGGGCTTCGAGGCGCGCCGGCCGACCGGGCTGTTCCGCCTGCCGCTCGACCGCGCGTTCACCATCAAGGGCCACGGCACGGTGGTGACTGGAACCGCGATGGGCGCCGAGGTGCTTGTCGGCCAGAAGCTGCGCGTATTGCCGGCGGGAGGCGAAGTCCGGGTGCGCTCGATACAGGTTCATTCCGAGCCGGTCGCGCGCGCGGGGCTATGCCAGCGCGTCGCCCTCAACTTAAGCGGCGCCGAGCGGTTGGAGCTCAAGCGCGGCGACGTGGTGGCCGACGACCGGCTCGAGCTGACGACCACACGGCTCGACGCGCGGCTGGAGATTCGGCCGGCCGCCAAGCGTCCGCTCAAGAACAATGACCGCGTGCGCTTTTTCATCGGCACCGCGGAGACCATCGGCCGCGCGATCGTGCTCGAGGCGCCGGGCGAAATCGCACCGAAGAAAAGCGCGCTGGTGCAGCTCGTGCTGAACGAGCCGATGGTCGCGCTCGGCGGCGACCGCTTCGTCATCCGCGACGAAACCAACCTGCGCACGCTCGGCGGCGGCGTAGTGCTTAACCCGCTGGGGCGGCGCGTGCGCAAGCCGCTCGAGACTTACCTCAAACATCTCGGCGGGCTGGAGGGGCCGCTCGCGCCCGGCACTATCGAAGCGCTGCTCGATTTGCAGGAAAGCCTCGCCGTCACCGCGGCGCGCGTCGCGCAACTCATCAACGCCGCGGCGCGCGAGGTCGACGAGGCGCTCAAGGATCGTCGTTTCGTCAAGCTTTCGCTCGGCGACGAGGAGGGTTACACCACCGCGGGCAAATGGGAGGAACTCAAGCGCTTCGCGCTCTCCGCGCTCACGGCGCATCACCGGGCCGAACCGCTCTCGCCCGGGCTCGAGATGGAAGCGCTGCGCGAGCGGCTGCCGTACGAAGTCAGCGCGCGCGCGTTTCGTGCGCTGGTCGACCGGCTGGGGCGCGAGTCCGATTTGGTGCGCGAGGAAAGCGTGCTCCGGCTCAAATCGCATCGGGTCAAGCTCGGCGGCGACGAGGGCCGGCTCGGCGAGCGGCTGGCGCAAGCGCTGCAAAGCGCCGGGTTCCATCCACCCGATCTGAAACAGCTCGCCGAAGAACTCAAGCTGCCGGCCGCCGAACTTTCGCGGATGCGCACGCTGCTCGGCGCGCTCGAGCGCGAGGGCCGCGTGGTCAAAATCGCGACCGATTTGTATTTCAGCCGCGAGGCGATGGAGGCCGCGCGCCAGCGCCTGCTCGACCATCTGAAGACCGCCCCTGAGATAACCGCCGCGGCCTTTCGCGACCTGCTCGGCGCCTCGCGCAAGTTCGCGATTGCGCTGCTGGACTATTTCGACCACTCGGGCGTGACCACGCGGGTCGGCGACGCCCGCCGCCTGCGCGCGCGCCCGTGACCGTGCGGTGATGGCGCGGCTGGCGGGCTTGCGCCAGAATAGCGGACGATGTCTGAAGAGCGGAACAATAATGCGACGCGCGGCGAGCTGATTCGGCTCACCGCACGCTGCAAGGCGGCGGGTTGAGCCGGCAAGCTAGGTCCGGAGGACCTCGCAGCCGCGCTTAGCCGGTTCGACCCGGGAAGCCATCCCGACCTGCTCGTCGGTATCACCACCGGCGACGACGCCGGAGTGTATCGTCTTACCGACGAGATCGCCGTCGTCAATACGGTCGATTTCTTCACTCCGGTAGTCGACGACCCGTTCACCTACGGCCAGATCTCGGCCGCCAATTCGCTCTCGGACGTATACGCGATGGGTGGAGTGCCGAAGACCGCGCTCAATATCGTGTGCTGGCCGCAAACGGGGCTGCCGGGCGAGATGCTGGGGGAAATTTTGCGCGGCGGCGCCGAGAAAGCGCGCGAGGCCGGAGTCGTGATCGTTGGCGGGCACAGCGTCGCCGACGAAGAGGTGAAGTACGGGATGGCGGTGACGGGAGTGATCGATCCGCGACGCGTCGTGCGCAACGTCGGCGCGCGCGTCGGCGACGCCCTGCTGCTCACCAAGCCGCTCGGCACCGGCGTCCTGATGACCGCGTTCAAGCGCGACCGCCTGGCCGCCGAGGATTACGAGGCGGCGGTGCGTTCGATGACCGCGCTCAACGCCGAGGCGGCGCGCGCGATGCTGCGTCACCAGGTCCATGCGGCGACTGATATCACCGGCTTCGGCGTGGCCGGCCATGCCAGCAAGATGGCCGACAGCAGCGGAGTCACGCTGCGGATCGAGGAATCCGACCTGCCGCTGCTGCCCGGCGCGCTGGATTGCTGCCGCGACGGGATGATTCCCGGGGGCGGACGGCGCAACCGCGAGTTCTACGGCGCGCGAGTCAAAATTTCCGACGAAGTGGCGCCCGAGATAGCGGAGATCTTTTTCGACCCGCAGACCTCGGGTGGCCTGTTGATCGCGTTGCCCGAGTCCGAAGCGCTGCCGCTGCTCTCCGAACTCCAGGCCGGCGGCAACCTCGACGCCGCGGTGATCGGCCGGGTGGTCGAGCAGACGGGTTTCGCGATCGAGCTGGTCTAGTGGCAGTTTTCTTTTGTCGTCTGGCAGGCTTCCTTTATTGTCTTGGGTTTTGTCATCTTGGGCGCAGCGAGTCCGTGTCTTCAGTGAGAGCTTCTTTCGTCGGTCATCCTGAGCGAAGGCTGCCGGAGTCGAAGGACCTCGCGCGGTCCTCCGCGCGTCGAAGTGATCGAAAAAGCAACCTCGTTTCGCGGTTCGCGTAAAGGAGAAGCCCCGGTTCCATGTACGACTACGACCTGTTCACGATCGGTGGCGGCTCGGGCGGCGTTCGCGCGAGCCGGATGGCGGCGCAATTCGGCGCCAAGGTCGCAGTGGCCGAGGAGTGCTACCTCGGCGGCACTTGCGTCAACGTCGGCTGTATTCCGAAGAAGCTTTTGGTGTACGCCTCCGAATTCAGCGAAGCCTTTGCCGACTGCGCCGGGTTCGGATGGACTGTGGGCGAGCGCAACTTCAACTGGAGCACGCTCCTCGCCAACAAGGACCGCGAGATCGCGCGCCTCAACGGCGTCTACGAGAAAATCCTCACCGACAACGGGGTGCGAATCCTGCGCGCGCGGGCGACCATCGCCGACGCGCATACGGTGGTGGTCGGAAGCGAGCGCTTCACCGCGCGCTACATCCTGATCGCGACTGGAGGCTGGCCGACCACGCCCTCAATTCCCGGCGGCGAACTGGCGATCACCTCGAACGAGGCGTTTTTTCTTCCGCAGTTTCCGGCGCGCGCGATCGTGGTGGGCGGAGGTTATATAGGTCTCGAATTCGCGGGAATTTTCCACGGCCTGGGCGCGAAGGTCTCGGTGGTGCATCGCGGTGACCTGTTCCTGCGCGGCTTCGACGACGACGTTCGCCGCGCGCTGGCGGTCGAGATGGACAAGCGCAGAATCGAGCTTCGCTTCAACAGCAAGGTCGAGCGGATCGAAGAGCACACGCGCGGAATTCGCGCGACGCTGAACAGCGGCGCCACGCTGGAGGCCGACCTGATCATGTTCGCGACCGGAAGAACGCCCAACACGCATGATCTCGGGCTCGAGCGCGCCGGGGTCAGGCTCAACCAGGAGGGCGCGGTCGCGGTCGATCCCTATTCCTGCTCGTCGGTGGCGAACATCTACGCGGTCGGCGACTGCACCGATCGCATGCAGCTCACGCCGGTGGCGATCGCCGAGGGCCAGGCCGTGGCCGAGACCCTGTTTCACGGAAATCCGAAAACCCCCGATTACGAAAACGTGCCGACCGCGGTCTTCAGCCAGCCTCCTATTGGCACCGTGGGTCTGACGGAGGCCCAAGCGCGCGAGCGCTATCGCGCGGTCGATGTCTACAAGTCGAGTTTTCGGCCGCTAAAACATACGCTCAGCGGCCGCGACGAACACAGTTTCATGAAACTGGTGGTCGATCGCGAGACCGATCGAGTGCTGGGATGTCACATGGTGGGGACGGACGCCGGCGAGATCATCCAGGGCCTCGCGATCGCGCTCAAATGCCGTGCGACCAAGGCGCAATTCGACGCGACCGTCGGAATTCACCCCACCGCGGCCGAGGAGTTCGTAACGATGCGGAATAAATCATGACTTGAAATATGGACACCCCGGCACAGGGGCTGCATATTGCCTCTGGGGGACCCGGACGGGTGGCGTCAGCCGCGCAAGCGCGCTTCGCTGACCCGCGCGGATCATAGCCGGCGATGATCGACCAGGGGGACAAATTCGCGCGTGGCGCCGTCACTGGCTGCAGGCGGAGCGCTCTGCGATTCACGTCGCCCATTTATCGCATCGCCAACCGGAGGCGAAAATGGCCAGCTCATCAAGTGACGCATCGATAATCACGTTGGACCGTTATCTGCGCGCCGCCAGCCCGCGAATAGAGCCGGGATTGAGTGCTACGCTGAGACAGGTAGCGCTGGCCGTCAAGCGAATCTCCAATGAGCTTGCCGTCGCGGCACTCAGCGGAGAGCTGGGGCTAAGCGGCGCGACCAACGTGCAGGGCGAAAAGGTCGTAAAACTCGACACCTGGTCCAACAACGTTTTCCTCGATTCGTTTGCCGGCGGCCACCCGATATGCACGCTGATCTCCGAGGAGGTGGAAGAGGCGCAGCACCTTGAGGGGCATCACGCCCGCGACTCCTATGCGTTGCTGTTCGATCCGCTCGACGGTTCGTCGAACACAGACGTCAACGGTTCGCTCGGGACGATCTTTGCGCTGCGCCGGCGCAAGCATGGCCACGGCGACGATATCGCGGACACGCTCGGGCCCGGCACCGAACAGATTCTGGCGGGCTACGCGCTTTACGGGCCGGCCACGATGCTGGTCTGGACGGCGGGCCACGGCGTGAACGCCTTCGTGCTGGAGCGCGAAATCGGCGAGTTCGTGCTGTGGCGCGAGAACATCCGGATGCCGGCGCGCGGCAAGACTTACGCGGTCAACCAGGCCAACGCGGCGCGATGGCATCCGGGGGCGCGCGCGCTGCTGGAGCGGCTGACCGGACCGAAGGACAAGGGCGGCGGCTACTCGTTGCGCTACTGCGGCGCGTTCGTCGGCGATTTCCATCGCTGCCTGCTGAACGGCGGAATCTTCTTATACCCCGGCGAGCTGAGCGCCGGTGGCAAGAGCGCGGGCAAGCTGCGCCTGATGTACGAGGTCGCGCCGCTCTCGATGCTGGCCGAGCAGGCCGGCGGCGCCGGCTCGACCGGACGCGGGCGGGTGCTCGATTTCGTTCCCAGCGCCATTCACGAGCGCGTGCCGGTCTATATCGGCAGCGCCGAGGAAGTGTCGCTGGCGGAGCAACTGAAGGCTGAAGGCGGATAGCGATGGCGGTGCGCACCAAGGCTGCCGTTTTGGCGGGAGACATCGGCGGCACCAAGACCCTGCTGGGCCTTTACCGCGTCGAGGGTGGAGCGCCGACGCTGTTGCGCGAAAAGCATTACGCGACGCGCGATTTCAAAACTCTGGAAGAGGTCGCCAGCGATTTTTTGAGCGGCGCCTGGGCGATCGACGCGGCCTGCTTCGGCGTGCCGGGACCGATCATCGGCGGCGTCAGTCACGCGACCAACGTTCCGTGGACGATGGAAGAACGGGCGCTGGCGCGCGCGCTCGGCGTGCCTGGCGCGCGGCTGATCAACGACCTCGAAGCGACCGCCTACGGGATGCTCCATCTCCAGGAGAGCGAAATTGCGGTGCTCCAGCGCGGCGATCCACCGGCCGCGCGCGCGCCGATCGCGGTGATCGCGGCGGGCACCGGTCTCGGCGAGGCCGGGCTGATGCCGCTGGAGGACGGGCGCTGGCGCTCGATCGCCACCGAGGGCGGTCACGCGGACTTCGCGCCGCGCGGCCGTGAACAGATCGAACTGCTCGAGTATCTGGGCGACGAGTTCGACCACGTTAGTTTCGAGCGCGTGCTGTCGGGGCCGGGCCTGGTCAACATCTACAAGTTCCTCAAGGCGCGCGCGCCGGGGGCCGAGCCGCAATGGCTCGCCGACGAATTTGCGCGCGACGACGATGCGGCGGCGGTGATAAGTGAAGCCGCGCTCAAGGGCCGCGACCCGCGATGCGTCGAGGCGCTGAGAATCTTTACCGATATTTACGGCGCGGAGGCCTCCAACCTGGCGCTGAAGTTTATGGCGCTGGGTGGCGTTTACGTCGGCGGCGGGATCGCGCCCAAGATTCTCGCGACCCTAAGCGCGGGCAGATTCGTGCGCGCCTTTCTCGCCAAGGGCCGACTCGATAAAGTGTTGGCAAGAATTCCGGTGCGGGTCTCGCTCAACCCGGCCGCGGCGCTTATGGGAGCGGCACGCTGCGCGATGGAGATGCTATAGTGAGTGGCGCGTCAGCGCCGCGCGCGAGAAGCGCGGGACCTGAGAAATATCGAATTGTGAATCGGAGGCGGTTATGACCAAGCGTGCCAGGGAAATTCTGGATTTCTATCGCTCGGAAAACGCGGGCGTGCTAAGCAACCTCGCCCGTATGATCAATCACGGGCGGCTCGCCGGCACCGGGACGTTCGTTATCCTGCCCGTGGACCAGGGCTTCGAGCATGGCCCGGCGCGCAGCTTCGCGCCCAATCCACCGGCCTACGATCCGCGCTACCATTTCTCATTGGCCTGCGACGCAGGATGCAACGCCTACGCGGCGCCGCTCGGCTTCCTGGAAGCGGGCGCGGCCGAGTTCGCCGGTGAAATCCCGCTCATCCTCAAGCTCAACAATCATGACCTGCTGCACGACTCGCCCGATCCTGAGCCCGCCGTCACCGGCAGCGTGAGGGACGCGCTGCGCCTGGGATGCGCCGCGGTCGGCTACACCATCTATCCCGGCTCGTCTTTTTGCGTGTCGATGTACGAGCAGTTGCGCGAGATCGCCGAGGAAGCCAAGGCGTACGGCCTGGCGGTAGTCGTGTGGTCCTACCCGCGCGGCTCGGGCATCAGCAAGGAGGGCGAGACCGCGCTCGACGTGGTCGCCTACGCGGCGCAGATCGCGGCGCAGCTCGGCGCCAACGTGATCAAGGTCAAGTTGCCCACCGCTCATCTCGAGCAGCCCGAAGCGAAGAAGGCCTACGAGACCAACCGTGTCACGCTCGAGCCTCTGAGCGCGCGCGTCAGCCACGTCGTGCAGAGCGCCTTCGACGGCCGGCGGATCGTGATTTTCTCGGGCGGTCCGAAAGTCAGCGACGAAAAGCTGCTCGACGAAGTGCGCGCGATTAAAGCCGGCGGCGGTTTCGGCTCGATCATCGGGCGCAACTCGTTTCAGCGCCCGCGCGCCGAAGCGATCAAGCTGCTCGGCACGATCATGGATATTTACGCGGGCGCGTCCGCGCGCTGACCGCAGCCGCCCCCGCCACACTGGCCGGCGTCACAGGCGGCCGGCGAAGGTTTCAACGATGCAGCGCGACGGTAATAATCAGGCCACCCTCGGGATCCTGGTCGGGGGTGGCCCCGCCCCCGGCATCAACGGAGTCATTTCTTCTGCCGCGATCGAGGCGATCAATTGCGGCCTGCGCGTGGTGGGCCTGCGCGACGGCTATCGATGGCTGGTCGAAGGCGACACCTCGCACGTGGTCGAACTCAAGCTCGACGAGGTGAGCCAGGTCCATTCCACCGGGGGTTCGATTCTGCGCACCTCGCGCACCAACCCGGCGCGCGACGAAGCGAGCCTCGAGCGCGCGATCGGCGCGCTCGAGACGCTCGCCATCCGCTACCTGGTCTGCATCGGTGGCGACGACACGACCTATGGCGCCTTCAGGATCGCCGAGCGCACGCGCGGGAAAATCGGCGTGGTGACGGTGCCGAAAACAATCGACAACGACCTGCCGCTGCCCGAGAACGCGCCGACTTTCGGTTTCGAGACCGCGCGCGCCGTCGGCACTACCATCGTCGAATCGCTGATGGTGGACGCGCGCACCACCAGCAGGTGGTACCTGGCGATCTCGATGGGCCGGAAATCGGGCTCGCTCGCGCTCAGCATGTGCAAGTCCGCCGGCGCCACGCTGGCGGTGATCCTGGAGGAATTCCAGGGCGAGAGTTTCGAGCTTTCGCTGGTCGTCGACACCATCGTGGGTGCGATAATCAAGCGTCGCGCCGAGGGCTACGACGACGGCGTGGCGGTTGTCGCCGAGGGCATCGCCGAGCGCATGGACCCCAGCACTTTGCCGACCGCGCCGCGCTCCGAGGCCGACGCTTACGGCCACGTGCATATCGCGGACATCCCGCTCGGCTACCTGCTGCGCGACCGGGTGCGCGCGGCGCTCAAGCAACTCGGGATCGGCGCGACCGTGGTTACCAAAGACATCGGCTACGAGCTGCGCTGCGCGAAGCCGTTGCCATTCGACGCCGAATATACCCGCACGCTCGGCTACGGCGCGGTGCGCTATCTGCTTGGCGGAGGCTCCGGCGCGCTGATCGCGATCGCCGGCGGGCGCGTGACGCCGGTCGATTTCCAGCAACTCGTCGATCCGTCCACCGGACGGGTCAGAGTGCGGCTGGTCGACGTCAGCACCGAGTCGTACGAGGTCGCGCGCTCGTACATGACCAGGCTCGAGCCGGAGGACTTCGAGGAGCCGGCGCTCTCGCGGCTCGCCGCGTGCGTGAATCTTTCGGCCGAGGCGTTCAAGGAGCGATTCCAGCCCGTGGTGCAAGCCACGACCTCGCTAAATCGCGTGGCGCTAAGCCCGTCGTAAAAGCCCCAACTCGCGCCGGGTTCCGGATTGCGGTTTCTCGCTTTCTTCCACCGCAATTGCGCAAGCGCCCGCCCGGGTTCTGAGGCCTCCCACGCCGCCGCGGGCCTCGAAGACCGGCTCGACGCGCTTTGAGGAAACACCCGACCTGCGCTAAGGAAAACACCAGCCAATCGATTCGGAGGCTCCGATGAAATACGAAGAATATCAGCATCTGCTATTCGAACACCGCGACGACGGAATCCTGCTCATCACGATCAATCGTCCCGACGTTCTCAACGCCACCAATAATCGCCTGCACTGGGAGTTGAGCCGGGTCTGGAAGGATATCGACGAAGACCCGGAGACCCGCGTGGTGGTGATCACCGGCAAGGGGCGCGCATTCTCCGCCGGCGGCGACCTCGAGATGATCGAACGGATGGCGGGCAGCGCCGCCAATATCGGGCAGGCGTGGCGCGAAGCCGGCGACATCGTCTACAACATGATCAATCTCGACAAGCCGATCATCTCGGCGATCAACGGCGTCGCGGTGGGCGCGGGACTCGCGGTGGCCTTCATGGCGGACATCTCGATCGCCTCGGAGAACATGCGCATCACTGACGGCCATATCCGCCTGGGCGTGGGCGCCGGCGACCATGCGGTGATCATCTGGCCGCTGCTCTGCGGGATGGCCAAGGCCAAGTACTACCTGATGACCGCCGATTTCATCGACGGCAAGGAGGCCGAGCGCGTCGGCTTGGTCAGCCTGTGCGTGCCGGCCGACAAATTGATGGACAAGGCGATGGAGGTCGCGCAAAAGCTCGCCCGCGGGCCGCAGCAGGCGCTGCGCTTTACCAAGCGCTCGCTCAACAACTGGCTCAGGATGTTCGGCCCGGCGTTCGACGCGTCGCTCGCGATGGAGATGCTGGGATTTTTCAGCGACGACCTGCACGAGGGCGTGGCGGCGCTCAAGGAACGGCGCGCGCCGTCGTTCCCGAGCACCCGAACCAAATGAAGGCGTGCGTATACCGGGCGCCCGGTGCTCCGCTCGAGATCGCCGAAGTTCCCGATCCGATCGCCGGTCCGGGCGAGCTCGTGGTGCGGGTAAAAGCCTGCGGCATTTGCGGCTCCGACCTGCACGCGGCGGGGCGCAATTTCCGCATGTTGCCGGGAACCATCCTGGGCCACGAATTCGCCGGCGTGGTCGAAACGATCGGCGAGGGCGTCGAGGGCTTCGAGCGCGGCGACCCGGTCGTCGCGATGTCGTACGTGGGATGCGGCCAGTGCGAACCCTGCCGCTCGGGTGAGGCGCAGCGCTGCCGCAAGGTCAAGCTGGTCGGCTTCGGCGAGGTCCCGGGCGCTTACGCGGAGCTGACGAAAACCCGGCCGGCGAGCGTGTTCAAGATGCCGCCCGGGATGAGCTTTCGTGAGGCCGCCACGGTCGAGCCGCTGGTGGTCGGACTGCACGGGCTGCATCGCGCGGGCTTCCAGGCGGGCGAGAGCTGCGTGGTGATGGGCGCGGGACCGATCGGGATTGCCACGATGCTGTGGGCGCGCTTCGCCGGCGCGCGCGCAATCGTAGTTTCCGAACTGAGCGAGCATCGCCGCCGTCTTGCGCTAGCGATGGGCGCCGACGCGGCGGTCGATCCGCGAATGCACAATCCGGCCGGCAAGGTCGAGCAGCTCACGGGCGCCGGGCCGCAGGTGATCTTCGAGTGCATCGGCGCTCCGGGTGCGATGGCCGAGGCGATCGCATACGCGCAGCGCGCGAGCCGCGTGGTGATAATCGGCGTGTGCACCGAAGACGACGGCTTCGCGCCGATCACGGCGATGAGCAAGGAGCTGGACATGCGTTTTTCCCTCGGCATGGAGCGGGCGGAGGTGGAGATGGCGATCGCGACGCTTGCGGCGGGCCGCGTCGCCACCGCGCCGATGATCACGCATACGCTGGGGATCGACGACCTGCCCAAGGCCTTTGCCTCGCTCGCGCTCCCGACCAACCAGAGCAAGGTTATGGTCGAGTTCTAGCCGACGGCCGGCTCTTTTAGGATTTTGACTTTTTTGAGATACTGCTGCGGGTCTCGATCGGCGCTTCAACGCGCGGAGGAACGTCATGAATAAGAAGCTGCCCCTGGTTGCCTCGCTTGCCGTCGCGGCCGCTCTAAGTCTTCAGTTCGGCCTCTCCAACGCCTACGCCGCCAACAAACACAAGGTCGATTGCTCGCAGGTGATGACCGAACTCCAGGGCGGCAAGAAGGTAGCCGAGGTCGCCAAGGACATGAAGATCTCCAGGAGCAGCGTCTACCGCTGCCGCAGGGCCTCCAAGAAGGAAGAGAAGGCGACCGCAAGCATGGCGAGCCCGGCGGCGATGGCCAGTCCCGCGGCGATGGCGAGCCCGGCTGCGGCGCCCGCGATGCATTGAGATTTCGCATCCTGAAGCGCGCGCTCCCCGAGTCCTCAGGCTCGCAGTGCGATTCCTGCGTTGGTGCCTCCCGACGCCTTCGGTTCCTCCTCTCCTTGTCCAAGGAGCGCTCTCTTGTCGCCCGAATCGCTAGCGGCTAAGTGTTGAGTCATGGCCAAGTGCGAACTTTGCGAACTGCGTGAATACACCCAGCATTACGCCCGCTTCGTCCATCCCGTGGCATTCGCGATTCTCGACTGCGACTCGTGCGATACCCCGATGGCGGTGCTCGGAGAGCATCGCGCCACCGCGACCGAGGCCGAGCGCGCTCTCATGACCGACGCGCTCTCGGCGGTGGCGCGCGCCAAGTTCGGCGACGACAAGTTCGTGATCGATGGCGTGATGCGCCAGATTCCCGACCATTGCCACATCCATGCCCGTCCGCGCTTCTGGCGCGGCTAGGTATTCCCTTCGCAGCCGATAGTCCGTTCGAAGCGCCCTCCGCGAAAGCCCATCATTCCGCTTGGTTTAAAGCGCGCCGGTATGGTATATGCGCGCCGGTATACCCATATGGGCAGGAGGCCCTCGCGGGCCAATCACGAGGAGGAACGGTTACGGTCAGGAGGTCTCGGGGGAGATGTCTAACGGTACAGTCAAGTGGTTTAGTTCCAAGAAAGGCTACGGCTTCATTACCATGGAAGACGGACAGGAGGTTTTCGTCCACTACACTTCCATCGACGGCAATGGCTTTCGCTCGCTCGAGCAAGGCGAGGAAGTCCAGTTCGAGGTCGCCCAAGGGCCCAAGGGGCTTCAGGCCGCCAAGGTATTGCGCCGCTAGCGTCCGCAAACACCATTCTTAGCCACCTGGGGCGGGTCCTCTCTGGGCCCGCCCCAAGTCTCAGGCCACGCTCCGGATCATGAACGGTCATCGCGCACGGCCCGGCGGGCGTGCAATCGCCGCGGCGGTTCGTCCTTGCGCACCGAACGAATAGGATCGGGGATGTGATGGGGCTTGTGTCTCGCGGCGCCGCGCTCGCGCAAAGTTATCCGGAAGGCTCGGCCGGCGCCGATCGCTTTACGCGATGGCTGTCGCGATACTCCGAGCGTCGCGTAGTCGGCGCGCTCGCAGCCGCGGCGGGCTTGATCCGTCTCTACCTGGTTCTCACCAGCTTCTGCATCTCGGCCGACGGCGTCGCGTATATCGCGATGGCGCGCGAGTTCCGGGCCGGGCGCGTCCACAGCGCGCTCGCCTGGGTCTTCTCGCCGCTCTATCCGTGGCTCATTTCGATAACCTATCGCGTAATTCCGAACTGGGAATTCGCCGGCGAGCTGCTGTCGATGGCCTTCGGCACGGCCGGCGTCGTGCTGCTCTATCACCTGATGCGCGAGGTCTATGGCCGCCGCGGCGTGGCGGCCGGAGCGGCGGCGCTCGCCGCGATCCATCCGATGCTCGCCGGTTTCTCGGCCTCGGTTCGCACCGAGGCCGGGTACATCGCGCTGGTGACGGCGGCGTTGTTGCTCCTGGTCCGCGGCGTGGAACGCAAACGTATTGCGAGCGTCGCCGCCGCCGCGGTGCTCTGCGGACTCGCCTACCTCTATCGCACCGAGGGAATCGGGGTTCCCGCGCTTTTCGCCATCATCCTGGTCGGGGGGCCGTTGGTATGGCGGCGATGGACGCCGCGATGGGGTCTCGGCGCGGCCGCCGTCCTCATCGTGACATTTTTGCTGGTCGCCGCGCCGTACTTGCTCTGGATGCGCACATACACGGGTCACTGGACGGTCGGCCGGGAACTCGGCGTGGTGACGATGGAGGCGACCGGCTCGACGATGGGCCAGCTCGAGCGGTGGCGCGAGATGGGCTATCGGCCGGCGACCTCGTGGCTGACCGCGGTGAGCCTCGACCCGGCGGCCTATCTGAAAAAAGTCGCGCGCGACTTCTTCGGCTCATGCTATTCGTTCGCGCAGGCGCTCGGCCCGCTGCTTTGCGCGGGATTGATTATCGGACTATGGGCCGATGGCAAAGCGATAGCGGCGCGATGGTCCGAGGCGCTGCTCGCGATGCTGGTCGTGATGTACTTCGTGGGGTTCGTCCTGACCGACACCGGGCCGCGCCTGATGCTTCACGTGGTGCCGTTCACGCTCGGGTGGGTCGTGATCGGGCTGGTCGAAGCCGCCGCATGGCTTGATGCGCGCCTGTCGCTGACTCACTCGCCGCTGGGGCGGATGCTGGCGGGGCCGGCGGTTGTGGCCGCGGTCGCGATCGCATTGCTGCCGCGCACGCTATTCCCGCTCGGCTACGACCAGCGCGGGATGCGTTACGCCGGGGAGGAGATCGCCCGGCGGGGCGGCGCGCCGGCGATCGTGGCGGGGCCCGACACTCGCGTGGCGTTTTACGCCGGCGCGGGCTTTATCCCCCTGCCAGCCGGGCCCGCCGCGGGCGAGGACCTTTGCGGATGGCTTGCGGCGCATCGCCGGGCCGACTATCTCATGATCGATGACCGCGACGAGCGGCGATGGGGCGGCTCCGGGGGGAGGCCATGCCTGAATCTGATCAAGCGCTATCCGCGCGTCGGGTCTACCTATTACGATCTGTTCGCGGTGCGCCGTGCGGATGCCGTCGCGCCCAGATGAGCATCCGGGGCAGGCGGCGCCGCGCGCGGGCGGGGCGACGATGAAACGGGCGCTCGAGCAGACGCGCCTGGAGCCGGCTTTTTTAGCGGGCCGCGTTACTGCACCCGTGCGCGGCGCGGAAAGCTCGCCAGAACTCTCCATAATCGTTCCGATGTTCAACGAAGCGCCGGTCCTCGACCGCCTCTTCGAGCGCCTTGGCAAGGTGCTGGAACGCCTCGGACTCAGTTACGAAATCATTGTGATCGACGACGGCAGCACCGACGAGACGCTGGCCGGTCTGCTCGCGCATCGCGCCCGCGACCGCGCGATCAAGGTCCTCAGCCTCTCGCGCACCTTCGGCAAGGATATCGCGCTCAGCGCCGGCCTCGATTGCGCGCGCGGGCGCGCGGTGGTGCCGCTCGACGCCGACCTGCAGGACCCGCCCGAGCTTATCGAGCAGATGGTGACGCTGTGGCGCGAAGGCTACGACGTGGTCTACGCGACCCGGAAGCTCAGGCCGGGCGACACCTGGCTCAAGCGCATGACGGCGCATTTTTTCTACCGCGTCTTCGAGGCGGTAGCCGACGTGCCGATTCCGCGCGACACCGGAGACTTCCGCCTGCTCGATCGGCGCGTGGTGGACGTGATGATCCGTCTGCCGGAACGCACGCGTTTCATGAAGGGGCTGTTCGCCTGGGTCGGCTTCAAGCAGACCGCGATTTACTACGAACGCGAGGAACGTCAGGCCGGCGGCACCAAGTGGAACTACTGGCAGCTCTGGAACTTCGCAGTTGACGGAATTACCTCGTTCAGTTCGCTCCCGCTCAAGGTCTGGAGCTACTTCGGCTTCGTAATTTCGGTCTTCGCGTTTCTCTACGCGGTAGTGCTCGCGGTCAAAAAGCTGCTCCACGACGTCAATGTGCCCGGCTACACCTCATTGATGGTGGTGCTGCTGTTCCTCGGCGGCATCCAGCTCATCACGCTCGGCATCCTGGGCGAGTACATGGGCCGGGTCTACAACGAGGTCAAGGGCCGCCCGCTGTACGTGGTGCGCGAACTGCACGGGTTCGACGACGACTGACCGGCGCGCGATGCACCAATGTCAAGTTTCTGCGTTAGAACACTCTGCGGAAGAGACCAGGATAGGTCACGACCAGCCCGTGACCGTCGACTTCGATTTCGCGAGTGAAGTCACTATCCAACGACTCGTAGCGATAGCGCCTGTCGGGCTCAAGACACGTATAGCGCTGCCGGTCGGTGGCGACGGTGAGCCCGGGCAATTGGACGTAGACAGTTAGGATATGCGCGGACTGGCCAGCCTGCAGACCTAACCTGCGAATAGGCAGCGTATTGGTGAACGGGGTTACCGAGATGTCGATATCGATCGCGCTCGCGAGCTGTGGCAGCGGGCTCGCCGAACCGTCGATCCAGTTTCCGGCATCGTCGCTTTCGAGTTCAACCGCGTAGCCATCGCCGATCCGACCGATCTCGGCCTTTCTTATCCGCCATGATTTGTCACAGACGGTCCGGTACCGAACCGCGAAGACTTCTTCATCCGTCGCACCGAGGATTACGGCCTCCGCGACAATGTCCTCTGGGCCCTCTCGCAGGACAAGATGCTCGATTCCTTTGCCGGACCAGTCTCGCCAGCGTGCGATGGTTCTTTTGCTCATGTAGTGGACTTCTCAAACCATGCGATGGATCACGCGATGCGCTACGTTTCGTGCAGCATCGATTCGACTTTGGGCAGCGCGGGCTCGATCTCCTGCTGATCGGTAAGCGCGCCGAGGAATGGATCTTCGCCCAGCCGCGTCATCCGCCGCGGCATCGTCTTGATATTGAACTTGCGCGGATCGAGATTGCTTCGCAGCTCGTTCCATTTTAGCGGCGCCGACACCGGCGCGCCGGGCTGCGGACGAACCGCGAACGGCGCGGCGATCGTTTTGCCCTGTCCCAGTTGCAGATAGTCGATATATACCTTGCCCTTGCGCGCGGCCGGAGTGCGCAACACCGTCGCTACATCGGGGATCCGCGCCACCACGACTCGCGCCACCGCCTCGGAGAACATCCGCGCCTGATCGTAGGTGTAGCCCGCTCTCAGCCCGACCACGACGTGAATTCCGGCCTGGCCCGAAGTTTTGACATACGGGCGCATCCCGGCGCTGCGCAGCACCGCGGCGGTCTCCTGCGCGACTCGCACGGCCGCGGTCGTGGTCGATCCCTTAGGATCGATATCAAACAATAGCCAGTCGGGGCTGCCGAGGTTGGGCGCCCGGGACGACCAGATATGTATTGGAATCGCACCCATGTTGGCGATGTAGGTGAGGGCCTCGACGCTCTCCAGAATGAAGTACGAAATCTCGCGCTCCGATTCTTGCGAGTAGATGCGCACGCGGCGAATCCACCGCGGCACGTAACCCGGCGCGTCTTTTTGGAAAAAGCTTTTGCCCTCGATTCCGTCGGGATAGCGCGTCAGCATCACGGGACGATCTTTCAAGTAGGGCAGCATCCAGGGCGCGATCGACTCGTAATACCCAATCAGGTCGCCCTTGGTATAACCCTCGGCGGGCCAGAACACCTTGTCGGCGTGCGTGATTTCGACGTGATTCGGGCTGTGCGAATCGTTCTCGGCGTGCCCTACGGACCGGCCGACTTCTCGCGACCGGGCCCCCAGCGCCTTCTCTGATGAGACGGAGCGCAAAAGTTTCTTTCCGGGCATAGAAAACACCTCCGGGGAGTCCGCGTCCGAACGAAACTCGCCGATCTCGTCCGCCGCCTCGCCTGCCGACGCATCCGGGCCGTGGTATGCGCAAGCCGCCGGATCGGCGTCGGCCACCAAGCCGAGAAAGCTTGGATTGCGCAGCACCCCGCCCTCGGTCCATTCGGTGAATCGCACCTCACATACCAACTCCGGCGCACAAAAATGCGCGCCGGCCGGAATCGCAGGCTCGCCCTCGCGACGGCGCCGAAATGGCGACTGATCGACCGCGCGCTCGCGCAGCTTCGCGGCGATTGTGCGCAGGCGCTCGTCGTCGAAGCCGGTGCCTACGCGCCCGACGAACCGCAGCACGCCCGGCGCCTCGTATTGCCCGGCCAGCAGCGCACCGAAATGGGTGCGCGAGCCGGCCGGCTTGGTCCATCCACCGATCACGAACCGCTCGACGCGCGGACACTTTATCTTGAGCCATCCGCCGCCCCGGCCAGCCTGGTAGGGCGAGCGCAGGCGCTTGGCGACCACGCCCTCCAGGCCGAGTTCGGCGACCGCGTCGTAAAACTGGCGCCCGTTGCCGGTGTGATAGTCGGAGTAGCGCAACAGGCCTTCGTCTCTGATCATCCTCCGCAACAGCTCTTTGCGGGTTTCGAGATCGAGGCCGCGAAGATCGAAGCGATCGAAGGCCAGCAGGTCGAACACGAAGTACGGGGCCGGACTACCGAGCGCCATCGCCGCTATCTGGCCGCGATCGTGCGCCTGGATGCGCCGCTGCAAGGTTTGAAAGCTCGGCCGCCCGTCGGCACCGAACGCGATAATTTCGCCGTCGAGCACGAAGCGCACGAAGGGCAGCTTGCCGAGCGCCAGCGCCACCTCGGGATAGTTGGCGGTCGCCTCGATACCGCTGCGGCCGAAGATCCGCACCGAGCCGCCGTCGCGGATCGCGAGCGCGCGCACGCCGTCGTATTTGATTTCGTATAGCCAGTCGGCGCCCTCGATCGGCTCGTTCACCAGCTTCGCGAGCGCGAAAGGAAATTGCCCGGGCGCAAGCGGCCCCTTGAGTTCGGGCGCGCGCAACTTCTCGATTTCGGCGATCATCCCTGAGGCGAGACCGGATGCGGCGGAAAGCTCCTGGAGCGTGAGGCCGGACAGCACCGAGCGCGGCCGGCTTTCTACGATATCGGTCTCGGTCGAAGCAAATCCGTCATGGCGCTTGATGAGGAGCCACTGGGGCTTTTCGTTCCGGTTCTCGCGAGCGCGCGGATTGCGCCCGCTCGTCCGCACCATCGCGTACCCGCCCTTGAGCTTGAACCCGAACATCTCGATATCGAGCTTGCCCGCGCGCACCGCTCCGGCGGCATCGTCCGGCGGATCGGTCACGCGGTAGAGGCCGCGGTCCCAAACGATTACCTCGCCGGCACCATAGTTGCCCTCGGGAATGATGCCCTCGAAATCGCCGTACTCGATCGGGTGGTCTTCGACCATCACGGCAAGCCGCTTGTCGGCGGGATTGAGCGACGGCCCCTTGGGTATGGCCCACGAGCGCAGCACGCCTTCCATCTCGAGGCGGAAGTCGTAATGCAGCCTGGTGGCCGCGTGCTTTTGCACGACGAACATACCACCGGCTCGACTGCCCAGTCGTGGCGACTCGCCGAATGGCTCAGGCGTGCTGTCAACGCTGCGCTTACGCCGATATTCTTCGAGCGCCATCGTTTTTTCGCCTCATCTTCGCCATTGCGATTTCTGCCCGGATCGCTATGGCCTACGCCGCGGCCCTGCCGCTAAGCTAGGGAATATCGGGAGGTCCTCAAATGGCATCACGTCCCGTCGGCAACGGCAACATCTCCTTCGGCCTGGTTTCGATCCCAGTGCGTCTGTTCCCGGCGACGCGGTCCAAATCGGTGAGCTTCAACCTGCTCCACGCCAAGGACCTAAGCCGTATACAGCAGAAAATCTTTTGTCCGGTCGAGGGCGCGATCATCGATCGCAGCGAACTGGTGCGCGGCTACGAGGTCGCCAAGGACCGCTACGTCACTTTCACCGACGAGGAGTTGAAGGCCCTCGAAACCCACGGTGGCAATCATTCGATCGAGATCACCGAGTTCGTTCCACTGGAACAAATCGACCCGATCTATTTCGAAACCTCGTACTACCTCGGATGCGAGCAAGCGTCCGCGAAGGCTTACCGCCTGCTGACCGACGCGATGACCAAAACCGGGCGCGTCGCCCTGGGGCGTTACACCCTGCGCGGCAAGGAGCACGTGGTGGTGCTGCGGCCCTACGAGAAAGGCCTGATGATGCACACCATCTACTACGCCGATGAAGTGCGCTCGATCGATGAGATCGATCGCGCGACCAACGAGGCGGTCAAGGAGGGCGAGCTCACGCTGGCCGAGCGGCTGATCGGCGAGCTGACCAGCAAGAAAATCGACCTCTCGAAGTACCACGACACTTTCCGCGAAAAGGTCGAGGAGGCGGCGCAGCAAAAGATCGCCGGCCAACAGGTGACCGAGGCCCACGAGGAACCGCGCCGCGGCCAGGTTATCGACCTGATGGCGGCGCTCAAGGCCTCGCTCGAAAAGCGCGGCGCCGGCGCGGCGCAAGCTGAGGAGCGCAGCGCCGAAGGCAGGGCCGAACCCGCCGCCGAGGCCGAGCCGGCCAAAGCGACCGGCACGGGTGGCGCCAATGCGCACGCCCGCGCGAGTCGCGCGGGCGGCGGCGAGCGCCGCCGCGCCGGCGGCAAAAAGTAGCGCGGGCGGGGTGCGCGGCGAGTGCTCGCCGCGCACCCCGCCCGCGCTACTTCAGTTCCGTCGCAGCGAACGCCACGACGAATACACCGTGTCGCGGCGAGGCCACGACAAATGGTTGAAGTGGAGGGGGCCGCGCGCCCTTCGGGCGCGCGGCCCCCTCCACTTTCCGATAGGCCCTGGCGCCCGCGCGGAAAAATCAGTGGGTGCGGATCGTGTCCTGCACGACCAAGGCGTGCAGCGCCTCGCGCTTGAAAATTCCCGCCACCGCCCGCGTCAGCGCTACCGACAATACCTGGCTTGGCCGGTCGTAGATCGGAACGTCGTCGCCCATCCCACTGCCGTTGTCGGCCGGCGGATCGTTGTAGGTCGCTGCGCTCTCGCCCTGCCAGAAGGCCACGTCGAATGGAGGCTTGTAGATGGTGACGTCCACGGCGACGTCGGCGGTGGTGAACCAGCCCGGGCCCGCCGAGGGCGCGGCGTTGGCATCCGTCCCGGTGTGCTTGTTCACCCAGCATCGGCCGAGGCTGCTGGTCAGGATGTAATCCTCGTTGGTCTCCTTGAGCGCGGCCGCCAAGGTATCGTTGGAGGCCGTCGCGAGCATCCCGGCCTCGTCAGCCGCGCGCACGATCGCGCTTTGCAGGATCGGGCCGAGCGGCGAGCTATAGACGCGCTGCACGACGGCGCCGTCGGGCCCCAGCATCACGCCGGTTGCGGGATTCCCGTCCAGCGGCGTATGGGTCTGACCGGCGGTGTCCTTGAAATCGCGCGCGTCGACCGGCATCAGCACCAGGATTCGCCGCCGCGGATAGCTGTTCTGATAGCCCTTGACCTGGAAGGGGAAATAACTGAGCGCCTCGACCGAGGTCGGCGGCTCCGCGGCGATTTCCTGCTGGACGGTGGTCGCGCATGCGGCCATGAGCGTCGCCGCGACCGCCGCCAGTGCGGCGGCGAGCAGTTGCGAACCAGCGGCGCGTAACCCCACGACGTTCCTCGACTCTCGCGCCTCAACTCTGCGCGGCTTGTGCCCGTTCGCGAAAAATGAAAAGCGTCCCACCGACTTCGACCCGGTCGCCGCTGCGCAACGCCTGGCGGCCCGCCACCGGCCGGCGGTTGATCAGCACCTGGCCGCCACCGGCCGGACTGACCACAAAATCGCGCCCCTCGCGCCGGATGATCGCGTGATGGGCGAGCACGGCCTGATCCCCGAACAGCCCGATATCGCTCTCCTCGGCGCGCCCGATGATCGTGACCGGCTTGGTCAGCGGGTACTCGCGGCCCTCCCGCGCGTTGCGGCTCTGGCTGCGGATCACCATCAGCCAGCCGCGCTTGAGCAACTCGCCCACCAGCCCGATGAAGAACCCGATCAGCATCCCCAGCACGATTATCGCGATCGCCCGGCCGAAAAACTGTGGGAAGCTGGTGGTCAGGGTCTGGTAGCAGAACCCGCCGAGCGCGCCACCGATTAGACCGCCGAGTGCGCCATTGCGTTTGCGCGCCGCCGACCCCGAGGCCCATCCTACGCCGAGCCCCACCACCACTCCGAGAAGCGCCCAGCCAAGTACGCGGCCAACGAAGCCGTGCAGGATGTCGAACAGGATCTCGCCGCCGATCAGGCCCGCGGCGCCGCCGATTGCGCCGAAGATCGCGCCGCTCTTGACCCCGCGCATCGCCTGGCGCCATTGACCAACGCTTAGCGCCTCGATCGAAGCGAGAAAGGCGCAGATGAACAGTCCGATGATCAAGCCGGTCGCCGCGTCGCGCAGAAGATAGTTGCGGATACCGGCCACCGACTCCTGCACGCCCCAGGCCGCAAGTCCGCCCAAGCCGCCCGCGGCGGCATAGAAGAGAAGCTTTTCACGAGAGACATTACTCGCCATATCGCGTCCAGTCACAGAGCATTGCGCGTGGCGCTCAAGCGTTCAAGCGTGCCGCGCCAGTTGATGCCCGGTGTAGTTGCTGCCGAGTAGAATACCTGCGAATGGAATAATAGATGGCCCACGCGCGCGGTTCCGCTCTGCCCGCGGCGCTCAATTGGTGACGGTCGTCCAGGTGCCGCGCTCGCCAGTGGGCGTGGCGGAAAACGTCCCATCGAGCTGGTCGGCGTTGCGCCGGCCGTCGAAGTACAGGGTCTTGGCGCCGTATGGCACCTGGAACTCGACGTGATTGCCGCGGATAAAGCCCTGGATCGGCGTGGCGCCATAGCCGGCCTGATGAATCACCATCTCACCGTGCAGGAAGCCGTTGGGCTGCGGGCGCAGTCGCAACTCCAGCGGGATATTGCTGGCGCCGGAGAGCCCGTCGATACGTCCGGTGGCCAGCGTCGGAACATCGATCGTGCCGCCGGTGGTGCCCGCGCTGGGAACGGGCGGCGGCGCGCCAAGCGAGGTCGGGTAGGGCTGCGAGTTATCGGCCAGCACGCGAAACTTCTTCTGCGCTACATACTGGCCATTGAGGTAAAAATTGACCGTGTACTGTCCAGGAACGAATGCGCCGCCGGCCGAATTCCCGACCCGCCCGCTGAAGGTCGCGTTGCGTGAGGAGGGCGGCACGATGCGGATGTCGTCGACGCTGCCCAAGGTGTGGCCGTCGGGCGCGATATACGCGGCGTCGACCCGGTACTGACCGGTGTCGAGGTTGTACAGGCGATTATCGAAGGTTATTCGCCAGTTGACGAACAGCACCTTGGACGCGCTGAAGCTCGACGCGGGCGCGGCCAGCGGCGTACCCGACTTGGTGCTGTTGACGAATTCGATGCCGGCCAGTTGGAGCGGCTTGCGCCTGCGCACCTCGAGCATCGTTAGCCGCTCGGCTTCTTCGTGCGCCTTGGCCTTGTCGGCCGCCTCGCGCTTTTGCTCGGCCTCGTTGGCTAACTCGGCAGCCTTCATTGTGGCGAGGTCCTGGCCAACCGCAAACGCCTGCTCGGCGACCGCCTGGCCGTTGGCGTAGATCCCGACCTTGTAATTGCCCACCGGCAGCGCGCTCAGATCAGGCATCAGGGCAACCCCGCTGAAATCGGCCGTCTTTTCTCCTGGCCCGACAAACCGGTTCGCGTCGCTGGAGGCGATTTGCAGGCCCGAGGGACTGTAGAAGCGGGCCTCGATTTTCTCGTCCTGTCCTTTGAGCCCCGCCAGGCGGTTGACGAACGAGGCGTTCCACTGCAGATAGCGGTTGTTCGACAGTTCGACATTGGTGAAGCTCGCCTTCGGCGCACCGAGCGGCGTGCCCGAACGGGTCGAGAGCTGAAGCGTCATGCGCTGGAAATCGAGGGGATGGCTCTCGGCGGCGTCCAGGCGCGCCTCTACCTTCCAGGGCAGGCTATCGATGAACGATTCAACCCCGAGTCGCTGCTGCAATTGCGGATTGTTATAAACGTAGGTCGCGCCGAAGGCGCCGCCCGCAACGACGGCGAAGAACGCCGCTAGGGCCACGACACGATGCTTGCTGCGGCGGCGGCGCCGACGCGGCGGCGCGATCGCCTCGGCGACGTCGGGCGGCAGCACCAGGTCGGCGGTGCCGCCCTGCGAATTGACCGCCCGCGCTCCGAGGGCCTCGCCGAGGCCCGTGCCGTAGAGCAGCATCTCGCGAAAATCCTGGATGTTCGCGGGGCGGGCGTCGGCCTGGTAGGCGAGCGCGTGGTCGATCGCGCCTGCCAGGTTGCTCGAGGCCTCCGGACGCAAATCGCGCACGGGTGGAAAGCTGAAGGGCGGAAATTTTTCGGGGTCGCGCCCGGTAAGAGAATAATGCAGTGTCGCGCCGAGCGAATAGATGTCGCTGCGCGGATCGACCACGCCCTGATACTGCTCGGGCGGCGCGAAACCGAGCGTCCCGATCATGGTGCCCTTGCGCGCGCTCTTGAACAGCCGCGCGATGCCGAAGTCGACCAACACCACCCGCCCCTTCGGCGTCAACATCACGTTGGACGGTTTCATGTCGCGGTAGACCACGGGCGGCGTGGAACCGTGCAGGTAAGCGAGCACGTCGCAGAGCTGGCGCGCGATGTCGATTATGAGGCCTTCGGGCAGCGGGCCGCCGCGCACCGCAATCTCCTCTTCGAGGTTGCGACCCTCGACGTACTCCATCACCAGGTAGTGGCGATTTTGATCATCGAAGCGGTCGGTGATCGCGGGAATCGCGGCGTGCTTGAGCTGGGCCAGGGTGTCGGCTTCGCGAGCGAAGTAGTCGTTGGCCTCGATCCGCTGTTGCGGATCGATGAAGTGGTCGACCATCTCCTTGACCGCGCAGGCGCGGTTGGCCAGGCGCTGGTCATGCGCCAGGTAGACCATCCCCATCCCGCCGCCGCCCAGCAGGCGCTCGATCTCGTAACGGTGTTGCAAAACCGTACCGGCCGCGAGCGGCTCGTTAGGCAGGGCGCCAGATGTGCCAGTATTCGCCATCAGTCGGCAAACACAACGATCACCGAGACGTTGTCCGTTCCACCCCCCGCGTTCGCAGCCACCACCAGTTCGCGCGCCGCCGCGTACGGATCGTCGTAGCGGCGCAGGATTTCACCAATCGTCTTGTCTTCGACGTGGGCCGTCAGCCCGTCGCTGCATAGCATCACGCGATCACCGCGCTTGAGCCGCAGCGCCATCCCTTCGGCCCCGGCCGGACCGCTTTGGCGCGCGCCGAGCGAGCGTGTGATCACGTTTTTGTGTTCGTGATGGCGCGCCTCCTCGGGCGTAATCTGGCCGATTTCAATAAGCCGTTGCACTAAAGAATGGTCGCGCGTCAATTGGCGCAGGCCAGAGGTCTCGGAGAGGTAGACCCTGCTGTCGCCGACCCACGCCACGGCCGCCTCCGGCGGCACGATAAGCGACGCCCACCGCGGTCGACCCCATGCCGCGAGACTCGGGATGCGCCGCCTGGTACTCGATAATTTTGCGGTTGGCCTCCTCGAGCGCCGCCGTCAACAGTTGACTCGGATTTTGGGATTCCGCGCCGTCAAGCCCGCTCTCAACATAGTTACGAATCGCGCCGACGGCAATTGCGCTGGCAACCTCACCCGCCTCCGCCCCACCCATCCCGTCCGCCACCACGTAGAGATAGCTCTCGGCCGGCTCGACCAGGCTCTGGCGCACGAACTCGACCGCCATGGTCGCGTCCTCGTTGTGCTCGCGCACCATCCCGACGTCGGTTATCACGCCCGCGCGAATTCGCATCACCGCACTCAGCCTTACCAACTCGGCCTTGAGCGCATCCACCGTCGGCCATCGTCCCTGCGGATCGAACAGCAGCGCGCGGCGCACCACCTGCTCCAGCTCGGGCGACACCACGTGCGGCGGATAGAAACGCACGGGCCCCGCCTCTTCGCGCCAGCTCTCGGATTCCAGCCGCTCGCCGGTCAGACAACTATAGAGCAGCGCGCCGATCGAGAACACGTCGGCACGCTTGTCGACGCGCTTGCCACGATAGACTTCGGGCGCGGTATAGCCGTCGTTGAAAATCGGTTCGCTCTGGAGCTCGTTGTCGTTGCTGACGTAGTCGAGGCCCAGGAGTTTAACCCGGCCGCCGGTGCCATAGGCGATCGATTGCGGGCAGATGTCGTTGAGCCTGAGCCCCCGCCGGTTGAGGAACGAAACCGCCTGGCAGACCTGAATCGCGACACCGAGCGCCTCACCCTCGCTCATCTTGAGCCCCCCGCGACGTTGCACGAGCGCGGTGAACTGCTCGTCGGGGTAGACCAGGTAGACGCGACCGCCTTCGGCGAAGCCGTCGGCCGCGCGCTGGAAGGCCGGATGGTTGATGGTCAGGGAAAGGGCGAGCACGCGCCCGAATAGATCGCCCAAGTCTTCTAAATTTTCGCGCAAATCGCCATCCGCACTCTGGCGCGCCACGCTCTCGCTCGGGTCGGATTGCGGCGCGGGCGCCGACGCGGCCGGCGCGGCTTCGCCCTGCGCCATCGCTTCATCGAGGCTTAGCGGTTCGGTCGCTCCCGAAGGGCGCGCGGCCATAGGCGCCTGCGCGACCTCATTGTTCGCGCCCTCGTTGACGGAGGCGATGCTCTCTTGTGCGCCGGACGCGGTAGCACTCCGCCCGGACGCGGCGCTTGCGCCGTTGGAGCCTGCCCCAGTGGTGCCGTCGGTGGCGGCATCGGCCGCAGCCGACGCGCCGACGATAACGCCCGCCGCGGCGGAGGCGTCGGCAAGCGGCGACGGCGGCACCGGAGGCTTCAGTTCGGCGGTCTTGGCATGTGGTCCGGTTGGATCTTCGTGCGCCGAGGCTTCGTCGCCGGAAACGCTCGCCGGCTCTTCCTGATGCGCGCTCTCAGCAGGGGTCGGGCCCAGCCGCTCTCGCAACTGCACACGCTGGGAGCCGGCGCCATCGCGCGCCTGCTCAGCCCGATAGCGGTTTTCCAGCGCCGAGCGGCCCAGCACCTCGACGATGCGGAATTCGCCGCGCACAACGGTGCCCGGCTGCAGCGCGCCAATCATATACTCGACCTTGGGCGCGACCGACATCGCCAGTCCCTGGCCGCAGCGATCGCAGAACTTGGCGTCGTCGGGAGCCGCCTGTCCGCACTCGGGGCACGTTATCATCACACTCAGCCCTTGGGGCACTTAGCCCTTTCGAAACTCCAGTTTAGCGCTGCCGAACACCACCTGGTCGCGATCCTTAAGTTTGTAGAGCTGATCGCGGCCGAGCCGTCCACGGCCGGTGATATAGGTGCCGTTGAGACTGCCAAGGTCGCGGATGAAGTACTCGGTGCCGTGCTTGATGATCTCGGCGTGGCGGCGCGACACGCGATCGGCGATCGCCTTGAGCGTTCCGAGGTCGATATCGGGCTCCTCGCCACCCAGCGCGCGGCCGACGATCGTGCGGCTCAGCACCAACCCGAACCGCGGCGCGCTGCCGCTCGCAACCAGCCATGCACCCGCTTTGATTTGCGCATCCGACGATGTCGACGCCGCCCCGTTTTGGCCGGCCTTCTGGTTGGCCGCCTCCCGGGACTGCAAAGACGCACCCGAGGATCTGGCTGAAGCTACGCCGCCTGAAGATACACCCGAATACCCGAGGGGCCTGCCGGAGGGCGTCGCGACCACCGTTGATGGGGTCGCTTGTGTTCCCGAAGGAAGGTCTCTGGAGCTCACGCGAACATCTTTCGAGATGGACTCGCTTCTCGAGGGCGTGGCCACGGGGGTCGCCTGCGCCACCGCCTTGGCCTTGCCGCTTAAGTCCTGGGTCTTCGCGGTCGACGAAACTTCAACCGGCTTGGCGAACAGCGATTGCTGCCCCTCCATCTTCGCCGCCGCCCGCTGCGCCATCGCCCTGGCCGACCGCGCCAGCGACCTCACCCTGGCAACGCCCGCCGCCGTGCTCGACGCTAGAGTCGGCGATGCGATCATCCTTCCCGAGGGCGGAGCCGCCGAAGGAGGTTCGGAGCGGCCCAGCACCATCGTCGGCATATTGGTCATTGACGGTTTGGCGGGCGTGGACGGTCTCGCGAGCGTGGACGGCTTCGCGGGCGCGGCCCCCGCGGACGGTGTCGCGCCGAGACGGCTGCCGCTTGAGGAAGGTTGAACGCCCACACCGGGCGAACCGGCCGATTGCGGACGGTCGAGCACCACGGTCCGCATCGAGGCGATCGGTGCGGCATTGCCGGCGCCGGAAGTAAGTGTGCCCGAAGCCTTGGGCTCGGGACCGGGGTCCGGCAACGCGTGCATCATGTCGCGCGCCGAGGGCGGACGTTTTTCGACGTCCTTGTCGAGCGCGCGCATCACGACTTCGGCGGTCTTTATCGACACCTCGGGACTCAAATCGCGCAGCGGCGGAAAACTGAACGGCGGCTCGAGCTGCGGGTCGCGGCCGCTCAGCAGATGATGCATCGTGGCGGCGAGCGAGTAGAGGTCCGAGCGCGGCTCGACCTTGCCCATATACTGTTCGGGCGGAGCGTAGCCGACCGAGCCGATTTGCGTGCCGCGTCCGCCCGGCGGCAGGAAGCGCGCGATACCGAAATCGATCAGCATCGCACGGCCGTCCTTGTCGATCATGATGTTGCCGGGTTTGAGGTCGCGATAGATGATCGGCGGCGTCTGGCTGTGTAAAAAACTCAGCACGTCGAGCATCTGGCGCGCCCAGCGCAGTATCCGCGCCTCGGGCAGCTTGCCCTTGGGCCCCAGCTTGTCGAGCATGCCCTGCAAATCGCCGCCCGCCACGAACTCCATCACGAGGTAGTGGCGGTTGTTCTCGGCGAAGTAGTCGATGACGTTGGGGATGCCCGGATGCGCGAGCGAGGCGAGCACGCGGGCTTCGCGCGCGAAGTCCTCGATCGCCTTCTTCTCCGCGATCCCGTCACCGATGATCATCTCCTTGGCGGCGACGGGCCGGTTGGCCAAACGGGTGTCGTTGGCGAGATAAACCCGCCCCATCCCGCCCTGGCCCAGCACCTTGTGCACCCGGTAACGGCCATCGAGCATCTGACCGGCGGGAAGCTGCTCACCCGGTTTCATGATGACTTAGCGATCGAGGCTGGCGCCGAGACAGCAAAGGCCCGGCTCCCCGACCGGACCTTCGCGTAGCATCTCACGCATCTCACGCGCCTTGCCCTAGGAAACTGGATCGACGACCAACTTGAGAAATGTTTTGCCGATAATGATCTCGTCACCCGACTTCAGCTCGACCGGATTGCCGGGCATCAGACGCGGCTGACGATTTACGTAGGTGCCGTTGAGACTGCCGATATCCTCGACCGTGATCTTGCCCGCCTCGAAGCGGATGAGCGCGTGCTTGCGCGAGATCTTGGCTTCGGGATCGTCCTGGTCGAGGTCAACTTCCGGGAACGCGCCGGTCTCGGGATCCCATCGGCCAACGAGGTTGTTGCCGTCCTCGAGCGGAAATTCCTGGCCCTTGCGTCCACCACGCACGACTTGCAGCTTGGCGCGCGCAGTCGATCCCGCCGCCGCAGCGGGCGCAGCCGCCGTCTCCGCGGCCGGGGCGGCAGCCGCTGCGGCTGTGGCGCTCGCCTCGGGAGGCGGCTTGATCTCGCCGGTCGGCGCTTCGGATGGAGGCGGCTCGGCATGAACCTCTTCCACCTCTTCCGCTGCCGCAACTGGCGCGGGTGGCGCTTCCGGTTCGGATGCGGCTGCTCCGCCGCTCTCGCTCGCCGGCGCCGTGGCAGCCGCGGCGGTCAGCTTCGCGCCGCAGCCGTCGCAATAGTCAAGCCCGTCGATATTTTCGTAGCCGCACTCGCTGCACTTGATCATCTTCTCAGCACCTCACTGGCCGGCATCACGGCGTTGCCATCTTAGGCCGACTCCCCGGGCAGGTTAAGCAGGTTAAGCAAGTTGAATCGGTTAAGTCACCCCTAGTCGGGTTTGGAAAAATCCTTCAAAGCGTCCGGGTCGAGCATCTGGGTCTTACGCACCACGGCCTGGGCCTGCAACAGCGTGGTCTTGGCCGCCTTGGTCTGTAGCGTCTGGGTTTTCTTGACCTCGTCCATCAGGCCGACCAACGCCTGTGTCGCCTTGACGTTGCCCAGGCGCTGAGTGCCCTGGATCGCATTGCTCAAAAGGCGCGTCGCGCGATCCACGTTGCCCGCCTTGAGTTCCTCTTCGGCGCGCGTTTGCATCTTGGCGATCGAGACCTGGTCGACCAGATTCATCACGCGCCCGTTGACCTTGCCGGTGAGCGTGCGGTCGAGCGTGTATTCGACGGCGAGGTCGCGGCCGAGACTCTGTTCGCCGACGCCGGGCACCTCGTAGCGCAGGTTCGATTGCAGAATCCGCACCGGTCCGGGCTTACGCGGCGGCAACACCAGGGTCAGCAGCACGGAGCCGGGAACGTTGGCTCCCAGGTCGCCGATCTCGTAACTGATGTGGCGGTCCTCGCCGACCAGCGGCGCGCCCAGCGAGTAGATTTCGGGACTGGCGCGAAAGGCCTCGCGCACCTGCACGCCTTGCGCGAGCGTCACTTCGATTCGTCCGTTGCGCACGCTGACCGCGCGCAGGCCCGCCAACTCGTCCTCGAAGATGCCGGGGATGTCCGCCGGGTTACCGATGAAGTGATAGTTGCCATGCGAGTCCTGTGAGATCCGCATCAGCAGCTTCTCGTTGAACTCGACCCCGACGCCCATCGCCGAGAACGACATCTGGTCGCGGTTCTGATTGGCCAGATCGATGCACGCGGTTTCCTCGTAGGTTTGCCCGTCGGTGAGCACCAGCACGCGGTTGAGCCGGTTGGGAGCGAGATTTTTCTTGACCTCGTCGATCGCCGCGCGCATCCCCAGCGCCATCTGCGTGCCGCCGCCGATCTCAAGCAGGTCGATATCCTCGATCGCGCGCCGCACCACGCCCTTGTCGTGGATCTCATCGGAGCCGACGATCAACTTGGCGCGGTCGGCAAAAGCGACGACCGCCACCTTATCCTGGGGCGCCACGTTCTCGGCGAGAAACTTGACCGCCTCGATCACGAACTCCAGCCGCCGCTCATCGTACATCGAACCCGAGCGGTCGATTACGAGGCCCAGGTTCAAGGGCAATCGCGAGCCTCCGCCCGCGCCGCCGGCGCCCTGCGCGATTGCTTCCAGCAACACGTACAGGACGAAATTTTCCGCGCTCGAAAGCACGTACTCGCGGCTCGCCAGCGCTTCAAAGGTAAGAGGTTCTGCCATTTAAGATGCTCTCCGGCACAAATTGTAGGTGTAAGCGTGATGCTATGGCAACTGAACCGCTGCCCCAAGCCGTTGAGCACCACCCATCAAGAATCCCCGGCCAACCGGTTTATTCCCCGCCCGGCAATTCTGGCAACTCCGGCGAGTCCAGCAACTCCTGTAACTCCACTGAATTCAGCAAGTCCCGAGGCGCCCCGCCGCTCGACTATGTTCCAGCCCCCCGAAGCGGTCCCTACAGTTTATACGGTTGAAACATATCACGGATACAAGTTTTCGTACCGATAAAGTTGGGATTGATGCGAGTTCGGTTTAGGACGCGAGCCAGCCTGTTCCGTGACTGTGGCGCCTTGCAGCCGGCGACCGCGGAATAGCGGATGCGGCGGCACGGGCTCCATCGTAGTGGGCTCGATGGCCCGAACCGCTGAAGAAAAAAAGCTGGCTTTTCGCCCCAATCCGAGGGTTTTTCTGCCCCTTTTCTGGGCCTTGTGCACGTCCATTTTCGCCCTTCTGCATGTCCTTTTTTGACACTTGTCGAGCGCTTATTTATGCCTGTTGAGGGTATATTCGCTTCTGTTGACTGTTTATTCCCCTTCAGCCGATGCATTGCACTTCGGCGCAGGATAGACTAACCAACAGGTCGGATGGTAACCGGAATCCAGAAGCCTGCGGTGGCAACGGCGGCTCAGGTCGCTCCTCCGCTCGCCACGGCAATGCAAAGTGGGCTGATGCCGCGGATGTCTGGGCGATACGCGCCCTACGCCCTGGCAGCGCTGGAAAGGGAGGAGATGGCGGGGCTCTCCAGCCTCAGGACCGTTGGGCCGCGCGAACTCCCCCACCAACCGCCGATCGAGGTTATATTCTGTATGTACACCCGGGAGGCCGCGCCGCCGCAGTTTCGGCCGCGCGCTGCCAAACATACCGTTTCCCGCTAGTCAGACAAAAATGAAATCTCAGACCTGCTGCCCGGCGTGCCGCGTCCTGGCAGCGAAGTACTCAACTTCCGCGGCAACCCATCATGTTATCATCATTGGACCATAATTATCTCGAAAGCCTGATCGAAAGCTCCCCCGACATCGTCATCGCGGTCGACCGTACCGGTACGATCATCTTCTACAACGACGGAGCGCGCAAAAACCTGCACTACTCCGCCGAAGAAATCGTCGGCCAGAAGATCACCACCATTTATCCGACGCTGGAGGAAGGGCGCCGCGTGATGAAGGCGATGCGCGCCGCCAGCGCGGATTCGGGGCGCATCTCCAACTTCGAGACCGTGCTCCGCAGCAAGGACGGCGAACTCATCCCGGTCGCGATTTCGGGCTCGATCATCTATGAGCAGGACGGCACCGCGGCCGGCTCGATCGGCTTCGCCCGCGACATCCGCCTGATGCGCCATCGCGAGCAGCTCGCGACGGCCGGTGAAATCGCGGTCAGCCTCGCGCACGAGATCAACAATCCGCTCGAAGCCATCACAAACAACCTCGACCTGCTGGCGCGCTGTGTCGAAGCCCATTTGTCCGACGCCGAACTGGTGGTCGAACACGAACGGCTCGACTCGATCCGCGGCGGCATCCGGCGCGTGCAGAGCATCGTGCGCCGGCTCGATGAAATGACCCGCAAGGGCATCTACGAGACCCGCGACTACCTGGCGGGCAAGAAGATGGCCGACCTGGCGCCGCGCGGAGGCGAAACCGAAGAGCGCTCGGCGGTGCCGGACGCGTCGAAGAACGGATGCGATTGGCCGCTGGCCGGGATGGCGGTGCTGGTGCTCGACGACGATCTCTCGGTCGTGAGCTCGCTCGCCGACGTGCTGCGTGCCGAGCGCTGCCAGGTCTACACGGCGATTCGCCCCAGCGCCGCCTTCGGCATCCTGCGCAACGTGCGCATCGACGCGGTGATCTCCGACGTCGTGATGCCCGAGATGGACGGCTACGAGTTCTACACGCGAATCAAGGAGGAGCTGCCTCATCTGCCGGTGATCCTGATGACCGCGTACAATTACGACCGCGACCACATCATCATGCGCAGCCGATTGAAGGGGCTCGAGGGCGCGTTGTTCAAAAAGCCGGTCAATCCGGCCAAGTTGCGCGATCTGCTGGCCCGCGTGCGCCAGAAAGCTCAGCCGCCCGCCAAGGCGCTTCCGTTTACTTAGAGATTCACGGTTGAATTGCGCCGGCGCGCGGTCCGGCCGGCGCGGCTACTGCGTGATCGCGAGAAAGGCGGGCGCGCTTGCGGGATTGGCCGGGTTCTCCGTATCGAACGTGCCAATCGCACTCAGGGCTCCCGCGGCGCCGACCGTGTAGCCCAGAACCTGGCCGGTGGCATTGTTCGCCACGTAGACGAAGCTTCCGCTGGGGTCGCTGACAATTCCCTCCGGCCCGCTGAGTCCGCCCGTCGCGCTCTGCGGCGATAGCACTCCGGTGCTCACGATAAAATCCGAAACAGTATTGATCGTACCGTTGGTCGCGTAGAGGAAAAGCGCTGCCGCGTTGTTGGCGAGCGCAAGATCGAACGTCTTGCGGGTCAGAGCGGCGGTCGCGTAGCTGGCCAAAAACGACAGCGTGTTCCCGGCGCTCACCGAAAAAACCGACACCACGCCCCCCGCACTGTCGGTAACGTAGACAAAGTTGCCCGTGGGATCGACCACGATTCCGACCGGTTGTCCCGGACCGTTCGTCCCCAGGCTCGCCACGCTATTGATCAGCGCCAGCGTCCCGTTGGATTGGATGCTGAGCGATATCACCAGCCCCGAACCGAAATCCGCGACGTACATCGCTCCTCCGCCCGGCGCCGCCGCGATTCCCATCGGCTCCACGACGATGTTGCCGCCGGAAAACGAGCCGTTGGCGGTGAGCGTGCCGTCGGAGCCGATGGTGTACTGCGAAATCGAGCCGCCGGTGCCGTTAGTGACGTACAGATAGCTGCCCGACGCGTCGATCGCGATCCGCTGCGGCGAGCTGCTCAGACCGTCGCTGACCGATCCGATCCCCGCCAGTGCGCCACTGGCGGTGTCGACGCTGAACTCGCGGATCAGATGGTCGGCCGAGTTGGCGACGTAGAGGAACCCGTTGGAAGGACTTAGCGCGAGGCCCGTGGGACCCGACGCCGCGCCAACCGCGGTTGTGCCGATTAACGTGAGCGTGCCGCTTGTAAGATCGCGGCTGAATTCACTGAGCATCCCGTCGCCATTGTTGGTCGCGAACACCAGGCCCGCCGTTGGCGTCGCCGTCGGTGACGTGCTCGCGCTTGCGCTCGACGAGGGACCGGGCGTCGGCGACACCTCCGTGCCGGTGAAGAAATACTGATGGCCGCAGGATGCGCTCAAGGCGACGAGCAAAAGCACGCCGAGCCATCCCGCGACGGCGCCAGCCCCAAGCGCTCTTTCCAGCACGCGCACCGCGCGCCTTCGCCTCGCTCCCCACATGCTGGCAAATACGATAGCTGACCGTTTGCGCTACGGAAAATCGGCGCACACGAGCGCGCCGATACGCCGGGGGTTGGCAGGTTCCCTGGGACCGCCGACGCCGGTCCCAGACGGGCGCCCTGCGGCCTTCATTGTTCCAGTCAAGCGCGCGGCGAGACTTGACAGGAGCTTCCCTGTTGGACGAACGATTGGGTTCACGTGAATCGCTCATCCGCGGACCCAGTCGAACCGGCTGCGGACCGGACGGCATCCGCTTAAAGTGCGCGGCCGAACAGGTCATGCGCACGCAAGGAAAGGTGACTTGTCATGGCCAAGGTCGATTTCGCAAAGCTGCCCAAGTTCTCTGAACTGCCGGTCAAGAAAGGTGCGCCGCCGGATTCGTGCTGGGGTGTGTTCGGCGACGAAGACGTTCTCGGATGCCTCAACTTCCTGACTCCGGAGGGCGTCATCGAGGCGGCCCGGATGGTCAAAAAGGGCAAAATCTTCCGCCTCGACACGCGGGTGAATTACGCCAATCCCCCGCTGTTCGAGCGCAAGCCCGCCAAGCACATCCTGTCGAGCTTCGAGTCCTACGGCTTGCTCGGCTTCGACGACATGCTCGACAACTACAACACCCAGGAAGGCAGCCAGTGGGACGGCCTCGGCCACGTCGGCAACCTGCGCCATCAGGCCTTCTACAACGGCAAAACCTCGGACGACGTGAAGGCCGGCCGCCTGAGCATCCATAGCTGGGCCGACAAGTTCGTCGGCAAGGGCCACCTGGTCGACCTTTTCAAGTTCCGCGCCGACGCGGGACGGCCGGTCAATCCACTCGAACCCGAGCGCTACTCGCTGCAGGACCTGAAAGACGCCATCAAGGCGCAGGGCGGCTCGCTCAAGCCGGGCAGCGTGCTGCTGCTGCGCACCGGCTGGATGCAAGCCTACGTCAAGTCGAGCCCCGCCGAGAAAACGGCGATGGCGCCTATGAACAAGCTCAAAGCCTGCGGCATCGAAGACACGCGCGAGATGGTGGCGTGGATGTGGGACAACCGAGTGGCCGCGATCGGCACCGATTGTCCCGCCGTCGAGCAATGGCCGTGGGACTTCCGCAACGAAGGCGCGCTGCACTACCGCACCTTGTCGCTCCTGGGCCTGCCGTTAGGCGAGCAGTTCGTGCTCGACGAACTCGCCGCCGATTGCCATCAGGACCGCCAGTACGAATTCATGCTGGTGTCGTGCCCGCTCAACGTGGAGGGCGGCATCGCGTCGCCGCCCAACGCGGTGGCGCTGAAGTAGCGTTCGATGCTCGAGGGGGCGTGGGCGCGGCGATTTACGCCGCGCCCACGCCCCCTCATCGTTGGTCATCGGGCCCGCCTGCGCGGCGACCGCGCGCGCGCCTGCGGCGCGCGCACGATCGTTGCGGCCGCCGCCTCGACCGCCGCCGTCATCATCTCCAGCGTCATGCTCGGGGCCTGGCGATGGCGCACCGCCTGACACGCGGCGTACGGCAGATGGATGAAACCCGCGGCAACCTCGGGCCGCGCGCGCAACGTATGCAGCGTTGCGTACATCACGGCGTTGCACACGTACGCGCCCGCGCTCAGCGAGAGCGCCGCTGGAATTCCGCGACGCTCGAGCGCACGCAGGATCGCGCGCAGCGGGAGGCGCGCGAACAGCGCATCGGGACCGCCGCGCACCACCGGCGTCCCGGCCACGCCGCCGTCGCTCTCGCGTCCGGCGCGGCGCTCGGCCAGGTTGATCGCGACCTTCTCCAGCGATATCGCGGGACGCCCGCCCGCCTGTCCCAGCCCCAGCACGGCGCGCGGACGAAATCTCCGGATCGCCGCCGCGATTGCGCGCACCGCGCGCGGCGTGCTGACCGGCAGCTTCACCGCCTTGACGACCAGTCCGCCAATCTCGCGGCCGTCAAGCAGCGCGGCAACTTCCCATGACGGATTGCTGCGCTCGCCGCCGAACGGCGCGAACCCGCTCAGCAGCAGTAGGCCGCGCCCGCGGCCGCTTTGAGTATGACGCCCTTGCGGGCGCGGCGCGCGCTTCATTTGCGGCGCGGATGCTCGATCGGGAGGTCTTCGCGGTTTCCCCATTCGCCCCACGACCCGAGGTAGTTGCGCACACGATTGAAGCCCGCGAGCCGCAGCGCATAGTACGCGTTGGCCGAGCGGTAGCCGCCCTGGCAATACGCGACGACCTCGGCCTCCGGGCGGAGCCCCAGTCGCTCGAAGGCGGCGCGCAACTCCGAGGGCTCCTTGAACGCGCCACTCGCAGCCACGTTGTTGACCCAGTCCAGATGCACCGCGCCGGGCAGCGCTCCCGCACGCCGCGCGCGCACGCGCTCGCCGAAATATTCCTCGTCGGTGCGCACGTCGAAAATCCGCACGTCGGCGCGGCCCAGCCGCTGGACCACGTATTCGTGGGAAGCGAAAATCTCCTCGCGCGGCGCCGCCGCAAACGCGCCCGGCGTCACTGGCTCGACGGCGGTCGTCAGTTCCGCGCCCGCCAGCTTCAACCCACCGTCAAGGATGCGCACGCGCCGATGGCCCATGTACTCGGCGAGCCACGCCGTGCGCGTCGCGCGCATCCCCGAGTCGTTCTCGTAAAAGACCAGCGTTTCGTCGCCAGTTATGCCGAGCGCCGAGAAGATCCATTCGAGCTGGGCTCGAAACTCGCGCATTCCGGGCTCGCTAGTATCCAGGTGGTGAAACGGAACCGGGTCGAAATGGCGCGCGCCGATTAAATGACCCGCGCGAAAGTCGGTCGCCGATCGGGTATCGACCAGCACCACGCCCGCCGCCGCGCGATGCTCACCGAGCCAGCGCGCGTCGACCAGGAAGTCGTTCTGCTCTCCAGCCATCATATTCCTCTCAATTCCTTATACCGTTGCGGCGCCATAGGTGTCGTTACGACAATTCGCTCTCTTTGACCGGCGCCGCGCTGCCGACCGCCTCGGCAATTGAATTCAACCCGTCGCGTTGCAGCAATTCCAGCAACCCTTGCTTGATTCGCCGCACCACAATCGGCCCCTCGTAAACCAGTCCCGTGTACAGCTCGACCAGAGTCGCGCCCGCGCAAATGAGACCGTAGGCGTCCTCGGCGCTGAACACTCCGCCAACTCCGATTATCGGCATCTTACCGCCGGTGCGGCGGCGAATCTCCGCGACCGTCGCGCGCGCCCGCTTATTGAGCGGCGCTCCGCTAAGCCCGCCCTCGTGCTCGGTCCGCACGCCAACCGCTTCGCGCGCAGTCGTCGTGTTGCAGGCGACCAGGCCGTCGACGCCGGCCGCGGAGGCCGCCTCGCACACCGAGGCCAGCACCGGCGCGTCGAGGTCGGGCGCCAGCTTCACCAACACGGGTCTGGGAGGCGTGAGCTTGATTGCCTCGGCGAGGATCGGACGCATCAGGAGCGCAAGGCGCGCCGGCGACTGCCAGTCGCGCAGCCCCGGCGTATTCGGCGAGCTGACGTTAATTACGATAAAGTCGACCATCGCACCCAGCCGTGCAACCAGCTTCGAGTAGTCCGACGCCACGCGCTCCTGCGGCGTGTCCTTGTTGGGCCCCAGGTTCAACCCCAGCCGAATTTTCAATCCACGCCGCCGCAGTTGCGAAAGCCGGCGCGCCGCCGCCTCCATCCCGGCGCTCGGAAAGCCCAGCCGGTTTATCAGGGCGCGATGCTCCGGGAGCCGCCACAGGCGCGGGCGCGGATTGCCGGGTTGCGCGAGCGGCGTCACCGTACCCAGCTCGGCGAAGCCGAAACCGATTGTCTGCCATCCGACGACCGCTCGAACATCCTTATCCATGCCGGCGGCGAGCCCGATCGGGTTGGAGAACCGGATGCCCCACGCAGTCGTCGCCAGCGGGGGCGGGTCCGGCGCCGGCTCGCGCAGCATCGCGAGCGGCCCCATCATCGCGAGCGTCAACCGATGCGCACGCTCGGGGTCGAGTTGGAACAGCAGCGGCCGCAAGACACGATGGTAGAAGGTCTCGATGGGCGCCGCCATGAGCGGAATCTAGAAGCCTGGCTGCCGATGCGCAATGGCGCCGGCCCGGCGAATCTATCGGCGGAGCTGTCTGTTGATGGAGTTGATAATGGCGCGCAGCGCCGATTACGTTACCCTCTCTGGTGAAATACAGTGGATGTCAGGATGAGAGCGCGATGACGACGACCAACAGTAGCCGGGCCGAGATGCAGGTCAAGCTTATCGACTACGCGAGCGATCCGCTGGAGAAGCTCTACGCGGCGTTTCGCACCTGCTACTCGTCGGACTCGCCGATCGAGGTCTGGGAAAAGATCAAGACCGAGAAAATCAGCCACGAGCGGGTGCGCGAGTTTATCGGCGCGCGCCTCAAGACCGGCCACGCCTCGCCGCTGGAGCAGATCGTGTTCTGGTTCGCCATCGCCGGCGTGTCGCGCTCGCTCTCGCATCAGTTCGTCCGCCATCGCATCGGCATCAGCTTCGAGCAACAGAGCCAGCGTTACGTCAAGTTCAAGCAGGACCGGCTGGCCTTCGTGATGCCCGAGTCGTGGCGCCGCGCCGGCATGGAAGAAGAGTTCGCCGGGCTGCTCGAGCGCACCTCGGAGCTTTACGGCCGCGCGCTCAAGGCCGGGATTCCCGCCGAGGACGCGCGTTTCGTGCTGCCCAACGCGGCGCCGACCAACTTCCACGTGATGGTCAATTTCGCCGAGATGCTGCACATCTGCGACCTGCGGCTGTGCGTGCGGGCGCAATGGGAAATCCGCCGGATGGTCGCGATGATGCGAGCCGAGATAAAACATGTACTGCCCGAGATAGCCGTCTTCCTGCAGCCCAAGTGCGGCGAGAACCGGATGGGCTATTGCGACGAGTCGCTCGAGGACTGGCAGAAATGCCCGCTGGGTCGGGTGCGCCCGCACAAGGCCGGGCTCTTCGAACTGTACGAACGTCACGGTAGCCGCAAGGCCGAGGCGCTCGGTGAGGCCGAATTTCGCGCGGTCGAAGAGAAGGAACTTCTCTAGCCAATAAATTCCGCTCGCCTCGGCGACGCCGAATATCCGTCGCGTGATCGGCAACCGCCGAAATATAATTTCGATTGCTGGAAAGTTGCGCGGGAAAGCTTTGCGGGAAGCTCCGCGAAAAACAATGGACGACGAATTCGACCACGCGATCGCGGCCTTCAACCGCGGGCAGTACTTCGAGGCGGCCGAATGCTTCGAGCACGCGCTCGGCGAGACCGGCTCCGAAGCGCACGCGATCGCGGGCGCGCTGGGCCGGGTCGCCGCCGCGTTTCATCTGCGCTTCGAGCGCGGCGGACGCCAGGCGGCGATCAACCTGCTCTCGCAGGCGCTGCTCACGCTGGAGGATTTTCGCCCGGCCGGCGCCGGAATCGACGTCGAGCGGCTGTGCGCCGAACTGACGGCGATGGCGGATGAAATTCGCGCGAGCCCGCGCGAGGAACACGAAGGGCTGCGCTACCGCGCGCGTCTGTTCGTCGAGCGACGGCGCGCTCCCAAGATCAAAAGGACCAACGGAGCGCATGCCGTGCGCGGCTGACCGGAAGCGCGGCGCGCGATGCGAGTGTGCGGATGAATGCCAAAGCCATCGACGCGGTTGCGGCAACTAGCCGTTTGCGCGCGCTGCGCGCCGCGATGGCCGGATGCGCGCGCTGCGCGGCGCTGGTCAAATGCCGCTCGCAAGTAGTGCCGGGCCATGGCGCCGCGCCGGCGATGGTTGCGTTCGTGGGCCTGGCGCCCGGGCGCCTCGGCGGCGACCGCACCGGAATTCCATTCAGCGGCGATCGTTCGGGAAACCTGCTGCGCCTGATGATCGCGCGCGCCGATCTCGGGCGTGTCTTCATCACCAACGTGGTCCGATGCAATCCGCGCGACGCGCGCGGCCGTAACCGCGATCCCAGCGCGCGCGAGATAGCCAACTGCCGCGACCATCTGGAGGCCGAACTCGCCGTGGTCCGTCCGCGTCTCGTCGCCTGCCTGGGAGCCGTCGCCTGGCGCGAGATGGCCGGCCGCGAGGCGCCGTTTCGGCCGCGCCGTCCGGCTGAGCTTAGCAGCGGCGGCGTGTTGTTATATCCGATGTATCATCCTGCCTACGTTGTGCGGGGCGCTTATCCGGAGCCAGCGTACGCGCGAGACTTCGAGCGGCTGGGGCGGTTGCTGCGCCGGCTGGCCAAGCCTCATGGGCGTACCGATGCGCCGTTGGCGGAGCAGTATTCTGCGCCAGTCCAACCGCACACCGACTTAGGAATGATTTGAAGTCTTCACCACCCTTTGATTTGACCCTGGTCGGAGCGGAAGTCGCTCGCGGCGCCGGGAGGATGGTTGAAGCAATCAGTATTCAGCGTCCGGCCCACGCGGCTTGGGCCAGGACGAGATCGGCATCGATATGTAGTCCGGCGGTGTGACGAATGCGGCGTGGCTAACCAGTCACGCCGCCGGTGCGTCCACCCGACCGGGGATCTCTAACGGTCGCGGTCGCGGCCGCCCCCGCCGCCTCCGGAGCGCCGCTCGTGATCGTTGCCACTACGAGCCTGCGCCTCGTTGACGCGAATCGGGCGTCCCTTGATGTCCCTGCCGTTGAGCTTTTTGATCGCAGCCTCCGCGGCATCGTCCGAAGCCATCTCGACAAAGCCGAAGCCGCGTGACCGATTGGTCGCGCGATCGATGATGACCTGCGAACTGTCTACCTTACCCGCCTCCGAAAACGCGTCCTGCAGGTCCTGGTCGGTGACGGTCCAAGCTAGATTTCCCACATACAATCTACGGCCCATTCAGAACTCTCCTACTAACCCTTAACACCAGATGCTCAGCGCGCCGCATGTACCTGCGCCCTTTTTCCTCCAGGCAAAACGCCTGCCGCTAATTTCCCCGATAGACATTTCAAGCTCAAACGCGACTATAGCGACGTACGTTAACTCCAAAAAAATAGCGTACTTTTTATACCATCGAGTCAATCGTAAGCATAGGGTGACCATAATATGGCAGGTTAGAGCAGCGTGTTGCTTTAAGATGCTTTAGCGTTGACGCGGGTGATGCTTACAAACCGCGTTCGGAGGCTTTGTGATTCTCACAAATTACGCTCTCATTCGAAGAAAATCGTCGAGCGTCCCGGCGAAATCATACTTTGTCTGGCAACCTGCGGTACCAACAAGCTCATGTGACATGACACTCAACTTCTGTTTGCGCGCTAGGTTATGGATGAGGCGCGTGACTCGGCCTTCGATGATCGGACGCAACGGCGCAGCGATCCTGAGTATGGGCCGCGACCGGGTAATCGCGCTATCAGATAGAGACATCACAAGCAGGCTGCTCGCCGCCGGCAGGCTGAAACCGACTTTCACCACCCCACGTAGGTTCCTCCACGCGCGATATATTGGCGATAGCTATGAACTACTAGACTCTGTTACTATGACGAGATAGTTTTGGTTAAATGCTTGTGGATCAGGTGTCCGTTGTGTAACGTGATACCGCTTCAATTTTTGCCGAAACTCATTTATTCAAGGAGACTATTGGATGCCACGAACGAAAGGCTCAGTATCGACTGCGTCCGCAATCCGCCAGGTTCAGCGTCAGGCCGGCTCAGTGCTCGGCAAATTGCGCAAGGATATTCGCGCCATGGAGATCGAACTCGCACGGCTCAAGCGTGACGAGGAATCGCTGGGCCGCCTCGCCGGACGCGGCGGCGCGGTCGGCGCTGTGGCGCGCGAACCGCGCGCCGCAAGTGCTGCGGTTGGAGGCGGCGGCGGCAGCGGGCGAATCAACTGGCGCAACGTGCTAGCGCAGTTGCCCAAACAGTTTAAGGCCTCCAATGTCCGCCAATTGCGTGGACTCAAGGACAAACGCCCGTCAGAAATCTTTGCTGCGATCACGCGCTGGATCGATGCTGGGTTGGCCAAGCGCAAGACTCGCGGACTTTACGAAAAAGTCTAACGCGCGCCAGCGCATCGCTGAGTCTGCATCGCGCGCCGCCGCGGCATCTCCGGAAGCCCGGCGGCGCGCACCACAGTTGCGACGCGCCACAAAAGCAGTGATACGCGACGGCAGGCACGCGGGAAATATGTACTCGTGCACCGCGTCGCGGAGTCTCGTGCGAAAATCCGTGCATAAGCGCGTGCAACAATTGGTGCAAGTTCCTCGCTAAAGTCTTGCGCGACTGACCATCACGACTGAACCGGATTGACTTGACATGGCAGTAAAGACCATCGAGTGGCGCAATGACACCGTGCGCATGATCGATCAGCGCCTGCTGCCGGCGCGCGAGACTATCCGCATATACCGCGACTGGCGCGGAGTTGCCGAGGCGATCCGCACGATGGTGATTCGCGGCGCGCCCGCGATCGGTGTCGCGGCCGCGATGGGCGTGGCGCTGGGGATGCGTGGCTTCTGCGGGGCGCGCGCCCGTGCCCGCTTTGCCCTGGTCGCCAGGGGCCTGTGCGCAACGCGGCCCACCGCGGTCAACCTGGCATGGGCGGTAGCGCGGATGGGCCGGGTGGTCGAGGGCAGCCTCGCGCTCGACGCGCCGCATCTTTTCCGCCGCCTGCGCGACGAGGCGCTCGCGATGTACGAGGAAGACCTCGCCGCCAATCGCGCCCTGGGCCGCTTCGGCGCGACGCTGCTCGCCGACCCCTCGACCGTGCTCACCCATTGCAATGCCGGCGCCCTGGCCACGGCTGGCTACGGCACCGCGCTGGGCGTGGTGCGCGCCGCGCGCGAGGCGGGCAAGAAGATCGCGGTCATCGCCGACGAGACGCGGCCTTTCCTGCAGGGCTCGCGCTTGACCGCATGGGAACTGCACAAAGACCGCATCCCGGTGACGGTCATCGCCGACAACATGGCGGCGAGCGTGCTCCGAAGCGGAGGCGTGAGTTGCATTGTGGTCGGGACCGACCGCACGGCGGCCAATGGCGACGTCGCGAACAAAATTGGCACCTATCCACTGGCCGTGATGGCTAATCGCCACGGCGTGCCGTTTTATGTCGCGGCACCGCTCTCGTCGATCGATCTCGATTGTCCAAGCGGCGCCGAAATACCGATCGAGCAACGATCCGCCAGCGAAATGACTCATCTCGGTGGCAAGCAGATCACGCCCAAGGGCGTCAAAGTCTTCAATCCCGCCTTCGACGTAACGCCGGCCGAGCTGGTGACGGCGATCATTACCGAACGCGGAATCGCCTACCCGCCATACCGGGAGAGCCTGGCTGCGCTCAAGCGCGAGAGCTGATTCGAGTCGAGCACGTGGCCATGGGGCCAGCGCAAGTCAGCCACGTCAGCCCCGCCCACCCAGCGCTTGGGCGAGTCCGTCGCCGAACAGGTTGAACCCCAATACCGACGTGGCAATCGCCACGCCCGGCGCGGTAGTCAGATGCGGCGCCACCAGCAGGAAGGCGCGCCCTGTATCCAGCATGTTGCCCCAGCTCGGCGCGGGCGGCAGCGCTCCCAACCCCAGGAATGAGAGCGCGGCTTCGGCGATGATGATTCCGCCGACGCCGAAAGTCGCCTGCACCGCGAGCGGGCCGGCCAGGCCGGGCAGCATATGGCGCAGCAGCAGGCGGCCGGGCGAAGCGCCGAGCGCGCGGGCGGCCTCGACATACTCGCGCTCGCGCAACGACAGCACTTCACCGCGGACCAGTCTCGCGTAGCCAGTCCATCCCATCGCGGTCAGCGCCACTACCAAGTCGACGATGCCGGGGCCGAGAATCGCGGCGAGCGCGAGCGCGAGCAGAAAGCCGGGGAACGCCAGCACCACATCGACCAGGCGCATCACCACCGAGTCGACACGCCCGCCCGCCAGCGCGGCGGCGCCGCCGACGATGCCGCCGGTCGCCAGCGAGAGCAGCACCACCGTGGTCGAAACCGCCAGCGAGAGCCGCGCGCCCCACAGCACTCGCGCCAGTATGTCGCGCCCCAGCGCGTCGCATCCGAGCCAGTGGCCGCAGCTCGGCGGCGCGAGCACGTGCGTGAGATCGATCGCGAGCGGATCGATTCGCACCAGGACCGGCCCCAGCGCGGCCGCCAGCGCGAGCATCGCGATCATCGCGCCGCCCGCGACGAGCGATGGATTACGCCGTACCATCATTCAGTCCCCCGCCACAGCCCCACGACTCGCATATACATCGCCATCAGCATTGCGAAAGCCATCAATCGCGCGCGAGGCGAATCCGCGGGTCAACGATGCCATAGACCAGGTCGGTCGCCATGTTGACCACTACGTAACTCAACGCGAAGGTGAGTACGCAGCCTTCGACCAGTGGGTAGTCGCGCGCGCTTATCGCGCCGATCAATAAGCGCCCCATTCCGGGCCATGAGAAGATCATCTCGGTAACGATCGCGCCGGTCAGCAACGCGCCAGTCTCCACTCCGAGCAGCGTGATCACCGGAGTCAGTGCATTGCGCAATCCATGGCGCATCAGCGCGGCAAATTCACTCAATCCCTTGCTGCGGGCGGTGCGGATATAGTCGGCCGCGCGCACCTGGACGAGACTCTGGCGCAGCATCCGCGCCAGAATCGCCGCCAGCGCGGTCCCCAGCGTCACCGCCGGCAGCACCAGATGCGCCAGGCCGCCTCGCCCGGTCAGTGGAAACCATCCAAGCTCGAGCGAGAAAACGATCATCATCAGCGGGCCGAGGTAGATATGCGGCACCGAGATGCCGAGAATCGCAAAGCCCATCGCGCCCAGGTCGGCGGCGCCGCCGGGATGGGCGCCGGCGATCAGGCCAAGCGGGAAAGCGAGCACGATCGCAACCAGCAGTCCGGCGCCCGCCAACTCCAGCGTCGCCGGAAATCGTGCGCCGATTAACCGCGCGACCGGCTCCTTCATCGAAATCGATTCGCCGAGGTCACCGTGCGCGAGGCCCCACAGGAAGTCCGCATACTGCGCGGCGATTGAACGGTCGAGTCCCAGCGCGTGGCGCAGGCCGGCGACATCCGCGGGCCCCGCGGTGTCGCCCAGCATCGCGACCACCGGATCGCCGGGCACCAGATGAATCAGCGCGAAGGTCAGCGTCGCGACGCCCAGCGCGACCGGAACGAGCGCGATGAGGCGGCGGACGAAGTAACCAATCACCTGCGCCCGCTCCCCGCTTCAGGCGTCAGCGACACGGTCGTGAGCGAGCGTAAGCTGCCGTTGGGAAACGGCACGAATCCCTTGACCCGGCGATTCATCACCACCACGTTGTCCATCCACCACAATGAGACATATGGAAGGTCGGTGGCGGCAATCTTCTGCACCTGCGAGTAGATCTCGCGGCGGGCGGCGGGATCGAGCGCCACCTCGCCCTGGTCAAGCAGTCGATCCATCGCGAGGTTCGAGTAGCTACCGCGGTTGGCGCCCGCCGGCGGCGTCATTTTCGACTCGAATACCATGAAGTATTGATGCGTGAGGTCGGTGGCGACCCAGTCGAGCGAGGTCAAGTCGAAGTTGCCCTTCTGTATATCGGCGTAAAATGTCGCGAACTCGTTGGTCCGTATGTCGAGTGTGATCCCGATCTGTCGCAGCATCCCCTGGATCGCTTCGCCAAGCCGCCGCCCCTCGGGCGTCGTCTTGTAGACCAGATTCAGGTTGCGTCTTCCCGTTGGGCCAATTGAATAGCCAGCCTCGTCGAGCAGCTTGGAAGCCTTGAAGGGATCGTAGGGATAGCGCGTCACGTCGCCGTTGTAGGCCCAGTTCTCGGGCGCGAGCATCCCGCTCGCCACGCGTCCGGTGCCTTTGTATAGCGAACCGATGATCGCCTCGCGGTTGATCGCATAGGCAATCGCCTGGCGCACGCGGAGGTCGCGCAGCTGCGGATCGCGGAAGTTGAAGGCCAAATAGTAATATTCACTGCCTGGCGATTGATTGATGACGAGGTCGGGCCGCATTCCGAGATAACCAACCACGTCGGGTTGAATGTTGTTTTCGGCGAGGTCGCAGATGCCCTCGGCCAGTTCCAGCGCGCGGACCGTCGGGTCGGGAACCACCTTGAAGACGATTCCAGGGATGTCGCCCGGCGCGTGCGGGCGGGTCGGATTGCGCGCCAGCACCAGCGCCTCGTCGCGCGAGAAACTCACAATCTCGAAAGCGCCGCTCGCGGCCGGCCATCGCGCGGCGCCCTTGCCCGGTAGCGGCGTCCCTTCGGGCACCACGCCCATCGTCGCCATCTCCAGCGCGGGCGCATACGGCCCCTTGGTCGTCATCACGATTGTCGCGTCGTCGGGTGCGGCGATCGCGGCAAGCTGCCGCAGGCCGATACGCTTGGGCGAGATGGTGGCGGGGTCGAGAATTGAATCGTATGTATATTTGACGTCGCGAGCGGTGAGCGGCCGCCCGTCGCTGAAGCGCAAACCCCGGCGCAGATGAAAAACCAGCGTGGTGGGCGTCGGCCGCTCGAAGCTCTCGGCCAAGTCGCCGAAGAATTGCCCGTGCGCATCGACCCTGACCAGCGCATCGAAAATCAACTCGTCGGTGCGCGAGGAAATCGCATCGGTCGCAAACCGCGGGTCGAGCGCGATGGGCGAAGTTTCGAGGTCAACCTGGAGATAGCCCGACGGAGCGGCCACGGTCGCGCGATGGCGCCCGCCAACCGTCCAGACGAATGCGGCGGCCAGGAGCGCAATCACCACGGCCACACGGCCAAGAGCGAAGATCGCACCCGGCCATTGCGTCTGCCTGCTCGTCGTCTCGCTCATCGGGTGCGCCGTGATAATAGCACAAGTGCGGTGCGCGTCAGTCCGCGACAGGACGGAATCCGCCGCGGCGGCGCATAAAAGAGAACCTCCAAGAGGCATACAAATGGACCCACGAGATGATCCGGGATGGCGTTCCGCAATCGTGCTGCGCAAGGGCGACCTGACCGAGGCGCCGGTCGACGCGATCGTCAACGCGGCCAACAACGACCTGGTCCTGGGCGGCGGCGTGGCCGGCGCGATCCGCGCCAAGGGCGGCCCTTCGATCCAGGCCGAATGCGACCGGCTGGGACCGATTCCGATCGGGGAGGCGGCGATCACCGGCGCCGGGAAGCTCAAGGCGCGTTATGTAATTCATGCGGCCTCGATGCGGCTTGGCGGGCGCACGAGCGAAGCGGCGCTGCGCGACTCGACGCGCAATTCGTTGAGCCGCGCGGCCGCACGGGGGCTAAAATCGGTCGCCTTCCCGGCGATTGGCACCGGGATCGCCGGCTTTCCGATCGAGCGATGCGCCGCGGTAATGCTGGAGGAAATCCGCGACCATCTGCGCGGAACGACGCCGGTCGAACGGGTCGAGATGGTGCTGTTCGACGAGCACGCGCTGAGCGTTTTTACCGACGCGCTCGCTAAGATGGCCGACTAGCCGTTTCCGCAGCAGCGATCGATGAGAGACGTCGGCTCCGTGCCTCTCTGAGTCCCCGCCTAGTGCGCGGCAGAGGGGCCGCCCGCGCTTTGACCCTTGCGCAAGATCAAAAAGCCCGGGACCATCAGCGCCATCACCACCGCGAGAATCCGGTAGATGTCGTTGAACGAGAGGATCGCGGCCTGCGCCTGAATCGTGTTGTAGATCATTCCGAACGACTGATGCTGCCCGCTTATCATCTGCGGCAAGTACTGAAATGACGGCGCGCCCGGCATGCGCGGCGCGCTCTCAGTGAGCTTCCAGGCGTCGAAGACCGAGAGATGCTCGGCCAGGCGCGACTGATGGATCTGCTCATGGTCGACCAGCATCGTAGTCATGTAGGCGATTCCGATCGCCGCGCCCGTATTGCGCATCATGTTGTAAAGGCTCGCGGCGTAGCCGATCCGCTCACGCGCCACGACCGACAGCGAGGTCGCCGAAAGCGTCGGAAAGATCATTCCCATGCCGAGACCCATCACGATGCTGGGGATGACGACGACCCATAGGCTGACCTGGAGATTCCAGCCCGCCATCGTCCACAGACCGATCGTCATCAGGACGAAGCCCACGCCGACCAGCGCGCGCGTGTCGATGCCCCGGCGCGCAATCTGCCCGACCGCCACCATCGACAGCATTGTCGCGAGCCCGCGCGGCGCCAGCACCAGCCCGGCTTTCCACGCCGTGTAGCCCATGAACTCCTGCAGGAATATCGGCATCAGCAGGCCGGTGCCGTAGAGCACCGAACTCATCGCGACAATCAGCACCAGCCCGACGCTGAAAACCTTTATCTTGAGGATCCGCAGATCGAGAATCGGGTCGGCGATGCGCAGTTCGTTGATCGCGAGAATGATCAGGGCGGATGCGCTGAGCAAGCTGGTCCACACCACCCAGGACGAGGCGAACCAGTCAGCGCGCTGGCCGCGGTCGAGCACGATTTGCATCGCGCCCAGCCCCAACACCAGGCACGCGATGCCCACGTAGTCGACCTTGCCGCCGCGCGCGCGGTGCTGGCGCAGAAAGACGGGATCGTGCACGAACGCCGACACCATCAGGAAGGCGACGATTCCGATCGGCACGTTGATATAGAAATTCCAACGCCAGTTCCAGTTGTCGGTAATCCAGCCGCCCAGCGTCGGGCCCATGATCGGCGCGACCATCAGGCCCACGCCCCACGTCGCCATCGCGAGCTGCTGCTCGGCCGGCGGAAAAGTCTCCATCAGGATGGCCTGCGACGACGGCACCATTGCGGCGCCCGCCGCACCCTGGATCAGGCGGAAGATCACCATCTGGTCGAGCGATGCGGCCGCACCGCACAGCGCCGAGGCGGCCACGAAGACCGATACCGAGATCATGAAGTAGCGTTTGCGGCCGAAGCGCGACGAGATCCATCCGGTCATCGGGATCATGATGCCGTTGGCGACCAGATAGCTGGTCAGAACCCACGCGATCTCGTCGACGCTGGCCGAGAAGCTGCCCTGCATGTGCGGCAGCGAGACGTTGACGATCGAGGTGTCGAGCACCTCGAGCGTGGTCCCGAGCATTACGGCCAGCGCAACCAACCACTTGTGCGACGGCAGGGCGGGCTCGGCCTGCGCCGCGCCAATCGGTACTGCTGCTTCCATCCGGAGACGCTATTCGGCGTGCGCGATCATGGCTTGGCTCTGGGCTTTAATCCGGGCGCGCCTCAGCCCGAGAAATGCCGGCACCATTGCAAGCATCAACACGGCCAGAATCCGGTAGAGGTCGTCGAACGACAAAATTGCGGCTTGTGACGTCACCATTTCGTACACCATGCCTAGGCCCTGCTTCTGGCCCGTCACCAACTGTCCCATGAAATGAAACGGTGGACTGCCCGGCATAAGCGAGCCCCGCTGGCTCAGGCGCCACGCATCGAACACCGACAGATGTTCGACCAATCTCGACTGGTGGACCTGCTCATAGCTTACCAGCATGTTGGTGAGATACGAGATACCCATCGCGGCCCCGGTGTTGCGCATCAGGTTGAACAGGCTCGCCGCATCGCCCATTTGCTCGCGCCGCAAGCCCGAAAAACCCACCGCGGCGAGCACCGGGAACAGCATGCCCAAGCCGAGGCCCAGCATGATGCTGTCGATCGCGACAACGCGTGCGCTGACGTCGAGGCTCCATTGCGCCATCCACCAGAGCCCAATCGCCGCGAGCAGGAAACCCAGCCCGATCATCGGGCGCGTATCGACCCGCAGCCGCGACAGTTGCCCCACCGCGAACATCGAGAACATCGCGGCCCCCGCCCGCGGCACCATCAGCAGTCCGGCCCGCCACGCCGTGTAACCCATCAGCTCTTGCAAAAAAATCGGCATCAGCAAGCCCGAACCCCAGAGGGTCGCGCTCATCACCACCATCAATAAAACCGTCAGCGAGAAGACCCGGTCTTTGAGGATCCGCAGATCGAGGATCGGCTGCGGAAACAGCAATTCGTTGACCACCAGCGTCAGCAGCGCGAGCGCGGCGCACGTGGTCGCCGCCACCACCCAGGTCGAAGCAAACCAGTCGGCGCGCTGGCCGCGATCGATCACGATTTGCGTCAGCCCCAGACCCACCACCAGGCACGCGATGCCGAGGTAGTCGACGCGCCCGCCGCGCGATCGGCGCTGGCGCAGGTACGGCGGATCGTGCACGAACGCGTAGACCATCAGAAGGGCGATGATCCCGATCGGTATATTGATGTAGAAATTCCAGCGCCAGTTCCAGTTGTCGGTGATCCAGCCGCCCAGCGTCGGCCCGAGGATCGGCGCGATCATCAGACCTACACCCCACGTCGCCATCGCCATCTGCTGCTCTTCGGGCGCAAAGGTCTCCATCAGAATGGCTTGCGAGGACGGAATCATGGCCGCGCCCGCCGCGCCCTGCGCGAGCCGGAACAGCACCATCTCCCCCAGCGAGCGCGCCGCGCCGCACGCCGCCGAAGCGGCCACGAAGGTCGTCACCGAAGTCATGAAATAGCGCTTGCGGCCGAAGCGCGCGGAAATCCAGCCGGTCATCGGAATCATGATCCCGTTGGCGACCAGGTAGCTGGTGACCACCCAGGCGATTTCGTCGACGCTGGCCGAGAAGCTGCCCTGCATGTGCGGCAGCGAGACGTTGACGATCGAAGTGTCGAGCACCTCGAGCACGGTGCCCAGCATCACCGCGACCGCTACCAGCCACTTGTGCGGGGCTGCGGGATGTTCGTCGGAGATAAGAACCGGGGTTGCGCTGGCCACGCGATCCTACCCGGCCGCGAGCCACTCATACGCGAGCCACTCACAAATAACTGCGCCACACGAAAGCGCGATCGCGATGGTGCCGGTCTCCCCCATCAACGGTCCCGTCCTTCCCCAAGGGCCACAACTATGCCCCAGCGCTCGCGACTTGAAAAGGCGGCGCCGCGCGGCGCGTTTTCCACAACTTCGGCCGCAACCCCGCATTGGCTGTGAAGCGATGAAGCGACTCGATGCTGACAAGCGCGCGAGCTCAGCATAACCTTCAATTATGCGTCTGGCCGCGATCGACGTCGGTTCGAACTCGGTTCACATGGTGATCGCGGACGTGTGGCGTGACGGGCACTTCGAGGTCATCGACCGGGTCAAGGAGATGGTGCGGCTGGGACGCAACATGTTCACCAGCGGCAAGCTCGCGCGCGAGCCGATGGAGCTGGCGGTGCGCGCGCTTAAGAATTTCGCGCACCTGGCCAAGGTGCGGCGGGTCGATCGGATCCGCGCGGTCGCGACCAGCGCCGTGCGCGAGGCGCATAACCGCGAAGCCTTCATCGCGCGCATCCGGCGCGAGACCGGGCTCAAGGTCGAAATCATCTCGGGCGCCGAGGAAGCGCAGTTCATTTTCAGCGCCGCCCGCCACGCGCTCGGCCTCGAGGGCGGGCCCTACCTGCTGATCGACGTCGGCGGCGGGAGCGTCGAGCTGGTGCTGGTGCGCGACAGCGAGGCGCTATGGATGGAGAGCCTGCCGCTGGGCGTCGCGCGGCTGACCGAGCGCTTCCTGACCGCCGATCCGCCAGCGCCGGCCGATGTGCGCAAGCTCGAAGACCATCTGCATCGCAAGCTCGATACGCTGCTACGCAAGGCGCGCCGCGCCGGCGTGGTGCGCGCGATTGGCACCTCGGGAACCATAAACGCGTTGGTCGCGATGGCGCGGGTGGCGCGCGACGGCGAGCAGGATCGGCTCCACGGCCTGAGCATCCCCGCCACCGACGTCAGTTGGTTGCGCAACCGCTTGCTCAAGCTCTCCGCCGACGAGCGGGCCGAGCTCCAGGGGGCCGATCCAAAGCGCGCGGACCTGATGCCGGCGGCGGCGGTTCTGGCCGACTTCGTGCTGGAGCACGCGGGCGCGCCAGAGCTGGTCGCGTGCACCTGGGCTCTGCGCGAGGGCATCCTGCTGAGCATGGTCAACGCGGGCGCGCAGGGACGCGGCGCAATCGAGGCGCGCCGGCGCTCGGTGACTGCGTTGGCGCGGCGTTTCGATGCTCTCAACGGGCATGGGCCGCAGGTGGCACGCCTGGCACTCAAGATTTTCGACGCGGCCGCGCCCATGCTCAAAGTGGGTCCGCAGGCGCGCGAACTGCTCGAACACGCCGCGCTGCTGCACGACATCGGCCGCGTCATCGACCACGATCGCCACAATCGTCATACCTACTACCTGGTCAAGAACGCCGAGTTGTTGGGCTTCGACCCGCTCGAGATCGAGGTCATCGCGCAGGCCGCGCGCGGGCATCGCAAGCCCTCGGCCCGGCTCGATTCGCCGGAATTTCGCGCGCTGAGTCCGGCAAAGCGCCATCTGGTGCGCTCGATAGCGGCGATTCTGCGGCTGGCCGACGCGCTGGACCGCAGTCACTTCAGTGTGGTTAAAGATATACGCATCAGGCGTTCGCCAGATCGATTCACCATCACAGTCGATGCTGCCGGTGGACAGGCAGACCTTGAGCTATGGACTTGCGAGAGAAGATCGGACTTGCTGGCGAGGCTATTGAACCGTCAAGTAACAGTCAGGCGCCGGGCACAACGGCCGACAAGCCGCCCGAAGCGGGCGCTGATGCGGGTCGGACGCTAAAGGGCCATCGACGCACCTTGCTCAGCTCACCTCATCCCTATCCGGGCCGGCTGATCGCGGTCGAAGGGATTGACGGCTCGGGCAAGTCGACTCAGCTCAAACTTCTCGAACGCTGGCTGCGTGCGCGCGGCTACCCGGTGCATTTCACCGAGTGGAACTCCTCGCGCCTGGTGCGTAACTCGATGCGCCGCGGCAAACGGCGCAACCTGCTTACACCGAGCACCTTCAGCCTGCTGCACGCGGTCGACTTTGCCGACCGCTTCATCTACCAGATCCTGCCGCCGCTGCGCGCCGGGATGATCGTGCTGGCCGACCGTTACGTTTACACCGCCTTCGCGCGCGACGTCGCCCGCGGCGTGCATCCCGACTGGGTGCGCGCAGTCTATCGCTTCGCGCCGCGCCCCGACCTCACGTTTTTTTTCCGCGTGCCCATCGACGTCTCGCTCGAACGCCTGCTGGCCGGACGGGCCAAGCTCAAGTACTATGAGGCCGGGATGGACTTGGGGCTCTCGACCGACCTGGTCGAGAGCTTCCGCCTCTTCCAGGGTCGCGTGCTGGAAATCTACGATCAGCTTTCCGAGGAATTCAGTCTCCGCGTCATCGACGCCAGCCATGACATCGCCGGCCAGCAGAAAGTCGTGCGCCGGATGACCGGCGAAATCCTGCGTGAGTACGATCACCAGCGCGCCCGCAACCGCCATGGCCACTCAGCCTCCGCACGCTAAGCGCTGGCACGGCCACGGCCTGCCCTATCTCGACGAGAAGCCGCTGCCCGGCCATCTAATCGTGATCGAGGGTACTGACGGCGTTGGACGCTCCACCCAGGTCGAGCTTCTGCGTGGATGGCTCGAGTTGGAGGGCTATGCGGTCAGCAACACCGGATGGACTCGCTCACCGCTGCTCTCGGAAACCATCGCCGAGGCCAAGGCTGGCCATCAGCTCACCCCGATAACTTTCAGCCTGCTCTACGCCGCCGATTTCGCCGACCGGCTCGAACACGAGATTCTGCCCGCGCTGCAAGCCGGCTTCGTCGTGATCGCCGACCGTTACATGTACACCGCCTTTGCGCGCAACGCCGTGATGGGCGCCGACCCTGAGTGGACCCAGGAAGTGTTCGGGATGGCGCTGGTGCCCGACCTCGTGTTGTACTTGGAGATCGACATCGACGCGCTGGTGCCGCGCGTGGTGCGCGGCAAAGGGATGGATTACTGGGAGTCCGGGCTGCATCTGGCGCTCTCCAGCGATATCTTCGACTCTTTCCAGAACTACCAACGGCGCATCATCGCCGAATACCAGCGCCTGGCGCACGACTTCGCCTTCATCACCATCGACGCCCGCGAGTCGATCAACAAGATCCAGACCGAGCTGCGCGCACACGTCTCGGAATACCTGCGGCGCGCGCAAAGCGGCCTCCAGCCTCAGGCGGACGTTCCGTCGACGCCGAAGGCGTAGAGATGCCCGCCGTCAGCCGTCCAGCGCGCCCGCGCGTCGCCGCGCCATCGCCGACCGATCCCGCCGTCAAGGTGGCAGCGGAAGCGATAGCCGTCCAGCTACGCGCGATGACCGCCGAGCACGACCAGGCCGTAACCGGTGACGTCGAAGCGATCCATCGGCTGCGCGTGGCAACGCGGCGCTTGCGCGCCGCTCTGCGCATGCTGCGGGAGGTCGCGCCGAGCACCGAAGCGCAGAGCGCCGCGGACGAACTGGGATGGCTCTGCGGCGCGATCGGCGCGGTGCGCGATCTCGACGTACTCGCACAATTGCTCGAGGAGCGCGCCACGCGCCTGCGCGCCGATTTTATTCGCGCGCTCGAGCCGCTCTCGGTCACGATTCGCCGCCAGCGCGCGACCGAGCAAGCGCGCCTCGTCGCGGCGCTGGACTCCGAACGCTATCGCGGTCTGGTCCAGCGCCTGGGCACCATCGCGCCCGCACGCGCCGCCGACGATGTCGCGCTCGGCGCGGTGGCGGCGCGGCTGGTGCGCTCGCACTTGCGCGCGATGCTGCGCGCGGGTGCGGGGCTCGATGACGCGTCGCCAGCCGAAACTCTGCATCGCCTGCGCATTCGCGTAAAAAAATTGCGCTACGCTCTCGAACCTCTGCGCGGGGTCGGCGGCAAGCCCGTGCGCAGGATGCTGCGGCGGCTGGAGCGCGTGCAGGAGCGCGTCGGCCTGTACCACGACGCCGCGACCGCGGCTGCATGGCTGCACGGATGGGCCGCTGAATCGCACGACGCGCCGGCGGCGGCCTTGATGGCGGTCGGAGCGCTGATTCATTCTTTCGAGCGCCGCATCCGCCGCCTGCGCGCACGCAGCCTCAAAGCCTGGCGCCGCGCGGAGATGGACGACCTCGCCCGCGTCGTGCTTCACGAACTCAACTTTGCGGCCGCCCAGGCGCGGCGCGCCGCCAAGTCGCCGCTCGCCCTGGTCCCGGTAGTCCAAGCCTCATGACGCTTTATGTTTTGCGCCACGGACCGGCCGAGAACGAACCGCCCGCGAGCGGCGACGACGGCGCACGCCGGCTGACCGCCCGCGGCCGTGAGAAAGTGCGCGCCGCGGCGGCCGGGATGCGCGCGTTGGGGCTCAAGTTCGACGCCATCCTCGCCAGCCCCCTGCCACGCGCCGCCGAGACCGCGGAACTGGTCGCCGCCGTGTGCTCCAACGGGCCGGCGCCCGAGGTCTTCGCAGCGCTATCCACGGGGGTGTCGCCCGCTGATACGGTGGCGGCGCTCAAGCCCTACGAACGGCACGATCATCTGATGATCGTCGGGCACCAACCCGGCCTGAGCGGAATAGCTTCGTTGTTGCTGACAGGTTCGGCCAATAGCGTGGCCTTCGACCTCAAGAAGTCAGGGATGATCGCGCTCGAATTGCGCGACGGGATCGAGCGCGGCGCCGCGCAACTGCTCTGGATGTTCACGTCGCGCCAGTTGCGCCAGTTGCGCCGGCTGCGCAAGTGACGGCGGCGCATCTCGCTGTCAGGACAGCGTCGTTGACCGCAGAGTGTGATTGCGGCGGGGCGCACCAATGAATCCGTCCGAGCAACCTCCCGCGCCGGCGCCGGACCGGCGCGAGACCGCCAACTCCAAGCTGCCGGCGAACGTGTTGGCGCTCGGCGTGGTCTCGCTGTTCAACGACTGCGCGGGCGACATGATTCAGCCGTTGCTCCCGGCCTTCGTCGGCGCGGTCGGCGGAGGCCCGGAGGCGCTGGGACTCATAGAGGGCGTTGCGGACGCCACTTCAAGCCTCCTGCAGCTGGGTTCGGGTTACCTTGCCGATCGCATCGGCCGTCTCAAGGCGGCGACGACGGGAGGTTACGCGGTGGCGGCGATGACGCGACCGCTTCTGGCACTGGCTCAGACTTGGTGGCAGATTCTCGGGCTTCGCTTCGGCGACCGTATCGGCAAGGGAATCCGCTCGGCGCCACGTGACGCGTTACTGGCGGACGCAACTCCAATCGCGATCCGGGGCCGCGCTTACGGGTTCCATCGCGCTATGGACAATGCGGGTGCGGTCCTGGGACCGGCGGCGGCATGGCTGATGCTCTCGCGCGCGTTCTCGATACGCGAGGTGTTCGCATGGGCGGCCGTGCCCGGCGTGCTGACGCTGGTGATTCTCCAAACCATGGTCTCCGACGCGGAGTTTGGCGGACCCGGGCACGGCGTGAATGCGGGATTGCCGCCCTCATCCACCTATCGCCGCCTTCTTGTCGCAATCTTCGTTTTCACGTTGGGATGCTCGTCGGACGCCTTCCTGCTGTGGCGTGCCGCTGAACTTGGGATTCCGAACTCGCTGGCGCCAATCCTATGGATGGTGCTGTCGGCGGTTAAGTCGGGGACCTCGACCTGGGGCGGCGCACTGAGCGACCGCGCCGGCCGGCGCAAGGTGATCGTCGCGGGATGGACCGTGTATGCGGCAACCTACCTGGGCTTCGCCTTTGCCAACGCCAAGTGGCAGATCTGGCTGCTGTTCGCGGTTTACGGCACGTTTTTCGGACTCACCGAGGGCACGGAGAAGGCGATGGTCGTCGACCTCGTCGAGCCGCAATGGCGCGGTCGCGCACTCGGCGCATATTACGCGGCGGTGGGCATCGCATCGCTCCCGGCCAGCGTGGTGTTCGGTGCGATCTACCAGGCAGCGGGACCGATGGCCGCGTTTTCGACCGGCGCCGTACTCGCCGTGGCCGCCATCGCGCTGCTGCCGCGCCAGGCGCGGACTGCGCATCCCGCCCGAGCGTGACGCGCCGGACACGCGTTTCGCTGTATCGATTACCTGCCTGGTTGACTAGCTGACTACTTACTACTTGATGTAGAACGCTTCGGGCGCCGGGCGATAAACGCGCGCCAGCCAGATCGGACGGCGAAGTCCGCCGGGACCCGGCGCCGCGCGCGTCAGCTCGAGCCATCGGCGATATACCTCGTGCGACTTGCGCGTGTCGACGAAGATGTCGCCGTAGCGATCCTGCGGGCCCGCCTTGCCGACCGTGACTTTCTGATGCCAGCAGTGCTGGCCGCTTATCGGATCGGGCTGCACCGGGAAGATCAGGTTCTGATGCACGCCGGCGTCCTGCCACCAGATGCGGCTCGAGTCCGGGTCGGCGCTCTTAAACGGCCGCACGCCATGCACCTGACGCATCGTCCAGGCGCCCTCTTCCTTATGGCTCAGCTCGACCAGGCCGCTCGCCCATCGCTCTCCCCCGCCCTCCTCCTTGAGCCGCCAGCGGCCGAGATGATGCGAGCAGGCGATCACGCCGGGCCGGATCGACTCGGTCACCCATACCTTATCGATGAAATAGCCAATCTCGGTAGCGACTTTCAGCAGTCCGCCGGTATCGACGCCAAAACGCCGCGCGTCTTGCGGATTCAGCCACAGCGGGTTGCGATTGGATATTTCGTATAGCCACTTGGCATTGCCGGAGCGCGTATGTACCAGCGTCGGCAGGCGGAAAGTCGGCAGCAGCAGCATCTCACCGCGCTGCCGATCGATATTACTCCAGTGGACATGGCTCCTGATGTAGGCGGGCACTGAGTACTCAGGCCATTTCCAGTCCTTCAAGGTCTTCGAATAGAACTCCAGCTTGCGCGACGGCGTGGGAAAGCCGGCGCAGGCGCGCCCGTCGATCTCGACCCCGACCGCGGCCCCGCCCCGCGTGATGACCTTGCTCGCGGGGTCGATCGCGGTGTCTTTCAAATCGTCCGCCGAGAGTTGCTTTTCGTGGACCCGGTAGGAACCTTCCTCGATCAGGAAGGCGCCGTACTTGCGCATGTAGGCGAGCGGCGTGAGTCCTTCCTTCGCCGCCGCCGCGGGCAGGCCAGGCACGCTGTGCTCGAAGATCCAGCGATAGAAATCCTCGACTGTCAGCTTTTCTCCCGCGCGATAGGGTGACTCGAAGTACTTGCGGATGCCGAGCGCGCCATCGGGATCGATTCTCCAGGACAGCTCGATCCAGAACTCGTCCTCTTCCCAGACCTCGCCCAGACCCGCCTCGCGATGGGCCTCGTATGTGAAATTGAAGCGCTTGCCCGCGCGCTCCAACGCGACGCGCGCGACCGGCTGGCGAAAGCCGATCCAGCGCGCGGCATGGGTCTCCTGACTGAGCAGGTCATGACGCTCCGGCCCATGACCCATCGGCAGCACATAGTCGGCGAATTGCGCGGTCTCGCTCCAGATCGGCGTTAGACAGGCGTGGCGCTCGATTTTGCGCTCGTCGGTGAGCGCTTCTATCCAGCTCATCCCATCGGGATTGGTCCACACTGGATTGTAGACGCGGGTGAAGTAGACGCTTATTTTCCCGCGGCCCTCTTTCAGAAAATGCGGGAGCAGGAAGCTCATCTCGAAAAACGCGAGCGGAAACTCGCGCGGCCACATCAGTTCGTTCCACATCTTGCCCGGCGGCGGCATCATCGGCGGCGCCGGCACGAACTTGTTGGCGGAGTTGGGCGCGGTGCCGCCCGGCGCGTCCACCGCGCCCATCAGGACCACCAGCAATTCGAGCGCGCGCGCCACCTGCCATCCGCCCAGGTTGCCCGCCGCCGCGTTGCGCCAGACGTGGGTCGCGAGCGCCGACCCCGCCCGTCCAATCTCGCGCGCGACTTCGACGATGACCTTGGCCGATGCGCCCGATTCGCGCTCGGCGAACTCGGGCGTGTATTCGGCATAGACCTCGCCCAGCACTTCCAGGAAGGTCTCGAAGGTCTGCGGACGCTCCGGATGTTCCTCGCGGAGATACTCCTCCCAGTTGACCCAGCGCCGCACAAACTCGCGGTCGTACAGCCGTTCGCGCAGGATCACCTGGCACATCGCCAGTAGCACCGCCGCCTCGCTGCCCGGCCAAGTCGACAGCCACCAGTCGGCCTTGGTTGCGGTGTTCGAGAGCCGCGTGTCGATCACGCAGACCCTGGCCCCGCGCTCCTTGGCTTCGATAATCCGCTGCGCGTGCGGATTGAAGTAGTGGCCGGCCTCCAGGTGCGAGCTCAGCAGCAGGATGAAGCGGGCGTTGGCGTGGTCGGGCGATGGGCGGTCGGCGCCATGCCAGAACGCATAGCCGGTGCGCGCGCCCGCCGAGCATACGTTGGTATGGCTATTGTGCCCGTCGATTCCCCAGGCGTGCAGGATGCGCTGGTTGTAAATCAGTTCATGGCCGGGGCGGCCGACGTGGTAGAGAATCTCGTTGCGGCGGTCCTCTCTGAGCGCGCGCCGGATTCGCCCGGCGAGGTCATCCAGCGCTTCATCCCACGTCACGCGTTCCCACTTGCCCTCGCCGCGGCCTCCCGCGCGGCGCATCGGGTAAAGGATGCGTTCGGGATCGGTGATCTGGTTGATCGTCGCGGGCCCCTTGGCGCAGTTGCGGCCGCGGCTTCCCGGATGCGCGGGGTTGCCCTCGAACTTGCGGATTTTGAAGTCGTGCTGGTCGACGTATCCGAGCAGGCCGCATCCGGCCTCGCAGTTGAAGCAGACCGTCGGCACCAGCGTATAGTGTTTCTCAACCTTGCGCGGCCACGCAGCCGCGTCGTACTCGACCCAGTCCTCCCATCGCTCGACCGGCGGAAACGCGCTGAGCCCGCCGGCAGGCGCCTCCAGCTCCATCGCCGCCGGATTGAGCGGCCACATCTCTTCCTTTGCCGATGCCGTCGCCGGCTTTTCCCCATCGCGTCGTGTGTCCATCAGACTTCGATTAGCTCAGCGGCACGGCCTGGCCGGCCTTTATAAAGATGTTCTCGAAGATCCAGAGTCCAAAAAGGCCAACCATCGCCGCAACTGCGAGCAACGCTGGAGCGCGAGCCGCCATTCCCAGTCCCAGCAGGAGCAGCGGCAGAATTGTCCCGAGCGCTACGACCCCAACCCAGAAGCGGCGGCTGAGCTCGCCGCGCAAAATGAGCTCGGCGGCGCGCCGGAAATCCTCGCTCGTCGCGGGCAGCGTCAGCTCGATCAGTATGATCACCAGACCCAGCGTCAGCGCCGCGAACAGAATGATCGCAGGAAAATAGATAGCCAGGGGGTTGGAACCGAGCAACGCAGCCACGACGACCAACAGTGCCGAGCCGCCAATCAACGCCTGGACCAATAGATGCCAGATGAAGACCGGGCTTTGCCATAGATCGCGCGCTTTGGCCTGCGCGAATAGAAAGGCGGAGTAGCACGCGGAGCCGATCGCGAAAACCGCCGTCGCGATCGCCAGCACCGGGGAAACCGCACCGAAAAAGAAGCCGCAGGCGAGCCACGCCGTCGCCAGCGCGCCATAGATCATCAGGATGTACGTGCCCCATACCAGCCACGATCGAAAATTGGGCCGGGTGATCAAATAATAGAAACGCCACGGCTGCTTGAGGTCGGCGATCAGCAGCACGACCGTGATGCCCAGAAAAGCCAGCGCAAGAATCGGACTCACGATGTTGACCAGGGTCTCGTCGCCGCCGCTCGGAGACCCGAGCAACAGCCCCGCCATCAGCAGCACGCCCGCCGCGATCGATTTGGTCCACAGATATGCGGCCGGAATCGCGCCCCACGGCGCCGCATGCGAGACGTCGTAGACGATGCGCGCGGAACCCGGCGCCGCGTCGGCGGCGTCTTCGCCGGTGGCGGGACGGCCGTCGTCAAGCGGATTGTGGTCGGCCCACATCGGGCTGTGCTCAGGCTCCATCATCGAGGGTTGCAGCAAGTCGCCCTCGATACCGACGTAGAAAAGCTTAGGCTGCGTGCCCTTGTGCGGCTTGCGGGTTGCGACCTTCTGGGTGGCGACGATGCGGCTGACGCGGCTTTGCGGATCGTCGAGGTCGCCGGTCATGATCGCTTGGGTGGGACAGACGACTACGCAGGCCGGTTCGAGATTGGCTTCGACGCGATGCGCGCAGAAGTTGCACTTGGCCGCGGTGCTGGTCGCGGGGTCGATGTAAAGCGCGTCGTAAGGACAAGCCTGCATGCAGGATTTGCATCCGATGCAGCGGCTGTTGTCGAAATCAACGATACCGTTGTCGCGCTTGAACAGCGCGCTGGTCGGACAAATCTCGATGCACGGCGCCTGCTCGCAATGGTTGCAGCGCATCACGCCGAAGTGGCGGCTTACGCCGGGAAAGGAACCCTTCTCGATGTACTTGACCCAGGTGCGAAAGACGCCAACCGCGACCTGATGCTCATCCTTGCAGGCGACCGTGCACGCATGGCATCCGATGCATCGGTCCTGGTCGATCACGAAGCCGTAACGCACGCGCGAGTCCCCTTCGCAACCCTGCAAGCACAGGGCTTTGCGCTAAATCGATGCTGAAACCAACTAAGAAATCGCTGCCCCTTGGGGCGAACTCTGGCGCGAATCCACCCGCGGCTCCGTCGTACTACAAGATCGGCGAAGCGGTCAAAGAAGCGTGGCAGGCGCGCCGCCTCACCGCTCCCAAAACGGCACCTCCGTGATAAGGGTCAGCCCGCGGTTGGCGTGCAAACGCGCGCTCACGGTGCCGCCGTTGGTCTCGGTCAGGGCGCGCGCAATGTACAATTTCCATCCCGAAGAACCCATCCCCTGCCGATCCTGCATTGGCCGCTCGAAAAGATGAGAGAACTGCTCCTGGCTGAGTTGCGGGCCGGCGTCCTGGACCTCGATTATTACCCTGCCGCCGCTTACAAAGGTGCGCAGCACCAATTCGCCGCTTTCGGTCCGGTGGACACCGTTGCTCAGGAGGTTAGCCACGATGCGCTCGAGGTGCAGCGGATCGAGACTGCCGCGCGGCATCTTGCCCAACTCGGTGCGCATCCGCAGGCCCTTAAGCCGTGCCTCGCGCGCATAAACGTCGGCCACTTCCTGGACGATAACGTTGGGATCGACGACCCGCGGATGCGGCTGGAGGTCGTCTTCTTCGAGCAGGTACATATCGAGGACGTTCTTGACCAGCAGATCCATCGCGCGCGAGGTCGAGCCGACTCGGGCCAGCAGATGGTTCGTCTCTCTTTCGCTGAGCTCATCCTCCTCGAGCAGCGTGACCAGCCCGACGAGGGTTGCCAGCGGATTGCGGATATCGTGGGTCATCGTGCCGATCTGGCGCTCGCGGAACTTCCCCGCCGCCGCCAACTGCTCCATCTGCGCACGCAACTTGCCCCGGTAGCGGTCGAGAAACACCGCCGTGAACCATGACAGTACCAGCGCTGCGAGGAAGCCCAGCCAACGGTAGACGGTGTACTGGTCGCGCGGGGGTATCGCCAGCTCGGCCGCGCCGAACATCGCCAGGCATCCCAGGTTCAGCATTCCCTGCCAAATCTGCCCCCACATCACGAAGGCCGCGGTGGCAAACGGGCACAAGATGATCGCAACGAAGGCCAGCTCGGGATTGCTGCCGAGCGCGGCGATCTTGATGAACAGCGCAATGATGACGATGCAGGCAATCAGCGTCCAGGCCTGCCAGTGGCGGCGGAAGCCGCTCGACCAGGTCAGCCCGAAGAACAGCGTAATGATCGCCAACGCGGCATAGTGGTAGGGAGTCAGCTCACGCCCCCGCAGCACCTCGACGGCGTCATAGGCGACCATAAAGAAGATCGCGATCGGCCCGGCGACCTTCAGCGTACCGATGGCCTCGGCGTCGTGATCGATCTCGAGAAAAACACGGCGGTCGGCCGCTACCGGGCGGCGCGGACCCAGTTCGATTCCCGGCCGCTCCGCACCGGCCTCGTCGGCCGCAATGACCTGCGCTGTTGCCATATCCCCCCCCGGGGAAACTCAGGGTCTAGACTTGCCGATGACGCGACTGGCAGCAAGCGCTTTCGCCATCATTTGCAAGCCAAAATCCACTTCCGCGTCCCCCATATTCAAAGGTGGGGCCAGCCTTACCACCCGCTCGGCGTTTAGCGTCCAATTGATGATCACGCCGCGGGCAAGTGATTCGCGCACAAAAGTCTGCGCTGTTCCGGAATTCTCAAATTCTATTCCTATAAGTGCTCCAATAGCACGTACTGCCGCAACCTCCGCCCCAACGAGCCGGCGCAGCCCTTCCGCCAGATTTTCGCCGAGCGCGTTCGCCCGCTCCCAGAGCCGCCCGTTGACGATAACCTCGAGCGCGGCAAGCCCCGCCGCGCACGACAGCGGATGTCCGCCGAAGGTCGTGATATGGCCGAGCGGTGGATTGTGGGCGAGTTCTCCGATCAGCCGCTCGGGACCGCAAAACGCGCCCAACGGCAGACCGCCTCCCAACGCCTTGGCCATCACCACCAGGTCAGGCACGACCCCGTAATGCTCCATCGCGAACAGGCGCCCCGTGCGGCCCATCCCGGTCAGCACCTCGTCGTAGATCAGTATCGCTTCCACCCGATGGCATCGTTCGCGCAGCGCCCGCATGAAGCTAGCCGACGGAATGCGCACGCCGCCCTCGGCTTGCACCGGCTCGACCACCACCGCGGCGACCGTCGAATCGATAGCCTCGAGCGCGGCGATGTCGTCGTATGGCAGATGGCTTACCGGACCCGGCAGCGGTTCGAACGGCGCGCGAAAGGCGGGATTTCCCATCAACGCCAGCGCAGCCATCGTGTCACCGTGGTAGGCGCCGTCGAAAGCGACGAAGCGCTCACGGTGAGTATGCTTGCGCGCGGTCTTGAGCGCTCCCTCAATAGCCTCTGCGCCACTGTTGGTGAAATAGACGCGGTCCAGCGGCGCAGGCAACAGTTGCGCCAGACGCTCGGCGAGACGCACCTGCGCTTCGATAACGTATTCGCCGTAGACCATCACGTGCAGATGGCGGCGGGCCTGCCCGGCGATCGCGTCGAGCACCGCCGGATGTCCATGCCCGAGCGCCGACACCCCGATTCCGGCGATCAGGTCGAGATAGCGGCGCCCGTCGGCGGTGTACAGCCACGAACCCTCGGCGCGAACGACCTCAAGACCGATCGGCGCCGGCGAAGTCTGCGCGATATGACGTAGAAACCCTTTTCGCAGCGCGCTCATCGCGCCGCCTCTCGCAGCAGTTCGAGCATCGCGCCGCCCCCATGCGGCCAATCAAGCGGCGGTGATTGCATCCGTCCCGGCTCGCATACATATGACACCCCGAGCATCCGCAAAGCGGCCTCCAGCCGGGCGAAAATATCGGGCGGCGCCGCCAGCGCAAACGCTTCGAGCCGCCCGGCCGCCACCCCCAGACGCTCGCCGAGCCTCTCTGCGTTCTCGAGAGCGCTGACGAACACCGTGCGATAGGCCGGCGAGGCACAAAAGCGGGCGTCGCCGTCGTAGATGACGGTCCACTTCATACTTTCGGTTACTGTTTGGGTTGCACTTTGGGTCGCGGTTCCGCCCGGCGAGGCGCCGGACGCAACCGCGACCCGCCCGCCCTCCCACAGCGCGAGGTCGTGAGCGCCGCTACCGCCATCCGGACGCTGCGTGAGCGCGCGCCATCGCGCGCGCTCACGCAGCGTCCGGATAGCCGCGGCGGCGTCCAGCGGAAGGCGCGTCGGCGACGGCAGCCGGCGCTCCAAGCGCTCCAGCGCGCAGGCCAGGCGCGCGGCGAAGCCGCGCGCCTGGCCTGCGTCGCCAATCACGAACACATGATGCGGCGAGAGACATCCGCGCTGCTCGAACAGCGTCACGTCGCGAGCGAGCCCGTCCGCCGCCGCTGAGGCGGCGGACGGGCTCGCCGCCGCCACCACCAACGCACCGCTTAGCCGGCTGCCGAAGCCGGCCAGCCGGCGCGAATCGCACGTCGCGGCGGCGGCCGCAAGCGCTGCGATGGTGGCGTCGTCGCCGTAGGCGACGACGCCACCATCGCAGCACGCCCACAACTCGCGCATCGTGGCATCCTCGCCGCGGCCGAAATTCACCACTGCCGCGCGCGCGCCCACTGCCGCATCGAACTCAGCGAGCGTGCGCATGAAACTGGCGAAAAACAGCGGCTCGCCGCTAGCGCTTTTGACTATCAGTCCCGCGCCGGCAAGTAGCGCCGCGCACACCTCATGAATTCCGGCTCCGGGCACGTTGCCCGGCATCAGGAAACCGAAGAGGCGATTCGCGACCGGAAGCTTCACCGCGAGTGCCTCCAGCGACGTCGCGGTAATGGGTTCGAGCAGGGCGTCGAGTGATTCGTCGAGCAGCGCCGCCGACATTCCAAGAGCTGACGAAAGCCCTGCGATAGTCTCGCGGCGCGGCGCAAAATCTCGTTCGCGCCAACGTTTGACGGTATGGCCGAGCGCTGCCGCGACCCGATCCGCGGTGCATCGCTCGGCGCTCCGCACGCGCGCGGCAGCCTGCCCTATCGCGCTCGTCGTGGAAAGCGTCGCCGCGAACTCGGCGTTGTGCCGCTCGCCGGCAGACGCGTCCGCCAGCGCGGTGCCCGCTGTTGTGACGGGATTCATCTTTGCCGGATTTGGGCCGCCGCCCTGGTCAATTCTCTCTCAAAGCGAACTGCTCGATTCCCAGCGCGCAACCGCGCGCCTCGCCGTCCTCGGCACGGCCAAGCACCCTGACGGACCCATCCCGTATAACTCCCAGGTCTCCGGTAAGAATCGCCGATACCGAGCCGACGTTGGCGAGGTCGAAGAATCGCAACAGGCCCGGATGGCCATCCGCGACGCGTTGGAGGCTCGCCGGGTCGACTGCGGCAACGCCGAGCCAGGCGGGCCCAAGCTTGCTCCGCTCCTCGGGACGCTCGTCAGATCGATCGCTGCGGCGCGAGTTGCGCGGTTGGTTGAACGACGTCGCGTCGTACATCTGCGAGCACATCTCGGTCATCCCGTATTCGTTTATCGCCAACGCCGAGTCGAGTCCGAGAAGGGCCTGCGCCTGTTCGACGACTTGGCCGGGGCGAAGCGGGACGCTTTGCCCCTTGGCGCCTCCGGTATCCATCAGGCGCGAGCCGGGCGCGAGGGAAAGCCGTAAACGCTGCGCACGCAATTCGTCAAACAGCGCTCCAAATGCCGCCGTAGTGCCGATAAGACAGGTCGCCTCGCCGCGGAGCTCGGTCGAACGCAAAAACTCCAGCGCTGGCGCGATTTGCACTCCTTTGCGGTCGGCCACGCAGAGCGCGTCGCCAGCGCCGAACTCCTCGATCATCCAGCTTATCATCTGCCCAAGCGACGACTCGGGCATCCGATCGGCGGTTGGATGAAGACTGAGCATCCGCATCCTGGCCTCGTCGGGAAACAGCATCTTTCGCAGATGCCCCAGCGCCGAAGCGCGATAGATCTCGAGGCGGGGGACGCGATGACGGCCGCGTTCGTCACGTCCCGCGGTGGTGCCGCTGGTCATGAAGACGCGCGCCTCCGCAGGCTGTGAGAGTGTAACCATATCGGCCAATTCAGCGTATTTAAATGCAGCGGTGCTGAGCGCGGGAATCTGGTCGAGCGAGCGCACCTCGTCGGGGTGCACCCCGCGACTCAGACAGTACTGGCGGTAAGGGGCAACCGTATCGAACTGATGGCGAAACACCTGGAGCGCAAGCGACTCAAAATGCGCCTGCTCGGGTGCCTGGATAAAAGCGAGAACCTCGTCGTAAATCGCCATGCGGTTAAGGCAAGCGCGATCCTGCGTTCAGATCAGCGCAAATGATGGCATCTCGCAGCGGCAGTATTCAATCCCGCCCTCCAATCTGTTAATACAGGGTGGGGTTGTGGACGTGGTGGGGTGCTTCAGACGGCATTTACGGGACTTAGATGAAAAAATTCATTGCGGGTGTGGTGGTAGGCTTCGTGCTGAGCTGCGCGGGGGTGTTCGCCGCGCCTAGTTTCGATCACAACGGTTCGTACTGGAACCAGCTTAACGCGTCGGCCAAGAGCGGTTACGTCAACGGCTACAGCGATGCGATGGAGGTCAGTGTCGGCAAGCTCAATGTTCTGACGACTGCTGCCGATCTCTTCCATTGGAAGGGCGCCGACAGGATTATCCATCAATTGTCGCATGAGCTGGCGATGTCGGAGTTGACGCCGGCGGAAGCGGTGAAGCGCCTCGACACGCTATACGCCAATCGCAAATACTCCGAACTCGACCTCGGCACAGCGTTGCAGGTGCTCGCGATCGACAGCACCAGCCAGGGTGCCGCACCTGCGGCCGAGAAAAAGTAAGTCCCGAGCCTTGATATAGCGCGGGCGGCTCCTCGACCGAGGGCCGCCCTTTTCTTATTGATTTTCTCTTGTCGATTGTCGCGCGAACCGCGAACCGCTGATGCGGCTATGGCGACTTCGCGCCCATACCGTTTACTTTCCACGCCGCGTCCAGCGGCGGCACTGCGCTTACCATTGGGCGCCGGGATAGAGGCTGGGGAGCCGCTCCGCCCGGTAGGTATGTTGTGCCAGGACGGTCATCCTCTGGACCAGTTGCGGGCTGGCCTCCGGCGTCACCTCCAGAACAAAGCCATTGAAACTGAGCAGCGAGGCACACTGACTGATCTCGATGTCGCCGTTAGGAAGGTTGCGGACATCGCCGCCGAAGATTGACTCATCCTGCAGGTCGTACCGCCAGACCAGCGTTGCCGTCATTTTGGATTCATCGATGTGGTAGGTTAAAGCGTGGCTGGTGCAACTGATTTGTCCCTGCGTTCCGCACAGATCGCCGCCACTATCGACCACCCTGTCGTTGCCGTTATCCATCACGCCCAGGGTAAACACGCCCGTACTGTTGGGGCTGAAAATCCACGGCCCGTGCTGCGCATAAAACCAGTCGACGGGGTCCGTTCCGCCGTTCAACGCGAAATCGCCTTGATAGCCCAGCCTCCAGATTATCCCGCCGGTACCATGACCCTGATTGTAATCGATCTTGATGATCCAGTTCTGATGGCGGCTCGAGATTATGAGGTTATGGTCATCGGGCGAGTAGATAATGGCATTGGTATGCGTCCAATCCGGAAACATATAAGGATGTCTGTTCACGTCCATATGGTCGAACTCGGACCAGGTCCAGACCGGGTTATGACTATGGTTGAGCTCGACCAGTCCGTCTCCGGTTACAGTCACCGTTCCGCTCATGCCAACCAGATTGCTGAACTGCTCCTGGAGACTTACCAGGACGATAATGTCTCCGTTCGGCAACTCCAGAAAATCATGATGCGTTCCTATTACCGTCGCTCCCGGAAAATCGCCGGCAGCTGTCAGTTTCGCCTGCAACTGGCTAGCGGTCAATTCCCACACGGTGTTACCGGCCAGGTCGATTTCACGCAATACCGAGCTCGATCCATCCGGCGAGGCGTTGCTGAAGTTGAACAGTATATGACCGTTGGAGAGTAGTTTTGCCGGGTTCAGAATCTTCCCCTGCAACTCAGAATCGGAGTGGTCGTCGAAATACCAGATGAGATTTCCCTGCGGATCGACCACTACGGTCTGGGCTGGAGTGCTGGCTGCGCCGGCTGCATAGTCATCCAGTGAAAGAAGCTCGACTCCACTCCCATACGGCGCCGGCCCGCTCCCCTGCGTTATTGACACTTGCGGTACCAGCGCTGACGCCACCACACCGCTCGCAACGGTCTGGTCTTCGCCAATATACTCAGTTCCGTCGGGAAAGTCGGCCACCAGTTGCATATGGTATACGGTGCTCTGCCGCATCCCAGCGACCAGCACATTGACGTGGCCTCCGCCTGAGGGAGTCGGCTCCGGCGAGGTTCCCAGCGAATAGCCAGTATCGATTCCGAAGCGGACACTCACCATCGCATCGCTGGGCGAGGTAAGCCCCAACGTCGCTACCAGAGGATTACTGGTGAGAGCCGGCGTCCCGGGAATTACTATTCTGACCGTAGCGACACCCGACCCGCGGCCCTCGGTGGCTTTGATAGCGACCACCTGTGCGTTCGGCGTACTCGGGGCGGTATAGAGGCCGGTGTTTGTTATCGTACCGACCGAGGAGTTGCCGCCGGCTATGCCGTTGACCTCCCAGGTCAGCGACACTCCAGCCGCCGCATCGTGAATCGAACGCGCCCGAGAACTCCCGCCAACTGGGGCGCGAAGAGCTTTGGCCGCGGAGGCGCGCGCCACAATTCTGGGCGGCCCGCTCGTTCCTACTGCGATGAACGTCGGAGTGAATTGAGTTGTCCGGCCCGCCGAGAGGTCAACACTTCCGGGCTCTATCCTGTAAACAACCAGTCCGGCGCTGGCCCGAGGAGCCAGGGCCAAAGCAATCGTCAAGGCAAAGAACACGACGCTGATTGACTTGAACATGGCTCCGTTTCCTCTCAATCATCCTGAATGTCGAGCGAATATCTGACTGATACGATCCGCAGCGTGCGTGCCAATTATGCTGAGGCGGATTAACAAAGCAATCTTTCGCACAATATTGATGGACTGGATTTCCAGCCGCCCTCGCAGATTTGAGAATCAAAGCGCTGGGAACGTCATATGGCCTGGGCCAGTGAGCTTGATGTACTTTCTCAAAGTTAGCGTAAACTTACGAGGGCTAATTTGCGGATACGATAGAGGGCGAGCCTTGCCGACCGCCGGGTCTGATTTTTTGCTCGATTCGCTTCAATCGCGCTGCAGCGTCGATTAAGCATAAGCCAACATCGGCGTGGATCGCGCTGAGCTTTGTTGGGCCGGTGGCCGACCACGTCTCGGCTCAGCGGTGAGCACTCGGGACGAAGTTACCAGGGCCGGGTCAGGAGGTTTGTGAAAAACTCGCTCGAAGTCAAATTTTACTACGCTTACACCAGCCCGGTTTCCTATCTCGCCAAGGACCCCGCCTACGCACTGGAACGTTCGCATAATGTAACCCTGCGCTATATTCCCTACGGCGTGGATATCCGGCGCGTCTATGGCGACGTGCCCACGCGCGGCGAGCGCGACCGGCGCAAGCTGCGCTATCTCTACTTTGACGCGCGGCGGATGGCGCGCGAGCGCGGCGCGGTGATCTATCCGCCCAAGCGGATTTTCAGCGCGCGACGCGCCTTCTATGGCGGCTTCTGCGCGGAGGACCAGGGCCTGTTCCGCCCCTACTCGGACCGCGTCTACCAGCGCTTCTGGAAGAACGAGCTCGAAGTCGAAAATCCCGAAGCGCTGGCCGCGATCCTGGAGGAAGTCGGCGCCGACACCACGACCTTCCGCCGCTGGATCGAAGATGAAGAGAGCGAGGCCAAGCCGCGCCTTAAGCGAGGCTTCGCCGAGGCGGCCGCGGACCATGTCTTCGGCGTGCCGACGTTCGTCGTCGATGGCGAAATTTTCTGGGGCTATGACCGGATGCCGTGGTTGATCAAGAAATTGGACGCTCTGGGCCTGCGCCGCTGAAGAGGCCGTTGATCGCCGGCAGTCACTGGCGAGAAAGTCGGCGGTCGGTGTTGGTCATAGGCCGGCGGCCGTTCGGCCGGTGACTATTCAGATTGTCCTGAATGCGATTGGGTGGTCTCGGTCAGGAACCCTTTGAGGTCCGTCGTCCGTAGCCCGTCGATCGCGACGCGGCCCAACCACGGCAGCGCGCGAGCGTCGGTGGTGACGAACGTTTCCGCCGCCGCGGCGCCAGTGACCGCGTGCATCACCTCATTCATCTCCTCGGCGCGCGGCGCTCGTCCCTCCACGCTTTGCGCGCAAGCGAGCGACAACGCCGCGCCCACCCACATCCGGGCGCTCTTCAGCGCGAGTAGCGTGTCCGCACCGCGCCGCCTGCATTCCGGGCCGACGCCGGCGCGCTCGGCAAGCGCCGCCACCGCATCCGGCGCGTTGCGCTCGAAATACTCCTCGAACCCGCCAGTATCGGGCGGCAGCGTGAAGCGCGTGCCGCATTCGGAAAGGAATTCGCTCAACCCCGTGACGAACGCTTCCCGCTCGCGCCTCACCTCGTCGAGCGCCTGGGCGAAGTCCTCGTTCAATTCCTCGCCGTCGCTTTCGAGCAGCTCGGAGATTCCCGTGGTCACCGCGTTTTGCATCGGGCCGCGCAGAAACGGGCGCGTGGGCTCCGCGCCCGCGGCAAATGCGCGAAGGTCATCGGTGAGCAACTGGCCGCAGGGTTTCAGCAGCACGCGCCAACTGCTGATCGAGAGCAGCAGCCGAAGCTGCGCGGCCAGCGCCTGCGGGGAAGCGCGACGGTCCAGAACGATCTCTTCGAGATTGTGCAGCCCGAGCGGAATCGAAACCGTGCGGCTGTAGATCGCCTTGCGCAGCGCGCCGATGTCGGCCGCCGTACAATTGATTTTGCGGTAGAGGTGGCCGAAGGCGCTGGTGGCGAGATAGGCGATCATCGCGACGCGCCTTGGCCGCCGCCTACAACTCGGGGCTGGCTTGCAGAAAGCTCTCGCCCATCAGCCAGGTGTCGACGGCACGAGCGCATTCGCGCCCCTCCCAGATCGCCCACACCACCAGCGACTGTCCGCGCCGCGTGTCGCCCGCCGCGAACACTCCCGGCACGCTCGACATGTAGTTCTCGCACAGCACGTTGCTGCGCGGGTCGAGCTTGAGCCCCAGTTGCGAGATGATTCCGTCGGGCTCTGGCCCGAGGAAGCCCAGCGCAAGCAACACCAGCTCGCACTCGATGATGAAGTTGCTGCCGGGCACTTCCTGCATCACCAGGCGCCCGCCTTCCTGCTTCCACTCGAGCTTGATCCCTTCGAGCGCTTTGAGCGCGCCGTTTTCGCCGATGAAGCGCTTGGTGTTGATGCTCCAGTCGCGCACCACGCCTTCTTCGTGCGAGGTCGAAGTGCGCAGGATCATCGGCCAGTCCGGCCACGGCATCGCCACCGTGCGCCGCTCGGGCGGCATCGGCAGCAACTCGTACTGATAGACCGCGCTCGCGCCCTGGCGATTGGAAGTGCCGAGGCAATCCGAGCCGGTGTCGCCGCCGCCCAAAATTACGACCTTCTTGTCCTTGGCGCTGATCGAGACCGACGGATCGATCGTGTCGCCGGCGTTGCGCCGGTTCTGCTGCGGCAGAAACTCCATCGCAAAGTGAACGCCCTTGAGTTCCCGGCCCGGGATCGGAAGGTCGCGCGGCTTGGTCGCACCCATCGTCAGCGCGATCGCGTCGTACTTCGAGCGCATCTCGTCGGCGTGGATATCGATTCCGACGCGGCATCCGGTGACGATGTTCACGCCCTCGGCCTGCATCTGTTCGACCCGCCGATTGACGAAGCGCTTCTCCAGCTTGAAATCCGGAATCCCGTACATCAGCAACCCGCCGACGCGGTCGGCGCGCTCGTACAGCGTCACGTCGTGCCCGGCGCGCGCGAGTTGCTGCGCGCAGGCGAGGCCCGACGGCCCCGACCCGACCACCGCGACCCGTTTGCCGGTCTTGCGTGTGGCCGGCTGTGGCGTAACCCATCCCGCGTCCCACGCGTGGTCGATAATGTTCTTCTCGATGAGCTTGATCGTGACCGGGTCGTTGTTGATGTTGAGGACGCAGGCCTCTTCACACGGCGCCGGGCATACGCGACCAGTGAACTCGGGAAAGTTGTTGGTCGAATGCAGGCGGTCGATCGCCTCCTCCCAGCGTCCGCGATAAATCAGGTCGTTCCAGTCCGGGATGATGTTGCCGAGCGGGCAGCCCTTGTGGCAGAAGGGGATGCCGCAATCCATGCATCGCGCCCCCTGCGCTCGCAACTTGTCCTCGGGCATCTTGAGATCGTACTCGCGCCAGTCGTGCAAGCGCTCGGCCACCGGGCGGCGTGCCGGGGTCTCGCGCTTGATCTCCATGAATCCCGTTATCTTTCCCATTTATTTTACCAACACATCGCCCCGCCACTCGTACCTCGTGGCTTTTTTCAGCAATACGCCGCCCGCCGCTTTCTTCAATGACACATCGCCCCGCCGCTCATACTTCGCGACATCGGCCTCGCCTTTATCGCGCATCCTCGGAAGGATCTTTCGCCGCCAATTTACACCGCGGCCAGACGCGCCATGTCGTTACTCGTGCCGAGATGCTGACGCTCGAGCACCGCGCGGTACTCGGTCGGCATCACCCGGACGAATTTGGCGGCGGCGCTGTCCCAATCGGCCAGGATGCGCTCGGCGAGCTTGCTCTCGGTGTACTGATGATGGCGCACAATCAGCGCGTGGACGCGCTTTATCTCCTCGTCGTTGCTGAGCGGCCCCAGCTCGACCATCCCGGTGTTGCAGCGCGTGCTGAAACTGCCGTCGTCGTCGAGCACGTAGGCGACCCCACCGCTCATCCCGGCGGCGAAGTTGCGCCCGGTGCGACCCAGCACGATCACCGTGCCGCGCGTCATGTACTCGCAGCCGTGGTCGCCGACGCCTTCGACGACCGCCGTCGCGCCGCTGTTGCGCACCGCGAAACGCTCGCCCGCCACGCCCGAGAAAAACGCCTCGCCCCCGGTCGCGCCGTACAACGCGACGTTGCCGATGATGATGTTCTCCTCGGCCTTGAAGGTCGCCTCGCGCGGCGGCCGCACGGTTATGAAGCCGCCCGAGAGCCCCTTGCCGCAGTAGTCGTTGGCCTCGCCCTCGAGGTAGAGCGCGACGCCCGAGGCGAGCCACGCGCCTAAGCTTTGTCCGGCCGACCCCTTCAGATTGATCTTGATCGTATAGGGCGGCAGGCCATCTTCGCCGAAGCGGCGCGAGACCTCGGAGGAGAGAATCGTGCCGACGGTGCGGTTGACGTTGCGAATCGGCAGATTTATTTCTACCGGCTTGCGATGCTCGAGCGCGTCGGAACACAGCTCCAGGAGCTGCTGATCGAGCGCGTGCTCGATGCCGTGGTCCTGCTTCTCGACGCAATGCAGCGGCTCGTCGGGGCCGACCGGCGGGCGATGCAGAATGCGGCTGAGATCGATGTTGCGCGCCTTCCAGTGCTGGATCGCCTCGTTGGCGTCGAGGCACTCGACATGCCCGACCATCTCGGCCACGCTGCGAAACCCAAGCTGCGCCATGTACTCGCGCATCTCCTCCGCGAGGAACATCATCAGGTTGACCACGTGCTCGGGCTTGCCCTCGAACTTCTTGCGCAGCTCGGGATCCTGCGTCGCGACCCCGACCGGGCAGGTGTTGAGATGGCAGACGCGCATCATGATGCATCCCGAGGCCACCAGCGCCGCGCTGGCGAAGCCGTACTCCTCGGCGCCGAGCAGCGCCGCGATTGTCACGTCGCGTCCGGTCTTGAGTTGGCCGTCAGTCTCGACGTGGATGCGGCCGCGCAGCCCGGTTAGCACCAGGGTCTGCTGGGTCTCGGCAAGACCGAGCTCCCACGGTACGCCGGCATGCTTGATGGAAGTCAGCGGCGAGGCGCCGGTGCCGCCGTCATGTCCGCTTATCAGCACCACGTCAGCCTTGGCCTTGGCCACGCCGGCGGCGATGGTGCCGACGCCGACCTCGGCCACGAGTTTGACGCTGACCCGCGCGCGGCGATTGGAGTTTTTCAGATCGTGGATTAGCTGCGCCAGGTCCTCGATCGAATAGATGTCGTGATGGGGCGGCGGCGAAATGAGCCCGACGCCCGGCGTCGAGTAGCGAATCTTCGCGATGAAATCGTCGACCTTGTGACCGGGAAGCTGGCCGCCCTCGCCGGGCTTGGCGCCCTGCGCCATCTTGATTTGCAGCTCGTCGGCATTGACCAGGTACCAACTGGTCACGCCGAAGCGCGCCGAGGCGACCTGCTTGATCGCGCTGCGCCGCCAGTCGCCGTTGGCATCGCGCACGAAGCGCGCGGGGTCCTCGCCGCCCTCGCCGGTGTTGGACTTGCCGCCGATCCGGTTCATCGCGATCGCCAGGTTCTCGTGCGCCTCTTTGCCGATCGACCCGAACGACATCGCGCCGGTCTTGAAGCGCTTGACGATCTCGGAGGCGGGCTCGACTTCCTCGATCGGAACCGGCGGACGGTCGAACTTGAATTTCAGCAGGCTGCGCAGCGTGGCGAGGTTGCGGCTGTGATCGTCGACCAGCCGCGTGTATTCCTTGAACATCTTGTAGTTGCCCGCGCGCACCGCATGCTGGAGCTTGGCGATGGTGTTGGGGTTGTACATGTGATGCTCGCCGCGGCGGCGCCACTGGTACTGGCCGCCCACCTCGAGTTCGTGATCGAGGTTAGGGATGATCTCGAAGGCGCGCCGATGACGATTGGCGGTCTCGCGCGCGATCGCTTCGAGCCCCACTCCGCCCACGCGCGACGCAGTCCAGGTGAAATAACGATCGATCACTTCCTGGTTAAGCCCGATGGCCTCGAAAATCTGCGCCCCACGATAGCTCTGCACGGTCGAGATGCCCATCTTGGAAGCGATCTTGATCAAGCTCTTCACCACCGACTTGTTGAAGTGCTCGACCGCGCTATCCTCGTCGACGTCCTTGAGGATGCCTTCGTCGATCATCCCGGCCATCGTGGCATAGGCGAGATACGGGTTGACCGCGCCCGCGCCATAGCCGATCAGCAGGCAGAAGTGCTGCGCCTCGCGCGGCTCGCCCGACTCGACTACCAGGCCCGCGCGCGTGCGGCTGCCCTCGCGGATTAAATGATGATGTACGGCGCCAGTTGCGAGCAGGCTCGGAATTGGCGCATTCTCCCGGTCCACGCCGCGGTCGGAGAGCACAATTATCGTCGCGCCCTCGGCGATTGCCTGGGAAGCGCCAAGGCACAGGCGCTCGAGCGCGCCGCGCAGCCCCGCCTCGCCGTCGGCGGCGCGGTACAGCGTCGAGAGCGTGACCGTGCGCAGACCCGGCGCGTTTAGCCGCTTGATCTTTTCCAACTCCACGTTGGTCAGCACCGGGCGCCACAGCTTGAGCTGGCGGCAGTGCTCGGGCGTCTCCTCGAACAGGTTCTGCTCGGAGCCGATAGTGGTAATCGCGGAGGTCACCATCTCCTCGCGGATCGGATCGATCGGTGGATTGGTGACCTGGGCGAAAAGCTGCTTGAAGTAGTTGAACAGCAGCGGCGACTTGTCTGACAGCACCGCCAGCGGCGTGTCGGTGCCCATCGAGCCCACCGGCTCCTGCCCGTTGACCGCCATCGGCGCCAGGATCATTTTCAGCTCTTCAGTCGTGTAGCCAAAGGCGTGCTGTTGCTTGGGCAGATCCTCGGCCTCGAAGCCGGAGATCGGCGGCGCATTGGGCGGCTCGGGAAGCCGGTCGAGATCGGACAGATTTTCGTCGAGCCACTGCCGATAGGGCTGGTGCCCCGCGATCGTGGCCTTGATTTCCTCGTCCTCGACAATGCGGCCTTCGACCGTGTCGATGAAAAACATGCGGCCCGGCTGCAGACGGCCCTTGCGCTCGACCTGCTCGGGCGGGATGTCTAGCACGCCGGCTTCGGAAGCCATCACGACCATCCCGTCCTTGGTCACCAGGTAGCGCGAGGGACGCAGCCCGTTGCGATCGAGCACCGCGCCGATACGGCGGCCGTCAGTGAAAGCGATCGAGGCCGGGCCGTCCCACGGCTCCATCAGGCTCGAATGGTACTCATAGAACCCGCGCTTGCCCGCGCTCATCATCTCGTCGTTCTGCCACGCCTCCGGGATCATCATCATCACGGCGTGCGGCAGCGAGCGCCCGGTGCGCACCAACAACTCCAGGCAATTATCGAACACGGCCGAGTCGCTGCCGGCCGGCTCGACAATCGGCAACAGCTTTTGCAGGTCGTCGCCGAACAGCGGCGAGGCGAACTGCCCCTGCCGCGCGGCCATCCAGTTGATATTGCCGCGCAGCGTGTTGATCTCGCCGTTGTGGCACACGAAGCGGTACGGATGCGCGCGGTCCCAGCTCGGGAAGGTGTTGGTCGAAAACCGCTGATGCACCATCGCGAGCGCGGTCTTGATATCGGGGTCGCTGAGGTCGGGGTAGAACTGCGGAATCTGGTTCGAGATGAGCTGACCTTTGTAAACGACGGTCGCGGCCGAGAGACTGCAGAAGTAGAACAGCTCGCCGTCTTCGAGCTCGAGCGCGGCGCCCGCACTGGTGATGTGTTTGCGGATGACGTAGAGCTTGCGCTCGAGCGCCTCGGCATCCGCGATTCCGTCGCCGCGTCCGATAAACACCTGCCGCACCGCCGGCAGTCCGCGCCGCGCGATGTCACCGCAGGCGCTCTCCACGACCGGCACCGTGCGCCATCCGAGCAACCGCTGCCCTTCCTCGCGCACCACCCGCTCCACCACCGCCTCGGCCGCCGCGCGCCGCTCGGGATTGAGCGGCAGGAAAACCTGTCCGACGCCGTACTCACCCGGAGCCGGCAATGCAAAGCCGAGCTTGTCTGCCTCGCGGACAAAAAATTCGTGCGGAATCTGCATCAGCACGCCGGCACCGTCGCCGGTCCGCGGATCGCATCCGCAGGCCCCGCGATGGGTCAGGTTGTCGAGCACCTGGAGCCCCTTTTGCAGGATGTCGTGCGAGCGCACGCCCTTGATGTTGACCACGAAGCCGACACCGCAGGCGTCGTGCTCGTGCGCTGGATCGTAGAGGCCCTGGCGCGGGGGGATGCTGCGCAGTTGATGCATTGGCTATGTCCTTTTGGATTCTCCCAGCCCGTTCTTTACCGCGCCGTGGCGATGGCGCCGGCCGTTGCCCGGCTCGCCGGGCTCGTCCGCCGAAACGGTTATCTGCGTGCGTTCCGTATGCGTCGACAACACCACCATCGTTTCAGTCCGGGTCACGCCCTCGATCAGGCGGATGGTGCGGATCAGCTCTTCGAGCGTCGAGGTGTTCACGGTCTTTACCTTGAGCAGCACCGTGTGCTCGCCGGTGACGTGATGGCACTCGAGTACGTCGTCGACGAGCTCGATGGTCTCCTCGAACAGACTGACGGTCTTCGGATGGGCGATGGAGACGCCAATAAAGGCGGTCACGTCCTTTCCCAACCGCTTGGCGTCGACCGCCGCGTGGTAGCCCACGATAATGCCGCTGTCTTCGAGTTTCTTGACCCGCTCGATGACTGACGGCGCCGACAACCCCACCTGCTCACCGAGTTTGACGTGCGCGATCCTGCCGTGCTCCTGCAAAATTGACAGGATCTGCAAGTCGATAGCGTCCAACTCAGGAGCTTCCCCGCCTAATTTCATAAGGAAAACCCTCGCCGAGAGCTGTTGAACTTATCAGACTATTGGATTATGTCAAGGGTTTATTAGGTCGAAACCACGACTCAATCATGTTTCCGAAGGATGAGAGGGAGCGCTCCTTAAATACTCGGGCCGGATAATCCCTTCGGCTTAGTTTATTTACCCCTGTGACGACCAAACAGCCCGAAAGGCGCAGTGTGAAGCGATAAACACCTCGATACGTCAAATTACTGAGAGGATCGAGACGAGCTGCTTTTTATCAACAGGGAACGGCTACGAGACGACAAACTTTCACGTTATACTTTACGGATATGGGAGGTTTCATGTAGAACGGCCGAGAACTGTGAAAAAGGACAAATCTAGCGTCAGGCTTCTTGAATTCGCACACCCTACCGAAACCGGAGGGAAGTAGCGTCGAGCTGCTCCGACAGCCTATGGCCGAGTCCTGCATCGATTTCGCTCAAAATCTCTCCCGTCTTCTTTGCGATCCGATCTTTTATGGCACGAACGTACCCAAGGGCGATGGCAGCCCGGTTCTGTTGATCCCGGGGTTTTTTGCCGGCGACTGGTCGCTCTCGACCCTGGCGCGATGGTTGTCGCGAGTCGGCTACCGCCCTTATTTGTCGGGAATCGACTGGAATGTCGGATGCCCCGACGAGAAGTCCGAGCGGTTGGGATGGCGTCTGGCACATATCACCGACGAATGTGGGATGCCGGCGGTCGTGCTGGGCCATAGTCTGGGCGGCGTGCTGGCGCGCGCGCTCGCCGTGAAATATCCCGCGCGAGTGCGCCACGTGGTGACGCTGGGATCGCCGGCACGAATCACCTGGAGCGCGGTACACGCGCGCTATCGGCCGGCGATACGTGGCTTCCAGGCGCTGTGGCAGGCTTTCAACAATCGGCCGGCACAATGCGGGACGGATCAGTGCGCCTGCCGCTTCGGCGAAGCGGTCAACTCGCGCTTTCCGGCCGCGGTGAAACTCAGCTCGCTTTACACGCGTGCGGACGAAGTCGTCGATTGGCGCGCCTGCATCGCCGCCGAGGGCGACAATCACGAAGTCTCGGGCGGCCACGTCAGCATGGCGGTCAACTGCGAGGTCTACCGGCTGCTCGCCGTCATCCTCGCGGCGGGAAGCGACTCTCGCCCCGCTGCCGATGCGGCGGCGCCGGCCGGCGTTTAGCGTTCGCTGTTCAAACCTTGGGATACGCGTCGCTGCCCATCTCGAGCGCGTCGAGCCCGGTCCATTCGACTTCCGCCGCAACACGATTGCCGATAGTGCGCTCGACGATCGCAAAGAACGCCAGCGCGAGGCCGAACACCAGCACCAGATTGACTGTGACGCCGATTAGCTGCGCTACAAACTGACTCGCGTCACCGAACAGCAGGCCACGCACCGGTCCGCTGACCCCGTTCCATCCCTCGCCATAACTGCCGTCGGCCAAAAGCCCCAGCGCCAGCGCGCCCCACGTCCCGCATACGCCATGCACCGCGATCGCACCCACCGGATCATCGATACGAAAGCGCCGCTCCAGCGCGATCACCGCCGCTATCACCAGCAGACCGGCGATCGCGCCGATCAGCACGGCCGAGGCCGGCGTGACGAAAGCGCACGACGCGGTAATCGCGACCAACCCGCCCAGCAGCCCGTTGCAGGCCATCGCGACGTCGGGTTTGTCATAGCGATGCCACAGGTAGAGCAGCGCCGTTACCGAGCCCGCCGCCGAGGCCAGCATCGTGTTGGCCGCGATCAGCCCGATGCGTGAGTCGGAGGCGGCCAGAGTCGATCCCGCGTTGAAGCCGAACCACCCGAAGGCGAGGATGAGCGTGCCGATGATCGCCATCGGCAGGTTGTGCCCCGGCAGCGCGCCGATCGCCCCCTCGCGGCGAAACTTGCCGATCCGCGGCCCGAGCACCATCGCGCCCGCCAGCGCGGTGACGCCGCCGGTCATGTGCACCACCGAGGCTCCGGCAAAGTCGACGTGGCCGTGGCCCAGCCCGAAGTTGAGGCCCATCTGCGCCAGCCACCCACCGCCCCAGACCCAATTGCCATAGAGCGGGTAGAGAAACATCGACATGAACAGGCCGTAAATGAAAAACGCCGAGAACTTCCAGCGCTCCGCCAACGCGCCGGTCGGAATCGTCGCCGCGGTGTCCATGAAAACCGCCGCGAACAGGAACATCGCGAGACTCGCCGGATCGTGGCTGACGCTCAGCAGCCCGAATTTGCGCAGGCCAAGCAGTCCGAATGCGCGACCGCCGAGATGGAGACTCAGCTCGTGGCTGGAAATTCCGTTTGCGCCGAGCGAGGGCCATTGCGCCACCCCGCCCATCATCAGCGCGTAGCCGGTCATCCAGAATCCGATCACGCCGATCGGATAGATCATCAGGTTCATCGCCATCGTGTTGACTGCGTTCTTGGACCGCGTGAATCCCGTCTCGAGCATCGCGAAGCCCACCTGCATGAGCATCACGAGGAACCCGCCGACCAGCACCCAGGCCAGATTGAGCGACGCCGCGAGCGAGGCCTGCGGATGGACGGCCATCGATCGCATGGCGAGCGGACCTTGAGCGGCGGCCGCAGCAGCGATCAGCGTCGCCGCGGCGGCCGTCAGCGCAGCCGCGCGAAGCGTCAGGTCAAGCGCACGAGCACGCCTTGCGCGCGCCATTATTTCACTTCCTCATGGAATGACCGGCCGATCCCCGGCAGCGCGGCCGGGTAACGATTGGCAAGCCAAATGAGCGCTACGAAGATCGCCCCCAACGAGCCGAAAAACAAAGCGATCCAGAGCGTGCGCCGCAAGCGCCGAGCGCGCAGGCTCCGCGGACGCAGCCGGTTCGCGCGCCCGGTTAGTTGCACGCGCTCCGGGTCCTTCAAGTCCTCGAGCATCTCAGCGGCGCTCTGGTAGCGGTGACGGGGCGAGCGCTCGATCGCGCGCAGGATGATTTCCTCGAGATGCGGATCGACGCCGGGCACGAAGCGGCTGGGCGGCCGCGGATCCTCGTTGGCCTTCGCGCGCATCATCGCGTAGACGTTGGGCGCGGCAAAGGGCAGCTCGCCCGTCACCATCTCGAACAGCATCGTGCCGAGCGCGTAGATGTCGGTGCGCGCGTCGCCGTGGCGGCCACTGACCTGCTCGGGCGCCATGTAGTCGGGTGTGCCAATAGTGGTCGACAGCCCCGACCAGGTGAGCCGGCGCGCCGACTCGTCAAGCGCGATCCCGAAGTCCATCAGCTTGAGCTTGCCTTCGGCGGTGATCAACGCATTTTCCGGCTTGAGGTCGCGATGGACGACGCCCTGGCTGTGCATGTAGGCCATCGCGTCGCAGACCTGGCGGGCGAAGGCCAGCGCCCGCTCGGTGCGCAGCGGCCGCTCGTCGCGCATGATCGCGCGCAGCGAGGTGCCGTCGACGTACTCCATCGCGATGTACATCCGGCTTCTGTGCCGGGGGGTCAGCACCTTGATGATGTTGGGATGATCGAGGCGGCGGCCGACTTCCTCTTCGCGCTTGAAGCGGCTGTAGAAAACCACGTCGCTCTCGAACTGCAGGTAGGGAACCTTGATCGCGACCGTCGCGCCGCTGAGGCGATCGGTGGCCTTGAAGATTGACGCCATCCCGCTACGCGCGACGAGTTCAATGAGCTCGTACTGATCGAGCTTCTCGCCCGCGCTGACCTCGCGCATCATTGGCAGAGCTGCCTCATCAACGCCCGCGCGCGAACGTTAACACTGCCGCAGCGGCGCCCGCAACGCGCACGGGTAACCGCGCCGCGCCACTTCGCCCGCGCCAGCCAGGTTCAGCCCCCCGGGCGTGATCAGCGCGGTCGTGCAAGGAGCCTCCCCAGCCACTCGCGCCATCCCAAGCCACCGCCGCTCTCATCGAACGGCGTCGCGCCATTCATCACGAAAACCGCGGCGGTCAGATTGTCGGCGCTGCCGCGCGCGTTGGCCGCCTCGACCAGCGCCTTGCAGGCCGCGGCCGCGTCACCGGAGCGCAGCAAAAGCTCGAGTTCGCGCTCTTCAAGCACGTTGTAGAGACCGTCGCTGCACACCAGTACACGGTCGCCCTTGAGCAGCGGCATCGAGAACCGGCCGACCGCCACGATCAGCTCGTGGCCCATCGAGCGGCTGAGCATCGAGCGCTCGGGATGAATGCGCGCTCTCGCCGCGGTCATCCGGCCCATGCGTACGTGCTCGGCGATCACTGTGTGGTCCCTGGTGATCTGCGAAATGCGGCCGCGGCGCGCCAGGTACAATCGGCAATCGCCGACGTGGGCCGCGCTCAGCCGGCCGCCCTCGACCACCGCTGCGGTCAGCGTGGTACCCATCCGGCGCAACACGGGCACCGCGATCGCGCGGTGGTGAATCTCGATATTGGCGCGCTGCACGGCGCGATGCAGTCGCCTGGCCGCGCCCCATGCGGGCGGGCTTTGGCGGTAAGCCTCGAGCGTTACGTCGACGGCCAACCGGCTCGCGATCTCACCGCCCTCATAGCCGCCGATTCCGTCGGCGACCGCCAGCAGCGCCGCCTCCGGGCTCTCGATGAAGTAACCGCAGGCGTCCTCGTTGTCGGGCTGCTCGGTGCCGGCGTCGGAAAGCACGGCTAGGTCGAAGCTGGACTGCACGGCATCCGAGCCGGTCGATTCAGCCATTTAGCTTTCAGTCCGGTGACCGCGGCGGGCCGCCGCTCGGCGCTCTGCGCCCTGACGAACGCGCCGTCGCCTCCGCGAGGATCGCGCGGTCACGGGTTTCGCGCGCCGCGCACCTCCTTCTCGGCGTTGAACCAGTCGGCAAGGTCGGCACCGTGAGTGGCGCCGCGTGCGAGGAAAAGTTCGTAGGCACGCGCGCGGATGGTTTCAAGGTTCATTTCCGTGGCAGGCGCAGCCTCGGCCCCACGGTCGTGTATCGCCTTACCGTTGGATTCCTGCCCTGTGGCCACTGTCTGCTTGGCCGTAGTCTTAGTCCGCCGCCGCCCTGTCGTCCCATTCCCCTTTCTACCCGTAGCCATCTCTTCCAAAAACCTCCTTGAGAGAGACGTTCCATTTATTTAATGGATACCGTGTACCTGGCGCGGGGCCAAGAGGGGTGCCGCTAATTCAAAACACCGGCCGTCCGTTCCCACGCTGAGAACGGACGGCCGGTAAAATACACTCCAAGTCTGGTTGGAGGGGCCAGAGAGACAACGGTGGGCGCGAGGCCGCCGGCCGCCGATCAGGCGGGCACGTGAAACTGTTCGCCTTCCCTCAAGCTTGGCTCACGCTTTTGCCTATCCAGGGTTAATTCAACATCTCACCGTCCATCTAGAATATGACGCCGGTTTCGATCAGGCCCCGAACCTGCGAGTTATTAATGCCCTCTTTGCCGAACACATCGCCGGCCGTGTAGCTATTCGCCTGCACGTACGAAACCTCACCACGGAAGAAAAACTGCTTCCACTGGAAGGTCGGCGTCAGCGTCAGAGACCAGGCGGTGCTGCCGACTCCATACAGCAGGTTCGCGGCGCTGTCCTTAGGTGAATTTTCATTCCCCGTGGTTCCTATATATTCGGCGCGTCCGGCCACTGAGAACATGTCGTTGATAGCGTAACTCGCGAGAATTGCGCCACTTAGGGTCTGGGTTGATTTAAGCACCCCGATGTCCGGGTTATACGGGATGTTGGTCTCCTGGAAATAGGGGGTAATGACAATCGGCGCGGCATTGTACGTGTAGATCACGTTATAGATCTGGCCGTTGTTGTTGAGAAGCGGGGTCGCAAAATTCGTGGATTTCGCAAAGCCGGCGTTACCGCCGCCGACGATGCTCAAGGAATTTTGAGAATTTATCGTCCATGCCAACAAGCCCGTAACCCAGGTGTAGCTGTGGGAGTAGAAGCCATTGTTCCAGCTCACCGACGCGGCGAGCGGCCCATAGCTATAGTTGAGCTGGACGCCGCGATTGATGACGTTCTCCTGATTCCACAGCAGCCCGCGCTCGATATTCATGTTTTCGAAAGTGAAACTGTACTCGGCCCCAAACAGGGTAGGGAGATTACCGGCCATAATCGAGAAGTTGTCGGTGGGCGCAATCTTGAGATAACCTACCGGTACCACCCCGTACAGCGCGTTCACTGCGTTATTCAAGTCGATGTACGGAGTGCCGAGTATGGGAAAGCTATAGCCGCCCACTTGTAGATAGTACTGAATCAGGCCGTCGGACTTCTGGATGATGGCCTGCGCATTGCTGAAATCCACCCGGTTGTCGAAGTCGCCAGGTACGGCGCGGTTTTGAAATAGGGCGAGCCCGCTCACGACGCCATTGACGTCGAAGTCGAGGAGATTCGCGACTGGAGCGGGTAGCGCCGAGAGAAAAGGCAGATACTTCGGAATGTTTACTTCGTTGGGCGCGGGCATCTGTAATGGCCCCGTCACCGCGGGCGACGAGATTGGCGGCACCGCCGTCGGTGCCGCGGAAGGAGCCGCGGAACTCTGGGCTGCTGGAGCCATACCCGGAGTTCCCGCGGAGCTATCGGCCCACACATTATGTCCACTAGCGATCATCAGGGTCAGAAGCATTGCCCAAGCGAGGCTTCCGACGATCAAGCGTCCTGCGCGATGTCCCATTTCTAACCTCATCCCCTCCGTTCTGTCTGGTGGATAATCAGGCTCAGGGTGCCCATACGGCACGCACGTGTCAGGGGCGTTTACTCAAGTTCCATGCCGTCCTATAGCGATCCGATTAGGCTCCCCATCGCCAACCTTCCGGCCTTTGCACGCGATGCCCGCAGGAGCGCTGCTGACCAGTGGGGCGGCATCTGCCGCCCCACTGGTCAGCAATATGCGGAAAGGAGCAATATACGCAGCAAGGATGGAAGAAACCTGCGACCGCACGTCGCACGCGAAATGTGCGCGGTCATGCGACGCACAGACGGAGCGGGCGTCCGCCCGCCCCCCCCTCCCGACCGCGTAAGGCGAGGCTTCAGCGCGGGGTTTTCTGTCTAGTACGCAGACACCGAATGGCAGGAGAGATGTCACTCAGATGGTAACTTTAGTGCTATGCAAAATACGACTTTTTGGCCGTACTAAAGAGCCGATGATGCCCGCGTGATGGGCATCGGCTCGGCAATTGGTCAGGCAGCCCGCAGAGAATCGGAACTTCGTAAGTAGCAACCGAGTCAGGTGTCGTCGCCGGAGGAGCGCGGGACGCCGATCGCCACCATCAGGAGCGGGCTCTTGCCGGCGGCGTGCGGCGCGAAGAATTTCGTGGTGTCGTCGTCGTAGAAAGTCAGTCCGCTCGCCCCGCGCCCCAGCGCGTAGGCCGCCAGGTAGGCCCGGCCGCCATGCAAGCCAGCTTCCAGATGCGCGTCGCGGTAAGCGCGGTTGCCAAGCGCGCCGAGCGAGCGATCGAGGTCGGCCATATAGCAGACCAACGCCGAGCAATCGGCGCCCAGCGGCTGCTCCAGGCAGAGATAGCCGGCCTCGCGCCGAAAATCGCCGGCCTTGAGCAGCTCGAACTCGCCGCTTTGCCGGCGGTAGTAGTACGCTCCCGGGTCCATCCCGTCGGCCGCGTTCACGATCAGGTAGGTATCGCTGAGCGGCGGGAAGTCGGCTTGCGGATGGCGGCTTGAGGCGGCCATTATTGTCGCCAGTTCCTCGGCTGTGATCGGCTTGTGCGCGAACTGCCGCGTCGATCCGCGTTTTAGAATCGTCTCGCCGAGACTTAGCCCCGTGCTCTGCTCAAGGGGCGCGGGCTTCACCACCCATGCCGTCGGCCGCGGCGCCACCAGTTCGACGCGCGCGTCGGCGACGGCGGCTACCTCGTCGGGACCGAGCAAGCGGGACTCCTGATGCATCCGCACCAGGTCCGGATAGCTCACCTCCTCGCGAGAGAGCGGAATCGTCTCCAGGTCGAGCGGCCGCAGTTCCGGTTCGGCGCCTGGCACAGCGGCGCCAGTGCCGAGCGCGACCAGGCATAGCGCGCCCTCGCGCTCGCCGTCGATTCCGAGCAGCGCCTCGATGTCCGGGTCGGCGAAGGCGGTGACCAGTTCGGTCGAGAGCCCCTCGGCCGCCGCGGCAGCGAGCAGGTTGGCGAGCATCGTGCCGGCGTCCCAGAAGCAGTAGCGATAGGCCCTTGCGCGGTACTTCCAGGCGCTGCGCCAGAAAATTGCACTCAGCACGAGCACCGCGCGCGCCTGCAGCAGCACGGGGCGCTCCGCCGCCGCGCGCGCGATCAATCCGCGCCAATCGCCGCGGCGCAGTCCCCGCAAGCGCAAGTCGGCGGGCGAGAAATGATAAATCCCCGGCTCCAGTTCACCGGTCTCGGGCAAAGCGGCGTAGATTTCGACCGGGTAGAGTGCGCCCGCCGAAGGCGCGGCGCGAAAATGATAGTCCTCGCCGCCGACGCTGGCGCGCCGCGTGAGCCCGTCGGCGCAGAACAGGATTCGGGTCAGCGCCTCATGGGTAAGCTCGCCGCTTTTCCCCGGCTCGTCGCCAGCCGTGATCGCCTCAAGCGTCGGGACTCGCGCAAGACTCAAGTCGCGCGGCAACGCGAGCCCCGAGACCTCCGGATAGAGTTTGTACGGCATCGGCCGGTTGTCCCAGTCCAGATGATGCCCGTCCGTCCGCACACTGGTGTACGAATGTTTGGTGGTCGCGTGATAAGTCCGTGCCGCTTCGATATCCCGATTGCCCAATTTATTTGAAACTCCCGCGCGTGCACGGCCGCGCCCACTGACTCATCAGCGCGCGCTAATTGTATCACCCATATCACTTCGCGCAGCAGCTAGGCGGCATCAACCGGTGCGTGCTATGGGACTGGCTCAAGCAAACCGATCCGGGAGGGGCCGATGGGCAGCACCACACCCAGGCTCAGCGCCGCCGAAGTGAAGAGCCTGTTCGAGAAGCTCAGCAACTGGGGCCGCTGGGGCAAGGACGACGAGCGCGGCGCGCTCAACTTCATCACGCCGCAAAAGCGCGCCGCCGCGGGCCGCCTGGTGCAAAGTGGCGAGACGGTCTCGATGGCGCTGCCGCTCGCGACCGCGTCGGGGCCCGACAATCCCACGCCTGTCACTCACGTGATGCTCCACTCGGGTCCGGGCCTGGCCGCCGCGCTGGACTACTTCGCGATCGCGCCGCACGGGATGGCCTTCACCCACCTCGACGCACTCTGCCACGTGTTCTGGGAGCGCAAGATGTACAACGGCTTCAGTTCCAACGAGGTCGGACGCTGGGGCACGCGCAAATGCGGGATCGACGTGGCCCGCGACGGCATCGTGAGCCGCGGCGTGTTACTCGATATCGCGCGCCTTAAGAATGTCGAATGGATGGAGTTGGGCGAGCGCGTCTTTCCCGAGGATCTCGACGCCGCCGAACGCGCGAATAGCGTGCGCGTCGAGGAGGGCGACGTGCTGCTGGTCCGGACCGGGCGGATGGCGCGACGGAAAAAACTCGGCGCGTGGGACAGCCGCAACGAGGGGATGGCGGGTCTCGATCCGAGTTGCCTGCCGTGGCTCCACGAACGGCGTATCGCGGTGCTGGGATGCGACGGGGTGAGCGACGTGCTGCCGACCGGCTACGGCAACGAGCTGATTTTCCCGATCCACGTCGGGATGCTGGTGGCGATGGGCGTGCATCTTATCGACAACGCCGACCTCGAGGCGCTGGGCGCCGCCTGCGCGCGCAACGCGCGCTACGAATTCATGTTCACGATGCTGCCGCTCATCCTTGAGCGCGGCACCGCGTCACCGGTGAATCCGGTGGCGATCTTCTAGCTACCGGCACCGTTCGGCTGAAGGAAATGGCTTCGTAGTATTGGCAACGATTTGAGAGCCGCGTCGCTCAACCGTAGGCGCCTCCGGAGAGCGCGGGATGAATCCACATCTCCGAGTCGGCGCTGACCCGGGCGGTAAGCCCGCCCGCGAAACGCGCATTTTCGCCGTCGATGAAAATGTTGACGTGGCGGCGAAGCGCGCCCTGCTCGTCGAGCACGCGATCGCGAACGCCCGGATGCTCGCGCGCGAGCGCTTCGATAACTTCCGCCGCGGTCGTGCGCGTGTCCGGCGCGAGCGGCAGCTCAATCACGTCGCGGCCGCCGGTCCATCTGCGTAGCGCCGACGGTATATGCACGCGCATCGTTAGCCCACCGTCGCCGTTTTGACGCACAGGATCGGCGGCAGAAATTCCGCTATCGCGCGCCAGCTCTCACCTTCGTCGTTCGATCCATATAGTTGTCCGCCACGAGTGCCGAAGTAGAAGCCCACCGGATCGAGCGTGTCGGCCGAAAACGCGTCGCGCAGTACAGTGAAAAATCCGTCTTTGTCGGGGAGTCCCTTGCCGAGCGGCTCCCACGACGTGCCCGCGTCGCGCGAGCGCCAGACTCTGGGCGCTCCGTCGCGCGGCAGCCGAAATTCGTCCGAGACGAGCGGAAAGGTATAGATCGTTCCGCCGCGCCGCGGATGCGCGACCATCGGAAAGCCGAAATCCGACGGCAGCCCGTTTTCGATCGTAAGCCACGAACGCGCTTCGTTGTCGGTGCGGTAGACGCCCGGATGATTTTGCAGATACATGCGCGACGGATTTTCCGCGTCGAACCGCAGCTTGTGTGGACAAAGCGTCGCGCCGGGGACGTCGGGATGCACCCGCAGACCGTTGACACACGTGTTCCAGGAAGCGCCGCCGTCGTCGGTGCGATAAATCCCGCCCGACGAGATCGCCGCGTACATTCGCCTGGGCTCTTGCGGATGCACGAGGATCGAGTGCAGGCAAAGTCCACCGAAGCCGGGGTTCCATTTCGGGCGGTCGGGGTGGTTGAACAGCGCCTCGTTCAGCCGGAACGTCTCCCCGCGGTCATCAGAGCGAAACAGCGCCGCCGGATCGACGCCGGCCAGCACCACGTCGGGCCCGAGCGCGGTCGCGGCCTCGAGCGCCCAGACCGCGTTGAGAGTTACGCCATTGCCCCTGGGAAATTTGATATTGCCCTCGGCAGGCTCATTCCATGTCGCACCAAAGTCATCGGACCAACTGACCATCGCGCCCCAATGATTGCTCTTGTTGCCGGCGATAATTCGCGGCGCTTCGCCGCCGATAAAAGCGGCCGACCATACCGATTGTCCGGGAAAATGGGGACCGGACATCTTGAAGTCGCCGCGCCGGCGGTCGCTCAGAAAAATGAACGCACCCTTGACCGTCCCAACCAGCAGCAGGAGATCGCCGGCCACGGGTGAGAGTTTCGCATTAGTGCTCATCGCGCCTCTCCAAGTCAGGCTTCGCCAGATATTCAGCCAGGCGATCCATCGAGCTGTTCCAGCCGCCGCGATGTGAATCGCGTTCCTTGACCGATTCAAAGACGGCCTGATGCAGCGTGAGCTTCGTCTTCCCGCCCTGGTCCGCGAAGGTCACCGTCATCAGCGTTTCGTGGCCAGGCGTGCCGTCCTCATTTTCATGCGCCCAAGTGAAGACCAGCCGCTCCGGCTCGACGATTTCTCGAAAAACTCCATGGACCCAGTGCTCGCGGCCCTCGGGCGAAAGCATGCAGCTTCGCCAGGTGCCGCCTGGCCGCAGATCCACCTCGCACGAGGGTAAGCTGAACCCGCGCGGACCATACCAGTGGACCAGGTGATGTGGCTCGGTCCAGACTTTGAAAACGAGACTGCGCGGCGCATCGAAGGTGCGCTCGATCACGAGCACGCGCTCTGCCGGTTCAGGCGCAGCGCTGGTCCCTGCGGGTCGCCGCTCCTCGTCTGAAACAACTCGATTCGGCTTCATGGTGATCTCCGTCGCGATGCCTTGAATAGCGATCAGCCTGCGCGCTCGCAGTTAATCATCCACGGTGTACCGAATTGATCCACGACCATGCCAAACCGCTCGGCCCAGAAGGTCTTCCCGATCGGCATCCGCACTGTCCCTTGCTCTGCCAATGCGTGAAAAATGCGTTCCGCTTCTGCCGGGTCGTCGATACCGAGCGTCACCGAGAATCCCTTCATCGCTTCGTAGCGATCCGGCGGCGCGTCGGAGCCCATCAGGACCTCGTCACCCACGGACAGGCGGGCGTGAAGGATTTTCTTACGCCACTCGGGCGACACATGCTCGGCGGCTGGCGTACCCTCGTGAGGCATCATCGCAACGATTTTGCCGCCGAGAACCTTTTCGTAGAACTTGAATGCCGCTTCGCATTGGCCGTTGAAAAGAAGATAAGGATTCAGTTGCATAGCGTGCTCCTCTGGTTAGTTGCTAATTGAAAATCCGAAATTAATCGCTCAGGCGTTCGCCAGGTATTCGGCTATGCGGTCCAGTCGGCTGTTCCAGCCCTCGTGACAGGCTAGACGCGCGACGACCGGATCGAAAAACGGTTCGGTGGCGAGGCGCGATGATGGCGCGGACATTTCCTCGATCGCCATGCAGGCCTCCCGTACCGCTTCCGCCTCGGTCGCGGCCGCTCCAACGGCGCCACCGTTGCGATGTGGATCAAGCACGCGCCAGAACCAGGTCCATTGATCAGTCCGCACCTCGAAGCGGGTGCCCAGATGATCTCTACGATTGTGCATGTGTCATCCTCGCGAGTTCCCTACGGGAGTGCGGCGCCGATCGTTTCGGGTGCGTTGCGCAACGCGTTGAAAACCATCGGCGGCACGCGCAAGCGATCGTCCTCATAGATTGCGCGGACCTCGGGCAACGCGGCGTCTCCCTTTAGCGTCAGCGCGGCGACCCGATCGAGCAGCGCGCCCTTCTCTCCGTCAAGCAGTCCCGCGTCACCCATCTGCATCAATCCCCAGACGTCCCACGGCAGCAATTCCATTCGATTGAGCGCGGCGAGGTCGCGCAGCACGTTGCCGGCGATAAACCACATCCCGCTCAAGCCCGGCACGTAGGACAAACCGAAGCGATCCGCCTCGGCGCGGCCGGCCCGGCACATCTGCCATGCATCGCCGGCAATGATGAACCGATCGCGCGGGACGTCGAGCGGATCGAAATCGGGACGAAGCAGCTCTCGCTGCACTAAGTCGAGCTGCGCGTCCACCAATATCCAGCGCGCCTGCCTGGCATTCCAGTGCTCGCACACCCAGTGGTCTTCGAACTTGCCCGGGGTGAAGTACGCGCCGAAGCCGCATCGCGCCCGGGCCGCAACGCCCTGCCCGCGAAGAATTGCGCATAGCATCAGCGAAAAATGACGGCAGACCCCGGCCATCCGATCGCCTGGCGCGCGGGTCTCGGTCAGCGGACGATCGTCCAGCGCACGAATCCGCGCGAGCACGTCCTCGATCGGACGAATGTGCGCGTCATTTTTTCGCTCGTCGGATAATCTCACGCCATAGGCGAAATCCGCCATGTCGCGATGAATCAACACCCCTTGTATGACTTCGCATAGCGCGGCGACGCTCCTGGGCAGCGTGCTGAACTCATCCGCATGCGCGTTCATCGAGGTCATCGCCCCATGCTGCCGATAGTATTCCTGCGGATTTTCCATGGTGCGATTCCTTTCGTGATGCGCAACGCGTTGGCCCATCAGGCCTTCGCCAAATATTCGGCCAGTCGGTCCAGGCTGCTGGACCAGCCCTCACCGTGCAGAGCGCGCGCCGTGACGGACTCGAAGACGGCCTGATGCAGAGTCAGCTTCGTCTTCCCACCGTGTTGGGCGAGGCTCACCGTCAGCAACGTTTCCGGGCGGGTGGGTTTGCCCTCCGCATCCGCCCAGGCAAAAGTGGAAACGAGTCGCTCCGGTTCCACGATCTCGTGATAGATACCTTGCTGCCAATGATCAGTGCCCTCCGGCGAGCGCATGTGGAAGCGATATGCGCCGCCCGGGCGGAAGTCCGCCTTAAGGACGGTGCTTGTGAAACCTCGGGGGCCGAACCAGCGGACCATCCGCTCGGGTTCCGCCCAGGCTTTCCAGACCAGGTCGCGTGGCGCATCAAACGTGCGTGTGAGAACCAGCACGCGCTCCTCGGGCTGCGTGGCGACGCTACTTTCTGCGGTCATGTTTCTTGTTCTCCTTGATTTTCGATTCGCGCATCTGCAGCTCGCGCAAATACTCTTCCAGACGATCGAAGCTCTGCTCCCAGAAACGGCGATAGTGCTCCAGAAAGTCGGCGGCATCCTTGAGCGGACCCGCTTCGAGCCGGCAGGGCCGCCACTGCGCCTCGCGGCCGCGCGCGATCAGCCCGGCACGCTCCAGCACCTTGAGGTGCTTGGAGATCGCCGGAAGGCTCATCTCGAACGGCGCGGCCAGCTCGGTGACCGAGCTCTCGCCCGTGGCCAGACGCGCCAGAATCGCGCGCCGGGTGGGATCCGAGAGCGCGGCGAAGGTGGTGCTCAGTCGATCGGAGGATACTGGCTGTTGAACCATACGGTTAAATAACCTGATGGTTAATTACAACGAAGCCGCCCTTCCTGTCAAGACCTGTCTTCTCGAGATCCCGCTTTTCAGCTCTCGCTTGTTAATCCGCGCTTTCAAGCCGCACCCGCACGGGCTATTAGTGTCTCGAATCAAACCTGCTCGACGATGCGCTACACATAGGCGAGGCCGCGATGGCAGAGCTCAACTTCAAGTCGGCGTTCGAACTGACCGCCCTCATCCGCAAGCGCGAGGTGAAGCCGAGCGAGGCCGTCGCGCACGCGCTCGCGCGGGTCGAGGCGCACAACGGAAGCCTCAACGCGTTCTGCGCGATGCGCGCGGAACAGGCGATGGCGGAGGCGCGCGCGATGGACGAGCGCCTGGCGCGGCGCGAGCAAGTTGGGCCTCTGGCCGGGGTACCGATCGGCGTCAAAGACCTCGAGGAAGTGGCCGGCATGCCGACCACGTTCGGCTCGAGGGCGTTTCGCAACAACCTGGCCGCCGAAGACGCTATCGAGGTCGCGCGCCTGCGCGCCGCGGGCGCAATCGTAATCGGCAAAACCAACACGCCCGAGTTCGGCCACAGCGCATTCACCCGCAACCTGCTCTTCGGCGTGACCCGCAATCCATGGAACCTCGAACGCACGCCGGGTGGATCGTCGGGCGGCAGCGCGGCGGCAGTGGCGAGCGGGATGGTGCCGCTAGCGACCGCCTCCGATGCCGGCGGATCGATCCGACTGCCCGCCGCGTACACGGGATGCGTCGGACTCAAGCCGTCGCACGGCAGGATTCCGGCCGGACCGCGGATGGCAATGGAATCGTTCAACGGCATCTCGTCGATCGGGCCGATCGCACGCACCGTCACCGACGCCGCGCTCTTCCTCGACGTAGCCTGCGGCTATCATGCGGCCGACCCCGACTCGCTGCCCCATCCGGGCATCTCTTACCTCGCCACGCTCGAGCGCTTGCAGGCGCGCCTGCGCGTCGCATTTCATCCCGACTTCGGCCACGCCGTGGAACGCGAGGTGTTGCGCGCGGCGGAGAACGCGATGGCGGCGTTTCGCGAGTTCGGATGCGAGGTCGAAGTGATCGAAGGCCCGGTGCCCGAGACCGCGGGCGCGTGGACCACGGTGCGCGCGGCGCAGCTCCTGGCGCAGCTTGCCGACGTCCTGCCGCAGCATCGCGCGGAGATGAACCGCTCGTTCGTCGCCTATACCGAGGCCGCGGCGAAAACCGGATGGCGCGAATACGGCGAGGCGCAGCGCGTGCGCGCGCAGTTCAACGACTGGGCGCGCCGCATCTTCGAGGGTTACGATTTGTTGCTGACGCCGGCCACTGCCACGGCGGCGTTTGCCGCCAATGGACCGCCGCCGGTGGAAATCGAGGGACAGCGCCTGCCCGACCCGCTGGCGGCGCTGGTGTTCACCTATCCCTTCAACCTGAGCGGCCATCCGGCAATCGCCGTGCGCGCCGGGATGACGGGGGGCGGTCTGCCGTGCGCAATCCAGATCGTCGCCGAACGCCATCGCGACGACCTCGTGCTCCAGGCGGCCTATGCCTACGAACGAGCGCGGCCGTGGAACGACAAGTGGCCCGGGCTGTAGAGGCCGAGCCGAAAACGGCGGGAAAATCTCAGGACGAAACCGGCGCTGAGCCCGTCGGCTTGCCGGGAATCACGCCAATGCGGGCGAGTTCCTCTTTGAGGATCGCGCGTGAGAGCGGCTTGCAGAGCACCGCCGAAGCGCCCAACTCGTAACTCTGCGCAATGTCGAGGTCGTAGAGTGAACTGGTGATCACGAACGTCGGCACGTGCGAGCACGGGTCGTGCGCGCGCGCCGCCGACAGTACAGCGAAGCCTCCGTTGTCCGGCAAGCGCAGGTCAACCAGCATCAGGTCGGGCCGATCGGTGTCGGTGAACTGCTGAATCAACTCGACCGCTTCGTCGGCGTTTTCGGCCACGATAACTTCACTCGCATCTCCCAGCACCTGACGAATTACGGTAACCGCGATGAAGGAGTGTTCGGGATTGTCCTCGACCAGAAAGACCCGGATCCCAAACTCAGGCGGTGCTTGTTCATTGGTAGCCATATCCATAGGGCCTCGCATTCGCACTATACATTAATCGCGGTGGAAGTAACGCCACACAGGGCCACAAATCTGCGGACCTGGGGTCGGGTCACAGACTGTTAATACAATTGCCGTGCCATAGTGTCGCGACTATAGTGGTTCGCTTGACGCATCTATATTTATTTTCGAGTAGCCCGGTAACACTCGTCGCAAGAACAGTGCCCAGTGGAACCATCGATGAAGTTAGCTATTAACCCCTTTTGGCTAGCTACAAAGGACAACTTTTAGTCGGGCGGTCGCTTCGGACGCGGAGCGCGCGCACCAGAACTCCAGGTCGCGAGCGAGACGGGGGCCGTTCGTTATCGCTACAGTTGTTACCGATCGACACAGCCTTGGCGGACTCTCAAGGGCGGCGCACGGGCGCGGCGGCTATCAAGTGAGGAGGTTTTTCGGAGTGGGCTTTTGGGCCTGGATAGGGAATTCGCGATGGTTCGGCAACCGCCTTATCCGTAAGGGTTCGGCGCTGGTCAGCGAGGACCTGTCCGCGACTTATTCGCGCGACACCCAGAAATGGCTGCTGGTCGCACCGCTTATCGGGGTGGCGTCGGGTCTCGTAATCACCGGCATCGCGCTGCTGATCCTAAACGGCATCTGGGCCACGATGCTTCCGTTTCTTCTCGCCCATCACGACGCAATCATCCCGGTGACGCTCTTCGGCTTCCTGCTCACCGGGCTCATCATGCAATTTTTGACGCGCGATCCGGATCGCCATTCCACCGAGGAGATCATCGAGTCGTACCACGAGCACCAGGGCGACATCGACATGCATCCGTTCTGGTATAAGCTACTCGCCGCGGTAACCACGGTGGGTTTCGGCGGCAGCGCGGCGCTGGAGGGACCGAGCATCTATGGCGGCGGCGCGATCGGTTCGTGGCTGTGGACCAAGCTCAAACGCCTGGGGTTGCAACTCGAGCCACGCGACCGGCGCATCATGCTGATCAGCGGCGCGGCGGCCGGGATGGCGGCGGTGTTTCGCGCGCCGCTGACCGGACTCATCTTCGCGCTCGAGATGCCGTACAAGGACGATCTCGCGCACGAGGCGCTGTTGCCGTCGCTCATCGCCTCGGTGGTTTCCTACGCGGTGCTGGTCGCCTTCATGGGGACGACACCGCTGTTCGCCTTCGGCGGCAACGCGCCGTTTTCAGACAGCGACCTGTTATGGTCGGCACTGCTGGCGGTAATCTGCGGATTCGTCGCGATGAACTTCGCCAACGGCTTCCGGCGCACGCGCAACTTTTTCGTCAACCTGCGCGCCCCGCATACGGTCAAGCTGATGATCGGAGGCCTGCTCACGGGGATTTGCGGCCTCATTTACATCACGCTCTATCCCGGCAGACTCATTCCGCTCGGCCCCAACTATGAAGCGGTCGATATGATCCTCAATCACCCGCGCGGTTCGGGCGAGCTGGTGGCATTCGCGCTGATGAAGCTTTTGGCAACCCTGTTTTCGCTCGGCTGCGGCGGGGTGAGCGCGATGTTCGTGCCGCTCTTTCTGACCGGCGGCGCAACCGGAAAAGTGTTCGCCCAGTCGGTGGTGGGTTCCACCCGCGGCGACCTGTTCGCGGCGGTCGGGATGGCGTCGTTCATCGCGGCCGGCTACAAAACCCCGCTGGCGGCGGTGGTGTTCGTGGCCGAGACCAGCGGCAGCCATTCCTACATCATCCCGACGCTCATCGGCGCGGCGATCGCCTATACGGTTTCGGGCGAGGCGTCGGTCTCGGGCGATCAGCGCCTTCATCAGGCGGCGCGCGTCAGCGAGCTCGGCGGCATCAAGGTCGCGGACGTAATGCAACGCCACGTGGTGGGAGTGCAGGCTTCCTCGACGCTGCGCGCGTTTGCCGACAGCATCGCGGCCCATCATCGCTACACGGTCTTTCCGGTCTACGATGGTGCGCGCACCGTCGGCACGGTGCCAGTGCGGGCGTTGGGCAAAGTGCCGGTGGAACGCTGGGAGCAGACGCGGATGGGAGATATCGCCGATCCCAATATGAGCCAGATCACGCCGGATACCGACCTCAACGAAGCCCTGCGGCTGCTCACGCGCGAGAATGCGCCACAGATTCTGCTGGTGACCTCGGCCGCGGAATCGCTCGCCGAAGCGCCCGATGGAGCACTGCAGGGAATCGTCACCAAGACCGACATCCTACGCTCGCTGGGCAACGGCGCCGACGGGGGCCGCGCGCGCTCCGAGCGCGACTAGGACGCGGGGCGTCACGCGATGCGCGCGCCCCGCTCGCTGTTGGCGCTCACTCGACAGCGCTGTAGTCGTCGATATTCTGAAACGCGTACGGCATGAAGCTCGCGGCGTCCACCGTCGCCAGGCGCCGCGCTTCGGCATGGATGTCGCCTTCGAAGTAGGTCGCGCCGCGCACCTTTACCACCTCGATCTCGCCCAGCGGATCGTGATGCGACGGCTCGAAGATAACCTTGCCGGGGCCGCGCCGATGCACCCGCACGTGCTGGGTGAAGTGTATTTGGACCAGGATGGGGTCGAACTCCAGCCCGTGCCCGTCCGCCGCGTGCATGAACTTGAAATGGAAGCGGTCGGTGTAAGTCGGCCCGTTGATAGGCACGTCATTGGTCAGGCGCGCTTCCAGCGACATGTAGGTGATGCCGAAGCGCTCGACGCTCGCGCGCACCACGTCGCCGTCGCTCTGGAGTTGCACCCGCGCCTGCTTTTTGGGCTCGCCGAAAAGCTCGCGCCCGAAAATCGTCGCCACGTCGGTCGACATCGGCATCGAGAGACAATAGTCGCCTTCGACGTCCTTGTAGCGCGCCCGCACGCATAGCATTCCGCCATCGAACGGGCCCACGCAATTGGAGCGTCCCAGCGTTCCGATGCCGACCGTAACCAGCGGCTCGGCCGCGGGCCCCAGCGGCGGCGGCAGGACTTCGCGCACGATCTCGGGCCGGGTCAGGTATTGCACCGCCAGCCATCGCACGTCGGAGAAAGTCGGCGCGTGCAGCGTCTCCTCTATTTTCTTGATCTGATCGGCGTTCTTGGTCCAGCTCGTGGTCAACATCGCGCTCCCCGTTCGAAAGTGTTTTTCCTCGAATTGCTGTCAGTTGAAGTACGGCATCAACTGAAGTGCGGCATCACGCGCTCGGCGAACAGGCGCATCGCATCGATGAGGTTGCGATGACCGCTCAGGCCGCCGATCTCGAACCAACACACCATCCGGGTGAATCCGAACTTCTCTCTAAGCGCGGCAATCCGGTCGACGCAGCGTTGCGGCTCACCGAACACGCCCATCAGCGAGTCCACGTCCTCATATTTGATCGTGCGCATCCGCTCCACCACGCGATTGAATTCGTCGGGCTGCGAGAGGCTTTCGGGGCGAATTGTTTCCGTGATCGTATGGAAGTAATTTTCGAGGCTCGGTTCGATGATAGCACGCACCGCGGCTTGGTCCTTGCCCACGAAAGTCAGAAACATCGCCGCCAGCCAGTCCTCCGGGAGCATTTTGCCCGCCGTCTCCAGCGCGTTGTGATACACCGCGAGGCGCTCCGGCAGCACATTGATCGGGTTCACCGCTCCGCCGGCGAAAATCGGATAGGCGTTGGCGCCGGCGAAGCTGAACGTGTCGGGGCTGTTGGCGGCAAGGCGAAACGGCGGATGCGGACGCTGCACCGGCTTGGGAATCACCTCGACGCCATCGACTTCATAAAACCGCCCGCGAAAATCAAGCCGGTCCTCGGTCCACGCGCGCTTGATGAACGTGAGCATCTCCTGGAAGCGCTCGCGGCTGGTCGCCATGTCGACGCCGTAGCCGTGGTAGTTGCTGGGAAACGCGCCACGCCCGGCCCCGAAGTCGACCCGCCCGCCGGAAAGCACATCGAGCGTCGCGATCTCCTCGGCCAGGCGCACCGGATGATGCAGCGGGAGCAGGTTGACCGCTATTCCCAGGCGTAGCCGCGTCGTGCGCTCGGCGATCGCGGCAAGCTGGAGCAGCGGCGCCGGCATCACCGAGAAGCGTGGCGTGAAATGAACCTCGGCCAGCCACAGCGTGTCGAAGCCGAGCCGGTCGGCCTCGACCGCTTCGGCCACCAACTCGCGATAGCGCGCGGCCGGGTTTTGCGAGTCCGCCGTCGGCAACTGGTAGAAGAGGTCGAATTTCACTCGATGCACCCGAGGTTCAATATCCGCCCAGCGCCGCCACGCGTTCGCGATGATAGGCCGGCGAGCCGAGGAACGATTCGTTGAAACGTGCGCGCTTGAACCACAGATGGATGTCGTGGTCCCAGGTGAAGCCGATCCCGCCATGCATCAGCACCGCGCGGTCGGTGCCGCGGCTGTAGATGGCGCAGAGCAGCGCCTTGGCCATCGCGGCGGCCCGCGGTGCGTCCTCGGTTCCGGCGTCTTGCGCATAGGCCGCGTACCACAGCAGCGCGCGCGCCGGCTCCAGGTCGGCGACGATTTCGGCCGCCGCGTGCTTGAGCGCCTGGAACGATCCGATCGGCTTGCCGAACTGCTCGCGCACCTTGGAGTACTCGACCGCCATCGCAAGCGCACGATCCATCCCGCCGAGCGAGTCCGCTGCGATCGCGACCGCGCCGATATCGAGCAGCCGCGCGTAGAGCGCCGCACCACCGTTTAATTCCGCGCCGGGCGTGACCATGGTCGCGTCGAGGTCGAGTGCGCAAACGCGGCGCGTGAGATCGAGGCCTTTGAGCATCCGTATCCGCACACCGGGCGCGCGCGTCTCCACCACGAACAGACCGAGGTCAGCAGGCGACGAACCAGTGCGCGCCACCACCACGATGAAATCGGCGGCGTGCGCATACGGCACAAAAATCTTGGCTCCGTTGAGCACCCATCCAGAGCCCTCGCGACGCGCGCTCGTGGCCATCTCGGCTGGATCGAGCGAGTCGTTGCGCTCAGTGATTGCGACCGTCCCGATGGCCGTGCCGGCGGCGAGCGCGCCGAGCCATCGCTGTTTGATTTCGTCCGACCCGCCATGCACCAGCGCGCTGGCCGCGAGCGCGGAGGAAAACAAAAACGGACCAGGCATCGCGGCGTAGCCGGTCTCGGCCAGCAGCACCGCCATGTCGAGCATGCCCATGCCGGCGCCGCCGTAGCGCTCGGGCACGAGAAGCCCGTTCCATCCAAGGCCGGCGATCGCCGCGTACAGCGCGCGCGCCGCACCCGCCTCGTCGGCCATGGTCTTGCGCACGTATGCGGGCGAACATTCGTTGGTCAGAAATTCGCGGGCGCTGTCGCGCAACTGGCGTTGCTCGTCGCTTAGTCCGAAATCCATTCAAACTTCCCGTCTTAACTAGCGCGACTTGGGCATCTTGAGTCCGCGCTCGGCGATGATATTTTTCTGGATGTGCGAGGTGCCGCCGCCGATCACCAGGCCCAGCGAGAACATCCATTCGTAAGGCCAGAAGGCGCGGTCCATCGCCTCTTCCTCGCCGCGCGCGAGCATCGCGTAATCGCCCATCGCTTCCATCGCGGCGGTCGCGATGTCGTGGTTGAGCTCGGTGCCGGCGAGCTTGTTGATCATCGCCTCGATTCCCGGGTTGCGTCCGCGCACCTGGTCGGTGAGCTGGCGCAGCATGTGATATTTCATCGCCTCGACCCGCATCTCGAGTTCGGCCAGGCGCTGGCGGAAAACCGGATCGTGAGTGAGCGGGCGGCCGTTGCGATGGACCGTGCGGGCGAGCGCAATCAGCCGCGCCATCGACTGCTGGCTGGTGGTGGTCGACCCGAGCATGTTGCGCTCGTGGAAGAGCGTCGCGTTGGCGACCAGCCATCCCTCGTTCAGCTTGCCGACCAGGTTTTCGCGCGGCACATGCACGTTGTCGAAGAAAACCTCATTGAAACTGTGCGCGCCGGTCATCTGGATCAGCGGACGCACGGTGATGCCGGGTGAGCGCATGTCGATGAGTACGTAGGAAATGCCGCGATGCTTGGGCGCTTCGGGATCCGTGCGCACCAGGCAGAACATCATGTCGGCGTAGTGCGCGCCCGAGGTCCAGACCTTTTGTCCGTTGATCACGAACTCGTCGCCGACGATCTCGGCGCGCGTGCGCAGCGCCGCGAGGTCCGAGCCCGAGCCGGGCTCCGAGTAACCCTGGCACCAGATTTCCTCGGCGGTGAGGATTTTCGGCAGATAGCGCCGCTTCTGCTCGTCGCTGCCCCAACTGATCAGGGTGGCGCCGAGCATCGAGATTCCCATCCCGCCGACCAGGCCTGGAGCACGCGCCCGCACCATCTCTTCGTTGACGATCGATTGGCGCACTGGGTCCAGTTCCTGGCCACCGTACTCGCGGGGCCAGGCGAGCGCGACGTAACCCGCGTCATAGAGGCGGCGTTGCCAGGCCCTGGCCTTTTCGATCGCCGACCTGTCGCGCGTGGCGTTGGGATCGGCGCCACGCAAGCCGCTCAGCGGCACGTTCTCTTCGAGCCACTTTCGGAGCTTGTGGCGAAACTGCTCTTCTTCTGGCGTGAATTCAAGATCCATCGGCGGCCGATCGAACCCCCAGGACATACGCTCGCCCAAGCATAGTCAAAAGCGGCGCGCGGTTGAAAGCTGAAACGCGCCAGCCCCGGCGCGGCGCGCAATTGCGCAGCCAACTGCTGCCGCATTTGCTGGCGCAGCTAATGGCGGAATTGCCGATTAGCCGGACCATTGATAAATTGCCGATAAGGAAGCTCCCACGCCGCCCAAAACGCATCATCCAAAACGCATCATCGATGACGCCCGAAGATCCACAGAACAAAAACGACGCATCGCCGGGCGCGGCAGGCGCGGCGGGTGACAGCCACGCGAGCGCCGGCGCTGAAGGCGCCGGCGCGAGTTCTCCTGCGCCCGCGCCAGCGCCGCCACAGCCTAAGCCGCAGCCGATCGACGAATTCGATCCGCTCGGATGGGACGTGCCGATCATTTGCAAAGATTGCGACAAGCCCTTCGTCGTGCCCTACCGCAATTTCCTCGCTGGCGTCGTCTTCCATTGTCCGTTGTGCCAGGGCTCATGGGTCCCCAACACCACTATCGCCAAGGGAATGCGGCAGGTGTTCGAGGGCTTCTGGGGCCCCCGCAAGCTCGCGCGCGAAGCTTTCGAGCGCGGCGAGCTTAAGCTCGGGCGCGCCGAGTTCGAGCGCCGGCAGGCGGACGAACTCAAGGCCTTCAAGAAGCGCCTCGCGCGGCTGGCGACGGAGCTCAAGCCGGCGGGCAAGCTAATCCGCGCCAAGGGCCTCGCGGCGATGTTCACCTAGCGAGAGTTCGAAATACGTTAGCTGGAATTCTCCGCCGGTCTTCGTTCCTTGGCCTCTTCGGTCATCCTGAGCGCAGAGCGGCCGGAGTCGAAGGATCTTGCGCGGTCCCCCGCGCGTAATTGGCAATGCTGAGATGGTGGATTAAGCGCGGAGGAGCCGCGCGGGACCCTTCACTTCGTGCAGGATGACGGAATACACGTCTGTTTCGCGCTGGGGAGCGGCCTTACTCGACTCGCAGACCGGCCTGGATGAGCAGCGGGCGAAGCCGGTCGCGATACTGCGCGATGCCCTCGTCGTAGTCGACCCAACTGAGCGTGAGGCCGTCGAATCCGGCACGCGCCATCTCGCTCATGCCCTCGACCACCTGCTCGGGCGTTCCGACCAGCGGCATGGCGGAGTAGCCGGCGATGAAGTTTTCGATCATCGCCTTGTACTGATCGCCGAGCGCGCTTTGCGAATTGGGTATTAGGGTCTCGAGAAGATTGTGCGCGGCGGCGAAGTCGCCCTTTTCCTTTACGTAGTAGTCGCGATATTGGAGCGCCTCGCGCTCGGTTTCGCGGCAGACCACGTAGCCCATCGTGAACACGCTGATCTCACGCCCATAACGTTCGCGCGCGAGGCGTTTAATGTCGGTGCAGGTGGCGGCAAGCGTCGGCAGGTCGGGGCCAAGGGCAAAATTCAGATCGGCATGGCGCGCGGCGTAGTCGCGGCCGGCTGGACTGTTGCCCGCGCTCATGATCAGCGGCCATGGCCGCTGCACCGGCTTCGGCTCGGAGTAGGCGCCGGGCACGGTGAAAAAATTGCCCGCAAAGTCGAATTCGTTCTCGGTCCACAGTCGTTTGAGTAGCGTGGTAAATTCGTCGGCGAATGCGTAGCGCTGGTCGTGCTCGCGCTGTGACAGACCGAACATCCGAACCTCGGGTTCGTTCCATCCGGCGACGATGTTTAGTGCAAAGCGGCCGCGTGAGATGTGATCGATGGTCGCGATTTCCTTGGCCGCGCGCACCGGATGCACGGTCGGCACGTGTACGGTGGCGAAAATCCCGATGCGCTCGGTTACCGCGGCCAGGCCCGCCGCCCAGGTCAGCGTCTCGAAGCTCCGATGGTTGAAGTTGGTCGCTCCGCCAAAGCCGCGCCATCGCGCAACCGGCACCAGCGCCTCGATCCCCGCCGCCTCGGCCGCGCGGGCGATCCTGACCGATTCTTCCCACTCGATTTTGAGCGTATCGGCCGCGCTGGTCATCGCGCAGCCGCTGCTCACGTTGAGTCCAAAAACTCCGAGCTTGAGGCGGTTGGGACTGCCGGCGATCGGGTTGCTGGAGGTCATTGGTTCCGACGTATGCGCCAGCGCAGCGTTCGTTGTCAAACCAATTTGGAGTTGCTACACATCTGAACCGGCACACTGGCCGAATGATTTGCTTCCGATGCCGCCCGGCGCACCGGTCGCGGAGGGCAAAGCCCCGATGGAAGAAACGATCAAGGTAAAGGTGGAACCGATCACGGTCGAAGGGTTTCGGCCGTTCGGCCGGCTGCTCGAAAACAAGGAGCCAGTCTATCCCGAAGTCGACGCCGGCGAGGGGCGGGTCGCGATCGAATTGCTGACGCTCAAGCGACCGGTGAATCCGCGGCGGTTATCGCAGATGGCGGTTCATTTTTCGTACAACCAGACCTTCATCCCGGTGCGCGGATCGATGGCTTTGATCGTGGCGCCGGCCCCGCGCAACCGCAACGACGGTCACGAACGTTTCGAGGTGGCATACGAGAAGCTCGCGGCTTTCATTGTCGAGCCGGGCCAGGCCGCATTCATCGACAAAGGCACCTGGCACAACGTGGTCGCGCTCGGCGCGGAATGCCAGTTCATCAATGTCACGCGCAAAAATCCCGGTGAAGGCACCACCGACCTCGAGACGGAGGTCGGCACCGAAAAGGCGCCCGGAGCGCGTCCATATATCGAATTCCTCGACCTCAAAAAACGCGATCGCCGCGTGATCGAGCTGGAACTCTAGCTCGCGCGTTCGGCGCGAATACTTAACCGCGAATACTCCGTCGCAAAGACTTATCAATGGACCCGCTCAAAATAGTCGACGCCGACGCGCACATGCTCGAGCCGCCGGGTCTATGGACCGAAGGGCTCGACAAGCGCTTTCGCGACCGCGCGCCGCGAATCATAAAAGATCCGGGCGGACGCAAGGGCCTGTTCTTTGTCTGCGAGCAGTTGCCGCCGCTGCGCATCTCGGGCGCGTTCGCCGCGGGCCAGACGTTCGACAAAAAATTTCTCGAGGCCGGGCTGGACAGTGCGCCGGCGGGCGGATGGGATCCGGCGGCGCGCCTCAAGGACATGGAGCTCGACGGCGTGGAAGCGTCGGTGCTTTACACCACGATGGGCTTCGTTCTGTTCTGGATCGAAGACGCCGAATTTCAGGAAGACTGCTTTCGCGTCTACAACGACTGGCTCGCGGAATTCTGCAGCTACGCGCCGGGCAAGTTCGCGGGCCTCGCGATGATTTCGCTCTTCGACGTCGATCGCGCGCGCCGCGAACTCGAGCGCGCGGCGAAGATGGGACTTAAGGGCGCGCTCATCTGGGCCGCGCCGCCCGAGGATCGGCCTTATACCCAGCGCGCCTACGATCCGTTCTGGGCCGCCGCGCAGGAACTCGGGATGCCTCTCTCGTTGCATACGCTGACCGGGCGGACCAAGACCTCGCAGCAAGACGAGTCGGACATCGGCGAGCTATACGCGCGCATGGTCATCCGCACGCAAGAGGCGCAGCATTCGCTGTGCTCGATGATCTTCGGCGGAGTGTTCGAGCGCTTTCCGGAATTAAAGATCGTCTCGGCGGAAAACGACATCGCCTGGGTCCCGCATCTGCTGGAGCGCGCCGACAAGTACTACCGCCGCTTCAAGCAGGGTTATGCGACAGTGCTATCCCTCAAGCCCAGTGAGTATTTCCGCCGCCAGGTGTTCGCCACCTTTATCGACGATCCACTGGGGCTCAAAATCTATAGCTATCTGGGCGCGGATAACTTCATGTGGTCGACTGACTATCCGCATCAGGCCGCGACCTGGCCGCATACGATGGAGGTGCTGGCGCGCGACTTCGGGGCTCTCCCGGAAGCCGACCGGCGAAAGCTGGTGCGCGAGAACTGCGCGCGAGTCTATGGTTTTTCGCTCGCGGGCTGAGCGCGCCGCCTTCCCGCGCTAAAACGCGCTCCAGCCGCCGTCGACCGTCACCACGCTTCCGGTCATGAAGCTCGATTCGTCGCTGGCCAGGAACATCGCCAGCGTAACGACCTCGTGTGGCTGCCCGAATCGCTTCATCATGTGACGCTCTTCGATCGCCGCCCAGATCCCTTCCTTGTCGGGAAGGTCCTTCAAGAAGTTGCGCGGCATCGGCGTGTCGATCGCACCCGGCGCGATGGCGTTGACCCGAATTCCGAGCGGGCTCAGATCGAGCGCCATACCCCTGGTCAGCATCGCCACTCCACCCTTGGCCGCCGAGTAGGCCGACATGTTTTGCATCGCGACCAGTCCGCCAACCGACGAAAGATTGATGATCGACGAGCCCGCGCGCATCGCCGGTACCGCGCGCTGGCTCAGAAAATAAACCGACTTCAGATCGACGTCATGCACCAGGTCCCATTCCGCGGGCGTGGTTTCGAGAAACGGCTTGCCCAGGATCACGCCGTGGTTGTTGTAGAGCACGTCGATTCGTCCGCCGAACGCTTTGATCGCGTCGTCGACGATGGTCCGGATTCCGTCCGCCTTAGTCACGTCCGCCGCGACGTAGGTGATCGCGCCGGGCGCGAGCGCTTCGATTTCCTGCGCGACGCCCGGGTTCAGATCGCTGGCCAAAATCCGCGCGCCCTCTGCGGCGAACATCCGGCAGGCGACGCGCCCCTGGCCGCCCGCCGCTCCGGTGATGATCGTATTTTTACCCTTGAGCCGGTCCATCGTGTACTCCCTGGTTAACTTGCCGGTGCCAATCGCCGCCATCTTCGCAGCGAGATTAAAACGAGTGAGTTCAGTATCGCGAAGGGCTACGCCGGATCAATCGGATAAAGCCTGAGCGCGTTGTCCCACATGATCTTGCGCTTGCTCTCGAGCGGCACCTCCGGGAGTTCGAGAATTTCCTTCACCGCCGATTCGTAGCGCCGGCCCTCTGGATGCGCAAAATCCGTGGCGGTAACGATATTTCCATCTCCAATCATTTCGATCGTCTGCTTGATGAAAGGATCGTCGGGATCGGCGGAGATGAAGCATTGGCGGCGGAAGTAGTCGATCGGACTGCGCTTGAGGCCGGGAATGTCCAGCCCGCGAAAGCCGCCTTGTACGCTCGCGGCCAGCCGGTCCATCCAGAACGGAACCCATCCCGCGCCACACTCCAGGTGGACCACGCGCAGACGCGGATGCCGTTCGAGCACCCCGCCCATGATCAGCGCGGTGCTGGCGAGCATATTGCCGATCGTAAACGCCACCGTGACCTGTGCGGTGCGCAGTCCCGGCAGGTAGTGGTAGAGCATCTGGTCGGCTCCCACGCCGGCACCGGTATGCACGGCGAGCGGGACGTCGAGGTCTTCGAGCGCATCCCACAGCGGCTCGTAAAAGCTGTCGTACAGCCGATGCTTTCCAACCGGAACGGGATTGACGTGCACGGCCTTGAAGCCAAAGTCCCTGACGCAGCGCCGCGCCTCGCGCGCGGCCTCCTCGGCATCGCGCAGATCCACGGAGGCCGCGCCGAACACCCGTCCGCTGGTCTGCGAGCAGAAATCGTGCAACCAGTTGTTATAGGCGCGACGAATCGCGGCGGCCACGTCGGGCGCGAGCTCAGGCGCCGCCGTGCTCAATAGCCCGACCGTGGGATACACGACCATGTAGTCGATGCCCGCGCGGTCCATCGCCAGCGGATACAGGCGTGGCGGAAAATCCTCGCGCGCGAATTCCGCGTAGGCTTCGTCATGGCCCGGCAGGGCGACCCGAGCGCCCGGATCGAACGCCACGCCGCCGCAGCGCTCCAATGCTTCGTCGCTCATCGGATCGTTCCCGAAAGGCATCACCTGCCTGGCGCCGTTCGGCGTCGCGATTACGATCTTGAATCCGAACCCCAGCGGACTGCCGGCGTAGTTCGCCCACGCCTCGGGAATCCACGGACGAAACTTCGGCTCGAGATACTTCTCGAACAGGTCACCCGGTTCTATGACGTGCGCGTCGGCGTCGATAAAGCGCTGATCGTTAGGCATGTTACAACCTTCGCCAGTTGCGTTTATTGCGCAGTCATGGCGCCATCGACCGGTAGCGACGCGCCGGTCACGAATGACGCGTGGTCCGACATCAGCCACACCACCGCCTCGCCGATCTCCTCCGGCTTGCCCATCCTGCGGATCGGCTCGACCGAGATCAGGCGGTCGCGCAGGCGCGGATGGCCCGTCACCATCTCGGCCACCATCGCGGTGTCGATCACGCCGGGGCAGACCGCGTTGACGCGGATGTCGTGGCGCGCGTACTCGAGCGCCGCCACCTTGGTCAATCCGACCACGCCATGCTTGGCCGCGGTGTAGGCCGGCTGCCCGTGCGAGCCGACCAGCCCGGCGGCTGAGGCGGTGTTGACTATCGCGCCGCGCACGCCCTGCTTGAGCATCTGCAGGATTTCGTACTTCATGCACAACCACACGCCCTTGAGGTCGACGGCGATGATGCGGTCGAAGTTCTCCTCGGTGTCGTCGGCGGTGCGCAGCGTCTTGCCGATGATGCCGGCGTTGTTATGCGCGCAGTCCAGGTGCCCGAACGTTTTGACCGCGGCCGCGACCGTGGCTTCGACCTCGGCGGCGCGCGTCACGTCGCACTTGTGAAAAGCGGCTTCGCCGCCCGCATGCTTTATCGCCTTGACCGTATCTTCGCCGGCCGCGACCGCGTCGACCACAAACACTCTTGCGCCCTCGCGCGCGGCGGCGAGCGCGGTGGCGCGTCCGATCCCATTCGCAGCGCCGGTTATCAATGCGACTTTACCTTCCAATAGCCCTGCCATCTTAAGTACCTCCGGAATTCAGCTTGAGCGCCCGCCGGCTTCAGCGCGACGCGATCTGGATGTGCTCCTTCGCCATGAAAAACGTCATTTTCGGGCCGTCGATAAACTTCGCGCCATCCTCGAGCAAGTCTTTGCCGGCCGGCGACGCGAAGGCCGCGGCGAACGCCTCGGGACTGTCAAACCAAAGTTGCGCGACGCCGTCGAAGCGCGGCGTGGAATAAAGATACGCCTCATCAACCAGATGCGACTGCACGTAGCGGCGGATTCCCGGCAGCTTGAGCGCCATCGGCCCGTGCACTTCGAGCCAGTACTGGCGGAAGTCGTGGAGCGCCATCCCCGGTTTGATAACAAGTTGCCATACGCCCTTGATGAGGTTACCGCCGGTCGGCCCGTCGAGCACCACGTGGTCGCGCGTCACCATCCACTCGACGCGCGAGAGATCGATGAAGTTGTGCTCGTCGGCCAGCGCGCCGTCGAGATATTCGGGACTGCGCCGGAGCGCGGCCATCGCGTTGAAATCGTCGATCAGCACCTCGGCCTCGCCATCGTAGGGCGAGTTGCTGCCGTAGGCGGTGATACGATGGCTTTGCACGTAGCGATGAAGCTGAGGAATTCTGGCCGCGATTGGCCCGTGCGTCTCGCGCCAGTAGCGATGAAACTCCGCATCGCTCATCGAGGATTTGCGCGTGATGAAATAATGTACGTGGAGCATTGTTCGATCCTCCCGTTTGCAAACACGTCGTTTTTCCGATCCTGTGTCCGTTGTATAGCGCAGCGTCCGCCGATCACGCCAATGGAGCGCGACGCCTCCGCGCCGTGATGACAGCCGCCGCCGCGCGCAGTAATCTGACGCTATCGCTCAAAGGCAAGGAGCCCCGCGTGCATCGAATCGTCAGCTTGCTTCCCAGCGCGACCGAAATCGTCTGCGCGCTCGGTTTCGAATCCCAACTGATCGGCCGCTCGCACGAGTGCGACTATCCGGCCGCGGTCACGCGCCTGCCCGCCCTCACCGAGCCCAAGTTCAATCCCGACCGCCCCAGCGCCGAGGTCGACCGCGAGGTGCGCCGCATCGTCGGCGAGGCGCTCTCGGTCTACCGCGTCGACGCGCAAAAGCTCCGCGAACTCGCGCCCCGACGTCATCGTCACCCAGTCGCAGTGCGAGGTATGCGCGGTCAGCGAGCGCGACGTCGAGGACGCGGTCGGAAGCTGGCTCGGCGCGCGCCCGCAAATAGTCTCGCTCGCGCCCTACGGACTCGCGGACATCTTCGCCGATATCGAGCGCGTCGCCCGCGCCCTGGGCGAACCGATTCGCGGCGCCGAGCTGGTGGGGCGGCTGATGGCCCGGATGGACGCGGTCGCGGCGCGTGCGCGCCGGGCCGCCATCGCGTCCCACACTCGCTTGCATCGAGTGGCTTGACCCGCTGATGTCGGCGGGAAACTGGATGCCCGAAATGGTCGCGATGGCGGGGGGCGAGAACTTGTTCGGCCGCGCTGGCGAGCACTCGGGACGGCTCGAATTTGACGCGCTGCTCGCCGCCGACCCTGACGTTGTGCTGGTCGCGCCATGCGGCTTCAACATGCGGCACACGATGGCGGAACTGCCGGCGCTGGCGGCGCGTCCCGGATGGACCTCGATGCGCGCGGTGCGCGAGGGCCGGGTGTTCGTCGCCGAGGGCAGCCAGTATTTCAACCGGCCGGGGCCGCGAATCGCCGAGTCACTGGAAATCCTTGGCGAGATACTCCATCCAGAACTGTTCCGATTCGGTCACGAAGGCACCGGCTGGCACCGAATCGCATAAGCTGCGGCAATGCGAGCGCTTCGGCGCTCACGCCTTCGGCTTGAGATAGGACATCCCGGCGCGCGCGGGTGTCAGGCGAATTCCGAACTCGGCAATCAGCGGACCGTTGTCGCAGGGATTGTCGGCGGTAAGGAAATCGACCGCGTCGCGCGAGAAAACCGGTCGCGGCAGCATCTCACCCAGCATCCCAGCCAAACGCATCAGCGTCTCCGGCACGTGCACGATGGGCCGGCGATGGCCGCTCAACTCCATCATCAGTTGGATCAACTCATCGAAGCTCAACGGTTCCGGCCCGCCAATTGCGAACGTAGCGTTGCGCCCGCGACCCTGGACCGCCATCGCTACGCACGTGGCAAGGTCGTCGACCGCGACCGGCTGCACTATCTGCTTGCCGGTGCCGGGAATCGCGAAAATCGGCGCGTACTTGATCGCGCGCGCGAGCAGGTTGGTCACGCGGTCGTCGGCGCCGTAGACCAACGCGGGGCGGAAGATGGTGAAGTCCAGCCCCGACTGGCCCGCTTCGCGGATCGCGCGCTCCGCACGTCCCTTGGCGCGAAAGCCGGGCTGGCGGCTCTGCTCGTCGGCCGCCGCGCCGCTTACATAGATGATGCGCCCCACGCCGGTCTTGTGCGCCGCCGCAATCATCGCGACGGTGCCACCGTAGTCGACGCGCTCGAAGGTCAACCCGCGGCGCGCATTCTCGACCGGATAGCCGTCGAACTGCGCGGCATTGATTGCGACCTGCGCCCCGGCCATCGCCGCCTCCAGCGAGGCTGCGTCGGTCACGTCGGCGCGGACGAACTCGGCGCCGGTGCCGGCCAGGCGCGCGCGCACCGCGTCGGGATTGCGCGTCAGCACGCGCACGCGGGCCGTGTCGCCCAGTCGCCGCACGATGGCCCGGCCGATGAAGCCCGAGCCGCCCGCTATCGCGACGGTGATACGGTCCATTGTCAAATGCTCACGTTGATGTTCACTTCGAGATTCGCCGGCCTGATGCGCACGGCGCGTCCGATATGTTCGGCGCAGTCGCCGCTAAGAGCGGAGTCTATGCTCGCCGGCGGCGGACCCGGCGACGTCGCGGCCGCGCCGACGCCGGCGCGTTTGCCTGGGCCACGCCGGAGAAATGGGCCGGCGCGTCGGAAACGTCGCGGACCGCGTCGCCAAGCGGCGTCAGGTGAAATCGCGAAACCTCAGGGCGGCAGTTGATCCTGATTCTCAGCCAATACGTCCCCAGACCGCGGTTGGTATAGATGAAGAAATCGCGGTAGCGATTCAGCCCCGCGTAAAATTGCTTGCCAATCCGCAGCAGCTTGAGCGGCGAGCCGTAGAACGGCAGCCGCACTACGCCGCCATGCGTGTGCCCCGACAGCATCACGCCCGGCTTGAGATGACGCGCGTAGAGCGCGGTATCCGGGTTGTGCGCCAACACTATCGTGCACTCGCCCGGATGCACCTGAGCAAAGGCGCGCGAAGGCTCGGCGCGCCGCGACCATAGGTCGTCGATTCCGACTATCGCGAGCGACTCGCCACGGACGTGCAGGCGATGACTCTCGTTGGCGAGCACGCATACCCCAGCTTGCCGGAGCGCCTCGTTGATCAGCTCGACCGAAGACCAATGGTCGTGATTGCCGGCAACCGCGAAAACGCCCAGCCGCGGCTCGAGCGCCTTTATCGCTTCGCGAAATCCGGCCAGGTAGCGGCGCATCGTCTGCGGTCCGGTGAAGTAGTCTCCGGTCAGGAAAACCAGGTCAGGCTGCTGCGCGTTGACCGCGTCGACCGCCAGTACCAGACGTTCGAGGTCCTCGTCGCGATCGACGTGCAGATCGCTCAACTGGCAGGCGACCATGCCCTCAAACGCGGAAGGCAGGCCGCGCACCGGGAGGCGAATGCGCGCGACGTCGATTTCGTCCAGCGTGCGGCGCCATATGCGATGGAGCGGACGGAGCGCGATCGGAGGCTTTGGACGGCGCCCGCGCTTCGGCCGCTCTTGGGCAACCTTAACTTCCAATACGCTCGCTGCGGAATCATTCGCCATCAGGACTCTCATTCTAGAATATTTCACGCAGGGTGCGAAACTTCGTAATCACGGTGACACGCTCGTCGGCTAGGTCGACCTCTTCATGCTCCAGTTCCCAGGTATGGGGATGTGGGATGAAGACCGCGCGCAGCCCCGCGCGCAGCGCCGGGTTGATATCCGAGCGGGGACTGTTGCCGATCATGAAAGCGCGGGTGCGATCGAGCGCCGCCGCCTCGACCAGCCGCCGATACGCCGCTTCGTCCTTCTCGGGCGGCACTTCGACGTGGCTGAAATGGCGTCCCAAGCCCGAGCGCTCGAGCTTGCGCAACTGCTCGCGCGGCTGCCCCTTGGTAAACAGCGTCAGGTGATGGCGCGCGGCGAGCTCGACGAGCGTCTGCTCGACGTCCGGCATCAGCTCGCAGTCGCGCTCGAGGAAATGCGCCGCGATGCGTTCGATCGCGTCGCCAAGCGTCTCGCGCGCGAGCGGAGGCGCAAGTTCCGCCGCGACCATCCGCATCAGGATCACAAACGGCTCGCGCCCATATCCATGGCTCTTGATAATTTCCAGTTCGCGCCGGCGTATCGCCGCGCGCACCGCTTCAGTCGCTCCCGCCTGTGCCGCGACCAATTCGGCGACGAAGCGCGCCTCGGCTTCGAGGAAATGGATGTTGGAGTCCCACAACGTGTCGTCGGCATCGAAGATCAGGTGAAGCGGACGGCCGTCGGCGAGCGGTTTGTGCGCGCGGGGAGTTTCCGGATGCGTCGTGGCGCGGCGCGGCTCGCGATGCTGGGGCGGCGGATTTGATTTGGTCAACTCGCAAACGCGCGCGTCTAGCGCAACGGACGAAAAAACGCGCGGATATCCTCGACCAGCTTAGCGGGCTCTTCCATCGGGGCAAAGTGGCCACCCGACTCGAACACCATCCAGCGCTTGAGATTGTAGTAGCTTTCGGCCCAGCGCCGCGGCATCAGGATGATCTCTTTGAGAAACACGGCGGCGGCGGTCGGCGCCTCGATCGCCGGCTGGCGATTGTGGGAAGGCTGCCAGGGATTGTGAATCGCCTCGTAGTAGTAACGCGCCGAGGTCCCATAGGTCTGGGTCGCCCAGTAGAGCGTCATCGTGGTAAGTAGCTCATCGCGGGTGAAGCGGCGCTCGACCTCGCCGCCGCAATCGCTCCACGCGCGCCGCTTCTCTAGCAGCCACGAGCACAGGCCGGCCGGCGAGTCGTTCAGTCCGAACGCAATCGTTTGCGGGCGCGTGAGCTGAATCGCGGAATAGCCGCTGCCGTCGCCGAAAAACGTCATTGTCCGCTGATGCCATCCTTCCTCGCTCGGCCCGTACAGCGAACGGTCCGGCATCCCGCCTAAAAATGCGGTCAGCGGCACCAGCAGATGGATATGGATGCCGTACAATAGCTCGGCATATTTGTGTCCGAGTTGCGCCGAGACCAGCGCGCCCCAGTCGCCGCCCTGCGCGGCGAACTTTTTGTAGCCCAGCAAGTCGCGCATCAGGGCGACCCACAAATCCGCCGTGCGCCAGTAGTTTATTCCGGTGGTCGTAAGCGGTGTCGAAAATCCGTAGCCGGGCAGCGACGGCACCACGACGTCAAACGCGTCGGCCGGGTCGCCGCCGAAAGCGGCGGGATCGGCGAGCGGACGGATCACCTTGTGGAAGTCGTAGAAGGTCCACGGCCATCCGTGGCTCATGATGATCGGAATCGGACGCGGCCCCTTGCCCGGCTCGTGGATGAAATGGATCGGGATGCCCTCGATGCGGGTGGTGTAGTGATGGAACGAGTTGATCTCGCGTTCGGCGCGGCGCCAGTCGTAGCCGTCGATCCAATACTCGACCAGGCTCTTTAGGTATTCGAGGTTGGTGCCGTACTGCCATCCGTCATTGGCGAAGTCGGCGGCGAAACGCGTGCGTTTCAGCCGCTCCTTCAGATCGCGCAGCGTCTCGTCCGGAATCGCAACCGTAAACGGCTCCTTGGCCATGGCGTCGCCTCCTGCTGAGTGGCGAGCGGATGTTATCGCCCGCCGTTCGTTCGAGGCAAACAGCGCGCCGTTTGCCACCAGCGCGAGAGCTGTTTGAGTAACCGAGCGAAGATCGGCGAAGATGGGTGGAGCGATAAGAGGGGCACTCTGTACTATGGCGGAACCGCAGCAGCGCTTTTCGTTGATCAACGACAAGAACCTGGCCGACCTGCGCAAACTGGTCGGCGTGCCGATCGAGGACTCGCTCGAGCCGTGGTGCTACGAAGCGACGCGCGACAACATCCGTCACTGGGCTCACGGCATCGGCGACGACAATCCCCTGTGGTGCGAGCCCGAGTACGCGGCCAAGGCGCACGGACGCACCGCCGCACCGCCCTCGTTCGTCTTCGCGCTCAATCGCTCGTTCAGCGGTTACGTGGGCGGCCTGCCGGGGGTGCACGCGATGTTCGCCGGTATCGACACGGTATGGCATCGCCCGATGCTGCTCGGCGACCAGTTCACGACCAAGGCGTGGCTCAAGGAATTGGTCGAGCATCAGACCCGTTTCGCGGGCCGCGCGATCCAGCAGATCTATCGCTGCGAATTCTACAATCAGCGCGGCGAGATGGTCGCCGAGGGCGATAGCTGGTGCTTTCGCACCGAGCGCGACACCGCGCGCGAGCGTGGCACCAAGTACGACGAGGTCAAGAAGAAAGCGCCGGTCCACTATTCGCGCGACGATCTGGCGAAAATTTTCGCGCTCTACGAAGCCGAGGAAGTCCGCGGCGCCAATCCGCGCTATATCGAAGACGTGAAGGTTGGCGACAAGCTGCAAACAATGGCGAAGGGGCCGATGACGGTCACCGGCTTCATCGCCTTCGCCCAGGGATGGGGCGGGCTATATATCCGCGCCAACAAGCTCGCGTGGAAACAGCTACGCAAGCATCCCGGCGTCGGCATCCCCAACAAGTTCGGCATCCCCGACGTCCCCGAACGCGTGCACTGGGAGGACGACCTGGCAACGCTGGTCGGGACGCCGGCGGCTTATGATTACGGGCCGGAGCGATGCTCCTGGATGTCGCATCAGCTAACCAACTGGATGGGCGACGCCGGATTTCTGCGTCATCTATCGGTCGAGATTCGCCGCCACAACCCGGTCGGCGACACGCTCTACATGAACGGCGAGGTAACGCGGGTTTTCGCGGAAGATGGCGCGCACTACGTCGAGATCGCGCAGACGGCGACCAACCAGGACGGCGAACTGTCGGTGCGGTCGAAGGGCACGGTGCGCCTGCCGTCACGCTCGAAGTAGGGCAACGTTTACCCGGCAGATTATTGCTTCATCCGCGGGTCGGTGGCGGACACGCACATCGCATTTTTCGAGCTTTCCCACAGCGCCCTGTCCCGCGCAGTGGTGCCTGGACCCGCCTTGATCGCGTCGTCAAAATCGTTGTGCTTTTGCGCTTCGCACTTTTCGCGGGTCGCGTAGGTGCCGAAGTTGGTCCACGCCGGAAGCGGCGCGTTGACGTAGGCACGCGTCGAAAGCAGCTTGTGCTTGGAGTTGTAGGATTCGTACATCGGCGGGGCGATCAAATACCAACCGGCAAGGAGCACCGCTGCGCACGATCGTCTCATTCGGTGTTTCTCTCGCGTGGCAGTGTGTACTTGCCGCAAATAATGAGATGAGCCGAGAGACAGAGGCGCGTGGCTAAAGAGCCCGATTGCTGATGCCGGTCCTATTGATCGACGCAACGAATGGAGCGGGATGCCTTTGTGCGAATCGATCCAATCGCCGCAAATTCTCCTTGAGCAGAGCAGCCATCTCTCCGCCGCTCAAATTTCCCGATGAAAAAGCAAAAATCTTCAGTTTGTGCTCGAGGATTTTTGCCTTCTCCAAGGGGCTATATCGCTGAGCTTTATCCTTGGTCAGTACGGCCCACCCTCTCTCTCCCGGGAGGGACAGCCAGTCTTCATCTAACGTGCCGCGTGGGAAATGCGCCAAATGGCGTTCAAATGGAAAAGATGCATCCTGGAGAACAGTTAAAATCGCGGCGCAATCGCAGAGATTCTCGTCCAAATAGAGCGTGATCTGGTCATGCGGCTGCTTTGCGGTACTCCCCTTCCCACCGGATCGCTTCCCAAATTTCCTGCTCGCTTCGGCCATATTCGTGTGCCAGTGATTTCGGGTCTTCTCTCGCTGCGAAGCGAGAGGCGATCACGGCGGTGGAGATTCCGGTTCCGTCGATTACAGACTTTCCGAACGAGATCATCGGGGTCATCGAAATAATCTTGGGCTCGTTTGGCCGTTCTTTGTAAACAAACGGATAATACTTAACGATACCGTCAGCGTCCCAAACTACTCGCTGAAGATACACGTCCATTATTTCCTTAAGGGTAAATTGGCCACCTTTCGACAAATTGACTGGCACACTATCTGGCGACTCCTGAATGAACAGATCAAGACCATCGGTACTAAAGCGCTCATCAAGGAGCGGATGTTCAGAATTGAACGTTTTCTTTAACGTTTCGAGCCCGCTTCTTATCCTTTGCAGTCGAAGCCCGTAGCGAACTGTAAGTGCCTTCAGGGCATGACATTCAATCAGGTTTACAAAAGATAACTCGGGCGGAGTGCTGGAAGGTAGTTTGATCAGTGCCGAGTGGTAACGACGCCCCGCAATCCAATACATCAGCGTGGTGTAGTTCACGCTCAGGATTCTAGCGGCTTCTGCCGGAGAGTACGCAGGCACCATCAGCAACTTGTTTTTCTTCCAATCGTGCATTGCTCCCTTTCCGCAGCTTCGTATCATTGATGATCGTTTCAAGACAATAGCACAATCTCGCTCTGCGGCTACGAAGCTGATTTCGCCGCCGCCGTTATCGGCGCGGTGGCAAAGCGCTCGCGCCGGGCAGCACGGCGATCGCTCCTGTAGCCGGATTGCGCCCTACGTAGACGTCGATCGCATAAACTTCGCGCAGCTTCTCCTCGGTCAACACTTCATGCGGCGCGCCCCAGCCCATCGCGACGCCGTCCTTGAGCAACAGCACGCGGTCGGCGTAGAGCGCCGCCGCATTGAGGTCGTGCAGCGACGCGACCACGGCCAGGCCGCGCTCGGCCCGCAGCTCGCCGAGGCGCGTGAAGATCTCCGCCACGTGGCGCAGATCCAGATGGGCGGTGGGCTCATCGAGCAGCGCCACGCGCGGCTCTTGCGCGAGCGCTCGCGCAAGGAACACCCGCTTGCGCTCGCCGCCGGAAAGCTCCTGGATCGGCCGGGTGGCGAGCGCGAGCAGATCGAAGCGCTCGAGCGCCTCGCGCGCCAGCATCAGATCGCCGCGGTTCTCGAAGTGAAACGATCCGAGATGCGGCGCACGGCCCATCAGCACCACCTCGAGCACGGAAAACGAGAAGGCGACCGAATTCTCCTGCCCGACGAAGGCGAGGCGGCGCGCCAACGCCCGCCGCTCGAATGAGGCAAGCGGCGCGCCGAGCAGTTCGACCGTGCCCTGCCACGGAGCGAGCGAGCCGCCCAGCAACCGGAGCAGCGTCGACTTGCCAGCACCGTTGGGTCCGACGATCGCCAGCATCTCGCCCGGCTCGACCTCCAGCGACACGCCGTGCAGGACGGCCCGCTCGCCGTAGCCGCCGACCAGGTGCGAAGCGCGCAGTGCGGGAGCCGCTGGTGTGGCGGTTGAGGCGTGCGGCGCGGTCCGCGGTGTGTCTTGAGCGTTGGTCATCGGGCGCAATCCATGATCGAGCGCAATCCTTGATTGGAGCGCGCAGGCTACAGCGCGAGCGGGCCGCGTCCCTCGCGGCGCAGCATATAGATGAAGAACGGGCCGCCGCAGAGCGCGGTGATCGCGCCGACCGGCAATTCGGTGGGCGCGATCGCGACCCGCGCGAAAAGGTCGGCCAGCACCAGGAAAGCGGCGCCACCCAGGAACGAGGCCGGCAGCAGCAGACGATGGTCCGCGCCGAAGGCCAGCCGCAACACGTGCGGCACGATCAGTCCGACGAACGAGATGATCCCGCTGACCGATACGGCAGCCGCGATCATCACCGAGGTCGCGACGAAGATCAGCCGGCGCATCGGATCGACGTCCACCCCAAGCTCGCCCGCCGCCTCGTCGCCGAGGCTCAGCAGGTTGAAGTCGCGCGCGTGCGCCATCAGCACCGCGAACCCCGCGACACCCAGCACGCTAACCATCGCGACCTCGCCGTAGGTCGGCGCCTCCAGGCTGCCCATCAGCCAGAACACGATGTCGTGGACGTAGTAGTAGTTGACGACGCTGTTGACCAGCATGATCGCGGCGCCCCAGATCGAGTTGAAGATGACGCCGACCAGCAGCAGCGTGAACGGCTCGAGCCGTCCGTCGACCACCGCGAGGCGATAGACCACGACGGTCGAGAGCAGCGCCGCGCCGAAGGCGCACAGCGGCACCGCCGTCACTGCGCCCGTGCGGCCGGCGATAAACACCAGCGCCACGATCGCGCCGAACGCGCCACCGCCCGAGATGCCCAGGATGCCGCCCTCGGCGAGCGGATTGCGCACCAGCGCCTGAAGCGCCGCGCCGACCGCGGCCAGCGCCGCGCCGACCGCCGCGCCCATCAGCACGCGCGGCAGGCGCGCGCTGAAGAAGATCGCATGGTCGGGACTGCGCGGCTCAATGAACGCGCGCACCAGACTGATGTGGACGCTGCCGAAGGCGGCCGCGACGATCATGCTCAGCAGCACCAGCAGCGAAAGCGCTCCGAGGGTCAGCGTCATCCGTGCGCGCGTGAGGTGCGCGCGGGAGAAATCTTCGGAGAAATCTTCGAGGACGGCCGACGATGGCGCCGCGCCAGGGGCGCTCGCAGCGACGGGCCGCGCGGGTATTCCGGCCGGCTCATTCATCGCGCGGCACCCTGCGTCTCCGATGCCGCGTAAGCCTCCGGATGAATCCGCCGGGCCAGAATCTCCAGCGACTGCCATACGCGCGGACCCGGATGGAGTATCGGGTCCTGCGGGTAGCCGAAGACGCGATGGTCGCGGACGGCCGGGATGGTCGAGTAGCGCGCCCAAAAACCGGCCGGCGTGTTCGCGTCGCTGCCCATCGCGCCGTCGAGGATCACCGCCGGCCGCATCGCGATGATGTACTCGATGCTGAGGCGCGGCCAATTCTGCGCCGAGAGGTCGGCGATATTGTCGCCACCGGCCAGATGGAGCAGGTCGTCGAGAAAAGTGCCGCGGCCGACCGCGACCATCGGCTGATGCCCCACCAGCATCACGACCGTGCGCGGCTTGGTCCGTTCAAGACGCGCACGGACCGCTTCGATATGAGTCTGGATCGCGCCGAGCAGCCGGTGTGCCGCCTCCTGCTCTCCGGTGCGCGCACCGATGAGCGCGATGCTTTGCTCGATGCCGTCGAGCGAGTCGTCGTTCACGGTCATGGTCGGATAGCCCATCGCCGCGAGCGTGCGGACCTCGCGCCGACTCGAAGAGAGTCCCGGCCCGATGATGAGGTCGGGGCGCAATGCCGCGATCGCCTCGACGTTGGGCGTAAGAAAGGTGCCGACCTTGGGCAGGCGTGTCGCCTCGGCCGGATAGTCGCAATACTGCGAAACGCCAACCACCGCGCCGCCCTCGCCCAGCGCGAAGAGCGTTTCGGTGACTCCCGGTGCGAGCGAGACGATGCGCATCGGCGGCGCGGCGGCGCCGATCGAGATTGCGGCCGCGAGCAACGCGGCAAGCGGCCGGGCAAGCATTCGCATTCGGACAAACACACGGGTGACACGCGCGGCGTGGTGTTGCGCGAGATATTGGGCGAGATATTGCACCCTGCGAAATTACCCGATCGCAGGCGCCGCCGTAAGCGGCCGGCGTGCGCGGCACGGCCTGCCTTGCATCGGCGCGCCCGGCTCGGTTACGCTCGGACGCGCATTGCCAACCGGCCCCGATTCGTCCATCGCAAGGAGTAGCCAGCACCGTGCTCAGGATCGCCGTCTGTATCAAGCAGATTCCGTTGGTCGAGGACGCCAACTTCGACCCCGTAACCAAGACCATCCGGCGCGACGGCGCCAACGTGATAAGCGCGTTCGACCTGCGCGCGATCTCGCTCGCGGTGGAATTCAAGCAAAGCCTCGGCGCCCACGCGACGGCGGTCACGATGGGCCCGCCGCAGGCGCGCGCGGCGCTGAGCGACGCGCTGGCGATGGGCATGGACCGCGCGGTGCATCTCGAGGATCGCGCGTTCGCCGGCTCCGACACACTGGCCACCGCGCGCACGCTCGCCAAGTGGCTCGAGCGCGAGAATTTCGACCTCATCATGCTCGGCAAGTACTCGCTCGACGCCGAGACCGGACAGGTCGGTCCCGAGATAGCCGAACTGCTCGGCATCGCGCAGATTACCGGCGTGCGCAAAGTCCGCATCGAAGGCCGCACCATCGCCGCGGAGCGCGAAAGCGACGAGGGCTACGACGAAGTCGAGTGCGCGATGCCCGCGGTGCTGACCTGCGCCGAACGCGTCGCCCAGCCTATCCGGGTCAAACCCGAAGCCGTCGAGCAGGCGAGCACGCGGCCGATCGAAACGGTGCGGGCGGCGTCACTCGACTCCGATCCGTCGCACTTCGGCGCGGCCGGTTCGCCGACCTGGGTGCAGGAAGTGCGTGCAGTCCAGAACAGCCATCCGAAGTGTCGAATGATCGACGCTGCCGACCCCCAGCGCGCGGCGCGCGAAGTGGTCGCGACGCTTAAGGAGATGGGCGCGCTCAGGCGCGACGCCAAGGCGCGCCGCCTGGTCAGCGCGACGATACGCAAGCCGGTGCGCAGGCGCGATCTGTGGGTGGCATGCGAAACCGACCTCGAAGGCGCGGTCACGCGCGGCAGCCTGGAATTGCTCTCGCATGGCGATGAACTGGTGGCGCGGCTCGGCGGCGCGCTGGTCGCGGTGGGTTTTCCAGCGGCGATCGCGCGTCACGCGGAGTTGCTCGCGAGCTACGGCGCGGACCACGTGGTGGTGCTCGACCATCCAGCACTCGAGTCGTACACACCCGAGGCCGCGGCCGAGGCGATGGCGCATCTGGTGCGCGAGCGGACGCCGTGGGGCTTGTTGCTCAACGCGAGCGAGCGCGGCCGCGATTGGGGACCGCGGTTGGCGGCGCGTCTGGGCCTGGGACTTACCGGCGACGCGATCGGTATCGAATTCGACGGTGAAGGACGGATGGTCGCGCTCAAGCCGGCCTTCGGCGGCAACATCGTGGCGCCAATCCTGTCCAAGACATTCCCGCAGATGGCGACCGTGCGAGCCGGCGTGCTGGAACTCGCCGCGGCCAATAGCGCGCGCGAGGCCGTGGTCGAAACGGTGCGGCCGCAGCTTGCGCCGCCGCTCGGGCGGACGACCGCCACGCACTCGCTACTCGACCATTCGATCGCATCGCTGGACGGCGCGCACGTGGTGGTCGGCGTCGGCATGGGCGTGGGCGGATCGGAAGGCGTCGCGGCGGTAAAGGATTTCGCGCGGGCGCTTGGCGCGGGGATGTGCGCGACGCGGCGCGTGACGGACCAGGGATGGATGCCGCGGCAGTTGCAAGTCGGGCTGACCGGCAAGGCCATCGATCCACGGTTGTACTTTGCGATAGGAGTGCGCGGCGCCCCCAACCATACCGTGGGAATCAAACGCGCCGAGGTCGTCGTCGCTATCAACAGCGATCCCGAAGCACCGATCTTCGAGCGCGCGACGTTGGGACTGATCGCCGATTGGTCCGCAATTCTTCCCGCGCTCGCCGCCGCACTTAAGGCCGAACCTTTCGTCTGAAAGGAGGGATTTTCGCCGGGCTGCACGCCGCGCTGAATTCAATTCAGCGGCGATCGAATTCCGAGCTATGGCGCGAGCGCAATAGAAGTATCCACGCGCTGTGTGACGATTTGCTCAGAAAAGCTCTAACGTTGCGAGGTTGCGTCGTAACTAGCGGACTTGATCCCTGGGTGACTGTTGCCTATATATGAGGACGATGTTTGAAAAGATTGGGCGTTTTTCGCAGTCAGTGAGCGGCCCTTGCAAGGGTGGTTGGTGCATGTTTGTTCTTCAATTTGAGCGAATAAAGAAGCTTAGAATTGGTATTTGACACTGTTAAGGATTTGACCGAATGTTCGCTGAAGCATTTCGCCTGGGCCTTGGGCCAGATCGCAATCTCACTCCATTCGGGCGCCACTCAAAATCTACGCACTGGAACAGGTGCTGATCGGAAGCAGCGTTATTCGGGATGAATTTGGTCGATCGCAGGTAGCCGATTCCGCCAAACGGGGGGCGCGCGGCGCAACCATCCGCATGCTGGTGAGGGAAGTCATGAAGAAAAGTTGCTCGGTGTTATTGGCGCTCGCGTCTGTTGTCGGAATATCTGCGGCGGCCATGGCGGCGTCAGTGGGCGGCACGGTGGCGGGTACGCAAGGGCAATCACTGTCCGGCGTACAGATCATCGTAAAGGACGCCAGTGGTCATGTAGTAGGCCAGGGTGCTCCCGGTGGCAGCGGCGCGTACGACATCTCCGGCTTGCCTGAGGGCAACTACACTTTCACGCTTGACCCGGGTTCATCTGGCCTTCAGGGACAGACCGTCTCATCCTATGTAGGCGCCGACGGCATATGCCTTAACTGGGGCGTCTCGACGACGTCGCCGGCGGTAGCAACGGCGCAGCCAGGCAGCACTTGCCAGGCCGCCGCGGCATGGTGGGACGATCCGGCACCCTGGGTGGGCGCGGGAGCCGTACTGATCGCCGGGGGTGCGATCGCAGCCGTCGCTGTGGAGTCGGGCCCGGACCACGAGCACAAGACATCAGCAACGACCGGCCAATAGATTGCCCAGCCGGCCGGCGCCGGATTTAATCCGGCGCGGCCGCTGAAAACATGAATGTCGTAAAGTGTCTGCTGATGCTGCTCTGTGTGTGTGCCCTGACGGCGTGTGCACAGAGCAGTTCTGTTTCCGAGAGCGCCTCGGCTTCATCCACCAGCGCGACTTCAGACAAGCCGAACTTCGGTGACGCAAGCGCGGGTTCCCCGCCACCACAGCCTGGCGCGGCTGACGCTCAGTCTGCCGACGAATCCCCACGGTCCACGCCTCCCCCCATAGACAACGTGCAGGACACCACGCGGCTCGACGCGCTTTATCGCAGCCGCACCCAAGGCGAAACGGTGGCCGACTACCCGATTGGCCCGGGCGATATCGTCCAGATTTCGGTGCCCCCCATCGATGAGCTGCGAGAGCGGACTGTGCGGGTGGAAGCCGACGGCTCCATCTCGCTGCCGATGCTCGGCACGCTGCAGGCCGGAGGGCGGACCGAGAAGCAGTTGCGCGCCGAAATAGACGAGCGGCTCAAGAAGTACATGTACAACCCTGAGGTTGACGTGTTCGTTAAGGAGTATCGCAGCCGCCAGGTGGCGGTTATCGGGATGGTGAATACCCCTGGGCTGATCACTCTCGACGGCCCAAATGAGACCGTGCTCGACATGATGACTCGCGCGGGCGGCCTGACCGCGACCGCCGCCGACGAAATCATCCTGATGCCGGCCGAGCAGAACAAGCAGCAGGAAATCGGGCGTATCGCCGAGGTCTCGGCCAACGGAGCCGACCCTGCGGCGGCGCTGCACAACGGCGTGCCGCCATCCGACGCCTCGGCGGCTCGCGAAGCGGCCTTCAAGCGAGGCCAGCTAAGCGCGCTTCTGCGGCAGAACTCCCATCCATTGATGATCGGGCTCAAGAGCACTGCGCTCACGGGCGGTGGCACCTATCTCAACATGCCGGTGCGCCCCGGTGACGTCATCATAGTGCCCGGCGGCGGCGACGTTATGGTGGTGGGATGGGTACAGAACCCGGGCCACTTCCAGGTCGGTTCGGGACTTACCGTGCTGGGAGCGATCGGTGCGGCGGGCGGTCCGATGTTTGCGGCCAACCGATCGGATGTTCATCTGGTCCGCACTCGTCGAGACGGATCCAAACTGGTGCTCAAGATCGACCTGGACAAGATCCAGAACGGGCAGGAGGCTGACTTTCCGGTGCGGGGCAACGACGTGATCGACGTGCCCTACTCCACCGTCAAGGTAGGACCTTACGTCTTCTACCAAATGCTGAGCAAGATGGCGGTGGGCGGCCCCGCGATACCGACGCCTTAGACGGAACAAAAAGCGTGAGAGAACCCTCGCCCTATTTCATTCAGCGCACACCGGCCCCGGAGCCCCCCGATGCAGGCCGAGTTCGCGCCCTCGTTCTTCGAGGACGAGGTCACCAAGATCGATCTCTGGGTCTATTGGCGCCTGGTGCGCAAGCACTTGCGCCTGATCGGAGCGGTGGTGGCCGGCACGGTCTTCGTCACTCTCATTCACCTGTTGATGACCACGCCGATCTATACCGCGAAGACCACGGTTATGATCCTGCCCAAGGCGCCCAGCGGGATCGACCCGGCGGAGGCGCTGCTCGAGATCGAAGCGTCCTACGACGGCTCGGACTATTTCAAAACCCAAAACGAGATCCTCAAGAGCAGAACGCTGGCGGCCTCGGTAGTCCGCAACCTCGGGCTGAACCGCAACCCGGCTTTCACCGGGAGCGGCGGGCGTCCCGGACTGTTCGGCGCGGTGATCGGCGGCCTGCGTCAGCGTTTGCACGACCTGTTGACGCCGCCGCCGCCGGGCTCCAGCGCGCCGCGCTCGGGGTTGCTCGGCGTCTCTGCCGATCAGATAGACGCCTACCTCGCCGGTCTCAGCATCACATGCGATTCCCACCACCAGCCTGGTCGAAATCGAATACAGCTCTCCCGACCCGTTGCTCGCCGCGCGCATCGCCAACGCGCACGCCGAGGCCTACATCGATCGCGGCGTCGAGATGCACAGCCAGGCCAGCCGCGATGCCGAGAAGTTCCTCAGGCGCAAACTGGTGGAGCTCAAGGAGCAGCTCGAAAAGTCCGAGGTCGCGCTAAACGACTATCGCCGCGCCAAGGGCATTATCCCTGGCCTGATGTCGCTCGATGGCAAGGACGCGGTGGTGATCGACCGGCTCACCGACCTGAGCAAGGACCTGACCAAGGCCCAGGTCGAACGCATCGGACTGGAGTCGCAGGTCGAGCTCATCCATAAGCATATGTACGACTCGCTGCCGGTGGTGATGGATGACAAGCTGGTCCAGACCATGCAAGGGGAGCTCAACCAGCTCACCGCCGAGGATGCGAGCCTTGCCGGTCAGTTCACCGGCGCCTATCCGCCGCTGGCGCAGTTGCGCGCCAAAGAAAACTCGCTCAAGTCGCAGCTTAACCTGGAAGTCCAGAATTCCATCAAGAGCGTCGAATCGTCCTATCAGCAGGCGCTCGAGAAGGAGCACGACCTCGAGGCCGAGATGCAGCGCCAGCGCAGCCGTGACGATGACGCTCAACGACGCCGCCGTGCAGTACGCGATCCTGCAGCGCGACGTCGACACCTATCGTCAGCTCTACAACGCCGTGCTCAAGCGCATGAAGGACGTGGGCGTCGAGGCCGAGGCCGTGACCTCCAACGTCTCGATCGTCGACAAGGCGACGGCCCCGCGCATCGCCTCCTATCCCAGGAAGATGCGCGACCTGATGGTGAGCGGGATTCTGGGTCTATTGGGCGCGCTGGGGCTCGCCTTCCTGCTCGACTACCTCGACAACACGCTGAAGGATCCCGAGGAGGCCGAGCGCTACCTGCGCCTGCCCAACATCGGGATCATCCCCGAGTTCAGCCGCCTCAATTCCTCGGCGTACGCGCCCAGGGGATACGCGCCGGTCAAGGCGCTGACCGCGATGCTGGCGAGCACCGGCGACACGCCCAAGGCCTTGACCGATGGCACCAACGGCAACGGCACCAACGGGTCGGGTGGCCGCACGGCATCGGCAATCCAGGAACTGGTAACCGAGCACGGCACCTACTCGGCGCTGGGTGAGGCATACCGCAATCTGCGCACGGCGCTGCTGCTCTCGCGCGCGGGTGCTCCACCCAAGGTCACGCTGGTCACCAGCGCGATCGCGGGCGAGGGCAAGACCGTGACCGCGGTCAACACCGCCGCGATGCTGGCGCAATTGGGTGCGAGCGTGCTCCTGATCGACGCCGACATGCGCCGCCCGCGCTGCCATCGTGTACTCGACCTCGACAACAATCTCGGCCTAACCGAGGTATTGACCGGCGTGCGCGATCTGCACGATCTCATCCGCCCCACCGCGGTTCCCAATCTTTTCGTCCTGAGCTCCGGATCGGTGCCACCTAACGCAACCGAGCTGGTGGGCTCGTCAAAAATGCATCAGGTGGTGACCCAACTGCAGCAGATCTACGACTACATCGTGATCGACTCGCCGCCGGTGATGCCGGTGAGCGATGCGTTGTTGCTCTCGACCATCGTCGACGGCGTGTTGTTGGTGACCAACGCCTCGCGCACACCCAAACAGCAGGTCAGGGCGGCGCGGGCGCGCCTGGAATACGCGCGCGCCAAAATCTTCGGGACCGTGCTCAACAAGGCTAAAATCCATCACTCCGAATACCAGTACTATTACCATCAGGGTTACTACACGCCCGAGGATGAAGCCGCCGCGCTGGATCAAGACCAGGAAGCTCCCTGAAGTCAGGGGTGGTCCGCCTTCCGCGTTGTAGTATCGCTCCTGCCTGACGGACCAAGCACTGTGAGCACCCCGTGACGGGTGTACCAAGACGTTGCGCCGCCTCGACCAAATAATCGTCGGAGGAATCGGCCTGCTGGTCGTCCTCACCCCGATGTGCTTCGGCTCGGTCCATCCGTGGGCCTACACGCTGATGGAGGGGATTACCTTCGCGCTGATGGCGGGGTGGATGGCGCGTGCATGGCTTGGCGGTGGGCGCCTGATGCGCGCTGGCGGGCGGCGGGCGGCCGGCGCCGTTGCACTTCCGATCGCGCTGGTGCTGGCACTGATGGGATTGGAGATGGTGCCGATGCCGCCGGCGCTGCTGGCTACCCTTTCGCCCGCGGCCTACAAGATTTACGCGCGCGCGCTGCCCGGATGGCCTACGCAGCCTTCCTATCGCAAAGTCAATTTCGACGCGCAACCTGCGCTCCCATCCGGACCAGTCATCCTGCCCACCGCGGAACAGGTGCGCGCCGGAGCGAAGGTGCCCTTTGCGCCAGCCTCCGCCAAGGCTCGCGCGCCGGTCAAGAGCGCCAAGGCCGCGACCCCCGCGATGCCCGATAGTCTCAGATGGCGTGCGCTCAGCTTCGAGCCCGCGGTGACTCGCTCGGGGATGCTGAAGGCGCTGGCCTACGCGTCCCTCTTCCTGCTGGTCGCGCTCTACCCGTTCGGCGCGGCGGGCGATCCGCGTGCCGAGGAGCGTTTCTGCCGCACGATCTTCGGCCTGGTCCTGGCGATGGGTTTCGTGGTGGCGTTTCTGGGGCTGATGAACTGGGCGTCGTGGAACGGCAAGATACTGTGGTTCTTCGTGCCGCTGGACTGGGAGGGGCCTCACCTGGCCTTTGCGCTGCGCGCGACCGGGCCGTTCGTCAACCCTGACCACTTCGCCAACTATCTCGCGATGATCCTGCCGCTGGCGCTGGTCGCCGCGCTGCTGCGCGTCGATCTTGTGCCGCGCGCCTGGGCCAGCCCGGTGCGTATGGCCTCAATGGCGATCGCGTTCGTGCTGCTGTGTGCGATCGTGCTGAGCCTCTCGCGCGGCGGCTGGATCTCGACCGCATTCAGCGTGGGAGCGCTGGTAGCGATGTTTTTCGCCCAGTCCGAGCATCGGCGGGCGGCCTTCGCACGCCATGCCGATATACGCACGCTGCGCTGGGTCGCGCTGGCGGCGGTCGGGCTGTTTGTCTTCGCGCTGATGCTGATTGGTCCGCAGGGGCGCAGCCTGACCGACGTCCGCCTGGCGGAAACAGTCTCGACCGGACTCAGCCTGTCGGAGCGTGGGATGCTGTACCGGGGCACGCTCCCGATGATCCGTGATTTCCCGCTCTTTGGGGTCGGCATGGGCGCGTGGGGTGAATTGTTCACGCGCTACGTATCGCCGCCGTGGTCGCCGTTCTTCTACTATCGCCAGACGCACAACGATTACTTGCAATTCGTCGCCGAGAGCGGGCTCATCGCCTTGCTCGCGCTGGGCTGGCTCTTCTGGCGCCTGCTCGGCCGAATCGGCGCGGCGATGCGCTCGGGCGATCCGCGCAAGTGGCCATTGTTGGCGGCGGTTGTGGCGGCCGTAATCGCGACCGCGCTGCACGAGCTGGTCGACTTCAACCTCCACGTGCCGGCCAACGCCGTGCTTTTTGCCGTGCTGCTCGGCCTGGGGTTGAGGCTCGCGACCCCTGCCTCCTCCGATAGCGACGAGCTGTTTTGGTGGCCGGTGCCGAGGGTGTTGCTGGCAGTGGTGGCGGCGGGCGCACTGGCGCTGATCTTCAGCGCGCTCGGCCAGAAGGACGTTTCCTACCCCAACTTTCTGCCGCCGGCGAAGACGCTGCGGGCCGCGGGCGCACGCGTCATCGCGCATCCCGCCGATTCCGACAGCCACTTCTTCATGGCCACCTTGGGCGAGGGCGCGATGAGCCAGCAGGCGCAGATGCGCGAGCTGAACACTGCGGTGTGGCTCGACCCGACCGACCCCGGCAAGCGCGACGCCTACGCCAGCATGCTCGCGCGCCACGGCAAGCTGCCGCAGGCGCTGGCCGAGATCACGCGTTCGGTTTTCGACTCGCCCACTCCGAGCACTCACTTCTATCTGTCCCCGGAGCTGGTGCGATGGCTTGCGCCGGCTACCCAGGCCGCCGTCGAGAAGGGATTCAAGCAGGCAGTGACGGCCGGTTTTCCCGGCGCCTTCTACGGAATCGGCCAGTTCTATTCGAGCCTCAACCTTCCGCTCAAAGAGGCTGCGCTTTATGCCGACGCAGCGGCTCGGACCAGCGATCCCGCCGAGCGAATGCGCTTCCTCATCGATGCCGGCAAGGCTTACGCGGCAGCCGGGTACATGCTTAGCGCGGAGGGATTCTTTCGGGCGGCGATGGAGCAGGTGCCGGGCGATCCGGCTCCCTACCTGGCGCTGGTGAAGAGATGTTTACGGACCCGACCGCGACATGCAATCGGCCAAAGACCGCGATGGCAGAAGCGGCCAAGGCCGGCAACGACCCCTACGATCTCGACCTCGCCCTGGCCGAGGCGGCACGCGAGGCCCACGACGCGGACGCGCAGGAGAATGCGCTGAAGGACGCGGTTGCCGAGCGCCCGCAGGGAAGCGAAGTGCTTCTGGCGCTGGGCGAGTTCTACCTCGATCAGGCGCTTACGACCGCGCCGCGCTCATCCTGCAGCAGGCGACTGACGCCGATCCCTCGGCGCGCGCATGGTTCGAACTCGGCCGCGCCCAGGAGGGCGCGTACAATTACTACGACGCCGAGAAATCCTACGCGCAGGCGATCACGTTCGATCCCAAGAATCGCTCCTTCAACGACTATTACGCCAATTTCAAGCGCCGAATGGCCAAGGCAGAGGCGGCGCAAGCCGCGCAGACCCATAGCCTCGCCGCGCCGCAGCCCACCGCCGCGCCGTCCCCCGGAGCCGACGATTAGCTCAGACCGCTTGAAGATCGTCTATCTCAACGCCTCCGGCCAGATGGGCGGTGCCGAGCGCAGCCTGCTCGACTTCATGGCGAGCCTGCGCGCGGCCGAGCCACGCGTCGCGCTCGAGCTCATCGCCGGCGCCGACGGTGCCTTCCTCGACCAGGCGCGTGCGCTCGGCGTCGAAGCCCATGCCTGCCCTATCCGCGCGCGCTGGCGCGGCTGGGCGACGCCGGCGGCCAATCCCGCTTGCTCGGCACGCTGGGGCGGGCCTCGCTGAGCGCGCCTTCGGTCGCGCTGTACACTACGCGTCTGCGGCGCGCGCTAGCCGCCGCCGCTCCCGATCTGATCCATACCAACGGCTTCAAGATGCATGTGCTCGGCGCATGGGCCGCGCCTCGCGGTGTGCCGGTGCTCTGGCACGTCCACGACTACATCAGCTCGCGGCCGCTGATGGCGCGCCTGATGCGGGCGCAGGCCGACCGCTGCGCGGCCGTGGTCGCCAACTCACTTAGCGTGGCTGACGACGTGCGCGCCGCATGCGGCGCCGAGCTCAGGGTCTTTCCCATCCACAACGCCGTCGACCTCAGGCGCTTCTCGCCCGAGGGCCCCGCGCTTGACCTCGACCGGCTGGCCGGACTCGCCCCGCCGAGCCATCCGGTGGTCAGGATCGGGCTGGTCGCGACGATGGCGCGATGGAAGGGCCACGAGGTCTTTCTGCGCGCGCTCAAAATGCTCTCCGGCGATCCGCCGGTGCGCGGCTATGTGATCGGCGGCGCGCTCTACGAGACCGAAGGCAGCCAGTGCGACCTCGAAGAGCTGCGCTGCCTGGCCGGGCGCCTGGGGCTCACCGGCCGCGTCGGCTTCACGGGCTTTGTCGACGACGCCGCGGCGGCGATGCGCGCGCTGGATGTCGTCGTGCACGCGAGCACGCAGCCAGAGCCGTTTGGGCTGGTGATCGCGGAGGCGATGGCATGCGGGCGCGCGGTGGTGATTAGCGGGGGCGGCGGCGCCGCCGAGATAGTCACGCCCGGCGAGGACGCGCTGGTGCACGAGGCGGGCTGTGTGCCCGCGCTGGCCGAGCGGATGGGCGAGCTGGCGCGCGACCCGGCGCTGCGCGCGGCGCTCGGGGCCAAGGCGGCGCAGTCGGCGCGGCGGCGCTTCGCGCGCGAGCGGCTCGCGGACCAGCTGATGCCAATCTATCGCCTGCTCTGCGCGGAGGCGGCCTGATGCGCGTGCTGCATGTCAGCGCGGGCAATCTTTACGGCGGCCTCGAGACCGTGCTGGTGACGCTTGCGCGATGCCGTGCGCTCAGCCCCGAGCTCGAATGCGAGTTTGCGTTGTGTTTCGCGGGGCGGGCGCGAGGACGAACTACGCGCGGCCGGCGCGACTGTGCATCGACTGGGCGAAGTGCGCGTTCGATGGCCACTGAGCCTCCTGCGGGCGCGGCGCGCGTTGCGCGGCGCTAATCGAACGGCGCGGCTTCGACGCGGTCATCTGTCATTCGCCGTGGACCCAGGCGATCTTCGGCCCTGTCGTGCGCTCGGCGGGCGCGGCTTCGATTTTCTGGCTGCACGACGTCGCCGCGGGACGCCACTGGCTGGAGCGCTGGGCCGCCCGCGTGGTGCCCGACGGCGCGATTTGCGACAGCCGCTTCACGGCCGCGACGCTGCCGCATCATCTATCCGCAACTGCCGCGAGTGCCGTGCGAGGTCGTCTACTATCCGGTCGCGCCCGCACCCGGCCTCTCGCAGGCGGATCGCGCGGCCGTGCGCGCCGAACTCGGCGCCGCTCCGCGAAGCGGTCGTGGTGATCCAAGTGAGCCGGATGGAGCAGTGGAAGGGCCACCGGCTCGCATCTCGACGCGCTTGCGCGCCTTACCGGCGTGCCCCGGATGGACCTGCTGGATGGTGGGCGGCGCGCAGCGACCGCACGAGGCGCGCTATCTCGAAACCCTGCGCGCCGAGGCCGCCGCGCTTGGGATCGGCTCGCGCGTGAGCTTCCTCGGGCAACGCGGCGATGTCGCCGGCTGCTCGCCGCCGCCGACATCCATTGCCAGCCCAACACCGGCCCCGAGCCCTTCGGCATCACCTTTATCGAGGCGCTCTACGCGGGGCTGCCGGTGGTGACCACCTCGATTGGCGGGGCGCTCGAGATTGTCGACGGCTCGTGCGGGATGCTGGTTGAACCGAACGACCCGGCCGCGCTGGCCGGCGCGCTACGCCGCCTGATCGAAGATCGCGAATTGCGCGCTGATGTCGCGGAGTTTGTCTCCAGGATGAATCAGGCGAACGATTCCGTCGCTAACATTGAGACGTCGGTTAATTCGGCGACCTCGGCCGTGCGGCAACTGGCGGGCGCGCTCGGGGTCGGGTTCAGCGTCTCCCCGCTGACCTCGGCCACGCAAAGACTTCGGGGCGAAGATCGTTGAAACCTCGGAACGCCTCTGGATCTCGACCGCCTATCAGGAGGCCGGCGCCGATGTCGACCTGTTCGCCAAATCCCTAACGATGCTCGAGAAGAACGTCGGCAACGCCGAGGCCGGCGTAGGCACGGCCAAAAAGACCCTTGACACCTTTGACACTTGGGGCATCGCGATCACCGATTCGAACGGGAAATTTCTGCCGCCTGAAGATGTCCTCGAAAATATCACGGCACGCATGGGCGAGCGCGAGTCGCCTACGCAGCGGGTCGCGTTGCTTCAGGACAGATGAGCCGCGGCGCGGGCGCGCTCACTGGCGCGCCGGGGCAGGGAACCGAGGCGATCAACAAGCAAAAGCAGGCGGCGCGAGAGCTCGGCCTTGTCCTAGACGATGCGAGCGCGCGCACGCTCAAGAATTTCGAGGACAAGATTCGCGAGGTCGCAACCGCGCTCAAGGTCGATTCGCCCGCGCCGTCGCAACCGCGATCGACTGGATCAAGCAGTTGCGGGATGAAACCGGAGCTACATCGTCGCTGGCTAGGCTCAAAAACAACCTCGCCGATATCGAAGGGCAGATCAAAAAGGTTCAGAAGGGGCCGCCCGGCACGGGAATATGGGATAAGCTGCTCGGGCGCAACGCGGAACAGAAGAAAACGGAACTCGCGAACCTGCTCACTCAGGCGGATATCGTACGCCGGCAGATCGCTCAGGGCCCAAAAGGACGCGGACGCGCTCGCGACGAAGAATACGCCGGCCGCAACCGGCGTCGGTACCCACCGGGGCAACGGGGCCGTCGGCCGCAGACAGGGCGCAAGCCGCGCTCGCGCTTCGGCTGTCGGACACCACGGCGAAGCTCCAGGAGCAAACGATCGCGCAAAATGTGCTCGCCGAGGCGTGTGTAAAAGGCGACGATGCTGTCGACCAAATGAAAGCGCAGCAACAGACGCTCGGCGCGGTCGAGGAATTCGGCAACAAGATGACCGATCAGCAGAGGGCCGGACTCTATCAAGCCGCGCTTACCTGGGCTGATTCCAAGGAAAACGCCGAAGCGGCGGCGAAGGGAGTTGCGCGAATATAATGCTGAAACCGCAGAAACTCGACGCCGCCGCGAAGGCCGTCAAGAACGCGAAAGATCCTGTCGCCAAACTCAAAGATCAGTTCGATCAACTCGACAAACTCGTCGCCTCGGGCCGTCTCACGTTTGAAGAATACGGCCGCGCCGTCCAAAAGTATTCCCAGGACTCGCCTAAGGCGATAAACGGGATGGGTTCGACGCTCAAGGATAACACTGGGTGCGGGTGTCGTTCGCGGACAGTGTAAAATCGCAATTCGTCGACGCGATAGTCAATGGGAGGTCGCTGACAGACGTAGTAAGTCTGACCTCATATCTGTTCCAAACGCTGCTAGAAATCGAAGTATTCGGGCCTTTGGAGCAATCACTTAAAAACGCGCTTCAGGGCGGCGAGAGCAGCGGCGGCGGTTTCGATATCGGTAGTCTGCGCGGCGACGTGATTGGCGGGGTCGGTTTTTTTCGGAAGCGAAGCGCCTACGGCCGGACCCGCGTTCGCGAAAGGCGGGATCATTAGCAAGGCCGGGACGTGCACGGCAGGCGAGGGCGGCGCCGTCGAAGGCGTCCTACCGCTGCGCCGGGCCGCCAATGGAAACTTGGACGTGTCGGCCACGGCCGGCGGTGGTATAACGTCCGCGCTGGCGGCGCCTGCGTTTCACTTGGAGATCGTGAATAACACGCCTGTTAAACCGAAAGTCGAGGATAACAGCGTGGGTCCGGGCGGCGTATGCCAATTCCGCGTCACAATCGGTCAAATTATTGCCGAGGACTTGGGAGGCGGCGGACCCGTCGCGCAAACCGGGCGCGATATCTTTGGTTGGGGCCGGATCCCGCTAACGAGATAAGGGACGTGGCAGACTGGCCGAGTACTTTACCCGCGCTTCCGTGGGCAGGTTATCAGGAAACCTTGCCGAATCGGCTTCTACGCACCCAAATGGACGCCGGCCCGGCAAAGGTTCGACGCCGATTTACCGCGGCGCCGCCACGACCGGTCTAGGGCCAGGTGGCGTTGAATGAGGCTCAGGTCGCGACGCTCGAGAGTTTCTACTTGACCGATTGCCAGGGCGGCGCGCTGCGTTCTACCTTGTCGCTTGCGCGCGCGGGCGGACCCTCGAGCGTTTCGTTTCGATTCGTAAGTCCACCGGTGATCACGTGACAGGGGATGGCGGCGGGCGCTATACGGTCGCGTTGGATATGGAGATCCTACTTTGAGATCGATTCGCTTCATTGCCCTGAGGATTATAGCGATATGCTGGTTCGCGCTCGCTCTCGTCTCGAGGATCGGATTCGCCACTCCCACGCCGGTTGCGAGTTATTCGCCGATCCCCGTCCCTTCGGCGACGGAGACCTGGAGTGCCGGGCCTGTCCGGACCAGGATCCGGCGCCGCGATCGATTCCCGATTCACGGCGCTGTGGAGCTACCTGAGGACCAGCGGCGGCGGTGGCAGGTTGCTTGAGACGCCGCTATTGCAAGCGCATGGCGGCAAGAATGCGACCGATTCTGCCGGAGCCCGTACCAACCTCGGCAGCAGGCATCGGCGGGTGCCCGACTGATGAATTCGCTATAGGCGTTATCACGTTGGGGCCGGACTGTGCCCTGCCTGGCTCCGCTCGTGATTCTCCATCCGGGCTGATTAACATAACGAAGCCGCCATATTCGGTTGTCCCTGCCGCTTCGCCAACGGATACGGCGACAGATAATACTGCGATGATTCAGGGAGCCACTGATGATGCTTGCGCCGTCGGTGGCGCTTTCAAGCCGGAAGTGTTTTTGCCCGCGACTCCAGGGGGATCCTGCTACCGGACTTCCTCGCCGATCCAGCTGCATTGCGATAAACAGTTTAACGGTGGCGGCTGGAAGCAGACGAAATTTTGCCAGACTTATTATGGCCCAAATCTGATCGTTCAGGGGGCCGAAACCGGGTGGAAGCCGCCGCTAACGGCGAGCATCACGGCGGTTTGTAAGAACTCGCATTTCTACGGTCAGTATCGAGAAATCCTCGATTCAAATGGCAACGTCGAGGTCGCCACGACAGGCGGGACTTCTGGCAGCGGCTGGCATCCGGCGTGGCCGGGAACCAATGGCGGCACGGTATCGGATGGCAGCGTGATTTGGACTCGGGCGATGACCGGAACGACGCTTGCCACGGGAAGCGGCAGCACCCTTGATGGGGTGTCAAACAACAGTTGGCCGGGCGCGAGATTCAGAAACAACCATGCGGCAATAGAGATCGCCAACGCCTCGAATTTAGAGGCCCGACTTACGGGTTTCCCGCATTTCACCGTTGAGTTTTATACCGAGGCGATGGCGCCCACAAATTCAAGTAACACCTTTGGTTTGCTCACTTACGGGAATAGCGCGCCACAGTCGTCGAATGTTTCCGCGATGTCCCTTACCCTAACTGACGGGATGGGTTCTTGTACTCACAACTACCTCGCCGCGAGTTTCGACATTGGCGGGTCGAATGTAAGTATTCCCGTCCTCGACGCTGACCATAAGTAATATGACCCCGGCCCAGATCCACCGCGTAGCTGTTATGGTCATGTAATGCGTTCCAACGCTCGGCTGTTCCTCGACGGCGCTTTGCTCAAAACGACGGCGGCATCGGGCAACTGGACAATCCCTAAATTTGAGACATTCTTACTTACGGGTGCGGGCACCAATCCTACCTCTGCGGCCAATTTGGTTTTAATGTCACATGGAACGTGCTACCCACCTACTTTTCCTCGCTACGGATATCCAACACTGCCAAGTTATACTTCGACGTTTACACCGCCGACCGCCCAATTCACGCAGGATGGTAACACGGTCTTTTCCTCAATTATCCGACTAGCGCGCCCAAGGGCACGCTTCAGGCGTCCGTGGGTACGGGCGGGACAACTGCCTATATCCAGATCGAGACCGCTAACGGTGCGGCGATTGTGGATCCGATCTACATCGGTAACATGGCGCTTAGCGATAACGGGATCTGGGCGACGTTGATGTCGAATTACAGTATAGAAAATATATATGGATTGAAAGCGCGGCGCGGACCGGTGTCCATCTCGCGGATAATAACTACCGGGCGTGGATTTCAATCATGTAAGCGTGAGGTCCGGTTCTGACGGTCGTCACACAAGCGTGGGGTTCGTCTTTGGCGATCAATAGAACAATCTCTTGATCCGCTATCCACAATGCGAGGGCCAAGCGGCCTGCATTATCGCCGAGGGAAGCTCGGGCCAGATGAGATTCGCCCGACTTCGCCGATTTTAGCAATCAGGCGATCTACGGCTACGCGTTTTATCAGACTTTCGGCTATCTGATTAATACTCCGATTACTGATTTCGAGGATAGGCCGACTCTTAAAGCCGTGTTCTATGCTGGCGGTAATGATGAGGCCGATCAAAATAGACGGCGGATTTCCAAGTACCTCTGGCACCGTCACGGCCCTGATCGAACAGAATGGCGGTGCTCCGGTGCTCGTCAATGGCCTTAATTGGCATACACTCTCAACGCCGTCGGAAGTGGTAAACGTAGTGAACAATCCGTCGTGGCCAATAGGCTTAGAGAATGTTATATTGCCCTTTAGCGTGTCCTCTGACCAATTCCGGTAAATCTTGGTGGGTGCGCGCCATTCGGGGGGGATGGATCTTTGGCGTCAAGTTCGCGGATATCCCGGTCGGCGCGGCGAAAAATAATGGAACGCGCCGCTACTGCATCGACTGCGATCCGGCGTCAAATCCGCCGGTTGCATGTACTAGCGCGGGGACGAAAACCGGAGCATGGTTGTCAGTAGAGAACGCAATCAATCTTTGCGTACCTTAAGAGGAGAGGAATGCCAATGGCGGCGACAGTAAAGCCAGATGACGAAAATACCAGTTCTCATACCGTAACCAATCGGACGCCAAAGTCCGATTTCAGCTCGACCGACACCGGTAATTTGGCGCGGTACGCTTACGACGATGGCACGTTTTCTCCGTGGAAAGTGATCGAGGATCACACGTGCAGGGCAGGACCTACCGCCGCCCAACGTCACGGGACTCACGGCTACCAAACTATCGCTTGGCCGCGTGTCTCAGGTATGAGATGAGTGTCTGGCACTCGATTTCGATCGCTATGAAATCCGCCTCGGGGCAACCAGGGCGACGGCTGCGTTCGTCGCGACGCCGCGAGCAAATCAATTTATCGTCCCGGCCGGAGCCAAGGGATCGTTGGTATACCAAGTGTATGCGTCGGGAAACTTGGAGTGTCACGCCCGCAACGGCCTCGATCGCGATCAATCAATCGGATTTGACGATCATCGTTGGGTATGGCCGGCCGTGCGGTGAGCGTCAACGTCTCGGACGCGATGATGGCGCAGGCGGCGCGCAACTGCCGCGAGCGCAAAATCACCAACGTCTCCTTAGTCAAGTCCGAACGGCGCCTGGAAGGCACGCTCGACTTGATTCACTGGATCATCGTCTTCCAGCATATTGCGCAGCACCGCGTTGAATTGCTGGTGCGCGGCCTGGTCTCACAT
>CAWCMA010000006.1:0-199586 GCA_963796565.1 uncultured delta proteobacterium | reverse complement strand
CCGGGGTCGGGGACAGGAGTCATCGCCCGCAGAGACCGACACCCGGTACAACTCCGCCGACCGAGCCGTAGGAATCGGCTCAGGTCATCGCACAGCCTTGACGGACTCGGACAAATCTTGTACAAAACATCTTGTCGACTGATTGGTTAATTCGATGATTTCCAAAAACGCTTTGATTTCGTTGGGATATTTTGATGAGCCGTCCGGGACTCGAACCCGGGACCCTCTGATTAAAAGTCAGATGCTCTACCGGCCTGAGCTAACGGCTCGCGCGCAAGCGAGTCTACGCGAACTGGCGCCGGGGGCAAAGTCTCCGGCCAGCCGGCGAATCAAACTGGGACTCTCGCGATCCGTCAAAGGCTGGCAAAGCTGTAGCGGCCCCGATTCGCTAAGGTTTGCGACCGCCCAGCGCGTGTGTGCTTTCTGATCGCGCCACGGCCGCAGGGCTGGCGACACTGGACGTCATGCCCGGCGGCAGCGTCGTCCGAGACTCGAGAAAGGACACCAGGTTGTCGAGTTCGTCGTGGGTCAGGATTCCCGCGAAAGACGGCATGTTGCCCCCGCCGTTGGCGATCCTGATGCGGATGTCGTCGACGCTCAGCCGATGCGCCACCTCGGTCAGATCGGGGCCGCGCATCCCGCCGTGGCCGTCGATCGTGTGGCAGAACTCGCATCCCTTGTCATGAAAAAGCTGCGCCCCCGTGACAATCGGAGGGCTGGTCGTACCCACCAGGGCGGCGGAGAGCGGCTGGGCGTCGAATTTCGGCGACCATGGTGATATCGACCCCTCGATCCAGAACGCGACGATGCTCAGCACGATCATGAGGACGGCCGCGACCGCCCACGGACGGCGCGATGGATGGCGCTCGCCCTTATTCCATAGCACCGGCACCAGCAGCAGGAAGACGATCGCCGCCACCGGCGCCGCGACCATGAACACCGACTCCATCCCGCGCGGCAGCAGCGCCAGCACGGCGAAGTACCACAGCATGTACCAATCCGGGCGCGGATCGTTGGCGAGCAGGCTTGGATTGGGGGGCCCGCCGAGCGCGGGCGGTCCGATGAAGTAGGCCAGCGCCGCGATAGTCACGACCACGGCAAAGGCGACCACCACGTCGCGCCACGCGGCATCGGGCCAAAACGGCACGCCGCGCTCCTCGAGCAGCTTTTCATATTCGGCGCGATAGGTTTTGGGATTGACCTTTTCGCCGGGCACCGGCGGCGCCGAGATTCCGTCATGGATCACGAGGTAAAGATGGAGCGCGACCAGCCCGAAAATCATGGCTGGCAGGAAAAATACGTGGAAAGCGAAAAAGCGGCTGAGCGTCGCACCGCCGAGCGTCTTGCCGCCAAGCAGAAAGCGCGCGAGGTAGGTACCGATGAACGGCGTGCGCCCCAGCATCTCGGCCGCGAGCACCGTGGCCCATACCGCAGTCTGGTCCCAGCGCAGGAGTTGCCCGCTGAAACCCATCGCGACCGTGATGAACAGCAGCATCACGCCGCTGATCCAGTTGAATTCCCGCGGGTACTTGTAACAGCCCATCAGGAAAACCTGAATCATGTGGATGCCGACCAGCAGGATCATCGCCGAGGCGCCGAAGAAGTGCATCCCGCGCAGAAAGTTTCCCAGCACCGCCTTGTAAGTGATGAATTCGAGGACCTGGTAGGCCGACCCCGACGACGCGACATAGCGCGTCGCCAGCGCAATCCCGGTCACCACCTGCATCATGAAGGCGACCAGCACCGCGCTGCCGAACACGTACCACCATCCGGTGTTGGGCGGCACCGGATGACGCATGACGTCGTCGAAAAATTTAATCAGGCCGGTGCGTTCCTCGAAGGCGTCGACGGCTTGCTTGAAGAGCTTCCTTATCACCATCACCCTCCCGCGCGACTACTCGATTGGAACCGCGCTGGCGAGGATTTCGACCTGTCCATCGCGCACGCGAACCGGATACTTGAACAGTCCGCGCGGTGGCGGACCGGCGGCCACGCTGCCGTCGGAATAGTAAACGCCGCCGTGACAGGGACACATGAAGAGGTCGGCCTTCGGCAGCCATCGCACGGGGCATCCGAGGTGCGCGCAGTTGACCGCGAAGGCGACGAAGCCGCCGGACTCCAGGCGCCGCAGCCACGCCGCCGTCATCGCGGCCACTCCCGCCCAGGCCATCGGCGAGGGGTCGAGAAAGCTGACGCTCACGGTCTCGCCGGCCTTGAAGCTGTCGACGGCGCCCACCGTGCGCCAGACGTCCTTTTCGGTGACGAGCAGCGGGCCCAGGATGAAACCGACGACTGGGATGCCGACGATGGCGGCGGCGACGGCGGAGAGCGCGATACTGAGCCGGCCCATGAAGCGGCGGCGTTCGGGGCTCAACGCTTCGCCCGCGCCGGGCTTCTGCGTTTCACTCGCCATGTAACAATTCCCCCACCCACTTGCTAATGGACACTACCATCAGAACGAAACCGGCAGCCGAAAATATATAGGAACTGACTACTCCGAAAAGCAGAAACGTTATGCCGAGCGCAAGAAACGCCGGCGCGTAGGTCGACGGCGGAGTCTTCTCCGGCAGTGGCGTGCTCCACTCGCCGGCCTCGCCCGGGCGCGGTTGCGGTCCGTCTTCCAGGGCCATCTGCTTGCCTCCTAAAAACCCGCCGGCGCGGGTGCAACGCCGTCCGTCTCGGCCATGCCGAACCATTGCAGAAACAGCGCGACCATCGCCGCCAGGAACACGAAGCCGCCGACCACCCACATCAGCAGCCCGCCCACCTGCTGGTCGAGCGCCGGCGTCAGGCCCCATACCGCCCGCAGCACCCCCGCAAGGTGCAGCGAGTCGTCGGGATGCAGGTAGGGCGCATAGAGGACGGTGGGCGTGAAGGTCAGCCAGATGCCCAGCAGCGTACTCGCCATCGCTCCGCCGAACAGATAGAGCTGCGCCCATAGCGGCGATATTCGACACTGCGGAAGCGGCGCCAGAATCGGCCACCAGAATATGGTCGCGGTCACCATGAAACTCAGATGCTCGCCGATGTGGATATATTCATTACCGAGCGCGGCATCGAAAAGCCACGGCAAATGCCATAGCGCGAGCGTCGCTATTCCGAGCGTCCAGGCCACCAGCGGATTTCCCAGCACGCGCTCGATGCGGCCGAGCGCGGGGCGATCGATGACCGCGCGCGCGAACCGCGGCGTGAGGCCGAGCAACAATAGCGGCGGCACCGCCAGCTCGAGCAGCAGATGTTGGAGCATGTGAGCGCTGAACAGATACTCATCGCCAAGCGTGTCGAGCGGCGAAATCAGCGCGAACAGCATCACTGCCACCCCGGCAACGAACCATCCGGCGCGAGACAAATCGCCGCGATAAGCGCTCCAGTAGCCTGCCAGCAGCGCCGCGCATCCGATCAGCACGGACAGATCCGGGTCCCACGCTCGTAGTATTTCAGCCATCTTGCTTGGCGCCGCCGCTCAGCAAATTTGCGCCGCTACGCGACCAGCGGCCACAGGTAAACCACCGTGAAGATCACCACCCACACCGCGTCGACGAAATGCCAGTACATGCTGACGGTCTCGAAGCCGGACGGCTTGATTTGACTCATTCGTCCGCTCATCGCGATACCCAGCAGCGCTATCAGCGCGCACAGTCCGATTAACACGTGCAGGCCATGAAACCCGGTCAGGGTGAAAAACGTCGAGCCGAACAGGTTGGTGTTGATACTAACTCCGTGCGCGAAGAGCCCCAGGTACTCGAGCGACTGTCCGCAGAGAAAAATCGCGCCGAGCGCCACGGTCAACGCGAGCCATACGCTAACGGCGCGGCGCTGGCCCAGCTTGAAGCTGCGTCCGGCCAGGTGAATCGTCGCGCTGCTCAGAAACAGGCAGATGCTGAACGCGAGCGTGTGAATCGGATTGAGACTGCTGGAGGCGCTTGGACCGTCGCTGGGGAGGGTATGGAAGTACACGTAGGCGACCAGCAGGATGAGGAAAAAATTCGCCTCGGAGAGTATGAAGAGGCCGACTCCGAGCTTGGTCTTGTCAGGCATCGTATTCTCGGACATCGTTTTCGCTCATCCCGTCAGTTTCATCATCATTTCGTCAGTGCGATCGGGGTGGGCGAGGTCCCATAGCGGCCGGCGGCCGTGGATCGGCGGCACGCGCTCGAAGTTTTCCTCGGGCGGCGGCGAAGTAGTCGCCCACTCCAGCGTCCAGGCGCCCCAGGGATTATCGCCGGCTATCTCGCCGCTGCGCAGCGACATCACGACGTTGACGAGGAAGATCAGGACCGAAAATCCCAGGATGAACGCACCGATGGTCGAAATCATGTTCATGGTTTCCCATCCCGGCAACGCGGGATAGGTGAACACACGGCGCGGCATCCCGAACATCCCGAGCACGTGCTGGACCATGAAGGTGAGGTTGAAACCGACGAGCGTCAACCAGAAATGCACCTTGCCCCAACGCTCGTCGAGCATCCGGCCGCTCATTTTGGGAAACCAATAGTATGCGCCGCCGAAAACCGCGAAGGCGGTGCCACCGAACAGCACGTAATGAAAGTGCGCGACCACGAAATAGCTATCGGTCAACTGCCAGTCGATCGGCACTACCGCAAAGGCGACGCCCGAGAGCCCGCCGATAGTGAACATCAGGAGAAACCCCACAGCGAACATCATCGGGGTCGTAAAGCGCACCCGCCCCTGGTACATGGTTGCGGTCCAATTGAAAATCTTCACTCCCGTGGGCACCGCGATCGCCATGCTGGTGAAGCCGAAGAAAAGGTCGAAGGTGTGCCCGAGACCGACCGCGAACATGTGATGCGCCCACACGGTGAGGCTCAGAAACGCGATTGCCACCGTCGAGGCGGCAACGAAATCATAGCCATAGATTGGCTTGCCGGAGAAAACCGGCACGATCTCGGAGATCATCCCGAAAGCCGGCAGCACCATGATGTAGACCTCGGGATGGCCGAAGGCCCAGAAGACATGCTGCCACAGCACCGCTGAGCCACCGGTATCGGCCCGGAAAAAATGCGCGTTGAGCAGGCGGTCGATAAGCAGCATCACCAGCCCGGCGTTGAGTATCGGCATCACCACCACGATCAGAAAGCCCGTTACCAGCGTCATCCAGACGAACAGCGGGAGGCGCCGGATACTCATTCCGGGAGCGCGCAGGCAGATGGTCGTCGCGATCAGGTTGATTCCGGCGGTAAGCGTGCCCACGCCGATCCCGAGCAATCCGAGCACCCAGTAGTCGACGCCGGGACCGTAGGAAAAGGCCGTCTCGCTGAGCGGCGCGTAACCGAACCATCCGATTGCGGGCGCTCCGCCATTAACCCCGCCGGTGGCGAAGCTGAAATACAGCATCACGCCGCCAAGCGCCTGCACCCAGAAGCCGAGCGCGTTGAGCCGGGGAAAGGCCATGTCGCGCGCGCCAATCATCAGCGGCACCAGGTAGTTCGCGAACCCGACCAACGCCGGCACCACCACCAGGAAAATCATCGTGGTGCCGTGCATCGTAAAGATCTGGTTGTACGTCTCGGGGCTGAGAAAGTGGTTCTCGGGTATGGCGAGTTGGATACGCATCACAAGCGCCAGCACGCCGGCGACCAGGAAAAAAATCAGGGCCGAGAACAGATACATGAGCCCGATTTTTTTGTGGTCGACCGTGGCGACCCAGCTCAGCCAGCCCTCGCGCGCCTCGGCCTCGAACGACTCGCCGCCGAGCGACTCGGGAATCGCCACCTCTTTCATTTTTGCGTCTCCAGGTACGCGACCAGCGCGCGGACCTCGTCGTCGCTCAGCTTGAAATTAGGCATGTTGCTGCCGGGCTTGAAGTCGTCGGGATCGTGAAGCCAGGCCGCGAGGTTTTCCGGCGAGTTCTCGAGTGCGCCCGCCGCCAACGTCCGGCGGCTGGCGATATGCGTGAGGTCGGGGCCGACGCTGCGCAGGTGGCAGTTGGTGCAAATACGATCGCGGTAGATCTTGGCCCCGAGCTGCTCATCCGCCGTGGCGGGCTTGGGTGGCACGCCCGCCTGCTCTTTTAGCCAGGCCGCGAACTTCTCGGGCGGATCCGCGATCACCAGAAAGCGCATCCACGCATGCTCGTTGCCGCAGAACTCGGCGCAGGCTCCAAGGTAAGTCGCGGCATGGTCGGCCTCGATCCACAGGCGGTTGGGATGGCCCGGCACGATGTCGATCTTGCGTCCCAGATCGGGCGCCCAAAAGTCATGGATCACGTCGGCCGAGCGAAAATCCACCAGCAGCCGTTTTCCGACCGGAATGTGTATCTCGTTGGCCGTGACCACGCCGGTCTTGAGATAGTAGATCTCCCACCACCATTGATGGGCGACGATCCTGAGGTCAGGCTTGGCGTCGGCGGTCGGAGGATCGCTGGCGGTCATGGTCCGGAACATGAAGCTCGCCAGCACGACCAGCGACAGGATCGGCACAGCCGTCCAGAGGAGTTCGAGCTTTCGCGAGCCGAAATTTTGTCGCGCCTCGGGCGCTCCCGGCCGGTCCCGATAGCGGATGATGGCGTAGATAACGAGAAAAGTAATGAGCGCGAGGATCGCGCCAAGAAAAATCAGCGTGCCGACGAAGAGTTGCGAAATGGCGGCCGCTTGCGGCGATGCCGGAGCGAGAGTGAATGCATTGGCGCTATACGGCCCAGGCATGGCCACACCAACCACCGGCGCCACACAGGACGCATCGCGACAGGTGCCGAACGCGAATACGCACGCGCGAAGCGTAGCCTTCGGGCGCGATAGATTGCAAGCAAATTACGGTTAAAAGAACCGTGCCTGCCGAAAGAACCGCTCCTAGTCGATCGCAAATTGATGGCCGCCGATCAGTCTGGCGGGCGCGGCGTCCGCTTTGATAAAACAAACTACATCCAATTGTGGGCGATCCCGTGCGCCGGACGCTCAACGAAATCGATCGCGGAAATCGATCGCGAGGACAAACGAACCATGCTGCAAGCATCGGAACAACTCGAGCACCTGAAGCTGGCCGCCGAGGTCGCTGGGCTCGAAGTACCGCATTTCACCCTTCCCGAAGACCACGACGTCGTGGTCAACCGGATGCGTTTCCACTACCTCGACTGGGGTACCGCGGGACGCCATCCGATACTTTTCCTGCACGGTGGCGGGCTCAACGCGCATACCTGGGATCTCGTATGCCTGGCGCTCTGCGCCGAGTACCACTGCATCGCGCTCGACCAGCGCGGCCACGGCGACAGCGAGTGGTCGCCGGTCGGCGACTACAGCCTGCCGAGCCAGGTGCGCGACATCGAGCACTTCATCGAAAAACTGGGGCTCAAGCGCCCGCTGGTGGTCGGTCATTCGATGGGCGGGTTTGCGGCGATGGCGTACGCGGCGAAGTTCGCGCGCCGGATGGCCGGCCTGGTGCTGGTCGACATCGCACCCGAACTCAATCCCAGTGGCACCGCGCGCATCCGCGACTTCCTCGCCCAGGACCGCGAGCTGGACTCGGTCGACGCGTTCGTGGAGCGCGCGATGGCGTTTAATCCGCTGCGCAATCCCGCGCTGCTGCGCCGCAGCCTGCTGCATAACCTGCGCGAGCTACCCAGCGGCAAGTGGACCTGGAAGCACGACCCCAATCGCGCCCATCCCACGCCCGAGTCGATGCGCGCTCGCCAAGCGGAGATCATGAACGAGATCGCTCACATGACCTGCCCGACCATGGTGCTGCGCGGCGCCAAGAGCGACGTGTTGACCGACGAGAGCGCGGCCGGTTTCGCGAGCGCGCTGCCCGATGGACGCTGGCTGCGGATCGAAAACGCGGCGCACACGGTGCAGGGCGATAATCCGCGCGGCCTGGTCGAAGCGCTGCGCCCGTTTTTGCGCGAAATCAAAATTTGAGCGCGTCCGGCGCGCCTGTCAGTGCGTCGGAGGCCGAAAATTCGTCAGCCGGAGGCCAGCCGATGCGCCAAATCAAATCGTTCGCGGTACTTCAGACTTCGAAGGTCATGGGGGCCGTTTATTTCCTCTTCGGCCTGTTGGTGATGGTGCCCTTGTTTCTGATCGTGTCGGCCTCGAGAGGCCACGGCCACAGAGGCTCGTTTCTCATGGTGCTGATCGCGCCGGTTTTTTATGCTGTGGGCGCGTTTATCTTCACCGCCATTGTCTGTTGGCTCTACAACGCCGTCGCCAAGCGGATCGGCGGGATAGAATTCGAATTGTCGGGCGAAGTCTAGCGCCAGGCAGCGAGCGTTCCGGTCAGAGCCGCTCGTGGCGCAGCACGCCGCGGCGCTCAAACTCCGCCACCTGCTCCGCGGTATAGCCCAGGTAGTGACCGAGCACTTCGGCGTTGTGCTCGCCCAAAAACGGCGCTTCCAGATCGAGCGGAACGGGAAAATCCGAGAAACGCAGTGCGAAACCCGGCAGCTCGAGGTCGCCCAGCATCCGGTCGTGCACCTTGCGGATAGTGCCGCGCTGGCGCAAATGCGGATGATTGATCGCCTCCTCGACCGAGAGCACCGGCGCACAGGGCACCCGATGCTCCTGCATCGCAGCCAGCGCGGCTGCGTCGCTCGGCAATGAAGCGATCCAGCCTTCGATCTGATCCACCAGCGCCCGGCAGTTTTTCACCCGCGAATCGTTGTCGATGAAGCGCGGGTCTTGCGCCAGTTCCGGCCGACCCATCGCATTGCACAACAGTACGAAGATATGATCCATCGGGCACATGATAATGATGTGTCCCTTGTGCGCTTTGAACACCCCGACCGGCGCGAGATAGAAGTTGTGCAGCCCTGAGCGCGTCGGCTTGTACGCGCCTTTGCTCAGGCTATGTATCTGAACGCTCGCTTCATGGTAGTGAAAATAAGTATCCAGTAGCGACAGGTCGAGGTATTGTCCGCGGCCGCTGCGTTCGCGATAAAGCAGTGCACAAGCTATCGCGCCCATCGCATGCGCACCGGTGCTGACGTCGCCGATCGCCGCCATCACCACGTATGGCGGGCCGTCGGGCTCACCGCCCATGCTGGTAATGCCAGCGTAGGCGGCGCCCAGGGTATCGAAGCCGGGCTGGCCCGAGAGCGGCCCGGTCTGGCCGAAGGCCGAAACCGAGCACATGATCGCGCGCGAGTTGATCGATTTGACTGTCTCCCAGCCAAGTCCCATGCGCCCGATGACGCCGGGCGCGAAGTTTTCCACCACCACGTCGACCTTGGCCACGAGGGCCTTGAGGATCGCCAAGCCATCGGGAGACTTGGGGTCGACACAAAGGCTTTTCTTGCCGCGGTTATGCTGAACGTAGTAGCCGCTGCGCCCATTGACCTGCGTCGGCGCGAGGCGGGTCTTGTCGCCGCTCGGCGCAAGCTCGACCTTGATGATCTCCGCGCCCATCTCGGCCATCATTAAGGTAACCGTCGGCCCAGCGACGTACTGGGTAAAGTCGAGGACCTTGTAGCCGTCGAGTACTCCTACAGGCGCATCTGTGCTCATCGTCGTCTCCTCGATGTAGATGCCCTGTATACCACGGCGGCGCGCGAAATAGATCCGTCCCGATGCGGCCATCGCAGGCAGCGTCCGCCTGCCATTGACCATCCACGCTGGCCTTGCGCGGGCGAATGCAGCGGCGGAGGCATAGGACATTGACGGGGCCAAATCGTACTGATAGTCGGATTCGTCATACTGACTGATGGTGGGCTGATGAAGGACGGTCACGATGCGTCGCCTGATCGACCCGATAGAGTTGAAGGGCAGACTGGCCGCGTAACATTGTATAAAATCCTCATCACGTCACTCGAAATATCAGGCGCAACATCGGGGGAGTAATCGCGAACCATGAGCCACGGACACGAAAATCACAAACACGAAGAGGGCCAGTTCGGTCCCGAGGCGCAAATTCATTTTCGAGAGTACAAGCTGTTGCTCAAGCCGGAGCGTTTTGCGGACGAGGACGGCTTTCACAAGTTCTACAAGCACGCCAACCATGTCGCCAAAGGATTGGGAGTTCAACTGGAAAAATCCGAGAAGCACGAACCGCACGTCCGCGAGGTCGTCTTCTACGACACGCCGCATTTCAAGCTCTACACCGACGGCTTCATCCTGCGAAAACGGACCTTCTTCAAAAAGGGCCACCCCGAACCGAACTTCGAGCTGACCATCCGCTACCGCAATCCCGATGCGAAGGCCGCGGCCGGGGTCGACATGCATCCGCTCTTGCCCTGCATCTACACCATCAAGTTCAAGGAGGAGGTCCTTCAGCTCAAGGATCAGCTTGCCGGGATGCGGATGCTGTACGCCAACGGCTGCGAGTTGGACACGCCCAACGTCATCCTGACCCAGCGCTTCGAGATCATCTCGCAGGTTTTTCCCGCCCTGCAGAAGGTGCGCAGCGCCAATCCCAAGGCCACGATGGGCGTCGTCAACGACGTGACCGTGGACGAAACGCTGGTCCATCTCGGCGAGTTGGACTTCGGCGGCAAGGCGCAGTGCAAGGCTTCGGTGGCGGTGTGGCGCAACCGCTCGACCGGACGCGATATGATTGCCGAGTTCGGCTACCAGCTTAAATTCGAAGGGATGGCCTCGCTGCATCACAAGGCGCGCGACTTATCGGAGAGGTTCTTCAAGGAGATCCAGTTGGAGTGTGGTGATTGGGTCGCGCTGGGCACTACCAAGACCGCGATGGTTTACGGGATGGGACGCAAGCCGGTCAATCATCATGAATGATGCGAGCGCGGTGGCGGAGGCAGGGGCCGGCGCGCAGGTTTCGCTGGGAACGATTTTCTGGACCTTCCTGACGGCCGGGGCGATAAGCTTCGGCGGCGGGGTGGTCGCCTATCTCCGCGAGTACACGGTCAGCGACACCAAGTGGCTCGATGATGAGGCCTTCCTCGACGCGCTCGAGATAAGCCAGACCCTGCCCGGGCTCAACGCGGTCAACATGAGCGTGATCATCGGCGACAGCCTGCGCGGGATTCCAGGCGCAATCGCGGCCGTGGCGGGCCTGATGCTGCCCGGAGTGGTCGTCATCATGGGGCTGGGCGCCTTCTGGCAGGAGCAATCGCACAATCCGCAGATTAAAGCGTTTTTGATCGGCGTAGCGGCGGCGGCGGTCGGACTGCTAAGCACGGTGACCCTGCAGTTGGGACACAAGCAGTTCGTCAAACCGCTCGATCTCGCGATCATCCTGGCGACGTTCGTCGCGGTGAGTATTCTGCGCATTCCGCTCTACATCGTGCTGGTGGTAATCGGCACGACCGCGGTACTGCTCTACCGGCCCGGCGCCAAGCATGAGTTGCTGGAGGAACGCGCACGCCATCTGCGAGAGCGCTTGCTCCACAGGCGCTACATCAGCCTGCGGCACTGAGACCGGACGGGATACACACAACGATGGCAAAATTACTCAACTTGACCTGGGTGTTCATGCTGCTCGCAATCCTCGCGGTGGGCGGAGGCACGGCGGTACTGCCCGAGATGCAGCACATGACGGTCGATCAATTTCACTGGGTCACCAACGCCCAGTTCCGCGATATCTACAGCCTCGGCCAGGTCGCGCCGGGGCCGAACATGCTGATGGTACTGCTAATCGGCCAAAAGATGGCCGGAGCGATGGGTGCGCTGGTGGTGGGGTTGGCCTTCTTCCTGCCCGACTGCATCCTCACCCTGGTCGCCAACCGGCTGTGGGTGCACTTCAAAGAGTCGCCGTGGCGGGCGGCGGTTCAACACGGGATGGCGCCGGTGGCGATCGGCCTGATGCTCGCGGGCACCTACGCGATCGCGCGGCTGTCGATCTTCAACCTGACCAGCCTGTTAATCGCTCTGACAATCTTCGCGCTGCTGCTCTGGCGGCACATCAATCCGGCTCTGCTGGTGCTGGCAGGCGGCATGACCTACGTGTTGCTTCCGCACGTGGTCCATCTGTTTCCGCACTAAGCGATCGCCGCGTCGCGCGAGCGCCGTCGCCGCGACGGATTGCGACTGCGACGGGATTGGGCGGACGCCGCCGCGCGCTCGGCGCGCGGGCGGCATCCCAAAAGCGGTTCGATTCACTTCCACAGCCTTTGCGTAGCGAGATCCGCGCCCTTACGCAGCGCACCCAGCTTGGCCCATACGATGTCCTCGGGCACCATCTCCCACGCCGCGAACGTACCGAATCCGCAATCGACGCCGGCGATTATCCGCGAACGATCGCCGACCGCCTCGGCCACTCGGCAAATTCGATCGGCCACAACCTCTGGATGCTCGACGAAGCAGGAGGTCGAATCGATCACCCCGGGAATGATGAGCATGCCGGCGGGCGGGCGCAGCTTGCTCAACACCTTGTACTCGTGTTCATGGGCCGGATTCGCGCCTTCGAGCGCGAGCGCGCCGACGCGGGCCTGGTAGATTGCGGGCAGGATCGCCTCGGCCGGCACGTCGTGCATGTGCGGGCCGTCGTAGTTACCCCAGCATACGTGCAGGCGCACGCGATCGGGAGGGATGTTGACCACCGCGCGGTTGACCGCGGCGATATGCAGTTCGACGATCTTGACAAACTCGTCGACCGTCTTGTCCTGGTACAGGAACGTGCGCTCCATCGCGAGGTCGGGCGCGTCGAGTTGCAGAATATAGCCGCGGGAGTGGATGTATTCGTATTCTTTGCGAATCTCGTCGGCCACCGCCATGACGTAACGTTCGTGGGTGTCGAAGTATCCTCCGTTGAGCATCGTGGTAGCGATGATGCCGGGCGCCGCCGCGGTCATGAAGCGCTCGGGAAACTTTCCGGCGGCCGACTTATCGAACATGTCGCATTCTCTGCGCACGGCGCTCAGATCTTCATAGCTGAGCGGGCCGATCGCTTGCGGCGCGTTGAAGACTTTGGCGCCTTCCAGCATCCCGCGCCGCCGCATCACTTCAACATACTGGGGAAATTCGCGCATGTCCCACGGCGTCGGGCGCTTGCTTTCGCCGCCGAAGCCCTTCATCCGCTGCGGCACGTAGGTTTGAAATCCGACTCGCGGCTGCTCGCCGTCGTTGCCGATGTCGACGCCGGCGGCGAGCTGACGCTCGACCACGTGCGCGACGGCGGCCTCGGCCTCGCGATCGAGGAGCTTTTCGTCGATCGTTTCGCCGCGCTCCTGCTTCAGCAGTAGTTCGGTCAGTTTCGGATTGCGCGGCAAACTTCCGACATGGGTCGTGAGAATACGTTTTTCGCTTTTCAACATGGCAAATGTCCCCTTGCGTGCTGCGCGCGTGCAAAAAATGCGCGCGATTCGGCGCGCGCGATACTGCCGCGCGCCGTGGCTAAGCCGTCCGAGTCTAAAGCAAGCTTTGGATCAAATTGCAAACGCGCCGACGGGGAATGCCGGTCGAGCGTCCAGACCAGCGCGAGCACGATAAGCCAGCGATGGAAGGGCGGCGCCGGTTATCAAGGCGCCTTGGGACCGCTGACGTCCCATTCGCGGCCGAGGTTGGCGATCGGCACCAAGTCGCCCTGTGGATCGATCAGCGCAAGATCATTGGAATCCAGGGGCGGAAGCTCACCAGCGCCCGGGTCCATGATGGGCTCGATGCCACCCGGCGCCTTGATGAACTCGACGTGCATCTCGCTGTAGTAGACCAGCGTCGGCAGTTCTATACCGGCAAAGTATAGCCGGCCGCCGTCGAGCAGCGCCGCGGCGCGCCGCGCCTTTAGCCCCATCGTGTAGCTTGGCCCGCTGCGCAGACGTTCACGATGATGCGTTAGGGCGATTGCGCGCCAGCGCACGGGCGCATGCACGAGCATCAGCGCCAGTGCCAGCGCGCCCAGGCCCGCCACCGCGCCTCTCATCGGGCCGCGATATTCCAGCGCGCGCGCGGCCAGCGTTCCCGCCAACAGCGCCGTCGGCACAAACGCCGGCAGGATATACCACGGCAGCTTGGTCTGCACCGCGCAGGCCGCGCCCAGCGCGACGACCAGCCACACGATCCATAAGCTCACCGCGGGACTAATCGACCGCAACCGGCGCGCGCCGCTGGCAAGCGCTCCTCGCACCATTCGGCGCCGTATCACGACGACAGCTAACCCGCCCAACGGCAGGAGGAGCGGCCATAGAAAATGAACTTCTTTCCAGAAGCCGTACAGCGTGTACCATCCGGAATGGGTTTCGTCTTCGAGGTGCCCCGCGACGCGGGCGAGCGTCTCGTGATGGACGAAACTGGTCCAGAAGAGCGGGTTGTACAGCGCCTCGTACAGGTACCACGGCGCCGCCACCGCCAAGGCGCATCCGAAAATGACTGCCAGTCCGGCGATCCCAATCGCCTCGAAACCCGGGAGCGCGAATACGGCCAACGGCGCGATGATGAGCGGAATGATACCGGCCAGCCCCTTGCTCAGGATCGCGAGACCGCTGGCGACACCCGCCAGCGCGCAAAAGCGACGGTCTTCGCGCGCTCGCAATATCGCGTAGAGGGCGAGCGTAAGAAAAAAGAGCAGCGGCGCGTCGGTCGCGCAATCACGTCCGCCCCGCGCGATGAAAAAATAAAATTGCAGCGGCGCCAGTGCGGCCAGCGTTCCGGCCAATCGTCCGGCCGCACCCACGGCGGTCAGGTAAATCAGCAGCAGCGTAGCCAGACCGGCGGCGACCGAAGGCAGCCGCGCCGCGAACTCGCTTTCGCCGAGCGTCTTGAATGAACCGATCAGCGCCCAGAAAAGCAGCGGCGGCTTTTTGACGTAAGCCTGCCCGTTCCAGGTGAAGTCGAGGTAGCTATGGTTGGCGATCGCCTCGTGCGCCACCTCGGCGTAGGTCGCCTCGTCCCAGTCGACCAGCGGGGCCGCGGTCATCCCGGTTGCGAGCGCGAGTCCACCAAGCGCGACGATGAGAATCAGCTCGAGCCTGAACCTGAGTATCCATGGCAGCGCTGCGCGTACCCTCGGCCGGCGAGGGCCAGGTACGTCGCCGGCCTCAGCGGCGTCGCCAGTCTGATCGCGGTCCTGCGCGGTTTCGATATAGCGGGCTGTGTTTGCGCTTCTTTCCACTTTCCCCAACAGGCGATGAACCTCGCGCGCGATGATCGTCACTCCCGGGATACGCGCGGGCAACCGATTGGTTTCATGTTACGGGCGTGTTTCACACTAGGCAATTCGACCTGCCCGCTTCGCCGGAGATGCACAATGTACCGTAAGGCGACGACCCGGCCTCGCACGGATCTCGGCGAGGCCGGGCCGACACAATTTAGCGAACTAAAGCTGAATCAAGCTAGACTTTGGCGGCCGGCTCGACCCACTCGCGCGCCATCTGCTCCATCTTGGCGATCAAATCGCGCTCGCTGGAGGGCGGGTTGAACTCAAGCAGTCCCAGTTCGTCGACGCCGGCGTCGCGATAGCGCTTGAGGTCGTCTTGCGTGATCGGTTTGGCGTAGGGCGAAAGCGCCACATAAATCTCGGAACGCTTGCGCCCCGCCGCCTTGATCAACTGGTCGAGGTGCTTCATCTTGTCCGCCGCCTCGGCGGGCGAAAGATTGAAGCCGCACCATCCGTTGCCATAGTCGGCGACGCGCTTGAGCGCCGGAGTGCTCTCGCCCCCGAACCATATCGGCACCTCGCCGTGAACCGGCTTTGGATAGCTGCGAACGTTGTCGAATTTGTAGAACTCCCCCTTGTAGCTGCTGTGCGCGTCGCGCCACAGGGCGCGCATCGCGTCGATACACTCGCGCGTGCGATGCGCGCGCCGTTCCCATGGCACGCCGACCGCGTTGAACTCTTCCTCCAGCCAGCCGACTCCCACGCCCAGCGTAAAACGGCCGCCGCTTAGCTGGTCGAGGGTCGCGACCACTTTGGCCAGCACGACCGGGTTGTGCTCGGGCACCAGGCAGATCCCGGTGACCAGCTTGACCCGCGTGGTATAAGCCGCGGCATAGGCGAGCGTGGTGAAGGGATCGGCGAACGCCGTGTCGGTGGGCAGCGGGAACTCACCCTTCGAGTAAGGATACTTGGAGATATGTTTGTCGAGTAAAACCACATGCTCCGGAGCCCACACGGTAGCGAAGTTCAAGCGCTCGGCATTAACGGCAACGGTCTTTACCAGGTCGGGCCGCGTCAGATGGCCGATTCCGATGGCGAAAAACCCTATCTTCATGTTCCTCTCCTTTGAAACGGGTTGACTCTCTCATAGCACAAGGCCTGATTCTGTACGCAACTGCGGTCAGGTTGTGAGAGTGCGCCAGCGGTCCTATCGCGCCGCTTCGACTTCGACCAGGTTGTCGGAAAACGTCGGCGCGTTGCCGAGATCGGCCAGGACGGACGAATTGACGGCGTTGACCGTACTGTTCGAGCGGCCGGATCTACTAAATTTGCGCCAGTATCCCAGCGGCGCGACTACCACGCCCTGCCGCACGGCGTCGCTCAGATGCGCCAGCGCCTCGAAGGAGCCGCGATCGTTGAAAACCCGCACGACTCGCGCTTCGGCGATGCCTCGTTTGGCGGCGTCCTCGGGATGAATCGTGACGGCCGGCTCGCCGGCGATCCGGCGCTGATGCGGCTGGTTCGCGTAGCAGGAATTCAGAAAGGCGTGAGACTTGGGCGAAATGATATTCAGTGGATAACGAGCCGCCAGGGCGGGATTGGCCTGGGCGGACTCGCGCGGAGCAATAAAACTGGGGATCGGATCCACCGTGGCGCTCGGCTCGAAACGGGTGGATCCCTGGCGAAAAAGCGGCAGCACGAAATTTCCCCGCGCCGCCATCGACGAGACGAACTCGGTCTTTCCCGAGGCGGTCGGGAAGTTGCCCTCGGCGTGCGGCGCAAACGTATCCGGCGTGCCGATTTTCAGCCGCGCGTAGCCGTCACGCTTGAGCACGTCGAGATCGACGCCGCTTAGCGCAGGCGCCTTCCAGTCGGTGATCGCGAGCACGGTCTCCTCGTCGGTGCGCTTGAAACACGCATCGTCAAAGCCCATCCGTGCCGCCAGGCGCCGGAACAGCTCGGTATTGGGGACCGCTTCGCCGAGCGGCGCGACCGCCGGCATGTTGAGCGTCAGATACAGATGCCCCCAGGAAAACATCAGGTCGAACTGCTCGAGCTGAGTCGTCGCCGGCAGCACGATATCGGCGAAGTCGGCCGTGTCGGTGATGAACTGTTCGCTCACGACCGTAAACAGATCCTCGCGCTCGAGACCGGCCGCGATTCGATCCTGGTCGGGCGCCACCACCATCGGGTTCGAATTGTAGACGAACAGCGCCTTGATCGGCGGCGCGAGACCGAGCTTTCCGCTCAAGGCCGCGCCCAGGTGATATTGGTTGATGTGGCGGGTGCCGGGTTTGATGAAGTCCGGGCGCATCAGTACGTCGTACTTGATCGGGAAAGCGAAGTTCGGCATGAAGACCAAGCCGCCGCCGGGCTTGCGCCAGGCGCCCACCAAGGCCGGCAGGCATGAGATCGCTCGCACGCATTGGCCGCCGCCGGCCTGACGCTCGATCCCGACGCCGAAGCGAATCGCCGAGGGCTGCGTGCGCGCATATTCGTGCGCGAGTTTCACGATATCGGCGGCGGGAATCCCCGTGATACTCGAAACCCGCTCCGGCGGATATTCCTGCGCACGGTCCTTCAGCTCCGGGTAACCGACTGTGTATTTCTCCACATAGTCACTGTCGGTCAGGTTTTCATTGATGATTACGTTGATCATTCCCAGCGCCAGCGCGCCGTCGGTGCCGGGCCGGATCGGGATATGCCAGTCGGCTTCTTCGGCCGTGCGATTGCGCATCGGATCGATCACCACCACCTTCGCGCCGCGGCGCCTGGCCTCCGCGATAATCGGCCACAGATGAAGGTTGGTGCTGATTACGTTGCAGGCCCAGATGACTATGTAGCGGGAGTGAACGAGGCTCTCGGGGTCGGTGCCCGGCGTGGGGCCGACCGTCATCATGTAGCCCGTGATCGCACCGGAGGCGCAGAAAGTGCGTTCGCTAATCGACGCGCCCAGGCGGTTAAAAAAAGCGTCGCCGACGTTGAGGCCGTTCAGCAAGCCTTCCGTGCCGAGATAGCTGTAGGGCAGGATCGCCTGCGCGCCGTACTCGGCGATGATCGCCCGGTAGCGGCTCGCGATCTCGTCGAGCGCCGCATCCCAGGTGATCCGTTCGAACTTGCCGCTCCCCTTGCGGCCGGCGCGCCGCAGCGGATGGAGCACGCGGCCGGGGCTATAGACGCGCTCGACGTAGTCGTTGACCTTGACGCACAGCGCGCCGCGGGTGAACGGATGCTCGGGGTCGCCGCGCACTGCGATGGCGCGGCCGTCCTCCACCGTAACCAGCATCGCACAGGTATCGGGACAGTCGTGGGGACACGCTCCGCGCACGATCGTCTTAGGAGAGTCGGTTTTGGCGGCTTCCGTATGGGGCATCGTGGATGACTCCTCTTTGGCGGCGAGCCGCAGTGCGAATCAGAGCCGGCCCGCGGGACTCATAATCGGCCGCCCCTCGCGTCCTTGCAAGGACGCCGGGCCCACGGTGCGCTGATTCCGCCGAAGGCGCATCCCCGGTCGAAGTCGCGACCACTGCACCTCGGGCCTTATTCGTCCCAGTGGAACTGCCTGGAGAAGTTCACCAGGCCGTAGGCACGCGAGCTTCCATAGCCAACCTGCAGGTCAATGCTCGTATGCCATCGTCTTACGAAAATTCCCAGGTCCGGACCACCCTGCCCTTTGACGTTTCCCACCGAGCCTCCACCCCATATCGCTCCACCGACGCCCGCTAAAAGCATCATCTCGGCGGTCGAGAGCACGATTGCACGTAGATCGATCCGGCTGCTGCTGACCTCGTTTTCATAGTAGTGGCTCTCGCTGAACGAAAAATCTATCGGATGGAGACTATGCGGCAGAATCCAGCTCGAGAAGTTTCCTTCCACCACGGGAGCATGGGCGTCACCGACGTCCTCTCCGCCAAGCAACACCAGCGAAACCCCCGGCAATGGCGCGAAATCGATCCCTCCCTGGAAGCGCCCGAAGTTACGGGTGGCGCTTCTGGAAGCTGGAAGAAGCGGGCTGTCGAATCCGGTTCCGTGGTAAACGTGGTAGGCGGTAGCCCGTGCGACCAGACTTACGTGGTTAGTGACGCACACGAAGCCGTGATCGTGAAGCGAATCGCGGAGCCTCGTCACCACCAAGATATTGCACGAGCGCTCGGGTCTGAGGGATAAGGGGGAGTTCGCGCAAAGAGGGGGGATCCGTCGACATGGCGCATCAGTCCGAGGCACGGTCCTCAGTTCGTCCACGGCCTGAGCGCGCTCCGGTGCGTCCGCCAGACCTGATCTATGGGCTCGAAGACCGACCGCCGCTCGTGCGGCTGCTGATGCTCGGGTTCCAGCATGTCGCGGTAATCTGCCCCTACCTGGTTTTCGCCACGCTGATCCTGCAGAAGGCTCACGCCCCGGTCGAAGTCGCGACCAGTGCGGTGGCGCTCGCGATGCTCGCGATCGCGATCATGACGACGCTCCAGGTGCAGCGGCTGGGATGGGTCGGCTCGGGCTTCGTCGCACCGCCGGTGGTCTCGGCGATTTATTTCGCGCCGGCCGTTTACGCCGCTGAACGGGGCGGACTCGCCGCGGTGTGCGGCATGATCGCGCTGGCTGGCCTGTTCGAGGCGCTGTTCGCATGGATTCTGCCGCGTGCGCGCTCATCGCGTAGGAGAGCAGAAACTTTAGTTAACGTTTTCCGCGGTGTTCCGATCCTGGCGGATCGTAGTTTGCCGAACGCGACTTTTCCAAGCAGGTAACCATAATCCTGCAACGCCGACGAACACGCCAACCACTACACCCGCTATAGGGTTGACGAGACCTATCGCTGTACTGAGCGCAGCGTCCAGTACGACCACCACGATGCCGAGGGCAAGGTTGCGATAGCTCCTGGTATAAAACTCGATGACGCTCGTCACCTCGACGCCTATGACGGCTTTGGTCTTCGAGGTGGCAGACATTGTTACGTAGTGAGTTTTTGGCATCGCGTAGTTGCCTGACGGGATCCCCGCCGAGATCAGAACCTCGCTTCAGCTTCAGCGATGATCTTTTCGAGCTCATCGAAGTGCTGGCGGAGGAGTTCCAAAGCCGGCCGATCCTTCCACTGCGGGTCCGTGAAATAGATTTCCCCGGCGATCAGCGTGGTCGCCGGAGGAGCGGTCACGGGTGCAGCCGCGCGTTCCCGCTTTAGTCGGCTAATCGCATAGGTAGAATTTGGCACAACAATTTTGATCCGTCGTCGGTACCATGGCCGACCGGGAACCACAGGCCGGCTGGGAACGACCGTGAGCGACGCCGAGATATCGCTCCTGGAGGCGATGATTGCCGAAAGTGAAATCCTTCTTTGCACAGGGACCGGACCTTCGTGAAGGGTGGAGTGTCGCGTCCCCTCTAGAAATTTCGCTAGTGGGCTAAACTTCTGGCCGGCTTTCCAACTGTGAAATCCGGGGCGGCGAGCGTACTCCTTACACAGGTGGTACCAAGTGCTTCGGTCAAACGTGATCGCGGCCTCTAAATTTGCCACGAACCATTTATCGCGAGCCCCGAGTCGCTCGGCTTGGTCCGCAAAATATCGCGCCTTCGCTAGCGTCGACCTGGCTTCGCTTGCCATTTCTGATCTACAAGCGCGAAGACGACCTCGAAACGGAGAAGAAATCAGTTTTTGAAGGGTAACCGAAGAACCGGCAGCAGAAGGTGCGCTTGCGACGCTTGGGTCTTCGACTCTCCATCAATCTAACAGTATCGCCGACCCTTCTCGAAGTCGACGCGGTCCTTAATCAGTTGTCCACCTTACGGCTGTTCACCCAGGTCGGCCTCTCCGGCTTTCTATCGTCGGTTGTGCCGGATCGATCCGACAGCTCCTGCGAGAACGGCCAGTGCGAACTTACGCTCTATTTCGAGACCTGACGTTCATTCTATTGACGTTCCCGACGTCGTGCTGAGGCGGCCGGCCCTTGCACGGCCGAACTTCTGACGGACAACCGTTCGTGGTAGGTTGCTCGCTGCCCAGGGGCCTATAGTGGGTAGGTTATCCGTAGTAATTAGAGGGCGCCCCACTATTATCAGGAGCCGGCCATGCCACTGTATATGGACATCCACAACGTCCAGGGAGCAACCGCAAAAGGCCTTGATAAGAAGCACGCCGGCGATCTCAAGGTGCAGGGGAAGTACCACGTCGAGTATCTCAAGTACTGGTTCAACGAGAGCAGCGGCAAAGCTTTCTGTCTCGTCAATGCGGCCAGTCCCGAGGCGGCGGAATTGGTGCACCATGAGGCACACGGCCAGATCGCGGAGAGAATTATCGAGGTCGAACCCGAGCTTGCCGAGGCCTTCCTCGGCGGAGGAGAAACCGGTCCGTCAGGATTGTTCCCTTGGGAAATACCCAGCCATAGGTATGTATTGTCGGGCGACATTGTCGTTGCCACCCAGCGACCTCCGGGGTAAAGGTTCGTATGGGCAATCTGCACATCGCCAGGGTAAGGCCCGATGATTGGCGGTGAAGAAGGGCAATCGCTGAGCTGCGAGCCGTTCACGCCTTTGCCGCTGCACCAAAAGCTCCACAAGCCGACCGCCGTCACGAGCGAGCCGGTGGTCTTGCTGAAAACGTACAAACCCGCGTTGGTGAACTGAGTGAGGTATGTTGAGTTGACGGCGGCAGAGAGATCCATCGGGAAGGGTGCGCCGCTGGCTTTGGTCCAAGACGCGCCTTGGTAATGCGTGTAAATCGGCGGGCTAGCCGAGCTTTGAGGTTCGCTGCTCCCCCCCGAGGACGGAGTAGGCGGCGCCGTTCGGTGATACTCCGGTGGCGGCTGTCCGTTGGCCGTGCCCCAATGCTTGAGCGGGTGCGGCGGCTCCACGGTCATGTAGCCATGTTCCCGTGTGTACTCCTCGCTTCTCCGAATATCTTCGGGAGATGCGGGTGTTACGAGATTAGGCGGGAACCGTAGGTCTGGAGCGGCGATCGGTGGTCCGCCCTTGCGGAGCTGTATCTCTTGCTCGGGAGTCAAATGGCCGGGAGCGAAAGGATTCGCGGCGTGCGGCTTCCATCCCGGAAGATTCGTTTCGCCCGGAGTGCTGACTGGTGCCTGCGCGAAGCCGGCGCTGCTACAGGCGAGCACGGCCAAAGCGACCACCGACACCACCCCTAAGCGGCAGCTCTCGACTCTCATAGCTTTGCCTCCCCAGTTTGGCGCGAAGTTGCTGCTAACTTGTTCTAGCGACCTGACAACCTGTCACACTAAAATGTCCTTCTTGTCCATTCCCGACTCGAATATAGGATATTGTTGGTTGCGCTCTGGAGAGACGAGTCGCGACCGGTTCAGGATGCGCCGCAGCGGCCAGGATCGCGCCCGCGCCGTGCTCGACGACGAGCACCGCGCGAAGTTCTTCATCGCGGTGGTCTCCGAACGTGGTGGTCGAACTGTGCCTGGGAAAGAGCCCGCCCTTCAAGGACTTGGGGGACATTTCTGCCAGAATTTGCCGTGCGTTGCCGCCGGCACCAAATGTAGAGCTTTAAGAAAAGTGCCTGCGGAATTTTGCGACCAGATGTCCGGCAAAAAGGATTCGATTCGATGAGCACAGCCGAGGTTACTCGCGGATTTCTGCTCTACTTCCTGCTTCCACTCTGGATCATGGTCGCGATGGCGGACTGGTTGTGTCATCGCGCATCGCGAATCGATGAAACGAGCGGTACCAAGGAATCGCTGATTCATATGCTGATGTTGGCCCAGGCTGGCATCGCCCTAATCCTCGGCTTGCTGCTCGAGATCAACTCGCTGATTATCGCGCTGATGATCATCGCTGCTTGCGCTCACCAAGTGACCGCAATGTGGGACGTTCGATATGCAGTGACCGGGCGTACGCTGATGCCTCTCGAGCAAAGCATCCATAGCTTCCTCGACATGATTCCGCTAATGGCGGTTTCGTTCGTGATCATCCTGCACTGGCCAGATTTCCTGGCTCTAATCGGAATGGGTTCAACAACCGCCGATTTTTCGCTTCGATGGAAGATTGGTGGGGTGCCCACTGCAGAATATACGGTGATATTTCTCGCGGCTTCTTTCGTCTTAGTCGAGGTTCCGTATGTGGAAGAACTAGTGCGGTGTATCCGCGCCGATCGTTTGAAAAACACGGATGAAGCATCCTCATTAAAAGGAAGGAGCTTAAGCGGGAGGCGGCAGGCGCCATGGGCCGGGTCTTGAGCGACACGTGCGAATGAGGCTGACCTGAGTGTGGTGGCTGTCAATCGTGGCGGTCAAATCATCGCGCTGCCAGGAAGACCGTTGGTGTCCCCGACGGGATTTGAACCCGTGTTACCGACGTGAAAGGCCGGTGTCCTAGGCCGAGCTAGACGACGGGGACTCGAGACTTGTGCTGAGGCGGCCGGGCCTTGCGCGCGTGGCCGTCCGCCGAAGGTATCAGAGCCGCGAGAAACGGGGCAAGTAGCCCCTCAGTACGCGTCACCGGAACGCGCCGCCTCAGCTTAGCGACTAACTCTCGAAACGCGCCTGGCCCAGAATCTCGTTCACCGAGCGCTTGCCGCTCTTCTCGATCATCCCGTCCAATTCGCGATCGATACGCCCGAGCGCGCCCGCACCTTCCTTCATCAGCGCCGAGCCGACGCCGACCGCCTTGGCGCCGGTGAGATGCGCGACGTAGGCGTCGCGTCCGGTGTTGATTCCGCCCACCGCCACCACGTCGTACACGCCGTCGCCAAGGCGCCAGAACGCATGCGCCTGCGAGAGCGGACGCGCGGCGCCCTTGATGCGGCCGGTGGCGATATCGATCTCCAGATCCTTGGGCAGGTCGTTGGCGCATACCGCGACGCCGACGCCAGTCTCCTTCAGCAGTTCGGCGAGCGCCTTGGTCTCGAGCGCGCCCGGCTTGGGCGGCAACTTTATCGCGAGCGCCGCGCCAATCTCGCCGCGCACCCGCCCGATCAGCGCCTTCAGTCGCTCGTAGGAAGCGAACGGCGCGACCGAATTCATCACGTAGTCGTCGGCCAGGTTGAGTTCGACGATCTTGACTCCGGCGCGATCGAGGATGCCTGCGACCTTGACGATCTCGTCCTCGGTGTTGCCAACCACGCTGGCGATGATCGTCTTGTGCCGCGGCGCCAGCTCGCGCGCGATCGCGGCGAAATGCTCGACCCCGCGGTTCTTCAAATTCTCCGGCGCCTCGAGGCCCACGATGTTGCACGACTTGAACACCAGGGCCCCCTGGTGCGCCGCGCTGAGCTCGTAGATTTCGCCGCGCTCGGCCGAGTGCGGCCCCGAAGCATTCATGACCGAGGAGCTGAGCTCCACGCCGCCAAGCCGAATCGCTGTTCGTTCCATTTCTTACGTCTCCATGGCCTACTTCCTACAGCGCGGGCGCGCCACGGGCAAGCCAAGCGCTGCTGTCCCGCCCGGCGCGCGCGCTGGAGACGTGGCGGCGCCGTTGTGGCGGCGCGGCCGAGCGGATAAGTTTTCCGCAAGCGGGCGCTCGAGTCTCCGCGCGCAAAAAAGCTGGCGTCCGCCGAGAGCCTCAATGAAATCCGTCACCATCCGCAAAGCCACCTTCGACCAGATCGTCGCGCAGGCCGAGCGCGAATTTCCCTTCGAGTGCTGCGGCTTCATCATCGGCAACGATATCCTCGAGACGGACGCCGTCGAAGAAGTCCGCCCGATAACCAACATCCAGAACCTCAAGCACGCCGAGGATCCGGTTGCCTTCGCGCGCGACGCGCGCACGGCCTTTTTGATGGAGCCGCGCGAGCATCTGGCGGTGATGAACGAAATCGATCGTCGCCGGCTGCGGCTCAGCGCCGTATACCATTCGCATCCTGACCACGACGCCTACTTCTCGGCGACCGACCGCGCGCAAGCCTGCTCGTTCGACCCCGGCGAACCGGATTATCCGGACACCGTCTACATCGTGATTTCGGTGCGCGGAGCGAAGTTCGCGCGGGCGGCGGCCTTCCGCTGGGATCCGGCGGCCAAGGATTTCGCCGAAGCGGAACTGGAAACTGCCTAGACTTCTGAGGCGGCTCGCGTTCGTCGATGGGGCGGTGCGATTTCAGGCCTGCGCCGAAGATCCACCGGCCGCTGACAGCTCGAACACCGGATAGCGCTCGGCGATCGGGACGAACTCCGAGACCGCGGATTCCCGCGGAAGCGGAAAGTAACGCTGCACGGTTAGCGCGAAGCGATCGAGGTAGGCCTTGAGCAACTCGGGGCGCTGGGCGGGACCAACCTCGCGCACCGCGAATTCCTCGCGCCGACGCCCCTTGCGCAGCGCGACGCGCCCCGCCGCTCGCGCATTGCGCACCCAGTTGGTCTCGCCGCGCGGCGCCACCAGGTAGCGGCGCCCCTCGAATTCGAGCAGGTCGATCGGGGCGGAAAAAATCCTGCCGCTTTTACGCCCTCTGACTTCGAGCACATAGTTGTGGCCCAAGCCCAGGCCGAAGCCGATCGCGGCGGCGAAGATGCGATTGAAGATGCGCTCGGTCAGGGACGGCTTGAGAAAATACTGCGCCTGCGCCACCGGAACCGCTCCTTGCGAGGCTCCATGAACCTGCGGATGAACCTTCGTTCACTACCAGTGGCGAGCGAGGCTTGCAACGATTCGCGCCCGGCGGCACGCCCGACGCTCAGGCCGTGGTTCGCGACTATCCCGATTCGACTATCGCCCTAATCCTTCCCGTACCCGGCTCCGCACGTGTAGCAGAGGCCGGCGCCGATGAGCCCAGGCGGGAATGTGGCTGGGAGTCGGATTGACGAGTTCATCAAGGGTCCTGCGCGCCGGCGGATGTAAGGCGTCGGTGGCAACCAGCGTCGCGGATACGAAAGCCTCGAGTACCGGGCAGGGGCCTTGTGCGAAGGTATTGAAGCGCCGCAGACTTTCTTCGCCGACGACCGGACTTCCATCTTCGTCGAGGACCGCGACTGTGCTCCCGCAGACCATGAAGCTCCATTTGCATCGCATGCAGTAGTAGAGCCGCGCCGCGCGCCCAAACAGTTCGTTGTGACGCTGCGGTCCGACCAAGAAGTCGTGTTTGAGCGGAACCGTTCGCTGCGGAGTCGCGAGCTTGCGCCAGAGGTTCATGAGCGGACACAAGGCGCAAATTCCGTACCGGAAATAAATTGTTCAAAATCGCCGGCAAATCAGAACTCCCCCGCGAACCAAGCATGCGCGCCCTGTTGCAAAAGACCCGACGCATTTCATTTTGCAATCCGGCCGGCTCCTTCGGAAGCTGTCGATCGGATTGATGGCTATTCGCGGATCGATGGCTGTTCGCGGACCTGCTGGTCGCCTGGCTGCCCTGCCAGTTGCGGTTACCCGTGGCGTTGACAAATGAACGTTCATTCATTAGCTGTAGCGAGAGAGCCTAGCGCCAATCGCGTCCGGTGACCGCGCTTCGCTCAGCGCCGCGCACCCGAGCGCTGACCTGACATCCGCATCCTCAATCCTCCGCTCTCCAGAGGCGTCGCAACCATGGCCGAAGCCGTCAGAAATCAGAATCAGGACGAGGCGCTGGTCCGCGCGCGCCGGCAGCAAATCTTCGACGCCACCTGCCGCGTGCTCAAGCACAAGTCCTTTCACGAGGCCACGGTCAAGGAGATCGCGCTGGAGGCGGGATTGGCGGCCGGATCGATCTACCTCTACCTGCAAAGCAAGGACGACATCCTGCTGTTGCTGGCCGAGTCGATGGTCGCGGAGCTGGCCGAGATGCTGCCGCAGATTCGCGGCCACAGCCGCGGCGAGCCGCGGCGCGAGCTGCTGGAGCTGATGCGCGCGGCGATCGACGTAATCGATCGTTACCGCGAGGCGTTCTGCGTGCTCAACCAGGAGGTGCGCTACCTGGCCCGCCGTCCCGACTATCGCGTCGCGCTGAAAGAGATCGTGGGCGGTTACACCTCGACGCTCGAGAACGTGCTAGAGCGCGGACGCAAGCTGGGCGTGATTTTTTTCGACGATCTGCGAAGCACGGTCCAGGCGATCCATATGCTGTGCTCGGGATGGGCGATGGGCGCCGACTACCTGGGCAAGACCGACAAGGAGACTTATTGGCGGCAAATCGCGGCGCTGGTCGAGGGCCGCTTTTTCAGCGCCGAAAGGCGCGGCGCGGAAATCTAAAAGGCGGTGCGGCTGAGTATGGAACTTTACGATCGGCGCACGCTCGAGGGCGTCTACAGTGTTCGGCAAAGCGCCGGCTTCATCATGAACTACCGCTACGCCGAAGAGCGGATGATGCGGATGATGGCGGGCTGGATCGCGCTTACGCCGGAAATCCCGGTTAAGCTCGAGATGGCGCGCCAGGTCTACGAGTGCGCGCTCCACGCCGACGCGCTGGGCAAGCGGCTGGGCGAATTACGCTCGCAGGCGCAGGTCTCGCGCCCGCCCAACGAGGCCTTCGTCACCTTCATCAGCGCGATCGAGGACAAGGAGCAGTGGGAAGACACCATCGAGCGGATGGCCGGGATCTATCGCGTGCTCAAACCGCATCTGGTGTCCCACTACAGCGCTCACGTCACCGCCGCCAATCCGATCTACGAGCCGCCGACGCTCAGAATCCTCGCGCATCTGGTCGACGACGAAAAACGCCATATCGAGCGCGGCCTCATTCTGCTCGACCAACTGCTCGACACGCCCGAGAAGCATCGCCGCGCCGCGAGCTGGCAATCCCAGCTCGAAGAATTGCTCGCGGCCTCAGGCGGAATCACCGGGATGGAACGCGACCGCGAGGAACCGCAGCGGCTCGGACGCAGCCGATGAACCTCGCGACCCGCAAATGAAGCCGCAACTTAAAGTGCCGGAGCTGGCAGAAGCGATCGCGGCGCACGCCCTCGCCGTGCTCGCAGGCGACAAGCTCACGGCCGAAGGCTACGTCGCGCCGGCCGCTCTTGAAGCCTATCGGCTTGCGCTGAACGGGGCGATGCGCGCGGGGCCCTTCGATCGCTACGTGGCGGCGGGACTCGCACGGCTCGGCACTCAGTACATCTCCAAGCTGCGTTTCGTGGGTGCGCACGGAAGCGCACTGATGCAGATCCGATGGAGGCGCGACGGTGAGAGCCGCTGGCTCATCGCGGAGGCTGAGTATTTCGCGCCCGGGCGCACGCCGTGGACCGGGGTTGGGCGGCCGCGGCCGGTGGCGTGGCGGACGCCGCTGCCCGAGGAAGAAAGTCGCTGACGCCTGACCGGGGAAATTTCTAATGCCAGACCTCGGAAATCGATCCAGCGCGATGGGGCCGCAGCCGATCGCGCAACGTTTCGTGGTACCGCCGGCGATGCTTGCGGCGGCCGATCATATTCTCGCACTGCTCGCCCAGGGCCGGCGCGCGGAACTCGAAGCGCACGCGGTCGCCAAGGCCACGGGCGAGCTACACCAGTTGATGGGCGCGATCGCGCCCGGCGCATATCAGAGCCACGAAATTATCGCGCACGCAAAGGCCAACAACCATTACTATCTCAAGGCGCGGCTGTTCGGCGCGCGCGCCGCGCCCTTCACGCTCCAGCTTCGCCTGGGCGAGCACGAGGGGCGCTGGGCCATCTGGGAGGCGGTTAATCTGTCGGGCGGCCGCACCGCCTGGACTCGCTGAGTACGCGATGTCGATTCGAGAGGGTATGTCGCGATGCAAAAGATGATTGCGGTGGACCGGCTCGCCCGTCCTGACGAACACATCCTCGTCCCGGTCGAGCGCATCCGTGAGGCGCGGATCGATCAGGGGCTTCTGGCCAACAACGTGATGCCTTTCGAGGAGGACTTCCTCAAGGGGCGGCTGCACGGAATCGCCACCGGCGAAATGCAGGCGATGGAAGCCGCGGGGCGCACACTGTTCGATTTTCCCGACGCGCCGTGGGAGTTCCAGCTCGACATGGCGCGCCAGGTGTGGGACGAATCGCGCCACGCCGAGATCTTCTCCAAGCTGCTCGAGTACGTCGGTTCCTATCTGGGTGAATTTCCCGAGAGCGAAATTCTGTGGTCGTGCACCCAGGTCGACGACCCGGCCTGCCGCGTGGCCGGCATCAATCGCGGCTTGGAAGGCCTCGCCTGCGACGTCTTCGAGCAGATCATCCGGATGGGACAGAAGATGGGCGACCCGATTATCGAACGCGCCGTCGACTACGTACTGGCCGACGAAATCACCCATGTGCGGATGGGCTCGAAGTGGATGCGCAAGCTGACCGAGGGCGACCCCGAACGACTGCAACGCGCGCAGCAGTTCCAGGACAATATCGACGCGCTGTTCAATTTCGAGGGCTTCCGCACCTCCAAGGAGGAGGCGCCGCAGGTGCCGCTGATATTGGGCGGCGAGCAGATGGACTTCGACGCGACGCTCACCATCTCGCGCGAGACGCGTCTGCTGGCCGGCTTCACCGAGGAGGAGATCGATCGGCTGATGAAGGCCGCCGCGCGCAGCTCGGCCTACTGAGCGGCGGCGTCTCGCAGCGGGCCGATAGGCGTCGAAACAAGTAGAGGACTCGACCACGATGCAGAAGATGATTGCCGCCGACCGGCTCGCCCGTCCCGACAACTTCGTGCTCATCCGCTCGCGCAGGATGCGCGAGATTCGCGAGGAGCAGGGCCTCGACGACCGCGTGTTGCCCTTCGACGAGGAAGCGCTGCGGGTGCGCCTGCACGGCATCTTTGCCGGCGAGTTGCAGGCGATGGAAGCCGCGGGACGCACGCTGTTCGATTTTCCCGACGCGCCGTGGGAGTTCCAGCTCGACATGGCGCGCCAGGTCTGGGACGAATCGCGGCACAGCGAAATTTTCATGCGCCTGCTGCAATACATGGGCGCCGAGCCGGGCGACTATCCCGAAACCGAAATTCTGTGGCGCTGCACCCAGGCCGACGATCCGGCGGCCCGCGTGGCCGGAATCAACCGCGGCCTGGAAGGACTCGCCTGCGACGTCTTCGAGCAGCTCATCCGGATCGCGCAGAAAAACGGCGACCAGATTATCGAGCGCGCGGTCGACTACGTGCTGGCCGACGAGATAACTCACGTGCGGATGGGCTCGAAGTGGATGCGCAAGCTGACCGAGGGCGACCCCGAGCGGCTGCGGCGCGCGCAGGAGTTCCAGGACAGCGTCGACGAGCTGTTCAATGCGCGCGGCTCGCGCAAAGCGCTCGAGGACGTCGCGGGCGATTCGCAGACCATCACGATCGCGCGCGAGGCGCGCCTGCTGGCCGGCTTCACCGAAGAGGAAATCGACCGTCTGATCGCCGCCGCGCGCGCCAGCGCCGCCTACTGATACTCTCGGCCGCCATGGCGCGCGGTGGAAAGCGCGGCGCCAATCGGGATACAAAATCATCATGGCGGCGGTCAATCATGCGCGGCTGAAACAATTGTTCCTGGAACTCGTCCAGATCGACTCGCTCTCGCGGCGCGAGCGCGAGGTCGCGCTGCGGCTGGTGCGCGAGTTGGAGAGCGCGGGCCTTAGCTGCCGCTTCGACGGCGCCGGCGAGAAGGTCCACGGCAACTGCGGCAATCTGATCGGCCATCTCGACGGCACCCGCGAGGGTGTGGCGCCGCTGCTTTTGTGCGCCCACATGGACACCGTCGTTCCGGGCGAAGGCGTGAAGCCGGTGGTCGACGGCGACATCATCCGCACCGACGGAACCACCGTGCTCGGCGGCGACGACAAGTCGGGATGCGCGATCATCTGCGAGGTGCTGCATCAACTGCGCGAGCGAAATATCGCGCACGGACCGATCGACGTGGTGTTCACGGTATGCGAGGAGATTGGCCTGCAAGGCGCGCGAAATCTCGACCTCAGCCTGCTGCGCGCTCGCGAAGGTCTGGTCTTCGACAGCGACTCGCCCGGCTACCTGTTCGTGCGCGCGGCCGGCGCGCAGGGGCTGCGCTTCACCGTGCGCGGACTCGAAGCGCATGCCGGGATGGCGCCCGAGCGTGGGCTTTCGGCGATCAAGATCGCGGCCGAGGCGATCGCCGCGATGCGCCTGGGGCGAATCGACGACGAGACCACCGCCAACCTCGGCACCATCCAGGGCGGCCGCGCCGGCAATATCGTGCCCAACGAGGTCGTGGTACGCGGCGAGGCGCGCTCGAACGATCCGCTCAAGCTGACTGCCCAGGTCGAGCACATGATCGGATGCTTCAAGGAGGCGGTGGCCCGCGCCGCGGTCACGGTTGACGGCAAACGGACGCAGGCCGAGCTGGAATATCGCAGCGTGCCTTCCTACGGCGCAATGAACGTGCCCGAGGACGCGCCGATCGTGCGCAAAGTGATCGAAGCCGCACGCCGGCTGGGCCGCGAGGTCAAGCCGCACGCGACCGGCGGCGGATGCGACGCGAATATTCTCAACCAGCACGGGTTGGTGGTCGCCAACCTGGGCACCGGCATGCGCGACATCCACACGGTGCGCGAATGGCTCGACGCGCGCGACATGACCGCGACCGCCGAGGTGACGCTGGAGCTGATCAAGCTGCACGCCGGCGCGTAGATGAAGCAGCTCCGTCAAGCACAGATCGATTCGCCGCGCGCCTGGATAACGGTCGTCACCGCGTTCATGTCGTGCTTCACCCTGTTTGGCGTGGCCTACAGCTTCGGCGCGTTCTTTCGCCCGATGGGCATGGAGTTCGGCGCGAGCCGCATGCCAACCGCCGTGGTCTTCTCGATCACCGCCGGCATCTATAACGCTCTGGGTGCGCCGGCCGGTCATCTGAGCGATCGCTACGGCCCACGTCCCGTGCTGCTGGCAGGCGCGTTCTTCATCGGCACGGGGCTTATACTCACCTCGCGCATCGACCGTCTCTGGATGGGCTACCTGACCTACGGACTCGGCGTGGGACTGGGCGGAGCATGCTGCTACGTGCCGATGGTCTCGGTGGTGGGCGGATGGTTCGCGCGCTGGCGCAATACGGCGCTCGGAATCTCGGTGGCGGGGATCGGATGCGGAACGCTGGCGATGGCTCCGGCGGCCGCCGCGCTGATCGAGCGCTATGGATGGCGCGAAACCTACGTGATCCTCGGCGTAGCCAGCGCGATCATCCTCGTCATCTGCGCGCTGGTGGTCGAGCCGCCGCCGATCCATCTGCAAACCGCGCGGCCGCGCCTTTCCGCGGCGGTGCGCACGCCGCACTTCGCGATGCTCTGGGCCTCCTCGCTGCTCTCTTCGATCGCGATTTATGTGCCGTTCGTCTACCTGCCTGAATTTGCTCAACACCAGGGCGTGAGCCGAGTCGCCGCCGCTACGCTGGTCGGAATTATCGGCGGCGCGAGCGTGGTCGGACGGATGGGTCTCGGCGTGATGGCGGACCGGACAGGGATCATGTGGCTCTATAAGCTGTGCACGCTCGCACTCGGGCTGAGTTACGCCGTGTGGATCCTCACCAGCGGCTACGGATGGCTGCTCGTTTTCGCGCTTACGATGGGCACGGCGTACGGCGGACTGGTCGCGCTCGCTCCGGCCGTGGTGGCGGAGCTGTTCGGCGTGCAAGGGCTGGGCGCGGTGCTGGGGACGCTCTATACGAGCTCGGCGATAAGCGCGCTAGTGGGGCCGCCACTGGCGGGCCTGGTGATCGATCGCGCCGGCAGTTATCAATGGGCGGCGGCCTTCGCGGGCGCGGCCTGCGTCGCCGGGTTCTTCATCATCATTCCGCTGCACGCCGCGCGACCCGCGCTCGCGCTCGCCGAGGCCGACTGATTCTGGCCGCGCGAACGAAAGCTGAAAATGAAGGGACGGATACAGGCGCTGGCGCGCGCGCGTCCGTCTCATTCATTCCGCTCATTCATTCCGCTCATTCATTCGCTCATGCATTCCGCTGATTCATTCGGGAGCGGCCCGCCTTGCGCACTCGCACGCGCTTTCACGCCGTCGGCTCCGACTCGGCACTCTCGCTCCCGTCCTCGCCTGCCCGACTACTCCAGATGCTTGCGCAGGAAGGTGGGAATATCGAGCTTGTCGTCATGTTCGCCGAGCTCGGTCGGTTCCGCCCGCTCCAGGGCGGCGTTGGGGTCCGCGCCGCGCCGTTTGAAGGCCGGGATGTCAAGACCGTCGTCGACGATCATGCCCATCCGGCGCACCGGTTTGCCGCCGAACATCCGCTGCTGCGGCGGCGGAGGCGGCAGCGTGGGTGGGGGGGGCTGCACGGTGACGGGATCGACGGGCCGCGTGACGGCCGCCTGGATCGGCGCGGTAATGGGCGCGCCCGACGACGAGTAGCGCGGGTTGTAGCGCGTGGCCAGATCGCCGAAACCGGTTGCGATCACCGTGATGCGAATCTCGTCGGCCAGCCTTTCGTCGATCACCGCGCCGAAGATGATGTTGGCGTCCTCGTGCGCCTCTTCCTGGATCAGGCTCGCCGCCTCGGTCACTTCGTACAGCGACATGTCGGTGCCGCCCGTGACGTTGATCAGAAGCCCGCGCGCGCCCTTGATCGAGACGTCCTCGAGCAGCGGACTGGAGATCGCGCGCTGCGCCGCCTCGACCGCGCGGTTCTCGCCGGTCGCGCTCGCCGCACCCATCATCGCAAGGCCCATCTCCGCCATGATCGAGCGCACGTCGGCGAAGTCCAGGTTGATCAGTCCATGGACGGTAACCAGCTCCGAGATGCCGCGCACCGCCTGGAGCAGGACGTCGTCGGCCTTCTGGAAAGCCTCGCGCAGCGACGTGGTGCGGCTCGCGATCGAGAGCAGGCGCTGGTTGGGAATCGTGATCAACGTGTCGACCGCGTCCTTCAGCTCGCGCAACCCCTCGTCGGCCTGCGACATCCGGCGGCTGCCCTCGAACTGGAACGGCTTGGTGACCACGCCGACGGTCAAAGCGCCGCTCTCGCGGGCGATGCGCGCGAGGATTGGCGCCGAGCCGGTGCCCGTGCCGCCGCCCATACCCGCGGTAACGAACACCATCTCGGCGTCCTTGAGCACCTCGCGCAGCCGCTCCTCGTCTTCCAGCGCCGCCTTGCGTCCGATCTCGGGATTGCCGCCGGTACCGCGCCCGCGCGTCAGCACCGAGCCGATTTGCATCCGCATCGGAGCGGCGCTGTTGGCCAGCGCCTGGCTGTCGGTGTTGACGGCGATGAAGTCAACGCCGTGCAACCCCTGCTTGATCATATGACTGACCGCGTTGCCGCCACAGCCGCCCGCTCCGATGACCTTTATCCGCGCCCCGGGATCCGGGGTGTCCACCAACTCGATCATTGCACAAACCTCCTCCACCATTGCGCGGCACTCAGCGGCCTGCTGAAGGCGCGTTGTCCATCCCCCCACAGCTTTAAAAAAAATCTCTCATCCAATCCGAAACCAGAGAGCGCAGGCGTCCCATCCGCCCTCCCCGCATCGTTCCATTGCTGGTCGCGCCGTTCGCGCTCGCCGCATGCAGCAACAATCCCGCCGCGGTCGTGTACGCAGGCTTCATCAGCTCCTCCGGCATTCCCTTCAAGTTGATCGGCAGGCCGCGGCGCACCGGCAGCCCAAAGATGCGTTCGGCCAACTCTTGCGTGCCCTCGAGCAGCGAGGAGCCGCCGACCAGCACCAGGCCCGACGCCAGGCTGTCGGCAACGCCCGAGCGCATCACCTCGCGCTGCGCCATCGCGAAAATCTCCTCCATGCGCGGTTCGATGATCTCGCCCAGCAGCCGGCGCGCGATCACCCGCGGCTCACGGCCGCCCACGCCCGGCACCTGCACGGTCTGATCGCGCCCGACCACGGAATTGGTCGCCACGCCGTAGCTGAGCTTGAGGCGCTCGGCCTCGTGAAGCGGCGTGCGCAAACCGGCGGCGACGTCGCCGGTCAGATGATTGCCGCCGAGCGGCAGCACCGCGGTATGCATCGCCGCGCCGCCGTGAAAAACCACGATGTCGGTGGTGCCGCCGCCGATGTCGAGCAGCGCCACGCCCAGCTCGCGCTCTTCGGGAAACAATGCGGCGTCGGCCGAGGCGAGCGGCTCGAACACGATCTCCAGCGGCGTGATATTGGCGCGCTCGCAGCACTTGGTCAGGTTCTGGCCGTAACTCTGCGCCGCGGTGACGATATGGATCCGCGCCTCCAGGCGCACCCCAGCCATCCCGATCGGGTCGCGCACACCCTCCTGGTCGTCGACCGCGAATTGCTGCGGCAGGATGTGCAGGACCTGGCGATCAAGCGGGATCGCGACCGCCCGCGCCGCATCGATCACGCGCTCGACGTCGCGCGCGCTGACTTCGCCGCCGCGCACGGCGACGATACCGTGGCTGTTGAGCCCGCGCACGTGCGCGCCGGCCTCACCCACCACCGCGGCGCCCACTCGCACGCCAGAGGTTTTCTCGGCCTCGATCACGGCGGCGCGAATCGCCTCGACCGTGGCCTCGATGTTCACCACCACGCCCTTGCGCAGACCGGTGCACGGCGCAACGCCGTAGCCGAGCACGGTCGCGCCGCCGCCTTCGGGCAGCGGTTCGGCGACGAGCGCGCAAACCTTGCTCGTCCCGACGTCCAATGCGGTCAGTACGCTTCTCATCTACGCCCGCCCCCGCCGGCGCGCATGCCGCCGCCCACGTGCGCGCGTTCGGCGACGACGCGGCGCACCGCGCCCGCGCCTTGCGCGGCTGCAGTCGGCGTCATCCCGCGCAGGCGCATCACCGCCTGCCCCGGCGTTGTCATGTCGATCATCGCAACCAGCCGCTCGTGCCCGCGCCATTGAGCGAGCACTTCGGTCGCGCGCCTAAGTTGCGCCGGCGCGTCGTCGAGATTCACCCTCAGCTCGGTGTGCGAGCGATCGAAGAAGAGCGATACCGTGCCGTCGTCATCCAGCCGCATCTCGGAGACCAGCCCCGAGAGCGCCACCTCGGAGCGCACCAGCGCGGCTGCGTAGCGGACCAGGTCCTGCGCGTCCGCCGTTTGCACCGCCGCGCCGCTCAGGATTGGCAAGTCGCCAACGCGCGACGGCTCGACCGGTCCGCGCAACTCGCCCTCGGCAAAGAGCGTGTAGAAGCCGTCGTGGCGCTCGACCAGCGCGACTGCACCGCCGGGCGCCGGACGCGGCAACGGTGGGAGCATCGCGCTCTCGGTCGTACGGTCGCGCCACTGGGCAAATGTCGCGGTCACTTCGGTCCAGTAGGAAAGCAGCGTCGTGCGCGCCCGCACCGCGAGCGAGCGGCCGGCCTGGCTGAGACCGGTCGCCATCCCGAACACGAAGAAAGCGCACAGCACCAAGCCCAGCGCCTTGCTCGACCAGCCCCACGAGGTCCTGGCCACCGCTGTCGCTGCGCCCGTGCTCCGCTTCGATGTCGCCCGCCTCGCCACTACCGCCCCACGTCCCCCGCCATCACCACGTGCCAATCACCACTCGCCTCTCACCATTCACCGACCATCCGCACTTCGGCTTCCAGAGCCACTCCGCTTTGTTCCTTGACCCGGCTTCGCGCCAGCTCGATCAGCCCGCGCACGTCTTCGGCGCGCGCACCGCCAAGGTTGACGATGAAATTCGCATGCTCGGTGGAAAACGCCGCCCCCCCCAGCCGCGCGCCCTTGAGTCCGGCGCTCTCCAGCAATCGCCCGGCGAAGGTGCCGGGGGGATTCTTGAAAATCGAACCCGCATTGGGCAACCCGCGCGGCTGGCGCGCGGCCCGCCTGGCCTTGAGCTCCGCGACACGCGCGCGCAACTGTTCGCGATCGCCGCGCTCGAGCTCGAAATCCACCCGGGTGATCACGAAGCGTGGCGGCAGCTCGGTGCGGCGGTAGGAAAACTTGACCTCGGCACCGCTGAGCGCAAGCGATTGGCCCTGCTCGTTGACGCCCTGCACCAGCCTCACCACCCGCGCAATTTCGCCGCCGAACGCGCCCGCGTTCATCACCAGTCCACCGCCGACACTGCCCGGGATGCCTTCGCCAAACTCGAGTCCCGTAAGCCCGCGCTCGATCACCTCGTACACCAATGTGCCGAACTGCGCGGCCGCCCCCGCGCGCACCTGAACGCCGTCGAACTCCAGCCGCGTGAAGCCTTCGCCCAGGCGAACGACGAGACCGCGCACGCCGCGATCGCTGACCAGCAGATTGGTTCCCGCGCCCAGGCAGAACGCCGGCACCCGCTCGCACCACGCCGCCGCCATCGCCGCGCGCAGCTCATCCTCGCTCTCGACCGCGAGCAACGCGTCGGCGGGGCCGCCGATGCGGAACGAGGTAAGATCGGCGAGCGACGCGCCGGTCCTAAGCCGTGCGCCGAAGCGCGCGCGTAGTTCCTGTTCAAGCCGGTTCATGCGTCTTGGTCGCGTAGCCCAGGCTTTGCAGCACGGCTTCGCCGAGTTGGTAAACGTCGCCCGCGCCCATGGTCACGAGCAAATCACCTGCCATCGTGTCGGCGGCAATCCGCGCCACCGGATCCGGTTCGTCGCCGAGATAGCGCACGTCGAGGTGGCCGCGCGCGCGCAGCGCTTCGTAGAGCCGGCGCGCCGAGACCTCGGCCAGTGGCTCCTCGCCCGCCGAATAAACCTCGCACAGATAGAGCACGTCGGCGTCGTCGAAGGCGCCGAGGAAATCGTCGAACAGGTCGCGCAGCCGCGTGTAGCGATGCGGCTGAAAAACCACCACGACGCGCCGTTTGAAGGCCGCGCGCGCCGCGCCCAGCGTCGCGCGGACTTCCGCGGGATGATGCGCGTAGTCGTCCAGCACGATGCGACCGGCCGCCTCGCCCTTGATCTCGAAGCGCCGATTGATACCGGAGAACGCGGAGAGCGCGCGCGCCGCCACCTCGAATTCGACGCCCACCGCGAGCGCAACGCCAACTGCCGCCAGCGCATTCAGCGCGACGTGGCGCCCCGGCGTCGGCACCTCGACCACGCCCAGCTCGCGGCCGGCGCGGAGCACGGTGAAGCGCGTCGAGAGGCCGTCGATCACGATATTTTCGGCGCGCAACTCAGCGTCATGCGCCACCCCGTACGTCAGCACGGGCTTGCGCACCGATGCCAGCAGCCCGCGCACGTTGACGCTGTCGATACCGAGCACGGCGAGACCGTAAAACGGCACGCGGTTGATGAAGTTGAGATAGGCCTCGCGCACCCGCTCCATCGTGCCGTAATGGTCGAGATGCTCGGGATCGATATTGGTGACGACCGCGATGGTCGGGAGCAGCAGCAGAAAGGAGGCGTCGCTCTCATCGGCCTCGGCCACCATGTAGTCGCCGCCGCCCAGCCGCACGTTGGTGCCGCGCGCGCGCAGATTCCCGCCAATCGCCACCGTCGGATCGAGCCCGGCTTCCTCCAGGATGAGTCCCACCAGCGAGGTGGTGGTGGTCTTGCCATGCGTGCCGGCAACCGCCACGCCCAGGCGCACCATGCGCAACAACTCGCCGAGCATCTCGGCGCGCGCGATCACCGGAATCTGGAGCGCGCGGGCCTGCGCAACTTCGGGATTGGAAAATTTCACCGCCGAGGAAATCACTACGGCGTCCAGACGCCGCGCGGCGCCGCCCGCGATGCGAGCGTCGACGTCGTCAGCGTGAGCGGCGAGGCGATCCACAGTGTGCTCAGCCACGATGTGCTCAGGATGATGGCCCTCGAAGATTTGCACGCCCAGCGCGGCGAGCCGCTCGGTGGTGGGGCCCAGGCGCCGATCGCATCCACTGACCGCGAAGCCGAGCCGTAGCGACAACTCCGCGATGCCGCTCATGCCGGCGCCGCCGACGCCGATGAAATGCAAGCGGCGCTGACGGCTGAGCAATCCCTTGGCGAGCGGTTCGCTCATGCGCCTGCGCGCTCCCTGGAGCCAACTTCGAAACACAACTGCGCGATAGCGCGAGCCGCGTCGGGCTTGGCCGCCGCGCGCGCCTGCTCGGCCATTCGCACCAGTCGCGCCGGGTCGGCGATAAGTTCGCGCAGCGACGCGGCGAGATTTTCGCCCAGCCGCTCGTCGTCGGCGACAATCACGGCCGCGCCGCGCCGCTCGAGTACCCGTGCGTTGAGTTCCTGCTGACGGTCGCGATGGAACGGATAGGGAACGAAAACGGCGGGGCGGCCGGCGAGCGCGATTTCCGAAACGATCATCGCGCCCGAACGCGCGACCAGCAGGTCGGCCCGAGCAAGTGCCGTCGCCATGTCATCGATAAATGGCACCACTTGCGCCTGGCATCCGAGCGCCGCGTACCCACCCTTCACCAACCCCACGTCCGCCTCTCCTGTTTGGTGGACTAGAGCGACTTTTATAACACTTTCTCGGAGATTTCTCAACGCTTTAATTACGCCTTCGTTAAGACGATGTGCGCCGGTTGAACCGCCTAAAACAAGGATTTGCAGCGGATCGTGAACTTTCAGAGGCGACGGCTCGATATTAAAACGCACTGGATTGCCGCTTACCACGACCTTAGGCGAATTTAAAGCCGGTAGAGCCTCGTCGAAGCCAACACAGACTTTTTTGGCGAAGCGCCAGAGCATCCGGTTCGACAGCCCCAGCCGCGTGTTCTCCTCCATCAACACCAAAGGCGTCCGCGCCATGATCGCCGCCATCGCCATCGGTGCCGACGCGTAGCCGCCCGCCCCAACGACCAGGTCGGCAGCGAACGCGCCGAGCAATCGGCGCGCCTGCGTGAGCGCCGCGACGAACTCGCCAACCGCCCTTAGCCGCTCGACCAGGCTATGGCCACGAAGCCCGTGCACCCGGAACAATTCGTAGCGCAAGCCGCTGCGCGGCATCCATCGCGCCTCCAGGCCCGCCGTGGTGCCCACGAACAGCACTTCGGTCTCGGGCCGCTCGCGCATCATCGCCTCGCCCACCGCTACCGCGGGAAAGAGATGGCCACCGGTGCCGCCGCCCGCGATTATCACTTTCATCGCACCGCCGGCCTGCGCGCCAGAGCGAGCAACGTCCCCAGCGCGGCCATTGCCATTACCATCGCGGTGCCGCCGTAACTCAGAAAGGGCAGCGGTAGGCCCTTGGTGGGCACCAGTCCTATCACGACCGCCATGTTGACCAGCGCCTGCAGCGTAAGCAGCGCGGTTAGGCCGACGGCGAGCAGACTCGCGAACGGGTCAGGTTCGTCGTGCGCGACCCGCATCCCGCGAATCAGAATCGCGCCGAAGAGCACCAGCACGATGACCGCGCCGAGCAAACCAAACTCCTCGCCGACCACGGCGAAAACGAAATCGGTATGGGCCTGCGGGAGATAGAACATCTTCTGCCGTCCGGCACCAAGTCCCACGCCCCATCCGCCGCCCGCCCCGAGCGCGATGAAGGACTGGATGAGCTGGAAGCCGGCGCCGCGAGCCGTCTGCCAGGGGTCGAGAAAGGAGCTCAGACGGCGCATCCTGTAGGGTTTTGCTACAGCCTGCAGAGCCAGCACCGCAAGCGCGCCACCGCCCGCGGCGCCCAGATGCTTCAGCCGCGCGCCCGCCGCGAACAGCATCGCGAACAGCAGCATCACCACCATCACCGTGTTGCCGAAATCGGGCTGCTTCAGGATGAGCAGCGCTAGCGGGCCCACCGCGATGAAGGCGGGCAGCGGGCCGCTCGCAAACGCGTTCATCCGTTCCTGGCGGCGGCTCAGGAACTCCGCCAGAAAAAAGACCATCGCAAACTTGGCCAGCTCCGAGGGCTCCGCGAGCAGCGGTCCGAGCCGGAGCCAGCGCCGCGCCCCACCGCGCATCACGCCGAGCCCGGGGATCCACAGCGCCACCAGCATCACCAGCGCCACCACCGTCAACGGCGCCACCAGGCGGTGCAATCCACGCAGCGAAAGCTGCGAAAGCAACGCCAGCACCACTAGCCCGGCCGCGATATGGCAGAGCTGGAGCTTGAAGAAGTGAAACGCGTCACCGGTCTTCTCGAGCCCCAGAAAATAAGTGGTGTTGAGCACCATCAGGATGCCCAGCACCGCCAGCGCCGCCGCCGGCAGATACAGCCAGGGGTCAAGCTGAGGGCGGGCGACCGATTCAAAGCGCCCGAACCAGCTCCTGAAATATTCGCCCGCGCTCCGCATAGTTCCTGAACTGATCGAAACTCGAGCAGGCCGGCGAGAGCAGCACGGTGTCGCCGCGGCGCGCGGCCGCGGCCGCGCGCCGTACCGCCTCCCCCAGCGTCTGCACGAGTTCGGTTTCGGTTGTACCCTCCAGCGCCGCGCGCATCGTGTCGCGCGCCGCTCCGATTAGAATCAACCGCCGCACCTTCTCTCGCAGCGGCTCACGCAGCGGCGTGTAATCGCCGCCCTTGTCCATTCCGCCGGCGATCAGGATGACCGGCGCACGCATCGCTGCGAGCGCCTCGACCACCGAGGCCACGTTGGTTCCCTTGGAATCGTCGATATAGGTCACGCCGTTGCGCTCGGCGACGAATTCCATGCGATGCGGGAGTCCGGCGAAATTCGCCAGCGCCGCCTCGATCACGCCCGGCTCGATACCAGTGACCAGCGCCGCGGCCGCCGCCGCCATCGCGTTGGCGATATTGTGACGGCCCGTCAACCGCAGGCGCTTGAGACTGATACGGCCGTGGCGGATGCGCATGTCGAAGATCAGATCAGCGCCGTCGTAGCCGATCGCGGGCGCGGACTCGGCCGGGCCCAGGCCGAAGCTCATCACCTGCGCCGAAAGTCTGGTGAGCAAGGACCACACCCGCGGATCGTCGCGGTTCAGAATCGCCCAGTCGTGGCGGTCCTGCATGCGGAACAGACGCGCCTTGGCGGCTCCGTACTCGTCGAGGTCCCGGTAGCGATCGAGATGGTCCTCGGCGAGGTTGAGATGTACTCCGACGTGCGGCTTGAAGTGCTCGGTGCGCTCGAGCTGGTAACTCGAGACCTCGGCTACCACCACGTCGAATTCGCCCCCGACCGCCTCGGCCAGCGGCGTACCGAGATTGCCGCCAACGAAAACGCGCTTTCCCGCGGCCTTGAAAATTTCGCCGATGAGCGTCGTCACCGTGCTCTTGCCGTTGGTGCCGGTGACCGCGACGATCGGCGCGGTGACGAAGCGGCTGCCAAGTTCCAACTCGCCAATCACTGGGATTCGCCGGCGGTCGGCTGCGACCAGCAAGTGCGACGAGGGCGGCACGCCGGGACTCGCGACCACCAGGTCAACGCCCTCGAGCCAGGCCGGGTCTTCGGAGCCGAGATGGATTTCGCCCGGCGGCATCGAGGCGCCACCCGCGCCGGCGCCAGCTTCGGAGTGAAAGTCGGGGCGAAAGTCGGGACGCAGATCGGTCATCACCAGGCGCGCGCCGCGCGCGGCCAGCAAGCGCGCCGCGGCGAGCCCGCTTACGCCGAGTCCGATCACCATCACGCGTTTGCCCGCAAGATCCATCGCTCTGTTTTCCGCCTGTTTTCTCAGCGCAACTTGAGCGTGCTCAGGGCGACCAGCCCGCAGATGATCGAAATTATCCAGAAGCGCACGACCACCTGCGTCTCCGGCCATCCGCCAAGTTCGAAGTGATGATGCAGCGGCGCCATCCGGAAGATGCGCCGATGCGTGGCCTTGTAGTAGTAGCGTTGAAGGATAACCGAACCGGCCTCGATGACGAAGACGCCGCCCGCTATTGGCAGCACCAGTTCCTGCTTGGCGAGCACGGCGACGATGCCCAGCGCCCCGCCCAGGCCGAGCGCGCCGACGTCGCCCATCATCATCGAGGCCGGATAGGCGTTGTACCACAGAAAACCCAGCGACGCGGCGATCAGCGAGGCGCAGAAAATCGCCAGTTCGCCCGCGCCCACCACGTGCGGGATGTCGAGGTAAGCTGAAAATTTCAGATTTCCAGCGACGTAAGTGAAGGTCCAGTAGCAGAACGCGACCGTCATCACCGGACCGATCGCCAGGCCGTCGAGCCCGTCGGTGACGTTGACCGCATTGGAACACGCCACCAGCACGAACATCGCGAACAGCACGTAGAGCCATCGCGGAAGGCTCGGATGCAGGTTCTTGAGGAATGGCACCGTGAGCGTGGTGTCGAAACGCAGCACGAAGAACAGCACGAAGGACGCGACGAAGGCGAAGGCGAATTGCCACATCAGCTTGTGCGGACCGCTGAGGCCCTGGCCCTTGCCGCGGCGCAATTTCAACAGATCGTCGGTGAAGCCAATCGCGCCGAAGGCCACGGTGACCAGGATCGCCAGCCACACGTACGGATTGGCGGGATTGGCAAACAGGATGGTGGCGATGAGCGCGGTGCTGAGGATGAGCAACCCGCCCATCGTGGGCGTGCCGGCCTTCTTCTGATGGCTTTGCGGAACCTCCGCGCGGATCGTCTGTCCGATGTGCGCCGCGCGAAAGCGCTGGATCAGCCGCGGCCCCGCCGCCAGAGCCAACGCCAGCGCCGCGAGCCCGGCCAGCACGGAGCGAAAGGTCTCGTAGCGCAGGACGTTGAAGCCAACGTAATGCTCGTGCAGCCGGAACAGGAGAATGTACAGCATCGGGCAAACCCGTCTTAGACTGTGCTGGACGCGGCCGCTGGGACGCAAGCTGCGCCCGACGACAGCCGCGGCTTGACTGTACGCAGGTGCCTCGCGGCTTCAGGCCGCCCAGCCGCGAGCGCCGGATCCCGTCGCGGCGGTACTGATCGCGCCGTCCTTCATCGCGCCGTCTTTCGCAGCCTGGAATCTCGAGGCAAGCCTTCGATCGGCCACCCAACCACCCATCCACCACCTCCGACCGAAGGCCTCCCTCGAGACCCCATCCGCAACCCCCGCCCTCCTCCGCGTTATGCACCGCGTGCGTGCCCGCGCTCAGCTACGAGCGCGCGCACCACCGCGCGGTCATCGAAATCGAGCCGGCGCCCTGCGACGAGCTGATAGTCTTCATGTCCTTTGCCCGCGATCAGGACGATGTCGCCGGGCGCCGCCAGTTCAAGTCCAAGCGCGATTGCCGCGCGCCGATCGGGCTCGACCAGGTAACCCGGCGCGTTGCCCGCCTCTGCCGGCGCGATACGGCCAAGGCCCGCGGCGCTCAAGCCGGCCTCGACCTCCGCGATAATCGCCAGCGGATCTTCGCTGCGCGGATTGTCGGAGGTGAGGATCGCGAGATCCGCCATCCGCCCCGCGATCCCGCCCATCAGCGGGCGCTTGCCGCGGTCGCGATCACCGCCGCAGCCGAAGACGCACACGACGCGGCGCGGCTTGAGCCCGCGCAGCGCACGCAACACGGCCTCGAGCGCGTCGGGCTTGTGCGCGTAGTCGACCAGCACCGTCACGCCGGGCGGACCGGGCACCGCCTCCAATCTGCCGGGGGCCCCTGGGCATCGCCGCAACCCTTCCGCGACCACATCCGTTTCGATGCCCAGGGCCACCGACACAGCGGAGGCGCCAAGAATGTTGAGCAGATTGATTTCGCCCAGCAGCGGCGAGCGCACTTCGATCCGCTTGTCGAGCGCCGCCACCGAGGCGCGGATGCCGTCGGTGCCGACGCTGTAACTCAATGGATGAACGTCGAGCCCGGACTCCAGCCCGAAGCTGACGTTGCGGACCTGGCGGCCTTTGACCGCGGCGAGGATGCGCCGGCCGAAGGGATCGTCGCCGTGCACCACCGCGACCGCGTCGCGCCGCGTGCTTTTCGGCAGCAGCTCGCTGAACAGCCGCAACTTGGCGGCGAAGTATTTCTCCTGCGTGCCGTGATAGTCGAGATGGTCGCGGCCAAGGTTGGTGAAGACGCAAGCGCGAAAATCGAGCGCGTCGACGCGTTCTTCGGCCAGACCGATCGACGAAATTTCGGCCGCAACGCGCCGCACGCCGGCGCGCTCCATTTCAGCGAGCGCCGACTCGAAGTCGAGCGACTCGGGCGTGGTCAGACCGCTATAGATTTTGCGCGGGCCGACGAAGATTCCAATCGTGCCGATAACCCCCGGCGGCGCGCCCGCGGCCTCGAAGATCGAGGCGAGCATGTAAGTGGTCGTGGTCTTACCGCTGGTGCCGGTCACCCCGACCAGCTCGAGCCGGCGGCTCGGCGCGTTGAAAAAACGCGAGGCGGCCGCGCCCATCAGCAGGCGCGGCCGCTCGCACTGGACAACAGTCACCGCGGGACGCGCGCCTTCACCATCCCAACCCTTCACCACCACCACGCGCGCCCCGCGGTTCAATGCATCGTCGACGTTGGCGCGGGCCTGTTCGCGATCCCGCGCCAGTGAGAAAAATACTTCGCCCGGCTTCACCCGCCGCGAGTCGTAGCTAAGCCCCGCGACTTCGACCCCCGCGTCGCCTTGAACGCGCAGATGGGGCTGGTCCGCGATCAATTCGGCGAGCTTCATGGTTTGCGTCCTCGACGCCTATGGCGCGGCGCCGGCACAGGAGCATTGTTTGCCGAAGCCGCCCTGATGCCCTGCGCCGAATCAGCTCCCGCAGCTCCCGTCTGGCCCGCGTCCGCGAGCACCGGCGTCAGCCGCAAGCTCACGCTGCCGGCACCCGCCGCTGCGCCGGGCGCGGGCCGCTGCGCGACAACGTATCCCTCGCCTTCGACCTCGAGGTTGAGATGGCGCCGGCCGGCCAACGCGAAGGCGCGCCGCAGGCTGAGTCCGCTGAAATCCGGAATCCGGTTTTCCGCGGTCAGAGCCGCGGCGGTCGGGTCGTCGCCGCTGAGCGCCGACCCAGGTGGCCCATCAGATGACGCGGCAGCTAAATCGTCGCGCGAATCGTCGCGAGCCGCGTGCGCTACCGGCAACAGGCTCGCCGCGTCGTAGTGCGGCCCGGTCGACGCCACGTTCAAATCGCTGAGCGCGCCCGAGGCAATTTCGCTGAAGACCGGCGCAGCAGTCAGTCCGCCGAAGTGCCCATGGGCGACATCGTAGAGCACGACCAGGATCACCAAACGCGGATCGTCGGCGGGCAGAAACCCGACGAACGAGGCGACCAGCCGGCTCTGGTAGTAGGCGCCGGTCGTAGGATTCACCATCTGCGCGGTGCCGGTCTTCCCCGCCACCACGAAATCGCTCACGCGCGCGAGCCGCCCGGTGCCGTCGGGGCCGTTGACCACGCCCTGCAACAGCCGGTTCATGGTATGCGCGACGCTGGGCGAAATGACGCGATGCAGGGTCTCGGGCGTATGCGTCAGCAGCGGCCGGCCCGCCGCGTCGTAGGCGGCCTTGACCACGTACGGACGCACCAGATATCCGCCGTTGGCGATCGCCGCGTAGGCGACCGCGAGCTGGATCGGCGTAACTCCCACGCCCTGTCCGAACCCATGATTGGCAAGGTCGATCTCGCGCCACGACCCCGGCCTGCGCAGGATGCCGGCCGTCTCGCCCGGCAAATCGATTCCGGTGCGTCCGCCAAGGCCGAAAGCGCGCAGCCCGTCGTAAAAGCGTTCGCGGCCAAGCTTGAGCGCGATCTTGGATGCGCCGATGTTCGATGAGACTTCGACTATTCCGCCCAGGTCGAGCCATCCGTGCGGACTATCATCGTGAATCACGCGCCCGGCGAGCGTGTAGGCGCCGTTCTCGCAGTAGATGCGCTGACTCGTCGTAACTGTCCCGTCCTGCAGCGCGATCGAAGCGAGCAGCCCCTTCATCGTCGAGCCCGGCTCGAAGGTGTCCTGGACGGCGGTGTCGTGCAGACGCTCGCCGATGCTTGCGCCGTCGGCCGCGACGTTCGCCAGCGCCAGGACCTGGCCGCTGAACGGATCGAGCACCACGGCGGCGCCGCGCCGCGCGCCGCTCTTGCGCACTTCCGCGGCCAGATGATTCTCGGCCAGCGCCTGAATCCGCGCATCGAGCGTCAACACCACTCGCGCGCCCACCTCGGGAGTCTTGAGCGCTAGCGGGCTGTCCAGGATCGGATGACCGAGCGCGTCATGATAAAAACGCAACACCACCGGTTCGCCACGGATCAGCCGATCGTATTGCAACTCGAGGCCGGAGAGCCCCTGGCCATCCATCCCCGCCAGCCCCACCACCGGTGCGGCCAGGGTGCTCTCCGGATAGAACCTTTTGTACTCGCTGAGCGCCCCCACTCCCTCGAGCCCCAGCGCTTCGACGGCCTGCGCCTGGGCGGGCGGCAAATGGCGCCGCAGCCAGACGAAGGGCGCTCCGTGATGAAGCTTTGCCTTCAGCTCGGAGGGCGTGATTCCGAGCGCGGCGGCAAGCGCCGCGCGCTGTTGAGCGGTGGCGGCGGTCAATTGCGCCGGCCGCGCGTACACCGATCGCGTCTCGGCCGAAAGCGCGAACGGCTCGCCGTTGCGATCCGTGATTGGGCCGCGCGGCGCCGCCAGCGTAACCTCGCCGGTGTGCTCCGAGCGCGCCAGCGAAGTCAGGCGCGGCCCGTCGAACACCACCAGCGCGGCGAGCCTGAGCGCGATCAAAAGGAACAGCGCGGCCAACACGATGGTCAGCGCGCCGATGCGCCCGCGGCGCTTTTTGAACGGCTGGTTCACGGCAGCGTCACCACCTGCCCGGGCGCGGGCGGACCAAGGTTGAATTTCGGGGCCAGCGCGCGCAGGCGCTCGCGCGAGGCGACTTCGGCCGCTCCCAGGCGCAAGTTGCGGTTGTCCTCTTCGAGCTTGAGATTGTCGCTGCGCAAGGTCGAAATCCGATAGCCCTCCTGCGTGACCTCCAGACGCACCATCAGGGTGGCAAAGCCCAGCGCGATAACACCCACTGCCAGAATGGCCTGCAGCAACCGCGACGGCGGGCGCGATGGCTTGACGCGCGCGCGGCTCATCGCGGCCTCCGTTCGACGGCGCGCAGCCGCGCGCTGCGCGCACGCGGATTATGCGCGCATTCGGACGCCGAAGGCCGAAGCGCCTTGCGCGTCAGCGCGGCGAAATCACCTTCCTGCGCGAGCGCGCGGAAGCGATGCTTGACCGGGCGATCCTCGAGCGAGTGGTAGGCGATGATCGCGAGACGGCCGCCCACGCTGAGACATCCCGGAGCGCGCTCGAGGAACGCGGTGAGACTCTCTATTTCGTGGTTGACCGCGATGCGCAGCGCCTGAAAGGTGCGGGTCGCCGGATGGATGGCGCTGCGATGCCGCGTGCCGGCCGCGCGCTCGATGACCGCGCGCAGCTCCGCGGTGGTCGTCAGCGGATGCCGGCGCCGGGCCTCGACAATCGCGCGCGCGATCCGCCGCGCGGCGCGCTCCTCACCGAACTCGCGGATGATTCGCACGAGTTCGTCCTCCCCTTCCTCGTTGAGCAAGTCGTAGGCGCTCAGCGGCGCCGCCGGATCCATCCGCATGTCGAGCGGACCGTCATTTCTGAAGCTGAAACCGCGCGCCGGATCGTCCAGCGCGAAGGTGCTCATCCCCAAATCGGCGAGAATCGCGTCAGGCTCGCCCAATGCGGCTTCGGCGATCGCGCGATCGATTTCCGCGAAGTCGGCTTGCCGCAGCACCACCCGCGAACCGAAACGGCGAAGCCGCTCGGCCGCGGCCGCGAGCGCATGCGGGTCGCGATCCAGACCAAGCAGCGACGCGCCGCTCACCCCCAGCAGCATCTCGGCGTGTCCGCCGGTGCCGAGCGTGGCGTCGACGATCAGGCGCCGCGCGCTTTCGCACAACAGACCGCGCACCTCAGCCGGCATCACCGGCAGATGCAACCGATCCGCCCCCGCATTCGATTCCGCTGCCAGCGTCATCCCCACCTACAGATTGAGCTTCCCGACGAATTCCGGATCCATCATCTGCTGCTCGGCCGCTTCCACGATCCGCTGCAGCAGGGCCTTGTCCCAGAGCTGAAAATGGTCGATTAATGCGTTGAAAGTGACCTCGCGATCGAGACGGGCATACTCGCGAAGCTTGGGCGGAATCAGTATCCTACCCTGACGATCGACTTGAACTTCATGCGCACCACCGATGAAAAACATCTGGAGAGTCTGAGTCGAAGGGTCGAGGCTCCCGCGCTGGCTGATCTTGCCGATAAGCTTGGTCCATTGACTGGGCGGAAACAGCGCGAGGCAACGCTCCTTTTGGTAAATCCAGTTGGTGATGACCAGACCTTCATGCCCGTCGCGCTGCAATACCTCGCGGAATCGGGCCGGGATGCTAACCCGTCCCTTTTCGTCGGTCGCATGGTCGAAACGTCCACTGAACACCGCAATTCACCCCAGCCTCCCACAACATCCCACTCACCCCCACGACAGTCAAGTCAATGAACTATTGCGCAGTATGAAAATCGACGAGATCGTGCTGAGCGGCTAAAAGCGAATAGACAGCGAAACTCACTTCGTCCTTGACATCATGGGTATCTATCCAAAACAATCGTGCGCAATCGTTTTCTGACAGTTCCGGATCGTAGCCGGATCGTGGGATGTTTCGGACTTTGAGCAAGGTGGTGGAGATGACTGAGAAGAAGTGTGTATTGCGGCCTGCGCTGTGGGCATTCGCGCTCGCCAGCACGTTAGCGATGGCGGCCAGCGTGGCGCTCGCCGCGAGCAATCGAGCCGCGGCCGAGGTTGTCGTAGCGGCAGATGCGGCGGCGCCCTCTGATGCGGCGAATTCCGCGAATTCCGCAAATTCCGCAAATTCCGACGGATCAAAGGTCTGGAACTTCGACCACGACCGCGGCTACTCGAAGCCACAGGATTGGAAGGCGGTCAGCGGCGATTGGCGGGTGGTTATCGACCCCGACGCGCCGAGCGAGCCTAACACCATTGGTCTGCCGGGCTATGGCCTGCCGCGCACCAGGACGGTGAAGCTCTGGTTCGACTCGTTTTTCAACGACAATTATCTACTGGCTATTCCCAGGGACAGCGCTGACTATACTGACTTCAGCTACGAGGCCGCCTTCAAGCCGTGGGGCGGCGCCTGGGGCAGCTACGCGGGGCTGGTCTTTCGCTATACCGATCCGCAGAACTACTACGTGCTTGCCGCCGCCTGCCCCAAGGACACCCTGGCGTTGTACCGGATGAACGGCGGGCATTTGAACCTGATCAAGGAAGTTCCGGCGACGCTGGAACGCGGTCACTGGTATACTTTCAAGGTTGACGCGCGCGGCGGTCATTTCATCGCCTACCTCGACGGCAAGCAGATGTTCGCGGTCGACGACGGCTCGCTCGCCAAGGGACGCATCGGGGTTTGGTCGCAGAACGATTCGAGGGTCAGCTTCGACAATATCAAGTTGACGCCGGCGCCAGCCGGTTCGTAGCCGTCGGCCTGGAATAGTCAGACGGCCGCCGTTCGCGCCGGCGCTTGCGCGCCCGTGCGCCGCGCCATAGTGTGAAGCTTGATGGTTGACCCCGGCCAGGAAGAGGCCCGCATTTCGCAGGAACCGTACAAGCCCGAGGCTCTCGGCGTGGCCGGAGTTCTCGGCTCGGTGCTTTACGGGATCGGCGTGAGCTTGGGGCTCGCGCTGTTGTGGGGAATGGAGGTCGTCCGGAATATTTATTTCCGCGTGCTCGACCAGTTCAATATCAGAGCGCGCCGGCGGCCCGCCAGCGCGTTTCCTCCCGGAAAGCCGCGCAAACGGCCGCACTCGCCAGCTTCGAGCTGACCGCTCGCCGCCGCCGAGCGACCAAGCCACCCACAGTCATTCGTAGTCGCATCGACGCCTCATCATTCGCCTCAGTCTCGGTTCGCGTCAGTCTTGCGGCTCGCGACGGTTACTCGGGCCGCGGCTTGACCGCCCGCGCGGCCCGCTTGGCATTGCGCAACCCCTCGCGGCGCGAACGCACGAATGGCTCGATCACATGCGGAACCCCGTCGCGCGCGTCGTCGAGCAGCCGCTCGAGGTAGCGCGCGAGATTGTCGTCGAGCACGCGCACCAGCGCGTCGGTATGGGCGGCTTGGATGATTTTGAGAAAGCCGTCGAGCCGATGGCCGCGGTCGTGCTGGCGGATGAGCCGCGCGATCGCGTCGTGCGAAAGCGCGGACAGCTTGGCCTTGAGCGCGCGCCTTATCTCCTCGAAGACTTCATCCAGCTCCGCAGCCGGCAGCGCCGCGCCCAGCACGAACCCGCATCGTGGACAGCGCGGCACGAGATCGAGCATCATCGGCGCATCGATGGCGCATCGCGTGACCCGGCGCTCCAGCTCTTCGATCCGCGTCCCGAGCGCGCTGCCGACGGAAGCGCCCAGCGCGGCGATCGAATTGAGCCTGCTAAGCGCGCCGAAATGCTCACGCGCGTCAGCGAGCTCGATCGCCATGCGCTCACTCTCGCGCCGCCAGCGCTCATGCGCGGCCTGATATATCTGGATGTAGTTCCATTTGAATTTCTGAAAGCGCACCTCGATCACGTCGAAGCCGCGCGGCTCCCAGCGCGGCACTCCGCTGTCGAGCGCGACCAGCAAGAGCTGGCATTCGACCTGCGCCGCCGCGACCGCTTTGTCCACGGCCGCGTCATCTCCCACGACGTCCCCCGCGATGTCGGGCATCAACTCGGTTGCGCGAAGGTACTCGCGCATCTCGCGCATCCGCGGCGCCGCGGCGGCTGCCGCCGCCAACGCCTCGTAGGCCGCGATGACGCGGTCGGCCCGCGCACGCGTTTGCGGCTCGGCCGCCTGCTCGATAAGTCGCGCCGGGGCCTGCGCCGGCGAGCGCGATAAAATCGTCCAGGGTTCGCCGATGCTCCGGCTTGAGCTCGGCGCGCAACTCGCGATGCGCCGCTTCCAGCGTCGCGCCGGCGCGATGCGCCGCTTCCACCGCCCGCGCCATCGCGTCGTTCGCGCGCTTGAGCCTGGCCCGTACCTCGGGCAACTCGGCCGCCTCACCGAGCATCGCGTCGAAGCGCCGGATGAGCGGAAGCGCGTTATTGAAGGCCGCGACTTCAGACGCTCCAGCGGCGCGCGAGTTGAACTGCGCCGCGCGCGCGTCGAAAGTAATCACCCCCCCGGTGCGTGCCGCCAGCGCCTGCAGCATTGCGGCGATTGCGGCACTGGCCGGCGGCGAGGAGCCGCGACGCTGGTAGCGCTCGGGCAGGCGCGCCCGCAACTCGCCGGCCGCCAGCGCCCGCGCGCCGCCGCCTAGCCGCTCCAGCATCAACACATCGACGATCCCGCGCGCGCACCCGCGTTCCTCCATCGCGTCGGCAGCGCGATGCGCAATCCTGAGCGCAGCGCGTCCGGCCTCGCCCAGCCGTTCCTCCACCCGCTTGGCCACCGCTGCGGCCTCCATCAGCTCGACCGGCAGAAGCGGTCGCGCGGGGCCCTCGGCGGGTTCGCGATATGCCGCGAGCGCCGCGCTCACAAGTTTTGCCAAAGCCGCCACGCTTGCCGGCTCACCGGCCAGGTCGCGGAGCGTTTCGAGCGCCCTCGGATCGAACGGAAAGATCGCGCGCGGCTCCAAGCCTCCGATGTCGGTGCCATCGTACGATGCCGCGACGGCGGCCTCGTCCACGACCCGGCGCGCTCGCGCCACAGCGGCCAATATTCGCTCCCCGCAATCGGCCGGCGCGACCTCGAGCGCCATCGCGCCCGCGGGGGCTCTCGTGCGCGCCGCAACGTACACGTTGAATGCGATCTGGCGATTGCGAGCGGCCGCGCGCGCGAGTTCTCCGAAGTAGCTATCCCATGTCGCCGCGTCGGTCGCGCCGAAATCTATGGCGACACTGATGGCGCGGATGCCGACGCGATGCGCCTGCTCGAATGCGACGCCAAGCGCCTCGCTTCCATGCAGCCGCCGCCAAAGCATCGCGCCCGCGTCGCCGGCGCCGATTTCTCGCGCCAGCAGATCGAACATCCGTTGCTCGAGATCGTAGACTTCCGCGCGGGCCTCGAGCCCGAGCCTCAGGATCGCGCGCCATCAGGTAGTTGAGGAAATGGGTTTTGCCGGCTCCCGCCGATCCGCCAATCCAGAAGACCGCACCGGCTCCCGAAGCAAGGCTCGCGCTGATCGCAGCCCACGCGCGATTTGCCGCCTCGGTTAGCAGGTAGAATTCGACGGCGCCCGCGCCCGACACTGATTCCAGCGAGGCCCGGTCCGCCACCGGCGGACCGAGTTCGATCGACCTGCCGCCCGAACTGGCGCCGTCGATGGGCTGCGGAGCGCGTTCATGGACCGCCATGACGCAGTTGTAACATGGCAGCCACAGCCGTTCGCTTTGTTGGTCGAGTCAGTACACGTCAGAATTCACGCGCGGGAGGCCCGCGTATGCATCGTATGCACCGGATGCCCCCGCTGCTCAGACCACGCCCTCGGCGCGCAGCCGCTCGAGTTCAGCCGCGTCGATTCCGACGCTCGCCAACACTTCGGCGGTATGCTCGCCCAGCACCGGCGGACGCATCCGGGGCTGTTTGGGCGGCGGCGCCTCCGACAGCTTGATCGGCGACCCTGCAACCTTGATCGCGCCACGAGTCGGAAATTCGCTGTCGAGCAGCATCCCGTTCCGCGCCACTTCGGGATCGGCGGTCAATTCGGCGACCGTGCGCACCGGCGCACAGGGCACACCCGCTGCGATGAGCGCCGCGATAAGCTCTTCGCGGCTCTTTGTGCGCGTCCATCCCGCAACCGCGCGGTCGACCTCGTCGACGTTGGCAAGGCGCGCGGCGTGATTCTTGAAGAGCGGATCGGCGATCAACTCCTCGCGCCAAATCAGCTTGGCGAGCGTGCGCCAATGCGGCTCGGTGAGGCAGAAAATCAGAATCTCGCCGTCGGCCGCGGGATAGACGTCGGAAGGGCAGGCATTACGATGCCGGTTGCCCAGACGCTCGAGCTCGCGTCCCTGCAAACGATCGGCGATGAGACCGGTGAGCGCCGGAACGCACACGTCGAGCATCGCGACCTCGACTCGTTGCCCACGCCCGCTGCGCTCGCGCTGCAGCAGCGCGGCTAAAATGCCGCTCACGAGATGGCTGCCGGTGCCCATGTCGATGAAGGTGGCGGGCGTCTTCACCCCGCTGCGATCGGGGTAGCCGGTCACGCTCATTAAGCCCGAGCTCGCCTGTACCGTGGAGTCCATCGCGCCCAGGCGCGCCCACGGACCGTCGCTCGCGTAGCCCTTGGCGCTGGCGTAAACCAGGCGCCGGAAGCGGCCGCGCAGGTCCTCGTAGCCGAGGCCGAAGGATTCCATCACGCCCGCCGAGTAGTTCTCCACCAACACGTCGGCGCGTTCGATGAGCTTGAGGATGATCTCGCGGCCGCGCGGATGCTTCAAGTTGAGCGTCACCGAACGCTTGTTGGCATTGAGCATCAGGAAGGAATATCCGACGCCGCCCGGCGACGACTCGGCCCGCCGCAGGCTCTCGCCGATGCCGGGCGGTTCGATCTTGATGATCTCGGCGCCCATCTGGGCGAGCTGCAAGGTGCAGTATGGCGCGGCGAAAATCTGGCCCAGGTCGATTACGCGAATTCCCTCCAGCGGCAAGCTCATCGGATTTTTTATCTCTCTTCGCCGGGGTCGTATCGCCGCCGTTGCACGCGCCTAGCGCAGCAGGTTGCGCGCGATCACCATCCGATGCACTTCCGAAGGACCCTCGCCGATCCGGCGGATGCGCGCCTCGCGGTACCATCGCTCGAGCGGGAATTCCTTGCTTACGCCGTAGCCGCCGTGGATTTGCACCGCGCGGTCGATCACGCGGCCCAACGCCTCGCTCGAATACAGTTTCGCGATCGACGCTTCCATTCGCGCGTCCTCGCCGCGGTCGGCCTTCCATGCGCCGTCCCAAGTGAGCCAGCGCGCCGCGCGTAGCTCGACCTCGGAATCGGCCAGCATCCATTGGATCGCCTGGCGGCGCGCCAGCAACTCGCCGAAGGTTTTGCGCTGCTTGGCATGCGCGACCGCCATCCTCAGCGCCGCCACGCCGACGCCGATGTTGCAGGCCGAGTATGGAAAGCGCAGCCGCGTCAACAAATCGAGGCACAGCGTCAGCCCCCCGCCCTCGGGGCCGAGCCGCTGCTCGGCCGGCAGCGTGCAATCTTCGAAATGGACCTCGCATGGCAGCGCCGCCGTGCGCAGCACCTTGAACGGACGCGCGGTGAAGCCGGGCGTGTTCTTGTTGACGATGAAGGCGGTGATACCGGCGCGGCCGGCGGTGGGATCGGTGCGCGTGAATACCACGCCCCATTCGGCCTCGTGCGCGTGGGAGGAAAAAATCTTGGTGCCGTTGAGCACGTAGGTGTCGCCCTTGCGCACCGCGCGGCATTGGATCGCACCGGCCGGATCGGATCCGCCGGAGGGCTCGGTTATCGCAAAGAAGGTGTGCCAGGCGTTCTTGACCGCGGGGACGGCGTATTTCTGGATCTGTTCCTCGGTGCCGGCCCAGATGACCGGCGGCAACGCACGCCCGAACACGCCTGCGCCCGGGTTGTACAAGCCCATCCGATGCTGCGCCATCTGTTCCATCAGCACGCACATGTCGAAAGTGCCGAGGCCGCCGCCGCCGTACTTTTGCGGCACGCCCATGCACCACAGACCGGCGGCCTGGGTTTTGCGCGCGATCGGCCAGAACTCGCTCTCGGGAATCTCGGCCGCATCGGGATCGATGCGTTCTTCGATCGGGATGATTTCGTCGCGGATGATGCGCTTGACCTGCTCGCGCAGCGCGGTCAGCTCCTCCGACAGCACGAAGCCGTTGTTACCGTTTTCCATCGATGCATGGCCTCCCGTGCGCTGTGCTCCGTATGCGATACTTACTCGTCAAGTCGGCGCCTCAGTCTTTCGAGCCAAATTCCGTGTAAGTGCTCCAAGTCATAGGTACCCCAGGTGCCCTTCAGCGCGGAATCGATCTCACGGATGTGCCGCACCGCGCGATCGACTTTTTCAATCGCCTGCGCACCCGTCGCGCTGCGCTCGGCACCCGTGAGCGTCCGCGCCTCGAGCCATTGCGCGACGCCTTCCAGAGTCTCAGCGCTGTATTCCCATAAATTGCGCTCCGCGCCAACCTCCGGCCGCACTGCGTCGCCCAGCTCTCCCACCGCGCCCTCGATTATCGCTGTGGCCGCGGCCATCCCTTCGCGCATCGACGCCGCCGCCTCCAGCAACCGCGACCGTCTCCTTGAAGCGCCGGCCGGCTCCAGCGGCGGACGCAGCACTTCGCCGTATGTAAGCGCCATCGCGGAGGCTCGCGCGATCGAACGGTACGCCCGCGCCATCGCCGCGCCGCATCCCGGATACCGCGCCGCCGCGATGTCATCCACAGCCGCGTCAGGATCGATATCGAGTGAGCGCGTCGCGCGCGCGAAAGTCTCCAGGTTAACCGGGTAGGCGAGCGCGCTGAAGGTACCGAAAGTGAGGCACGAGATGCTCCGCAAGCCCATCCGATGGTAGGCGTCGAGGTCGCGTATGATGATCGAGGGCGTCGCGAAACCCATCCCGCCGAACAGGATCGCGTCGGCGTAGTACTCGAAAATTCCGCCGCGCCCGTCGAACAGGTCGATGTAGCGCTTGAGCGACTCCATGTAGCGCGGATTCACCGTGCAATCCGGATCGTCGATCGCATGACTGTAGCATCGCTCGCGCGGCGCCCATTCGAACCATACGTTGTCGAACGGGCGCAGCGCGCGATCCGGGTCCAGCGTGTCGTGGTAGGCGAGATAAGCAACCGGCGGCGCCGCATCGCCTTCAGGCGCCAGCGCCGCCGCAATCTCGTTGACCACCTTCATATATTGAAGTTGCGGCGTAAGCCCGGCGCACTCGCCGCATCGGCACCACGCACCGCGCCGTACGTCCGCGCCCCATATGTGCAGCAGCGCCATCTCGGGGTTGTCGCGCGCGTAGCCGAGCGCTCCCGCGCGTACCACCTCCAACGCCTCCCGGTTCGACACGCACAGGTTGCCACTTACCGTCCGCCGCCCGTCCTCCGCGCACGGAAAATATTCCGGATGCGCGGCGAACCGATCGCGAGGCAACAAAAGTTGCAGCACGTGGCCGCCGTACTCCGCCTCGATGCCGCGCTCGGCCAGCATCGGAGCCACTTCGTCGATCTTGAGCCGCGTGTCGTGCGCATGGCGAATGTATGAAAACGCGTTGATGCCACACCGTCCCATCCAGGAGATGAACTCGCGATCGTGACCGAGATGCATCCGCAGCCGCTCGGCGTCCTCGTAGTGCCAGGTCATGATGTCCGAGACGAAAGCGCGCCGGCTAAACGCGGGCGCGACCCGATACGGCGCAAGCGTAGCGAGTTGCGCCGGCTTCAGGCGCGGCAGCGTGGGCGCCCGGCCCAGCGCGAAGCACGCGCCGAGGTGCTCGAGCAGGTCGTAGGCGCCGTGGAGCGCGGCGCGCTCCGAGGCGCCCGCGACCACCAGCGATTCTCCGCGCCCGGCGCCTCTGGCGTCGGGCGCGGAGAATCGCCGCAGCGCGAAGCTGTCGTCGGGGAGCGCCGCGCGCTCACGCGCGGCGCTCCCCGACAACGCAGCCTCGTCCCGCGGCGATGCCGCGGGACGAATCTCGGTAGAGACAGAGGCCCCGGCGCAAAGCGCCGCGGCCTCTGTCTCTACCGAGAGGCTCCGCGGGTCGAGGCCGGCGACGGCCTCGACCCGCGGAGCCTCTCCCAGCATCGCGCTCAGGCCCGCGGCGAGTTCGTGCGCCGCAAAGCGCACCAACTCGCTCGCTTCAGGCGCGTGACCGACTCGCACGCTACCCCGCGCCTTAGCCGCGCGCGACATCGAATATCTCTTTTGACGCGCTTCGGCGCGTTTTTCCCATACTTCGGGAATGATAACATCGGGCCGCGGCCGTAAAGGAGGCGCCGAAGGCGCCGTCGTGCCGCATCTTATAAATGCCAACTCCCAACGAAATCCTGGTCCAACTCAAGAAAGTCAAATATCCCGGCTTTACCCGCGACATCGTCTCCTTCGGCATGGTCAAGGATATCGAGATCGCGTACAAGGGCGTAACCGTGACGCTTACCGCGCCGAGCGCGAATTCCGAAGTCGCGGTGCAAATCGTCGAGGACGTCCGCCGCACGGTTGCTGCAATGCCGGGCGTGCCTGCCGTCGACGTGCACATGGAGCAGGCCGCAAGCACCCCCAAAATGGCCCCCGGCTCGCATCGCCGACTCGTGCCGGGCGTGCGTCACGTCCTAGCGGTCGCCAGTGGCAAGGGCGGCGTGGGCAAATCGACGGTCGCGGTGAACCTGGCGCTGGCGATGCAGCGAGCGGGATGGCGCGTCGGGCTGATGGACGCCGACGTTTACGGACCGAGCGTCGCGATGATGGTCGGGTCGGAGCATCGCGTAGAGCTCACGCCCGAGCGCCGCATCATCCCGCTGGAAAGCTTCGGCATCCGCTATATCTCGATGGCGCTGTTCGTGAACGACGAGACGGCGGTCATATGGCGCGGCCCGATGGTGACCAAGCTGGAGACCGAATTCCTGTTCAACGTCGAATGGGGCGAACTCGATTGCCTGGTACTCGATCTGCCGCCAGGGACCGGTGACGCGCAGCTCACGATAACCCAGCGCGTCGCGCTGGCCGGCGGGATCATCGTTACTACGCCGCAGGAGGTCGCGTTGATGGACGTGCGGCGCGGCGTCACGATGTTTCAGGAAGTCGAGGTGCCGGTGCTGGGCGTGATCGAGAACATGAGCTATCACATCTGCCGCAAGTGCGGCGCGCGGCACGAGATCTTCGCGCACGGCGGCGGCGAACGGTTGGCGCGCGACCTGGGCGTGCCGTTTTTGGGCGAGCTTCCGCTCGTCCGCGAATTGCGCGAAGGCGGCGACTACGCGCGTCCGCTGGTCGCGGTGCGCCCGGATCATCCGGTTACCGCGGCGTTCCGCTCGATCGCGGATCGGATCATCGAAGGGCTGGAGCGCACGGAGGCCTGAGCGCGGCCGGCGGCAGCGGGCAACGCGGCGGCAACTGGGGTGTTCGCGATATTCGACATTGAGACGCGCGTCGACAAGCGCTTGCTCAACCAGGCGCTATGCGCCGGCGAGGGATTGACGGACGAGGACGCGTTTCAGCGGTTCCGCGAACAGTTACGCGCGCGGCGCGGCAGTGATTTTTTTCCGCTCACACTGCACATACCCATTTCGATCGCGATCGGAGACGTCGGCGCCGACCACGCATTGCGCTCGGTCGAAAGCCTCGCGCTCGACGGCTACTCGGAGGAGTCGCTGGCTCGCCAGTTCTGGGTGCGTGCCGAGCGTTTCGCGGGATGCCTGGTAACGTTCAACGGACGGCGCTTTGATTTTCCCGTGCTCGAGCTCGCGGCTCTGCGTTACGGAATCACCGCGCCCGCGCACTTCGCCGAAGGCGCGGGGTCGGGACGCGCGCGCTATTCCACCGAGCGCCATCTAGATCTCTTCGACTATCTGACCAACTTCGGCGCGAGCGGCGGCCTGCGCGGCGGGATGGATCTCCTGCTCAAGATGATCGGCCTGCCGGGCAAGATGGAAGTCGACGGCTCGCAGGTCCAGGAATTGTACGAGCAGGGCCGGCTGGAGGAGATCCATCGCTACTGCCGCAACGACGTCGTGCAGACCTATTTTCTGTTTCTGCGCGTGGAGCTGATGCGCGGGCGGATCGATGACGCCGCTTACCGGCTTGCGCGCGACACCTCCGCCCATTTCCTCGCCGAAATCGGCGCGCCACCGGAACCCGGCGAGCCGCCGCCAGGCCAAACGTGATGGCTGGCGCGGCGAACACTGCGCCGAAGATCTCGCTCATCGTCATCACGCGCAACGAGGAGGAGTTGATCGGCCAATGCCTCAAGAGCGCGGCGGCGTTCTGCGATGAATTGATCGTGGTCGATTCGTGCTCGACCGATCGCACGGTTGAAATCGCTCGCGGTCTGGGGGCGCGGATTTTCGAGCGCACCTTCGACGGATATATCGCGCAAAAACAGTTCGCGCTCGAACAAACCAGCGGCGAATGGGTCTTCTCGCTCGACGCCGACGAGCAGGCAACTTGGGAATTGGGCAGCGAAATTCGCACGACGCTCGCGGGGCCGCGGCCGGCCGCCGGTTACCGTGTCCGCCGCGTGCTCTACCATCTCGGCCACTACTACACCCGCGGACTTTACCCGGACTGGCACTTGCGGCTATTTCGACGCGATCGCGCACGCTTCGGCGGTCACGAACCGCATGCCAGCGTGCAAATCGATGATGGTGAGGCTGCGGGTCTCGTCGCCAAACTCAACGCGCCGATTCTCCATTTCAGTTACCGCGACGTCGCGGACCACGTCGCCACGATCAATCGGCTCAGCTCGCAGGCGGCGGCCGAGGGCGAACCGGGCGCGTTCACCGTGGTCAAGATGATCGCCAATCCGGCCTGGCGCTTCGTGAACTTCTATTTTCTGCGCGGCGGCTTTCGCGAGGGCGGCCGCGGGCTATACGCCGCGATGAGCGCGGCCTTTTACGTTTTCCTCAAGTACGCCAAACGTTATGAGCGCCGGCTGCGCACGCAACGCCGATTGTGAGGCAACCGCGGCGGCGTAGCCTGTTTTTTCGCGCGGCGTAACTGATAACGTAACCTGATCATGCCCGCACGCGAAATAATCGACGGCGTCCTGGAGCTGGTCGCCGGCCTCGAAACGCGCGGCACGCGCGCGCTCGACGTAAGCTGCCGCAACGGCGAGGTGATGAGGGCGCTCGCCGCGCGCGGTTTCGAAGTGCGCGGCACTCGCTTTGAGCGCGGCCTGCCGCCGATCGAAGGCATGCCGATCGACGAAGGCGTCGACCTCACGCGCGGCCTGCCCTATCCCGACGAGAGCTTCGACCTGGTCGTGCTCACCGAGGTGATCGAACACCTGGAAAACCATCGCGCGGCCCTTGGCGAGGTGGCGCGCGTGCTGCGGCCGGGCGGCCATCTGATTTTGACCACGCCCAATATCATGCGCCTGGATTCGCGCCTGGGCTTTATGCTGTCCGGGATGCACAAGGCCAAACGGCGGCAGATTCCGCTCGACACGCCGCTCGCTGAGGCGCATCGCTACCACAACTATCCAATCCCGTTCGTGCTGCTCTACTACCTGATGCGGATCAACGGCCTGCGGCTCGAACGGCTGGGGCACGGCAAGGTCAAACCGTTCAGCTATGTGCTGTATGCGCTGCTTTACCCGGTGGTCGCGCTCGACACGCGGCTGCGCCTGGTGTGGCGCGAACGGAAGCCGGCGGTGCGCGCGCTCAACCAGGAGCTTGCGCGCTGGATGCTCGACCGGCGCGTGCTGACGGAAGACAATCTGATCGTGCGCGCGCACAAGGCGCTCGCGCAGAAAACTGTGCAGGAAACTTCGACCGACAGCTCTTCGACCGCCGCCGCGACCGAGGGCCATTTTGGCCCCCGCGCGAGACCTTGATAAGTTAGGCAGGCTGACATGAAACGCCTGCTCGGCTACGTTCGCCCGTATTGGCATCGCTACGCCCTGGCTACGCTTTGCACGCTGGCCACGGTGACGCTCGGGATGCTGCTACCGTATCTGACCGGCAGGGCGATCGACTCCATCCAGGCCCACGATTCTCGCCGTCTCGGCCACCTTGCCGGCGAAATATTCGCGGCGGCGCTGGCGATGGGAGTGGTGCGATGGTGCTCGCGTTTCATGTTCTTCAACTGCGGGCGCGACGTCGAATACTGCCTGCGCAACGACCTCTTCACCCATCTCACCCTGCTCGACCGCTCTTTCTACGAGCGGCTGAAGACCGGCGACCTGATGTCGCGGATGATCAACGACCTGAGCGCGGTGCGGATGATGGTCGGGATGGGCGCACTGACCTTCGCCAACACCCCGGTCACTTACATATATGCGCTCAGCTTCATGGTCGCGCTGCAGTGGCGGCTGACCCTGGTAACGCTGCTGCCCTTCGTAATCCTGTTCTTCTCGATTCGGCGGCTGACGCACTCACTGATGGAGCGCAGCTTGCGCGTGCAGGAAGAACTGGGCGCAATCGGCGCCAAGGTGCAGGAGAGCCTTTCGGGCATCCACGTGGTGAAGGCCTACACGCTCCACGCGCGCGAGGCCGAGGAGTTCCGCCGCCGCAACGACAGCTACAACGAGCAGGGCCTGGCCCTCGCGCGGTCGCGTAGCGCGCTGATCCCGCTCATCCGCGGGACTTACGCGAGCGCGATGATGATGGTGCTGGTGTACGGCAGCTATCTTGTGACGCGCCACCAGATGTCGATCGGCGGACTGGTCGCTTTCATGGGTTACCTGGCGCAGTTGATGTGGCCGACCACGGCGCTGGGCTGGGTGATTTCGATCTACCAGCGGGGCCGCGCCTCGATGAAGCGGCTGGACGACATTTTTCTCGCCACCGTCACGCCTTCGATCGATGGCGGCGAGACGCGGCTGGAAGTGGCCGGTGCGATCGAATGGGAGCACGTGTGGTTCAGCTACTTCTCGCACGAGGGGAGCCGACCCGGCGAAAATGGCCGCGACGGCCATTACGCGCTGCGCGACGTCTCAGTCAAAATCGCCGCCGGAGAGAAACTGGCGATCGTCGGCCGTACCGGCGCGGGCAAATCCACGATGGTCAAGCTGCTGACCCGTCTGGTCGAACCGACCGCGGGCCGCGTTACGCTCGACGGACGCGACGTGCGCGACCTGTCGCTCGGAGCGCTGCGCAAAACGGTGGGGATGGTGCCGCAGGAGCCGACCCTGTTCTCCGACACGATGGCCCGCAATATCGCGTTCGGACGAGGCGACGCCTCACTCGACGAAATCGCCCACGCGGCGCGCGTCGCCGGCCTCGAATCCGATATCGCCATACTGCCGCATGGCCTTGGGACAATCGTCGGCGAGCGCGGGATGTCGCTCTCGGGCGGACAGAAACAGCGCGTGACCATCGCGCGGGTGCTGGTCTACGACCCGGCCGTGGTGGTGCTTGACGACGCGCTCTCCAGCGTCGATACCGAGACCGAGCGCGCCGTCCTCAATAGCCTGGTCGAGAGCGTGCGCGGCCGCACCACGGTCGTGGTGAGCCATCGCGCGTCCACCGTGCGCGACGCCGACCAGATAATCGTGCTGGAGGACGGCGAGATCGCCGAGCGCGGCACGCACGAAGAATTGATGGCGCAGCGCGGGATTTACGCGGAGTTGTTCCATCGGCAACTGGTGGAGGAGGAACTCGCGCGCTATTGAGCCGCGCGAGCGAGTGACGATGGAGATCGCGCCGGAAGAAAAACTGGGCCGTGTCTACGATCTGAAGCTGCTCAGATGGGTGTGGAGCTACGTCCACCCGTATCGGCGCCTGTTTTTCCTGTCGGTGGTGCTGATGCCACTGAACTCGTTGTTCGCGCTCGGCCAGCCTTACATCTGGAAACTCACGATCGATCTGTTCCTGACCCACAACCGCACTGCGCCGCCGGGATGGTTGAGACCGGTGCTTGGCGTTTTCGGCTCGCACGGACTGCTCGCGATGGGCTTCGTGTACCTGCTGCTGGTGGCCGGCGAGTTTTCGACCCTTTACGGACAGTCTTACCTGACCATGATGGTCGCACAGTACAGTCTCTCCGACCTGCGGATGGCGCTGTTCAAGCACGTCGAGCGCCTGCCAATGTCGTTCTTCGATCGCACGCCGACCGGCCGGCTGGTCAGCCGGCTGACCACCGATATCGACGCGATCAACGAGATGTTCAGCGCGGGCTCGCTCACGATGTTCATCGACGTGCTGACGATGCTGGGAATTGTCGCCATCATGTTCGCCTTCAACGCGCGCCTGGCGATGTGGGCGATGTGCGCGGTGCCTCCGCTGCTGCTGATCCTGAATTTCTTCGGCAGCCGCGCCCGCGTGGTTTACCGGGAGATTCGCGAACGGCTGGCCGCGCTCAACGCCTACCTGGCGGAGGCGCTGGCCGGAATGGCGGTAGTTCAGCTCTTCACGCGCGAGAAGCGCAGCCGCGAGGAGTTCGACGCGCTCAACATCAAAAGCCGCGACGCCCAGATGATCGCCAACGTCTACGAGGCGGGCGTCTTCTCGGCGGTCGAGTCACTCAGCTCGGCGACCATCGGGATTATCCTGTGGACCGGCGGCGGCGAGGTGATCCGCCGCGTGATTACGCCCGGAACCCTGGTCGCCTTCCTCGACTACGCGCGGATGTTCTTCATGCCGCTGCGCGACATTTCGAGCAAGTACACCACCCTCCAATCGGCGCTCGCGGCGATGGAGCGGATCGAGGCACTGATGGAAACGCCGGCGTCAATTGCGAGCCCGCCGGCGCCGCGCCGTCCGAGCCCCGTGCGTGGCGAGATAATCTTCGACCACGTCGGTTTCGCCTACCGGTCGGGGGAGCCAGTGCTGCGCGATTTGAGCTTCACCGTCGAGCCGGGGCGCAAAATTGCGATCGTCGGCGCGACCGGCTCCGGCAAATCAACCATCATCAAACTGCTCACGCGCTTTTACGACGTAAGCAGCGGGCGCATCCTGGTGGATGGTGTCGACGTGCGCGAGTGGGACCTCGCCGCGCTGCGCCGCGCGATCGGCCTGGTGCAGCAGGACGTCTTCCTCTTCGCCGGCGACGTGTTCGACAACGTCCGCCTCGCCCGCACCGAGCTTGGCGAGACCGAGGTGCGCCAGGCGCTCCGGCGCGCGCAAGCGCTGGACTTCGTCGAGCGTCTGCCCGCCGGGCTGCACGAGGAGATCCGCGAGCGCGGCGCCAACCTCTCCTCCGGCCAGCGCCAGTTGCTCTCCTTCGCCCGCGCGCTCGCCTACGATCCGCGCGTGCTGGTGATGGACGAAGCGACTTCCAGCGTCGACAGCGAAACCGAGTCGCTGGTCCAGCGCGCGCTCGACGAGCTGCTCAAGGATCGCACCGCGCTGGTGATCGCGCATCGCCTCTCGACCATCGAGCGCGCCGACCGTATCCTGGTGCTGAGCCAGGGCGCGCTGCGCGAGAGCGGTACGCACGCGGAGTTGCTCGCCCGCCGCGGTTTGTATCACCGCTTGTTCGAGCTGCAATATGCGACGGCGGCCGAGCCCGCCGGTCAAGCCGCGGACTGAGAGATTGGCACCGTCCGCCGCAATGCGCACGCTGGCGTTCGCATTCATATTGGTCGTGGGTGTCCTCGTGCTTGCCGGATGCGAAGCCGGGTATCTCGCACACGCGGCGTACGAGGAAGGCTGCCTGCTGTGGCGCCGAAAGCCGATCGACACGGTGCTCGCGCGCGGTGACCTGTCACCCGAGGTCCGCGCGCGCCTGGAAACCGTGCTCAAGGTGCGCGAGTTCGCGCGCGACCGCCTGGGGCTCAATGTCGGTCACGCCTACAGCAGCATCTCCGCCGTCGATAAGGGAGCGATCGCGTGGGTCGTGATGGCAGCGCCGCGCGACTCGCTCGAGCCCTATACCTGGTGGTTCCCGATCGTCGGCAGAATCCCTTACCGTGGCTATTTCAACAAGGATCGCGCCGACGCCGAGGCAGCCGAGATGGAGCGGCGCGGCTATGATATGATGGTGCGGCCGGCGGTGGCGTTCTCTAGCCTCGGATTTTTCAATGACCCGCTGCTCTCCAACCTGCTGCGGCTTAGCCGGGTCGAGCTGGCCGGCGTGATCATCCACGAGCTGTTCCATCGCACCTACTTCCTGGCCAGCGACGTGATGTTCGACGAATCGGCAGCGACCTTCGTCGGCAGTGCGGGCGCGGTCAAGTTCTTCGAAGCTACCGAGGGGCCCAGCTCGGCCGACGCCGAGGCCGCGCGCGGGGTGCTGGATGCCGACCTGAAATTTGCGCACTTTTTAAATGGGGAGGCGGCGCGCCTGGTCGAGCTTTACCAAAGCGGGCTTGCGCGCGAGGAGATCCTGAAACGCCGCGTGGCGATCTTCGCCAGCATCAACGCCGACTACGCGCAGCTCAAGCCGCACCTCTCGGGACTGGAACGCTTCGATCTCGACAAGCAGCCGATCAACAACGCGGTGCTGATCAACTATCTGATCTATTTTCACGACCTAGACAGTTTCGCCAAACTCGACCGAATTTACGGAGGCAACCTGCACGACACCATCAAGGCGATAATCGCGCTGGCCAAATCGGATACGGAGAATCCCTTCGCTCCGATCGAGCGGGCGGCCCGCGTCGGACCACTTCGCGCCGCCTCGCAAGCCGGCGAACCGCAATCGACTCCCGCTACCCCGTAGTTGTCTCGACAAAAAGACCTGGATCAGGTCAGAAGCAAGATTTCAGACTTGCGCCAGGACTTTGCGTCGGCTCGCAAAGCTGACCGGCGCTACAGTGTCGCGAGCGACTGGCTCAGCGCGGCAGCGATCTCGTGCTCGCGGCCGCCGAAAAAATGGTCGGCGCTGGGGATGATCCTGAGCTGCGCTGAAGGCCCCAGTCGCTCGGCGAGCGCCGTCAGATGGTTCGCCGGACAGTAAGAATCCTGATCGCCGGCGAGCAGCACGATGGGCTTGGTAATCGTGCCGAGCGTCGACGGGTCGATCATTCCGAGCGGCAGCGCGACCGTCACGATCGCCGCGACCTCTTCCGCGCTCGACGCCGCTCGCACGGCCGTCGTCGCGCCGAACGAATACCCGGCAAGCACCGCGCCGTCGGCGCGCACTCCTTTTTGCGTCGTGAGAAACCGGATCGCCGCGATGGCGTCGTCAGCTTCGCCCTTGCCGTTATCGAACTCGCCCTCGCTCTGGCCGACCCCGCGAAAGTTGAACCGCAAAGTCGCAAAGCCGCTCGCGTGCAGCGCCTCCAGGACGGCGTCGACCACGTTGTTGTACATCGAACCGCCGTAGAGCGGATGCGGATGGCATACGACGGCCGCGCGATGCGGCCCGGCGCCATCAGGGTAGGCAATCATCCCTTCGAGCGTGAGACCTCCGGACTTGAATGTGACCCGCTCTTCTTTCATCGGTTCCTCTTTTTCGAACTTCCCTACTCGGATCGGTCGCCTTTCTTCGATTTCAAGTATTACTTACTTTAACTGTCGCTGGATGCCCGGTCGTTACGGCGGCTGCCCCGGTTCCAGACGCCCTGCTATACTACATCGACGCGCGATGGACGAATTGGTCAAATCGGACCCGCAATCCGCGCCGAAATTCGCCGCCGACCGGATGCTCGCGCGCCTGGCGCGATGGCTTCGGCTGCTGGGCGCCGACGTGCTCTTCGATCCGTCCTTGGGCGGCGCCAAGCTGCTCGCACGGGCGCGCGCGGAGCGCCGCGTTACGCTGACGCGCGACAAGCGCCTGCGCACCGCGCCCGATGCGCTCTACCTTGAAGACAACCTGTTCCGCGATCAACTTCGCGCAGTGCTTGCGCGCTTTCCGTTCGATCCGCGCCGCGGGGGGTTCACCCGATGCTCGCACTGCAACGAGCCGCTTGCCGAGGCCGGCCGAGATACGGTCGTGCGCCGCGTGCCGCCCTTCGTCTATGCGAGCCAGGAACGCTTCGCGCGCTGTCCGCGATGCGGCCGGGTCTACTGGGGCGCGACCCATCCCGAACGCATCCGCCGCGAGCTCGACGCGATGGGCTTGTAGAGCGCACCTTTTGCCCGGCCCCCGACAGCGTCGCTCGAGATGCATGCGCCCCATGCGATCGCGCAACCGCCAATGCTAAAATCGCCGCATGACACCAGGCGGAAAATTTCTTACCCTCGACAGTAAGGTTTACGATTACCTGCTCGCTCACGGGCACAACGACGATCCGGTTTTACACGGGCTGGTGCTGGAGACCCAGGAAAAGCTGGGACGGCGGGCCGGGATGCAAATCGCGCCCGAGCAGGGAACCTTTATGACGCTACTCGCACGCGCGATCGGCGCGCGGCGCGCGCTCGAGGTCGGCACGTTTACCGGCTACAGCGCGATTTGCATCGCTCGCGGACTCCCCGCCGACGGCAGCCTGCTGTGCTGCGACGTGAGCGAAGAGTGGACCGCGATCGCGCGGCGCTACTGGGAGAAGGCGGGCGTCGCCAGCAGGATAACGCTCAAGCTTGCGCCGGCGCTCGACACCCTGCGCGCATTACCGCCCGGCGAGGTTTTCGACTTCGCCTTCATCGACGCCGACAAGACCAACTACCGGCACTACTACGAAGAAGTGCTGCGCCGCATGCGCGCGGGCGGGTTGATGCTGGTCGATAACGTTATCTGGTCCGGGGCGGTTCTCGACGATATGGATCAGAGCGACGATACAAAAGCGATCCGCGCCTTCAATGACTTCGCGGTGACCGACAAGCGAGTGGAACTGGTGATGCTGCCCGTATCGGATGGACTGACGATCGCGCGAAAGTTGTAGGGGCTGAAAATCAGCCGGCCAACTCGCGGCGGAACCAGTCCATCGCGAGCGCGGTGCCCTCGCGCAGTGAGACCTTCGGCGTCACGCCCAGCAATGTACGCATCCTGGTATTGTCGGGCACGCGGCGCGGAATGTCCTCGTAGCTCTGGCCGTAGACGTCAGCCTGGCTGACGAATTTGATCTTCGATTTGGTCGTCCCGTAGAGCTCGATCATCAGGTTGGCAAACTCCAACACCGAGGTCTCGACGTCGGTGCCGATATTGATCGCCTGGCCGTCGGCCGCGGGATTGATCCCGGCCGCCACCGTGGCGGCAACCGCGTCGGTAACGTAGGTGAAACAGCGCGTCTGCCGGCCGTCGCCGATCACGGTCAAGTCGGCGCCGCGCAGCAACTGGCCCATGAAGATCGTGAACAAACGGCCGACGTCAACCCGATCCAGCCGCGGCCCGTAGATGTTGAAGTAGCGCACCACCGTCACCGGCAAGCCGAGCTTGTGGTAGGCGAAACAAAAATGCTCGCCCACCGCTTTGGAGGTCGAGTAGCACCAGCGATCGATCGTGGTCGCGCCCAGTACGCGGTCGTCATCCTCTTTCCACGGCACCTTGGGATTGCGTCCGTAGACCTCGGAGGTCGAACTGAAAACCAGGCGCCGTCCGTGCTTGTAGGCCGCCTTCAGCACATTCTGCGTGCCGTTGACGTTGACGTTGAGCGTCTCGTAGGGGTCGCCGACGTAGTGCTCGACGCCGACCACGGCGGCGAGATGATAGATGAGGTCGGCCTTGGAGACCAGGCTGTCGATCAATTCGAGGTTAAAGATCGAATCGTGGACGTAGTGGAAGCGCGGATTGTCGAGGAGGTGGCGCACCTTGGCGATCGAGCCGGTGTCGAGCACAAAAACCTCATCGCCGCGCGCGATGAATGCGTCGCTCAGATGCGAGCCCAAAAAGCCCGCGCCGCCTGTAATCAGAACCCGCATGCTGCCTCCGCTATTCCAGTCGCACGCCCGCTCCCGAGCCGGCGCCGTGCGAATCTTCGGACAAAACTTCAGACAATGCTCCGGACAAAATGTCAGCCGCCGCGCCTTCCGACGCGCCGGCGAACTGCGCCCGCGCGATCAACAGGCTGCCCTCGCCCGCCGCGACTTCAACCGCGCTGCCGCCGGCCGTCGACACGATCCCGACAATCTCGCCCGGCGCGCCGCGGCGGCCCGCTTCGGCAGCTATTGCGCTCTCCCATATCAAAACCTTGCGCCCACCGAGCGAACAGAACGCACCCGGGTATGGGTGGGTCACGCCGCGCACGAGGTTGAAGATGCGCCGTGCCGGCCATCGCCAATCGATCCGCCCGTCTTCGGGACGGCGCCGTCCGAAATAGCTCCCGCGCGAAAGATCCTGCGGGCGGCGTGGCGCGCGACCCTCCACGATCAGCGGATGCATCTCGGTGAGCAGTGTGACGCCGAGCGGCACCAGCTTGCGGTACAGCGTCAGCGCCGTGTCGCGGTCGTCGATCGCGACCGCGCGCTGGCCCACGATGTCGCCGGCGTCGGCACGCGCGACCATGTGATGCAAGGTCACGCCGGCCTCGCGCTCGCCATTGACCAGCATCCAGTTGACCGGGGCGCGGCCGCGATAGGCCGGCAGCAGCGAGCCATGCAAGTTGTACGCGCCGAGCGGCGCGATGCGCAGCAGCGCTTCGGGCAGCAGGTTGCGGTAGTAAAACGAATAGATGATCGCCGGGCGCATCGCCACGATGCGCTCGATCCACGGCGCATCGAGACGCTCCGGCGTATAGACCGGCACACCATGGTGCCGCGCCAGATCGGCGCACGAGCGCCACCAGATTTCCTCGTGCGAATCATCATCATGCGAGAACAGTCCCGCCACCGGCACGCCCATCTTCAGCAGCGCCTCCATGCATCCGTAGCCCATCTCATGATAGGCGAACAGCAGGCATCGCGCGCCGCTCAGCCGCGGCGCGATGGCGTGAGGATTTTCGGCGGCCACGGTTTCTTTAGCGGCGCTCCGGCGGATCGGATTCGCCGCCATGCACGGCGCGCACGATATAGGTCGGGCGTTTGCGCACCTCCAGGTAGATGCGCCCGACGTACTCGCCGATGAGACCCACGGCGAGCAGGACGAAGCCCAGCACCAGAAAGTTAAACGCGAACAACGTCCACAGCGCGCCCTCCTGCTGCGGGCCATAGAGGACGCGATGGGCGAGAAGCAGGAGCACCAGCAGCGCGTCGAGCACGAACACGAGTATACCGGCAACGCTCACCGCCCGGATCGGCATCATCGAAAAGCCGGTGATGAGATTGAGGCTCAGATGGACCAGACGGAACAAGTTGTACTTGGAACTGCCGCTCTGGCGCTCGTCGTGGCCGACCGGTATCTCGGCCACGCGCTTGGCGAACGAGTTGGCCAGCGCCGGAACGAAAGCCGCCTTCTCGTCGCAGGCAACCACCGTGTCGACGATGTGGCGGCGGTAGGCGCGCAGCATGCATCCATAGTCGTGCATCGGCACGCCCACGATCATCGAGGTCACCCGGTTTTGCAGATTCGAGGCGAAGCGGCGATAGGCGAAGTCGTGGCGCACCTCGCGCCATCCGCCGACCACATCGTTGCCCGCATCGATTGCGGCGAGCAGGCGCGGAATTTCCTCGGGCGGGTTCTGCAAGTCGGCGTCGAGCGTCACCACAATCTCGCCGCGGCATTGGCGAAAGCCGGCCAGGATGGCGGAGTGCTGGCCGAAGTTGCGCGCCAGTTCGACCACGCGGACCGCGCCATGGGCGCTCGCAGCGATCTCGCGCAGGATGTCGAGCGATTGATCGGCCGAGCCGTCGTCGACGAACAAAACTTCCCACGGCCGTTCGCACGCGCGCATCACCGGCTCGAGCCGGGTCCACAGCGCGCGCAGATTGGCCGCCTCGTTGTAGACCGGGACCACCACCGACACGAGCGATCTGTCCGCCGCCGTTTGGGGCTCGCGAATCGCGGTTATCTTTTCGGCTGAGCTCAAATTTTTCCGTAAGTGACGCAGTGCGGGCGGGTCCGGTACAAAATGACCGGAGGCCGCGTCGTGCGCAATTGTTACAGACGATCCCCCGAAGTTAAAGACGATACCGCGCCGGAGAATCGACGGAAAGAGGCGCTGCTTCCAGGCGACGGCGGGATCGCGCTTTCTCCCGCGGCTTGCCAGGGCTCGAGATGTCGCGCGCGTAGCGCCTCGGGCGACGGTTGACGCCGCGCGCCATCGCCCGCAGACTCTTGCGATCATGTCCGCGATGCTGCCCGCAATTCTGGCCGCGCGCCGCCGCCGGCTTCGCCTGTTGGTCTGCGCAACGCTCGCGGCGATCCTCTATCTGCCCGCGCTCGGCCGTCCCGCGCTGTGGGAACCCGACGAAGGGCGCTACGGAGAAATCGCGCGTGAGATGGTGCTCACGCACGACTACGTGACCCCGCGCGACAACTGGGTGCGCTATTTCGAAAAGCCGCCGCTCGTCTATTGGGCCGAGGCGCTCTCGATAAAACTGCTCGGCCCCAGCGAGTTGGCCGTGCGTCTGCCGGCCGCGCTCTCGAGCGTGGCCGAGGTGGCCGTGACCGCGGCGCTGGGCGAGGCGATGTTCGGCGCGGCGGTGGGCCTCGCCGCCGCGATGGTCCTGGCGCTCTCTCCATTGGTTTTCGGCTTTGCCCGCTTCGCGACGCTCGACCCGGCGCTCGCGCTTTTCGTTACCGCCGCGCTCGGCGCATTTTGGGCCGCTGCGCGCGCGCCAGGCTTCGATGGCGTGGCGGGCCGCCGATGGTTCCTGCTATCGGTGGCGCTGACCGCCGCGGGCACGCTCACCAAGGGCCCGGTGGCGCTGGTGCTGACGGGCGCGGTCGGGCTCGCGTGGCTGCTGGCCGAACGGCGTGCGCGTGAGATTCTGCGGATGCCGTGGCTCGGCGCGATCGCGATCTATACGGCGATCGCGGCGCCCTGGTTCGTGCTCGCGGCGCGGCGCAACCCGGAATTTCTGCGCTTCTTTTTCATCCACGAACACGTCGAGCGCTATCTGGAAAACTCCGAGCATGGATGGGGTCCGTACTTCTTCGTGGTGGTGGTGATCGCCGGGATGTGGCCGTGGATCTGTTTCGTGCCGACGGGCGTTCGTGAGTTGATGCGTGCGCGGGGCAGTAATGATGAAGCGCATGCGTCCACGCGACGGCCGGATGCGCGAGGCTCGTTGATGTTTATGCTTTGGTGGTTCGGCATCATTTTGGTCTTCTTCTCGATTCCACGCGCCAAGCTTGGCTCGTACATTCTGCCGGCGCTCCCGCCGCTCGCGATCGTGGCCGGCTATGCGCTATGCCGCCTGCCTCGGCGCGAAGTGTCGAGCTTGCACAGGCTCTTCGGCACGCTCGCGCTGCTCAACCTCGGCGCGACCGCGGCGGTCGCATTCGCGTGCGTGTATTTCCGCTCGCAGGCCGAAGCCACACTGCTCGCCGACGCGCTCGCCGCCATCGCCGCGCTAACGGCAGCTTCACTCGTATGCCTTGGGATCGCATGGCACGGCCGCAACGCCGCACCCGCAGTCGGAGCTCTCGCGCTTGGTGTCGTGGTCGCGCTGGGTGTGATGGGCAAGGCGCGCATGGACGCGCAGCCGCTCGGTTCATACCGTGAACTCGCGCACTCGATCGTGCCGTATCTTGCCCCCGGATGCCGCCTGTCGTCGTATCGCCATTTCGTGCAGTCGCTGCCGTTTTATACCGGCCATCGCGAGGCCTTAGTCGATTACCGGGGAGAACTAGCGCCATTCGGCCGCAGCCCCGACGCGCGCGAGAGCTTTATCGCGACCGACGCCGACCTTGTGCAGCTCTGGCGTGGTGCGGAATGTGCCGTCCTGGTTGTCAATCGCCGCGATCTCCCGCACGTCAGCGCGCTGTTGGGTTCCGAGGCCAACGTCATCGGTTGCGAAGGCAAGAAGCTCGCGCTCTATAACCGGGCGATCCCCGAACCGGCTGACGCGCGCCTGTGCACGCCAGATCTTCGTCGGTGAAGCGAGGACTTGGATTCACCGCTCGCTAATTGTAAGTTTCTCTTGTCGACGCGACTTCGCGTGCCTTTAAAACATCGGCGGGGGGACGGGTGGATGGCTGTCGCACTGGAAATCAATGAAACCGTGAGCTCCGAAGACAAAACCGATTCCGGCGCCAAATCTAGCAACGCGACCGAGGCCCCCGGCAATCAGGCCGACCTTGGCGACGATACTTGGACGCCAGCGGCGATTAACACCGATGGCGGCGCCGGCGCTTCCCCACCGCCGACCCCCGCACCGGCGAAGGCAGCCGCCGAGAGCGAACCCAGCTTGGGGCGGACTCTTACTGCGGCACGCGAGCAACGCGGTTTGTCGCGCGCCGACATCGTCGCGGAGACCCACATCCCCGCTCATTACATCGAGATGATCGAGAGCAGCGACTACAGCCTCATCTCGGACCAGCTATACCTGCTGCCGTTTCTGCGCCGTTATGCCGCCTTTCTCAACCTGGACGGTGAAGAGGTCGCGATGCGCTTCGTGCGCGAAGTGCAACGCGCTGAGCTCGCAGCGGTAGCAGCGCCGCGATTGTCCGAACCGATCACCCTGCGGGATCATAAGCGGGCACCCTGGGGACGGGTGGCCATGGTGGTAATCGTGCTCTCCGCGATTGTCGTGCTCTACATCATCGCCTCCGAGCATCACCGCGGGGAATTCGGCTTCCAACCGTCGCCACCAGTCGCGCCAACCGAACCGAGCGCTCAAGTACCGCCGATCGTCGAGCCCCCACCGATGGCCGCGCCACCGCCCGTGGCCGCGCCCGCACCCATGGCCGCCGCGCCGGCGCAGTTGCCTGGGAGCGCCGTCGTCGGTCGTCCGAAGGCGCCGGCCGCCGCGCGGCCGCGAAAGGCACCTCCTTCGCGCGCGATCTCCCCCTATAACCGCTACAACCAATAGCCGGCTGCGCGGCTGGGTTGCCGCGCGATGCTCCTAATGGAGGACGCTGTTGGCGATTTCCTCGGCGATGAGTTTCCTTGCCTGATGCGCGTCGAAGCCCGGGTGCGCTACGGCGATCACGGTCAACTCACTTCCATCGTTTCCTGCGGTTACGCGGGCGACGAAAATGGTGTCGTACACGGCGCTCGCCTCGCGTTCATGGCGCGCCTCGTCGCGCGGGCTCGTGCGCTCAAATGGTTGCATGGAGGGCGGTATCGCCGAGCGCTGTTGCGCTGTAGCGGGAGGCACCGGCCATTGCGTCAACGGCAACGGCATCCCCCCCATGGGAGCGGGCTGCGGCTCCATCTGGCCCTGTTGCTCGTAGCTGTTGACGTCGCTCTTGGCGTGCGAGTTGCCCTCGGCGGCGGTCGTATCGTCCGCGCCGGATTCGTCGTCCTGATCCGACGATGTCTGTTCCGGAAGCGGTGGCGGCTTGACCCCAACTTGCTTGAGCAACGCGACCGCGTCACCGTTACCCGGAGCGACGTCGTTGAGCGACATCCCCGGCTCCAGCGCGCGATGGGTCAGGGTGACGGTCAACGTCAATTCCGAAGTTGCGCTGGCGCCGGCCAGACGTCCCGCCACCTGGAAATCCTGGCTGAGAACCTGTTGCAGCACGGGATCGGTCGCGATCACGCCGAGCGCAATCGTAGGCGGCACCGGCAGCTTGCCGACTATCTTGACTACTATCTGGGGTGCGGCGGCGGCGTGCGCAGCCCTCGCGCCAAAGCCGGCGAGCACGATGGCCATGATCGCGCAGGAGACCGCATGGATGACGGCGCAAGCCTTGATCGATCGCAGACCTTCCTTGAATCTCGCCTGCAGCCCTCGCATCGACACCTCCACGACGCTTCGTGATCAGGGCAGCTTCTGCTGCAGGACTTCTTGCGCGCGCGCGGCCCGCCATTGAACCAAATGTTCGGCGATGTCCTCACGGCCGAGCGCGAGAATCGCGACCGCGAACAAACCGGCGTTGGCGGCGCCGGATTTGCCAATGGCCATCGTCGCCACCGGAATGCCGCGCGGCATCTGCACGATCGACAGCAACGAATCCATCCCGCTCAGCGCCGTCGTCGGCATCGGCACCCCGATCACCGGCAGTATCGTCTTGGCCGCGACGACGCCGGGCAGATGCGCCGCGCCGCCGGCACCGGCGATCATTACTTGCAGGCCGCGCTCCATAGCCGACGCCGCATACTCCAGCGTGAGGTCGGGCGTGCGATGCGCGGAGAGAATCCTCACCTCATGTGACACTTTAAATTCGGTCAGGATCTCGGCCGCCGCCGACATGTGCTCCCAATCGCTCTTGCTTCCCATGACGATGCCAACCAGTGCCGATCCGGCTTGAGCCATCACCTAACTCCTCTTGGGCACGCTTTCAACCAACGAGGCTTGTCCGCCCAGCGCACAGTTGTCAAGTCGCACCGAGACACGTAATCACTGATAGGTCTCTCAATTAAATTCCTTGGCCGCGACCGGCGCGGCCCCAACGATGGCGACGCCGATACCAATCAACCAGTGTGCTTTCAGGCTCGACGAAGTCGCCGCCGCGACCGGCGGCGAGATGTTCGGCGCGTCCGACACGATGGTGCGAGCAGTGCTCACCGACACTCGTGCGCTTGGCGCCGGCGCCCTATTCGTGGCACTTCAAGGCACCGGCCGTGACGGCCATGCGTACCTGGCCGAGGCCGCGCGACGCGGCGCCGCGGCTTCGCTGGTCGCGCGCGGCCGCCGTGCTGCTGGCCTTGCCGCGGTCGAAGTCGATGACACACTGGTCGCCCTTGGCGACCTCGCCCGCCATCATCTGCGCCGTATGCGCGCGGCGCATCATCTCGAATGCGTCGCGATCGGCGGCGCGGTCGGCAAGACCAGCACCAAGGAGCTCTGCGCAGCCGTAGTGCGCGCGCTTTTCGGTGAAACGCTGGCCACACCGGGCAACCTCAACAATCTTATCGGCGTGCCAATGACGATTTTCACGCTCACCGAGCGCCATCGCGCCGCCGTGCTGGAGTGCGGCACCAACACGCGCGGCGAGATCGAGCGCCTCGCGCGAATCGTCGAGCCCGACGTAGCCGTCGTGCTCAACGTCGACGTCGAGCATAGCGAAGGGTTGGGCAGCCTCGAAGAAATTGCCGACGAAGAGACCGCGCTGTTCACCACGGCGCGACGGGCGGTGGTGGCGTGCGCCGAAGAGCACCTGGTGACGGATCGCATCCCGCGCGGCGCCAAGGTCGTGACCTTCGGCGCCGATGCGGCGGCTGACGTGCGAATCGCGGCGCGCCTGCCGGCCGCCGCCGGCTCGGCCCGCTCGCGAGTGACGCTCGCGCTCAGCCCGCGGCTGGTCGCCGCGGGCGCGCCGGCTCAACTCGACGTCGCGCTGGCGCTGCTCGGGACCGCGGCGGCGCGCAATGCGGCGGCGGCCGTGGCGGCCGCCGCCGCATTGCGCGCCCGCCCGCTGGCGGCGGACGAACTCGCCGCGGTCGCCCGCGCGCTCGAAAGCGTCGCGCCGGTCGCCGGACGCTTGCAGATGCGCGCGCTCAGCGGCCTGCTGGTGATCGACGACACTTACAACGCCAACCCGCGCTCGGTACGCGCCGCGCTCGAAGCCGCGCACGAATGCGCGCGGGCCTCCGGCGCGCGCCTGGTCGTCGCGCTCGGTGATATGCTGGAGCTGGGCGCGCTCGCGTCCGCGATGCACGCCGAGGTTGCCGCCGACGTGATGCGGCTTGCGCCGGCGGCCTTCGTCGCCGTGGGTCCGGAGATGAGCGCGGCCGCCGCCGCGCTCATCTCCGGACCCACCGGGATGCTCACCGCACATGATAGCATCGCCGCCGCCGCACTGGTGTGCGCGCTCGTGCGCGAGGGCGACGTAGTGCTGGTCAAAGGTTCGCGGGGCATCCAGATGGAGCGCATAATCGAAGCACTCGGTGAATGGTTTGGAAATCGCGCTCAAAATTGACGTCGATACACATCAGGGCCTGAGGGACGGCGTGCCGCGCCTGGCGCGGATGCTTGTGGCCGAGGGCGTCGCGGCGAGCTTTTACGTAGCGATGGGTCCGGACAACTCGGGACGCGCGGTAGTGCGCGTGCTGCGCAATCCCGGCTTCCTGAAAAAAATGCGCCGCACCGGAGCGGTCAGGATGTATGGCCTGCGCACGGTGCTTTCGGGCACGCTGTTACCGGCGCGGCCGATCGCGCTCGCGCTCCCCGACGTAGTGCGGGGACTCAAACGCGCGGGCTTCGAGGTCGGCGTGCACGGCTGGGACCATGTGCGATGGCAGGACGGAATCGACAAGCTGGGCGAGACCGGAATCCGCGCCGAGCTGGGCGAGGCGTTCGAGGCCTACCGCGCGATCTTCCGCGAAAGGGCGCTCGCTTTCGCGGCTCCCGGATGGCGCACCAACGCGATCGCGCTTAGAGCGCTCGAAACGATGAAACTCAGCTATCGCAGTGACACGCGCGGTAGGACGCCGTTTCGATGCCGCGTCGACGGCGAAATCCTCAACACGCCCGAGATTCCAACCACCCTCCCGACCCTGGACGAAGTGATGGGACGCGAGGATCTGCCCAACGCGGCCGCGGTGCTGGAATTCTATTTGACGCAGTTCAACGCCGGGCAACTCAACGTTCATACGGTACACGCCGAGACTGAGGGGATGGCCGAGTTGGAAAGTTTCGCCACCCTGGTTCGCGCGCTGAAAGCGCGCGGGGCGAAATTCGTCCGCCTCGAGGAGATCGCGGCGCGCCTGGGTGGTGCGGAACTGCCGGTATGCGAGGTCGTGCGCGCCACCCTACCCGGCCGCGCAGGATGGGTCGCGGCGCAAGGCCCCGACCCGTCCTAGTGTGATGACTCTCAGAACTTCTCCTTGAACGGGCGCACGTCCAACTCCTGCGTCCATGCGCTGCGGTCCTGATGCGCAAGCTGCCAGTAGGTCTCCGCAATCGCCGACGGCGCAAGCATGTCTTCGGGCTTGAGGTCCGGGCGAAGCTGGTGGATGAAGGGCATGTCGATCGGTCCGTCGACATTTATGTGGGCCACGTGGATTCCCTGAGGGCCCAGATCGCGCGCCATTACCTGCGCCAGTCCGCGCAGCGCGAACTTCGCCGGTCCGAAAGCCGCCGAGGTCGGATACGGCTTGATCCCGGCGGTCGCGCCGGTGAACAGGATTACGCCGCTTTTGCGGGCGAGCATGCCCGGGACCACCGCCTGCGAGCACAGAAACGCGCCGAAAGCGTTGACGCGCCAAGTATTCTCGAAAGTGCTCGGCTTGGTTTCCATCAGGCGTCCGAAAGGGCGCATCGCCGCGTTATAGAGCAACACGTCGGTTTCGCCGGCCTGCTCGCGGATGCGCGCGAAAGCCGTTTCGATTTCACCAGCCTTGCTCACGTCGGCAGAGACCGCGACCGCGCGCCCCCCTGCCGCCTTGATTTCGCCGGCCAACTCCTCGAGCTTTTCTGCGCCCCGCGCGACCAGCGCGACCGTGTAAGCACTCGCGAATCTCCGCGCGAGCGCCGCGCCTAATCCCGCGCCAACGCCGACCACCACTGCGACCTGTTTCTTCGCTTCAGCCATTGATCTGTCTCCTCGCGCCACCGTGCGTTACGAACGCGCGCTCAGCGCCTGCTCGACGAACAGCAGGCGGTCGTTGCCCCAGAACATCTGGTCGCCGACAAAAAACGTCGGCGCGCCGAACGCACCGCGGGCCACCGCCGCTTCGGTCGCCACGCGCAGCGCATCTTTCACTGCAGGCTCCTCGGATGCCGCCGCAAGCCGCGCCGCGTCGAGGCCCGCCCGCTCCAGCACCTCGCGCACGACTGCCGCGTCGCCGAGGTTGAGGCCCTCGCGCCAAAACGCGTCGAAAATTGCGCGATGATACGCGGGGAAGACGCCCAAACGCTCGGCCGCGATCGCGCCGCGCATCAGGCGTATCGTGTTGATCGGAAAGTGCGGATTGTGAAGCGCCGGCACGCCATAGTGTTTCGCCCAGCGCTCCAGATCGGCCGTCATATATTTCCGCTTGGCCTCGATCGTGATTGGCGAGGAGTTCCCAGTCTCCTTGAACACCCCGCCGAGCAGCATCGGCCGGCAGATCACGCGTGCGCCGGTGCGCGCGGCGAGGCCCTTGAGCTGGGTATCCGCAAGATAGCTGAACGGGCTTCCATAGTCGAAGAAAAATTCGAGTTCCCTGGCCATAGCTTTCCTCCGCGCGCGCCACTCCGCCGCGCAGCTTCTGTTAGTTGCATCATGCAACCGCGCGGACAACAATTCATAGCACCATCAGGTTGCATCATGCAACTCTCCCTGCAACGGATTTGCCGGCGCGTCGGAACAGCTTCGTCCGTCGCCCGTCACTACGCGCAATGGACCGGCTCGCCATCGATATGTTATCTCTACGACTCGAACGCTTTGCCCGAGGCGAAGCCCTACGAGGAGAAGCTCCATCATGTCCGCACGCGAGTTCTTTGCCGCTAGCCCGCGCGAAGCCGGCCTCGATCCACAAAAGGTCGACGCGCTGTTCGAACGCGCCGCGCGCGAAGTCAACGAGGGCTTGCTACCGTCGTGCCAGATCGCGATCGCGCGCAATGGCAAGGTCGGCGCGATGCGCACCTTCGGGCACGCGGTGCAGGGCGGCGCCGACCGCCCCGCGACCAACGACACGCTCTACACCATCTTCTCGTGCACCAAGGCGATAATGTCGGCGGCGGCGTGGCTGCTGATCGGCGAGGGCAAACTCGACGTGCACGAGCGTGCGGCTGATATCGTTCCCGAGTTCGGCAGCAACGGCAAGGACGTGATCACGGTCGAACAACTGCTCCTGCACACCGCGGGCTTTCCCAACGCGCCGTATGCGCAGAGTGAATGGCGCGATCGAGCCAAACGGCTGGAGCGCTTTGCCAGATGGCGTCCGGAGTTTCCGCCCGGCAGCCGTTTCTTCTACCATCCGACGGCAAGTTTCTGGGTGATCGCCGAGATCATCGAGCGCCGCGCCGGGATGGACTTCCGCCAGTTCGTGCGCGAGCGTATCGCGCTGCCGCTCGGTTTGCCCGGGATGTATCTGGGGCTCGCACCGGAGCTTCATGATCGCGTCGCCGACCTGGTCTATGTTGGCGAGGCGCTTTCGCCCGAAGATCTGCGCAAGCTGGGGTTCCCGCCGATGCCCGAGACCGAAGTGGTCGAAGAAATGATCCTCGGCTTCAATACGCCGGCGGTGCGCGAAGCGGGAGTGCCCGGCGGTGGCGGAATCATGACCGCGGCCGAACTCGCGCTCTTTTACCAGGGCGTGATGCACAATCACGGCAAGGACGGACGGCCGCTATGGAAGCCGGAGGTGCTCGCCGAAGCACTACGCCCGCGCTCGGGCGATTACACCGATCCGTATCTCGGCCACAAGGTCAACCGCGCACTCGGCGTAGTGATCGCCGGCGACGACGGGATGGCCAACTTCCGCGGCTTCGGCAAGACCAATTCACCGGCGGCTTTCGGACATGGCGGCGCGGGTGGGCAAATCGGATGGGCCGACCCGGCGAGCGGAATCTCGCTCGGTTACTGCACCAACGGCTTCGACCGCAACGACATCCGGCAGGGGCGCCGCGGCGTCGCGATCTCCAGCCTCGCGGCGGTCTGCGCCGCCTGAGGCGGAACCGGACGCGGGCTCAAGGAGCCGATTGACTCATGCCAGAAATGGATTGCTGAGCACGATCGTCGCCTCGCGCGGGGCGCCCACCCCGACCATCGCGAGCCGCACGCCCGCAAGCTCCGCGATTCGCTCCAGGTAACGTCGCGCATTGGGCGGCAAGTCGCTCAACGCGCGCGCGCCGCTCAAGCTCTCGCCCCAGCCGGGCATCTCCTCGTACACTGGCCGTGCGCGCTCGAGCGTACCGCGTCCGGGCGGCATCTCGTCGTAGCGCTTGGCGCCGAGTTGATACGCGATGCAAACGCGCAGCGGATCGATCCCGGTCAGCACATCGAGCTTGGTGAGCGCGAGCCCCCACATCCCGTTAAGCCGCACCGCAAGCCGCGCCAGCACCGCGTCGAACCATCCGATCCGCCGCGGCCGCCCGGTCGCACTGCCGAACTCCTCGCCCTCGGTGCGTAGCCGGTTGGCGAGCGCGCCTTTTATTTCCGACGGGAACGGCCCCGCGCCAACCCGCGTGGTGTAAGCCTTGCTGATGCCGAGCACCGCGTCCAGGCGACCCGGAGCGAGCGGCGCGCCGGCAAAAACCGCGCTTGCGATGCAATTGGACGAGGTCACGAACGGATAGGTGCCGTGGTCGACGTCGAGCATCGTGCCATGCGCGCCCTCGAACAGCACGCGCTTGCCCGCGTCAACCGCCTCGGCCAGGTAGGCGCCGGTGTCGCACAGATACGGCAGTATGACGCGCCGCAGGCTCTTCATCTGATCGACGATTTCCGGCGCCTTGAGCGGCTTGGCCTTGAGCACGGCGCGCAGGTAGAGGTTCTTGTCGGCAATGTTGCGGGTGAGCTTGTCGCGAAAGCGCGCGAGGTTGTTGAGTTCGTCGAAGCGCAGCCCCACGCGCGCCATCTTGTCCTCGTAAGCCGGCCCGATGCCGAAGCCGGTGGTCCCGATCGCGCGCTTGCCAGCTCGCGCCTCGCGCCCGCGGTCGATCGCTCGATGGTACGGCATCACCATGTGCGCGTCGCAACTGAGCTTGAGCAGCGAGTGGTCGGTGAAGCGGCCGCGCGCGCGCAACGCCGCCAGTTCTTCGGCGAGCGCAATCGGATCGACCACGGTGCCGTTGCCAATCACGCAAACCTTGCCCGGATGCAGCGCGCCGGCGGGAATCAAGCGCAGGATGAATTTTTCGCCGTCGACCACCAGCGTATGCGCGGCGTTGTTGCCGCCCTGGAAGCGCACCACGACGTCGGCGTCGGCCGCCAGCAGATCAACAATCTTGCCCTTGCCCTCGTCACCCCATTGGGTGCCGACCACCGCCACTGTCTTCATCGCGTCACATCCGTGCGCGGCGATGCCGCGCGGCGCCTCGTTTATGCCGCATCAGGGACACGTGCGCACACATCTCAAAGTTTGAGCAGCGCGGCCGAGACGATGGCCGGCAGGGTCTTGAGGCGCTCAAGCACCTCGGCCGGGACCGCCCCGTCGACCTCGACCAGGCTGAGCGCCATCCCGCCCGCGCGATCGCGCCCCAGCTCCAGCCCCGCGATATTGATCCCCGCCTGCCCAAGCATCGAGCCCACCGCGCCCACCACGCCCGGCACGTCGCGGTTATGCAGCATCAGGAAGTAGCCCTCGGGCACCGCCTCGACCCGGTAGCCGTCGATGCGGATGAGCCTTAGGCCGCGGTTGCCGATGACTGCGCCGGCGACCTCGTGCACGCCGCCTGGCGTGCGCACGCTCAGCGTGAGAGTGTTGATGTAGTCAGTCGTCTCGCGCGAGCGGCTCTCGGTGACCGCGATACCGCGCTCGCGCGCGATGAAGGGCGCGCTGACGTAGTTGAAATCCTGGTCGAGGAAGCCGCTCATCAGTCCCTTGAGCGCCGCCGCCGTAATTGGCTCGGCCTTGAGCCCGGCCGCCTCGCCTCCCAGGCCGACCGTGATTTGCACCGGCGGCTCGGCGATAAGCTGCGCGGCGAGGCGGCCCAGCCGCTCTGCCAGCCGTAGATGAGGTCCGAGCGTCTCCAGTTCCTTGGGCGAGAGCGCCGGCATATTCACCGAGTGGCTGATGACGCCATTGATGAGAAATTCGGCGGTCTGCTGCGCGATGTCGATCGCGACCTGGATTTGCGCCTCGTCGGTCGCGGCGCCCAGATGCGGCGTAGCAATCACATTGTCGAATCCAAGCAGCGGATGATCCTTCGGCGGCGGCTCTTCGACGAAGACGTCGAGCGCCGCGCCGGCGACCTTGCCCGAAGCGAGCGCTTCGGCGAGCGCCTGCTCGTCGACGATTCCACCGCGCGCGCAGTTGATGATCCGCACGCCCGGCTTCATCATCGCGAACGCCGCCGCGCCCACCAGCGATCTCGTGTCGCGGGTCAGCGGCGCGTGCGTCGTGATGAAATCGGCGCGCCGGTAGAGCTGCTCCAGCGTCACCATCTCAACCCCGATCCGCGCCGCCGCCTCGCCGGTCAGAATCGGGTCATAGCCGATCACTTTCATCTTCAGCCCGAGCGCCCGCTCGGCCACAATGCGTCCGATATTGCCCAGCCCGATCACGCCCAGGGTCTTGTTGAAGACCTCGATGCCGATGAACTTGCTACGCTCCCAGCGCCCCGCGTGCACCGCCGCGTTGGCGGCCGGGATGTGTCGCGCCAGCGCCATCATCATCGAGATCGCGTGCTCGGCGGTCGTGATACTGTTGCCGAGCGGACTGTTCATCACCACGATTCCTCGCCGCGTCGCCGCTTCGAGGTCGATATTGTCGACGCCCACCCCGGCCCGCCCGATTACGCGCAGCGAATCGGCGTGCTCGACGACTTCGCGTGTCACGTGGGTCGCGCTGCGCACGACCAATCCCTGGTAGGGCGCGATTATTTTCGCCAGTTCGGACGGCTTGAGCCCAGTCTTGATGTCGACCTTGATCTGCGGGTAGCGGCGAAACACCTCGACCCCCTGCGGATTGAGGGGGTCGCTCAGCAGAACGCGCAACGTCGTATCCGCCATGGCGTTCGCTCAGGCTCTCTCGGCGATGCGGCGAGCGACCGCGGCCACGCCCGCGCCACTGTCGAAGCGATGGCCGAGATGGGCGAGCGCGGTCTCCAGCGCCGCGACCGCAATCAGCATGTCGAACGGGCTCAGGTATCCCATGTGGCCGATACGCACCAGCTTTCCCTTCATCTGATCCTGTCCGCCCTGGACCGATACGCCCAACTCGTCGCGCATGTAGCGCACCAGTTTCGATCCGTCGAGGGCGGTTGGCGTGAGAATTCCGGTCACGCCGGGCGCGGGATTGTCAGGCGCGAGCAGGCCCAGTCCCAGGGCCGGCGCGGCCGCGCGCGTCGCTTCGGCCATAATGCGATGGCGCTCGAAGACTTGCGGCAACCCTTCGCCGTGAATCATCTCGAGCGATTTGTTGAGCCCCAACACCAGCGAGACGGCGGCGGTCCAGGCCGTGGTATGCTCGTCGCGCTGAGCTTTGAGCTCGCGCATGAGATCAAAATAGTAACGCGGCGTGCGCGAGCGCTGCGCACGCTCGAGCGCGCGCTCGGATAACGCGACCATCGCAAGCCCCGGCGGCAGCATCAGTGCCTTCTGGCTGCCCGTGACCAGCGCGTCGACGCCCCACTCGTCCATCTTCTGTTCGAACACGCCGACCGAGGTTATCCCGTCGACGATCAGCATCGCGTCGCGCGAGCGCGTGATCGCGGCGACTTGGGCCACCGGATGAACCGCACAGGTCGAGGTCTCGCTCGCCTGCATCAGCACCGCGCGCGCATTAGGATTGGCACGCAGCGCTTCCTCGATTTGCTCTGGACGCACCGCGCGGCCCCATTCGACGCGGATCTCAAGGCCGGTCATCCCATAGGCGGCGAGCAGCTTGCCCCAACGCTCGCCAAACTTGCCGCCGTTAACGTAGACCGCGTGCTCGCCGGGCGCGAGCAGGTTGATCACCGCCGCCTCCATCGCGCCGGTACCGCTGGCCGCGAGCAGGATCACCTCCTGGCGCGTGCCGAACAGCGGGCGCATCCGCTCGCGCGCCTGGTCGAGCGCCGCGCTGAACTCGGGCGTCCGATGATGGATCATCGGACGCGCCATCTCGAGCAGCACTTCGGGCGGGACCGGCGCGGGTCCAGGCGTGAACAAATATTTTTTTACCGAGCTTTTCACCAATACTCGCGCAAGCGTGCGATGGGCGGCGGTCAAAAAAAAGCCTGGTGCCCGCTCGTGAGCGGAGCGCCAGACCCCGAGATCGCCCAAGCGCAAACGCGTCCCTCTAAACGGATAACCGAGCCCTCTGGCACTGTCAAGGTAGCGTCCGTCGTGCAGGCTTTGCGCATACAGGCCCGGGGCCTTCAAGGCGACGCGCGGAGTCAAACACAGGGAGAAGTCGGACCGCGCAGTCAGCAAAACCGGCAGCCGAATATTCCGATCGGCCGAGGCGAAGCTCACCTTTGTCGCGTGAGTTGTCGCTCGCCGACCAACTCTGCTAGCTCATGCATTCCTGCGAATAAAGGAAGGTGTCTGCGCAATGAATAGGAAGTCGGCTCGGCCAAGGCTTGCGAAGACGGCCCTCCTCGCCCTGGTTGTGGCCGCGGCTATGATTGCGGCGCGCAAGGCCCGCGCACAGGACACGCCCCTCACGGTCGCTCCGATTTCTCCCGAGGGCGGCAGCGGCGCGCCGGGTCAGACGTTGCCGGACGGCGTCTTCGCGCTGATCAACAATCTGCCCTACACGCAGACGATCGTCAGCATCACCATCACGTTCAGTAACCCGTCGCTCTTCTCTTCCGCAATCCTGACCGGCCCCAACGGAGCCAGCGCTTCATCGAACCCTGTGGTGGCAATCGATTCGAACAGTCCTCCTTCAGCCAGCAGCAAACACCCGCCAGCCAGCACGACCTTCAGCTTCATTCCTCCGATCGTGATCGGACCCGGCGGCAGGCCTTTTTTTGCGCTCATGGTGAAGCTGGCGTCCGCGCAGAGTCGCGACGAGCATGGCGGCATCGCACACGCGAGTATGACTCCCTGGGCGCACGGCACGAGCGGGCCGATATGGCTGGCGTTCGCGATACTCGGCCTCGCGACGGCAACACTGCCGGCCGGCACGGGCCGCCGGGCATGGCTACTGATGGCCCTGATGCTCCTGCTCGCAGCGGGCGCGTCCGCATGCGGTGGCGATTCGAGCAATCCGTCGTCGACGCAAACCGTGACGGCAGTCGCAGCAACGATCGATACTCCACCCCTCGTTACTCTGGAAGGTTCGCCGGCGCCCCCCGCTGGATTGCAGCTGAAGCTAGGGACAGTCACGCTTCAGTGACTCTCGGCATTACGGCACGGCCCGAGTCAACCGCCGCGCCAATCGCCCACGCGTTGAAAATCCGGGCGCGCCAAGGCTAAGAATTGACGGATGCCGATCGAATACGAACTCCGCGACGGCGCGCTGGTCTGGATTAAAAACCCGGTGACCGGCGTCATCTCCTACGTCGTCGACGTGCGCGGGAAAAGTTTCGCCTTCACGCTCGGCGGCCGCAGCGAACTCGACCCCGCGGCGCCTACGCTCGGCGAGGAGGAAATAGCGCAGGCGCAGGCGACGTGCCCGTTCTGTCCCGGCAACGAAGCGATGGCGCCGGCGGAAATTTTGCGCGTCACACCCGCCGAGTTCCCGCGATGGAAGGGCGACGAGACCGTCGGCGGCGCGGGTGCCGGGGCCGCGTGGGTGATGCGGGTGTTCAACAACCTCTTCCCACGCGTCCCGGCCGACCTCACCGGCGGACGCAACGAGTCGTACATCGTGGTCGAGGACCCGCGCCACTTCTCGAGCCTCCAGCCGCGTGCGGCGGGCGACCTGATGTGCACCGGAGCGCTCGGCGAAGAACATTTCCTGCGGCTCATTCAGACCGACGTCGCCGTGATGCGCCGCGCGATGGAGAACCGCGCGGTCCGCTCGATCGTGATCCGCAAAAACCAGGGGCGCGAGTCCGGCGCCTCGCAGCCACATCTCCATCAACAGCTCATCGGTGCACCGGCGGCGCTGCCGGCGCTAGTGGCCGAAGCCGAGGCCGAACGGCGGGCGCCGGGGCTATGGGAGGAGCTGCTGGAACTGGTCGAGCGGTTGGGCCTGCTGATCGAGCGGCGCGACGGCGTGGTCAGCTTCGCCAGCCCCATCGGCGCGTTCCCGCGCAGCTATGACGTGATGATGCCGCAGTTTCGCGGAACACTGGCTGAACTCCAGCCCGAGCAGCTACAGCTTTTCGCGCGCGCGATGTGCCGCATCCTGCGGGTACTGGGACCGCTGCCGCTGGACTACGAAATTCACCAGGGCGAGGGATTGCCGCTGCACGCGCATATAAACTCGCGGCTTTATCCGTACTCCGCCGTGGCCGGAACGCTCAATCTGCCGAGCGTGCTGGTGCAGAACGTGGCGGCGCTGCGCCGCGCGCTCCAGCGCCACGAGGAGTTCTAGCCGGAGGTTGATAGATGCAGGGACAAAAATCTCTCGCTTCGTAGATACTTCCCTGACACTCAGGAATGGCTGAGAGAGCACCGTTTTCTTTTGTCATCCTGAACGAAGGCTGCCGAAGTGAAGGATCTACGCGGAGCGATTCTTCGTTTATCAAGACCTGTTAGGGAACTCGATTCATATTATATTTCGTGGTTGGAACTTCACTCCCCTAAGGCCAAGATCCGAACAAGTGGAATGTGGCAGGTTAACAGGCTATATGGAGAGGCACTATCGGATAGCAACTGGTCTAGACTGGAGCCGCGAGAGAGCCCGGAGGATTCGGCCTGACGATTCTAGAGAAGCATTTGAAACAATGCCTCCGCGAGTTTCGACACGTTACAGAGAAAAAGTATGGGGTGCCATGTGATTTCGAATCGATCGAGGCGTCGGTTGCACCGCTTGGCGCCCAGAGGCCGCTAGCCTATGAGGATCTGCACGTTTTTGGACTGCCGACTCAAGTGTGGTTCCAAACGCACTGGATTCTGCCTCCCGAGGACCACGTTTCCAGAGCGCTAGAAAATCAAAGCTTCGACTTCCGGCACCTCCCTAACGAAGATGCGAATTTTATCGCCTCCTTACTCGCCGTTTTCAAATCAATAGAACTCGTTTCCATTATTCTTCGCTTCGTAAAACCCGAGCTTTACGGCATCATCAGTCCACCCGTTGAGAAAATCCTGGACGTGCGGCGCGGGAGCAGCGCAGTCAAAACCTATCTGAACTACCTTCGAGACCTTCGCGATGTTCGTCGGCACTATCACTTCGAACGAACAGCGGATGCGGACATGGCGCTATGGGTTCTACACGAGCGCTTTAGCAGTACACCCGATGATCCTATTTGGAGATCGTATGAGACCGACCCATTCATGCTTCGGTTGCGCGCCAAAAATTTGATGGACCACTTTCTGACCAACGTTCCTTTTCCAGAACTAGCTAACTCGCTAGTTGAGACAAATCTCAAACTTGCTGCACAGTTAGCCGGAATGGCCTTTGAACGAATGGTCCGTCGACGCGCCCCGCGCGACGAGAATTGGGACAACGTAAAACTGAGCGCTCTCATCGCGGTGCTTCATCGCAAAGGGCTCATCGACTTAGGCACTCGCAAGAAGTGGGATGAAGCCCGGCTGATTCGCAATAAAGCCATTCATGACGAGGCAATCCCACCACGTCCCGAGGTGGAACGTCTGCTCGAAGTGCTGCATGTGCGCAAATCCTAACGAGAAGCGCCGCTGAACAGATATTCGGCGCTGGTCTCGATCCCCACCCCAACCCTCACTCAAAACTGAGGCGGAGAAGTTAGAGGCCTGCGCCACGACAGCGGAGCGACGGCGCAAATGTTGAATCAGACAGATGCCGAGCCATTACGCTCCGCGAGTCAGCGAATGAGGCGGCCAAGAATAATATGAGCGCGGCGAGCGCGGCACGCAGAGCAAAAATGCAGGCACACCGCGACACGGGCCTTCACCCTACCCTCTCCCGCGCTCGATCGCGGGCGAGGGCATGAAAAAAATTGGGAGAGAGAAAAAAGGGCGGTCCCGCGAAAATCAGTAAATCATTCGGCGCGCCAGACTGGTTTGCGCTTCTCCAAGAATGCCCGGATTCCTTCCTTGGCATCCTTGCTCGCGCGCAGCACGCGGCCCATCTCCAGGATGTCGTCGTGCCACGTGTCGTTGGAACAGCTCATCGAGCGCCTCATGCTTTTCTTCATCGTGCGCAGCGAGAGCGGCGCGTTGGCCGATACTTTCTCGGCCCAGGTGACCGCGGCCGCGTCGAGTTTGTCGTTGGGCACCACCTCGTGCACCATGCCCATCGCAAGCGCGCGCTGGGCGTTGACCGGCTCGGCGGTATATAGAATTTGCGCGGTGTTGGCCGAGCCGATGACCTCGATCAGCTTGCGGATGAAATCGTAGGGCACCAGCAAGCCCACCCGCGCGACAGTCATTCCGATTCGCGCATCCTCGGCCGCAACCCGCAGGTCGCAGTGCAGCGCAAGCTCGCATCCACCGGCCAGCGCGGCGCCCTGCACGGCTGCGATAGTCGGCACCGGAAGCTGTTCGAGGCGACGGAAGGTGCGTTCGATGCTGACCGGGCTATGCCCGCCCTCGATTCGATCGGCCTCGGCCAGGTCGAGTCCGGCGCTGAAGCTCTTGCCGGCGCCGCGCAGAATGACGGCGCGGATTTCCTTGTCCTCTTCAATCGAGGCGAACGCCTTGTCCATCGCCGCGAGCAGCGCCTCGTTGAGCGAGTTGCGTTTCTCGGGGCGGTTGAGCGTGAGGGTGGCGTAGTTGGGATGGCGTTCGACCTTGAGAATATCCTCAGCCATGAGAGCGGCTCCTTGGGCTTCTTGAGTGATACGGGCGTTTTGTGGCCCGAGCATCGCACGACCGCGCCGCGCGCTTCAAGGGTAGAAGCGAAGCGGCGAGTTTCGCGCAATTGTGCCGGGCGGGCGTGCCTACTCGCCGGTCCACACGGGCTTGCGCTTCTCCAGAAACGCGCGCACGCCTTCTTTGCCGTCGCGGCTGCGCAACACGGCGTTGCGCATCTCGTCGATGTCCTTGTGCTCGGCATTGTAGGTGTCGCTAAGACAGCGCCGGATCGACGCCTTCATCGCGCGCAACGAGAGCGGCGCGTTGGCCGCAATCCGCTCGGCCATCGTTTCGGCCTCGGTGCCGAGCCGCTCGTCAACGACCACACGATCGACCAGGCCTATCTCATACGCGCGTTTGGCGCTGAGCGGCGCGGCGGTGTACATGATTTCCGCGGTATGGGCCGGTCCGACCAGCGCCATGAACTTGCGGAAGACGAAGTAGTCGGGCACGCGGCCGATTCGCGCCGGCGTCATTCCCAAGCCCGCATTCTCGGCCGCGACCCGCAGATCGCACAGCAACGCCAGCACCAGGCCGCCAGTCAGGGTCGCGCCCTGCACGGCCGCGATAGTCGGGATCGGCAGCGCCTCGAGGCGCCGGAAGAGGTCTTGCGGGGTAACGCTCCAGCGCCCGCCGCTCGACTCGACCTGTTCGAGTTCGCGCAGGTCGACTCCGGAAGAAAAAGCCGAGCCCTCGCCGCGCAGTACCATCGCACGGATGCTCTTGTCGGCCCCGATGGTCGCGAAGGCGTGGTCGAGCGCCTCGAACATCGCGCCATTGAGCGCGTTGCGTTTCTCGGGACGGTTGAGCGTAAGAACCACGTGATTGGGACGGCGGTCGAATTTGAGGATGTCGCTATCGGTCATTGGGGCTCGCTCCTTGAGGCCGCTCACGAGCGGCCCCTGCATCAGATTGAAATGACCGCCGCGGCAAAGCCGTGGCGCAAAAATCATTGAAGCAATCAGGCGACGATGCTGACCAGCTTGTCGGGAACGTAAATAATCTTCTTCGGCGGCCTGCCGTCGAGATGGCGCTTGACCGATTCGCTGGCAAGCGCGAGCGCGGTATTAGCTTCTTCCGATCCGCCAGCGGGGACCACGAGCCGATCGCGCACCTTGCCGTTGACCTGCACCGGCAGCGTGACCATCTCGTCGCGCGCGAGATCCTCGGAGAACTTCGGCCACGGCTCCAGGTGGACCGACGCCGTATGCCCCAGCGCGCGCCACAGTTCTTCGGCGATATGCGGCGCCATCGGCGCGAGCATGACGACGTAGCTCTCGAACGCGAGGCGGCCGGCGTCCGCGGGCGCGAGCTTCATCAGGTAGTTGAGCTGGTCCATCAGCGTCGCGAGCGCGGTGTTGAAGCGCAAGCGCTCGAGATGATCGGTGACGGTCTGGATGGTCTTGTGGACGCGGCGCGTGGTCTCGGCGCTCGGATTTCCGGCCGGGCATCCGGCGTCCACGAAACGGCGCATCGCGTTCCACACGCGCGAGAGATAGCGCGCGGTGCCGACCACGCCCTCTTCGTTCCAGTTGGTCGGTTCCTCGAACGGGCCCATGAAGAGCTCCCAGAGCCGAAGCGCGTCGGCACCGTATTTCTCGACCATCGCGTCGGGCGTGACCACGTTGCCCTTGCTCTTGGACATCTTCTGGCCGTCGCCGGCCCAGATCATTCCCTGGTTGCGCAGGACCGCGAACGGTTCTTTGAATTTCACCAGGCCCGCGTCGAACATGACCTTGGTCCACATCCGCGCGTACAGCAGATGCATCACGGCGTGCTCGGCGCCGCCAACGTAGAGGTCTACCGGCAGCCAGTAATCCGCCATCGCGGGCTCGAACGGAGCGCGGTCGTAGTGCGGCGAGGCGAAACGCAGGAAATACCACGACGAACAGGCGAAGCCGTCGAGCGTGTCGGTCTCGCGCTCGGCCGGGCCGCCGCACTTGGGGCAGGTCGTGTTGACGAACTCGGGCGAGTTCGCGAGCGGCGATCGCCCAGTGCCCGAGGGCTGGTAGTTCTTCATGTCGGGCAGCAGAACGGGGAGCTGCTCCTCGGGGACCGGCACGATGCCGTCGCGCGGGCAGTAAACGATCGGGATGGGGCATCCCCAGTAGCGCTGGCGCGAGATGAGCCAGTCGCGCATTCGATAGGTGACGGTGGAACGGCCGATCTCATGCTCCTCGGCGTACTTGCACACGGCGCGGAGCGCGTCGGCGGTCTTCATCCCGTTGAGGTTGAGCTCGGCGCTCGACGAGTTGATATTGACGCCGTAATCCGAGAATGCGCGGCCGGCGGGCGGCGGACTGCCGTCGGCGGGTGCGGTAACCAGCGGAATCTCCAGGCCATACTTGCCCGCGAACTCGTAGTCGCGCTGATCCTCGCCGGGCGCGCCCATGATAGCGCCGGTGCCGTAGCCCATCAGGACGTAGTCAGCGATCCAGATGGGAACTTGCTTGCCGTTGAACAGGTTGCGCGCGTACGCGCCGGTGAAGACGCCGGTCTTTTCCTTGACCGTCGAGAGCCGCTCGATCTCGCTCTGGCGCCGCGCCTGTGTAACGTACTCCTCGACCGCGGCGCGCCGCTCCGCCGTAACAACCTCAGTGACCAGCGGATGCTCGGGTGCGAGCACCATGAACGATACGCCGAACACCGTGTCGGGCCGGGTGGTGAAAAAGCGGACTTCCTTGCCCGGATGGCCGTCCACCGGAAAAGCCAGTTCGGCGCCCTCGGAGCGTCCCACCCAGTTGCGCTGCATCAGCTTGATCGGCTCGGGCCAATCGATCCCCTGGAGGTCGTCGAGCAAGCGGTCGGCGTAGGCGGTGATTTTGAAGAACCACTGCTCGAGGTCCTTTTTGGTGACAGGCGTGTCGGTATGCCGCCAGCAGCATCCGTTGACCACCTGCTCGTTGGCGAGAATGGTGCGGCACAGCTCGCACCACCATTGCGAGCCGGTGGCGCGGAACGCGAGCCCGCGCTTGAGCATCAACAGAAAAAACCACTGCGTCCAGCGGTAGTACTCGGGCGTGGAGGAATTGATTTCGCGCGTCCAGTCGTAGGCGCATCCGACCAACTTCAACTGTCGCTTGAAGTTAGCGGCGTAGCGCGGCACGGTCTCCTTGGGATGCAGCCCCTTGAGCAGGGCATCGTTCTCGGCCGGCAGGCCGAAGGCGTCCCAGCCCATCGCGTGCAGCACGTTGTAACCGGCCATCCGCTTGTAGCGCCCGATGACATCGCAGGGGACGTAGTTGTGCAGATGGCCGACCGAAAGCCCGTCGCCCGAAGGATAGGGAAACATCTCGAGCACGTAGAACTTGGGCCGGTCGCGGTCCTCGCGCGTCAGGTAGAGGTCGGCGCGGTCCCATTCGGCTTGCCAGTAGGGCTCGATTTTTTTGGGCTCGTAACGTTCGTCAATCGGCATTAGGAAGTCTCTCCGGGTGGTCTAACTTTAGCGCGCGACCTCGCCGGTTAAAACCGATGCGGCCCGCGACGCCTCGCCGATCACCAACGCCGGGGGCGCGACAGCCGGCGGGTGACAAAATTTTGCTGCCGCGCACGATAGTTGTTGACAAAGGTCTTGTCACGAAGGGGCCGGGGCGAGACAATGCCCCCATCGGCAGGTAATCGAAAGGGCCCGTCCCAGATGAAAACGCGGAAGGTCAAACACGACGGCCGCAGATGGTTATCCCCATGGCACTTTGCTGTGTTTGCAATGGGCGCGGTGTTCGGTTCGGTCGTGGGCGGCTTTTATGGGGCGGCTTACACCAGCGCCGCGGTGATCGTGAGTTGCTGGTTCACGGCACTGATGCTGGTCGCATTTGATCGTTCGCGAGTTCGCGCACCGCGCTCCGCGCCGGGGCGACGCTGGCAATCGCCGATGCGCGCGAGCGTCGGCGCGACCGCTACGCCGGCCCCGCCGACGGGACGCCGCAGAGCCGGTGCGGCGCTGAGCCTCGATGCGGCACGGCGCTCGCATTTGCGCACTATCGCAGGCGGCAAGAGCGAGCCGCCCTGGCGCGCGTCCTGACGATCCCGCCGCGACCGCTCGCGCCGCGTTCCATTTTGCGTACTTGACATTACTTATCTGACGCGCGCATTTGACATTGCGTGACCGCACTCCCGTGATCGCCCGTATGGAGGACAACCGCAATGCGCGCCTTCGTGATGAAAGGGATTGGCAAGGTCGGATTCGCTGATAAACCGATTCCCACGCCCGGCCCGACCGACGCCATCGTCAAAACCACCAAGGCCCTCATCTGCACCTCTGACGTGCACACGGTCAACGGCGCCATAGGGCCGCGCGACAACCTCACCCTGGGCCACGAGGCGGTGGGCATCGTTCACCAGGTCGGAGCCGCGGTCAAGCGCTTCAAGCCAGGCGACCACGTCCTGGTGGGCGCGATTACGCCCGAGTGGGGCGACGCAGCCTCGCAGGCCGGACACTCCTCGCAATCGAGCGGCGCGCTGGGCGGATGGAAATTCGCCAACATCAAGGATGGCGTGTTCGCCGAGTACTTCCACGTCAATGAGGCCGACGCCAACATGGCGCACATTCCGTCGACGGTTGCCGACGACGCCGCGGTCTACTGCTGCGACATGATCTCGACCGGAGTGATGGCGGCCGAGAACGCCAACATCCCTCCCGGCGGCACGGTCGCGGTGTTCGCGCTTGGCCCGGTCGGACTGATGGCGGTGGCGGGAGCGCGGATGCTCGGCGCGGGATTGATCATCGGTGTCGACTCGGTGGCGCGCCGCCAGGAACTCGCACGCTCGTACGGGGCGGACGTAACCGTCGATCACGAAAAGGAAGACGCCGTCGCACGCATCATGGATTTGACCGGCGGCGAGGGCGTCGATTCCGCGATCGAGGCGCTCGGCGGCGACCTCCCCTTTCAGAACGCGATCCGGGTCACCAAGCCGGGCGCCACCATCTCCAACGCCGGCTATCATGGCAAGGGCGAATTCGTGCACATCCCGCGGATGGAATGGGGCGTGGGGATGGCGGAGAAGACGATTCGCACGGGACTATGCCCCGGCGGCCGGCTGCGGATGGAGCGACTGTTGCGCCTGCTCCAGGGCGGCCGGGTCGATCCGACGCGGCTTACCACGCACACCTTTCGCTTTGACGACTTGGAGAGAGCGTTCGAGATGATGGAGCACAAGCTCGACGGGATCATCAAGCCGCTCATTCTGTTCTAGCTCTCCGGCCCGCAACGAGCCGCACGGCTTTCATTATCGAGACACTCGCGGTCTCGCGAACGAGACAAATTGTATTCTTACGCGCTCTCGTCTCGTTGATCGTGAGACGATCATTCGCCGACGGAATCAATCCTGCGCTGGCACGTCCGATGCTCCAAGCATCGGGGATTGGTAACCTGTGTGACAAGCGGACAAGATACCGGACTACGTAATCTTCCCTTGTCATGCCCTATAGCGCTCGGGGTTGAGACCAGGGCGTTCGGTCGGCGGAGCAGACGGAGATGGCGGTAGTTATGGTGGGCGGCGTAATGGGGATTGTAGCGGGTTGTTTCATCTGCCTATTGGGATTAGCTACCCGACGGCGCGACATCTGCCGCGACGTGACCCTGCGTCAGCGCGCCGAAAAAGAAATGGCCCGTGCACGCGACCTGGCGCTCGAAACCGCACGTCTGCGCTCCGAGTTTCTCGACAATATGAGTCATGAAATTCTCACGCCGCTCAATGGCATCGTCGGGATGACCCGGCTCCTGCTGGACGCGGGACTCACCGCCGCGCAGCGCGAATACGTCGAGGCAGTGCTATTGAGCGGCCAGGCCTTGTGCGTCATCGTGGAAGGCGTGCTGGACTTCTCCAACCTGTCTCGGGGCCAGTTCGTGCTTGAGGAAAGCCCGTTCGACCCTCACGATACGATGGAACGGGTCGCAGCGCGGTTCGCCGGGCAGGCGCAAAAGAGCGGCATCAGGCTGACGCTCGAACTCGGGCAGGGACTGCCGCATATGGTGGTGGGCGACTCGCGCCGCCTCGAGCAGATCCTGACCAATCTGGTCAGCAACGCGGTCAAGTTTTCCGACCACGGGAAAATCGTGATGCGCGCCGGGCAAATCGACGAGTCGGCGGACGAGGTGACGCTGTCGTTCGAGGTGACCGACACCGGAATCGGTATCGCGGCTGACCAGCAAAGCGCGATTTTCCAGCCGTTCTCGCAAGTTGACGGATCGACCAGCCGCAAGTACGGCGGCTCGGGCTTGGGCCTCGCGATCGCGGCGCAGCTTGTGCGCCAGATGGGCGGGCAAGTCCGCGTGGAGAGCGAATTGCACCGCGGGTCGACCTTCCGCTTCACCGCGCGCCTGGCCAAGACCGGCCACCAAAGTGCGGAGAATCTTGCGTGCACCAGCAGCCAAATCGGCGAGACCGGCAAAGCGCCGGCGATTACAGTCCTCGTGGCCGAAGATAACCCGGTCAATCAGAAGCTGGCGCAAAGCCAACTTAACCTGCTGGGCTTCGCAGCCGACGTGGTAAGTGGCGGCCAGGAGGCGCTCGACGCCCTTGCGCTCAAGCCCTATCCAATCGTCCTGATGGATTGCCAGATGCCCGGGATGGATGGTTACGAGGCGACCATCGAAATTCGCCGGCGCGAGGCCTCCACGGCGCACCGAACCATCGTTGTCGCGATGACCGCCCACTCCCTTAACGGCGCGCGTGAGAAATGTCAGGCCGCCGGGATGGACGACTACATCAGCAAACCGGTGGACCTCGAGGACCTCGACGCAACGCTAGAGCGCTGGACACAGGCGCCGTCTGGCGGCATGAACGGAAACGCCCCGCGCGCGAGCGGCCGGCCCTCGGGCGACGATCGTCTTGCCTGAAGTTTCGCTTGAAGTTTTGCCTAATTTCGCCTGAAATTTCGCGCGAAATTCTGATCGAGATTTTGGCTATGCTCTGAGGGAAGCGCGCAACGTATGTGCGGCTATACCGGGCGGGCTGCCTCGCAACTCGCGCGGCACAGCCGCGTTCAAATTCCGGACGGGCGCCCTCGCCTGCCCGATTTCATATCGACGTTTAAGCTGCTACCAGCGCCGGCCACCACCACCGCCGCCGCCGCCACTGCGGCCGCCGCGCCCGCCACGGTCGCGATCGCCACCGCCGCCGCCACTGGGACGGGGCCCTTGCTCGCGCGCCTCGTTCACCTTGATGGCGCGGCCCTTGAGCTCAGTGCCGTTGAGCTCCGAGATCGCGCGGGCCGCCTCATTGGAGTCAGCCATCTGCACGAAGCCGAAGCCGCGCGATTGGCCCGAGAACTTGTCTGTCACCACCGCGACACTATCGATTTTGCCGATCTGACCAAACAGCGCTTCCAGATCTTCGTTGGTCACGGCAAATGCCAAGTTGCCGACGTACAGCTTTGCGGGCATCTGTTGTTGCGCCCTCCTCTATTATTCGCCGGAAGCGCTCGGACAGAGAAGCTCGCGAAGCCTGCGGGCTTAAGTGCGGGGTACTAGCCGGTTGCGTTTGCTTCTATGCTCCGAAGATATTCAAGTCAAGCCGCTTTGCGCGCCGCGGCCCGCGCAGTGACAGACGATAACGCGACTCCGTTTCCCAGAGTACAAAAGATAATCGCGAGCAGAGCGGCAAACGAAAAGGCCTCGCACGCGCTAGCGTGCGAGGCCTTTGGCTAGAAACAGATCGTTACCGGCGTAGCCGACGCGGCCCTTTATCCCACCGAGTTGCCTACCACCGAAACGAAGCTTACACAGCGGCCGGGCTGACCGCCCAGGTTGTGCGTCAGCCCGAGCTTTGGATTCTTTACCTGACGTTTATCCGCCTCGCCGCGGAGTTGCAGCCACATCTCGTACATCATGCGCAGTCCCGAGGCGCCAATCGGATGGCCGAACGACTTAAGACCACCGTCGGGGTTGACCGGAAGGTGCCCGTCGAGGTCGAAAAAGCCCTCCATCACGTCCTGCCATGCCGTCCCGCGCGGGCTGAATCCGAGGTCCTCGCACAGCACGAGCTCGGTCGGCGTGAAGCAGTCGTGGACCTCGGCGAGACTTATCTGCTCGCGCGCGTTGGTGATGCCGGCTTGCGCGTAGGCGTCACGCGCGGAAGCGACAACTTCGGGAAACGAAGTGAAATCGTATTCCTGCGAGAGCGGACCCTCGGCCGGGCCGGCGACGAAGGACAGCGCCTTGATGTAGATCGGATTCTTGCAGTACTTGTGCGCGTCCTCGGCGCGGACCACGATTGCGGCGGCCGATCCGTCGGAGACGCCGGAGCAATCCATGATGCCGAGCGGGTCGGCAATCTTGGGCGAGTTCTTGATCGCCTCGATCGACACTTCCTTCTGGAACTGCGCCTTGGGATTGCGCGCGCCATTGCGATGGTTCTTCCAGGCGATGCGCGAGAGCACGTCCTTGCCCTTGTCGGGGTCGAGTCCGTACTTCTTGAAGTAAGCAGGCGCGAGCAGCGAGAACAGCGCCGGCGGCGTCATCGCGGCCGGGGTCCCGTCATTGGGCGGATTGGTCATCACCAGTCCAGAGAAGCCCGAATCCTTGAGCTTCTCGACGCCGATCGCCATCGCCACGTCGTACGCGCCGCAAGCGACCGCATAGCAGGCCTGCCGCAGCGCCTCGGACCCGGTCGCGCACATGTTTTCCACCCGGGTGACCGGCTTGTACTGAATCTTCAGCGGCTCCGCGAGCGTGAGTCCTGAGATTCCCGAGCCCATCGTGCCGAGCCAGTACGCGTCAACGTCGTCGGGACCGATACCCGCCGATTCGTAGGCCTGGTAGGCGGCATCGACCAGCAGATCCTCGGCGCCTTTGTCCCAATGCTCGCCGAACTTGGTGCATCCCATCCCGACGATTGCCACACGATCCCTGATTCCTTTGCTTGCCATCAGAAGGTTCTCCTTGTTCCTGGCGAACTTGGCTGGTGCCTAGCGCTTGGGCCGCGCCTTCCAAAAATAGTTGTGCACGCCGTCGGCGGTAAAGAGCCGGCGAAAAGTCATTTCCACTTGGTCGCCGATCGCGACGCGATCGGGCTCGCAATCCGTCATCTCGCACAGGAATCGTCCGCCACCCTCATAGTCCACCACCGCGTTGACGGTTGGCGGATTGAGCGAGTAGGCAAGGCGATCCACGGCGTAGGTCGCGATTCGCCCGGTGCGGTCGGCGAAGGCGTACGGTTCCATCTTACCGCGTACGTGGCATTTGACACATACCAATTGCGGCGGAAGCTGCGGCGTCCCGCACGCGGTGCATCGCGATCCGATTAGCCCGAACTTCCATTTCTCCGAGCGCATCATCGGCGGCGCTGCCGGACGCTCGGGGTCCGGCCGCCGCGGCGGCTCGGTCGGCAGAATTTGCCGCCACTTGAGATAGTTGCCGTAAGTTACGTCGCCCTTGGATTCGATCATGCGGCCGACTGAATGGGTGGGCCGAAACTTCGCCGCCGCCGGGGTGACACGCAACACGATCGCGTCGGCGCCGTCGGCCACCGCGGCCATCAATACCAGGTCGCCCGGTTTCAGCGAGGGCAGCGCGGCGGTCAGCAGCAGGCCCGCATGCGCGGCGCCGGTCTGCCCGACAGTCAGCGCAAGAGTGTCGGACAATTTCGCCGGGTCGAGCTTCATCCCGCGCACGATCTCGTCGGCCGCGCGCGGATTGGGAGTGTCGAGGATCACGCGCGCCAGCGCCGCAGGAGCCACGCCGGCCTTTTCCAGCACGGACTGAATCACCTTGCCCAGCAGCGGCACGTAGGCCTGGGTGAGCGCGAATCGCTCCTCCCATGAATGGCCGAAGCGCTCCTCAGGCATCCGCCAGGTGTCCAGAAACTCGCGCGTGAAAGAAGCGCTCGCGACGATTTCCGCGATCACGTCGTCGCCCGTGCCCATCACGAACGCCGCCGCGCCGTCGCCGCCGGCCTGCTCGAGTTTGCCCTCGGGCGCTCCCAGCCGGCAGTCGGACATCGCGGCGAGCGCGAGGCCGCCCCCCCTCGCCGCGTCGGCCGCCTGCAGCAGCGCCGAGAGACCGGCGCGCACCGAGCCAGTCAGATCGGCCGCGCGGCTCTCAGCCGGCAATTGCGCGGCCGCGCCGACGATCGCGGCGTTGAGCTTCTCCGCGTAGGGCGGCGTCGAGGTCGCGAACAGCAGCGTCCGCACCTTGTCCGCGCCGACCGCGCGCAGCGCGTCGCGCGCCGCCTCGACCGCCATCGAGACGCTGTCCTCATCGAAGCTTGCGACCGAGCGCTCGCCCTTGGCCGCGGGGACGCCGAGCACTTCGGCAATGGCCGCGCGCTTGAGGCGGCGGTACGGGATGTACGATCCGTATGAGACGATTCCAGTCATGTCGCGATTAAAGGTTTCCTGCCTTCTCCGGTCAACCGCATTCCAGATGCATCCGCGCGTTCCGTGCCGACGATGTACCGCTCAACCATATAACGGATACCGGACAAGCGTATAGCGCGGGCACCGGACGGCTATGGGAGCAGGATGCTCGAGCCGGTGGTCTCGCGTCCGCCAAGCGCGCGATGGGCGTCGGCCGCATCGGCGAGCTTGAACGTCCGCTTTACCTCGCAGCGCACCACGCCGCTCGCGAGCGCGTCGAACAGCCTGCGCGCCCCCGCCTCCAGATCCTCGCGCCGGGCCGCGTAGGTGTTGAGCGACGGACGGGTGAGATAGAGCGAGCCCTTGGCGGTCAGGATGTTGACGCTGAAAGGTGGCACGATGCCCGAAGCCTGCCCGAAGCTGACCATCAGGCCGCGTGGCTGCAGGCAATCGAGCGATTTCATGAAAGTTGTCTGCCCCACCGAGTCGTATACTACACGGACTTTTTTTCCGCCGGTGATCTCGTTCACGCGCGCGACAAAATCCTCGCGCGAATAATTGATCGTGTAGGCGCAGCCGTGAGCCGCGGCGAGCTTGGCCTTCTCGTCGCTGCCCACGGTCCCGATCACGGTCGCTCCCAGATGCTTCGCCCATTGCGACAGGATAAGCCCGGTGCCGCCCGCCGCGGCGTGCAACAAGATCGTGTCCCCGGGCTTTACCGCATAGGTCGAATGAATCAGGTACTCGGCCGTCAGCCCCTTGAGCATCGCAGCCGCCGCCGTCGCTTCGTCAATCTTGTCGGGCAACTTGACCAGGAAGCGCGCCGGCATCACCCGCGCTTCCGCATACGAGCCCAGTGGGCCGCCCGCATACGCAACCCGGTCGCCGACGCGAACCTCGCTGACATCCGGACCAATCGCCTCGACCACTCCGGCGGCCTCGCTACCGGGCGTAAACGGCAGCGACGGCGGCGGATAAACGCCAGAGCGAATGTAGATCTCGACGAAGTTAAGACCGATCGCGCGATGGCGCACGAGCGCCTGACCCGGCCCCGGCTGAGGAACGTCGACGTCCTCGAAGCGCAGGACCTCCGGTCCGCCAATCTCATGCACCACGATCGCTTTGCATTTCATAACGACTCCGGTTCGGGCGTTTGACCGCGGCGTACGCGCACAGCCGTGCCCGATTCGTTCAAGTGGATCAGGGCTTTTGATGCGGCGTGCCGATGTACGGGAACTCCTTGAGAATGTCCGTGTGCGGCTTGAGGCCGCTCGGCGGACATTGATCCTTCGTCAGGAACGCGAGACGGTAATCAATCACGTCGTCAGTGAAGACGCGTCCGTTAGGATACTTCGCCGGCTTCGAAGGGTCGAAACTCAGCACGTCGGGCAGGGTGCGCTCCTTGTCGATCGCAGCGATCGCCTCATCGCGCGTGTAGTTGCCCGTGTGCCCCATCAGATGGACGAACTGATCGAGCCAGCGCTTGCGATCATTCACTGGCTCGCTGGCGTTGTATTCCAACTTGGTGTCGTCGGTGTTGAAGAAGCTGCTTACACTCGGATGGCCGGCGCGATCGACATGCAGCAGCTTGCCATCCTTGCGCAAACTGCATCGCCCCCAAATGTGGATCTCGGGCTTAGGGGCAAGCTCGCTCGTTGGGAGCTCGATCACGGTCGAGAACACATTGGCTTGCGTGTTTGAATCGACGCCGGTCCACGGAGACTTGCCGCTCAGGTGAGGCTCGGTAAAGTTCCGTTTGCCGCGGATATCGAACAGGCTTTTGATTCCGTCAAAGTCGAAAAAGAAAGCGTCGCTGCGACTGCCGGCACAGAACGTGTAGGCGCCGGATTTGACGATGTTGGGTTTGGCACCGAACGCGACCTCGGCGTCGGCGATGATCTTCGTTCCTACAGCTTCGAGCGAGCGGGACTCCGCGCCCTTTGCCACAAAGACGCTTACGGTCTGCTTACCGTTTTGCGGCGGCGAAAACACGTAGCTGATCGCGATATCCGTCAGGTAATCTCCGTCGTTGTCGATGTTCAGGCGGTAGATGGCGTCGGGATGGAGCGCGTCGGCGTTCGGATTCGCATTGAGGATGATCACGGTCCTCGTCGGATCCGTCGGCGACTGGAACGCGTAGAGGTCGCAAAGATCGAGTCTTTGATCCCCCAGCGGAGGACCGAGGCTGAGGCCGGTAAAATGATTGGACATCTTTAACCCTTCCTGAGGTTCCCATCCGTCACGTTGCCTTCGGAGAGGCAGGTTCAGCAACCATTAGCTGGGAGTTCCATTTTGAATCCCGACCAAGGCTTGCATCAAGAGCAGGTGGATTACAAACGTAAGAATTCGAGCCTGGGGCTTCATTCCCGGGTGCTTCGAATCGCTCGGCGGCTTGCAGCCTCGAAGCGGCGTGCGATATGGAGTGCCGAGCGACCGCGCAGGAGGCGACCCGATGCCGCACGTGACTACCGACGATGGCGTGAAGCTGTACTACGAAGAGGCCGGCGAGGGCATCCCGATCGTCTTCGTCCACGAGTTCGCCGGCGACCGTCGCAGCTACGAGCCGCAGATGCGGCACTTCTCGCGCCGCTACCGATGCGTCGCGTACAACGCGCGTGGCTACCCGCCCTCCGACGTTCCCACCGAGGTTGCGAAATACTCGCAGGCGCGCGCCTGTGACGACATCCGCGCCGTGCTCGACGGACTGGGGATCGATAAGGCGCACGTGGTCGGAATCTCGATGGGCGGGTTCGCGACGCTGCACTTCGGAATGCGCTACGGCAATCGCGCGCGCTCGCTGGTGATCGGCGGATGCGGCTACGGCGCGGAGAAGGGCAAACGCGCACAGTTCCAGGACGAGGTCGAGCACGCGGCGGAGATGTTCGACCGGATCGGGATGGCGGAGGGTGCAAAGCGCTACGCTCTGGGCGCGACGCGCGTGCAACTGCAAAACAAAGACCCGCGCGGATGGCATGAGTTCGCCGCACAGATGGCCGAGCACTCCGCGCTCGGCTCGGCCAATACGCTGCGCGGCGTGCAGAAGCAGCGTCCTTCGCTCTTCGACCTGGCCGACGAGATGAAAAAGATTGCCGTGCCGGCGCTGGTGATGACCGGTGACGAGGACGACCCGTGCCTCGAGCCCTCGGTGCTGATGAAACGGTCGATTGCGACCGCGGGGCTCGCGATACTGCCCAAGACCGGACATGCGCTCAACCTGGAGGAACCGGCGTTGTTCAACGCGCTGGTCGACGAGTTCTTCCACCAGGTCGAGGCCGGCCGCTGGACCACACGCGACCCGCGCTCGGTCACCGACAAGATTCTGTGACGATCCCCGCGCGGAGCGCGCCCGGCCGCTCGGTTAGCCGGGGTGCGCGCTCCACGCGACAGTAAGAGTAGCCGCGAACTCGTTCAGTGCGCCGCCGTATCCCAGAACGAATCCTTCGTCGCATGAGACAGGTCCTTGGGATCGAACAGTTCCGCCGGCGCTGTCTTGTCGTACTTCACGCTGGTTAGGTCGATCTCGCTGCTGCCACCCGATTGCACGTTGCTCATCACGATCCTCATGATAGTCGGGACGCCGTCGACCTTCTCGACTCGTTCGAAGCGTTCCGACAGGAACAACTTGCCATCGACATCATCCAGGTCGCGTTCGACCGGCAGGCCGGTATCAACCGCGACCCAGGTTATGACCTTCGAGTAGTACGGGTTATTCGCCAGAGCCTCTTCCAGCTTATAAGCCTTCGTGCCGTTGTGAGTCTCGGTTCCGTCGAGCTTCTCCTGGCCGCCGAAGCGCACGAAGCTCAAATCCTGATAGGTGAAGTCAGTCCCGAAGAACGGCTCATAGCCCGCGAGCGGCGTGATCTCGCGCACGCGATGCACCGCTGGCAGGTAGGCATATAGGACCGCTTCCGCGCCAGGCTTCTGCTTGGCCAACAACGCAAGGCCTCTCGCGTCCGTCGGCCTGAGCACTACGGTCAGCATCCAGTCGGCGTCATTGACGTGCGCGCGCGCCTGCGCGAGCTTCCATTCCGTGGCTAAGCCACCATTGCTTTTGATCTTCAAGTCGAAGACGCGAACGCTGGGACGCGCGGGCTCGAGCGCCTCTTTCATGCGCTTAACGATTGAGGTCGCGTCAGGCTCTGCCGCCAGTGCCCCGGTTCTGGTTGAGGATGTGAAAACAAGAAGTAGAAGAATCGCGACCGTAACAGTTAGAATGCGCCTCAAGATACTGGCCTCCTTGGCATGAGAAGTTAGGGATTTTTCATCGCACGACTGTTCGTCACGCCGAACGCAAAAACTCGACTAGCAATCGGCTCACTTCGGCCGGGCGTTCCTGCTGGATCCAATGGCCCGCGCCGGGCAGCAGGAGCTTCTGGCGCAGGTTCGGCGCGTTCATTTCGAGCGCCTGGTAGGCTTCGGCGTAGAATTCGACCACCGCGTCCTTGTCGCCGGCGACGAACAGCGTCGGCTGGCCCAGCTTCGCGCCGTCGAGAAACCCCGTCAACTCCCAGGCACGATCGATATTGCGATACCAGTTGAGCCCGCCGCGAAACCCGGTGCGCTTGAACTCGCCGGTGAAAAAATCGAGATCGGCCTCACTGAGCCACGGCGGCAGATTGCGCGGCACCACGACGCTATCGAGAAATTTCTCGTCGCGGCCGAACGCATAACGCCATCGCTCGTTGGGCGCCGCATCGCCCGAGAGCGAATGAAACGTCGCCAGCAGGCTCGTGCGCTCGTCGCGTTCGAGCTCGCGCTCGGCTGTGCCTTCCTGCTGAAAATATTCCTGGTAGAAAATCCTGTCGGCGAACACCGCCTTGACGATCGCGCTGGGACGCATCGGGCCGCGCGGAATGTAAGGAACGCTCAACAAGCCCACGGCGCGGAAGAGATCAGGGCGCAGTTGCGCCGAGTACCAGGCCACCGGTGCGCCCCAGTCGTGCCCGACGATCGCGGCCGAGCGCTCCTGGAGCGCATTCACGAGCCCGACGATGTCGCCGACCAGGTGGAAGATGTCGTACGCGTCGACCGCCGCGGGGCGATCGGTCTGGCCGTAGCCGCGCTGGTCGGGTGCCACAACCCGAAAGCCCGCCTGCGCGAGCGCCGCTATCTGATGGCGCCATGAATACCAGGATTCCGGAAACCCGTGGCACAGAACGACCAGCGGGCCCTCGCCAGCTTCGACGTAATGCATCCGGATGCCGTTGGTCTCGACGAAGTGATGAGTTGGTGCGCTCATAGCGTCCGCGCTCCTTCACTGCTTCAGTTCGGCAGCCACGCCATCGCACGAATCTCGCCGAACTCGCGCCGCAGCTTTTCCCAAGAGGCGCCGGCGTCGCGGCTGAGGTAGACGTAGCCATGCAGGCTGTTGGCCACCACGACGTCCGGATTCGCGGGATTGACGCCGAACCAGTACATCGTCGAGTTGGGCTCCACCGCGAGCGCGCATTTCTCCCAGGTCGCGCCACCATCGGTGGTGCGTTGGATCGCGCCGCGCTTGCCCGGGATGAAATCCCCGTTGGCGACGAAGATGACGTCGGGATTGCCGGGCTTCAGCGCCACGCCGCGGCAATAGGAGATCGTGTCGCGCTCGGCGAAGTGCGGGAAGCCATGGTGCGACCAGCTCTCGCCCTCGTCGGCGCTGCGCCAGATTCCGTCGGGCGTAGTGGCGAGAATTTCAACCGGGTGGCCAAGCCTCACCGCCAGGCCATGAATGTCCTGGTTGAGCGGCTTGTCGCCAAGCGCCGGACAATGGCTCCAGGACTCGCCGCCGTCGCGGCTGCGGTACACGCCGTCGATCTCGACGCTCATCCAAATCGTGCGCGGGTCGCGTGGGTCGAATACCAGGTTGGTGACCTTGGGCGCTCCGGCGAGACACTTCTCGGCGATCGGAATCGCCAGCCGCTCCCATCGCTTGCCGCCGTCGAGCGTGCGAAACACCGCTGGCGGCTTGGTACCGGCATAGATGACGCCGGGATCCTGCGGATGAATGGCGATCGACCAGATCTGCATTCCGTCCATCGGCGAGGGCACCAGCTCAAAGCTCGCGCCGTTGTCCACGCTTCGATACAGGCCGGCCTCCGAGCCGGCGTACACCTGATGCGGGTCGTGAGGCGAAAGCGCCAGCGCACGAATCTGGATTTCGCCGGGCTCGGCGTGAAACGGCAGCGCCATCTTGCTGCGCCGCCAATGGTCGCCGCCATCGGGGCTGAACCACACGCCCGCACCCACCGTTCCCACGCAAATGGTGAATTGCTCGGTCATGATTCTCACCTCGCAAGGCTCACGCGGATCCCGACGGATCGGCGCCTGGCTCGCCTGGCATTATTCCTTGGGCGGCTTCTTGTGGTCGAACTTAAGAGTCAACTCGGCGATCCCGGCTGCGACGTTGAGACCGTTTTGGCCTTCGATCGAGATCGGCTGCAGCGCAATCGACTTCTTGAATCCGCCGACCAGGACGTTGGCACCCGCACCGACTCCGAGCGCGACGCTGGCCGTGGCACCACCGTAATGGCCGGCCAGCGCGCCTTCGCCCAGATCGGTGGTTGGCGCGACCACCGCCCATAGGATCACGGCGGAGGAAAGATAGCCGATGTCGGCGCCAAACTTGGTAATCGATCCGGTGTAGTACTCGGTATAATCCTTGCTGCGGGCGTAGGCGCACCTTACGGTCCGCGAAGAGCCGAAAATAAAGCCCCATCCGCTGGCGACATGACAGGTAAGGTACCCCGCTCTCACCGTCGCCTTCGTGTCCTCGGCGTGAGCGGGCGGCGTGTACAACGCGATCGCGATCATCACCGCCGCCGCACTCAACAGGTTGGTGGTTCGTAACCTCATCTCAGGGCCATCCTCCGTTTTCGCTTCGGGTGCGCCGCTACTCGACATCGTGCGCGAAGCCGATTCCGATGTTTCCGAAATATAATAGACGATACGCGAACGACTCGAAAATTCGCAAACCGAAACTCGCGATCCCTGCAGGCGCACGATGGTTGCGGCAAGCCGGCGCTGTCCTTCTGGTTCATTAGAGAAGCATGATCGACCTGCGTGGCAGCACGCGATAGCCTTCGGAGCGGCTCCGTCTCACGCGCTCATAGCTGACGATTTAAGTAACGCGCTGAATTGTTTGTGCAGCTTCCGCAGCTTCGGATCAATGACAATCTGGCAATAAGGCGCGAGCGAATTGTTGCGATAGTATTCCTGATGATAGTTTTCGGCTTCGTAAAACGCACTCAGCGGTACTACTTCGGTCACGATCCGTTTGCCTGCCGGCTCGGAATTATTCAGTTGTTCGATCAATGCTTCCGCGCTCCGCTTTTGATCGTCTGTTGTATAAAAGATGACCGAACGGTATTCGGTTCCTACATCCGCGCCCTGCCGATTCAATGAAGTTGGATCGTGGGTCGCGAAGAACACGACCAGCAGATCATTGTAGGCCACCTGGTCAGAATCATATTCGACTCGAGTAACTTCGGCATGCCCGGTCTGGCCGGTGCAGACTTGTTCGTAGGTCGGATTTGCGATTGTCCCTCCCGCATACCCCGGCATCACGGACACTACGCCCTTCAGTTGTTCAAAAACCGCTTCGGTGCACCAGAAGCACCCACCACCGAAGACCGCAATTTCCGTTTTTTGATTCATGTCGACAACAATAACTCAACAATTTCGAATGTAAACCGGTAGAATCGGCCATCAACTGACACGTCTTATGAACACCGGACGGCTCGAAGCTTTTACCGACGGCGTAATCGCCATCATCATCACTATCATGGTGCTGGAGATGAAACCGCCGCAAGGCGCCAGCCTGGCCGCGCTGAGTGCCAGCACGCCGATGTTCCTGGCTTACGCACTGAGCTACGTCAACGTCGGCATTTTTTAGAACAACCACCATCACATGTTGCATGCCACCGACCGCGTCGACGGCAAGGTGTTGTGGGCGAACCTGTTTCTGCTGTTCTGGATTTCGCTGATGCCATTCACGATTCGTTGGATGGATGACGCTCATTTCACCGCGCTGCCGACCGCGGCCTACGGCGTGACGCTTGCGATGGCTTCGATCGGATACATCCTGTTGGAATGGGCGATCGTCGCGTGCAATGGCGCGAGTTCGGCGCTGGCGCGTGCGGTCGGGAGCGACTTGAAAAGCGAATTGTCGCTTTTGGCTTACGCGGTCTCGATCGCGCTGGCCTTCATACGTCCGTGGATCGCGATCACGCTGTACGTGGTGGTGGCGCTGATGTGGCTGGTGCCTGACCGGCGAATCAGTCCTCAAGGAATGACGATGCCCGCGCGCACGTCCGGCTCAAGGACGAATCGAGATCGTCGAAAAGCTACATCGACTTCGACGGCACAATCTCCAGCCGCAACCGCTCCGTCCCCCGTATCACCGTCAGTTCGACTCTGGTGCCGATCTGCTCTTCGGACAAAAACCTGTGCAGATCGTCCACTGCGCCAACCGGACTGTCGCCGTAGGCGATGATGATATCGCGTGGCATCACTCCCGCCTTGTCCGCGGGACTTCCCGGCTCGACCGAAGTCACCATCACGCCCGTCTCTGTGGCCAGGCGATAGAAGCGTACGAACCGCCGATGCAGTGGCGCGGTCATACCGGCGACGCCGGCGTACGCGCGCACTATCTTGCCGTCCCGGATCAGCCGCGCAGCCACGTACTTCGCGGTGTTGATCCCAATCGCAAAGCAGATTCCTTGCGCCGGCAGAATTACCGCGGTGTTGACGCCTATGACCTCGCCTCGCGAGTTCACCAGCGGCCCCCCGGAATTACCGGGATTAAGCGCGGCGTCGGTCTGAATCACGTCGTCGATCAGCCGGCCCGATTGCGACCTCAACGAGCGTCCCAGCGCGCTCACCACTCCCGCGGTGACCGTGCATTGAAAGCCGTAAGGACTGCCGATTGCGATCGCGAGTTGTCCCACGCGGAGCTTGCCCGAGTCGCCAAGAGTCACCGCGGCCAACGCCGACGCGCCGACCCGCACGACCGCGATATCGCTGTGCGGGTCCGACCCGACGAGCGCGCCTTCAACGCGCCGCCCATCGAGCAAGGTCACGCTGATCCGATGCGCGTGCGCGACCACATGGCTGTTGGTCAGGACGAAACCGTCGGGTGTGAAAACGAAACCCGAGCCGGTGCCGGCAGGGAGCTCGTTTGCGCCCTTTTGCTGAAAAATCTCGATATTTACGACCGCGGGGCTCACTCGCTGGGCCGCATTCGCGACCGCCTCCGAGTACGCGTCCAGCAGCCCGCTGTCGCGCCCTAAATCGCTGGTCGACCGCACGCCATCGTTGGTCGATTCGTCCAGCACACGCCTTAAACCCGGCTTCATATTTGCCTTTGACCTCTTTGCCTTTGACCTCTTGGTTCCAAATATAACCATCGCGTCAAGGGTTTTTTTCTGGATCGCCTTGGGGGGACGTTAAAAACGAGTAGCGCCGCCGGAAAGAAGTGCTTGCGGGCAAAATGGACCAACCTCACGAGTCTTTTCGGCGCTGAGGCGGACCAAGGTCCTATATTGCCGAATGCACCCGGGTGCGATTGTCTAGTCTCGTGCACAACCAGCCGGTCCCCGACACCTCGCTCGTCGCGTGCCTGCACTGCGATCTGCTGCAGCGATTGCCCGAGCTTGCGCCGGGCGCATCGGCCCGCTGTCCGCGCTGCAACAAGGAACTGTGGCGCCATCGTGAGGACTCCCTGAACCGGACGCTGGCGCTGACGCTCGGCGCCGCGCTGCTCTACGTGGTCGCAAACTCGGTTCCGATGCTCGGCCTCACGATCGTGGGGCGCGCGGCCTCCACCACCGTGATCGGAGGTGCCGTGCATCTGTGGCAAAACGGGCAGCAGGCGGTCTCGCTGCTGGTGCTGTTGACCGCCGTCATCGCGCCGGCGCTGCAGATTGGCTTCATGCTGGCGATCGTGCTCGGGGCGCATCGCGATCGCCCGCCGAGATGGGTGGGGACGCTGCTGCGCCATCACCCGACCACCCGGACCTGGAGCATGATCGAGGTCATGATGCTTGGGGTGCTGGTCGCACTCGTAAAAATTGCGGACTACGCGACGGTGGTCCCGGGAATGGCGCTGTTTGTGCTCTGGGGACTGGTCTTCCTACTCGCCGGGATGCAGGCGAGCTTCGATTCGCGCGAGGTGTGGGAAAGGATCCAATGGGCGGAGGCCGGTGCGCGGCCCGATTCGACCGGGGACCCGATGGTGGAGGGAACGTCATGAGTACGGCCGCCCCGACCGCGATGCAACAGGGCCTGCAGAGTTGCGAAACCTGCGGCCTGCTGTCGCGCCCAGCTCCCGGCGAGGACGAAGGGCGCTGCCCGCGCTGCGACGAAGAGCTCGCCTTTCGCAAACCGGCCAGCTTCCAGCGCACCTGGGCCTTCTTGATCGCCGCCGCGGTTTGTTACATCCCGGCCAACGTCCTGCCAGTGTTGACCACGACCACGGCCGCCGGCGCCGAGTCCGACACCATCCTGCAAGGCGTCGTGCTGCTGTGGTCGCCGACGGGATGGCCGCTGTCGCTCATCGTGCTCATCGCGAGCATCATGATCCCGAGCGCGAAGATTTTAGCGCTGGCCTACCTGTTGATCACCGCGCAGCGCGGGTCCATTAAGAACAACGAGCAGCGGATTCGGCTCTACCGGATGGTCGAGTTCATCGGGCGCTGGTCGATGGTCGACGTGTTCGTCGACACCTTTACCGCCGCCCTGATCCAGCTTCAACCGCTGATGTCGGTCGAGCCGGGACCCGGCCTGTTCTTCTTCGCGGCGGTGGTGGTGCTGACGATGCTCGCGGTCGAGTCCTTCGACCCGCGATTGATCTGGGACGCAACAAGTTCCAAAGAGGTTCGATATGCCTGATCGCGATCCACCGATGCCCTCAGTTCCTGATTCGAGGACGGTGCAGAAGAAAAACACGCGGCTCTCGCTGGTCTGGATCATCCCGATAGTGGCAGCACTGCTTGGCGTCTGGGTCGGCGTGGCCAGGATTCGCAGCGAGGGCCCGAAGATCACGATCCTGTTCCAATCGGCCGAGGGCCTGGAGGCCGGCAAGACCAAGATCAACTTCCGCGGCGTGGACATCGGCACTATCACGGCGATCCGGCTGACGGAGGATCACCAGCGCGTGATAGCCACGGCGCAGATGACGCCCCGGACCGAGGATTTTCTGGTCGAAGACACGCGGCTGTGGGTGGTGCGGCCGCGAATCTCGGGCGCCAACGTGACCGGCTTGGGCACCCTAATCTCCGGAGCCTATATCGGCATCGAAATCGGCAATTCCAAGGAGCCCAAGCGCGACTTCGTGGCACTCGAGACGCCGCCGATAGTGACCGGCAATGCGCCCGGGCGTTTCTTCGTGCTGAAGACCTCCGACCTCGGCTCGCTGGATACCGGCACGCCGGTATTTTTTCGCCGACTACAGGTTGGTCAAGTCTCATCATACATGCTGGACAAGGACGGCAAATTTTTCACCCTCAAGGTCTTCGTGAGAGCACCCTACGATCAGTTCGTCACCGCGAATACACGTTTTTGGCAGGCGAGCGGGATCGACGTGTCGCTCTCCGCGAGCGGGCTCAGCGTGCAGACCCAGTCGCTGCTGTCGATCCTGATCGGCGGCATCGCGTTCGAGTCGCCCGCCAAGCGGAGCGGTTCTGCCAGCGGCCGAGGCCAACACTCGTCTTCACCCTGTTCAGCGATCGGACGGAGGCCTTCAGGCCGGCCGCCCGCAGTCCGCAGACCTACCGGCTGATCTTTAAAGACTCGGTCCGGGGACTGGTGCCCGGCGCGCCGGTCGAGTTCCGCGGCATCCCGATCGGCGAGGTCGCGGACGTTCGCGCGCAAATCGATCTGAAGACCTTCCAGTTCTCAGTGCCGGTGACTATCCGCCTTGACCCGCAGAGACTCGGGGTCAAGGTTGTCGAAGGCGCCAGCGGCGCGGATCTCGAGCGGATGCGCAGGAAACTGATCGACGCCCTGGTGGCGCATGGAGGTCGTGCGCAGCTACGGACCGGGAACCTGCTGACGGGATCCGTGTTCGTGGCGATCGACTTTTTCCCCGGCGCGGCCCCGGCGACGGTGGACTGGTCGCAGACCCCGGTGGAGCTGCCGACCATTCCGGGTCAGCTTCAGGTGATGGAAACCAAGGTCACGGATATCATCAACAAGCTTGACAAGATGCCGCTCCAGCAGATCGGCGATGAACTGACCAAGACGATCGCCGAACTCGATCAGACGCTGGTGGCGGCGCGCGGCACGCTGGTGAGCGCGCGGGGCACGATCGACAACGCCAACAATTTCGTCGAGCCGAATTCCGTACAGAGCCAGGAGCTGGACGGCACGCTCCGGGAGGTGAGCGGTGCGGCCCGCTCGTTGCGCGTGCTCGCGGACTATCTCCAGCGCCATCCCGAGGCGCTGCTGCGCGGCAAGCCGGGGGAGGCGAAGTGATGATCGCACGCCGCATCGCGCATCTGATGGTCTCGCTCGCGTTGGTCACGGCTGCCGCATCCGGTTGCGGCACGACGGCGCCCTCGCGCTTCTACACGCTTGACGCTACGGCGGGACCCGACGGCGCGGCTCCCGTAGCCTACGGGATCATGGTCGGCCCGGTCTCGGTTCCGGCCGCGGTCGATCGGCCGCAATTCGTGGTCCAGGCCGCGCCCAACCGCGTCGACGTCGACGAGTTCAACCGCTGGGCCGCGCCGCTCAACGACAGCATCGCGCAAGCCGTCGCCGGCGATCTGGTCAAGCTGCTCGGGACGCCGAACGTGGCCGCGGCGCCATTGGCCAACTTCGACCCGGCCTACCGCGTCACCATCGAGGTCCAGCGCTTCGATTCGGCGCCAGGCCAGGCGGCGTTGCTCGAAGCAGTGTGGACCGTGCGCAAAGCGTCAGGCGGGGTGACGCGCTCGGGCCGCACCGTCGCACGCGAGGCCGTCCAGGGCGACGGCTTCGACGCGCTCGCCGCCGCGCACAGCCGCGCGCTCGCCAAAATGAGCGGGGATATCGCCGCCGCGATCCGGGCGGAAGCCGAGGATACGAGCGGGAATACGCGGTAGTCCGAGGACCGCGCGTCCGTCCGAGGGAGGACTAACTCTTGGAAGAATTGCGGGAAGCCCTTCGCCGTCACCTCGCGCCGCGCAGGCACACGGCTCTGTTAATCGCGATCGTTGCGCTGTTCATTGTGCGGCCAGTGATCGGCGATGAGGTCGACGCCACCGCCGCGTTCAGTATCCTGATTTTGCTGCTGCTCCTCTTCGCGCTCTATGCGATCCAGGTCGATGAATTGATTGGCGAGCGGGAAATTCTGGTCGCGCAACGGCACCGGCGCGGCATGATCGGCTGGGCGCTCGCGGTGCCGGCGGCCGCGGAACGTATAGCCATGATTTTCGTGACCAACCCCACACTCTATCTGGCCGGGGCAATTTTGTGGCTGGTGCTCTTCATCTTCATCACCTGGCATCTATTGCGCGGGGTGCTGAAACAGAAGGAAATCACCAGCGAAACCATCAGCATGTCGATTTCGGTCTATCTGCTGCTGGGATTCACCTGGGCGCTTTTCTATATTTTACTTCATCACCTGCAGCCGCTCGCCTTTAACCTCGGAAGCCCTGCTCCTCCGATTTCGGGTGAGCAGAAAGTTTTCCCGGTTCTGATCTACTTCAGCCTGACCACGCTTTCGACCATCGGCTTCGGCGACATCACTCCGATATCGATGCAAGCGCGCTACGCCGCAGTCGCCGAAGGTATCACGGGCCAGTTTTACCTCGCGATCCTGGTCGCGCGGCTGGTTGGAATGCAGATGAGCAAAGCGGCGAATCCTGAGACCGGAAATCAGTCGCGGATTCCTCAAACCGAAGACCCGTCCAAAAGAAACGATCAAGCAGCAAGTTCGGGCGACGCGATCCGCTCCATTTCGACTTAGTTCACCACGGTCTGTATTCAGGAAAGGCTACGATCAGCCCGAAATTAACCCCGGTCTGAGGTGCGACTGGCGCGAATTGCCGGTAGACCGTCCACTGCCCAGTCACAAAGAAGTTGAGCGGCGGCAAACCGGGACGGACTATGACGTCTCCGATTCCGAGGCTCAGCGGCAACACGGTCGAGGAATGACGATGCCAGCCGCATAGCCATGTCGCTTCCGCGGATCGCAAGTACCATCCTTCCCAGACATGAACCGCCAGAATCGGCTGGAACTCGAGTGTGTTCTGAGGTGCGCGGTTAGCCGAGCTGTAGGCGAAAGAAATCGGGTCCTGAAGAATGAAGCCGGCCACCAGCCAGGGTATGCCCTTGTAGACCGCTCCCATTGCGGGCCCGGCCTGCCAGGAGCCTTGGCCGGCGCTCCGGGAGGTCGCGGTCGGAAAGACAAATGTTGGCCCCACTCCGATCAGGAGTCCGGATTTCCTGGACGGCCAGGGCAGCACGGCCACATCAAGCAACTGCATGTCGCCGTACTCCGTACGCGTGCCGCCTCTGGGAGTTGGAACCGTCACCAGCGTAAAAGTCGGTCGGATGAGTTGGACTAAAGGAAACAGTGAGAATCGGGGCACTCGCGGGATGATCGGCCTCACAATGAACGTATTGGTCTGAACATGAGTGCCGAAATTCGCCGGTACAAAAGAATCCCTGATGGAAATCTGCGGCAATGTAGTAAGCGGATCAGTAAACTCCGCCATGAGCTTTTCTTCAGCCGCCAGGCTCGGGGCTTGAGCCTGGGCAAAGCATTTATGCGGGCCGACTACCCAGAGGATGATCGCTAGCGCATACAGCGCCGCTCGCGCCTTTCGTAGCGGTTTCAAAGCGGAGTCATCTTCCGTCGCGAACGCGACAATCGCAACCCGATCTAACTAGGACTAAGGTCCAACTACGCAAAGCTTCGATCTGCTGGCAAAGTCCTTGAGCAAATCGCGCCGCATTGGCTGCGAGCCGACGGATTGAGATGACGGCTCTCATGTTCCGTATCGTAAGATTTGGATAAAGCGACGACCCTAATGGCCGACCAGTCCGCGCAACCACTACCCGAACTCAGTCTCTCGGCAAGATTCGATCTTGAACGGACACGCATGGCCTACGAAACCCTGATGATGTCCTGGATCCGGACGGCAACTTCGCTGATCACTTTTGGGTTCAGCATATACAAATTCTTCCAGATCGAAGGTCAGGGTAGTAACCATGCGAGCCGGCTAATCGGACCGCGCGAGTTCGCACTGGCACTGGTGGTGATCGGATTGGTGGCGCTCGCGCTGGCCACCATGGAATACCGTCAGAATATCCGAATCGTGAAGGCGCAGTATCCCAAAAGCCCTCACTCGCTTTCAGGTTTGGTCGCGGCTTTGATTTCGCTGCTCGGGATTGGTGCTCTCCTGGCGATGATCTTTCGGCAATAACTCCGGGAGCAATGAGTGATGACGGATTTTATTGCGGCTGCACCGCTGGATCAGGTTCCACTTGCCGCTGGCACGGTCGTCAGCATCAAGGACACACTCTGGCGATCAGCTGAAAGATCGCAATATAGTCCGATGGCGATGAAGCGTATTTACCAACAACGGCTATCGAACGGATCGGCGGCTGTCGCGCGATGGGCGACTGGCGAATTTCTCAAGCTGCTGCCGACGGTGCTCTTCTTCTTCGTCGCGCTGATGGTGATCCTCGCGCTGCTCAAACTGTTTGTTCTGCAATATTCGATCGAGTTCTATGCCTTCTCCAGGGCGGCAGTCGGCGCACTGATTCTGGGCAAAGTGGTTCTGCTGATGGACTGGGCGGAGTCCGGACGTCGCATCAGCACTTATCCCCGCATCGTGGTAGTTGCCTGCAAGACTGTTATTTACGGATTGGCGGTGATCGCGCTGGGAATTGGCGAACGCGTGATTCACAGTTATCACCGGACGGGCGATTTACGAGAGGCGTTCAGCTTGGTGATTGCCAACGTCAATCTCGATCGGTTCTTTGGCTGCGTACTTCTGATTAGCCTTGTCGTTTCCGCTTATCTGGCTATGGAAGAGATCAATCGGGCGATGGGCGAAGGCGCTCTGTACGCCCTGTTCTTCAAACCTCCTCGGCAGACTCGCGAGAAGCGAGACGTCAGTGCAACGGAGCTTGAATACGAAAATCGACAGGCCGGTGGGTAGTCATCGGATAGTCATCGCAGGATAAAATTCGATTCGGCGCGTGTACCGATACACGAAGCACGGGAGGATATGAAGAGGATATGAAAGTGATCGAAACCGATTCCATTGCCAGGGTGCGATTTGCCCGTGGCGCTCGCCTGAAGCGTTATGCGCTGGCAGTTGCGCTGCTCTTTGCACCGCAAATGCTGTGGGCGCAAAACGCCGGCCAGTTCGAGCAACCGCCCATCATCAATGCCAGCGAACTTCTGCCTGAGGCCGCACTTTCCGGCCCCGGGTTTCACGTCGAGCGGCAGGTGCCGACTAACGGAGCGATGGGCCAATACACCATTGTCGCCGACGCGTCTGTATTTCAGGACGACGCGGGGACCTATCGGGTGGAAAGCCTCGATCTGCTGAAGATACGTCTGTCCGAGATCCCTGCGATCGCGTATCTCAACAACGTGAGTAAGACCGGGGTATTTGCCAGCGCGCTGGCCCAAAGCGCAGCACGTCCGGTTACGGCCGCAGCAAATATGGTTATCCATCCGATGGATACGGTAACCGGACTGCCCAGTGGGATTGGAAGCTTTTTTGGCCGCGTAACTCTCGGAGTGGGAGAAATAGCTTCGACGGCCTCGAATTCGTTCGGCAGCGGAGCAGCCGCCGGTCAGACGGCCAACGCAACGATGACCGCGTTGGGATATGATCAGGTCCGTCGGGACCTGGCGAAAAAGCTGCACGTCGATCCCTACAGTTCCGATCCGATTCTCACCAAAAAGCTCAATTCGGTCGCCTGGGTGATGTTCTCGGCCCGCCTGACGGTTGATGCGGCCATGATGGCGGTCCCCGGCTCGATAATCATCAGTGGCGTGGAGTTCACTAACGACCTGGTCTATCAGGAACCGAAAGGAGACTTGATTATCCTTGTTCAGAAAAAGCTCCAGACTTTTGGCCTGTCGCAGGAAGAGATCGCCGCGTTCATCAGCAATTCCGCGATTCCAATTAGCCTACAGGTTACAGCGGTCAAAGACCTCGAGGCGCTCGGGGACATCCCAGGCCGGCGCGCGGCTGCGGTCGCTCTGGGGAGCTTGATGACGGAGTACCAGGCGCGGTTCATCGTGACTTCGCTACACATGCTCGCTCAATGGGGTCAGCAGAAGAGTCCGATTGCCGGGATTCAGGTTCCAGGGGTGCTGGTTGCGACCGACCAGAACGGCACCGTGATAGTGCCGGCACCAGTCGACTACGTATCGTGGACGCCGCGCATCGCGAGTTTTGTCACCACTCCCGCGTTGCTCGCTCTCCAGCATCGCGTGCTGTGGATTCCCGCCAAGATGACGCCGCTTGCGCATCAGCAATTGAAGGCCAATGGCTGGTCGGTACACGAGAGCGCGCAACCGTAATATGGGGCGTCATCTCAACATGGAGGACAGCCGTTCTTGGATCGCCGCCTGACTTAGAATGATCAGGCCGCGTTTGGCCTGGTTGAAGAGCAACATAGCCATCGACATAGCAAATGGAAAGTGTCCTTGCCGAATTCGACGCCTGGTTATTGGTGCTGATCCTGGCGGCGGCCATGGTGGCCGCGTGGAGCGTCGGATGGTGGCTGGGAACCAGCCTGCGGGCTCGAGATGTCTCGCGACACGAATCTAAGTTCGACGATGCCAGTCTCGCGTTCGTTGGCCTATTGCTGGCGTTCACGTTCGGAATGTCGCTCGCCAAGCATGACCATCGCAGGGACATGGTAGTCGCCGACAGCAACGCTATAGGCGACTTTTATACTTGCGCCAGCATGCTCAAAGAGCCCGTGCGAACGAAGCTGCAGAATGTTATTCGCGCATACCTCATGCTCCGCGTCGAAGCGGGCCGCAAGCGAATTGATCATGCCACCTTTGAAGATCTCCTTCATCGATCCGAGCAGATGCAAGGCCAGATGACTGACCTTACGGTCCAGGCCGTGAATGAAGGGACGCCAATCGCCGTATCGCTGACGAACACGCTCAACGCTCTAACCAGCAACCATGCCGCGCGCGTTGCTGCGAGCAGGGATCGATTGCCATTGAGCATCGTGGTGTTGCTGTTCGCGTCCGCCATCATGTCGACGATGCTGGTAGGGCGCGAGCAGGGACTGGTGGGGAGAACTGAAATCGCCGGCACCTTAACCTACATCGCGCTCGTCACTTTGGCCGTCTACGTCACGCTGGATCTGAATCAACCGCAAACTGGCATGGTCACGGTCAGCCAGGAGCCGCTCCAGCGGCTGTTGTCGTCGATGCCTAAATGAAAAGGTCCGACGGCGTCTATCCGCCTGGAGGACGAAATCTTAGCGTTTCGGGTTAATCGCGCGTGCACTGGTAGCCTATGCGAAAACCTGCAAACCGCCTTTCGGACAGCAGCTCTTCGGGAAAACCGCCGAGTAAGCAGCCACCGAAGCTCGAACGCAAGAAATTCGAAAGCGCGCTCGAGAAACTGCACGTCGAACTCGTGAAGCTTCAGCTCTGGGTGAGGCACAAGGGCCTCAAGGTGGTGATCATCTTCGAGGGTCGCGACGCCGCCGGAAAGGGCGGCATCATCAAGCGGATCACCGAACGCGTTAGCCCTCGGGTGTTCCGCGTCATCGCTCTCCCGGCGCCGACCGAGCGCGAAAAATCGCAGATGTACATTCAGCGATATGTCAGGCACCTCCCCGCCGCGGGCGAGATCGTGATCTTCGACCGCAGCTGGTACAACCGGGCTCTGGTCGAGAGAGTGATGGGCTTCTGCACGGAAGAACAGACGCAATACTTCCTTCGCATGTGTCCCGAGGTTGAAGACGCCTTCGTCCGTTCGGGAATCATCCTGATCAAGTATTGGATCGAAGTGAGCCAGGAAGAGCAAACTCGGCGCTTCCTCGAACGGATCCGCGACGGTCGCAAAATCTGGAAGCTCAGCCCGATGGACCTCGAATCCCATCGCCGTTGGTACGACTACTCACGTGCGCGCGACGCGATGATGGCCGCGACCGATACCCAGGTCGCGCCCTGGTACGTGGTGATGTCGGACGACAAGCGGCGGGCGCGGCTCAACTGTATCGCGCATCTCCTGAGCTTGATTCCTTACAAGGACGTTCCGCGAACAAACATCAAGCTGCCAAAGAGGCAGCGGTCGAAGGGCTACAAGGAACCCGCGCGCCGCAATAACTACGTGCCCAGTGTTTATTAGGTCGACCACCATCGGCCAGGGCCGAACCGAAGCCGACCAAGTCTTATTTCGTGGAGACATCGCTCGAAGGCGGCCACTTCTGACCGCGCGCAGCTTCACCGTGAGCTAGCCCTACGATGGAGGATTACGCATTTTATAGTTCCAGCTTGGGAAATAGCAGACCAACCTGGAAATTCACGGTGAACTGTTCGGTCTGATTAGCGAACTGCCGATAGGCCGTCCACTCGCCTGAAACCGAAGTGTCGATCGCATAGTCTTTGGAAAGCTCCCAGACCCTGCCAAATCCCGCGCTCAGCGGCACCCTGGTCGAGGTGTTGTGGCGCAGATTGAAGGTCCAGGTCGCGTCGCTCGATTTCAGATACCATCCGAGTCCGAGCTGATAGCTGAGAATCGGCTGAAACGTCAGCACGCAGACCGGAGTGGACTTCGACGAGGTGTACGCGAATGAGGTCGCTTGCTGCAGAAGCCCGGCGATATTGAGTCCGGAGATTCCGCGATAAGAAAAAGCCCCGGCCGGCCCCATCTGCCATGAACCTTTTCCAGCGCGGTCGCTCGAAGCGGTTGGTAACACGAAGTAAGTCCCTATCCCCCAGCGCAAACCGGTGTCTCTGGAGTTCGGCCAGGGCATCGCGAACAGATCCAGCAATTGCATGTCATCGTATGCCGTGGTGGTTGACGGACCTTTTCCATTGGGCACGGTAACGATCCGGATGGTCGGCCGGATAAGCTGCTCCAGGGGAATGAACAAGAAGGGACGAATCGCGAAGATCGCCCTTAGCTGTATCGTATTGGGCTGTGCATTCGTCCCGTATTCGGCTGGTGTGTACAGATCTTTGATTTGCGTCTGAGTCAGGTGCGAGAGCGGATCGATTACCTGTTCGGACAGTGGTTCATTGTCTACCGGGCTGGCGCTCGAAGAGGCCTGTTGCGCGTAACTGATCGAGGCGCGCGCGGCCAGGAACACCGCCAGCATCAAGATTCCGCCTGGCGCGGTCTTGCGATGCTTGCGCGGCTGCCCGAAAATGAGGCGACGATGGTTTACGCGGCTCGCGAATCGCAGCACTAGCGAGTCCGTTTCAACCGGGAATTCCATTGTGCCTCACGATTCACACTGGGCGGCCATGCAAGACCGCCGGCGTCTAGTTTTCCTGATATGTCGCTCGGAAGCGCTGCGCAAACTCGACTCATCGTGCGTGACGCCCGCGGGAGGCGCAAACCGGACTTTGGTCCAATAGACTCGCAGTGCCTGCCGAGAGTGGAACTGGCGCGGCAACCGCGCATAGGACCAAGGTCCAATTTGCGCCACCCATGTCTGTGGGGCACCATGAGAGCCGTCAAACATCCGGAGACCTGGCAGTCTGAGAAATCGACGCGGAAAATGCGGGGGAGTTCGAATATGGAAACGAAACGATCATCAAAAGTAAACGGATTGGCAATGTCGCTCGCACTACTTGCCGGAGCCGCGATATTGGCAAGCGTTCTGTCCGCCTGCGCAGCCACCAGTCAGGGTCAGGTTGCGCTGCAACAGGAAACACCGACTGGCCAGGCCGCTCCGACCGGCGCGGCCCAATTCCTCGGCACCGACGCTTCACTGCTTCAGCCTGGGGCCGAGGGTCAGGCCGCCTTCGTATACGTCAATCCCAACGTGCAATGGAGCAACTACAAAAAGGTCCTGCTCAAGCCGGTGGAGTTTTGGGACACTGCCGACAGCAGCGTGTCTCCGGATAATCAGAAGATGCTGACCTCGTACTTCTACAACTCGCTGCAAAAGAGCTTGCAGCAGAATTTCACCATCGTCGACCAGCCGGGGCCGGGGGTAATCACCGTGGCGGTCGCGATTATCAATGCGGAAGCGGCCACGCCCGGTTTGCGATCAGTTTCCCTGGTCATTCCGCAGGCTCGCATATTGAACTACGCGCAATCGCTTGCGACGGGTCACGCCGCCTTCGCCGGTTCAGCCGAGGCGGCCTTCAAGGCCACGGATTCGAGCACGGGCCAGTTGTTGGCGGAATCGGTCGACAAGCGAATCGGTGGCATGGCGGTGAGCGGCGCGGCGCAGATTCAATGGGGCGACGCGGAGGCCGCGATGGATTACTGGTCGCAGCGAATCGTTCAGCGCGCGGTCGCGCTCGGGGCGGGCACTCCTGCGGCAGCCGGCCAGCCCGCGGCGAGCAACTAGCTATTTAGAGACGAACGAATACGACAACAAGGGTCTCGGCCACCCGCGCCATCGCAGTGGTCCGTTATATCGTGGCCGAGGGAAATCCGACCCTAACCAGCTCTCCGCGGTGGCGTTCGGCCAATAGCATCCGGTAGCATCCAACGGGACGCCGCAAGGACGCGCGCGGAATCTGCGGATCAAAATCGTGATACAGGATCAGACCCCGTAGCGAGAGAGCCGCGTGGAACTTCCAACTCACCTCACGGGGCCACATAGAAGGAGATCGCTAGTGGAAATAAAAAAGTCTTGCTCGCACGCGCTGCTGATATTCGCGGGCGCAGCCTTCGGAGGCTTCCTCTGTGGCCATATGTGGCCCAGCGATTCTTCGGCGATGGCCGCTACGCGGCATCCGAAGACTCTTACGGCGGAAAGATTCGTCATGGTCGACGGCAGCGGAAAGCAACGCGGCTCGATGCAGGTGTCGGAGGACGGGATGGCAACGGTCTCGCTCAATGATGCCAGCGGCATAGACCGCGCCGAGTTGCGGGTCGCTCGAGACGGTAGCGCGGGCCTGGGTTTTTTCGATCAGAAAGGCGACGAGCTCGCAGTCTTCGGCGAAGGCGGTGATGGTCACTCCGGGATAAGGATCTTCGGCCCGCACGGCAAGCAGGTAGCGGCCCTTGGATCGCTACCGAAGGGGGGTAGCGCTCTTACCCTATACGATGCGGACACCGGCCGGGCACGTGCCGGCTTGGGAGTCGCGGCCACGGGCGAGCCCGCACTTGTGTTGCTCGACCAAAGTGGTGCGGACCGCGCGGAACTCAGTCTGCGAACCGACGGTCGACCCGGTCTGGCCCTGATCGATGGGCAGGGCAAGATCATCGGCGGACTACCGGAAATTCAATCCAGCGCCGGACCGACCCAGTGAGGCTGAAACGTGAACACTGATACCATGATTGGACAAAATGCGGGCCCGCGCATGCGGACGGTGGTCGCCGCGATGCTCGTGGCGTCTGCCCTTCTATTCAGCGCCTGCTCCGGACAGCCACTTTCCACTCGCGAGAAAGGAGCGGCCTACGGCGCAGTCGGCGGCGCGGCGACCGGTGCGATAATCGGCGCCTTCACCGGCAATCCCGGCGCAGGAGCGGCCATCGGGGGCGGTTTGGGCCTGCTCGGCGGCGCCCTGATTGGCAATTCGATGCAAAATCGGGAGACCGAACAAGCTCAAACTCAATCGCAGATTCAGCAGCAGCAGCGCGAGATTCAGCGCCAGCAGTACGAGATCCAGGCGCTCAGGAATCAACAAGGTGGCTAGCGACATTTCCCTGGCGGCGGACGCAACTCGTGACCGGGAAGTCTGAAGATCGAACTCACAAATTAGTCCGCCCCTAGCCAAACACCACGCTCCCTATGCTCCTTTCTCGCCGCGAGGAAACCCGACCCTCGCAGAGATCAAGGCTGCGGTCGAGGAGATCATTTAGAACAACTCGCAGAACGACTCGCGGGCGATGGAAACCATTCGAAGCGCTCGTGCGTTATTTCGACGCGACCTCTCTTCGTGGGATAGGACCAAGGTCCAACTTACGGGAGTGCGATGGATGTGACCTTAATGACGCGACGACGACAACAATGCGCGGCGCGCGCATCGAGAACGGTCGTCCCGTGCTCGCGACGCCCGAGGAATTGGAGGGGGGAACGATTGTGTTTGAGCGGAAGAAGTGGCCTTTAGCCATATTTGCGCGGCGGCCGGTCTATCTGTTGTTGACAGCGATCATCGCCGGATGTGCCAGCGCCTCGGTTGCGCCGCAAAGCCAGAGCGCGCCCGTAACCGGCGGTCGCCCCAGCGCCATCTATGTCTACCCGTTCGCGGCGACCGCACAGGACGTGACGCTTAACCAAGGGTTCTTCCAGCGGACGTACCAAAATCTGACCGATGCAAATACCGATCAAAGCCAGGTTCAAATCGCCGAAGCCACTGCTCAGGCGCTCGCGGCCAACATCGTGCAGGAGCTGCAGACTAAAGGCTACAACGCTGTGCAGGTCGCGCGCGGCACTCCCATCACTGGCAACAACGTGCTCATCGTTGACGGCGCCTTCGTCAATATCAATGAAGGCAACCGGCTCCGTCGCATGGTGATCGGCCTGGGAAGTGGCCAGGCGACCCTGGACACGAAAGTGCACGTCTACCAGGTGGCCAACGGCAACACCACGCAGATTCTTGATTTCACTACCCATTCCGACAGCGGCAGCATGCCCGGAGCGGCCCTCACGGCTCCCGCAGGAGCCGCCGCCGGTGGAGCGGTGGCGGCAGCCTCGCTGGCCGCGAACCTCGCCGGCGGAGCCGCGAAGACTTATACCTCGTCGACCGGATACCTTGCGAAACAGACTGCGGATCAGTCAGTCAACTATATGTCGCAGTACTTCGCGCAGCAGGGCTGGCCGTCGTAGTCGAAGACTCGACTCGCCGGGAGCCAGTCGCCGTGATAACGCGTTCCGTGCACAAGGTCACCGTGGCCATACGCATTACTGTGGCGATTTGTCTGGTTTTCGCAGCATGTGTTGCGCTAGTGCCGAGCGCGTGGAGCGCCGGCCTGATGCTGTACGAACAGGGCACGCCGGATGTGGGCCTGGCTTCGGCCGGCCAGGGCGCTCGCGCGCAGGACGCATCGACGGTCTTTACCAATCCCGCCGGGATGACGCAGCTCAAGGATTCGCAACTGCTCGTCGGGGCCGAACCGCTCTTTGGCAATTTGACTTTCAGCCCCAACGCCAAGACCACCGTCAAGGGCACCAATGGCGGCAACGCCGCGGTGCCGTTGCCCAGTGGAAGTTTCTTTTACGTTCATAGCCTCAGTCCGAACCTGAAGCTGGGGTTTGGCAGCTATTCATATTTCGGCGCCCCTATCGAATACAACCTGAACTGGGTCGGCAAATACTATTTGCAGGGAGCGACCATACTGGGGATGTCGTTCCAGCCGTCCATCGCGTTCCGCGCCGCGGACTGGCTATCGATCGGCGGCGGCCCCAGCGTCATGATGGGATTTCTGCGGGCCAAGGCCGGCATCAACAACCTGGCCCCACGCGCCGGCGACGGTCAGATCAGATACCAGGACTACACCGTGAACGTCGGCGGCAACGTGGGGATACTGCTCACGCCGCGCGATGGCACACGGATAGGACTAGACTATCTGACCCCGGTAAACCTCAACTTCAGCGACGCGCCTTTTTTCAAAGGTTTGGGACCAGGGGTGAGCGCGATCCTCAGAAGGAGGAACCTTCTGGTGCCAAAGGTCAATCTCGGGATGCAAGTGCCGCAGCAACTGATGGGCGACGTTTATCAGAAAATCACCGAGCGCGTGGCGCTGCTCGGCAGCGTCGGCTGGCAGAATTGGAGCCAGTTCGGGCTGGTTGATATCAGCGTCGATACGGCCAACCCCAAGAGTCTGACCAAGAGCCTGCACTTTCAGGACACATTCCATATCGCCGCGGGCACGCAATACCAGATCATGCCGCAGTGGCTGCTCTCGTGCGGATTTGCGTTCGACAATTCAGCCGTCGGAACCCCGATGCGCACGGTCAATCTGCCAGTCGGGGACCAGTATCGTTTCGGCGCCGGCGTCCAGTACGCGTTGAGCAAGAAAATCAAACTCGGGTTTGCGGAAGAGTTCATGTACATGGGCGAGATGCCGGTCTATCAGAGCGCGGGCCCGGTCAGAGGCACCGTGGCGGGCCAGTTCACCAATGCTTTCATCAATTTTTTCAGCCTGAACATGATCTACAAATTCGGAGTCGACTGAACCGCCACGGCTTCACTCCCGGATTGGCCGCGACCGACCAACGACGCCACTGCTCACGTTGCGCCGCTCACGCGAGAATTTCGCGCACTTCGTAACACGCGCGGGCCGCGCGAGACTACTCGGCCTTGTCGGCCCTCTCCTGGAGCGGCGCTTGCTCGCTCGGCTCGGGCTCTTCGAGTTTGCGGTAGAGCGTCTTGCGGTCGATTTGCAGAATGGCGGCGGCCTCGCGCTTGTTGCCGTTGACCGATCCGAGAATAGCCCGCACGTACTCGCGCTCGAGGCGGTCGAGGCTGAGACGTCGATCGACGGCTTCCGCGATCGTCAGCCTGGGCGAAGCGTTGGTCCCGGCGACGCGCGGCGGCAAATCTTTAACCCCGAGCTTGCCGCCGCCGCCGCAGATGATAACGGCGCTTTGTATCACGTTATGCAATTCGCGCACGTTGCCCGGCCATCGGTAGCGTAGCAGACACGCCATCGCTTCGGGTTCGACTTCGGGTGGCGTCTTGCCGACCTCGGCGCTGGCGCGAGAGAGAAAATGCTTGAGCAGCAGCGGAAGGTCATCGGGGCGATCGCGCAGCGGAGGCACCGCTAGGGCCAGGGTGGCAAGACGATAGTAGAGGTCGGATCTGAAACGGCCCTGCTCCAGCAGACGCTCGAGGTCGGCGTTGGTGGCGGCCACGACGCGCACATCGACGGGCGTTTCCTCGGTCGCGCCGATCGGACGGATTTGCTTGTCCTCGATGACGCGCAACAGCTTGGCCTGCAGGCCCATCGGCATCTCGCCGATCTCGTCCAGAAACAGCGTGCCGCCGCGGGCGGCCGCGAAAAGTCCGGTCCGTGCCTGGCGCGCGTCGGTGAAGGCGCCGCGGACGTAGCCGAACAGTTCGCTTTCGATGAGGGTTTCGGGGAGCGCCGCGCAGTTGATCGGGACGAAGGGGCCGTCGCGGCGCGAACTTTCGAAATGCAGCGCGCGGGCCAACAGGTCCTTGCCCGTGCCGCTCTCGCCCGTCAGCAGCACGCTCGCGCTGCTATCGGCGAACTGCTTGAGCATCTCGAGCACCGCCACCATCCGCGGATTCGTGGCTATGATGTTGGGTAAGCCGTAACTGCGCGCGAGTTCGCCGCGCAGCCGTCGCACTTCCTGTCGCAGGCTGCGAGTCTCCAGCGCGCGCGACACCACCAGCAGCAATTCATCGTTGCTGAACGGCTTGGTGATGTAGTCGAACGCGCCCAGCTTCATCGATTCGACTGCGGTCTGGATCGAGCCGAAGGCGGTGATGATGATCACCGGCAAATTGGGCGCGACGCGCTTGAGCTCGAGCTGCAGCTGATGGCCGCTGAGCCCGCTCATCCGCAGGTCCGAGATCAGCAGGTCGGGGCATTCCCGCTTGACTATCGCCAGCGCCTCGGCGCCCTGGTTGACGCCGCTCGCCTCGTATCCGGCCTCGCGCAGCACGTCGCATACGACCTCGGCCATCTCATGGTCGTCGTCGACGACGAGGATGGATGACTGTTGCTCCGCGCTCATCGGGCGTTCGCCACGGTCGTACCGTTGTGCGCCTGCGTACTCGCCTGCGTCACAGGTATGGTGACAAAGAAGCACGCACCTTCGGGGCCGGACTCGAAGCTCAGCTCTCCGCCGTGGTCGCGCATAATCGACTGGCTGACCGCGAGTCCCATCCCGGTCCCCTTACCCGGTTCCTTGGTGGTGAAGAACGGGTCGAACACGCGCGTACGCACCTGCGGCGCCACGCCGGGCCCGCTGTCGGCGAAGATGATGCGGGCGCGCCGCTCGCGGTCGATGCCACAGACCTCGGCGACGACCCGCAAGGTCCCGCCGTCGGGGTCCATCGCGTCGAACGCGTTGACCGCGAGATTGATGAACACCTGCTGGAGCTGGTCGGCGTCGCACTCGGCGGTCAGTGGCCGCTCGCCCAGTTCGGCGGTCAGGCACACCTGGCGGCGGGCGGCCTCGGTCTCCACCAGGCTCAGCGCGTGTTCGACGATCCGGCGCAAATCACAGGCGGTCCTGACTGGCTCGCGCTCGCGCGCGTAGTTGAGCAGCATCCGCACGATTCCCGAAATTCGATCGATCTGTTTGACAATAATCGCGAGGCCGTCGTTGAGCTTGGGCGAACCCGGCCCGCTGTGTAGCAGGTACTCGGCGCGCGCGCGGATAATGCCCATCGGCGTGCCGATCTCGTGGGCGAGGCCCGAGGCAAGAGTGCCAATGGTGGCGAGGCGGTCGGCGTGCTGAAGCCTGCGCTCGAGGTCGAGTTCGCGCCGATGCCGCTCGAGCAGGTCGGCGCCGGCCCGGGTAAGTTGCTGGTCGAGCCGGCGGAATTCCTCGGTCAGCAATTCGACTTCGTCGCCGGCCAGGCCACGGTTCGCTTCGCCCTGATCCGAAAGGCGGGTCACCCGGCGCGACAGCTCACTCAGCGGATTGGAAATGTAGCGCCGGATCGCCAGCGGAATGATCGCCGCGACGAGCGCCATCACCAGTATTGCCGCCGCGATCGAACCGACGCTGCGGTCCCGCAGATCTTCGCTGATGTCAGTCCAGTCCTGCGAGACCTGCAGGTAGCCCACACGATGGCCCGCGAGCTCTATCGACACCAGCCGGCAGAACCATCGCTGGCCTCTAATCGAGCGCCCAAACTCGGCGAAGCGGTGCGAGCCCGCCTGGGCGAATTCCGCGAGACCAGGTGCGAGTTCCTGCGGGAAATTGGGTTGCACCACCCACGGTTTGCCCTCGCTATCGAACAGTGCGCTGAGCGTTCCGTCCCGGCTCATGCGCCCGAGCACGTTGCGGATTTGATTCCATTCACGCTGGCGAAGATCGTTTTCAAGCGCGGGCACGAGCGCGCGGGTGGTTGCGCGGGTCTCGCGCTTGAGGTCGTCAATGTAGGTTCGGGTCGAGCGCGCGACGCTCCAATAGGTGTAGATGGCCACCACCGGCGTAACCGCCAGTAGCAGCACGACAGTGAGACGCGTGCCGACCTTCACGGCCTTCATTATAGCGACATCCGGCTGATTAAAGCGCTAGCGGCTCGGTCTCCCCTTAACTCCTTCTGCAATCCCGCTGCCAGAGGAACATTCAAAGGCTTTTCATTGGAGATGGCGGAAAATGGGCAGTCAGAGCGCCGCGGCAACCGGACGGCCGGACGAAGATCAGGGAGAATTGCCACCGGGGGACGGAAAATCTCTACACTTCGGGCCGGCCCCGTGGGCGCAGTCAACTCAATCCGAGGACTCATCCATCAGGCGAGAACGGAGCCGCCGTTGTGAGGCGCGCCGCGAGGGCCCGCTCAGAGGCATTATCAGTGCCTGCTCTCATCGGCGCGCGAGCTGGCACGGCTCAAGCGGCCGCAAGCTGCGTCCGCGCCGGAGGAGCCATGTATTCGGGCCCTATCGGGTCTATGACGTTGGCTCGCACGATACGATCGATTTCCCGCATCGCGTCGCCGCTCAACGCCCAGCCCATCACGTCGTCGAGGGGTTCGAGCTGCCAGGGGCGGCGCGCGCCCATCAGAGCAACGTTCACTCCGGGCTGATCGAGCACCCATCGCAGCGCCAGATGCATAACGCGTTTGCCGAAATTCCGCAGTGCAAAGAGATCCAGCTCTTCCACCGCGCGCAGATATTGCGCGTAACGTGGTGGATGAAATTTTGGATCCGTATTGCGCTGATCGTCGCCCGTGAAGCGGGTGTCAGGATTCATTCTCCCGCTCAGCAGGCCGCGGCGAGCACTTGACACTCCTCCCGGCACGCGTCTGGTTGAGATGCGGCTCGCGCGTGAGCTCAACGTCAGCCAGGCCCCGGTGCGCGAGGCTCTGTGCGCGCTCGAGACGGCGCGCTTTGTCGAAACCGAACCGTATCGCGGTACGCGTGTGCGCCGGGTCGACGAACGCGAGTGCAGGGAGGCTGACCAGGTACGGGCGGTGCTGGAGGAGCTGGCCGTGCAACTTGGCGCCGTTCGCCTCCGCGAGCGACTGCGGGAGTTGCGCGCCGAGGCCGAGGCGACGCTAGCTGCCGCCAAGCGTGCGGACGCGCCAGGTTATCTTCATCACAATGTCCGCTTCCATCAAATGATCATCGAAGCCGCGGACAACGCGGTACTGCAGCGAACTTGGGCGTCGCTCGGCTTCACCGTAGGCGCACGCGCGCGGGCTGCACACACCTCGGGCGACATGGTCGCCGTTGCAAGGGAGCACCGGGAAATCGTCCAAGCGCTGGCGCACGGCGACGGCAAAACTGCGGCGCGTCTCCTGCGCCGCCATACCGAAGTGCTGGTCGAAAACACTGCCGAAGACGAACCGCGAACTCCCAATCCCGGTCGTCGACGGAGGGGCGAACCAGTGCAAGAGACTGGCGGCGTGGGATTTGCGCGTCGCTGAAGCTTTCCCTCTCGAAACGTGATTGGGTTTGCCGCACGCTCGATGATTGACCGATCTGGCTAAGCGATTCGCTTTGTACGATTCGGAAGCGCGAGTCAAGGTGTAAATTGCAGCTTAGGACTTCAACCCAAAAGCGCACGCCTCCAAGCGCAATAAGATGTTTGAGACTGTTTGATCTCGCTGGTTTATGATATCAGTCGCTTCGAGGCTCCACCGGAGGGTAGGGCCCCATGGCGCAATCCGGAACCGTAACATTCCTCTTTACTGACCTGGTCAGCTCGACCGAGCATTTGCAGCGTGCCGGCGACGAGGATGGCCAGCATCTGTTTCGTGCCCATCACAAGGCGATGACCGACGCGGTAACGACCACCGGCGGTCAGGAGCTGCAATGGTTGGGCGATGGCGTCCAGGCGGTCTTTGGATCGGCCGCCGACGCGGTGCGCTGCGCTATCCAGGTGCAACGCACTGCGCGTCGGCCCGTCGCTAACATGCAATTTGAAATCCGCATCGGGATCCACGCCGGCGAGGCAATGCGGAGAGAGGATGGCTATTTCGGTATACCGGTGGTCGTCGCGCGCCGGCTTTGCGACCGCGCTAAACCGGGGCAGATCCTGTGCAGCAAGCTAGTCGCCGATTTGCTGGCCTCACGTCAAATGTTCAGCTTCCGCGACATCGGAGACCTCGAGTTGAAGGGTCTCAGCGCGCCGCTGAAAGCGTGCGAGGTGCTTTACGAGCGCAATGATCCGACCGCGCTCCTCAACCGGACGCCGTTCGTCGGGCGTTCCCAGCAACTCAAAAGACTGTTGGCCAAGCTGGAGCTCTCGTTCAACGACCACGGCGCCGTGGCCATGTTACAGGGTGAACCAGGAATCGGGAAAACCCGCACGCTTGAGGAGTTTGCCGATATCGCACGTCAGCGCGGCGCAATCGTGCTGCGAGGTGCTTGTTACGATGGCGAATTCCAACCCCCATACGGCCCCTTTGCCGAAGTGATCGTCGAGTATGCGCGGAGCGCTTCGCCCGAAAAGGTCACCGCGATTTTCGGAACCTGCGCGCCCACCCTCGCGCGCATCGCGCCGGCTTTACGGCGATTTTTGGGAGACTTCCCCGAACCTCCCGAACTCGGCAAGGAAGAGGAGCGCTTTCGGCTCCTGGACGCGGTCGCGCAATCGCTGATTGCGATTTCGGAAATGAAACCGCTGGTTCTCATCTTCGACGACTTGCATTGGGCCGATCGCGGCACCGTGGCGATACTCAATCACGTATCTCATTTCGTGCCGTCTCATCGAATATTGCTGCTCGGCGCATACCGGGACAGTGAGGTCGGCCAGCGCCACCCGCTATCGGGGGCTCTGGCAGGAATAAGGCGTCTGCGCGATTACGAGAACATTGCGCTCAAGGGGCTTGAGGGCGATGAGGTGGCGGACTTACTCGGCATCATTGGTGACCAGCAGGCGCCGACTGATTTGGTTAAGACCCTCAGCGCGGAAACGGCCGGCAATCCTTTGTTTATTCGCGAGGTGCTGCTGCACCTGATGGAAGAGGGAAAGATTTTCGGCGACGGGCAGAGCTGGACTTCCCAAATCGACCTGCAGGCGCTCGGGATTCCCGAGGGAGTGCGCCAGGTGATCGGGCGCAGAACCATGCGGCTGTCCGATCAAGCGCGCAAACTGCTGTCGGTGGGGGCGGCATTCAAGGGCGCGTTCTCGTTTGGCATCGCGGCCGCGGTTGCGGGCCTCGACGACCAGACAGCCCTGGACGCCGCGGACGAAGCCTTGGAGGCGCAGCTTCTGAAGCCGGGTCCGAACGCCGAAAGTTTTGATTTCACGCACGCGCTGATTCGCCACACGCTTTACTCGGAGCTCAACGCGCCCCGCCGCTTGAGGTTGCACCGGCAAATAGCCGAGGCGATGGAGCGCGAGTGGGGCGAACGTGCGAGCGAGCATGCCGCTGAAGTGGCTTACCAGTTCTGGCGCGGTTCCGCCGCGTCGGGTACCGAGCGTGGCACAGACTACGCCATCGCGGCCGCGAACAACGCCGAAGAGGCTTATGCCCACGACGAGTTGGTGGTTTTTCTTCGCATCGCGATCGAACTGCTGTCGGCGACCGATCCGCGGCGGCGTGACTTGCTGGTGCGCCTGGGGATGGCGCTGACGTGGACCCTTCAGGCCGAGGAAGCTTCGAAGGTCACCCGTGAGGCTGCCGAATTGATAGCAACCGCGGACGGGTCGGACGCCGTGGCCAACTATCTGGAAAATGCCGCACGTGCGATGAACTCCGCTGGCCTGGCGGAAGCCGCCTGGGAATTGGCGACGGAAGGACTTCGGTTCATCGGCGATCGGCGCGACATCGTTTGGGCCAGCTTGAGCGAATTGGACCGAATCCGCCAAGAAGCGAACGACCCCAACAGTGCCGGCATACGACTGGATTCTCCGGGGCTGCGCGAGTGGCGCGCCACGCTGAAACAATTGCCAGTCAGCCAGATTACTGAGCATCGTATGGAGCCGGCCTTCGACACACGAGACGAAGTGCTAAGCACCCCGGACGCTCCTCCCCTCACGCTGACGTTTCTGGCCGGCGAGTATCGGCGCAGCCTTCCCGCCTGGGAGCGGGAAGCCGGCGATGCGGAGCGAAAAGGCCGCATCGCGTGGGCCATGAATTCATGGGCCAACGTAGCACGTTGCCATATTTCGCTGGGTGACTTCGTTGCCGGACAGGCAGCATATGACCGCGCGCTGGCGCTGTCGGCGCGCACGATCGGGCAGTCGTCGCATCTCTTGAGCTTGTTCGCCGTGAAACAGGAGATGCTCATTGCGCTGAACACCGGGTGGGAAGAGATGCGGCTCGATGAAGGCGCCAAGCGCCTCATCAATCGGCCATCGATCGAGACGCGCTGGGCCTTCGCCGCGATCTGTTCGACCGCAGCATATGTATTAGCGCGTTTAGGAGATTCGGAAGTCGCGCTGCAGTGGCTGACGCAGATTCCCACGGCACTTGAAGTCGGGGCGCCCTGCTTTCCGCTCTACGGTATAGCGGCCTGCAATTCCGCTTTTGCCCTTTGGTTGATGAACCGGACTGACCACGCGGAAGTCATCGAACGGAGCCTGCGTGAGAAGGTTCTGGTTACCGACTTTCGCCCGCCCATGCGAGACTGTCGTTTATCGATCGCCAGATTGTGCGCACTGCAAGGGCGGTATGATGAGGCGAGCGATTGGTTCGCCAAGACGCGCGTCGTGCTCGATGAACAGGGGGTACGGCCGCTTCGCGCGATAACCGACTACGACGAAGCCTTGATGTATTTGCGGCGAGGAGTCGCGGGCGATGCCAACCGGGCTCGGCCACTTATCGAAGCCGCCATGGAGCAGTTCCGTAACCTCCGCATGACCGGATGGCTTCAGCAGGTCGAAGCCTTGAGCCCGAATCTGCTCGGCCGGTAGCGAACCAGGCAATCCACGCTATTCTCGCTGGCCCGCGTTGCGGACTTGCGCAGAGAACACCGGCAATGTCAGCTGCACAACGGCTGCTTGCGATCGGTATGCGATCAGGCTAAAGCCACAGAAAACTGAATAAGGCGGCACGGCCAACCCGGGGATGGTGAATTAGATGAGCGATTTGAATCTCGATCTCTGTTACCTGACGGCGACAGAAGCAATTGCCGCCTTCAAGTCGCGCTCTCTTTCTCCGGTCGAGCTCGTCGAAGCGATCATCGCGAGATGCGAGCAGCTTCAGCCCAAAGTCAACGCGCTCACCTATACGTATTTCGATCGAGCGCTGGAACAGGCCAAGGCCGCCGAGGCCCGATACGCTCGCGGCGGTGCGCAACCACGCCCGCTCGAAGGTGTCACCGTCGCGATCAAAGATTTTCATCCGGTCAAGGGCGAAATTACTACTTTCGGCTCCAAGATTTATCGAGACTATCGGCCGGACTACTCAGCGCCGACGGTTCAAAGGTTGTTGGATGCGGGCGCGATCATGCACTGCCGGACAACCACGCCCGAATTTGCACATACAGGCGTGACGGCAAGTCCTCTTTGGGGCGTCACGCGCAATCCGTGGAATCCGGAATATACCCCGGGAGGATCTTCAGGCGGGGCCGGCGCCGCCGTGGCAAGCGGAATGACCACGCTGGCCGACGGCACTGACGGCGGCGGCTCTATCCGTATCCCGGCCTCGGCGTGCGGGATCGTCGGATACAAGCCTCCGTTCGGGCGCAATCCGCTCGACCGCGAGCATCCACTGGAATCCATACTGCACTATGGACCCATCACGCGTAGCGTTGCCGACGCCGCGCTGATGCAGAACGTTATGTCCGGGCCGCACCTCGGCGACATCTGCACCGTTCGGGAAAAGGTCGTGCTGCCGGAGGTTCCCGAGGACATCAAGGGCTGGAAGATCGCGTATTCCATGGACCTCGGATTCTATAGCGTCGATTCCGAGGTGCGCCGCAATACGCTGGCTGCACTTGACGTTTTCAAAAATCTCGGCTGCTCCGTCGAAGAAGTTAAGGTCGGATGGAATTGGGAGGTCGACGAAGCCTGGGGTACTTACTGGACCGTGCTATTCGCCGGGCTTCTGGGTGACAAGCTCCCGCGTTGGCGCAGGGAAATGACCGCAGGGCTGGTCCGGATGATCGAGAGCGGCACGGCGGTCAGCGCTGCCAATTTCTACCGGATCAATCTGGTGCGCGGCGAAATGTACAAAACGCTCGGCCCTATCCTCGAAGATCATCAAGTATTGATCTGCCCGACGCTGGCGCTGCCCGCAGTCACGCACGATCACGACCCGACCGCTTCAAATTTCACAATCGATGGCACGAAGGTACCTGCCTCGATCGGCTGGTACATGACCATGCCATTCAATCTTGTTGGTCAGTGTCCCGTGATCGCGGTTCCCACGGGCTTTGCGGCCTCGGGTATCCCTACCGGAATGCAAATAGTCGGAAAGACATTCGACGACCTGAGCGTCTTCCGAGCGGCGGCCGCCTACGAAAAGTCCCAACCCTGGCGGGGAAGGCGCCCGGCCATCTGAATAGATGCACTCGCGATCAATCCTGGACGAAGCGTTTTTTCACCCATCCTTGCTCGTACGGAGTCCAGAATGAGGATATGAGTTTCAAGTGTCTAAATTTCCACTCACCCCCGACCTTAACGTACTGCTCCTCGTAGCGTCCGGCGCCCCAGGTCGGCTGGTTGCCCTGGATGAAGGTGCACGGCTCCAAAAGCAGCCAGTTTCCAGTCGCACGGTCGCCGTCCACCTCGATGATCGGATTTGTCACGTAGTGGACCGCAAAGCTGAGAAAACCGGGGATGTTCCTGAACAAGGTGCGGATCGCCTCGCGGCCTTGGTGGACGCCGAACTTATCCGACTCCCACACCCCGTCTTGCGTGAAAAGTGAGACCCACCCGTCTTCGTCCCGTTGGTCGACGTACAGACAATAGCGGCCCTTCAACTTGCGGATCGCCTCAATATCCTCGATTTCTGCGATACGCTTTTCCAGGTCTTTGTCGGCCATTTTTTATTCTCCTTGGCAAGCCCGAGTTGATCGGCAAACCCAAAAGCTTCAGATCAACGAGATCACGCGACCGTCCGTAGTCAGTTCGAGAGCCGAATATTCGCAGTACGCAATGGTATGCGCGAAGATGCTCACGCCGATTAGCCACACTGCGACGATAGCCGCGGGCGGAGTTCCAATCGCGCGCCCGTAATCGTCCCACACCTGGCGTTCTTCGCTGACCCATTCGCCCAGCCGTTCCATCCCGGAACGCACGACCAGATGGGTTTCGCGCTCGTTCCATCGCGAAATGGGGCAGCGAAAACTGCTTTCCGGCGCCATCGCGGCACTCCAAAGGTAGGTGAGGTCTTGTCCGTTATCGAACTCGACGGCAACGCTGAGATAGTTGTGGTTTGGCACGTCGTCTTCGCGTCGCGCGGACGGCAGAGCGTCGATCTTCCACGACCATCGGAGCCTCGCGTCGCGATCGAGCTTCAGGTGCACGGGGCGCTGCAGGATCGCGGCGTCATCGCGCATGCGGCATCGAATGATCGGCTCACCCGCGGCGCCCTGCCCCGAATCGAAGATGCCGCTATCGCCGATCGACCACAGGTAGTGCCATCCCACCGGCGTCATCAAAGGATTTTTCAACCGATCAGCCTCTGTGCGCAGGATAGCCGCCCCGACCGAGCCGTCCCGCGCCAGCCGATCCAGTCCCGCAAGCGGTTCGATTCGCCAGCGCACCACCAGCACCGCCAGCGTTCCCGTCACTCGCTCGTAGACGCGGGGATCCGTCGCCAGCCCTCCGTGCCGGTCGGCCCAATCGCCGGGGAAAAGGTTGCTCAGATAGAGTTGGCCGCCCGCCCCCACGGTGAAGGTGTATGAATGACCGGGAGCGCGAAAGATATCGCCCTCGTCGCCGATTCGCATCCACAGCGCAAAGTGCGAGCCGACAAAGACGTCCGGCACGCCAACGATACTGGCGCGCCCCGCGGAAAACACGCTTATTTGGTCGCCCGTAGATAAGTCGATACCGCTTGGTGTCCACGGCGGACGATTGGCCGCTACCTTCACCAACCAGCATTGCGCGATGGCGTCCCGCGCGGCGCCGGCGACAATCGGTCCGAGGACGCTTTCGAATTCTTCGACGCTATCCATTTCGAGTGTCACTAGGACTTGGCCAGAATCTCCGCGAGGACCGGCATCAGATATTTTTTGAATTGAACCGGATCCTCGGCCATCGGAAAGTGGCCCATCCCTTCCATCAACGTATAGCTCGCACCGGGTACCGCATCCGCCAAGGCCTTCGCCGCCGCCGGAAACGCCGACCAATCGTAATCGCCACTCAGCACGTAGAGCGGGCATTTGCGCGTGTCGATGTTCTTCACGGTCTGCCGCAAATCATGCTCGAAGGAATAGTAGTACAGGTCGCCTTTGAAAACCGGCGGCGCGCCTTGACTATATTCCCAGACCGTCTCACGAACGTATTCTTCCGGCGCGTTCGGCGAGCACAGGCTCAACATGAGCGCCGGCTTCGATTCGTTCGACAACCGGGGATGGTGAAACCACTGGTTCACCAATCGATCTGTATTGCCGCTCCACATCGACGCCTCTAACCCGATACAGGCGCGGAATTCGTTCGGATAGTTGAGCGCCAGGTCGGGTGCGAGATGACCGCCCATCGAGCAGCCCATGTACACGGGTCGATTGAGTTCAAGCTCGTGACAAAGCTTCACCCAGTAGCGCATGAACCAATCCTTGGTGAGCTTGTATTCCTGTTCCCAGTGCCTGACCGAAGTCGGAGGAAGCGACTTGCCGTGATAAGGCAGGTCGGCGGCGACCACGTGAAAGCGCGACGTGATGTCGCGATCCTCGAGCAGGTGTCGATACTGGCGACCATCCGAGCCCGCCGTGTGCTGGCATACCAGCGGTATCCCTTTGCCCGCCTCTTCGATGTAGACGCGGTACTCGACGCCGTCCAGTTCAAGGTAAATGTAACGACCGATAATGTCTGAAAATTTCGCCATTGTCCTGATGCCCCCTACGCGGCATGCGATTCGATCACCGCCTGGCGCATGATCGCGTGGATGCGGCGGATTGCGTAGTAATGCGCATAAGCCGATTCGAGATCGCCGCCGAACGTGAAGTCATGATGGAACGAGGCCGCGAACCAGTCGTGGTAGAAGGGCTTCGGTCGCCGCTCCATCATCTTCTTCCAGACTTCCTCGGGTCCACCGATGTTGATGGTGTACGGGTCGAAGCCCTGGGTGCCGTGCTGAAAATGATCGACCTTGCCGTTCTCGATCCGCATGAAATACGGATCCTGGCCGATGAAAAAACGGATATCGCAGTACCAGAAACGCGCCGTCAACAAAAACTCCGGATCGCGGTTCAGACGATCCCGAATGGTGTCGACCGGCAAGACAAGACCCGCCTTGGTTTCAGTGCTCACGGTCTCCCCTCCGCTAAGATTTGCTCAAGCGCGAATTCAGACTGGCATATACATCAGATGGTCTGTCTTTGCACGGCTCCAGCACAGCTCCGCGACGCATCGAACGTCGGCGGTTGACGCCGGCAACTCTGAGCAAAGGCCCCGCGGAGCGAAAAATCTCGTAATTTCAGGGTGGGGCGAGCCTGACAGGCGAGCCGAAGCCGCCGGTAGCTGCGACCCGCTACGCCGGTTCGAGGCCCCAGATCTCGCGAGCGTATTCGCGCACCGTCCGATCGCTGGAGAAGCGGCCTACCCGCGCGACATTGAGAATTGCCTTGCGTGTCCATCGCGCCGGCTCGAGGTACTCGCGCGAAATCCGGCTCTGCATCGCGACGTACGATGCGAAGTCCGCAATCACGAAATAGTCGTCGTGGCTCAAAAGCGTTTCCGGTATCCACCTGAACGAACCGGGTTCGCCAGGACAGAAACGATCGGAAGCCAATGCGTCGAGCACGCGCCGCAGCGAAAGGTCGCTTTCATAATATCGCCGCGGGTCGTACGACCAGCTCGCGCGCATCTCCGCGATGGCGTCGGCGGTCAAGCCGAAAATGAAGATGTTCTCCGCGCCGATTTCCTCGCGAAGCTCGACATTGGCGCCGTCGAGCGTTCCGATCGTCAGCGCGCCGTTCATCGCGAACTTCATGTTGCCGGTGCCCGAAGCCTCGGTGCCGGCGGTCGAGATCTGCTCGGACACATCGGCGGCCGGGATGATCTTCTCCGCCAGCGAGACGCGATAATCCGGCAGGAAGGCGACCTTGATGAGGCCGCGCGTGCGCGCATCAGAGTTAATCACCGCGGCCAGGCTGTTGATCAGCTTGATGATCATTTTTGCCGCCCAGTAGCTCGGTGCGGCCTTGCCTGCGAACAGATAGGTGCGTGGCGCGAGCGGCTCGACGTTGTCCTCGACCAGCGCCAGGTACTCGTGCACGACGCCCAGCGCCATCAGAAGTTGACGCTTGTACTCGTGGATGCGCTTGGCCTGAATGTCGAAGATCGAGCCTGGATCAACGTCCACGGCTGTGAGCCGATGGGTCAGCGTCGCCAGCCGTTCTTTGTTGGCTCGCTTGACCGCGGCGAAGCGCCCTTGAAACTCAGGGTCGTCAGCGAGGTGCTCGATTCCCCTCAGCCGCTCGAGGTCCGTGGCCCATCCGCTGCCCACGGTTTCGTCCAGTAGACGCGCCAGGCCGGGGTTCGCCATCAGCAGCCATCGGCGCTGAGTCACGCCGTTGGTCTTGTTGCTGAAACGCTGCGGCCAGAGCTGATACAGGTCCGGCACCAGCCTGGTCTTGACCAGTTCCGAGTGAAGCTTGGAAACACCGTTGACCGAATGGCTGCCGATGATCGCCAGATGCGCCATCCGGACCTGGGGATCGTGACCTTCCTCGACGATCGAAAGGCGTCGCGCGCGATCGGAATCGTTCGACCAGAGTTCGACCGTCTCTGCCATAAAGCGCCGATTGATTTCGTAGATGATCTCGAGGTGGCGTGGCACCACGCGCCTGAGCAGTTCGGCCGGCCAGCGCTCGAGTGCCTCGGGCATCAAAGTATGATTGGTGTAAGCGACTGTCGCACGGGTTATCTCCCATGCGGTTTCCCATTCCAGGTCGTGCTGATCGATGAACAGACGCATCAGCTCGGCGACGGCGAGCGCCGGGTGCGTATCGTTGAGCTGGATCGCCACGCGGGAAGGAAAATCGCGCAAATCGTCGCCGCGCTGAAAGAAACGACGGGTGATGTCCTGCACCGCGCAGGCCACGAAGAAGTATTCCTGCAGGAGCCGAAGCTCGCGCCCGGCCTCCGCGGCGTCCGAGGGATAGAGAATTTTCGAGATGGCTTCGGAGACCACCTTCTGCTCAACCGCCTTGGCATAGTCGCCAGCGTTGAAGATGTGGATGTCGAACTCATCCGAGGCGGCGGCCGAGAACAAGCGCACGAAGTTCACCGCTGGACTGCCGTAACCTGAAATCGGGAGATCGGCCGGCATCCCAACCAGGACTCGCCAGCCCGTCCATAGCGGCCTGTAATCTCCCTTGCGGTTGACGCGGGGCTCGATTCGCCCGTACACCGGGACGATGCAGGACTCCTCGGGCCGCGCTACCAGCCACGGCGACAGGTCGCGCCGCCAATTGTCGGGTCGTTCGACCTGGAAGCCGTCCTTAATCCGCTGGCGGAAAAGTCCGAATTCATAGTTGATGCCATAGGCGTAGCCCGGCATGTCCAGCGTCGCCAGCGAGTCCAGAAAGCACGCCGCCAGCCGGCCAAGACCGCCGTTGCCGAGTGCCGCGTCCGTCTCTTCGTCGAGCAGCAGTTGCAGATCGATCCCGTTGGATGCGAGGAATTCACGACAGGTGTCGATGATACCGAGGTTGAACAGATTGCTTTCGAGCGAGCGCCCGATAAGGTACTCCAACGACAGGTAGTAGAGCTTTTTCGCGCCGTTGCGCTGGAAGCGCGTTCGCGTCGCGACCATCTTCTCGACCAGCATGTCGCGCACCGCGAGCGCCGTGACCTGATACCAGTCGCGCCGCGACAACTCCGTCCGCCGTTTCGCTGCGCTGAAGCGGATGTGGTGCGTGATTAGATCGACTAGCGTGGCGGCCGCCGCGCCATTGCTGTACGGGCTGATGAGTGAGGACATATCGAAAAAGGTACGGACGACCGCGCGCCAGCACAAGATGGCTCTCCGCGCCCACGCAGTCGGTGCACCGAAATTTTCGCAGACAGACGGACGGCGCAGGCCAACGCGTCACGAAGGTGACACCGCGCCGATATCGCCGCCCGGCTTGAGCACCGCGAAGAACTCACGGATACGGTTGTAGTTCACGCCGAAGTCGCCGGTGCCGTCGCGCGAGCGCGAGCGCATCTCGACCAGGCTGCCGTTTGGGTCGGGGCCCGGGCGCACCTGGATCACGAAGTCACCGCGAAAGCGGAACAGGTAGGAGGTCTCGACGCCCTCGATTGTCCGCGTCGCCGGATTGACATAAACGATGTACCAGCCCGGCTCCGCTGGTATCTGGGCGGCCATCTGCAGACCACCAAGGGGCGCGACATTGGCCGCGGCTTTCACTCTGGCGAAGGCGTCATCGGGCTTCTCGTCGAGCCGCAGCGGATCGAGCTTCGGATAATATTTGGTCTGGATAGGCTCCAACCTGGCGCGGTCGTATTTCATCGAGTCGGCCGACAATCCCGGCGGGCTAACGAATTGTGGCGGATTATCGTAGTCGGTTGTGATGTCGTTGATGTTCGGATACGGCATCGACCACCAGCGCCACATCGTGGACCCGACCGGGACAGCGATGAGCAGTCCCAGCACGATGCCGGCGACGGCCTTGGGCCTTCCGGATCGGCGCTCGGGGGCCGAGGTGCGGGCGAAGCCTATCAGTCCGAACAGCAGTGCCAGGATCGCGACTACGAAGCTCAGCAGGAACGCCAGGAAGCCGGTCATCGGCGGGATCATGCCTTTATGGGCTCCCACCACACCGACTCCTAGCAGCCCAGCGGCGAATATCGCGTTAAACATGGAAAGCCGGGCCGGGATCATCGTGGTTTCTCTTCGGCTGGGCGGCCCGGCGCGCCGGAGTCTCCGTCGCGTCGGAACGCGCCGTTCGACGCTTCTGCCACGCGTCGTGGTCGCTCAACGATCGTTACGGCAGCTAACGGGCATTTCCGCTGCGCGCCAACGAAAGGGTTGCAATCTGGCGGCGTTGGAATCTCTCGTCGGTCACCCAATGAACCTCGCGTGGTCTCGCTGCGAGGTCAATGACCATCAGCCGAAACTGCAATATCGCCGCCCAGTAAGGGTCCGTCCGCACCGAACGTAACGGTTGAGGCTGAAAGTGCGGCGACCGCCGACAATAAAGGAATCTCGCCCCCTGCAGCCAACTCCAATGCCAAAGCCCTCGTAGTATAATGATTCCACAGTTGCGTGTTGTACCTATAGATCGAAGTCAAAAGACGCACGAGGTATCCCACGATAGCCAGAGCGAACACGCGAACGCTCGAGCTTAGTACCAACACACCTGGACCACTGGATTGTGAAACGTTTAGGAATGGGTCTCGAATCCACGCCAATGCCGGTACCAAACCAGCCAAAAGTACAATTGCGGCGGAGGCGGCGGTGATGACGCCGACCCAGCGATGGTGACTTGCTCGGTGAAGCAACTCGCCGATGATCCGCTGCTGATCGTCTGTAGTGGTAGTCATCTTCTACCCCGACCGCAATGTTTTGTGTTTCGGTGAAATCATGGTTGGTCTGAGATTCAATCCAAGGATCGAGACGGTTTCATGATGCGATGAACTCTAGCCGCATGACGACAAAATGCAACGTCCCCCGCATGACCGCGATTTGTCCTCTTTAGCTCCGAGCGTAACCGAACTCGTCGAACAGTTCTGGCCAGCGAGCCTGCACCAGCCGGCGCCAATCCGCGGTTGAAGGCGGCGCGGAGGGTGGATTTCGTGCCATATATGCGTGCACCTTCGGCAACAACGGGGACGGATCTCCGAGCGCCAGCCGTCCGTATAAAAGCTCGATCGTGTGACACGGGTCAGCGACCAGGTCCTCGTAGCGAACCGTCGCGACCCTGTCGGCGGGCAGCGATCGTAAGGCGCTTTGTAGCCTTCGTTCCAGCGTGAGCCGCGTTTCCAGAATCCGCTCGATCAATACTTCCTGGGCGAGCGGCGCGGCCAGCGCATAGCGCTCCCACATGCTCTGCCAGAGCCTCAACGTCGAAGCAAAAACGGCGCATGGCTCGCGCACCAGCCGAATGAACATCACGCCGGGGAAAAGCGCGCTGAGTCTCGGAATCCGAAACGAGTTGGTCGGAGATTTGACCAGCGGCCGCTTGTCCGCACCGCTCACGTAGGCCGTCGCTTTCAAGATCCACGTCATCGCGTCGTTCCATCGAAGCTCCCGCGCATGCTCGAACAGGTCCGGATCGCATAAGGCCTCGAACTGGTGGAGCGCGGAGGGAAACATGAAGGCTTCATACGGTGACGTCGCGCCCACGCAGAGCAGAGCAAACTCTTCTTCCTGCGGCGAGAAGGGTGAAACAGTGACGTCGCCGGTCGGACGTACGAGCCGTGTCGCAGTGGGCGCGTGGTGGCGCGCGAGCAGGAATTGATGGGGATTGAAGCAGGCGTATGTGCTCGGAGCAGCAAAGTGCTCGTCCAGCGCGAGCAACTCGTGCAGGAGAGTCGTTCCACTGCGCCAATGACCTACGAGGAAGAGCGGCGGCCTGAGATCGAGTTGGTCCAGGACGCGCCGGTACAATCGTTTCTGGAGCATCCCCATCGCGGACAGCAGGCTCCCCGTCAGGTAGAAGCGCAATTCGAGGCCGCGATCGATCGGCTCAGGATGGCAAGCGCGAATACTGCGCCACGCGGAGAGATTCAGATTAAATGCCGGCCGCGACCAGGCACTCGAACTCATCGATAGGCGCCTGAAGGATCGTGATTGAGCGCATCGACGAAGCGCCGCTGGATGTCTCCGACCAGCGCCATCGCCATGCCGGGAGGGTAAGGAGGATAAAGTGCGAGCTCGTAGTGCTTTTGTTCGGGATCGCGAGCGATATCGAAAAGCTCGATGCCTCCGGAAGGAAAATACCACACCAGATGATAGGGACCGGAATTCGCGGCGATGGCTCCGACCGTGGGCCGATCAAATGCGCTGGATTGAGCAAGGTACATCGAAAAGCTCGGTTCCGCCGCGGATGCCGCCCGCGCAGCGCCGATGAGCGGATGACCTTCCATCCATGACGGCTTCACGATTCCGAGCACGGCAAGAAGCGTCGGTGCGATATCGGTGAGATCGCCCTCTTCGGTCTCGGTATGGCCGCGGTTCTGGCGGGGCAAGGAAATCAGCAGGGGAATGTGAGTTTCGGCATAGTGCAGATTCGGCGATTCGTGGCTCCACCAGCCGCTGGAAAAGTTCTCGCCATGATCGGCGGTCACGACCAGGACCGTGTTCGCGTCTTGATGGCTAGTCGCCATCCAGTCAAGGAACTTTCCCAGAGCACTATCGCACTCGGCGACACTCTCGTCGTAGCGCAGCCTCAGCAAGTCGACTTCGTGCTGCATCGCCGGCACATAGTACGACCCGGGCGTTTGCCAAAAGTACTGCGCTTGAGTGGTGAAATCGGGACCCGGCAGAAACCGCCCGCGAAAGTGCGCGTCCGTCACGTATGGGGCATGGGGCGAGTACAGGTGAATCCACAGGAAATAGGGCGCGCGCGCGCCGCGGATAAAATGCCGGGCCGAGGCGAAGACTGCATCCGGTTGGACCCATCTTAAGTAGTCGAACAGGCCGAAAAGGCTACCGAACCTGAGGACCGCGTTGACCGCAAAGCCGTTGGCGGCGTTGAACAGCAGGCCGTGCCGGAGTTGCAGCAGGAAGGTTCCAGGAAAAGCCCATGACGACACCGGCGGCCGCGGCAGGATGGAAAAAGAATCGGCGAGCCGCAAGGCCAGGGGATGGGCCGCTGGATTGGTAACGATTGCGGCGGTCGTATAGCCGTGTTGCCGCAGTATCCAGGCGATGTTTTCTTTGCGCAGGCGGTGAGGGACATGCCCGTAAAGCTGGAACACCCGATTGGTCAACGGGTACTGGCCGGTCAACAGCGACGCGACTCCCGGGGTGGTAAAATCCGAGGTCGAAACGAAATTGACGAAGTTATAGCTGCGCTGGGCGAGCCGCTCGAATTGCGGAGTGGTCGGCAGTCGGTAGCCGTAGAGTGACATGTCCTGCGCCGTCAGCGCATCGAAGCTGATCAGCACCACGTTAGGCTTCGCCGAGGGGCTCGGGGCGAACCGCCACGCCGGCGGCATCGAATCAAAACTGCGCCACCCGAAGCCTCCGGTAAGCACCGGAATCAGCAGGAGCGGAGCTACGGCCAGCACCATCTGTGCCGATCGGTTAAGGCGGTTGAACAGCGCGAAAGCACGCTGCCAACCGAAGAGCGTAAGCAGGACGATTGCCGCGAGGATCAGAGCCGCCTGCAGGCCGGCGCTCGCGATCGGGCCGATAATCGCATCCAGCGGATAGAATAACGCCAGGCCGCACAGGATGGCGCTGGCCAGGGTGAGAAGGCCCGCACAATTGGCGTCGGCCCGATCGTTCCACAGCCTGAGCGCGCGACCCACCGAGAGAAGGAGCGTGAGAAATGTCGCGCACAAAGCTTCGAGCAAAAGAACCGCCGAAACTTCCAACGCCACTTCGGCTATCGCACCCCTGACCGAGAGCAGATAGGAATACGGACGCAGCTCCTGGAGCGCGAGCCCCGGTGCGAAAAAAAGTACGGTTGGAACCGCGAGGCCGCGGAACAACAACCACCACCGCCGACCCATGATGGTTTATTTCCCGGGCTCGTGCGCGGCGTCGCGCGGATCGATTCTTTTCCATCTGGCACGGACGGATTTGACGAATTTTCTGATTTCGTTACGGCAGTAGAAGAGAAACGAAAGCAAAATCGCCGCGAGCGGAGCTAGAATTTGCGACAGGAATCCTCCCGCGTTAGGGTCGATGTAGGCCCAGCATTCGCCTCCCCATGACATCAGGAGGATGATCGCGATTGCGCCGGTTACAATCGCGGACGAGCGGCGCGCGCATGGGACGCCACCTGCGCGGCTGTATGCGGGAGCGCCAGACCTTCTTTGCTTTGGCGCCAATTTGCCTGGATATCCGCAGCTATTCACAGTACTCCCCCGGCCTGAGCGACGACTCGTCCGAGACCGCAATGCTACTGTTCTTTGCGGCCGCCTTGCTAGTGCGCGCATCCCATCCGGCGCGAGGTTCGTTGCCTCCTTTGGCTAAAGCGACGCGATGAATTCCGTCATGCGGACGATGGCCGCGTTGAGATTATCGGCTTCGGTGCGACCCGAGCGTGCGCGAGGCCTGAATGAATGGTCGCCATCTTCGAGCCATTCGATACGAATGGCGCGCGACAGATGGTATTTCCTGACTTCCTCGGGCTTGCCAAATGAATCGCGAGTTCCCTGGAGGATCAACACCGGCGTATGAAGCTGCTCGAGATGCCGCGTGCGGGTTTGCTCTGGCTTGCCCGGCGGATGAAATGGATAGCCAAGGCACAGGAGCCCGCGCACGCCGGTTTCATCGGCTATCATGCTCGCGATTCGGCCGCCGAGGGACTTGCCGCCGATCACAAGCCGCCTCCCGCCACCGAGTTTCTCGATCGTGTCGCGCCATGATTGCATCAGCGCCGGTCCGGGATTTGGCGCCCCGCCTTGGCCGGTTTCGCGCCGCCGCCGCATATAGGGGAACTCGAAGCGCGCCACGCGGATGCCGGCCTTCGCGACCCCTTCGGCGATCGTTTCCATAAAGGGCGAATCCATCGGGCCGCCAGCGCCATGCGCGAGAACCAGAGTAATCGCCGCGGTCTTCGGTCCATTGAACAGAAACTCGGTCATGGCCCGCGATCATCGGATGACGGATTAATTTGCGCAAGTCGCTCGCGGACTTGGCGCATTTTCGCGGACGCGGTTAAACTCAAGTGTGATCAGCGCGCGCGCAACGCTTCATGAGGAGCATGGCCGATGAAAAAGCGAAAACTTGGCAGGCAGGGGCTCGTGGTGTCGGAACTGGGGCTCGGATGCATGGGGATGTCGCAGTTCTACGGACCGCGCGACGATCCTGAATCGACCGCGACGCTGGAGCGCGCGATCGATCTGGGGCTCGATTTTTTCGATACGGCCGACATCTATGGACAGGGTCACAACGAAGAATTGGTTGGCAAGGTGCTGCGCCAGCATCGCAACCAGGTGATTATCGCGACCAAGTTCGGCAACCTGGTTCTGCCCGACGGCACCCGGGCGATCAGCGGTAAGCCCGAGTACGTCCGCTCCGCCTGCGACGCGTCGCTCAAGCGTCTGGGTGTCGATCACATCGACCTCTACTATCAGCATCGCGTGGATAAGAACGTGCCGATCGAAGAGACCGTCGGTGCGATGGCCGATCTGGTGCGGCAGGGCAAGGTGCGGTATCTGGGTCTGTCGGAGGCGGGCGCAAAGACGATTCGGCGCGCGCATGCTGTGCATCCCATTTCGGCGCTGCAATCCGAATATTCGCTATGGACGCGCGACTACGAAGATGAAGTGATTCCGACGCTGCGCGAACTGGGGATTGGATTCGTGCCGTTCAGCCCGCTCGGGCGCGGACTGTTGAGCGGGAAAATGAGCGCGCTGCCGGCAGATGACATGCGCAAGAAAATCTCGCCGCGCTTCGAAGATGCCAATCTCGATCAGAATCTAAAGGTGGTCGCGCGGCTGAAGGAAATCGCCGACGAAAAAGGCATCACGCCGAGTCAGCTCGCGCTTGCCTGGGTACTCGCGCAGGGCGACGACATAGTTCCTATTCCGGGGACCAAACGCCGCAAGTACCTCGAAGAGAATATCGCGGCTACCGAGGTTAAATTGTCGAAGAGCGAACTCGCGCATATCGAGCAAGCCGCGCCCAAGGGTTTCGCCGCGGGCGGACGCTACCATGACATGAGTTCGGTCAACGTTTGAGTCTGACGATTGAAGTGTCCCGCGTTAACAGAGACCAGGATGCGCTCGCATACCAAATATCTCACCATGAAGGTTCCCGAGCGGATGGCATTCGTGAACATCACGGATGACGTGGTGCAGGCGGTACAGGAGAGCGGCGTTCGCGAGGGGCTGTGCCTGGTGAACGCGATGCACATTACCGCCTCGGTCTTTATCAACGACGATGAGCCCGGACTGCATGAAGACTACGCGCGATGGCTCGAATGGCTGGCGCCGTACGATCCCAGTCCCGAGCGGTATCATCACAATCGCACCGGTGAGGATAACGGCGACGCGCATCACAAGCGCCAGGTGATGGGCCGCGAGGTGGTCGTTGCGATCACCGCAGGCAAGCTCGATTTCGGACGGTGGGAGCAAATCTTCTACGGCGAGTTCGACGGCCGCCGTCCCAAGCGCGTCCTAATCAAGGTGATCGGCGAGTAGCGCCGGTCGCAGCGCTGCGCTCAGACTCTGGCGGCCTGGTCGGGATGGAGCAGGCGCCAGATATATTCGGTCTTGAGCGGCAGGTCGGTAATCTTGATGCCGAAGGGACTCAGCGCGTCCTCGATCGCGTTGGCCAGCGCCGCCGGGACCATCCCGGGAACTCCCTCGCCTTTGCCCTTGGAGCCCAGCGGCGTATGGGGCGAGGCGACGTCGTGGTGGATGACCTCGAACTCGCGCGGCATGTCCATCGCCGACAGCAGATGGTAGTCCACCAGCGTGGCGGTCAACTGCTGGCCCGCTTCGTCGTAGACATATTCTTCGCTGGTCGCGTTACCCAGTCCCATCCAGACCCCGCCGTGAATCTGCCCTCGCACGATCATCGGGTTGATCGCCACGCCCGAATCGTCCACCGCCACGTATTTCAACACCGTGAACCTGCCGGTATCGGGAAATGCCTCGACGGTGAGGGCATGCACGTTGCAGCTATGCATGCCGGAGGCGGCGGCCTCGAAATGGTAGGTATGCTCCAGTCCGGGATCGGTTCCCGGCGCCAATTTGGTCGGCGCCAGGGTCGCGACGTGAGCGATCTCGCGCAACGTAATCCGTTTGGCCGGGTCCTTCATCCAGATTAGCTCGCCACCGGCGAAGCGGAATTGCTCGACCTCCCCGGCCTCGGGAGGGAGTTTGAGCAGGTGCGCGGCGATTCGGCAAAGCTTGGGCCGCAACGCGCGCGCCGCCAGTACCGCGGCGCTCAGCGTATAGGACGCGCCCCGGCTGCCGAGAGTGCCGGTCGAAAAAGGCGTCGAGAAAGTGTCGCCGTAAGTGACGTAGACGTCGTCGGGAGTCAGTCCCAACTCGCTCGCCACCCCTTGGGCGAAGGTGGTTTCATGGCTCTGGCCGTGCGGCGAATCGCCCTCGGCGACGTGCACCTTGCCTTGCGCGTCGATATTGACCGTGGCAACGCCGTAGCCGGGCGTGTTCTCCATTTCTACCAGCACCTCGGAGGGCACGCCTGACAGCTCGACGCCCATCGAAAATCCCACTCCCAGATAACGGCCATGGTCGCGGGCGCGAGCCTGTTCCACGCGAAAGTTCTTGTAGTCGACGGCAGCGGCCGCCTTGTCCAGCGCGCCGATGAAATCACCGCTGTCGACGTGTACGCCTACGGGGCTGGTATGGGGAAACTTCTTGATCGCGTTGCGCTTGCGCATCTCCAGAGGATCGATACCCAGGCGGCGGCCGGCGATATCCAGCACCCGGTCGAGGGCGAAGCGGCCGGGATAGGAACCGAAAGCGCGCACCGGTGTCAGACTCGCTTTGTTGGTCACCACGCAGGTCAGATCGATGTCGACCGCGGCGACGTCGTTGCCGTTGACCAGGTACATGGCGCCCAGATGCGGCATCGCGAAGCCCGCGTAGATTCCAACCTGGCCGTCGCCGCAGTTGGCGATGATGCGGTCGCGCACGGCCAACAAAGTGCCATCCTTACGCAATGCCGCATCTACGTAATGAATCTGGTCGCGCTCCTGACCGACGTTCATCAGGCTTTCCATCCGATTCTCGATCCATCGAACGGGCTGGCCCAGCTTCATCGCGAGATGGCTGGCGACGATCTCCTCGCGGTAAAACGGCGCCTTGCTGCCGAACGCGGAACCCATGTCGCGCGGCTGGATGACCCGCACCCGGTCGTGCGGCAGTTGCATATAGGAGGCGAGCAAGTCGCGGATGTTATGGGGACGCTGGGTCGTCAGCCACAAGGTCAACCCCTGGGCCTCGTCGTAAGTCGCCAGCATCCCGCGCGTCTCCAGCGGCTGGGCGCCCGTGCGATGGCATTGGAAGCGCTCGCTTATCACGAGGTCAGCCTCCGCAAAGCCCTTCTGAGCGTCGCCGCCCTGGATGTGCTGATGGTAGATGACGTTGTCGCCCCACTCGGGGTACAAAAGCGGCGCGTCCGGCTTGAGCGCCTCCTCGGCGTCGACCACCACCGGCAGCGGCTCATAGTCGATGTCGATTAGCTCCATCGCGTCTTCGAGCAGGTACTTGTCGCGGGCCACCACCGCGGCCATCGGCTCGCCCACGTGATAGACCTTGTCGAGCGGCAGCGGCCAGTATAGGGGCCGCTTGGTTTCGCCGGGCAGATTGGGGATCGAAACGTCGGTCAACACCGAGGCCCAATCCTTGAACTCCTGGCCAGTGATGACGGCAACCACGCCCGGCATCCGAGCGGCCTGGCTGGTGTCGATCGACTTGATGCGGGCGTGCGCGTGGATGCTGCGAACGAAGCCCAGGTGCAGCATTCGTGGCACGACCATATCGGACAAGTACTGGCCTTGGCCTCGGATGAGGCGGCCGTCTTCCTTGCGTTTGATCGATTTGCCGACCCATGAATCCGCGCTCTCGTTCATCTTGATGGCCCTCCAACTTGATGGCCCTACTGGCCCGTCCCGTATTCGAATTCGTCCCGGCGGGTCGGCGCTAGAGCGGAAAGAACTTCTGCCGCTCCTGCGGGCTCATGGCATCCAGTTTGGCCCGCGCCGCCTTGACCGCCTCAACGATATGGACGTAGCCGGTACAGACACAGAGCACGCCCGACAGTGCCTCCCGTATTTCCTCGTCCGAGCGCCGGTCGGACTTGAGCAAGTCGTAAATCGTGCACATCTGGCCCGGCGTACAGAAGCCGCACTGCAGCGCATGCTTTTCCCAGAAGCTCTCCTGGATCGGATGGAGCTGCCCGTCCTGGGCCAGCCCCTCGATCGTCAGTATCCGCGCGCCATCCGCCTGCACCGCCAGCATCAGGCAAGCTTTCACCGCCTTGCCCTCGAGCACCACCGTGCAGACACCGCAGCGGCCTTCCACCGAGCAGCCCACGTGAGTGCCGGTGAGACATGCCACTTCGCGGATGAAGTCGACCAGCAGCATCCGGTTGTCCACCGTCGCCTGGTAGAGCTGGCCGTTGATCGTGATGGAGACCTTGGCGCTCATGGCATTGCGCTCCTCATTTTTTCGCCGTGGCGTCGCCGGCGCGTTCGCGGGCGCGCTTGATCATCGTGGGAACATAACTCGCGATGAGGCTGCGGCGATAAGCCTCCGAAGCGCGCACGTCGGTGCCCACTTCGACTTCGCCCCCGGCCACCTCGCCCGCATGCACGCAGACGGCATCGTCCAGGACGACGCCAGCCAGAAGCGCCGCCGCCTGCCGCGCACACGCCGCTCGCGCCGGCAAACCGCCAATCGCTATCATCGCCCGCTCGCATCGGCCATTGGCGCTGAGCGTCAACTGCACGCCTACTGAGACCAACGCGAAGTCGCCGGCCACCAGGCTGTGCTTGACGTAGGCGCCGCCCGCTCGCGCGGCCGGCTTGGGCAGTTGGATTTCGGTCAGCAGCTCATCGGCGGCCAGCACGCTCGTCAGCGGGCCGAGAAAAAACTTGTCCGCCTCCACGACGCGTCTGCCACCGCCCGCCTTGGAAAGGACCATCCGAGCCTCCAGCGCCAGCATCGCGACTGGATAGTCGGCACCCGGATCGGCATGCGCCAGCGAACCGCCGATCGTGCCGCGATTGCGTACCTGGAAGTCGCCGATGACCCGCGCGGCGTCGGCCAGCAACGGGTAAGAGGCGGCGACCAGCGGATGGACCGCGACCTCCGCATGGCGAGCCATCGCGCCCAGGCATAGGGCGCCGCCGGCCTCGCGAATCACCGCCAGGGCCGGGATACGGTTGAGATCGATGAGGCAACCGGGCTCCACCAGCCGCAGCTTGAGCATCGGCATCAGACTCTGGCCGCCAGCCAGGAGTTTGGCGCCGTCCCCATGGTCGGCCAGCAGCCTAAGCGCCTCATCCACGGTTGCGGGTGCGAAGTACGATTCGATCGCTTTCGGATACATGCGACCCTCGCTGCCGGGCAGCGGCCCGGCCTTGCGTCAGTCTTAGAGCAGGACGAAACCGGGACTATTAGTCACTCCTGTCGCGACGGTCTGTCAATCTGGCGGCGGATCAGTAGCGACACGAAAACTCGTTTGCGTTAACTCTGCCAAAAGAATATTGGGATGCTCGTTGGCTTAGGGTTTGTCAGCCTCTTTGGGGAGGGCGCTGTGATCCCGAGTAAGGCCGGCCGAGATTTCATTGCCAGGGGGGCGAGTGTCCTGACGCACGGACGGGGACTGGTCGCCGTGCTGGGAGCCGCGTTCGCGCTGGTCGTGGCGGCCGTCTCCCTCCTGCGGGTCAACCCTACTACCGGCTTCCCTTTCGCCTCCGCGCTAAGCATCACCGACCCTTCGATGACCGTTATCGGCACCATGGTCGAGCGGGGCGATCTATGGGGAGCCAGCGCCGAAGTCGGAAGCTCCTATCGATTCGACAAATCCGCCGACCTGATAGCTTTGCGCTGGTTTTCGGTGCTCGTGCTGCGCCGCGGCCTTAAGGAGTATGACCCCTACGAGCGCTGTTACGCCGCCAGCGCTCTGGCCGCGGCGGGTGACCGGGACGAGATCGCTCAACTGGTAAAGATTTTTCAAAGCACCAGAAAATCAAACCTGGAAATGGCGGCCGCGGACGGGCTGGGAGACGTCGGCGACGCGGATGCCGTGGAGGCGCTCACGCAGCTCTATAGCTGGGCCGAGCCTTCGCGCCGAGAAATCGTGGTGAATGGCGCAGCGGAGGCTCACGATCCCGCCGCGATCGAATTGCTGAGCCGTGCCCTGACCGTGTCCGATCATATGACGCGTCTGAGCGCCGCCAAAGGACTTGGCCAACTCGGCAACCGCGGCGCCATCCGCATCCTGCGGCGGTTCCAGGCTGCCGCCCACGACCCCTTCGAAAAGGCCACGGCCGCTTATTCACTACTGCGCCTGGGCGACAGCTCCGCGGCGGAAATCGCCGAGGCGATACTGCGTGGCCGTGTCGACGATGATGCCAGGGCGATGGCGGCGGTGGCGCTGGGTCGTGCGCGCGACCCCCGAGTAGTCACTCTGCTGCGCGACACTATACGGGATCACAACATCGATGTGCGGATCGGGGCCGCGGTGGCACTCACGCACTACGGTGATCCGGCTGGCACCGAGTACCTCGAGGCGGCGATGCGGGACGAGGACTCGATCACGCGGTTGCACGTCGGCCAACTGCTGGACGAAGTGGAGTTTCAACACGCGCGCGAGGTGGTGATGGCGGCGGTCGCTTCGCCGGACCCCGACGTTTCGCTGCTCGGAATTCGGGCGATCGGCTTGCTGGGTGGCAGCGGCGACATCGGTCTTCTGGTCAGACTGTCGGACCACACGGGGGATCCAATAGTTCGCGCCGAAGTGGCGTGGGCGCTGGGGAGGATCGGCGGCGCGGGTAGCGTCGCTCCGCTGATCGCGATGGTGGCGGAGCCTGATCATACCGTGCGCTATACGGCCGCCGACGCCCTCGACCGCACGGCGGCGCGGCTTCTTCACGACGAATCGGCGGGCGGCGTGTGAGAATTGCAAAGAGAGACGGAGGACCGGTTTAGGGCTGAAAAGACTCGCAACGAATACGAGGGAGGATACCGAAGAGGCTATGTCACTCAAACCAAGGATGACTGAAGCGGCGGGACCCAAGTACTTAGCGTGGGCGGGATTGTTGGTTATAGCCAGCACCCTGCTTTGGGTGCGTCCCGTCATGGCGCAGGACGTCAAAAGCTATACCCGGGCCACCTTTGACCAGTGGTTGGCCAAATACAAAGATGCCAAACCCGACTTCAAAGTGGGCGATGTTCTGACGGCCAAGGACATCGATCGGATGCGGCCCTTCATCTTCCCGGGCTACGTCGAGCAGCTCAACTTCCCGGAGTTCAAGGCGACCATCGGAGCGCCGGTGGACCACACTCCACGCCAGGATTACATGTCTTGCACGGAGAAGTACCAGTCGCAGGTCAAACTGCTCCCCGACCATACGGTGGGCAACTACGTCTGCGGACAGCCCTTCCCCAACGCCGCGATCAAAGAGGGCGACCCGGACGCCGGTTGGAAGGCGGTGTGGAACTACGAGTACAGATGGCAGAGCTTTGGCTTCTCGTGCATGGCCCCTGCCACCTGGGACCGATTTGGCGGCACGCATGACATTCCGCAATGGGAGCTTCCCCCGAGCGATTGGATGGCCAGCGCAGGTTGGACGGAATCGAACGTCCATCCGGTGCTGCCCTCCGCGGAAGAGCTGAAGCTGATGTATGGTGGCGGCGGAAACTTCCAGCGCACGCTGGACGCCTTCTATCGAAAGGTCTTCTACACCCACCTCGCGATGCTCCCGAACCATACGCTGCCCGTACCGGGCGCGGCGAATTTCGAGTTCAAGGAGTTCACGGGCTTCTATTCGCCCTTTGACATCCGCGGCACCGCGTTCATCATCTACCGCTACGCCGATCCGCATCGCGAAGACGACGGCTGGGCCTACATCCCCAACCTGCGGCGCGTGCGCCGTATTTCGGCCGAAGTCAAATCCGACTCGCTGCTGGGCACCGACCACACGCTGGAAGACTTCTACAGCTTCTCCGGCCGTGAGCTCGAGTGGCACTGGCGTTTCCTCGGATGGAAGGACCAGCTTGGGGTCGTCGATTCCGTGCACGCGTACACCTATCTATACGGGCCCAACGGGATCATCCCGAACGATACGTGGACGATGCGGCGTTACGCGGTGATGGAGCGCACCCCGCTCAGCGAGCGCCATCCGTACAAGAGCGTCGTGGAAGACTGGGATTCGCAGAATTACGACGCGTGGCTGATGGAAGCCTTCGACCACAAGGACAAGCTCTGGAAGGTCTGGGAATTCCAGAAGAAGTGGAGCGAGAGCTTCAAGCCGGGCGACTGGATGTATCCAATCAACAAAGGCGCCTACACCACCGAGTTCCAGTCGGTCCAGGTGCTCGACGTGCAGAACGATCGCGGAACCATCTGGATCGTTCCCGGTGGATTCCCGAACTTGAAGGGACCTGAAGCGGAGAAGCTCTACGACATCAACAAGCTCGAAGAGATCCATCGCTAGTTCATGAAGCGCTAGTTCATGAAGCTGCCCCTGCCGGGCCCTCGTACGGCCCGGCGGGGCGTTTGACCGGGCACGATCGCGCGTACGGTCGCCGCCCTGCGCGCCCTCATCCGACGGCAGGAAAAGAAATCTGAAAGAGGCGCCGTCCGCGATCGGTTGGCGTGATGGGCCGCCTTATTTCAGCAATCCCGCCTGCCGCAGCACCGCGGCATGATCCCAATAAATCCGCTCCGCGGTCATCTTGCCGTCGCGAAACTCGACGAAAATTATGAACGTCACGTCGATCTCTTTGCCCGTTGCAGGCACGCCCGGCAGGAACCAATCCATCTGCTGGGTATGATGGAACTGGATGCGAGCTTCTTCGGCGATGCAATTTTCGGTGGCGACGCGGTTGAGCAGGGTGTGCCGCCAATCGGGTGGAATCGACGGGATGAATTCGTCGCGGTAGAGCGGACCCAGGCTGGCCTTGCCCGTGCCGCCCCAGCCGGTGGGAAGCGTATATACCGAGGCACCCTCAACCATCGTGGCCAGGGACTCCTGATGGTTCTTGGTAAGAAACTCTCCCCGCAGATGTTCTTCCCACAGATTGATATTTTCCTGTGCTGACATCGTTTTTGCCCTCGGACGGAATTTTTTCGTCACCCTTTCAGATGGGCGTCACCAGCAGCGACTGAATCCGGCTCGTGTCCGCTATCACGATCCGCTCTTTGAATTTCGGCACGTCGCCGACGAAAACGATCTTGTCGACGTACTCGCCGACGCTATAGACCTCGGTCGCACCGTAATGGATCGGATCGATAGCGGTGCGAAAGACGGAATAGTTGGTGCGCGCGGAGATCAGTCCATCTTCGCGTCGGCCAATTCGCACGCCGCCCATCAGATGGCGGTAAAGATGCGGCCCGAACAAGTTAGCCGTGCGATGGGCGGTTACGCGGTCCTGCAACATCCGGCGGCTGTCGCAGTAAATCACGGCGATCTTCAAGCCATGATCGGCGTTCTCGCGCGGCAATATCTGATACAGGCAATCTTCGGTGAAGAAATCGGGCCATTCCTCCAGCCGATCGTCGTCGAGGCATTGGCCGTATGCATTGATCAGATCTTCGATCGCCGAGCGAATTTCTCTGTCCATAGATGCTATCCGTGGAATTGCTCAGTTGAATCCCATCAGTTCGCGGTAGTACTGCCAGAAGCCGCGAATCGCCGATTCGGTTACCAGATGTTGCTGGCTGCCGGTGTCGCGTCCACCCAGTTCGATGAAGGAGCAGGCGTCCTTCTCGCGCACGATCGCCTGCTGCACCAACTCGATCGCGTGTCCGTCCTCGAGCGAGATGAAGCCCGCCGGACCAACCAGGTTGGCCTGCTTGATGCGCATCATGCGCATCTCCTCGTCGTCATCCTCGTAGCCGAAAAAGGTGAAGATGAGCTCGAACTGATCGGGGCCTTTGGGCACGATCTGCCGGGCCGCAAGCGTGTTGGAGATCTGCTGCACTACCAGACAAGGAAAAATCGCGTGGATCGAAAACGTCAACGCGACCTCATACTCCTGCCGCGACGCCATCAGCGAGGGATCCGCCAGCGCATACTGCGCCTGGTACGTCTTGATACCCTCGGCGGTATAGGCCGCCGTCTCGCCCTGGGCCTCCCGTTGATAGCCGTGCAGCAGATTGTGCCGCCCGCGCTGGTCGCTGAGCGTGCCGCCAAGTTGCGAGGAGCGCGCTATCCGGAAGGTCGCGTTGAACAGATGCAACAAACTTGCGTGGTAAGGATCCCGAACGTTTTCGTTATAAAGCTTCCAGTTTCCGCCGATCCATTGCCGTGCATAGCCCAGCACCCGAACCGGGCGGTTGAACACGCGGTCCAGCCACGGCCGCATGATTGGGCCAAGGTAGTCCTCCAGCGGTTCGACCTCCTCGGCGAAGGAAACGAACACCAGGCCGTGGTAGGCGGCGATCCTGAGCTTGCGCAGCGAATGCTGTGACCCGTCGAAGTCGGGCGCGTAGCCGCCGTTGCCGTCGATACCCTTGCGGAAGGGCACGCCGATCAGATTGCCCTCCAGGTCGTAGCTCCATTGATGATAGATGCAGAGATGGCTTAGGCGGTTGCCGCGTAATTCCCGGCAAACGAGGGCGCCCCGATGGGCGCAGCGGTTGACGAACGCGTGTAGACCGCCCTCCTTGCCGCGGGTGACGACGATCGGAGTATCGCCGACGAAGACCGCCTTGAAATCACCCGGATTGGGCACCTCCGCTTCCAGCGCCACGTAGTTCCACACCGGGCCGCGAAACAACCGCTCTTGCTCCAGCGCGTGAATCGCCGGATCGAAGAAAACCCGATAGGGAACCCGCGATGGACCTTCCGCGGGCCAGGCAACCTCGCAATGCGATTCGGCGTTAAAGGCCGCCATGTTCGTTCCTCCTCCCTTGCTTGCGGTCTCTACCGACAATCCAGTCTGGCCGCGCCTGGTTCGGCGACGCGACAGCCAAGTTCGGCCGACAGATTGTCCGCTGCGCCGATAACGGTTGCGGCGAGCGTCGCGACACCGTCATCGGGGATGCGGTAAGCCGGCCCGATAATGCCCAGCGCCGCGGTTACCTGACCGGAGTGTTCTCGCACGGCCGCGGCGATACATCTGAGGCCGTCCTCGGTCTCCTCATCGTCGAGCGCGAAACCACGCTCGCGCACGCGCTGCAATTCCTCGCGTAGCCGCGGGATCGAGGTGATCGTCTTTCGCGTGTAGCTTTGCAAACGGCCTTTGCCGAGCACGGCCGTGAGTTTGCTCTCCTGCGTAAACGCCAGCAGAACCTTGCCCACCGCAGTGGAATGCGCCGGGTGTCGCCAGCCGACGCTGGTAGGCACTCTCACCGCTCGCGAGGATTCGACGCGCTCGAGCACCAGCGCCTCGCCACCGTCCAGCACGCTCAGATATGCGGTCTCCCCGGTACCCGAAACCAACCGCTCCAGGTAGGGCCGCGCCCGTTCGGTCAGGTCGAACTGCGCGACCGCCTTGCTCCCGAGCTCGAACAATTTGAGTCCCAGCCGATACAGGCCGTTCTCCGCGCTCTTTTGGACAAAGCGATGTCCCTCAAGGACCATCAACAACCGCATCGTCGTGCTTTTGGGGAGATCCAAACTTTTGGAAAGCTTGACCAGCGACAACGGCTGGCCCTCGTCGGCCAGCATCTCCAGCACGCTGAGCGCGCGGTCGATAACCTGTACGCGGTAGGCGGGCCCTTTGATTTTACTAGCGCTCGTCGCGTTCGCGTTCATCTGGCCGTGTTCCGGATGGTGGAACTTCGTACCGTATAGCGTAACGAGCGCGAGAGCGTCAAACCTTCTGTCTTCGCCAAGCTCGAGCGTGAAGCCGCCTCAACTCGCTAGGGTTTTGCAGGTCGGCCACCGACTCCGCCTGACGGTGGGCAAGGAATACCCGCGTGCGCCTGCGCCCGGTGATGGCTGAAAACCGGCGCAATCTGCCTCGTGCTTCTACGTATCCTCTATCAGGCTTTGTTCAGCTATTCTTATCCTGCATCTTCACCACGTGTCCCTTTTTTCCCGCCACCTGTACCAAAACGCCCCAATGGATTCGTGATGCGCCATTATGGCCAGTTCCAAAAACCAGAGATCTCAACGTTTTTGGCTTTGCATTGACCGTGTTCCTGCGGGAACGCCGGGTCTACAACCTCCGGCACAACCGTTGCGAACCGTTTCTGGTCACCGCTTCAACATCGATGCCCGCTGGCGAAACAGTCGTGGGCGCCCATCCGGCGAAATTCTCACAGGCAGGAGGGCCGACCGTGCCTAAGTCATTGAAGTCTTCCGCTCACCGAAATCGCAGTCTACGCTCAGTTCGTGCGCATGGGCATCCAATAGCGTTTTTGAGCCATCGTCCGCCCTGCGCACACATTGTCAAAGTTCGCTTCTGCCCTGTCTGCGTCTCATGCGAGCACCAGATGAGCGAACATCTCGGCTTAGCTGACCCGGCAGAGGCTGAACTATTGAGCCATCTCTATAACGGCTGCCTGGATTGCGCTCGATGCGCTGATGAGTCTTGACGCCGCGTGAGACACGCCGGCGCCGCCATAAAAGCGCAAACGAAGATTGCTCTGGAAAATTCTCGATTGTCGGACAACCGGATGCGCGGCTTGCTCGACATCGTCCCGGCCGAGGTGCGCGGGATGTGCCGCAGGTCGTGCCCTGCCCCGAGAAATTCATAATGAGCTAAAAGCGGGTTGACTTATCTATGACGCCGCCGTGCTCGCAAAGAGCGTAATCGCTGGCGTTGCTTCTGAATAATGCGTTCTTTGAGCAAAGCAGTGCCTATAGCAGATAATACATTTCGTTACTGTGGCACGCCTGACTAACTTTACGATTCTTGAGCGTCAAGATCGGCGGCTTTCGTAAGGATTCACTCCTGGTCTGGATAGTGATTGGCGTTCCAGCATGCCAAGATGGAATCTCCTGACTGAGACCAGTTTATTCTGGCGGTCTCGGGAAGCTTCTTCGTCGTGATGTCGTTGGGTTCCATGTACCGGCCGGTCACAGGAGAACATCGTGCGCACGCGCCTCATTCATCTCGTCAATCCGAAAACGGATTCGGTTACGACCCGCCCGCTGTACATGAATCGAGCGCTGTACTCTCCGCTTGCAGGCTTACTCGCAGTTGCCGCGTCCCTGCCACACGACCAGTACGAAGTAGTGCTCACTGACGAAAACATCGAGACCATCGACTTTGATTTGAAGGCGGACCTGGTCGGGATTTCCGCGATGACGAGTTACGTCAACCGCGGCTACGAAATCGCCGACCGATTCCGCGCCACAGGCATCCCCGTTGTCATGGGCGGCGTGCATCCAAGCTTCATGCCGCAGGAAGCGCTGAGGCATTGCGACGCTGTAGTTATCGGCGAAGTCGAGCTGGTGATCGACAAACTGCTCGATGATCTCAAGCAGGGGTCGATGCGCGGGACCTATAAGTCCGACACGCTGCATCCGATGGTCGGGATGCCGATGCCCCGTTACGATCTCTTGAAGAAGAACCGTTACGTGAACCGCACCTTCGTGCAAACGTCGCGCGGCTGCCATCAAGGCTGCACATTCTGCGCCGAGCCGCTGATGAACGGCCTCAAGTTCCGCTATCGGCCGGTCGACGAGGTGATTCACGAGATGGAGAACTGCGGCGCGCGCACCATCTCGATCAACGACGCCGACTTTTTCGGTACGCCGGAGCGCCCGAAAGAAGTGATGCGCGCATTGAAGGGACGCGGCATCCATTGGCAGGCCGGCGTCACTTCCAAACTTGCGCAGGACGACCGCATGCTCGAGCTCGCGGCCGAAAGCGGCTGCACGATGCTGAGCATCGGCTTCGAGTCGATCTCGCGCGCGACGCTCACCAGCGTGCACAAGCACGTCAATCGGCCGGAGACCTTTGCCGCGCTGATGGAGAAGGTGCACTCGTACGGGATCATGGTGTTCGGCTTGTTCATGTTTGGCTTCGACGGCGACGAACGCTCGGTCTTCGAGGAAACCGCCAGGTTCAATATCGACGCGAAATACGACGCCTGCGCCTATTCGGCGCTGACGCCCTATCCGGGCACGCTCACCTGGTACGAGATGAAGAAGGCGAACCGGATCGTTTCCTTCGATTGGACGATGTACGATCAGGGCCACGTCGTGTATCGGCCGGCGCAGATGTCGCCGGACGAACTGCGCATCGGTTTAGGCGACGCTTACGCGCAATTCTATTCGGCGTCTTCAATCGCCGGACGTTTCCCGCTGCGTGGCAAGCGGCATCGCGCGCAATGGATGATCTACAATCTTTTCATGCGCAAGGCCTCGCAGACCCTGAACATCGGTTCCGTAGCGGCGCCCACCGCGGAGCCCGAGGTCATCCCGATCCCGCCGATTCTGCCCGCGAAGCGCGAATGGCGCGAGGCCGTGCTCGAGGCCACCGGACCGCATCCAGGCTGAGCAACCTCATAGCCGCAGACAGGCCTCGGCAGCAAGATGGAATAGCCGCTCGCGCACCGCATGCCGGCTCCATCCACGCGGAGCCCATCGCGGACCGGCGAGGCTGTCGCCGCCGTACAGGATTTGCGCCAACTCGACGTGGCGAAAGCGCGCGACGGAGAAGAACGCCGCCGCCTCCATCTCGACCACGACGCATCCTTCATTCTGCCGCCGCATCATGCGCGGACGCGTCTCGCGATACACCGCGTCGGTGGTCCAGGTCTTGCCGCGGACGTAATCGTGATTGTTCTCCCGCAGCACCGCCTCGATCGCCCTAAGCGCGCGGCGCGTGGGCGCGACCTCGCGCGCCGGCGGCAGATAGTGGTACGAGGTGCCTTCGTCGCGAATCGCCGCGGTTGGGACAACGATATGTCCGACGTCGATGGATCCGACGAGGACTCCGGCGCCGCCGCACGCGATGAACTTGCGGCATCCGAGCGCGATCATATGCTCCAGGCGCGCCGCCGCGTTGGGAGCGCCGACTCCGGGATGAACGATGGCGAGCCGCCGGCCTCCATAATCCAACTCGTAGACCGGGTAGTCGCCCGCCTCGCTTTCGCCGTTATGGACGTGGCGCGCCTGGGCGCCCTCACGCACGAGTTCCCTGATGACTTCCTGGAAAAAGCACAGAACGCAGTGCTCGGCGACGTCGATGGGTTTGATGATGCGACTCGGTTCGATGATCGCGACGCGCGTGGAGTCGCGCTCGAGCAGCGGAACGCTCGGGTCAACCGCGATCCGAGGCAATCGCGGCGGTCGCGACGCTCCCGAGATTTTCGCCTTCGCTACTCGCATGTCTGGAATGGTGCTTTCGCCAATTGTCATGTCCCCCAAAGTGCGACCTTGTGGCGTAATAGTAGTTCCAGAAAACTCCCGCGAGAACTGGTCGCTGGCCGGCAGATCTCCTATCGATGGCACAGAGCGGCGGTTCAAATTGCGCATGGGCGCCAACGGAGTGTGACATGAATTCGAACCCCGCCGAATTCCGCGCCGATGAGGCGGCCCTGGTGATCATCGACACCCGAGAGGCGATCGCAGTGGCCCCGGCCTGACAGGAACTTGTCGCGGGGCGGCGTTACAATCTCAGTAGCGCGTGGCCAGATTGAACCAGCCGAATCCTGGCAAGCGCGCGATAGTGGAATCCAGTTCGAAGAGCCGCAGGCGGGCGGATTCGTTGGGATACAGGTAATTTTGCAGGCGTCGAGTTGCGGCCTCGCCGCGAACCGGGCTGCCAACCGGAGTCCAAAGATACTTGATGACGGCCGTGGCGATCACCTGGGCGGCCCGTGGACGCAGACGAGCTTTGGCCTGATTGAAGTAGAACGAGAAGTGGCGGCGCTCATCCTTGATGATCTGGTTGAGAATTGTTCCGAGTAGCGGATGTTGCGTACGTTCCGCCAGCGCGCGGTAGGATTCGACGCCCACCATCTCGTTGATTGCGCCCCACGTCATCTGCACGGCGGGGAAGTGACGGGTCATCCGCGACAGCAACCGAGAGCCGATTCGGACTATGCGATCGGCAGCCGTTTGCCGCCGCAGATTGACGAAGCGCTGGTCATCGACCGTGACGCCCTGACTTGTCAGAAATTGCTTCAATACCTGAGAATGAAAGAATTCCTCGTAGTTCCAACAGGTTAGAAATGCAGTGATGGACGGATCCTGAACCACGTTCGTGGACAGGAGCTCGCGCAGATAAATTATCGTGTGCGCCTCGATGTCCATCATGTAGCCGAGACAGAACAGCGCTTCGTCCTCCAGCCGCGGCGCGGAGTCCCTCCAGTCGAATGCCTCGGGCCGCGTGGCTCCGCTCGCGCGCAAATATTTTTCGAGATTGAAGACCGTGCTCTGCTCGAGCGCAGGTCTCCTCTTCGTATTTCCTAACGACTTAGCAAGATCGAGTTGTGGCTGTCCGTCAATTCTCCCGGCCTGTCGGGTTCCCATCGCCTGCTACCTCTCCGGGTTCGTAAGGCTCGCTCGGATCGGCGTCTCGATGGAGTTGCACGTCGTAAGCATGCACATATGGACTTAATTATCGTTGTGCTGTATCAGTGTCAAATAATTTATCGAAGTATTCAGATGCAAAAGAACATAATACGATGGTGCTATTAGCGACTCGTACCGTCTCGCGTATGCCGGCCGAACGCCTGGCACGAATGGGAGGCAATGTTCCGTCAATGAAAGAAACTGGTGCCGCTCGTCTGCTCTAACGAATCCCGGGTTTCATGGTCCGCCGTTCCGATCATGGCGATATGGAGACGGCTTGATATGACGCAGCAAGAGCTTGCTCCGATACCGCAACCGCCTGAGACACCCTTGCTCGGCAATCTGCTTGCGATCGACCGCAAGGCGCCGATTCAAGGGCTCGTCCGGCTGGCCAAGCAATACGGACCGATTTATCAGCTTAAGCTGCGCGGCCAGGTGATGGTCGTGGTCTCCGGTGCCAGCATGGCCAGCGAGCTGTGCGACCAGGCACGCTTCGGCAAAATCGTCGAGGGCGCCCTGCTCAAGGTCCGCGCCTTTGGCGGCAACGGCCTGGTCACGGCAGATACGGCCGACCCCGATTGGTCCAAGGCGCACAATATCCTACTGCCGAACTTCAGCCAGCGCGCAATACAATCCTATCACTCGATGATGCTCGATATAGCGGGCCAGCTCGTCGACAAGTGGGCCCGGCTCAACCCCGACGATGAAGTCGACGTCGCTCGCGACATGACCTCCTTGACGCTCGATACGATCGGCGCATGCGGCTTCGATTACCGCTTCAATTCCTTCTATCGCGAAAGTTACCATCCGTTCGTGCGCGCGATGGTCAATGCTCTGAGCACCGCGATGGCGCAATTCTGGCGGCTGCCGTTCGAACATTTTATCCGCCGCCAGCAGGACGCCGCATACCAGGCCGATATCGAACACCTGAACGGCATGGTCGACCGCATCATCCGCGAGCGCCGCATGGACGATGATGCCCTCGACAAGCCCGACCTGCTCAATTCGATGCTCTCCGGCATCGATCGCAAGACCGGCGAGCGGCTCGACGATCTCAATATCCGCTATCAGATCATCACTTTCCTAATCGCGGGCCATGAGACCACTAGTGGCCTGCTCTCGTTCGCCATCAACGCGCTGATCAATCATCCGGAAGTGCTGGCACGCGCCTATGCGGAAGTCGATCGCGTCTTTGGCCCCGATCCGTCGTATAAGCCGGCTTTCGCGCAGGTCAATCATCTCAGCTATATCACCCAGATCCTCAAGGAAACTCTGCGGCTATGGCCGACCGCACCGGCTTTCTCAGTCCATCCTTACGAAGAGACGGTAATCGGTGGCAAGTATCTGATTAAGCCGGACTGCCAGGTAAGGATTCTGTTGCCGGCGCTCCATCGCGACCGCGCCGTGTGGGGCGAGCGCGCTGAGGCGTTCGATCCCGACAACTTCACGCCCGAGGCCGAACGCGATCGCCCGCCTAGTGCCTGGATGCCGTTCGGCAACGGCCCGCGCGCATGTATCGGACGGCAATTTGCGATGCAGGAAGCGGCGCTGGTGCTCGGGATGGTGCTGCATCGCTTCAAGCTTATCGACCACACCCGCTACAAGCTGAAGATCAAGGAGACGCTTACGCTCAAGCCCGACGGGTTGCGAATCAGGGTGAAGCCGCGCAACGATCGCCCGGCCATCGCGCAACAACATCAGCCCGCGGCCGCATCCGCGAACGGCCTGGCGCATCATGACGACGCGGACGATCGGACGGCGGTGGCGCATCCGATCGTTGCGCGCCACGGCACGCCGCTGCTGGTTCTGTACGGCTCGAATCTCGGCACGGCCGAAGAAGTAGCCGGGCGTATCGCGCAAGACGGCGAATCGTATGGCTTCGCGGCCAACCTGGCGCCACTCGACGATTACGTCGGCAACCTGCCTTCCGGCGGCGCCGTCATCGTCGTCACTGCGTCCTACAACGCCAATCCGCCGGACAATGCCGCGAAGTTCTGCGAGTGGCTCACCGAATCCTCGCTCGCAGCCGACGCGCTCAAAGGTGTGAGCTATAGCGTTTTCGGCTGTGGCAATCGCGATTGGGCCGCGACTTACCAGGCGGTTCCGCGCCTGGTCGACGCGCAAATTGAGATGCATGGCGCCCGGCGAATCCATCCGCGGGGCGAAGGCGATGCGCGCGACGATTTCGACGGCCAATTTCAGGCCTGGTATCAGCCACTGTGGAATGCAGTCGGCGCGGCCTTGAAACTGGATCTCAACGTAAGCGGCGTTGCCGAACGCGCGCCGCTGTATACGGTTGAAATGGTCGCCCCTGATAGCGACGTCCATTCGATTGCGGAGGCGGTTGGCGCCAAGCCGATGCGCCTGTTGGTCAATCGCGAACTGCAGATCAAGGACGGTCCGTTTCCTTCTGAACGGTCGACGCGCCATCTCGAATTCGCCTTGCCTGAAGGTCTGAGCTATCGCGCCGGCGATCATCTCGGCGTGGTGCCGCGCAATAGCGGCGACCTGGTTCGCCGCGTCGCCCGCCGCTTCGGCTTCGAGGGTGACGCCTACGTCAAGCTGCGCAAGACCACTAGCCGCAAAACCGTTCTGCCGGTTGACCAGACGGTCTCGGTGTTCACGCTGTTGAGCGATTACCTCGAATTGCAGGACGCCGCGACCCGCGCTCAGATTGAGGTGCTGTCCGGCTACACGGAATGCCCGCCGGAGAAGGCGCGGCTCGGAGCGCTGATGGCCGGCGACGCCTACAAGGCCGAGGTACTGGCCAAGCGCGTCGCGGTAATCGATCTGCTCGAGCGATGCCCCGCCTGCGCGCTTCCATTCAGCGTCTTCCTCGAAATGATGCCGCCGCTCGCGCCGCGCTATTACTCCATTTCGTCTTCACCGCTGATTGAATCGAGCCGACTGAGTCTTACGGTCGCGATAGTCGAGGGGCCGGCGCGGTCCGGCCGCGGTATCTATCGCGGCGTATGCTCCAACTATCTGAGCGCGCTCGAAGTGGGTAATGACGCGCGGGCATTCGTCAAGGATACGGGTTCGGCCTTCAGGCCGCCGGCCGATCCGTCCGTGCCAATGATCATGATCGGCCCCGGCGCCGGCATCGCGCCCTTCCGCGGCTTTCTGCAGGAACGCTCCGCGCAGAAGGCCACGGGGGCGAGCGTCGGGCCCTCGATGCTGTTCTTCGGATGCCGCCGCCCCGATCAGGACTTTATCTATGCGGACGAGTTGCGCGGGTTTGCCGATCAGGGCGTCACCGAATTGGTCCATGCCTTTTCGCGGCTCGATCCCGATCGCAAAGTCTACGTTCAGGACTGTATCCGCGAGCATCAGAACGCCGTCTGGAAGCTGATCGAAGCGGGCTCCGTGGTCTATGTCTGCGGGGACGCCAGCGGCATGGCCCCCGGCGTGAGACAGGCTTTCGCCGCAATCCACGGCGCGAAGACCGGTGCCAGCGCGCAGCAATCCGAACGCTGGATCAATCAGATGACCGCCGAACGCCGTTACCTCGTCGATGTCTGGTCGGCCACCTGAGCGAACCCGCCGCCCCGAAAACTCACTTCCCTCGATACGGCGACCAGTGCCGCCGAGCGAACCGACCCGGCACCGGGTGCGGCGCTGCGGGCGAACCTAGATGGAACGGCAGACGACCTCGGCTGGCGCGATCAATCCCTGTTCGAGGTTGCCGATCATGTTTGCGATTTTCCGGGGCGCGTCCGCTCCCATGAGGATGTGCAGCCCGGCGGGAGGCGAACCGCCCTGCGCGGCCTGGTCGCGCATTCGCTGGAAAAACGCGACCGCGAAATCTCTGCGGCTGCGCTCCTTCAAAATCTCGAAACCCGTGGCCGCGAGCGCGTGGCGGTAGTCGGCTGCGGTTGCGACAAAGCTGGTTTCGGCACTCGACGCCCACGGCACGGGATAGGTCAACGCACCGTCGCCCTCGCGCATCACATCGTAGATACCAAACACGCCCTTGGGGACCAGAACTCTGCGGACCTCGGCGAACAGCCGGGCTTTGTCCTCGATGTTCATACCGACATGAAGCATGTACGCCCCGTCGAACGCTCCGGACGCGAAGGGGAACGACAGGGCACTGCCTTGTTTGTATGAGACAACCGCGCCAAGACCGACTCGCCGCGCTAGCGCCTCGGCCACCCGGACATATTCTTCCGTCAGGTCGACGCCCGTAACCCGACACTCGTGGTTCTGCGCGAAATAGCGCGACGCGCCGCCAAGACCGGAACCGATGTCGAGCAGGCGCATGCCGGGCCGCACGTCCAACTGCTCGGCGAAATCGATCGTCGCCTGCCGTCCGCCGATGTGAAACTCGTCGACTGGGGCAAGATCGGAAGGGCTAAGACGATCGAGATCTTTGCCCCCGGCGGACAACGCGTCGAGGATCGTCCGCTCGAGCGCCCCGTGAGTATAGTGCTGCGCAATGCTCTGTTCGACGCTCATCGTTGTTACCATCCCCTACGTTGGCACCCGGTCCTTCCGGGCCTAATTTCTAATGCTGAATGGGATTAGCACTGGGGACGCGCGTTTTTCAAACGCGAAGGCCGGCTATAGCGGGAAACCCGCGTCCATCAAGGTGCGGGACGCCACACTAGGCTGGGGGCGGAGGCGTTTGGGGGCGCGCGATGGTTAGAAACCCGTCGCCGTCGACACGCGCGCGATCGCCGGTGACGTACCATCCGTCCTTCATCACCTGGCGCGTGAGCTCGGGCCCTTCGACGTAGCCTTTCATCAGGTTCGGTCCGCTAACCAAAAGCATCCCTTCGACGCCCCGCGCTACCGGTGCGCCGCTAGATGGATCGACGATGCGCACCGAAACTCCCGGAACCGGATGCCCGACAGAGCCGCGCCGCATCCCGGGCTGGCGCAGCCCGTCCTTGTCATAGTCGGGGACGTTGAGCGAAATAAGCGGCGCGCACTCGGGGCAGCCGTAGCCCTGCAGCGGTTCGATGCCGAACTTGTCGATAAACCTCGCGCGGACTTCATCCTCGAGCTCGCCGCCACCGACGGCGACCTGCCGCAGGTGCGACAGGTCCGCCGCTTCCACGGTATCGAGTATCGAGACGAGCATCGCGGGGCTGGCCGGAATCAGCGAGACGTGATTGGCGCGGCAGAATGCGCCGAGCGCAGGCTGGCCGAGGAATTCCGCGCCGAACGCGACGCGCGCCCCCGCCAGCGCCGGCAGCAGCAGGGTGCTCGCTAAGCTCATCGAGTTGGAAAACGGAATCAACCCGAGGATGCAGTCCTCGAGCGATACGTGAAAAATCTGCCGCAGCGATTCCAGATTGGACAGCAGGTTGTGATGCGTCAGCATGACGCCGCGCGGCGCATCGGGAGCATCGGCGCGGTACGAAAAAAGAATCGTCGCGACCTGATCGACGTCGTTCGTGTTGCCACGAACGAAGAGCCGCGCGATCGACCGCACGGGCATCAGTCGGCAAATGATGCCGATTCGGTTGCGCCGCGCCGCGCCGGTCGCCGCTTCGGCGTCTTCAAAAAACTTCACCGCCGCGGGCGCTAATTTCTCGGCCGAGTCCAGCATCCGGCCGCATTCGCGCGTAGTCACAACCGTGGTCAGTTGCGCGCGAGAGACGGCCGAGTGCGAAACATCGACCGCATCGATATTGACCGGGATATGGCCCGCGATTAGCACCGCGAAATTCGCCAGCATAGCGTCGATGCCGGGCGGCATGAGAATTCCGACTCTCGCCCCGAGCTTGTCGCCGCGATTCCGGAGCGCCTGGCTGAGTGCAATCGCGCGGATCAGCGCGGCGCCAAAACTGATACTCGAGCCGTCCGCGTCGGTCGCCAGCGTCGCGCGCCAGCGCCGCTTCGCGCGCCGAATGAATGTGATGTGGAGCGGCCTCTGATGATCCTTGTTATGCGCGAAGGTCCCGGTCGAGAGATCCTGCACCGCCTGGCGCACCTCGTCAGCCTTGGTGGTCGAAGGCAGTGGTTTGCCATAAACCACCGTAATCGGTTCCAGCAGGCGCTTTGGTCTTTTGAACACGAAGCGCCCGCGCTCGTAGCTGAAGATGCTCCCCCACACGCCGTCGAGGTAAACCGGGATGATGGGACAATTGACGCCCGCGGCAATCCGCTCGAATCCGCGCCGGAATTTGAGTAGGTTGCCGGTGCGCGTCATGGTACCTTCGGCGAAGATGCATACCACGTGTCCGCGCCGAATCTCGTCCCGCGCGCGTTCGAGCGCTTCTTCGATTTGTTCCTTCGAATCGTCGGCGCTGACCGGAATCGTATGGCCCACGCGAAAAAACCAATTGATCCACTTCAACTCGTAGTATTGGCGATAGGCGAGGTAGCGCACCATCCGACTGGTCGACGCGCTGATGAGGAATCCGTCGATCATCGACACGTGATTGGCGACCAGCAGCGCTCCTGCCTTGGGCTGGTTCTCCTCACCGACGGTGCGAATTCGATAGATGGTGTTGGTCAAAGCCCAGAAGATGAGTCGCGCCAGAAAATCCGGCAGCTTGCGCACGACGTAAACGGAGCCGCCGAGCGTCAGTATTGCGACCAACAGAAACTGCTGCCGGATGCTCATTCCGAAGCCGCTGGAGAGTAACCAGGGCACTCCGGCGGCCAGCAGCACTGCGCTGTAGCGGAAGACGTTGGAAAAAGCGATCAGGCGCCCTTTCATCCCGACCGGCGCTCGCTGCTGAAGCATCGAATTGAGGGGTATGTAAAAAAGTCCGGCGAAGAGACCGATCAGCATCAGGTCCATACTGGTGCCCAGCGGCAGTCCGAGAATCGGGATCGTATGCCCCGCACCAGACCCCGCGAGCAGTAGGGAGAAAATCGTGATCCCCACGCTTCCGATCGGTACTAGACCAATCTCGACGTGATTGTGTGACAGGCGTCCGGCGATGACCGAGCCAAGTCCGACTCCGATCGAAAGCAGCGCGAATAGCAGGCCCACGTGCGATCCGTTCAGACCCAGTTCGCTTCTCCCAAACACGGGAGTCGCAGTCACCAGGAACGAGCTGAGAAACCCGAACCAGGTGAGGCCGATCACCGTGTAGTAAAGCGTAGGGTTGTAGCGCACCTCGGCGTAGTCGCGTTCGAAGGAGTTGAAGACGTTCCATACGAACTCCGCCTGTGGATTGCCGGAAGGCGCGCGCGGAACGAACAAAATCGCGATCGTACCGACGCAGGCGATCGCCAGGAAGACCAGGCCAGCGTTGGCGAGATTCGAGGCGAACAGGCTGTAGAGATATACGCCCAGCATCGAACCGACCAGGGTTGCGAGGTCGGTGGTCAGTTCGAGGATGCCGTTGGCGGCGGAGATATCCGCATCGCCAAAAATCTCGGGCAAAATTCCGAATTTCGCAGGCGAGAGGAAAGCGCTCTGCGTCGAGGCGAAAAACAAAACAAAAAACAAAAACGGGATGTTGTGCAGATAGAACCCGACCGCCGCGAGCGCCATCGCGGCAATCTCCGGCATCTTGGTCCATAGCAAAACCCGATGCTTTGAGAAGCGGTCGGCCAGATATCCGGCGTTCGTCGAAAACAGCAGAAACGGAATCGGGACCAGCGCCGTCGCGATACTCGAGTAGCGCACCTGGTGTGTCTCGTCGCTGACGATCGAGATGACGAACAGGACCAAAGCCATCTTGAACGCACTGTCGTTTACGGCGCCCAGAGATTGCGCGAGCAGAAAAGCAAGGAATCGCGGCGACGTGATTTTCACGTTGACCGCCGCGTGATGGGCGGATGCTGTGTCGCCGGCTGGCCTCGCCTCGCGAGAGGGCCCCGTTTTCCCGTCTCGCAATGGGTTATCGACGTCGAGTTGTGGCTGTCCGTTGATATTCCTCGCCTGTTGGGCTTCCATCAGCCTGCTACCTCTTTCGAGGGTTCGTACAGCACGCTCGGGCTAGCATTTCGATGAATCGGGCGCGTAAGTATGCTACATACGGATTTAAGTACCGTTATGCTGAATCAGTGTCAAATAATCTACAGAAGCACGCTTGCACAGAAAACTGTAAGACAATGGTGCTAAAAGCAACTCGTACCGTCGTGCGGAGGCAGGCATGATCGCTGGGCCTCCGTTACGGACGTAGTGCTGCTTTCAGCGAATCGGGGACCTATCGATGTCAGGCCGTATGCGCACCAAACTCGCTGTCCGAAAACCGCGCCGGCAGCCTCTGCCGCATCACCTTCTCGCCGACGAGCCTCGCCCTACCAGACAGCACTACAAGATTCTGGCGCTCTGCTGGGCAGGATGGGTTTTCGATATCTATGACCTGATCCTCTTTACCTTCCTGATCCGTCCGATCGGCACCAGCTTCGGTCTCACCAAGCTCGATCTCTCGTACGCGCTGGGCGCCTCGCTCGCCGCCAGCGCCGTCGGGGGCATCGTCTTCGGCTCGCTTGCCGATCTTTATGGGCGTCGGCGGGTGCTCGAATGGACGATCGTGACGTACAGCTTCGGCACGCTGCTGAGCGGCCTCACGGGAGGCCTGGGCAGCCTAATCATCTTTCGCGTGATCACCGGCCTGGGCGTGGGCGGCGAATGGGCGACCGGGCATACCTATATCGGTGAGACGTTTCCGCCGCGCTTTCGAGGCCGTTATGCCTCGTTTATGCAGACCGGCGGGGCGATTGGATGCCTGATGGCGGCCGCGGTGGGCGGGTTTTTCGAGCCAAGGATCGGCTGGCGCCTATGCTTCATCGTCTCCGCCCTGCCCGCGATCCTTTCCGCCTTTGTACGGCGAGCGCTGCCCGAATCGGACGTCTGGCTGGAACGCCATCCCGAGGTCCGCAAAGGCCGTCCGCTGATCCTGCCATCGCCCAAAGCGATCATCGAGCCGATCCGCTCCCTCGTGACCGGCCCGCATCGCTTCGACTTTCTGCGCTCGACCATTCTTTGCACGCTCGACATGTCGGCGTTCTGGATCGCTTTCTCATGGCTTCCGACCTACTTCGAAGAGCAGCGCGGAATCTCGGTCGGCTCGAGCGCGGCAATCGTCGCGATCGCCTACTTCGGAATCCTGATTGGCCAGCTAGCCTTTGGCTATATCGCCGACCTCATCGGACGGCGCGCTTCCTTTACGCTCTTCTCGTTCGTGATGGCCGCCGGACTACTCGCGATCACGCGCTTTTGGGGCGCGACCAGCGAATCCGGAGTTTTCATCAACTGGGCGATGTTCGTGACCGGTTTCGGCGCTGGGATGTTCGGCGGTTACGGGCCGCTGTTCACCGAACTCTTTCCGACCGCTGTGCGCAACACCGCGATGGGCGGGGCGTACAACCTCGCCCGCGGCACGCAGTTTCTCACCCCGGTGCTGGTGGCGCTGATCGCCGAGCGTTACGGGTTGAGCGGCGGAATCTCACTCGCCTCCGTGTTTGCAATAGCTACCGGGCTGTTCGCCTGGGCGTTTCCCGGAAGTTCGAACCGGATGGCGACCGAGATTGAATAGGGAGTGCGCCTCACCCTCGCCTATTCGTTGCGATTCTTCGCTGGCACGATCAATCGAAATGGGCCGCGACCCAGTCGAGCATTCCCTGGTCACTGCCGCGAGGTCCGAGGATCGACACACCGAGCGGACAACCGTCCAACGTGCCAAGCGGAAGACTGATCTGCGGCAAACTGGCGAGTCCCGCGATCGACAACAGCGCGAAGGCGCGACCGCGGAAAACCTCGAGCTCGGCCGGCGGCGTGTTGAGCCTTGGCGCGATCCCCGGAGCCGTCGGCAGACACAGTATTGCATCGTCCGCGAGGAGGCTCTCCATGTGACGCGCCACTGCCTCGCGCCTGGGCATTGCCGCCGTCACCTCGGCGGCCTGGATGGTCGCGGCCCAGGCAAAGCGCTCGCGGATGCCCGGTCCGAATTCCGGGTGGTAGCGATCGATCCAGGCTCCATGCTGCGCATGAATCTCGGCGCCCTGGAGAACGCGAAATATGGGGGCCCATTCGCTGAAGCCGCTGGTGTACACCTTCATGCGATCCGCTTTCGCGATCGACGCCGCCAGCTTTTCGATACCAAGGGTGAGCACCGCGGTGATTTCCGGATCGAGAGCCGCAAACGCATCCGTCGCGATCAGCAGGCGCCTGGGCACGAATGGCTTCCCGGCCGGCACCAACACGGTCCCTACCCGTTGCATCAGGCTCGCCGCGCGAGCGAACCAGCCGACCGTGTCGAAGCTCTTCGCCAGCGGGACCACGCCGTCGGCAGGCACCAGACCATGCGTCGTGCGAATCCCATAGATGCCGCAATAGCTTGCCGGAATACGCACCGACCCTCCGCAATCGGTGCCGAGCGCGAAATCAACCAGATCGCCCGACACCGCGGACGCCGACCCGCTCGACGATCCGCCGGGAATGCGCCCGGGAGCCTTCGGATTGACCGGGGTACCGTAATGGATGTTCTCGCCGTTGATGCTGTAGGTCATCTCATCGCAATACGTCTTGCCGACCAGGCGGGCTCCCGCGGCGAGCAGGCGCTCGACCGCCGACGCAGTGCGTTGCGCAGGCGGATGGGTCTCGAGCCAAAGCGGATGGCCGTTGCCGGTGCGATACCCGGCGAGGTCGAACACGTCCTTGACGGCGAAGCTGCAGCCAAGCAAGGGGCCGGTTGCGCTGCCTTCGACAGCAACCTCGTCGTAGCGACAGAAGGCATTTAGCGGGTCGTTGATACTCATATTTTTCGATGGAGTTGCGCCGGCTCGCGCGAGACCGTCATGCGGCCGCGTTTGAAAGCATAGAGTACCGGCGCCACCTCCGCCACCGCCATTTCCGGCTCGACCGCGTCGAGCACCACCAGGTCCGCGCACTTGCCTACTGCGACTCCATAGTCCCCGAGCCGCATCAGTTGAGCGGGCCGCCGCGTGATCATCGCGAAGCATTCCCGCAGGTCGGCCATACTGCCGGCTTGACAGACATTGGCATAGAGATTCGCCATCCGAATGAGTGAGCAATCTCCAAATGGCGTGAACGGATTGAGTATATTGTTGCTCGACAGCGAACAGTTCACTCCGTAGCGCAGCAGTTTATGGGCGGGCACTATTCCGCGCGGCTGGTTGTGGTCGTGCGTGTGATTACGGCCCATCAGGTAAAGGTCGGTCGCGGGCAGCACGGTGAGCGCCACGCCGGCCTCCGCCAGCCGCCGGGCCATCCGCTCGAGCTCCACCAGCGTCAGGCTGGTCGCCCGGGTGACGTGGCCGATGGTGACTCGTCCACCATACTTGTGCTCCTCGGTCCGCCGGCAGACATGCCATACATCCATGTCGTCGCTGGTGGGTCCGAAATCGAGATGCATGTCGATGTCGACGTCGAACTCGCGCGCCATCTCGAATACTCGGTCGATCTGGCCGCGCGAATCTGAATCCGTGTAGGGCGCGGCGCCGACCGCGCGGCAACCGCGCTTGAGCGCCTCGACCATCAGTTGATCGGTGCCGGGATTGTTAAGGAGGCCCTCCTGGGGAAACACACAGATCTGCAGGTCGATCGCCCAGGCGTATTCCCCGATCAGCGGCAACACGCCCTCAAGGCCGCGCAACCCGACGCCGGGGTCGACCTCGAGATGGGTGCGCATGTGGGTCGTGCCCTGGAGGATCGATTTCTCCAGGGTGCGAGTCGCTCGGGCGTGAACGTCCTCTGGCGTGAACGCGGCCTTGGCCTTGGCGGCTTGGCCGATCGCTTCTGCGAGATCGCCGCGCTCGGAAGCACAGCGGTCAAGGATGCAGGACTTGTCGAGGTGCAGATGCGTCTCGATGAAGCCAGCGCAGACGAGTCGGCCGTCGAGGTCGATCGTCTCGCCCTCGGCTTCGAGCCGCGGGGCGATCGCCGCGATCCTCCCCGCGACGATCCCGATGTCGCAACGCTCCCGATTGTCGACTCGCGCGTTCTTGAGGATGAGATCCATGACTACCCTTCAACTTCAGGCCCTGGCGGGATTGCTCACTTCGTTCCTCCGGGCGGTTACGGGCTCTCCTCGCGCATCGTGCGCCGTCCGGCTACCAATCGTCCTCGACCGAGGCGCGGCACCATCGTAACCGGAATTTTCATAGATGGACATACAACCGTTGTGTCACAACGGCCGGCAGTCGAAACACCATCCGGAACGTTATTTGTTGCCGCGCGGATCTCTGCTATTGCACCTGAATCTATTGGCGGCAGCGTCGCGCCTTTTTGAGGAGAGAGCAATGATCGCATGTATCATCGAGTACGGCGTTAGGCCCGGGATGGAAGACCGGCTGGGAGAAGCATTCGCGGCATTGGTTCCAGAGATTCAGACGATCGATGGCTTCATCTCCATGGACAACTTTGAGAGTCAGACGCGGCCCGGAGTGATGCTCGAGATCTCCTACTGGCGCGACCAACGCGCCTTGCAAACCTGGATCGACAATGCGGCGCATCGGGGGTTGATGATGCTCGGACGAAACGAGATATTTTCCTGGTACAAAATCTCCAGCACCGAGATTAAACGGCAGATCGACTGGACGCGGGAGGCATAGCTGTGCACGTGGTCAAAGACTCATCCCCGCTCGACCGCACCGTGGGCGCCAAATACACGCGGGTTCTCGTCGCTTCCTGCAGAGGCTCGGCTCAGCTCATTAATCCGATGCTCATCGCACGCGGCGGAACCCGCGCTTCTCGCAAACCGCCTGCGGCTCAAGTCCGAATCGCGAGGAAGCGAACATGATACTCGACTGGATCTACAGCAATCCGACATGGCTATGGGGAACGATCATGATCGTCGTGCTGGACGGTGCCGCATTCATCGGACTGGTCGTATTTCACCGTCTGGTGCACATCGAAGTGCGGCGTGCGCACAATGAGCTAACCGGTTTCACGGTCGCCGTCATCAGCGTAACGTACGCGGTCCTGCTCGCCTTTATCGCCATCGCCACCTGGGAATCATTCGCGCAATCCGTAGACCTCGTGGATCGCGAGGCGGATTGCGTAGGCAGTATTTACCGCGACACGCAGGGACTGCCGGGAACGATGGGGCGGGACATACGAGCCGATATTCGCGTCTACACAGATACCGTTATTCGAAAGGAATGGCCGGTACAAGAAACGGGGAATATACCCAGCCAGGGATGGGAACCGCTGCGCAGAGTTCACAGCGCGATCGCGACGATGAATCCCGCCACCCCTGGCGAGGCTGTGATCGAGGCCGAACTACTCAAGACTCTGAACATGCTCTACAGCGCGCGAAGCAGCCGGCTTTCAGCCGTGCAGGGGCACATCCCGGAAGTCATCTGGTGGGTCATCTTCTTCGGCGGAGCGATCACGACCGGCTACACCTATCTCTTCGGTTTTCACAACTTCCGTATGCACGTTGTAACCACGATGGCGGTTTCCACCTCACTGTCGCTGGTTGTCGTGCTAATCATCGCGCTCGACTGGCCATTTAGAGGCAAGGTGAGCGTCGAACCCGATGCGTTCGTCAAGACAGAGCGGTCGTGGAGCGATCTCTCGTTCACGACGCCGGGCGCGCCGGCCGCGAGCGGCGCGACAACGACTCCGGGCCTGGTCCGTCCTCGCCTGCAAGCCAAGTCAGCACCGGGCTCCTCGAATCGCCGTCCATGAAAAACTGCGCTACTGCGGCGTTTTTGCGGCCCTTCGGGATGGTCGAGCCAATTTGATGACTCGGAGCGCCGCCGCGTAGGGTTGCTGAGACGAGAAGGAGAAAACTGGCGATGGAATTGAAAGACTTGGTTTATGAAACTCGTAACCAGGCGGCGTGGATCACTTTGAACCGGCCACGAGTGCTCAACGCCTTGTCGGCAGAAATGCTCGCGAGCATCAGGCGCGCTTTTGAGGCCGCGGGCGAAGATCCCGATGTGAGAGCGGTAGTAATAACCGGTGCGGGGCGTGGGTTCTGCGCCGGCGCCGACATCCATGTGATGGACAACGCGAGCCTGGAGAGTTTCCGGGCGTTCCTGCTTCCTTTTACCGAATTGTGTACCTTGATACGGAATTTTCCCAAACCCACGATCGCGGCGATTAACGGGGTTGCCGTTGGTGGTGGTTTCGAGATCACCCTGGTCTGCGACTTTCGAATCGCGACGCGTTCCGCAACTGTCGGTTCGCACGAGGTCAATATCAACCAGCCGATGACCAACGGTTCAACATATCTGCTGCCGCGTCTGATCGGTGAGGGCAGAGCGAAATTAATGGCGATGACCGGAGAGATTATTGGTGCCGAGCCTGCCGAGAAAATCGGCCTGGTGAACTCGGTGGTTGAGGACCAGCGTCTTACGGCGGCAGTCGAAGAGCTGGTCGCGAAACTCGTCAGCGTGGGGCCGATCGCGGTCGCGTGTGTCAAAGAATGCTTTGCTCGCAGCCGTGACGTTGACATCGATACCGCCGTGATGTTTGAAAACGAAGCGGCGACAAGGTGTTTCGTCAGCGCGGATCAGCAGGAAGGCTTGCAAGCGTTTCTCGAGAAGCGCGGCCCGCGCTGGTCGGGCAGATAGATGCCGCGCCTCGGAGCCTGCGCGCATAAAAGTTGACGGTAAAATTTAGGCGAAAGGGCACGGACAGATGGCTGAACTGATTTTCCCCAAGCGCGAGTTCGACGGGCGCTACGAGCGCGCTCGCAAGCTCATGGTCGAGGCCGGCGTTCAGGCCATGATCGCCTACAGTCCGGGAAATCAATTCTGGCTCAGCGGCTTTCGTGGCGGCGCCGGGGCCGGACGAATCGCGGAGTACACGCAGCAAGTGGTGTTGCCCAAGGTCGTACTTCCTCTGACCGGCGAGCCGGCTTTGACCGGCCTTACCGCGATGGCTGAGGCATACGCGCAGGAAACTTACTTTGGCGACATCCGGCCGGTGATGTCCCCCGCCGACCGGCCGCGCATGATTCACCAGATCCTGGAGAGCCGCGGTATTCGCTCCGGCGCGGTGGGGCTCGATATCGGTTCAGCCTCCGGCATCAACCCGGGGGAGCTCGACGCGTTACGCCGCGAACTGAGTGGCCTCGACGTCCGCGATATCAGCAAACTCTTCTGGCGCTTGCGTATGATCAAGACCCCGGCCGAGATCGCATGCATGCGCCGGGCGGTCGAAATCCAGAACGCCGCCTTCAAAAGCTTCTGCGGACGAATCTCGCGCAAGATGACCGAATCCGACCTCATATTCGAGATGCTGTCGTGCCAGCGCGAAGCGGGAGCCAGCGAGATCGGGATGGTGCTCTCGACCACGCATCCGACCGGCGCTATTTTCGGCGCTCAGATCTCGGGCCGTTCGATGCAGCCCGGCGACTTGCAATGGTTCGACGCCGGCGCGACCTACAAAGGCTACACTTGCGACTTCGACATTCTCATCGCCTGGGGTGAGGCGACCGCGGATCAGATCAAGACGCACGCCCAGCTCAGAGATGTCTACCAGGAGGCCATGCAAGCGTGGCGGCCGGGCCGCCCGGTCGCCGAGGTCGCATGGGACACCAGCGCGGTGCTCGAAAAACATGGCGCCAGGGATCTATTGCAGGGGAGTTTCCTGGGTCATTGCCTGGGTGCGGAGGTGGTCGAACGTCCCTGGTTCGGAACGCGGTCGCCCAAAGACCTGAGGTTGGAGCCGGGCATGATCATTTCCCCCGAATGGGTCACAGCTACCGCGCTGGGAAATCTCCTGTGGGAGAGAAATTTCCTGGTGACCGCGGACGGCTTGGAGGAACTCAGCAGGTTTCCCGACGAATTGACCGTGATAACCGACTGATTGCAGGTCCGAATTCCCTCGAAGCGCGCAAGCTGCAACCGTGAGCGACAATCGCGATTAATTGTAGTACTGGATTTTGGCCCCTTCCGTCTCCACGCGCTTACCCGTCTTTCGCGCGACGACGTGCTTATAAACATTGCTCACGTTCCACTTGTCCAGCCGATCACTCATTTCGAACAGTCTCTGGCCGATCGGGTAGGGATCCAGCTTGGTGACGTCAACTTTCTGCTCCAAGGCCTCCTTCTCACTCATTCCCCGTCGGACAAAATCCTCGACCAGTCCGATCCAGTTCTCGATGATCTCCGCTTGCCGGCTGAGGTAGCTTTTGTCGCAGGGCTCTCCGTGTCCCGGAACGATCGTTTCAACGTCGAGCGCTTCGATACGCTTGAGTGCTCCGAGCCATTCCCACGGGTCAGCTTCCTGGACGAAGGTCTTGCACTTTTGGAAAACGTTGTCGCCGGTGAAGACCACGCCCTCTTCCGGTAGATAGACCGAGGTCTGGGGCGCGGTGTGACCGGGCATGTGAATGATCTTTACGGTGTGGTCTCCGACGTGCAGGGTGAGCTCATCCTTGAAAGTCCGCTTAGGCGGATTGGACGCGGGATAGTCGGGATGGTTCATGAGGAAGACGCTGTCGGGATCTTCCGTCTTCATCCGCTCCAGACGCACCTCTGGAGTGAACATCATGTTGAGGTACTGATCGAAACAAGCCTGTAGCTTGACTTGAGCGATGACCTCAACGTCGGGGAAATAGGCGTTGCCCAGAGTGTGGTCGGCGTGTGGTTCGGTATTAATCAGGTGATGGATCCGTCCCTTCTCCTGCAGCATCTCGCGCCATCGCACCGCGTCGATCGGCTGTTGGGGCGAATCGATCATTACCACGCCGTCGCTTGTCACGACGAAGCCGGGGTTGCAGCCCCAGAAGTAGACTTCCGCATAGACGTTTTTGCTGATTCTTCTCATCGTGATCTCCTTTAGCCGACCCCACCAGAGGGTAAATGCTCTGGAATATTGCGCGGCTTTATATGGTAAAGCCAGACCCGGCGCAAGCGATCGTCAGAGTTATTGGCTCGCGCTCGGATTCGATGCGGCCGCGGGAAGTGGTCGCGGCCATTGCCAACAGGAGACCGACCAGCCGTGCCCCTTCACCGCAACAGCGGAAACGTAGTCGGGGCCGATGCTCAATTCCGTTAGAGACCAACAGAGAGCTTCGTCCGGATCCGCTTGCGTCCTCAGCAGCGCCGCGGGTTCTCCGGGAATCAGCGACACGTCGAATTGATCCAAAGGTAGCGAGAGTCCTTCACCTCTCGCCTTGATGTAGGCCTCTTTGCGAGTCCAACAGAGAAAGAACGCGTGCTTCCGCAAACCGACCGGAAGCCCCCGAAACGCCGCAATCTCGCGTTGCGAGAAAAACCGCTCCGCGAGTTGCTCTATCTCGAGACCTTCGCGGATGAATTCGAGATCGACGCCGATCTCGCGACCACGAGTAACCGCATAAAGGGCGACACCTTGGGAATGGGAGAGATTGAAACGGATCGCATTCCCGCCAGAGTCTCGGGCCAGGGCGGGCTTCCCATGCGGGCCGTAGCAAAACGACACGGATTTCGCCGCTTTTTTGAGGTAGCCGCCGAGGATCTCCCTGAGCGCCCCGCGCGCGACGATAAAGCGCTCGCGATCGGTCTGAAAGTAAAACCGCTCGGCTCTCGCCCGTTCATCTTCTGCAAGAGTGTCTAGCAAGCTATCTATCCGCGACGGGTCTTGGTCCAGGACGGCTCGCCAGACATGCACCTCATCATTACCTAGTATCAAGCCTTCTTCCGGAGAACGCCACGGAGAAACGGCTGCGGCGGTTTTGGGCGCTATCGTCACGTGGCCGCTCTCAGCAGTCTCAGTGCAGTTCTTGTGAGATCATCTGAAGAAGGAGCGGCCGAGCTGTATTCAGAAAAAAATGGTCGCCTGGAAGCATTCGCGACGAGAAAACCGCAGTAGTCTCGTCGCGCCAGGCCTCGAGATCGCCATGACTCACTTCGCGATCCTGTGCGCCACCAAAGGTGGAGATGGGGCAGTCCAGAGGAGGCTCGGCCGAGTAGACATAGGTTTCGTAGAGTGCGAAGTCAGCCCGCAGAAGAGGAAGCATGATCTCCATCAGTTCTTCTTGCTCCAACACTTCCGTCGGAGTGCCGTTGAGGCGGCGCAGTTCCGCTACAAATTCCTTTGTCGGCAAGTTGTGGATAGGCGAGCTTCGACGAAGGGTCTGAGGCGCACGCCCAGCGGATACAAACAGGCGAACGGGATTTATAGCATACTGCCGGCGCAACTGGCGCGCGAGTTCAAAGCCAACCAATGCTCCCAGGCTATGGCCGAAGATGGCAAAAGGTTTGTCCAAAAGTGAGAATAGCGCCGGAGCGAGGACTTGCATAAGCAGCGACATCTCGGTGAAGGGACGCTCCATCAACCTGGTGCTTCGTCCGGGAAGTTGTACCGGACAGACCTCGACATCCGCCGGCAAGGCGTTCGACCACGTGCGAAACATCAAGGCACTACCTCCCGCATACGGGAAGCAGAACAAACGGAGACGGGTCTGGGAGCTGGGCTTGCGGCCCGCTATCCAGGAGCCAGGATTTGCAGTGGCGGTCGTGGGCTGGTTCATGTGCGGAATCCGTGCGTCTATCTTTTCCGCTTCTCCCTTTCCCGCTTCTCCATCTCCTTCCTGAGCGTGAGCGGTCTCATGTCGGTCCACACTTCTTTGACATAAGCGAGGCATTCCTCTTTTGACCCGCTCTTCCCACCATCGCTCCAGCCAATGGGATTCTCTCGTTCAACAGGCCAGATCGAGTACTGCCCTTCATGATTCAGAAGGACCTTGTAGTTTGCGTTACCTTCACTGTCGTCCCTGTTCATTGAGAGTCCTTGACCAAGCCGGTTCGCGGATTGACTCCATCGGACACCCAGTCCTCGGCCGACTGATCGGCCGACTGCACCTGGCTGAGGCAAACCCTCAGCTTCTCCGCCAATACTTCAACGTGGGGCTGGTAAACCATGTTGGCGTGATTGCCGGGAACTGCATGAACTTCGACTCCTCCAGCAGCCCATGCATCCCACCCAAAGGTCGGGTCAGGAGACGCTCCCGCAGGCTCCTCATTCGCTCTAAATAGTATGATTCGGCCCGGATAGCGATGCAGTACGTAGTTCCGTGAAGCTCGAAAGTCCGCCTTGCAAAGCTCGACGAACCGCTGAGCCTGGGAGACCTCGACCTCCGGGGGCACCAGGCCGGCTTTCTTGGCCTGCTCGAGCACACGGGCTAATACTTCGTCCTTTGGAAGTCGCGATATATCTTCAAGGTCCAAGGGAAGATCGAAGTAACGAACGACATCGGCCAACAGCGTCGCCTCAAAATCCTGATCTGCGAACCTCTCATCAGGAGCCGGAATCCGGCTATCCAGCAAGGCAAGTAAGGCCACCCCATGACCCTGCGCGTGAAGCTGCTGAGCCATCTCGAAAGCTACCGTCCCTCCCATCGACCATCCTCCCAGGCGGTACGGACCCTCAGGCTGGACGGTCCGTAGTGCTTCAATGTAGTAGGTAGCCATATCCTCGATCCGCACGAACGGGTCTTGTCCTTCTTCCAATCCTTTTGCCTGTAGCCCATAGCACGGTTGGTCGAGATCTAAATGCTGCGCCAGATGAACGTAGGGGAACACCTGGCCGCCGGCCGGATGTATCAAGAAAAGTGGTGCCTTGTTGCCATTGGGCTGAATAGCCACCAAAGAGGATAGAGGTGCCGGCGCGGTCTGTTGGCGAAGAAGCGTGGCAAGATGCTCTATAGTCGCTCCCTGAAAAGCCGCCGCCAACGGAAGTCTCTTACCCAGCCTGTTCTCTATCAGAGCGAACAGACGCACCGCCGCCAGAGAATGCCCTCCCAGCTCGAAGAAATTGTCTGTCACTCCAATGGATTCGAGATCCAGAACCTCCTTCCACAGATGAGTGAGCTGGAGTTCCAGGGCATTTCGGGGCGCCACCAGGACTTTCTCCGACTCGGGCCTCGCTCGACCGGCCGCGGGCAGCGCGCGGCGGTCTACCTTCCCGTTGAGCATCAGAGGCAGCGCGTCCAACAGCACGTACGCCGAGGGAACCATGTACTCCGGCATCTTCGCTTTCAGAAAGCCGCGTAGGTCACTAACCGTGAGTAGAAGATCTCGCTCAGCGGTCACATAGGCCACCAGCCGCTTTTCTCCAGGAGCGTCTTCCTGGGCCAGAACGACAGCTTCACGGACGGCCGGATGCTGGCCAAGCGCTGCCTCGATCTCTCCGAGCTCGACTCGGAACCCGCGGATCTTGACTTGGTGGTCAACCCGGCCCAGAAATTCGATGTTCCCATCGGGCAGGTAACGGGCCGAATCGCCCGTCCTATAGAGTCGTGCTCCCGGCTCGGTGCTGAAGCGGTCTGGGATAAACTTCTCAGCGGTCAAATCGGGTCGGTTGAGATACCCCCGGGCCAGACACGCTCCGCCGATGTGCAGTTCACCGGGAACTCCGACGGGAACAGGGCCGCCGTATTGGTCCAGAATGTATGTCTCTCTGTTAGCGAGGGGCCGGCCGATGGGAATTCTCTGAAAAGGCGCGGCCTCGCAGAGTCGAGGCGCAATTTCGAAGGCAGTGGCCGTTATAGTAGCCTCCGTCGGGCCATAGGCATTGATTAAACGGACTGAATTCGCCGGCGTTCGCTGCCAGAGCTTGAGAACGTCGGGCAACAAGATGTCTCCGCCAACGGTGAACAGTCTGGCTTGAATGTTCGACGCCAGTTCGGGACAATTCGCCCACTCTCGAGCCAGTTCTTGCCAGTAGCCGGTCGAAAGATTAAGTACCGTCAATCCAAATTCTGAAATCTTTCTATGGAATTCCGCCGTATGCCATACGTCCGTGCCCATCATAACCAGCCGGGCTCCAACGATCAGAGTAGGCAGGATTTGCTCCAATGATAGATCGAAACTCAATGAAGCAAACTGGAGCACCCGATCGCTCGGGTCTAGTTCATAGTACTTTTGAATATCAAGGCAGTGAGCCGCGAGCGACGCATGTGAAACAAGTACTCCCTTTGGCTGACCCGTAGATCCCGAGGTGAAGATTACGTAAGCCAGATTTTCAAGCTTGCTTGAACTAGTCGGATTCCGCTCGCTTTCACGGTCAATCGCCTCCCGGTCTGAATCTATACAGACTATTGTGGCTTCAGATTCAGGTAGCGCCGCGACCAACCCCTCTCGCGTCAATATCACTGGTGCTCGGGCCGTTTCCAGCATGAAAGCCAGGCGCTCTTTCGGATACGCTGGGTCCAGCGGCAGATATACTCCGCCTGCCTTCAGAATGCCTAACAACCCAACAATCACATCCGCCGAGGGCTCCAGACAAATTCCGACCGGTATCTCCGGTCCCACTCCCAGAGCCTGCAAATGATGCGCAATTCTACTGGCGCAGCGGTTCAGATCCGCATACGTCAACTGCTGATGCTCGAAAACGACCGCTACGGCGTCAGGCGTTCGCTCGACCTGCGCCTCAAAAAGCTGCTGGATACACAGATCGTTCGGATCGTCGGTCTTGGTGTCGTTCCACTCGAGCAGCAGTTGTTGTCGCTCCGCTTCGCTCAAAAGAGGCAGGTCCGAAACCCGCCCCTCAGGATTAGCTACCACTGCCTCGAGTAAGGTTGTGAAATGGCCGAGCATAAGGGCAATCGTGGCATCCTCGAACAGATCCTTGTTGTAGGCGAAGGTTGCGATCAGTCCTCGGTCGGTATCCGCGATATGCAGGGTCAAATCAAAGTGGGCGGTCCCGCTGTCGATCTCCACAGGACTTAACGTCAAGCCTGGCAATCCGACCGTTTGCAGCGACGTATTCTGCAGCACGAACATCACCTGAAAAAGCGGATTGCGTCCCAGATTCCGCTCCAGGTGTAGTTCCTCCACCAGTCTCTCAAAAGGCAGGTCCTGATGCGCATACGCTCCCAGGCACACCTCTCGCAGGCGCCGCAGAAGCCCCCGGAAAGTAGGATTACCCGAAAGATCGGTGCGCATAGCCAGCGTGTTCACGAAGAATCCAATCAGCCCTTCGATTTCCAGCCGATTGCGATTGGCAATCGGGGTGCCGACGATGAGGTCGTCTTGACCCGTGTAGCGGTGCAACAGTATGTTGAACGCCGTCAGCAATGTCATGAACAGAGTAGTCCCTTCGTGCCGGCTCAGCGCCCTTAAGCCCTCACCCATCTTCCTGGGCAACGGCGACGATTGGAGTGAGCCCCGAAAAGTCTGCACGGCCGGCCTGATATAGTCCGTGGGCAACTCCAATGGAGAAACGCCGAGCAGTTGCCGCTTCCAATAGGTAAGCTGGGTCTCCAGGACTTCGCCCTGCAGCCATTGCCTTTGCCAATAAGCGAAGTCCGCATATTGAATAGGCAGCTCAGGCAGCGGCGAGGAGTTTCCGCAGGAGAAGGCTTCGTAGAGCACGGCCATCTCTCGGATCAGTATTCCGGTCGACCACCCGTCGGAAACGATATGATGCATCGTCAGGAGCCCTACATGCTCCTCTTCGGCCAGCCGCAACAGAGTAACCCGCAGGAGCGGACCCTGAGCCAAGTTGAAAGGCCTCTGGGCCTCCTCAATAGCCAGTCGTCGAACCTCGGCCTCCCGCTCGCTCTCAGGCAGTTCCTGCAAATTCACGATCGGCGGTTTGACGGTGAGAGTTGGGGCTATAACCTGAACCGGCCGCCCATCCACGGTCGCAAAAGTCGTCCTCAACGCTTCATGGCGCTTGACGATTTCGTTGACACTTCGCTCGAGTGCCGCCACATTGAGCGAGCCCCTCAGGCGAACCGCGGCGGGAAAATTATAGGCGGAGTTGCCCGGCTCCAACTGATCGATGAACCATAGCCGCTGCTGGGCAAAAGAAAGTGGCAAATCTCCGTCCCGTGGAACAGGCAATATGGGCGGAGCCTGCAGATTCCGCCCGGACCGGCGGGCTGCCTCGATGCTTTCAGCCAGGCCCGCCACGGTAGGTACCTCGAACAGACGCCGCAGCGGTATGTCCACCGCGAAGGCCTCGCGCATTCGAGAAACGGCCTGAGTCGCCAGCAGCGAGTGTCCACCTAACTCAAAGAAGTTGTCGTAAATACCTACTCGTTCGACTTCGAGGACTTGCGCCCAAATCTCGGCCATAAGGTCTTCTGCGGCGGTGCGCGGTGCTACAAACCCCTTTTCCAGTTCGGGTCGTGTTCGGTCAGACGCCCGCAGCGCCCGGCGATTTATCTTCCCGTTGGGCATCAACGGCAACGCATCGAGCGGCACGAAACCCACCGGCACCATATACTCGGGCAACTTCGCTTTGAGAAAGCTGCGAAGTTCGCTGGTGGTCGGCGGGAGCCTTTGCCCGGCAACCACATAAGCCACCAGCCGTTTCTCTCCAGCTGCGTCTTCCTCAGCCACAACAATCGACTCGCGCACGGCCGGGTGTTGACGAAGCGCGGCCTGTATTTCCCCCAGTTCGATACGGAAGCCGCGGATCTTCACTTGGTCGTCGGCACGGCCAAGGAACTCGATACTCCCGTCTGACAAATGCCGAGCCACATCGCCGGTCTTATACAGCCTCGCTCCAGGCTTGAAGCTAAAAAGATCGGGGATAAATTTCTCGGCGGTCAAATCGGGACGGTTGAGATAACCTCGCGCCAGGCCCACACCGCCGATGTACAGATCACCCCCGACCCCGATCGGCACCAGCCGAAGCATATCGTCCGCAATATATATCAGCGCGTTCGGTATAGGCCGTCCAATAGACACTGTAGGATGATCAATATCTATTTCGCATAGCCCATATGTGGAGTCGATAATGGTCTCGGTTGGCCCGTACACGTTATAGAGCTTGGCCTTGGAGCGCCGATGAAAGCGCATTACCACTTGAGGTGGCAAAGCTTCTCCACCGCACATGACAGCGCGCAAGGCTTCAGCGGCTTCGAAGGCGGGTTCTTCGACAAGGAGACGAAGGAAGGATGGAACGCAGTGAAGAATCGTAAGACCTTGGTTGCGAATCGTCTCGGCTATGTAACGGCAATCACGGTGGCCGTCAGGCTCCGCAATCACCAGACTTCCGCCAGCCATCAAAACCGGGAAAATTTCGCGACCGGCTGCGTCGAAGGTGATCGATGTTTTCAAAAGACACCGATCCCTGACAGACAATTCCAGCGTCTCCGTCAGCCAATTGACGGCATTAACCAGTCCCGCATGTTCGACGACAACGCCCTTCGGTTGCCCAGTCGAGCCTGACGTATAGATGATATAGGCAGCATGCTTATCGGTCGCCCCGCTTACCGGGTTTTCTTCACTCTCCCGAGCGATCGTGTCCCAGTCTGAATCCAGGCACACCACTCGGACCCCTGGCGCGGCTATGTCGTCTTCCACCATGCGCTTTCGCGTCAGCAGCACTGGCGTCCGGGTATCCTCCAACACGAATGCCAAGCGCTCCGTGGGGTATTCCGGGTCCAATGGCACGTAAGCCCCGCCGGCTTTGATGATGCCGAGGATACCGACCAGCATCTCCGGGCAGCGCTCCATGCAAATGCCCACCGGCACTTCCGGCCCCACGCCCAGAGTACACAGATAGTGGGCGAGTTGATTGGCGCGTGCGTTAAGCTGAGCGTACGTCAGTCGCAAGTCTCTAAAAACGACGGCAACATTGTTCGGCGTACGCTCGACCTGTTCCTCGAACAGTTGATGAATACACTTCCCTTTCGGATACTCGACCTCGGTATCGTTGAACTCGACCAACAGTCGTTTTTGCTCGGGTCCGCCCAGGATCTCGAGCTCGCTAATCGGCGCTTCGGGAGTGCCGGCAACGCTTTTCAGCAACGTTTGAAACTGTCCAAGCAGGCGCTCGATATCCTCGATGCGGAATACGTTGCAGTCGTAGTGAAGCTCGATGCTCAGCAGATCCGCCCGTTGCGCACAGGACAGTCTTAACGTGAACCGCTCAGTACAAGCGTGTTGCCTTTGAATCGTAAATGTCACGTCGCCCGCAGAGTACCGCACAGGCGCTTCGTCAAATTCGAAAATAGTTGGGAAAAAGGGCGCGGCCTCGCCATTCCCATTCGATCCAGCGATTAAATCCCAGCCAAAGTACTCCTGCCATTCGAGCACTTCCCGCGTCGACTCATTGACCCGTTTTAGAAGCTCACCAAAGCTGAGCCGATGTTCCAGATGACACTGCAGCGGCACTGATTGCGCCAACAGTCCAGGCGTTTCTTTTAGCTCATCGTACGCACGGCCATCGCAAGCCATCCCAACGATGAAGTGCGGTTGACCAGTGAGACGGAAGAGCAGAGTTTGCCAGCACGCCAAAAGGAATGCCGAAGGTGACGTATCATATTTCCGGACCGCCGCTTTGAGTGCCGTCGTCAAATCGGTCTCAAGCTCAAAGCTCAAGGATCGTGGATCGAAGCTCGGCGTCGTGGGACGGTGACGCTCAAAAGGGAGGGTTAGACCGGGTATGGAAGAAAGATTTTGCTTGCGCCAGTAGTCCCTCGCCGCGCTAGTATCCGTCGACGATTCCAACAGCTCGTTGTTCCATTGCGCTACGTCGGCATACTGCAGAGCCGGCGCCGCACGTGCTTCACCACGCAAGCAGGCTAAATAGAAACGGCTCAGTTCGTGGACAACAATCGTAAGAGTCGCCCTATCCGCGCAAAACGCAGACAGGGTGACAAACATCATATGCCGGTCTGCGGACAGGAGGGCCAGCGATATATGCAGAGGGGAATTCTTGCCACGGCCAAAAGGCGATTCGCCGGCAGCTTCGAGGAGCGATTTAAGTGCGGCCGCTTGCTCGCGAGGCTCCAAATCACTCAGGTCGTGCCTATCGATCGACAGTCTGCCGCTTTCGCTTATAATCTGGGCCGGAATGTCCGTCCCGGGCAAACAAGCAATCGTGGTGCGAAAAATCTCATGTCGAGCGAATACACTTCGCAAGGCGGCTTCGAGCAGCTTTACGTCAAGAGGTCCTTCGATTAGAAGCGCGCACTGGGCGCGATAAGGTGCGGTGTGGTCGGCCTGCTGCAACGACCACAGATGCATCTGCTGAGGTGAAAGTCGAAATCCCTCGATCATCAGGCTCGAGACTCGCACCTAGCCATTGCCTGCTCAGTGCCTGGAGCCGGAAGAGGCTCCGTTGAGGTATATATGTGTTCGGTCGCCCGGCTGACGGAATGTTCCATAGCTGTTCGCGCCATCACTGCTCGGTTGGGATGCGCTGATTGTAACCCGCCTGGCAGCTTTCAGTCTTTGAAGGTTAGCCTCCTTATACTGTTGTCGGATTACCGCCAGTTGTTGCCTGTCCATTGCAGTGAGTATGTCCCTTAGTGCGTACAACCTGACATTGGGTTGAGTAGTGACATGGTGCAATAGCATTTCGAAGTGTTTTGCGATCCGAGCAATGGTAGCGGCATCGAACAGGTCGCTGTTATAGCGTATGGAAATAGAGAGCGAGTGTGCCGTTTCTATGGTTAACATCACCAAATCGAGAGTGGCCGCCCGATGTTCCAAGGAAAGAGCTTCCAACTCGAGCCCCCCTGGATTCATACGCAGCCCGCTATCGCCGAGCACGAATGCGGGTGCTCCCTGTTCGGCCAACTGATGCGGTTTATCCAGTACGAACATGACCTGGCACAGTGGAGGGCGGCTGAGATCCCGGGCCGGATGGAGTCGTTCGACCAGCAGCAGAGTCGGGTAGTCCTGATGATCGAGCGCGGCCAGCACAGTCTGGCGCACCTGGCCAAGAAACGCCTCGAAAGTGGGATTTCCAGAGCAGTTGGCTCTTAAAATGACAGGGTTGGTGAAGAGTCCGACGATCCCCTCGAACTCGGCGCGACTCCGGCCGAGCACGGGAGAGCCTACCAGCAGGTCTTCCTGACCGGTGTGGTGATGCAATATCACTTGAAACGCCGCCAGGAGAACCATGTACAAAGTCGCGCCCTGGGCCTTGGCGAGCGCTCTCAGCCGCCAGCTCAGTCGATCGTTCAAATGGAAGTCGTACGAAGCGCCGCGATATGTCGGCACCGAGGGCCGCGGCCGATCCGTCGGAAGCTCGAGCAACGGCAGGTGTCCCGCCAATTGCTGGCGCCAGTATGCCCATAGCCGCTCACCTTCGGGGCCCGCCAGCATTTCGGCCTGCCATCGAACATAGTCAGTGTATTGCGAATCAAGTGCGGGCAAGAGCGCTTTTACGCCGGCCTTTTCCGCCGGGTACAGCACGTTGAGTTCAGTGAGAAGTAACGCGAGAGACCAGAAATCGATCACGATGTGATGCACTACCAGCAGAAGAACGTGATCCTTTGCCGAGCAGGTGAACAGGTTCACCCGCAGTATCGGACCTCGTTCCAGATCAAAGGGGCGATAGGCTTCCTCGAGCAGCCGGGTTTTCAGGACTTCGTCGTCCCAGGTCGACGCGTCGGTCTCCACGAAGTGGACCGCTAGCTGTTGATGGACTCGTTGAGCAGGCTTGCCGGAGCGTACGGAAAAAGTGGTCCGCAGGGCGGGGTGGCGATCGACCAGCGCCTGAAACGAGCGCCGCAGGGCTGAAATATCCAGATCAGAGCGGATGCGCGCGGCGAAATTTACATTGTAAACCATGCTCTCGGGTGCGAGCTGGTACAGAAACCATATTCCTTGCTGATTATAGGATAGCGGCTGAAACGATTGAGACTCGCTCTTCTCCTTGCGAAGGAGTTTGGCAAGCAATGCGCGCTTTTCTCCCGGCGAGAGATCGGCGATTCTCTGGGCAGCGTCGCTCATTCACTGATTTCCGCTTTGTCCAACATATCGGTGAGTAATGAATTCACTTCCTCATCCGAAAGCTGATCGAGCTTTGCCAACAGCTCACCATCGGCATCGCCGTTGCTGTACTCCCCCTGGTGTTGCGCGACCATAGGGGTGGGCGGCGCCGAAAAGGTGGAAAGCTCCGCGGTCAATTGACCGAGGATCTGCGTTGCGGCCTGGGCAACGCTCGGCCCCTGGAGAAACTTCACCATCGGCACGTTCACGCCCAGGTCAACCGCGATCCGGTTCTTCAGCTCGACCGCCATCAGGGAATCCAGTCCGAGATTGCTGAGCGCTTGCTCCACGTCCAGCCGGGAAGCGGAAAATCCGAGTACGCGGGCTACTTGTTCGCTCAGGTAGGAACGTAAAAGCCCAGCGCGCGCAGCGGGTTCCGCGGCCAAAAGGGCTTTCCTCTTTTCTCCCGGATGGACCGTCTGCGGTTGGGCCTCGGCCTCTTCATTAGTAAGTTGAGAAAGCAACGGCGATTGACTACCCGCTGAGTAAAACTGGCGATATTGCCTCCAGTCGACGGGCACCGCCGCAATCTGGGCCGCGTCCTGCCGGAGCATCCGTTCCAGCACTTCCAGCGCCTGCCGGGGCTCCATGCTCCTGACACCTACGAGCGCGAGACGTGCTGCGAGACGCTTGGCCCCCGCCGTATCCGCAAAGCCCAAGTTGGCCCAGGCGCCCCAGTTGACGCTCAGGGCCGGCCGACCCTGGGCTTTTCGGTGATGCGCCAGAGCATCCAGAAAGGCGTTGGCGGCAGCGTAGTTCCCCTGGCCCGGCTGGCCCAGGAGCGCGCCCGCGGAAGAAAAGAGTACGAAGAAATCCAGTGGAGCGTCTTCGAGCAGGCGATGCAGCAGCCAACCACCCATCATCTTGGGCCGCAACACGGTATTCAGCGCGGCTTGATCAAGCTGCTGGAGCAGTCCGTCCCGCAATACTCCGGCCGCGTGCACTACGCCGCGGATCGGCGGCCAACCCTCGGCGCCAAACTCTCGGAGAAAAGCGCTGATCTGTGCTTCATCCGCCACGTCCACCGAGGCCAGATGCACGCTCGCTCCCAAGGCTTCCAGGTCGCGAATCGCGCCGACCTGTCGAGCCAGGCGACTTCCCGTCTCGGCTGCGCTCCAGCTCGAACGCGGCGGGAACTTCGTGCGTCCCAAAAGGATCAACCGCCGAGCCCCCTGCTCGACCATCCAACGGGCGACCACGAGACCGAGATCTCCCAGTCCGCCGGTGACCAGATAAGTGCCATCAGTCGGCCACGCGAGCGCAGCACGTTGCGCGGCAGACCGGCGTTTGCGCACCAGGCGCCCCACGTATCGCCGCCCCTGACGAAACGCAATCTGATCCTCTCCGTCGGGGTTGGAGATTTGCTCCCACAAACGATAAGCAACGGCGTCAGGCGGCGAGGCCTCAGGATCCAGGTCGATCAGGCCTCCCCACAATGCGGCATGCTCCTGCGCAATAACGCGACCCATCCCCCAAAGAGGCGCCTGCGCTACATTAAGAGGTAAGGGGTGTTCGCCGGCTGCCTGCGCCGCTCGCGTTACCAGCCACAGGCGCGGAGGATCACGCCGTTCGACCCGGGCCAGTTCCTGGACCAATTGCAGCACGGCGCCGCAGCCCAGGCTTTGGGCCTTCTCCAGCGAAGCCGCAGTGGTCTGCTGCGGCGTGAAAGTGTCAACGCAGTCGAGGCTCCAGAGATGGACAACCCGCCGACAGGCCGATTGATTGGCCGGCAGCGCCGCCTCGAAAAGCTGGCGCAGGTCTTCCGGTCTTTCTGGACGAATACGAAAACGCCTACAATTTTCCGTACTATCTTGGGCCTCGTACGAATCGCCGCAAGCGACCAGGATGCTGCTCGTGCCTTGCGCCTTCAACAATGCCGCCAGCGCTTCTCCTACGCCGCCGCGGTCGGCAAAGATAAGCCAGCTCTCTTCCTTGGCTTGCGCGAGAGGGTGCGCCGCTCCCGCTTCATCCGCTCGCTGTTTGAGCTGCCACTGAAACTCATATAGCCAGTTTTCTATATTTTCTTGCCGACCCGCTTCGGCCGCAGGCCGCGTATCGCTTCCCAGGGATTCGAAGCGCAGCCCCAAAATCTCTACCGCCGCGTGCCCGGCTTCATCCAGTAGCCTTACCTCTCCCTTGACCGCATCGGCGTTTCGCTCTTGCATATGGGCGTAACCCCATAAATGCGGCCCGGGACGGCCGTGGATCTGGATCTCGTCTATCTGCGTCGGCATGAAGATGTTCTGTTCACCGTTGGCCGCTGCCTGAGCCGCAACAGCGGCGCCGGCAACTTGCAAACAAGCGTCCAGGATCGCCGGATGAATCCGATAGGTACTACATTCAGTTTCAGCCCCTTGGGGAACCCGTATTTCACCGAGCACATCTCCGTGATGCCGCCACAACTGAGTAATGCTCCGGAAAAAAGGGCCGTAGTGAATACCGCTTTCGCTGAGTCTCGCGTAATAATCCTGTCCGGAGATCTTTTCCGGACATCGAGCCCGAATCTCCGCGAGCGTTTCCTGTCCTGTCGCAAAGACACCGCCGTCTCCTTGAAAAGTAACCCCGCCGGCCGCATGCAGCGTCCATGATTTACCTGACTCGCCGATTCCCGTGCGGCGACTGTAGATCTGAAAAGCTGCCGGTCCCTCCGTGCCGGGCGAAAGGACTAGCTGCAGCAGGCGAGCTTCGCCGGCGGGCAGGAAAAGCGCCCGGTGAAATTTAATGTCCTTCAGAGTGAAGCATTGCGCTCCGAAAGTCTCGACCGCCGCGGCCAAGGCCATCTCCACGTAGGCCGACGCGGGCAGCACCGCGACTCCTTCGATACGATGGTCATCCAGATAAGGCAGGGCCCGCTGGTTGAGCGTGACTTCCCAGAAATGGGTTTCCGCAAGATGTTCCGCAAGATGTGCCGATTTGAAATGCCGTCCCAGCAGCGGATGCCTCTCTTGCGCGCCGCGCGCATCCCCATGCGCATCCCCGCGTGCATCCCATCGATAGTCGGTTTCGTCTCCCCTGCTCTCCATCCAACAACGCTCGCGCTGCCAGGGAGGCAACGGGAGACGGACGCAACTACCTCCGGCCGGATAGATGCGGCTCCAGTCGACCGGATATCCCAGGCTATAGAGCGCGCCGAGCGACCCCAGCATCACCGTGCGTTCTTCCTCATCACGCCGCATCGACGGCGCCACAGCGCCTTCGTGGCCGAGGTGATGGAGTCCCTCCTGAATGCCACTCAGGAGAACGGGATGCGGACTGATTTCAAGGAAAATGTCATGTCCATCTTCCAGCAAGCGTTGAACCGCCGCCGAAAAGAGCACCGGCTCTCTCAGATTTCTCGCCCAATAGCGCGCTTCGAACTCGAGCCCGTCGCTGACCATACCGGTCACGGTCGAGTAGATGGGTATCGATACGGGCCGCGGCCCCAGTCCCTCCAGAGCCTGCACCAAATCGGCGCGCAGCGGATCCATCTGTGGGCTGTGGGAAGCGAAATTCACTTTCACCATGGCGCAGAAGATGTCGCGACGCCGCAACCGATCGAGGATTGCTTCCAGCGCCGCCGGATCTCCCGACAGCACGGTGGAGGCGGGACTGTTGCTGGCCGCGATGGACACGCGATCTTCGTAGCCAGCGAGGACGCCGCGAGCCTCTTCCATCGAAAGCTCGACCGCGGCCATCGCGCCCTGTCCGACGACGCGTCTGACCAGGCGGCTGCGATTACAGATGACCCGTGCCGCATCTTCGAGGCTCAGCGCGCCGGCGACGCAAGCCGCCGCGACCTCTCCCATGCTGTGGCCGACCACGGCCTGCGGCTCGACACCCCAGGAACGCCATAAGGCCGCCAGGGCGACCTGAATCGCAAACAAGATCGGCTGGACGATATCGATTTCGTTCAGCCGGGACCGAGCCGCATCGGTTGCCGTAAGCTCGCCGAGCAAAGACCAATCTCCGTACCGACGCATCGCGTGGTCGCAACGTTCCACGACCTCGCGAAAAACCGGCTCCTGTTCCAGGAGGCTTCGCCCCATGCCAAACCATTGCGATCCTTGTCCCGGAAAAACGAAAACAAGCTTTCTTTGACGACCTGAATCCTTGCGGCCGGAAGACAGACCGGGACAAGTCTCTCCGTGCAAAAAAGCCTGGAGCCCTTCACTCAGTTGTTCGCGCGAGTAGCCTGTCACGGCGAGACGGTAGTCGTGATGATCGCGTCGCATGCTGGCCGTGTAACAAATATCGTGCAGCGACAGCTTGGGCTCCGGAGTCGCCAGGAAATTCTGGTACGCTCGAGCGAGCGACTGGAGGGCCTCGGCGCTACGGGCCGACAGCGGTAGCAAGTGCGCGGACTTGGTATCGCGGATTTCGCGACTTTCCATCCCGCGTTCCGCACTTCGACTCCCGGAGTTAGACTGGGGCGCCTCTTCGAGAACCACGTGAGCATTGGTTCCACCAAAGCCGAATGAGCTAACCCCGGCCAGGGCGGGACCCGACTCGACCGGCCATGGACCGAGCGTCGTCTGCACCCGCAACGGGAGTCGATCGAAGGGAATGTGAGGATTGGGCTCCCTGAAGTGCAGGTTGGGCGGGATCTCGCGATGCTTGAGCGCTAGCGCCACCTTGATCAAGCCGGCGATGCCGGCCGCGGCTTCGAGATGACCGATATTGGTCTTCACCGCGCCCAGGGCGCATGGTCGCCCCGGGGGACGGTCGACGCCAAGCACCGCGCCCAGCGCCTTCACCTCGATTGGGTCGCCAAGTAAAGTGCCAGTGCCGTGGGCCTCGACGTATTGAACTTTGCCAGGCGACACTCCGGCGCGCCGGTAGGCTTCTCGCAGAACGGCTTCCTGGGCCAGCGGATTGGGAGCCATCAGGCCGTTGCTGCGTCCGTCCTGATTCACCGCGCTACCGCGGACGACGGCGTAAATCGGATCCGCGTCGGCCAGGGCTCTGGATAGCGGCTTCAGAACGACGACACCGGCGCCCTCGCTGCGGACGTAGCCGTTGGCTCGCGCATCGAAGGCCTTGCAGCGCCCGTCGGGAGCCATTACGCCAGCCTTGGTAAAATTGATGGTAATCGCCGGCGAGAGGATCAGATTCACGCCCCCGGCCAGAGCGAGATTGGACTCTCCGTTCCAGAGACTGCGGCAGGCCAGATGGACCGCGACGAGTGACGACGAACAGGCGGTGTCGATAGCCATGCTCGGTCCGCGGAGATCAAATAGGTAGGAGATTCGATTGGCCGCTATACTCAGTGCGTTGCCGGTGCCCGCGTACGCATCGATGCGATCCGGATCACCGAACTGGATCCGGCCGTAATCGTTGTTCGAGATGCCGATGAAAACACCGGCCTGGGTACCGGCCAGACGCTCCGCCACCTGTCCGGCGTCTTGTAGTGCTTCCCACGCCACCTCCAACAAGAGGCGTTGCTGGGGATCCATTCGCGCCGCTTCACGAGGAGAGATGCCGAAGAAATGGGGATCGAACTGATCGACCTGCTCGAGGAAGCCGCCCCAGCGAGTGTTCGTTTTACCCGGAGCCGCGGCGTCGGGATCGTAAAAAGCGTCAAGGCTGAAGCGCTCCGCGGGAACCTCTGTGATGGCATCCACTCCGTCCCGCAGCAATCGCCAGAACGCCTGTGGGTCATGGGCTCCGGGAAAACGGCAGCCGATGCCGATGATTGCGATCGGTTCGCTGGTCACTTCACGCTCGTGGTCGACCATGGCGCCTGATTGCGCGTCGCGTGACTCCGAAGCATCCGCCGATCCCGCCAAATGCCGGGCGAGCGTCTCGACGGTGGGGTACTCATATGGGAGAGCGGGAGAGATTTGTCGCCCGAGCCACTCCGCTAGTTCGCCAGAGAGGCCGACCATCTCGCTTGAACCGAGGCCATAACTGGCGAAGGGCTCGCGGACATCGATCTCACGAGGCTCAATTGCCAGCACCTCGGACAGCCGCGAGACCAACCAGGCTTGGATGACTTCCGCGCTTCGGGAATCCGTTGCAGAATTTATCCGGTCCCGTTCGTCCCGATCGACGGAACTACGCGCACCAGAACTCCGCTCGACAGAACTTGGCGACGCGCCGGTGGTAGAATTCTCCGACATTACGCACTTCTTACAGTGAGGCTAGAGTGCCATTCAGGAAGCTGGCCTGACACACATTGCGCTGAACCTTGCCGCTTGGCGTCTTCGGCAGGCTCCCCGCCCTGAGCAACACCGCGGCGTGCACCCGCACATCATGCTCTTCCGCCACCGCTCGCCGAATCGCCCGTACCATCGCATCGACGTCCAGCAACAGCCGAGGATGCGAGTGCGGTACCCCGATGTGGCCGTTGGTATCCGCCGATTTGTAGCGGCGCTCAACCTCGGCGGCGACGATCAAACGTTCTTCGTGGGCGACGTCGACCGAAAACGCCGCGCAACAGCCCGACCGTATCGCGGGATGGCTTTGTTCCACCGTCAATTCGATGTCGTTGGGGTAAAGGTTGCGGCCGCCGATGATGATCAGATCCTTCAGCCGGCCGGTGACAAACAGTTCGCCATCTTTCAGAAATCCCAAATCTCCGGTGCGCAGAAATGGCCCTTCTCCGCTGTCCGCCAGGTAGGCCCGCAACGTGCGCTCGGTCTCATCGGGGCGGTTCCAATAACCTCGCGAAACGGTAGGACCTGATAACCAGATTTCGCCCACCGCCTCCGGTGCGCAGCGAGTCAACGATTCAGGATGAACGATGACAATCCTGGTAGCGGGCATGGCGTGGCCACATCCAACCAGTGTCCGCACATTCTGTTGCTGGTCGGAGGCCTCCGCGACGCGATTCTGTTCGAGCGCCGCCGCCTGAGCCAGATACAAGGTGGGCTCGTCTTTCAGAGGACCGCCCGACACCATGAGAGTGGCTTCGGCGAGTCCGTAGCAGGGATACAGAAAGCTTGGGCGGAAGCCATATCTGCCAAAGGTCGCGACAAACCGTTTCAGAGTGTCCGCTCGGACTGGCTCTGCGCCATTGTACGCCGCATACCAACTACTGAGGTCGAGATTTTCGCACTGTTCCGGAGTAATTTTGCGGGCGCACAGCTCGTAAGCGAAGTTGGGACCTCCACTGACGGTGCCGTTGTATCGTGAAATTGCCTGGAGCCATCGCACCGGCCGCTGAAGGAAGGATTGTGGCGGCAAGAGAAAACATGGACGTCCCACATATGTCGGTTGGACGATTCCATTAGTAAGTCCCATATCATGAAAGACCGGCAGCCACGATACCGATACGCCACTGTCCGGTGTGAGCTCGAACGCGTGGTTGACGTTGGCGGAGTTATGCAGAAGGTTCCCGTGACTGACCATCACGCCCCGCGGCACGGTGGTCGAGCCTGAGGTGTATTGGAGCAGGGCCAGACTGTTGCTGGTCGTGGAAGGATTTTGCCATTCCGGCGCCAGGCCGCCGGTGAGCTTGTCGGTGGCCACCCAGCGCATTGTCGCCAGCTCTGGAGCTTGCGTGAATAGCGCCTCAACCTTCGAGAGGATCGATGACGTAGTGAGCGCCACCGACGGCTGAGCATCGTTCGCGATGGCTCGTAGCCTGGGGAAAGTCCGTTGCTGCTGAGCCGCAGTTGGCGGGGGGAGGGGGACGGCAATCACCCCCGCATACAAGCAACCGAAAAACGCCGCGATGAATTCGAGACCAGTTGGATAGATGAGCAGTGCGCGCTGCCCGCTCGCGCAGTAGGTCTGGAGCAGCGCAGCGATAGTCCGGGCCTCGCGGTCCAACTCCGCATAGGTCAGACGGCCCCCCTCGACCTCTCCATCGAGCAGATAAGCGTAGGCCAACTGATCAGGCTGCTTAAGCGCTCGCCAGCGAAGAATCTCGACGAGCGTGGAAAAATTAACCATTTCATGGGTAGGGGCTCTATTCATCTGTCGGACAAGGAAACGCGCGGATCGAGCGGGGCCCAAGCAGAGCTAGGGTTAAATGTTCACTTCTAGCCCTCAGAGCGGTGATATGCGCGACGCCGGCTACAGGTACAGGAACTTTTAGGGCCGCCAACTCCGCTGCGCGAAGAATAACCTCCTTACTTTTGAAGTCGGCTACCGCGGGTCTTTCCACGATCCTTGTGGACTTTGCGGTCAAACGCCGCGATAGCGCCCTCGGCCGGATCAACCTATGGGCGTTCGTATCACGCGCTTTCTTTCGTATTTTCAAATCGCACCGGTCAACTGTTGAAGTCTACACCGGCTGGGGGCAAAGGCGGAAGTAGAACGTAACCAGACAATGCGAAATATTGTCGCGTAAAGAACTGAAATTGGGCAACTTGGAGTCCTGCACAAATGAGCCTACGTCGGCTAATTGACATTAAAGATGATCGGGAAGGGTGCCGATTCTTCTCACGGAGTGTTGGGGGCGATCCAAAACGAACGTCCCGCGGCAAAACTTCAGCGGGGGGACGATCTGTGCGCGAATCGTGCTCCGACGCTGACCAGTCGCCTTTGCGTCGCTGACTCGAAGAATATACGATCAGTTCACCTCGCCCGAGAGTTTTCTTACATCCTCACACTCTGCTCGAGGAAGCGCTGCCGTTGCCACGCAGTGTGCGTGCCGGGCATTCTGCCTCTGAGCAAAGCCCCCGACGCATATAAGCGTGGTTAGCGGCCCGCTTTGACCGTTTGTGTCTTTGACCGTTCGTATCTAGGAGCCGTGAATTTTCACATGAGCACCTCATCGTTCCGAGTCCGCTTTTCTCCGCTGGCGGTGTTCGTGGCGGTCTTAATCCTGGGATCCGGTATCGGTCATGCGGATACCCCACAGGCGCCGGGCACGGAGTCGAGTGCCGGCGGCGCAACCGATGCCTGGCTGGTTGCGCGCGGATTGATTGGCCACGGAATGATCGGCGAGCGCTCCGACCATGACGCATTGATTCCACCGCCCGGCGTCGAAGTCGACGAAACCAGGCAGACGGAGAATCGAACGGGCGAACTGGTGATGCGGGCCACGTCGTGGAACGAAATGGTCGGCGATGACACGGTTCACATCGAGATTACCACTTTGACCAGCTCTCAGTTCGAAGTCGGGTTCTGGCTATTCCCCAATCATCGGCAAGGCTGCACCATGTACCAATGGACGCTGTACGATCATGGTCGCGCTTTGCAGAGCTCGTTCTGGCGCAACGATGCGGCGGTGCTCCGGCTGGCCGGGGCCGTCGATCTGCCACATGACCTGTATCCCGACGCGGTTCCGTGGATAGCGTTTTTGCGCGCCCTCGGAGCGCCGCGCGCCGGCGCCGAAGGCATACTCAATCAGCAAATCACGCCGTACAGTTACGTGGGTCAGGACGTCTCGGCAGCGAGTATCGAACAGATAACCGTGCCGGCCGGCAGCTTCTCCGCACTCAAGGTTATCGCACAGGTCGACATCGCGACCGTGATGCCGAATTGGCCGCGCTTCGTTTTGCACGTCATCAAACCGGCAATTCCCAAGAATATACTCTATTTCGCGGCGACCCCGCCCTACCGCCTGCTCAAGCAGGAAGGCACCACCTTCGTCGGCGGCCCCGAGGTCACCACGGAACTGATTCGCTTCTACATCGCGGGCGCGCCGCCGGTACTGGCCGCGCCAGCCGTGGCCGCCGCCCGCCCACCGATAGCCGCGGCGCTCGGAGTTTCACCGATTGCTCAGTAACCGTTTACTGCGCCGTCAGACTACGCCGCCCTTTGCCGTCACGACGGCCGCCTGCCTGTCATGCACCTCGTCACTTGCGATCTGACCGTCTTTCAGGCGGATCAAACGGCGCGCCCGCTCCATGACCTGAGGATCGTGGGTGGAAAAGATGAAAGTCGT